>CBFIGY010000019.1:0-54408 GCA_965662235.1 uncultured bacterium
CCGCCATGCGCAGGTCTCGACAGCAACCGTCAGTCGGGCGCTCAGTCAACCAAGTGTGGTGAGCCAGCGTACCCTGAAGCGGGTGCAGCAGGCGATTGAGACGACAGGTTATGTGGTCAATGAGGCGGCTCGGAGCCTCCGGAAGAAAAGATCAGGGGCTCTTCTTGTGATGGTGCCTGCTGTGAGCAGCCCTTTCTTTTCCCTAGTGATGCGGGGGCTGGAGGTGACTGCAGCTCAGGAGGGGTACAACATTCTGGTGGCCAACACGGAGGATGATGCCTTCAAGGAGCGTCAACTCTTCAGTTACGTTCAGCAGAACCGAGCTGACGGCGTGCTCATCCTCGGGGGACGGTCTCCGGTGCAAAAAGAAGAGGTTCAGGGGCGTATTCCGCCTGTGGTGGCGGTCAATGAGCGTATCGAGGGGATTTCTGTACCAACGGTGGCGGTCAATGGAAGCGACGCGGCCAGTGCGGTGGTGCGTTACCTATTGGGATTAGGGCACCGAAGGATCGGTCACATCAGTGGTCCTATCCAGCGGACCTCTTCTGCAATTGACCGGTTTCAGGGGTATCAGGCTGCTCTTCAGGAGGCCGGACTGACCTCCGCCTGGGACTACTCCACGGAGTACAACATGGAGTCCGGGACCCTAGCTGCCAAGGAGTGGATTGCGCTCACCGAACGTCCCACCGCGGTCTTCTGTTCCTGCGATGAGGTTGCCTTCGGTTTCAATTCAGCCCTGTATCGACACGGGTTTCGGGTTCCTCGCGACGTGTCCGTTGTCGGGTTTGATGACATCCCGCTTGCCGAGTTCTCCATCCCGTCCCTGACGACCATTCGTCAACCTTATCAAGAAATTGGCGTGCAAGCCGTCAAGTTGCTTTTGGAGCAGATCTGCCATCCTAACGAGCCTCTGGACAGTGTTCTTTTGAAGGGGGAACTCATCACACGGGAGAGCACGCACCGGGTCAACACGTTGTGAGCCAGAAGCCGGGTTGCCCATCAGGAGCCGTCAAGCCTAAGCCGACTCCCGGAGAATGAGCCGACCTTCAAAGAGGGTGGACTCCCGTTGGGGCGTCCGTTCACCGGAGTGGATGATCTGGAAGAGGGTCTCGACGCTGTGTTCTGCAATGGAAACGTAGCTCTGGGCAACGGTGGTGAGTGCCGGAGCAGTGTACTGAGACCAGAGGTGGTCGTCGTGCCCAGCCACCCGCAGTGAACAACCGTACCCTCGTCCCACCCGGATGCCCTTCTCATAAGCGGCAGCAAGCAGGCCAATGGCGATCCGGTCGTTGCTGCACAGGATCGTTTCTGAGGGCAGGCGGTGCTGGCCAATGAGCTGGAGCCCTTGCTCGTAGCCCACCCGCTCAAAGTCCCAATCGGCCCCCTGCAGGCGGATGACCTGAGGCTCCTTTCCCAGCCGTTCCATCGCGGCCACATAGGCTTCACACCGCTGGAGCGCATTCAGGTTCACCGGCGGCATGTCAAAGTAGCACGGCGGCTCCCCGGTTCGACACAGGTAATCCACAATCAACCCAATGCACTGAAAGTTGTCAGACCCGACAAAGGCGTCTCCGATCTCGACGTCGCTGTCAAAGACGACGGACGGAATCTCCTTGGCAAACTTTTCCAACTGGATGAGATCCGAATCGCCTCCCAGCGGGGCCAGCAGGGCTCCTGCCGGCTTCAGGGAACGCAGGGACTCCAGTGCCCGGTTCTCCAGATCCGTTTGCCCATGCGAGCAAATCAGGATCGGCCAGTAACCGGCTTCTAGGCAGCGCTGTTCCAGGCTCTTCGCCAGCTGCGCATAAAACGGGTCCGTCAGGTTCGGAACCAGGATGCCGATGTTCTTGGTCAGGCGTCGGTTTTGGTTGATGGCAAAGATGTTGGGACGGTAGTCGTGATCCTTCAGCGTCTGCTCAATCCGATCCCGGGTTGACGGACGAACGCTGCTGGGATCATTGAAGTACTTGGAAACGGTGGGACGCGACACCCCGCAGGCGGTCGCAAACTCTTCCATGGTGCTGATCTTCATGCCTTCCTTTGCGGTAACGTTCCGTACAGACTGAGGCCGGCCACGCCTATGTTCGAGCCCCTAGGCCCGGAACGCACGCGTGCTCCCCTCAATTCCCGGGGAGTATAGCCAAATTCTTTACTCGCGAAAAGTTATTTCTTGACTCTTGTAAGGTCCGTTGCTCTACTTCGATAGCGGGTACGCTGCCCCCCTGAATTTCTATGAGAAAGCCCTTTTGGTTAGTCCGGGACCGGTGTATCGAGTCAAAAACCGCAAATTTGTGCAACAAGGATAAAAGGTCGTGGAAAAAATTACGGTCGTTGGAGAAATCCTGGTGGAAATCATGGCTGACACTCAGGGAAACGGCTTTCGGGAGCCGCTTGCCCTGACGGGTCCCTTTCCGTCTGGTGCACCGGCCATCTTCATTGACCAAGTGGCCAAACTGGGACAACCCTGCGCCATCATCTCTGCAGTGGGTGACGACGACTTTGGCCGCGTGAACTTGGACCGTCTGGAGCGTGACGGAGTCGACCTTTCGGCCATCAGCCTTCACCCGGATCGTCCCACTGGAACTGCGTTTGTCCGCTACCGTGAAGACGGCTCCCGGGACTTCGTCTTCAACATCAAGCACAGTGCTTGTGGGCAGGTTCCGCTGGGAGAAGCGGCGCACCAGGTTTTGGCCCAAACCGATCACCTCCACGTCATGGGTTCTTCGCTGTCGAGTCCGGAATTCATTGACATCAACCTGAAGGCGGCCCGGGCCCTGAAGCAACGGGGCGGCACCGTCTCCTTCGATCCGAACCTCCGTAAGGAAATCCTGGCGCAGGCGGGCATGCGAGAGGCAATGTCCGAGATCCTTACGCTGACGGACCTCTTCCTCCCAAGCGGAGAGGAGCTCTTCCTCCTCACAGAAGCCTCCACCACAGAAGCGGCGATCCAGGAACTGCTGAGTCGGGGAATCCGTGCCGTGGTCCAGAAGCTAGGAGCCGAAGGCGTCCGCTACTACGACGCCACGGAACGTTACTCCGTGCCCGCCTTTCAGGTGGAAGAGGTGGACCCCACCGGAGCCGGTGACTGCTTCGGAGGCGCCTTCACGACCTTCTGGCTCCGTGGAGGAGATACCATGGAGGCCCTCACCTATGCCACCGCAGCAGGTGCCCTGGCCGTCACTCAGCGAGGCCCGATGGAGGGCACTTCTGACCTGAAGGCCCTGCAGCACCTGATTCAGTCCCAGTCCCGCGCCTAACAGCTTCTTCCCAAGACGCATGGAAATCCAAGACCTCATCTCAAAAAACCGCCAGGGCCAGCGCGTCGGCCTCCCCAGCTTCTGCACCGCCAATGAAGCGGTGCTCCGCGCCACTCTGAAGCTTGCCGTCGCCCATGACCTTCCGGTGCTGATTGAAGCCACCTGCAACCAGGTCAACCAAGACGGAGGCTACACGGGAATGAAACCCGCGGATTTTGTGTCTTGGTTGAACGAGTTGGCGCAGCAGACGGGGGTGCGTTCCGGACAGCTCCTGCTCGGAGGAGACCACCTAGGACCGAATCCATGGCGCAAGGAGCCGGCTGAGCAGGCCATGGCAAAAGCTGAGCAGCTGGTGCAGGCCTACGCGCAGGCCGGGTTCCGGAAGATCCACCTAGACGCCAGCATGGCCTGTGGCGGAGAAGCCCGTCCGAGCTTCACCGAAGTGGCACAACGGGCTGCTCGGCTGTGCCGAGTCGCTGAAGCCGCGGCGCCTCATCCGGAAGAGCTGATTTACGTCATTGGGACGGAAGTCCCGGTTCCGGGAGGGGAAACAGAGGAAATGTCCGGGCTGCAGATCACGACTCCGGAACGCCTCGCTGAGACGGTTGCCACCCACCAGGAGGCATTTGAGCAGGCTGGTGTTGGCTCCGCCTGGGAGCGCGTGGTTTCCGTGGTGACACAGCCTGGAGTGGACTTCAACCACAGCGGCATCCACCGCTTTGCGCCCCCAGCTGCTCAGGAGCTCGTTGCTGCGCTGCGTCCGTATGAGGGCCTGACCTTTGAGGGGCACTCCACGGACTATCAACCCACTGCTGCGCTGGCCGAGTTGGTGGAGCACCACGTCTTCTTCCTCAAGGTGGGACCGGAGCTGACCTTCCGTTTCCGGGAAGCCGTTTTTGCCTTGGCAGCGATTGAAGACCGTCTCTGCCCAACAACCCGCTCCGCCATTGTGGAGGTGCTGGACGCGGCCATGGACCGAAACCCTCAGGACTGGGAAGCCTACTACAGCGGCACACCTGAGGAAGTGTCGCGGCTCCGGCACTTCAGTCTGAGCGACCGCATCCGCTACTACTGGCAAGAAGAGTCCGTTGTCCATGCGCTCAAGACGCTGATGGGCAACCTCGCTCATGCGCCCTTGACCATGGGCCTAGTACCCCAGTACTTTGGTTTGTTTGAATTTGCAGACATTCCCACCGATCCGGAAGAGCTGTGCGACCGGCACATCCAACGGGTCGCTGAGCGTTACTACCGTGCCTGCGGCCTCCTGAAGTAACTTCCCCGCGGGAGGTTTTTCTGGACCGAGGCCCAACCCGTTCCTGAAGGAGAATCACCATGGAAGCAGTCGTCTACAACCGCCTGGGCGAAGCTCAGATGGACCACATCAGTCCCCAAGAGCCCGGAGCTGGAGAAGCTCTGGTGCGCATGAAAGCGAGCGGCATCTGCCACACCGACATTGACATCCTGCATGGGCGCTACGGCAACTCCACCTTCCCGCTTGTTCCCGGACACGAGTACGCCGGAGTGGTGGAAGCAGTGGGCCCCGGAGTCACCGCCTTTCAGGCTGGAGACCGGGTGGTCGTGGACCCGAACATTGGCTGCGGCACCTGTAATTCCTGCCGCAAGGGGCGGATCAACCTCTGCGATTCACTGGGCGCCTACGGCGTGACCGTCAACGGAGGCTTTGCCGAGTACAGCACGGTGGCTGTGGAAAACCTGGTGGCCATTGGCGATTTGCCGTTTGAAATTGCAGCGTTTGCAGAGCCCGTCGGGTGTGTTCTGAATGGCGTGGATGCTGTGGGAACGGAAGATGTCGAGGAGGCGATCGTCTTTGGCGCAGGGCCCATTGGCATGCTGATGGCCATGAGCCTGCGTTCCCGGAAGGTGGCAAACGTCCGGGTGGTGGACATTGAAGAAAGTCGCTTGGAGCTGGCGGAATCCCTAGGCTTCTCGGCGCTGCCTTCTGGTTCAGAGGCGCTGGCCAAGCTTCACAAGAGCGTGGACCTGGCGGTGGATGCCACCGGTTTGCCAGAGGTCGCGTCCAGCCTGCTCCACTACATTGACAACGGCGGGAAGATTCTCTTCTTTGGCGTCTGCCCCCCTGACTACCGCATGGAGATTTCTCCGTTTGAGATCTTCCGGCGTCAGCTGAAGGTGGCGGGTTCCCATTCCCTCAACCAGAACATCCCTGCTGCTTTGGAGGTCATTCAGTCGGTGGGTTCCGACCTGAACCGGCTGGTTTCCCACTCGGTTCCGTTGGCCGACATTCCGGACTTCCTTTTAGGCAAAACCGCAAAGAACCGGCTCAAGGTTCAGGCGGTTCTCTGAGCACGCTTCAGGCGTAGTGAGAGATGTCGTTGAAGAGCCCCAACCTCACCTGAAAGTGGGGGGAAACCTCCAGTAGGTTCAGTGCCGCAGGGTGCTGGTCCAAGCGGTCTCGGAAGCGACGGACGTCCAGTCCTAGCAAGCTGCTGATCAACAGGCGGTTGGTGCCCTTGTGGGCGACAATCGCCACCGTCTTGCCGCGGTGCGCCGCAACAATGCGTTGCACCACCGGAAGCGCTCGGCTGAGCACCGTCACCCCTGCTTCTCCCCCCTCCGGAGCCGTTCCATACGGGTCTTCCTGCCACTGAGCCCAGTTTTCCGCAAACTGCTCCGCGACCACCGCCTTATCCAGCCCATCCCACTTGCCGTAGTGAATCTCCCGGAGGCCAGGCTCTGGCAGGGGAGTCAGACCATGCGGGGCGCCGACAATGGATGCCGTTTCCACCGTCCGTCCCATCGGACTGCAGTAAAGCGCTTCCAACGGTTCTGCTTGCAGGCGTTTGGCGAGCTGCGCGGCCTGAGCGCGTCCTTCGTCTGAAAGGTCCACATCAATGGAACCCGCAAACGGATCACGGCTGGAAACCACGGTGGCGCCGTGGCGGATCAGGAGGACTCGTGTCTTCATGTCAGCTGGGGAGGAAGTAAGGTGAAGGCGGTTGGCGACCGGAAGGGCGCAGGGCGAGGAGGCCGAAGGTTCGCAGGCTCCGGCCACCCCGTGACGTCAGGACTGAATGTAGCGTTCCAGCGTGGCCGCAGTGCCATCGGTCCAGATGCTCTTCAGCGCAGAACTGAAGGCTTCCACGAAGTCCGGAGCCTCTGCCAGCTCGCCGAAGATGCTCTTGAGTTCTAGAAACGCCTGCGGACGCTCCTTAGCGGCCAAGGCTGCTTCTGCCAGCACAGCCGCGTTCGGGTCATCTAGGTGAATGGCACTTCCAGACTCGGTGGTACCGGCGCAGTATCGGCACCACAACGCACTGACAAGCGCCAGACCCGGAACCTTCAAGCCTTGCTGCAGACGGTCTCGCGTGGAGGGGAGGATGAACTTGGGCTGCCGGTTGGAGCCGTCTTGGCACAACCGGGGAATGGTGTCCTTGACCTCCGGGTTGGAAAACCGTTTTTCAATGAGTTGGTAATACGCCTTCAGGTCCGTATCCGGAACCGGTGGGACAATGGGAATGATTTCTTCCTCTTCTAGCTTCCGCAAAAAGCCCTGAATGAGCGGGTGCCGCATGGCTTCATCCACCTGGTGCAGGCTCAGCAAGGCTGCAGGATAGGCAATGGCTGCGTGGCCCCCGTTGAGGATGCGGATCTTCATGAACTCAAAAGCCTCCACGTGCTCGGTGAAGGTCACTCCGACTTCCTCAAACGGCGGGCGCCCCTGGGGAAAGTGATCCTGCAGCACCCACTGCCGGAAGGGTTCACAAAAGACCGGCCAGTTGTCCTGAACCCCGTAGTGCTGCGCAAGCGTTTGACGCTCCAGGGAGCTGGTGGCTGGGGTAATGCGGTCCACCATGCCGTTGGGAAAGGCCACCTCTTGCTCGACCCACTGGGCGAGTTCGGGGTTCTGCAAACGAGCCAACCCGAGCACCGCGTTCCGGGTCACCTCACCGTTGCCGGGGAGGTTGTCACAGGACATCACGGTGAAGGGAGGCAGCCCAGCTTCTCGACGCAGGTGGAGGCTCCGGAGGAGGACCCCAAAGACGCTCTGAGGCTGAGTGGGATTCTGAACGTCTGCGCGGATCTCCGGGTGTTCTGGATCAAACCGTCCTGTTGCCGGGTTGATGCAGTAACCGCCTTCAGTCACAGTGAGCGAGACAATGCGAATTTCCGGGCGGATCATCTGCTGGATCAGGGACTGGTTCTTTGACTCCACCGGGACAAACCCGGTCATGGCTCCATTGATCCGGGCCTGCTTCTCTTCAGCCTCAACCTCTACCACTGTGTAAAGCCAGTCCTGCTGCTCCAGTGCGTTCCGCATCTGATGATCTCCCGGACGCACCCCAGCCCCGACGATGGCCCAGTCCAGCGCCTTCCCCTGATTGAAGAGGTCATCAAGGTAGAGAGCCTGGTGCGCGCGGTGAAAGTTGCCGACGCCAATGTGCACAATTCCCGGGGTCAGCTGATTCGGCTGATAGCGGGGACGCTGGATGGTGCGAGGAAGCTCGGAAAGGGTGCTCAGGGATAAGGAAATCATGTGGTGTACTCGCGTCTAGAGGTTCACGCCTGTAAGAGCGCCTGAAGCTGATGGGTGGTATGCAGCAGGCTCTGGATGCCGGTTTGAGACAGTTGTTGGGTCCGGAAGGCGTTCATGTGTCGCCCTCCCACAAAGCCGTAGGCTTTCATGTTGGCGCTCAAGGCCGCCTGGACGCCGGTGGGGGAGTCTTCAATGACCACACAGTCCCGGGGGTCCACGCCCTGCTGTTCTGCCAAGTGCAGGTGCAGGTCCGGGGCCGGCTTGGGACGGAACGGCTCGGTGCTGAACACCCGTCCTTCGCACAATTCCCAGAGTCCGGCCGCTGTGAGGGTTTTTTCCAGACGGGTGTAGGAACTGTTGGACGCCACCACCCAGGGCTGCTCCAGTGAGCTCAGCAGCTCGTGGATGCCCGGAATCGCCTGCACCTGTTCGGCGACGGCGGTTTCAATGGCGTATTCAATTTGGTGATGCCAAGAGTCGGGAATCACCAGCCCGGTTTCTTCTGAGAGCTGCTGGAGGATCTGCTGCAGGGTTTTGCCACAGGTGGGAACCAGCCACTCTTCCAGAACGCCAGGTTGCCGCAGCGGATGATGGGGAGGGAGGACGCCAGGTAGCCAGTGTTCCAAACTGGAGAGAAGGGTTTGGTCGGCAATGATTTCGCTATCCAGCAATACGCCATCGCAGTCGAAAATTACCATCTTGGTTTCTGACGTCCTGAGCGGGAAAGGAGGAGTGGTGTCAGCTCATCCAGTTCCCGCCGTCCACATTATAGGTTTGAGCGGTGATGTACCGGGCATCGTCTGAGGCGAGGAACACCGCAGGGTCGGCAATGTCTCGGGGGTCGCCCATGCGTCCGAGGGGCACGGCTTCACCAACAAGGCGCTTCTTCTCGCCGATGGGACGGTTTTCGTACTTTGCGAACAGGGAATCCACGTGATCCCACATCGGGGTGTCGATCACTCCGGGAGCAATGGCATTCACCCGGATTTGGTGCGGAGCGAGCTCCAGGGCCAGGGACTGAGTGACGCTGATGATCGCAGCCTTGGTGGCGCAGTAGAGCAACACGTACGGTTCGCCCCGGCGTCCGGCCTGAGAGGAAAAGTTGATGATGGCCCCGCCACCGCGCTTGATCATGGACGGCACGGCGGCCTGGCAGGTAAAGAGCGTTCCTGCAACGTTGACGTCAAACTGACGACGGTAGCGCTCTTCCGTAATTTCATCCAGAGCACACATGTCAAAGACCCCGGCGTTGTTGACCAGCAGGTCAATGCCTCCAAAGGCCGCTTCTGTGGCATTCACGACTTCCTGGATGGAGTCCTGGCGGGTAACGTCCATCTGTATGCCCCGAGCCTGGGGTCCCAACTCTTCCGCCACGGCTTTTGCTTCATCAGCCAGCAGGTCGGCGATCATCACATGAGCCCCTTCGCGAATGTAGGCTTCTGCGATGCTGCGACCAATTCCCCGTGCTGCTCCTGTGATCAGGGCAGACTTTCCCTCTAGGCGTTTCATTCGATCCTATTTCCTTGAGCGTTGAATTTATGAATCATGTTGAGCTTTGGCGTCATGTAGATGGTGTCTCCATGAGAGAAACCGACCTCACCACTGACGCGAACTGTGAGAGGATGCTGCAGGCTAGCGTCGTGAATATGGAAAAACGTATCCGAACCCAAATGTTCAGAGAGGCCAACGGTCCCTTTCCAACTCCCATCCGTTTCCGAAACGTCGATATGCTCGGGTCGGATGCCAATGGTGTGGGCACCGTGCTCGCCAGCTCTTTCACCTTCAATAAAATTCATTTTTGGCGAACCGATAAAGCCCGCAACAAACAGGTTTTTGGGCGCGCGGTACAGTTCAAGTGGTGACCCCACTTGTTCGATGACACCGGCATTCAAGACCACAATCTTATCCGCCATGGTCATTGCCTCAACTTGGTCATGTGTCACGTAAATCATGGTGGTCGCAAGGCGCTTATGCAACTCGCTGATTTCCAGACGCATCCCCACTCGTAACGCCGCATCAAGATTGGATAGGGGCTCATCAAATAGAAAGGCTCCGGGCTCCCGAACGATCGCTCTCCCGATGGCAACCCGTTGACGCTGCCCACCCGACAGTTGCCCTGGTTTGCGATCAAGGTAGTCGGTCAGGTTCAAGACCTTCGCTGCGGATTCGACCCGCCGGGCCTGTTCTTCCTTCCCCACACCCGCCATGCGTAGAGGAAAAGCGATATTCTTGCGGACACTCATGTGCGGATAGAGCGCATAGCTTTGAAAAACCATTGCGAGTCCACGCTTGGCAGGGGGAAGCGTAGTGGCATCTTGCCCATCAATCAAAATGCTTCCTTCAGTGACATCTTCCAGTCCGGCAATCAATCGAAGTAGCGTTGACTTGCCACAACCAGAAGGCCCCACGAACACGACGAACTCCCCATCTTCAATTTGAAGATTGAGTGGTGGGATGACAGTGATGTTGTCAAATTTTTTACTAACTTGCTTGAGAGTAATTTGTCCCATAATGTTTCCTTACTTCACCGCACCAAAAGTTAGTCCGCGAACAAGTTGTTTTTGGCTGAACCAACCCATGATCAGGATCGGTGCGATCGCCATGACTGAGGCCGCACTGAGTTTGGCGTAGAACAATCCTTCCGGGCTGGAATAGCTCGCGATAAAAGCGGTAAGGGGGGCCGCTTGTGCTGCTGTTAGGTTGAGCGTCCAGAACGCCTCGTTCCAAGCCAGAATGATGTTGAGTAGAACCGTCGAGGCCATGCCTGGTACCGCCATTGGCGTCAGGACGTAAATGATCTCATTCCGCAGTGAGGCCCCATCCATTCGTGCCGCTTCTAGGATCTCATTGGGGATCTCTCGAAAATAGGTGTACAGCATCCAGACGATGATCGGTAAGTTGATCAGCATTAACACAATGGTTAATCCCAGACGGCTATCCAAGAGGCCCGTATCACGGAAAATCAGGTAAATCGGCACCAGTACGCCAACAGGAGGCAGCATTTTTGTGGACAACATCCACATCAAAACATTTTTGGTTCGCTTGGCTGGTACAAATGCCATGGACCAGGCTGCGGGAATGGCAACTAACAAACCAAGAAACGTCGATCCGAGCGAAATGATGACTGAATTTGAGAAGTGCTTGAAGTAATCAGATCGTGCTTGAACAGTGCTGAAGCTTTCCCAGGTCCAGCCGGAGCTGAACAGTACTTCCAACGGAGCTCGGATCGCATCTTCCTCCGTTTTGAAAGACAGAATCAGGATCCACAGAATTGGAAAAAACAGCAGAAAACCAATCAGCCCTGCAACCGCGGTATTCGCCGCTTTGACTGTATTTGGAACTGCACGTGCCATAGAGTCCCCCTTATGCGTCTAGGTTCTTGCCAATCATCCGCATCAGGAAGATTGCAACGATGTTAGCCAAAATGATTGCAATCACACCACCAGCGCTTCCCATGCCAACGTCGAACTGTAGTAACGAGGACACATAAATCAGGTAGGTGAGGTTTGTTGTTGCTGTACCAGGCCCACCGTTCGTGGTGACAAGAATTTCGGCAAAGATTGAAAGTAGGAAAATCGTTTGAATCAGGATCACGACCGTGATCGCTCGGGACAAGTGTGGCAGCATGATGTGCCAGAAACGGTTCAGCCAATTTGCCCCATCCATCTCTGCAGCTTCAAGCTGCTCCTGATCCAACGACTGCAGCGCAGTAAACAGGATCAAGGTGGCAAAGGGAAGCCACTGCCAGCTGACAATCACAGTGATGGAGATCAACGGAATTTGGCCGAAAAAATCTACAGCCTCAAATCCCAGACCCGTTGCTAGACGTCCAAAGATTCCATTCACCGGATTCATGAACATATTTTTCCAGACCAGGGCCGAGACGGTTGGCATCACAAAGAAAGGAGCGATGACCATGATCCGGATCACACCCTGCCCGAACATGGGCCGATCCAGCAGCAAGGAAAGCAAGATCCCTCCGATGACCGTGATCAGCAGGACACCACCGACCAACAGTAACGTGTTGGTCATTGCCGCGCTGAAACTCGGATCGGTGACAAACCAGTAGTAGTTTTCAGACCCTACGAAGGGATTTCCACTCGGCGTGATCAGACTATATCTCAGAAACGAGAAATACAGCGTCAACGCAAGCGGTATGATCATCCAGCCGAGCAGAAGCAGGACAGCTGGTGAAATCATCATCCTCGCAGCGGTGCGGGAGGCTTTGGTTGCCATGTCAATCGTTGGATCGGAATTTATAACTGTTCAGCAGGGAAACTCACGGATGAACTTGAGAGAACGTTTTTGCCAAGGAAGAGGCTCTCAAGCGCGCTGAGGATGGATTGATTCTGCTTTTTGAGGGAAGAGCAGCAGGCGCGAATGGTGGCGAAGTGCTGATCTTTGATCAACAGATCACGCTTTTCCTTGAGCGTCCCCCTCCTCAGAGAGCAGAGGAGGGGGTGCTGAAAAGTTACTGGAATTTTCAAGAAAGCGGGCAGACCCTCACAGATCGACCCGCACTCCTTACTCTTACTTGTAGTAACCTGCTTTGGTCATCTCGCGCAGGGCAAACTTCTGGCTGTTGGCCAGAGCTTCTTCCACTGTTTGCGAGCCTGCGAGTGCCGCAGCAACCTGCTGTCCAACGTAGTTACCAATCCCTTGGAACTCAGGAATCGCAACAAACTGAACACCGGTGTACGGAACCGGGAGCAGTGAGGGGTCTGCAGGATCAACCGAGAAGATTGCATCCTTGATGGTTGCGGCAAACGGAGCCGCTTTCAACAGGCGGGGGTCATCGTGAATGGAAGCACGGGTTCCGCTTGGCACAGCCACCCAACCTTCAGTTTCACCAACCATTTGGAAGTACTCTTTCGAGGTTCCCCACTTCAGGAAGTCTTTTGCAATGTCCGCTTTGGTGGAACTTGCTGGGATTGCCAACGCCCAAGACCAGAACCAGCCCGTTCCTTTTGCAGTGGCCTGCTTCGGAGCTTGGAAGAAGTCGGTTTTGTCGGCGACAGAAGAAGTGGCCGGATTGCGCACATCGTTCGCAGCGGAGGTCGCATCAATCCAAGTCGCACACTTGCCATCCTTGAACAGGGCTCGGTTTTCATTGTGACCATTTGCGGTTGCCCCAGGAGGTCCGTAGTTGGTCATCAAATCCACGTAGTACGTGATCGCGGCTTTCCACTCGGGAGATTCCAGTTGTGGCTGCCAGTTCTCATCGAACCAGCGGGCACCAAATGCATTCGCAAGGGTCCCAACGAAAGCCATGTTTTCACCCCAGCCAGCTTTACCGCGCTGACAGGTGCCGTAAATCCCATTGTCAGGATCGTGGACCTTGGAAACCATGTCCTCGAACTCTGTGTAGGTGATTTGCTCCTTCGGAACGGTGAGGCCGGCCTTCTGGAAGACATCCGTGCGGTAGTAAGTAAACGATGTTTCAGAATACAGCGGCACCGCGTAGAGGTTGCCGTTTGCGGACAGACCGTTTCTTACGAGCTGGAAGATGTCGTTCACATCGTATTCGGCATCATCGGCAAAGTCGTTCAGTGGGGTCAACCAACCGTTGGCGCCCCAAATTGGGGTCTCGTACGCACCAATGAACATGATGTCGAAGGATCCACCATTCGTGGCGATGTCCTGGGTCGTTCGCTGACGAAGGACATTTTCCTCCAGCACAACCCAGTTGATCTTGTTGCCTGTAGCCTGCTCCCACTTCGGGGCCAGCTTCTGCATCACGATCATGTCAGAGTTGTTCACCGTTGCAATGGTCAGTTCCTCTGCCTGAGCACTGAAACCAATAAGGGATGCGATTGCTGTTGCAGCAACCAACATTTTTTTCCTCATGAGAGTCTCCTGTTCATGTTAACAAAAAACGTCGTGCAAGCGTGACGTGCAGGACATTGTTAGTTTGGTCACAAAAAATGTCAATAAATTTTTACGCGTGTAAAAAAAGTTTCCTCAGATCCTCCTCTCTTTCATTTAAGATTTTGATATTTATGTCGTTTTCTGAAACCGCACGTTACGCTTTCGCCGAGGCCGTCTCCGCGATACCCCTCAAGGGTGCGGGTTTCTCGACCGAAGTGCTGAGCGAGCACGGGTTCCCGTTTGACAAAAACTACCCGAAATCGGCTGGATCCTCCCTGTCTCACTTGAAGGGGCTGATCCAATCATCACTCATGATCTGACCATTCACGATGGGATCAAATGATCATAAGTGAATAATTGATTAGAACAATATCGTCCCTGAATGGGGGTGTCAAGAAAAAAACGATCAGGACGAAATCAGGTAGCGAGCCGTGTGTTCATCGGTGATGAGGCCGTTGATCCAGCGGCCTTGGAGGATCTTCCGGACCACCAGGTGCTTGTTGTGTCCTCCGGAAACACCAATCACGGTACGGGTGACGGGAGAGGGAAACGTGGCGCCTGCTGCCCGGCGATTGAGGTTGATGTCCAGCAGTTGGCCATCCTGTCCGTAGATCTTCCCCAAGAACTCACCGACGGCTCCTTGTTCCAGAGCCTCCTGCATCTCTGCTTCCGTAATGAAGCCGTCGACAAAGAGAGGCGATTGCTTCGAGAGCCCGGCCATGCTGATGAACGAAACATCAGCCTGCTCGGCGATTTGCAGGACGTTCCGGTAGATCGACTGCTGCTGCAAAGTCTTCAGCTCCTTGGGACTTGTGGCCAGGACTGGCGCCGGGAGGAAGAAGCGCTCGGCGCCGATCTTGTCCGCGAGCGTCATCACCGAATCAAAGGGGCTGGCCGAGCCATCTTGCTTGAGGTTTCCCACCAGCGAAACGATTCGGTGGTGAGCACCATCGAGCGTCCCAATGGCCTGGACGCATGCCTTGAGGGTGCGTCCGGTCCCGAGCGCCATGGTGAGAGGAGTGGTGCTCCGGAGGAACTCCTCCATTGCTGCAGCACCGAGCACCGCCAGTCCCGGCATCACTTGATCTGGAGAAGGATCCGGGGCGGGGCAGACGCGGCACAGCCTGAGCGCGTACCGCTCCATCAGCCGCTTCTCCAGCTCCAGGCAATCGACCAACGGGTGGTCAATGCGAATCTTGATGAATCCCTCATTCATGGCCTGCGCCAGCATCCGCTGGACCATGGGCCGGGAGAGGTTGAGCTGCTTCGAAATTTCCTCCTGCGTCAGGCCATAAGTGTAGTACAGCCAGGCCGTCCGGATGACCAGATCGGAGCGGTTCAGTTCACTGAGCTTCATGAGGGATCCTGAAGGGAGTCGAGAAGGGAAAAGAGCGGCTGACCGGAGCGGTACAGGGCGTCGAAGACTTCAAACTGCCGGTTGTAAAAAGCAGCCTCTGATACCTGAGGTCGAACCTCCGTGTTCAGACGTACCACCTGCTTCACTCCCGTACGCAGGTCGGGAAAGACGCCGCTCCCGACTCCGGCAAGGACGGCGTTTCCCATGATGCTGCTCTCAACGTGGTGCGGGCACTGCAGAGGAAGTTGGTAAATGGAAGCCTTGAGTCGAAGCCACGCGTCGCTCTGGGCCCCGCCACCGCTCACCGTCAGGGCGGTGGGGAAGGCGTCGAGCGTGCCCAAACTGCGTCTGGCCGCAAAGGCGACCCCTTCCATCACGGCGCGATAGAAGTGAGCGGGCGTGTGCAGAGGAGTCATGCCAAAAAACTGGGCCCGCGAGTTCACAATGCCTCCCAGCCGCTCTCCATTGAGATACGGAAGGAAGAGCAGTCCGGAGGCACCGGGCTCCACCGCTTCAACGCGAGCGCTCAGGTCTTCCCACCCGGAAGCATCGCCAAAGAGGCTCTTGACCCAGCGGATGCTCTCTCCTCCGGCATCCAAGACGGCAAACTGGATCCAGTCCCCGGTGGCACTGAGCAAATGCCCCACCTTAGGGTTGAAGCTTGGGGTTGCAACCAGCGTCGCCAGCAGGGTGGAGGTGCCGGTAATGTCTGCGCTCTGTCCCACCTCGCAGACCCCGGAACCCAACAGTGCGGCGGGAAAGTCTCCGCACCCTGTCACCACCGGGAGGCCCTGAGGCAGCCCGGTCACTTCTGCTGCAGACGCGGTGAGGGTTCCAATGACAGATTCCGCGGGGTGAATCTCGGGAAGCTGACGAAGCTGCACCCCAAACCGTTCCGCAACCTCCGGATCATAAACGCGCTGCGCTTGGTTCAGAAAGAAGCTCCCGGACGCCTCGCTGAGGTCGGTCGCCGGAACGCCGGTGAGGCGAAAGTTAACGAAGTCCTTGGGGGAGAGGAACTGATCCGCCTGCTGGAGCACCTCCGGCTGCTCCTGACGCATCCACGCCAGCTTAAATGCGCTCCAGGCACAGGCCGCGGGGTTGCCCTGCTGACGACAGAGGCGCGACGCCTCCGGGTCCTTGAGGAACTCCAGCACCTGCGGGTAGGGACGCTTGTCGTTCCACAGCTGCACCCGTTTCTGGAGCACTTGCCCAGCGGCATCAATGGGGACAGGGCTGTGCATTTGGCCACACACCGCGATTGCCTGCAGGCGTGTGCGCATCACTCCAGGCTCCTGAAGCACGGCTTGAACGGTCTGGCAGGTGCTCTGCCACCAGTCTTCCGGATCCTGCTCAAACCATCCGAGCGCAGGAGTCAAAGGGACATGAGGCACCGCATGCCACGCCAGCACCTGCCCGTCGCTTTGTACAATGGCCGCACGGACGCTACTGGTTCCAATATCAATGGTGACAAACTGCGGGAGACTCATGCGCTTGCCTCCCCACGGAGAAGAAGCGGCTTCCGAAACCACTCCTCTTGCAGGAGCCAACGCTTCAGCAGTTGTGCAAAATCTCTCACCTGAGGACGGGCTTCACGGGTTGGGAGGAAAAACAGCTCCTGATCAAAGGGGCCAATTTCAAGGCTACTGAACTGCAGCCCTGCAGTCAAACCGCACTTTTGTTTGTCAGAGGACGTGGCTACACTTCTTTTTCCACCGGAACCTCAGGTGCGTTCCGGAATCTGCCGGCTTCGCACTGTCTGCGGCTTCCCTCCATCTCCGACCCTGCGTGGGGCTTCTCATGAACCTGAATCACGTCCTCACCTTCATCCGCATTGCTGAGGAACGCAGCTTCAGTGCGGCAGCCAAACGGCTCAAGCGGCCCCGCTCTCAGGTCAGCCGAGACCTGCGCACACTGGAAGAAACGCTAGGGGTTCGTCTCTTGGACCGCACCACCCGTCAGGTTCAGCTGACTGAGTCCGGGCACCTGTACTTTCAGCGCTGCAAGAATCTGTTGGATGAGCTGGAGGACGCGACGCACGCCCTCCAGGGCATGCAGGATGAATTCAAGGGGGTGATTCGGGTGACGGCACCCGTCGATCTCGGCGCAGTGGTCATTTCCGGGCTGGTGGCCGAGTTCCTCAAGGCCTACCCGCAGCTGAAGGTGGAGCTGAACTGCACGCAGCGGGTGGTCAACTTAATTGAGGAGCAGTTTGATTTGGCGATTCGGGCGGTGCAGTCCCTGAGCGATTCGTCGTTCATTGCCCGTCCGCTGGGGACCATTCCGGTGGAGCTGTATGCAAGCCCAGACTGGGTGGAGAAGCATCCGGGTCTGACGCATCCAGAGCAGCTCAACGGTTTGGGCGTGGTCGTGTTTCAGCCACGGAACGAGCCTCCGGAGTGGGAAATCATGCACCAGCAGGAGCAGGTCACGCTACGGCCGCAGGGGCAGCTCACCACAGACGACCTTTCGGGGGCGTTGCAGGGAATTCTTCAGGGGTTGGGGTATGGGGTGTTGCCGTACTTCATGGCGCGGCCTCATGTGGAAGCAGGACAGCTGATCCGCCTCTTTCCAGAATGGCAAGGGCCGTTTGGCAGCGTGTATGCGGTTTACCCAAGCCGGCGGTTGCTTCAGCCCAAGGTGAAGGTGCTGCTGGACTTTCTGCAGGAGCACTTTCAGGAGAAGACACGGAACGGAATCAAGCCATCCACTCCGGAACCGGGAGGTTCTTGGAGCGCAGGAACTCCGGATTGAAGAGCTTGGACTGGTAACGGGTGCCTGAGTCACAGAGGATGGTGACAATGGTTTTGCCAGGCCCCAGCTCCTGAGCCAGGCGAATGGCTCCTGCCACATTGATCATGGCAGAACCTCCGAGCACCAAGCCTTCCTCTCGGATGAGGTCGAACCCGATCGGAAGCGCTTCCTCATCGGTCACCTGAAAAGCAAGGTCGACTGGAGCATCTTCTAGGTTGGCTGTGATGCGTCCCTGGCCGATGCCTTCGGTGATGGACCCCCCTTCGGCCTTCAGCTCTCCGTGCTGATAAAAGTTGTAGAGGGCCGCGCCCATTGGGTCCGTGAGTGCCACCACAAGATCGGACTTGAACGCCTTCAGTGCCATGCCGGTTCCTGCCAGGGTACCTCCGGTGCCGACGGCGCAGGTAAAGGCATCCACGGTGCCGTTGGTTTGCTCCCAAATTTCCGGACCGGTGGTCTCCAGGTGCCCCTGTCGGTTGGCGACGTTGTCGAACTGGTTGGCCCAGATGACTCCGTTGGGCTCCGTTTCCGCCATCTCTTCTGCAAGCCTTCCAGAGTACTTGACATAATTATTGGGGTCCCGGTACGGAACCGCAGGGACCTCCCGCAGGTCGGCACCACAGAGACGCAGCATGTCCTTCTTCTCCTGACTCTGCGTCTCCGGAATCACAATCACGGTTCGGTAGCCGCGGGCGTTTCCCACCAGTGCCAGGCCGATTCCGGTGTTTCCGGCAGTGCCCTCGACAATCACTCCCCCGGGCTTCAGCAGGCCCTGCTTTTCAGCATCCAGCACAATCGCCTTGGCCGCCCGGTCCTTCACCGAGCCTCCGGGGTTCATGAATTCGGCTTTTCCCAAAATGGTGCAGCCGGTGAGCTCAGACGCCTTCCGGAGTTTGATCAGAGGGGTGTTGCCAACAGCATCCAGGAAGTCAGAACGGAACATGGTCACAGGAAAAGCGAATGGGTTAAGAGAAGGTATGTGGGGCCGGGATCCGCTCCTGAAGGTGCTCCAGCACGGGTTGCATCTGCCAGCCACAGAAGGCGCCCAGGGTGGCCCAGAATCCTGCAGAGGTCACCAGTGACGCCACCGCAAACTGGGCGGAAAGCTCAGGGGGAACGGTGCTTTCTGATGTGAGCGGATGCGGGGCTCCAAGCACGTGAGGCAGCAGTAGCAGTAGCCCTCCGGCAACCCGGAGCCAAGGAGAGGGACCTTCTATCAGCAACACCAAGCTTGCGACACTGGCGACCACGGTTCCGAGCCACCACACCTGGCGGTCGGAAAGATCGGCAGCGGCCATGCCGGGCAACTCCGGAGGCAACCCGAGCGCTGGAGCAACGGCAAAGGCGACAAACCCGAGCAGCCCCCAGGTGATCCCAGCGGAAACGGTCAGGGGCCTTCCCCGCCAGAGCATGCCGGCCGCCAGCAAAAACGCAAAGGCCCAGCCGGTGACCACGTTGGCCACGGCGGTCCAGCCGCGACGTTCCCAGCCGTTTTCCGGAGTCCATTCATGGACGTGCTGACTTCCGTCCGGATGCACGTGGACAAAGCTCTGTTCCAGGCGCTCTGCCTCCAGCAGAAGTGGGGTAACGCGAAATTCTTGCAAGAGGCTGGTCACGCTACCGGCGAGTAATCCCGCCAGCAGAACTGTCCGGATCAGCCCCCACCCCAGTGACCCCATTAGTGGCAGGGGAAGGTGAAGGCGTGACGGGTGTCGTGGGCGGCGTTGTGAACAACCGAATTGGTCCCCTGAGCAAAGCCAACTAAGGACAGCAGGCCAATGCCGGCCAACCCTAGGGCCACAGCCAGACGCAGGCGGAGGGAGACTGAAGAAGCAGAAGTTTGAGCGATCGTCATAGTTGAAATTCCATCTAAAAGTTTCGGAACGGTAAGATGCGGGAAATTGGCATCAATCGCAAGCATCAACTCGCCTGCGTCATGAGAGCTTCAGCAACGCGCGCATCAGCTCCGGAGCCTGTGAAAAGTGCAGGTGGACGTAGGACGCGTGGAGGTGGTGGATCCGGAATCCCTCGCGTCGGGTCTGTCCGGTGGAGTGCCGGGTCACTTCCCAAGCATTTGCCAGTGCGGCCTCTTCCAGCCACTCGGAGTGGTGGAACTCATGCCCCCGGGCTTCGGCAAATCCTTCGAGCTGCGCACGGCAGTAGCCAAAGTGCTGGAGGCTTGAAGTCATCCGGATGTTGCCCGGAATGGTTCCCACCATGGGAAAGCTCTGTTTGGCACTGGTGTGCAGGTGCTCGGCGAGCAGCATCAGGCCTCCGCACTCGGCATAGCAGGGCGTTCCTGCAGCAAGGGCTTCCCGGAGCTCCTGGCGCATGGAAACGTTCGAAGCCATCTGCTCAGCAAAGACTTCCGGAAATCCGCCTCCGAGAATCAGCGCGTCGAGGTCGGAGGGCAGCTGAGCGTCCGTCAACGGAGAAAACGGCACCACCTCCACTCCCTCCTGCTCCAACCAGTCTAGGTTCGCCTGGTAGTAAAAGTGAAAGGCCTCATCCTGCGCGACCCCCACGCGCTTGCGTCGGGTGAACGATGGCGCGGGGCGGATGGGTGCCGCAGGAACAGGGCGCCGCAACAGGGACAGCAGGGTGTCAAAGTCGAGGTGCTTGCGGGCTAAGCGAGCCAGTTGAGACGCGGGAGGAAGGGGTTGCTCGGTACTGGAACGGAGCCCCAGGTGCCGCTCCGGCCACTCCAGAAGCGGGTCCCGTGGAAGCATTCCCAGCACCGGAACCTCTAGGTCCTGGCAGGCCTGCTTGAGGTAGCGTGCATGCCCGTCGCTGCTGACCTGGTTGAGGATCACCCCGATGATCCGCCCGGGGCCTGCATCGTGGAGAAAGCCCCGGATGCTGGAGACAACGGAGCGTCCTGCATGCGCCACCGGGACCACCAGCACCACCGGCCAGTTCAGCCACTGTGCAATCTCCAGAGTGCTTCCGGCATCATTATCCGGGTTGGCCCCGTCAAAGAGTCCCATCACGCCCTCTCCTACGCCGAGGGCATCCTCCGTCAGGCGGGCGGCCGTTTCGCGAACGGCGGCTTCTCCCATGATCCATGCGTCGAGGTTGACAGAAGGCGCCTCCGCATAAAACCGATGGTATCCGGGATCAATGAAGTCTGGACCCACCTTGAAGGGCTGAAGCGGGTACCCGGCCTCCCGTAATGCTGCCAGCAGCATGGCCACCAGGGTCGTCTTCCCACTGCTGCTCTGAGTGCCAGCCAGGAAGAATCCAGGGAAGGGAGGTTGGGGCGAGGGGGGCATGGCTTTCTATCAAGAAAGAAGAAAATACTCTCAAAAAGGGGCCATCATACTGGGTTTCTGAGCTCAAGGCAACTTCTGCAGACCGGCCTTGGATTGAATTTGATTTCCGGCCCCTTCAGTGCTATAAAAATTAGTTCCTAAAAGCTCGGGAGCCCAGAATTCCCCCTCCGCACCACCACGCGAGCAGGAGCCTAGGGGACTGAAGTCTGGCGTCAACATCGTCCCACCGTAAGAACAATTTCCCGAAGCAACCTGTGGTGGAAGCCGGTCGTCAAACAGTCCGCTCCTGCTTCCAAACCCCCGCTCGGGATCCTCGGATTCATAGCAACCTGTCGGCTGGTCCCGACAAGCCCGGAACAATCACTGAGAATGAATGGATTCTTATGAAGCATGCCTACCCTGAAAAACAAGGGCTGTACGATCCAACCTTTGAGCATGACAGCTGCGGGGTCGGATTCATCGTCCACCTGAAGAACGAAAAGTCCCATGAGATTGTCCGGCAGGGGCTCCGCCTCTTGTGCAACCTCAACCACCGGGGAGCCCTGGGCGCTGATCCGGAGACAGGGGACGGGGCAGGCATCCTGACACAGATTCCGCATGACTTCTTCAAGGAGGAGTGTGCGGCCCTAGGATTCGAGCTTCCGGACGCGGGTCAGTATGGCGTGGCGACGATCTTCTTGCCTCAGAGCCGAGAAGACCGCCTGCACTGTGGCGAAATGGTGGAAAGCACCGTGGTGGAGCAGGGGCTCCGGGTGCTCGGGTGGCGAACCGTGCCCACCGACAACCGTTACGTTGGCAAGCAGGCTGCCGAAGC
This sequence comes from uncultured bacterium, assembly GCA_965662235.1. Classification (GTDB taxonomy): domain Bacteria; phylum SAR324; class SAR324; order SAR324; family NAC60-12; genus JAYPUA01. The sequence goes on from CBFIGY010000019.1 coordinate 21,839, forward strand.
GATGCCTGTCATTCGGCAGCTGTTCCTAGCACCAGTGGAAGGCAACCTAGATACAGAGACGCTGGAGCGCCGCCTCTTTGTCGCCCGCAAGCAGACCCGGAGCGTCCTCAGCGACAAGCTGGACTTCTTCACCACGAGCCTGTCGTCCCGGACCATCATTTATAAAGGCATGCTCACTGCGGAGCAGCTGGACAAATTTTATCCGGACCTGGCGGACGAGCGTTACCAAAGCGCCATTTCGCTGGCCCACACGCGCTTTCCAACCAACACCTTCCCCCGTTGGGACCTAGCCCAGCCGTTCCGCTACCTGGCCCACAATGGGGAGATCAACACGCTGCGGGGCAACATCAACTGGATGCGGGCTCGCCAAGGCGCCCTAGAATCTCCGTTGTATGCCGACACGCAGGAGCTGATGCCGATCGTTGTGCCACGGGGCAGTGACTCGGCGTGCTTCGACAACGTCTTGGAATTCATGGTGCAGTCGGGCTACTCGCTGCCGCATGCGATGATGATGATGGTTCCGGAAGCTTGGGAAGGAAACGCCGACATCTCTCCTGAGAAGCGCGCCTTTTACGAGTTCCACTCGCACCTGATGGAGCCGTGGGATGGCCCGGCTGCCATGGCCTTCACCGATGGCATCCAGATTGGCGCGACCCTAGACCGAAACGGCCTCCGTCCGGCCCGCTACGTGGTCACCAAAGATGACTTGGTCATCATGGCCTCTGAGGTCGGCGCTGTGGAGATTGCGCCAGAGAAGATCCTTCACAAAGGGCGACTGCAGCCCGGGAAGATGTTCCTGGTTGACACCCGAGAGGGCCGCATCATTGACGACACGGAAATCAAGCACCAGCTGTGCTCGTCTCAGCCGTACCAGAAGTGGCTTGATGAAAACAGCTTCAGCCTCGGTGACCTTCCGGCCCCTCAGTCGGTTCCGGTCAATGAGGAGGAAACCCTCACCCAGCGTCAGAAGCTCTTTGGCTACACCACTGAGGACCTGAACCTCCTTCTGGAGCCAATGGCTGCCCGCGGAGAAGAAGCCACCGGCTCCATGGGGAATGATGCCCCGCTGGCGGTGCTTTCCGATAAGCCTCGGTTGCTGTACGACTACTTCAAGCAGATCTTCGCTCAGGTCAGCAACCCGGCCATCGACTCCATCCGGGAAGAGCTGGTCATGTCCCTGACCCTGCGGCTTGGACACCAGCGCAACATCCTTTCCCCGGGTCCGGAACATGCTCACATGCTCCGGCTCGATCATCCGGTGCTGACCAACGAGCAGCTGGCACAGATCAAGGAAATCCAGCACCGGGACTGTGCGGCAGCAACGCTGCCCATGCACTTCACCAGCACACAGGGACTGAAGGCGGCTTTGGATGACCTCTGCACACGTGCAGAAGAGGCGGTTCGGCAGGGCGCTCAGTTGGTGGTGCTCAGCGACCGAGGCACCGAGCAGGAGACGCTGCCAATTCCCGCCTTGTTGGCGGTTGGGGCGGTGCACCATCACCTCATCCGCAAACGCCTCCGGCATCAGGCGAGCCTGGTGGTGGAAACCGGTGAGGCCCGTGAAATTGCTCACTTCTGCCTCCTCGTTGGTTATGGCGCCAGCGGCGTCAATCCCTACCTTGCGTTTGAAACCCTGGAGCAGATGATCCGTGAAGGCGTTCTGCCGGAGGACTTCTCCCTCGACAAGGCCATCACGAACTACCTGAAGGCGATCCGGAAGGGCATGTTCAAGGTCTTCGCCAAGATGGGCATCTCCACGCTGCAGAGCTACAACGGTGCCCAGATCTTTGAAGCCATTGGCCTCAATGAAGAGGTGGTCCGGGAGTACTTCGCCGGAACACCCTCGCGCATCAGCGGAGTGGGCCTAGAGGAGCTCGGACGTGAGTGCCTGTTGCGCTTTGAAGCCGCTTACAATGAGACTCCGGACACGGTTCGGACGTTGGACGTCGGCGGACAGTACGCTTGGCGTCGTCGAGGAGAGTACCACCAGATCAATCCTCTCTCCACGGAGTTGCTGCAGAAAGCCTCTCAGAACAAAAACCTGGACGCCTACCAACGCTTCTCGGAGCTGGCGAACAACCAGACCCGACGCTTCTCGACACCCCGGGGGCTCCTAGAGTTCCGGACCAACGTCAAGGCCGTCTCGCTGGATGAAGTGGAGCCTGCTGCTGAGATTGTGAAGCGCTTTGCCACCGGGGCCATGTCGCTGGGGTCAATCAGCCAGGAGGCGCATGAGACCCTTGCTGTGGCCATGAACCGCATTGGCGCTCGCTCGAACAGTGGCGAGGGCGGCGAAGACGAAGTCCGCTTCCATCACCAGGAAAACGGCGACTGGCCGATCAGCAAGATCAAGCAGGTGGCCTCTGGACGCTTTGGCGTCACCATTCACTACCTGGCCAACTGCATTGAGCTGCAGATCAAAGTGGCTCAGGGCGCGAAGCCTGGAGAGGGCGGACAGCTTCCCGGCAAGAAGGTCAGCGAGTACATTGCCAAGGTTCGGCACTCCACCCCAGGTGTGACGCTGATTTCACCGCCGCCGCACCATGACATCTACTCCATTGAAGACCTGGCGCAGCTCATCTTTGACCTGAAGAACTCCAATCCGGATGCCAAGGTCAACGTCAAGCTCGTCTCAGAGGCTGGAGTCGGTACCATTGCCGCCGGAGTTGCCAAGGCGCATGCGGACATCATCACCATTGCTGGACATGATGGCGGAACCGGTGCATCGCCGCTGACGTCCATCAAGCACGCGGGTGTGCCCTGGGAGCTTGGCATCTCGGAAGCCCATCAGACGCTGCTGATGAACAAGCTGCGGGGACGGGTTCGGTTGCAGACGGATGGTCAGCTCAAGACCGGGCGAGACGTGGTCATTGCTGCGTTGCTTGGTGCAGAGGAGTTTGGGTTTGCCACGGCGCCTTTGGTCGCCATCGGCTGCATCATGATGCGCAAGTGTCACCTCAACACCTGTCCAGTCGGCATTGCCACTCAGGATCCGGAGCTGCGTAAGAAGTTCATTGGCCAGCCGGAGCACGTCATCAACTACTTCTTCTTTGTGGCCGATGAAGTCCGGGCCCTGATGGCACAGATGGGCTTCCGGCGCTTTGATGACATGGTCGGACGCTCCGACATGCTGGTCCAGCGGACCGATGTTTCTCACTGGAAGGCCCAGAAGGTCGACCTTTCAGCGATTCTGCACAAGATCCCGGTCAGCGAAGGCGACACCCGCTACTGCACACAGCTGCAGAACCATGAGCTGGACAAGCAGATCGACCACCGCCTGATTGAGCGCGCGGAAGATGCCATTGAGCAGGGACGCCCGGTCCGGATTGAGATGGGCATTGTCAACATCAACCGGGCCGTGGGCACCATGCTCAGCAACCGCATTGCCAAGCGACATGGCGCCAAGGGGCTTCCGGAGAACACCATTCACTGCAAGTTCACTGGGTCTGCAGGGCAGAGCTTTGGGGCCTTCTTGGCCAAAGGGGTCACCCTTGAGCTGGAAGGAGACGCCAACGACTACACCGGCAAGGGCCTCAGCGGCGGGCGGATGGTGATCTACCCTCCCAAGGCTTCTTCCTTCAAGGCGGATGAAAACATCCTCATCGGCAACACGGTCCTCTATGGAGCCACCGCTGGCGAGGCCTTCTTCTCCGGAGTAGCCGGAGAGCGCTTCGCAGTCCGGAACAGTGGCGCTACCGCGGTTGTGGAAGGCGTTGGGGATCACGGCTGTGAGTACATGACCGGCGGAAACGTGATTGTTCTGGGGAAGACCGGACGCAACTTTGCGGCGGGCATGAGCGGAGGCATCGCCTATGTGCTGGATGAAGACCAGGGCTTTGAAGGGCGCTGCAACCTCGGCATGGTTGAGCTGGGGCCGATTCAGAATCCGGAGGAACAGAGCTGGATCCGCGACACCCTGACCCGGCACTACCACCTCACCGGGAGCCTCAAGACCGGAAAGCTGCTCGAGAACTGGGAGCAGACGCTGGCTCAATTTGTACGGGTCATGCCCACTGAGTACCGCATGGTCCTAGAACAGCTTCAGGCCAAAGCGGCGTAACGCGGACCTGACTCTTCACCACACTACGACGATAAGCGCATGGGAAAAGATACCGGATTTTTGGAAGTTGAGAAGCAACCGGTTCCTCGCCGAGCCATTGCGGAGCGGGTCCAGGACTTCCGCGAGTACGACAAGTCTTACTCCATCCCGGACATCCGCAAGCAGGCTTCCCGCTGCATGGACTGCGGGGTCCCGTTCTGTCACACCGGCTGCCCGCTGGGGAACTTGATTCCGGACTGGAACGACCTGGTCTACCGCGGACACTGGCGTGAAGCGCTGGACACCCTCCACAGCACCAACAACTTCCCGGAGTTTACTGGGCGGATCTGTCCGGCTCCTTGCGAGGACTCCTGTGTCCTCAACGCCTACTACACGCTGGATGACGAGGAGAAGGTCAAAAAGACCCACTCCGTGACCATTGAGCAGATTGAAAAGCACATTGCCGACAAAGGCTGGGAAGAGGGCTGGATTGTTCCGCAACCGCCCAAACGCACCACCGGGAAGAAGGTTGCCATCGTGGGCTCCGGACCTGCTGGACTGGCGGCGGCTCAGCAGCTGCGTCGCGTGGGACACGATGTGACCCTTTTTGAAAAGGAAGACCGCGCCGGTGGACTGCTTCGCTATGGCATTCCGGACTTCAAACTCGACAAGCTGCACGTTCAGCGTCGCCTCGATCAACTGGAAGCCGAAGGGGTGGTCATCCGGACCGGGGTTGAAGTGGGCAAGGACCTTCCTGCGAGTGAGCTGCAGGCTCAGTTTGACGCCATTTTGCTGGCCACGGGTGCCCAGGTGGCGCGTAAGCTTGCTGTGGACGGAGCCGAGCTGGGCGGCGTTCACTATGCCATGGACTACCTGCCCCAACGGAACCGAACCGTCGCAGGCGACTCGCTGGAGCACGGCGTGGATGCCTTGGGGAAGAAAGCCGCCATTCTGGGGGGAGGCTTCACGGCGGCGGACTGCCTGGGCAACCTGAACCGTCAGCAGGCAGACCGCAAGGTGCATCAGTTTGAGCTGGTTGACATGCAGCCCCGCCCCACTCCGGTGCATGAAGAGGTGGAACCCGACTGCCGTGCCAACATCCTCACGGAAAAGCTCATCGGTGACGAAAACGGACACATCAAGCAGCTCCAAGCGGTTCGCGTGGAGTGGAAGAAGGTGGATGGCCGCATGACCATGGAACGGGTTCCGGGCTCGGAATTCACGGTTGAGGTTGACCTAGTGTTGCTGGCCATGGGCTTCATTGGTCCGGAACTGCAGGGGCTTCTGGAGCAGCTGGATGTGGGCATCAGCGTCCGGGGGCAGGAAGAGGTTCAGTCTCCCAAAGCTGTGCTGGAGCAGCTCCAGCAGCGAGAAGTCATGTTTGCCGTCAAGGCCGATCAGGACTTCCGGACCAGTGTGGACGGTGTGTTTGTGGCGGGTGACGCCAAACGAGGGGCGTCCCTTGTCGTCTGGGCCATCTGGGAAGGGCGCGAGGCGGCTCGCTGCATTGACCAGTACCTGATGGGCGTGACCGAATTGCCCACCTCTCCTCAGCTTGAAGCCTTGGTATGAGTCGCAACGCCCTGATTTACATCGTCGGGATCTGCGGCTTCATTGCGCTGGGCGCCTATGCGCTCATGCAGGAACTGGATCGCAATGAGTTGGAAATCAGCGGAAGCATCAGCGGGGTCATTCAGGCCACGCCGCAGGTGGGAGGCGCGATTGTCAAAACGGATGTCGCCTACCTCCTCCTGATTGAACCTGAGACCAACCGGGTTGCTGCCACAGGAATGATCAATCCGTTTGTCCCTCCCATGGCCTTTTCAGTTGGACAAGCCGACGCGCTGAACGGGCAGACGCTTTCCGGAAGCTACCGGATGCTGGTGCTTACGGACAAGAATGCTGATCCCAACCTCCCGGGGCGCGGTGAGCTCACCGGGCCTCTCTCTCCAGCTTACCCGCTGGGACAAACCGGTGTCGAGTACGTTCTGGATCAGTTCTTTGAGGGCTTTCCTTCAGAGCTGGAAGGGGGCGTTCAGGACACTGCCGAGACCAGCATCAGCGGCACCGTCACCATTGCTCCGGAGCTCCGGGATCAGGTGGCGCCAGGCGATCGGCTGATCATCCTCCTGTTTGATCCCAAAATGGGACGTCCTGCAGCCTTCCGGATTCTGGCAGGCTTCCGCGAGCCTCAGGCCTTTCACATCGGAGCCGCTGATGCCATGGGGGGAGGCGCCTTGAGTGGCCCTTACCAGTTGCGCATTGTCACCGACAAAAACAACCAGCCCTTTCAGTCGGCTCCCGGAGAAGTGATTGGACGGTCCAGCGAGCTCATTTCACTGGGAACCCACGGGATTGAATTTGTCCTAGACCAGCCGTATGTGCGGTAAGGGATCGAATTTTCGTGAATTTTCCCATTCATGTGCTACAAATGATGGTTTTATTTATCCACCCTTATAGAAGGAGTCCATGTTTCTCTTTCCTTTTGTGACGGAAGCTTACGCCCAAGGGGCAGAAGCGGGTGCCCCTGCTGGCGCAGCCATCATGCAGTTCGTCCCCTTCATTCTGATTTTTGCCGTTTTCTACTTCCTCATCATCCGCCCCCAGCAAAAACGACAGAAGGAGCACCAGTCCATGCTGGCCGCCCTCCAGAAGGGCGACAAGGTGGTGACCTCCAGCGGCATTCATGGGACGCTCATCAAGCTCGGTGACGATCAGGTCACCGTGGAGATTGCTCACAAAGTCAACGTCGTCATCGACCGTAGCCAGATTTCCCGCTTGGAATCCGGAAGTGGCGCTAAGGAAGAGTCAGAAGGATCCAAAGAGTAAATCATGAACTTAAACGCAAAAGCGGTGGCCATCATCGCGGTGCTTCTGGCGGCCCTCTACTACGCCTTTCCCACTTATGAAGCCTACTTTACGGACCAAGATCCGCTCACCATTCCTGGAAAGGTGAACCTGGGTCTAGACCTCCAGGGCGGGATGTACCTGGACGTGGAGGTCAAGTCCGATGAGGCTGTTTCGGTGATGACCCGTCGGACCGCTCAGGAGCTGGAAGATGTCATGATTGACAACCAGGAGGACTTCATTGAGGTCCGGGTGCTGAGCGATACCGAATTCACCATTGAGATGGAGCCGGGACGTCCCCTGAACCTGGATGAGGACCCCTACAGCCGCTTCATTGTCGAGTTTGATCAACTGACCAACGGCGATCTGACGACCCTCACGCTCAAGCCTGAGGAAGTGACCCGCATTCAGGACAACGCCGTCAGTCAGGCGCTGGAGGTGCTCCGGAACCGCATTGATGGACTGGGCATCAGTGAGCCCTCCATTCAGCGCCAGGGCGTCAACAGTGTCGTCATCCAGCTTCCGGGCCTGAAGGACCGCGACAAGGCGATCGAGCTGATTGGCCCACAGGCGGTGCTGGAGTTCTACCTAACGAACCCTAATGCGACCCCCTCGACGTACAATCGCATCACAGAGGTGGTGAAGTATGAGGAGGTCTGGAATAAGCAGACCAACAAGCTCGTTGGCCGGAACCCTTACGTGTTGGAGAAGAAAGTGCTCCTCACCGGGGAATTCATCCGAGACGCGCAGGTTCGCTTTGATCCGCAGACCAACCAGCCCTACGTTTCTCTGTCGTTCGACTCCATTGGAGCCGAGACCTTTGCCCGCATCACGGAGCGCAACACCGGTCGCAACCTAGCCATTGTGCTGGACGACAAGGTTCAGTCGGCGCCGGTGATTCGAGAGGCCATCACCGGAGGAGAAGCATCCATCTCCGGACAGTTCACCGTCGATGACGCCAAGAACCTGGCCATTGTCCTGCGTTCGGGCGCCCTGCCGGCTCCAATTGAGATCCGTGAAGAGCGGACCGTTGGGGCCAGCCTGGGTGAGGATTCCGTCCGACAGGGGCTCATGTCTCTGCTGATTGGTGGTGGACTGGTGCTCGTCTTCATGGCGGCGTACTACCGAGTCGCCGGCTCCTTTGCCGTGGTCTCGCTGGTGTTCAACATGATCATGATCATTGCCGTTCTGGGGGCCTTCGGGGCGACCCTGACGCTTCCGGGCATGGCCGGCATTGTGCTGACCATCGGCATGGCGGTGGACGCCAACGTCCTCATCTTTGAGCGCATCCGCGAGGAACTGCGCCGGAGTGCCAACCCCCGGGGGGCCATCAAAGAAGGCTTCGACAAGGCCTTCCGGACCATTCTCGACTCGAACGTCACCACCCTGTTTGCGGCGCTGGCCCTGCTTCAGTTCGGCAGTGGCCCGATCAAGGGATTCGCGGTCACTCTGTCCATCGGCATTCTTGCCAGCATGTTCACCGCCATTGTGGTGACCCGTCTCTTGTTTGAGTTGGTTTACCTCAACCGCAATCAGTTAAAATCCATCAGCATCTGAGATCGTCCATGAGTTTGTTGCCTGAGGGACTCGTTATTGATTTTTTGAGCAAGCGGAAGTTTGCCTACGTGTTCTCCCTCATCATGATTGCCATTGGGCTCGTCTCCGTCCTAGGACACCACGGCCTCAACTACGGCATTGACTTCCGGGGAGGAACCAACGTCCAGCTGCGCTTCGTTGAAGATCCCAGCCTCGATGCCCTCCGCGCCACCTTTGCTGAGCAGGGTCAGAACTCGGTGCAGCTCCAGACCTTTGGGGACCCGGCGGAACGAGAAGTGCTCCTCATTCTTCCTGTTGACAGTGAACTGGGAACCGGCGAGCAGCTGACGACGTCGCTGCAGAACCTGCTCGGAGCCACGCACCCAGGAATGGAAATCCGCCGCATTGAGACCATTGGCCCAAAGGTCGGGGATGAGCTGAAGTACGACGCCCTCTACTCCATCGCCGTTGCGCTGGGGCTGGTGCTCCTTTACATCACGTTCCGCTTTCAGTGGCGTCAAGGCGTTGCGGCCATTGTCACGCTGCTGCATGACGTCCTGGTCGTGGTTGGGCTGTTTTCCTTGTTTGACAAGGAGTTCACCCTCTCCGTTGTGGCCGCGCTGCTGACGGTGGTGGGGTACTCGCTCAACGACACCATCGTCGTCTTCGACCGGATCCGGGAGAACCAGGGACGCTTCCGCAAGAAGCCGATCATGGACCTGATCAACCTGAGCATCACGGAGACGTTGAGCCGAACCTTGCTGACGTCCGGAACCACGTTGATGGTAGTGCTGGTGCTGTTCCTGTTCGGAGGAGAGATCATCCACGACTTCTCCTACGCGTTGCTGAGCGGAATTGTCATTGGAACCTACTCTTCCATTTATGTCGCCAGCCCGCTGGTCGTGGTGCTGACCAAGCTGGAAGACGAACGCCCGGAGCCTGCTCCCTCGCAAGCTTCTTAACGCAACCGGAGGCAACGCCGTGGCCGAAGGAGACTTTTTCCCCATCCGGACCCTTGTGGTCGCCGGGTTAGGATTGATCGGAGGCTCCTTCGCAGTGGCGGCCCGTTCCGCTGGCATTGCTCAGCGGCTTGTGGGCTTCGATCACTCAGCATCCCACCGTCAAGAAGCCTTGGAGCTGGGATTGGTCGATGCAACTCTTGCCGACTGGAAGGACCTCCCTGCAGAGACCGACCTGCTCCTGCTCGCCGTCCCAGTGGGCGCCTTGCCTGCGGTGATTGCTGACCTCCAGCCTCACCTTCCTCCGCACACCATCCTCACCGACGCTGGAAGCGTCAAGTCTCCGCTGGTTTCCTTGATGAGTACGCCGGCGTACCGTTCCATCCGTTTTGTCGCAGGGCACCCCATTGCTGGAGGCGAACGGTTTGGGCCTCAAGCGGCGAAGCCCGGGCTCTTTCAGGGCAAGCGCTTCATCCTCACCCCCACGGCTGAAACCGATCCGGAAGCCCTGGCGCTCGTGCGGGCGATCTGGACCCGGTTCGGAAGCGAGGTCCGGGAGATGGAGGCTCAGATGCACGATGAGATCTTTGCCGCCGTCAGTCACCTCCCACATCTGCTGGCCTATGCCAGCATTCAGGCCATTGTTACCAGCGACCACTCAGAGGCCTTGGAACACTCCGGAGCCGGGCTTAAGGACTTTTCACGAATTGCTTCCTCCAGTCCGGAAATGTGGGCAGACATCTTCATGGAAAACAAGGAATCGTTGCTTAAGCGGGTGACCGTGTTTCGGGAGACGCTTGATGCTCTGGAACAGGCGATTGCCCATGAGGATGGACCGGCCCTGCGGGACCTGCTGTGGCAAGCCAAGCAGGACCGAGACCGCTGGATGGGATAGGGATTACTCCAATCCTGACTGGTAAGACGCGATGAAGCGGGTCTTGAACGACGCGTACCGTCCTTCCAGAATGGCGGTGCGGGCCTGCCGCGTCAGCTCCAGCAAAAAGTGAAGGTTGTGGAGGGTGTTCAGGCGGTGGCCAAGGATTTCCCCGGACTGGTAAAGGTGCCGCAGGTACGCTCGTGAGTAGTGGGTACAGGTTTCACAGGAACAGTTGGGGTCCAGGGGACGAGGGTCTTCCCGGAAGCGGGCCTGCTTGATAGCGACCTTTCCCTGTGTGGTGAAAAGGGTCCCGTTGCGTGCATTCCGGGTGGGCATCACGCAGTCAAACATGTCCACCCCGGCTTCCATGGCTTCCAGCAGATCCAGTGGATCCCCCACGCCCATCAGGTAGCGTGCGTGCCCGGCCGGCATCTTCGAGGTTACCTCGTGGAGCACCGGATACATCTCCTCCTTCGACTCTCCCACACTCAATCCTCCAAGCGCATAACCGTCAAAGCCAATTTCGGCAATGGCCTCCAGGTGCTGGAGCCGCAAGTCCACTTCGGTTCCTCCTTGGACGATCCCAAACAGAGCCTGATCCGTCTGGCGGGCCTCCTTGCAGCGCCGTGCCCAGCGGGTGGTGAGAGCCATGGATTCCTGTAACGAACTGCGGGTCGCAGGAAGTGCCGGGCACTCATCAAAGCACATCATGATGGTGGACCCGAGGTTTTCCTGAATCCGGATGGAAATTTCCGGAGACAGTTCAATCTTCGCTCCATCGTGGTGGCTCCGGAAGACGACTCCCTGCTCCTCGCGCTTCAGCAGCTTTGCCAGTGAGAAGACCTGGAATCCGCCGCTGTCGGTCAGAATGGGGCCGTCCCAGTTCATGAAGCGGTGCAGGCCCCCGAGCTGGCGGATCAGCTCATCTCCGGGCCGGAGGTGCAGGTGGTAGGTGTTGCCAAGTAAGATTTCGGTGCCCAGCTGGTGCAGCTCCGGAGGGGCCATGGCCTTCACGGTGCCCTGGGTGCCTACAGGCATGAAGATCGGGGTGTGAATCACCCCGTGAGGCGTATGCAGTCGACCGGCCCGGGCGTTTCCCTCTTGGGCCTGCAGCTCGTAGTGGAAAGAAGCGGTCACGGGCGGAGGACGGTGGCACCAATGGTTTGGCGGGCCTCTAGGTCACGGTGCGCCTGAGCGGCCTCTTGCAGGGCGTAGCTCTGGCGGACCTCGGGGTTGAGGACTCCGGAAAGGATTGCGTCAAACAGGCGTGCGGCGCTCTGCTCAAGCTGCTCACGAACCCGGTTGTACACAAACAGGGACGGACGAGTGAAGTAGAGGTTCTTGGGAGCAAAGACCTTCAGGTTGACCTCTGGGATGGGACCCGAGGATTGCCCGAAGCTGACAAACATTCCGCACGGAGCCAGGGAGTCGATGGTCGCCTGAAAGGTGTCACGACCGACGGAATCGTAGGCCACCTTGACGCCTTCACCATCGGTCAGCTCCAGCACACTCGAAGCAATTTCGTCTTTCCCGGAAATCAGGACGCTGTGGCAACCGTGGTCGTAAGCCAACGCGGCCTTGGCTTCGCTGCCCACGACGCCGATGACCTTGACGCCCATGCTCTTGGCCCACTGTGCCACCAACAGTCCGGTGCCTCCGGCAGCGGCATGCAGCAAGATCGCATCTCCTGAGCGCAGGTGCGCGGTTCGGTGCAGGAGGTACTCTGCCGTCATCCCCTTGAGCATCACGGTGGCAGCAACATCGTCCGAGATTCCGGAGGGCAGCTTGAGGAGCTTCGCGGCCGGGTAGTTCCAGACTTCGCAGTAGGAGCCGGTGGGGCCGGTCGCATAGGCCACTCGGTCTCCCGGTTGGAAGCCCGTGACGCCGGGTCCCACGGCTTCCACGACTCCGGAAGCTTCCTGACCAAGCCCAGAAGGCAGTTCCAGCGGATAGAGCCCACTCCGGTGGTAGGTGTCGATGTAGTTGAGGCCGATGGAGGTGTTCCGGACCTGGACCTCGTCTGTCAGAGGTGCAGAGAGTTCAACCGACTCCCAGCGCAGGACGTCAGGAGCGCCTTGTTCGTAAATGCGGATCGCGTGGGGCATGGGTTCCTCAGTCGTTTTCGGTGGAAGGCGAGGCAATGGGGCGTGCCGCAAAGCGTCCTTGCCGCTTGGCAATGCCACGGAGCAAGCGTCCGAGCAGATCGGCCCCTGTGATGATGCGTCTCACACCATCCCAACAAAGGATCAGGTCGTTGTCAATCACATCGTCCTCTGCGTGTTCCGGATGCACACGCAGGTGCTGCAGGGCCTGCCCCAGCGGGGTCGCCGGGTCGGTGATCACAATCGGACGATGGCAGTAAGAGTAGGGCCGGAAGGGTTCATCGCCAAACAGCGCGTCCCGTAGAAACGAGTCTGCGTTCAGGACAAGGCGCGGGAATCCTTCCAAGTCGGTAAGAATGACCCACTTCTTCCCCGAAGCCTGCACCTGCCGGAGGAACGGGTCGTTCGGGTGACGTTCAAAGTCAGGCAGCATCGGCAGGTCCGAGCTGCACTTGAGCGCAATGATGCTGTCCGGATCCACCAGTTCCCCCTCTTCCGCAATCGGCAGGTCGTCCAACGACAGGAAGTTGAGGGCACCAATCCCTTCTAGGGGGTCAATGTCCGAGTCTTCTGCATGCATGTGCTTGTGGAGCATGATGCGGAAGTCCTGTTCATTGAAGTAGGTCACCCCCTCTTTGCCGAGCCACCAATCCAGCAGCATTGCCGAGGGCTTGGTGACAGGATAGAGCAGCAGGCGGTAGACCCAGATCAGGGGGTACAGGCGGACGCCCATCCGGAGCGCATTCCGCGAAAAGTACGCCTGCGGGAGGATCTCGCCAAACAGGGTGATGCCGAAAGTAGAGAAGGCAAATGCCGCCACGCCCGCAAGCAGGGACTCACTGAGCAGCGTCAGGAAGACGTTGACGCTGACGTTCCCCCACAGCAGGGTCGCCAGAAGCAGGTTGGAATCGCGACGGAGCTCCAAGATGCGAGCTGCGTCTTTGTTTCCGGATTCGACCTCCACCTCCAAACGGAGGGGGCTGAGCCCAAAGAGCCCAATGGTCAGTCCGGAAAAGGCTGCAGACTGGGAGAAGCAAAACAGCACTCCCAGCCAAGAAAGGGTTGTCTCCGTTAACATGCCCGACTCCAGAAGAGCCGGGACACCGAAGACGGTTCCGGAGGGTCGTCGCTCATACTAGCGTTGATTCAGTGGAACGTAATCACGGGAATTGGGGCCCGTGTAGATCTGACGGGGACGTCCGATCTTGGGGTTGCTGTTGTGCATCTCAAGCCAGTGCGAGATCCAGCCTGGGAGGCGCCCCATCGCAAACAGCACGGTGAACATTTCGGTGGGGAAGCCCAGAGCCTTGTAGATGATGCCGCTGTAGAAGTCGACATTCGGGTAGAGGTTGCGCTCCACAAAGTACTCATCGGTCAGGGCGACCTCTTCAAGCTGCTTGGCAATGTCCAGCAGCGGATCCTGCACGCCAACCATGTTGAGCACTTTGTCTGCATAGGACTTGATGATCTTGGCCCGAGGGTCAAAGTTTTTGTAAACGCGGTGCCCAAAGCCCATCAGGCGGAAGCTCGAGTCCTTGTCCTTGGCCATTTCCACAGCCTTCTGGACGTTTCCGTTCTCCTCGTCCCGGATGTACTCCAGCATCTCCAGAACCGCTTGGTTGGCTCCTCCGTGCAGCGGGCCCCAGAGGGCAGCAATGCCGGATGAGATGGACGCAAACAGGTTGGCTTGGCTGCTGCCCACCAGACGAACCGTCGATGTGGAGCAGTTCTGCTCATGGTCCGCGTGCAGGATGAAGAGGACGTTGAGGGCCTCCACAAACTCCTTCGGCACCTCATACTCAGTGGCCGGGACGCTGAACATCATGTTCAGGAAGTTCTCACAGTAGGAGAAACGGTTCTTCGGATAGATCACCGGTTGCCCAATGTTCTTCTTGTGGGCCCAGGCTGCAATGGTGGGAAGCTTGCCCATCAGCCGCCAGATGGCCAAATCCACGGCGGCGTGGTCGGTGGCGCTGAAGTCCTCATAGAAGGTCGAGAGGGCGCAGACCACGCAGGAGAGGATGGCCATCGGGTGCGCATCCTTCGGGAATGCCGCATAGATGTGACGCAGGTCCTCATGCAGCATCGTGTGGCGCGTGATGTGGTTCTCAAAGTCGGCCAGTTGCTCGCTGCTAGGGAGTTCTCCGTAAATCAGTAGGTAGCTGACTTCCAGGAAGTTCGACTTCTCGGCCAGCTGCTCAATCGGGTATCCGCGGTAGCGGAGGATGCCCTTTTCTCCATCCAGAAAAGTAATTGCGCTGGTTGCTGCTCCGGTGTTGACGTACCCGGGATCCAGGGTGATGGCCCCGGTCTGGGACCGAAGTTTGGCAATGTCGATTCCCACTTCACCCTCAGAACCTACCACCAGCGGCAGTTCCACATTTTTATCGAGAATTTCCACTCGTGCGTTCTGACTCATGCGCTCCTTTTCTAGTTGGGGGGAGACTAAGGTGATTTCTGACAACCAAAATCAACCTGCGGTAAACGAGAGCTCCAAGATTAGCGAACTGATGTATCAGAGGCAAGTGCTTCGCGTATCCTCAAACCGGGTTGGAAATTCCGGTCCAGAAAAAGACTCTGGAGCAAACGCTACCGGATCCTCCCAAGTTTTCTCAAGCCTGAGATTTTCAAACGGTTAGACGCAGGCTTCCGGGGCTAAACGCTCTTCCTTTGACAATTTTCCCAAAAAAATTCATCTTGAATTCACCAACATCCTTCAAGCTCCGGGGCCAACGGTCTCAGCCCGCAGGGCGTTTGTTTCTGATGGGACAGAGCCAACGGAGGCCCCCACGTCTCATGTTTTCTCAAGAAGAACGTGTTTCATGACCGACGATAAACGACTCGCGCAACCCCACACCTGTTCCATTGAGGACTGGGAGGACAAGATGGAAAAGCTGTTCTGGGCAGCGGTGCATCCCTTCCATCAGGGGCTGGCCATTTTTACCAACACGGAACGCCGCTACACCGGTGATCCGGAGGGGCAGCTGATTCCGCGCGTCTCCATGCGCATCAAGAAGGAGCAGAGTGCCGACATGAAGCAGTTCCTCAAGGGGCTCACCCGGGAGGGCTTCAACAAGGTCTTTGGCCTCAAGGATACGCCTCCGGAAGGGCCGTATGAATTCCTCAAACTGGTGGACACCGCGCTGCCCAACAACTCCTACGTCTACTTCATCCACTCAGTACCTCCTACCGAGAAGATGGGAACCGAGCGGGTGGACATGGAACGGGAGCGTCAGGCCATTTTGGTTTACTCGCCGATCAACACCAACCTGGACTTCATGCGGATCATTACCGCGATCAATGACATCCTCAATCCGGAGGAAAAGGAAGACAAGAAGGACGAGCCCGGGTCCTGATTAAGCCGTCGCACGCCTCACCAGGTCCTGCGCCATTGCCTCTCCTTCCTGCAGGACCACGGACGGGTCCAGCGTCTGAACCACGTAATCCTTGACCACCCACCTGCCGTTGATCAGCACATGCCGCACATCAGCCGCCTGCGCGCTGTAGGTGACGGCTGCCACGGGGTTGTGCCGAGGCCAGTAGTGTGGCTTGCGCGCATCAAGGAGGATGACATCGGCTTTTTTACCCACCTCCAAGGACCCGATTTCCTGCTCCAGTCCCAGGGCTCGAGCGCCGTTGAGTGTTGCCATCCGGATGGCGGTGGCAGCAGGAACGGCTTCAGCGTCGGCCTGAATGCCCTTGTGCAGCAGGGCGGCTAGGTGCAGTTCCTCAAACAGGTTGACGTTGTTGTTGCTGGCGTGGCCGTCGGTTCCTAGCGCGACCGTGACGCCCTTGGCCTGTAACGCTGGAATGGGGGCAACGCCATTGGCCAGCTTCAGGTTGCTGGTGGGGTTGTGCAGCACCGTCACCGGATGCTCCGCCAGAAGTCGTTGGTCCGCCTCATCCACATGAACGCAGTGGGCCGCTGCCGTGGGCTGCTCCAGAATACCGAGGTCCGTCAGGTACTGCACGGGCGTTTTCCCATGCGTCTCCAGTGACGTGGTCACCTCCTGACGACTTTCTGACAGGTGGATGTGCAGTCCAATTCCGCGACGCTGCGCTTCGGCGGCTGCTTCCTTCAGGTAACCGGCGCTGCACAGGTAGGGTGAATGAGGCCCCAGCTGCACGGTCACTCGTCCCTCAGCCTTCCCCTGCCAGGTGTCATGCAGCTGCGTTGCTTCCTTGAAGAGAAAGCCTCCTAGCCCCGGAGTCGGGTCCAGCAGTCCACCGCAGAGGCAGGCCCGGATTCCGGATTCTTCCACTCCGCGAGCCACTTGGTCCATGAAGAAGTACATGTCGAGAAAGCTGGTCACCCCAGCCTGGAGCAGTTCCAGAATGCCTAGGCGTGTGCCGGCATAGACGTGCTCGGCAGACAGGTGGTCTTCCAGAGGCTTGATGCGATCCATCAGCCACGGCCAGAACGGAAGGTCGTCGGCGTAGTTCCGGAACAGAGCCATGGGGATGTGCGTGTGTGCATTGACCAGTCCAGGCAGGACGAGGTGATCGGTGCCGTCCAGCACCTCATCGGCCACAAAGCCCTCTGGAATTGACCCCACTCCCACCAGGCGGTCTTCTGCAATGGCCAGCGGAGCGTTGGCGTGCACCGTGTCCGTCGGGTCCACTGTCAGGAGAGTGGCATTTTCAATAAGCAGGTTCATACACAATTTCAGGTGCGCAGGAGAGATCTTCCGGAGAAGGAAAAAGCCAAACAGGAAACGCGTTGCATCATTCCTGAGAACTCCGGTCAATTCAAGAGCTTTCCCGGAAGGCGCCTGTTTTTTTCACCAGGGCCTCCTGTCTCACCCTTGCAAGTTCCCAGGGGCTCCCTTACAGTTGCTCGCTGTTTCAATTTTTGGAGATTCTATGGCGGAGCTAAAGAAAACCCCGTTTCATGCGATGCACCTCGAACACGGGGCAATGATGGTGGACTTTGGGGGCTGGCACATGCCCGTGCGCTACAGTGGCGACAAGAAGGAGCACCAGGCGGTTCGAGAAGCGGTGGGGCTGTTTGACGTCAGCCACATGGGCGAAATTTCCGTCCGGGGCAAGCAGGCGCTGGCTCTGCTGCAGTACCTGACCTGCAACGACGTGGCGCGCCTGGATCCCGGAAAGATCCACTACAACGTCCTCATGAGTCCGCAGGGGGGCTTCTTGGACGACGTGCTGATCTACCACCGGAGCGACCGGGATTACCTGGTGGTCGTCAATGCGGCAAACCGGGAGAAGGACTTTGCCTGGATCCGGGAGCAGAATGAACGCTTCAATGCAGAGATTGCTGATGAAAGCGACTCCTGGTGCCAGCTGGCCATTCAGGGCCCTCACGCCGTGGAAGTGCTGGAGCACCTGACCGAGCTGCCTGTCCGGGAGATGCGTTACTACCGTTTTGCAGAAGGCGAAGTGGCCGGCCTGCCCATGATCGTCAGCCGCACAGGCTACACAGCCTCAGACGGGTTTGAGATCTACTTTGCAACCGAACATGCGGAAACCGTCTGGCGGCAGCTCATTGAGGCCGGTGCCCCGCATGGGTTGATCCCCTGTGGACTAGGAGCCCGCGACAGCCTCCGTATTGAAGGAGCGATGCACCTTTACGGCAACGAAATGAACGAAGAGACCACTGTTCTGGAAGCCGGGCTCCAGTGGGTGGTGAAGCTGGACAAGGGGAAGTTCATTGGCAAGGACCGTTTGGAAGAACAGCAGCAAGATGGCGTTCCCAAGCGGCTGGTCGGGTTCGAGATGGTGGAATTCGGCATCCCCCGACACGGTTACCCCGTCTGGCACGGCGACACGCAGGTGGGCGAAGTCACCAGCGGTATCCTTTCTCCGACGCTGGGCAAGCCCGTTGGCCTCACCTATGTGCCGGCTTCCCTTGATGCGTCAGGCACGCTGCTGGAGGTGGAGATCCGTAAGAAACGCATTCCGGCTCGCATCGTCCCAACCCCGTTTTATCGGGTGAAACGCTGATTGTTCAGGTTTTTGTTTTTTCTCTGGACATGTTGCAGGGCCGAGGGCTAGATTAGTCGCGACCCGTGCAAGCGACACGATTCGGAACCCTTTTGACCGCATCCGTGCGGCCCCTTATCAACACCGCCCATCGAGGAGCAGGATAATGAGCCAGGTGCCAGACGACCTGTTGTACACAAAAGAGCACGAGTGGATTCGCATCGAAGGATCCAAGGCCTACGTCGGAATCACTGAGTATGCGCAGAAGTCCTTGGGCGACATCGTGTACGTCGAAATGCCGAACATCGATGATGAATTCGAGTCTGGAGAAGAATTCGGAACCATTGAGTCTGTGAAAGCGGTCTCACCCCTGTACCTGCCGGTGGGTGGTCGCGTGATCGACTTCAATCAGGAACTGAAGGATCGTCCAGAGTTGGTGAATGAGGACTGCTACGATGAAGGCTGGCTGATCCGAGTCACAGTCCGGGGGGAGGATGGGCAAGACGACCTGCTCTCCGCCGAGGAGTACGAAGAGTTCTTGAAAGAATCCTGAGCCGGACTTCCTCCCCATGGCTTCCTCTCCCAGGAACGTCCTCTTCATCACTGCTGACCAGTGGCGAGGAGACACGCTCGGATGCGCGGGGCATCCGCTGGTACAGACCCCTCACTTGGACCAACTGGCTCAGGAAGGGGTGTCGTTCCGCAACCACTGGACCCAGACCGCTCCCTGCAGTCCGGCCCGAGCGTCCCTCTACACCTCCCTGTATCAGATGAACCACCGGGTGGCCAACAACGGCACCCCCTTGGACCGACGCCTAACCAACCTTGCGCTGGAAGCACGGCGTCAGGGATACGACCCGACCCTCTTCGGCTACACCGACATGTCTGCGGATCCGCGGGATCATGACCGCAACGATCCCAAGCTGAAGACCTACGAAGGGGTTCTGCCAGGAATGACCGTGGGAGTATCGCTGACGGAGAGCGAAAAGCCGTGGCTGGCGTGGCTCAAAACCCTGGGCTACGAGGGACTGGACGCGGATTCGGTTTATCGACCCCTGCAGTCTGCAGCGCCTGGGGAGGCAGTGATGGGGCCTCCGGCCCGCTACGCCAAGGAACACAGCAACACCGCGTTTCTGTGTGGGGAGCTGCTGAAGTGGCTCAGCGTCCGGGAAGACGAGCCCTGGTTCGCGCACCTTTCCCTGCTTCGTCCGCATCCGCCTTGGATTGCTCCAGAGCCGTACCACACCCTGTACGACCCTGAAACGGTTCCGACCCCCGCTCGAGGAGCCTCGGCCCAAGAGGAAAGCGAACAGCACCTGCTGCTGAAGACGCTCCATGAGATCGTCCCCATGAGCGCTTTCCACCGAGATGGGCAGGGTCCCGTTGCCGAAGCCGATGAGGCGCAGGTCCGGCAGGCTCGGGCCGCCTACTACGGTTTGATCACCGAAGTGGACGCCCACCTGGGACGCATCTTCGCCTACCTCAAGGCCTCTGGGCAGTGGGAAAACACCCTGGTCGTCTTCACCACGGATCACGGAGAAATGCTGGGGGACCACTACCTCTTCGGCAAGCATGGTTACTTCGATGGGGCCTATCACATTCCGCTGATCATCCATGACCCGGAACGTCCGGAGCAGTTCGGAACGGTGGTGGAGGCCTTCACCGAAACGATTGACACGACGCCAACCATCTTGGAATGGATCGGCGCGACGCCGCCTCAGCAGATGGATGGCCTTTCGCTGATGCCCTTCCTCAAGGGACAGACCCCGGAACGCTGGCGAGATGCGGTTCACTTTGAGTTCGACTTCCGGGAGATCAGCTCCCTGCAACCGATGATTCAGGAGCGTTTTGGTCTGCTTCCGGACCAGTGCTCCCTGTGCGTCATCCGAGATGAGCACTTCAAATACGTCCACTTCACCGCGCTGCCGCCTCTGCTCTTCGATCTGAAGGCCGACCCGCAGGAGCTGACCAACTTGGCTGAGCATCCGGAGCATCAGGCGACGGTGCTGAAGTATGCGCAGAAGATGCTGTCGTGGACGTTCAATCACCGGGACCGAACCCTTGTCAACATCAGCTACGAATCAGGCACGCCCCTCTTCTGGGAGGGGCCTCGGTTCTGACCGCTCGCGCAAGGACGCGTATGTTCGGCCAAGGATGGCCTTGAGCGGTCTGGAACCTGAAGTCGTGGTCATTGGGGGCGGCCCTGCGGGGCTTGCTTCTGCGATTGCCCTGGCTCGTCAGAACCTGCAAGTGGGCGTGCTGGAGCCCCAGCCGTATCCCATTGGCAAGCCCTGTGGCGAGGGCATCATGCCCACGGGACTGCAACAGCTGGACGAACTGGGCGTGCTTCCGTTTCTGCAGGAGGCGCCGCACTGTGCTTTTCCCGGAATCACCTACGTCTCCGCTGGAGGCGAGGTGGCCTCTGCCTCCTTTCAAGAAGGCCCCGGCTGGGGAGTGGAACGACAGGTGCTTTCTCAGGCCCTTCTGCAGGCGGCTCAGGCTCAGGAAACGCTCACCCTCTTCCCCTTCAAGGCGACGGTCACCCCGACGGCTCAGGGGGTGAACGTGAGCACCGAAGCCGGTTCTTGGCGCCCGCGCTTGGTCGTCGGAGCAGATGGCCTAGCCTCGTCTGTTCGGAAAGCCACCGGCTTGAGCAAGCCCCGGGGGCGTCTGCTGCGTTGGGGCGTCCGCCAGCACTTTCGGGTGCCACCGTGGACCGAGAACGTTGAGGTGCATTGGAAGTGGGGCGCAGAGGCTTATGTCACGCCTGTTGCTCCGGATCAGGTGGGAGTCGCGATCCTGTGGGACCGAGACCGTGTTCCGCCTCAGGTGGCCGGAAAGCAGGTCTTTGCCGACCGCCTGAGCCTGTTTCCCGCCCTGCAGGCTCGCCTCCGGAACGCTCCTGCAGTGGACACACCTCAGGCCGTGGGGCCGCTGCACCGACCCACTCAGCAGGTGATCCGCCCCGGAGTGGCGCTGGTGGGAGATGCCTCGGGGTACCTTGACGCCATCACTGGTGAAGGCCTGAGTCTGGCTTTCAAGCAGGCTCGGTTGCTGGGAACGCTGGTGGGACCTGCGGTTCGAGGCTCTGCCACGGACCTGCAGTGGGCGCTGCAGCACTACGCGAGTGCGCATGCGGCCCTAACGGCGCCCATCTATCAGGTCACGCAGATGGCCCTGCTGCTGCGGAACGCGCCTCGACTCACGGATCGCCTCATTCGGGTCTTTGGACGAAACCCGGACTGGTTTCAGCACTTCCTCTCTGCCAACATGGGGACGGTTCCCGCTTGGCGCTTGCCTCCTCAGACCTGGCTCCGGATGCTCCGCAGCCTCCTGTTCTCATCGAAATGAGGCCAACGGCGTGAGAAATTGAAAAAAGCCTTTGATTTGTGAGAAATTTATCGCTCATTTAAGGGCTCAAGGTGAGAGCTTTATCACTTAAATAAACGTAAACCCTTCCTCTGGGAGGTGTTTCAATTTACTACAAACTCCTGAACCTGCCTAAAGAGAGGCCTTGCGCCCCTTCACCGGGGCAAGTGCCTTGACAGATCCAAGCTGGTAACGGGCTTGCAGCAAGAGTGGCCAACGTCCGCTGCAAGAAAAGCAGATCGGTTTTGTAACTATACGAAATTCCCTGCTTTTTCGCCCTGTAAACCCCCTTGGAGATTGTCATGAAAGCGAAGAAACAAGATTTCTCATCTCAGGAGTTTGGAGAGGATCTCGAAAACGAACAGAAGCAAAAAGAAGCGCAGCACCGGGAGCTGGAGGACGCGATCCAGAAGTTCCTCAGCAAGGGCCGAAGCATCAAGGTTCTGCCTCCTCAGGAGATCAAGAGCAAGACGGTGATCGGTGGCGATCGCTGGGACGTCCCGGAGGTGCTGACTGAAATTCAACGCAACTCCTTAGACTGATGTGGCATGCCCAACTCCGTAACCCGAGCTTCCATTGACCTGAACGCGGTCCGCGAACGAGCCCTGCACCCTCAGGCGGGAGCCGTGCTCCTCTTCTGCGGAGACATCCGCAATCACAGTGAGGGGCAACCGGTTACGGAGTTAGAGTATGAGGCGCATGAGAGCATGGCGCTGCGTCAGATTGATCACATTACGGAAGAAGCCTCACGCCGCTGGCCCCTCCACCACGTCGAAGTGATCCACCGCTTCGGGCGCATGAAGATCATGGACTGCTCCATTGTGATCGCGGTCTCGACCTCCCACCGAGCAGACGCTTACGAAGCAAGCCGCTTCATCATTGACACCATCAAGCGCTCGGTGCCGATCTGGAAACGAGAGCACTTTCAAGATGGCTCTGCTGCCTGGAGCGCCGGCTGTGAAGCCTCCAGCGTGGTCGATCCTGAGCTGTCTCCCCCGCCCGTCGTTCATTCCTCCTGAGACGTCCTCTCAGTAATTCTCGCCATTCTCCGTAAACTTGCTATGCTGGGTCACATTTAGATCCATCATGTCTCAGCCCTCCGGACACGACCTTCATGCAAGTTATCAAAGACGACCAGAGTCGAGAGCCCTTCATCCGTGGCATCTTTGCCTACAAGCTCATCCAGCGGGGAATGAGTTTTGAGGATGCCTATCAGATTGCCAAAGACGCCAAGAACCGTTTAGGAAAGACGCAGGAGATCCGCTCCTCCGAGTTACTGCACCTGGCAGATCGGTTGGTGATCGAGCGTTTTGGTGAGGAGCGCCTGCAGCGCCTCAAGCCTCGGCTGCAGCCTCAGGCGGCGCGCGTGGTGGTGCAGCGGACCAATTCCGCGTCTCCTTTTTCCAAGGGACTGATGACGCAGTCGCTTACTGCTTCAGGCCTTCCTCCGGAAGAGGCCTACCGCTTGGCGTATGAGGTGGAGTCGGAACTGCACCAGTCGGGGCAGACGACGATTGATCATGAAGACCTCTTCAAACTGGTCACCCGGAAGATCACAGAGCATTACGGCAAGCAGACGTCCAGCCTCTATGGTCTGGCCAGCCGCATCAACCAATTGGACCGGCCGGTGGTGCTGTTGATTGGAGGTGCCTCTGGTACCGGAAAGTCGACCCTAGCCACTGCCCTGGCCTCGCGTCTGGGCATCAATCAGGTCATTGGCACTGACTCCATCCGGGAAATCATGCGGATGGCGTTTTCTCAGGACCTGTTGCCCACCCTGCACCACTCGTCCACCGACGTAGGCAGCAAGCTGGAACTTTCCGGAGCCCGGGAGTTTCAACGCATGATTGCCGGGTTCATGCTTCAGTCCCAGCAGGTCAATGTGGGGGTGCAGGCGGTGATCTCACGCTCCATTGAAGAGCGCACCAGCATCATTTTGGAGGGAGTGCACCTCATCCCTGCCATTGAGCAGGCCATGAGGATGAAGGAGGCGCGGGCTTACTTGGTGCCCGCAGTGGTCACACTGATCAATGAGAAGGCCCACCGCAACCGCTTCTTGCAGCGTGGGCAGGTCACCCAGCGGCCGTCTGAAAAGTACCTGCGGCGGTTCGAGAACATCCGGGAGATTCACGACTACTTCCTGAGCTTCGGCAACCGAGAGGACCTAGACCTGATCAACAACGAGAACTTCGACCTCGCCATCAACGAACTCACCCAGACCATCATCAGCTCCCTTCACGAGCAGGTGCAGCACTACAAGAAGCCCCGCAAGCCCTGACGCCGCCTGGGATCAGGAGGAGATGGCCTTGATGTTCTCCAGAATCTTCACCACGTTGGAGCGGACGAGCTTGATGTCCAGATCGTGTCCATCCTTGAAGTAGGGGTGGGCGTGCGGGTCAATGCCAAGCTTCTGCATCACCTTCATCATGAAGACCCGCTCTTCGTCCTGAAACTCACCATCAGCCCCTGCCACGAGCGCCAGCATGTCGATGAGGGCGTTCTTGGCGTCATCGGAAGTCACCTGCTGAAGCATGGACCCCAAGGAGGGGTTCTGCTTGAGCTGCTGCTGCTCCTCTGGAGTAATGCGTCCTGCCTTGAAGGTGGCCATCAGCACTTTTTTTTCAGCCGGATGCATCTCTCCGTCTGAGTGCGCCAAGTGGCTCACCACCCCAAGGATGGTGAGGAATTCTTCTCTATTGATCGACATGAGTGCTCCAAAAGCGTAACCTGCAAGGCAGGCGAGGTTGAAACAAAGCCCGTTAAGCCGAGTTCACTATAGCGAACCCCAAGGAAGGTACAAGCAGAGGATGGCATTGGACTCACGCTACGATCCCCAGTGGCCGACCATCTCCCGGACCGTCCGGGAGCTCTTTGGACAGCGCTGTGCCCGCTGCGGGTACGAAGGCCGAGGAAGCGACACTCCGGAGGAGCGCCTGCAGGTTCATCACATTGATGAGAACCCACAGAACAATGCTCTGGAGAACCTCATTCCTCTCTGTGCCCGCTGCCACCTGCAGATTGAAAAAGAAGCGCGGCTGCATGCGCCTGGGGCTGATTTTCAGTTGGAACTCTTTCACGAGACCAGCTACTTCCATCAGATGCAAGAAATGCGTCACCAGGCACTCCGGCAGGCAAAACAATCGCCCTCTCCCTCGGTTCGGGAGATGAGCGACGAGGAGTATGAGCAGTATCGGGACGATTGGGAGCACGAGTGAGCGGAAGGACGGGCCTTAACGCTTGCGTCGCCCAAATCCTCCAAAGCTCTTGCGTGCGGGAGCACTGAAGCTCTTGCGCGTGGGCGCCGAACGGACGGCCGGCTTGCTGGAAGACGACGGGGCCGGACGACTGACCGCGCTGTTGCTTCGACCAAAGCCACCGCCGGACCGAGCGCCTGACTGGGCCCGGAACTGCGTGCTCTTGATCTGGTTGAGCGAGCTGGTGGATGTGGGGCGGAACTTGTTCGCCGAGACCGTCTGACCCCCGGCCGTCCGAGCAGCGCTGCTGGTGGGGCGGGCATTGTTCAGCGACGATGTGTACGCGCTCCGGTTCGACTGCACCGTGGTCACCTGACGTGACGGGCCGGGATTGTAGCCGCCGTAACCGTAGCCGTAGCTGGGGGAAAACAGCCAGTTCGCCATCATCGATCCGGCCATGGAGGCCAAGAACATGCTGCCGAAGCTCGGGGTGGCCGAGTAATAAGGCGAGTAACCCGGACCCTGGTACATCTGCGGGTTCGGTGCCGACTGCACCGTCACCTGCTCCTCACCTTCACGGATGACCGACGTGGTCATCACCTCCACCGATTTGTTCTCCGCAATGTCCCGCCACGCGTCCTGATCGCTTCCCGGAGGCAGTTCCTTCACCTCTGCGGGGTCGGGTACCAGAATGGAGAAGGTCAGGAAGTCCTGCCCGCTGTCGTTGACCTGCGGCACCACCAGCACCGGATCTGCTAGGCCATCTCCGTTGAGGTCAATGGTGCTGATGTCCCGAATCTTGTTGGAAATCTTGCTCACCAACGTGGCTAGGAAGTCCTGCTCGCTGACGTTGGCTTCCACAGTCTCCTTCACGGCATCCGTCATCAGGGCCGGGACGATCTTGGGGTCTAGGTTCTCAGAAAGGTCGAGGCCGAAGCGGTCGAGCGCCTCCTGGTTCAGGCTGTCGCTGACTCCAATCGGGACCGTGTTTTGGGTGAACGTCGTCTGCTTCGCTTGGTCTGAATCACAGCCACTCACTCCCAGCAGGAAAGCGCTCAAGACGGTTCCATAAACAAGCGGCTTGGTCCTGTTTTGAGTTGGGGTCGGGTTCCTTTCCATCCTTGCTCCTTGAGAGAAAATGATTGTTGGGGAGACAAATCCCCACTTTAACAGATTTTTTCTCACTACCAGAGTGAAATCGTACCAATTCCAGGCCAATACGCTTCTCCTTTCCAAGGATTCACTCCCATCTCTAGCGAAAGCCACTGCAGCCGCACGCCTTCGTGCCATCCCATGGAGACTCCGGCAAGTCCCCACAGCGTCAGTTGCAGCCCCTTGCCTCCCGGAGTGGACTGCAGCCAGGGCCCTTGGGGAAAGTCCTTGCCAATGGCGGTCGGAGGCAGCGCCACACCCAACTCCGGAACCTCCCGCAGCACATGTGCGACAAAGGTGTTGCTGTTCGGACCCGGCCAGACGCGGTAGAACTGAGGGGCCGGATAACTTGCCACAGCCGCCTCCAGCTTCGGAAGCAACGCGGTGGCCTCGGCTCCTCGAACTTCACCCAGCAGCCGCGCCGGGTTGCCGTACCACGAACGGTTCGGGGGCGCTGACGACTGAGAAACCACCGGCAATCCCCGCCACTGCCGCCACCCAATCACCTCATAAATCACAAACCGCGTGGCCCCCGGCTCCCGGACAGCAACCCAGCAGTGATCGGCAAACGCGCCGCGCCACCCGTACGTCCGGGCAGCGTACACCTGAATCAATGCCTCATCGGCGGCCGCTTCCACCAGAGGACGGTCTGGCGTCCGGCGGGCTTGGCTCCAGTGGGTTTCCAGGTCCAGGCCTCCGAATTTCAGCATCCAGAGAGGGCCGGAGAGCAGGGCTCCAGTTAGCAGCAGCAGGACGCTCATGATCCACACTCCCTGTTTCAGACGTTTCCACATGTGACTTCAGCTTCAAGCCTCCCAGATTCATCAACGGGTTCCGCCTTCGGGTGAAAAGGCGGTCTTCTTCTTGGAAAGGGGGGAGGCGTTTTTCTTCCCAAAAAGGTAGAATCTTCTGAGGCAGATCACAACTGTTCCGTTGACGTTTTCCCAGAGGAGCCAGTGGGCGCCGCTGGCTTCCTTTTATTCCTGTGTTCAGAAGAGGCTTCATGCCCCCTGCGTTTCGTTTTTCCATTGACCGAGGCGGGACCTTCACCGATGTTTATGCCGAGGTCCCCGGAGAGCCCGGGTTTCGGGTGGTCAAGCTGCTCTCGGAGGATCCCGCGAACTACCCGGACGCCCCTCGGGAGGGCATCCGCCGCATTTTGGAAGATGTCACGGGCGAAGCCTTTCCCCCGGAGTGCTTCTCTGCCGAGGCCATCGACTGGATCCGCATGGGCACCACCGTGGCCACCAACGCCTTGCTGGAACGCAAGGGCGCCCGGACGGCACTGGTGATCACTCAGGGATTTGGGGACCTCCTGCAGATCGGCAGCCAGAACCGCCCCCGCATCTTCGATCTGGAAATCCGGAAGCCGGACCTGCTCTATGAGCGCGTCATTGAACTGCCGGAGCGCGTCCGCCTGAAGCGTCCTGACGACTCCGGACCCCATGTGACCGGGGTGACAGGAGAAGCGTTTGTGGTGCTAGAGGCTCCGGACCTGAATCCGCTCCGAGAAGCGCTGCAGGAAGCCCGGAACGCTGGCATTGAAGCGGTGGCGGTGGTGCTCATGCACGCCTACGCCTTTCCGGACCACGAGCAGCAGGTTGGACGCCTGGCCCGGGAGCTGGGCTTCCCGCAGGTGTCGCTTTCGCATGAAGTCATGCCGATGGTGAAGATGGTCCCCCGCGGCGACACAACCATGGTGGACGCCTACCTGACGCCTCACATCCAGCGCTACCTAGATGGTTTCCGGTCCGGCTTTTCCGATCAGCTCACGGACACCCGCCTGTTCTTCATGCAGTCTGATGGGGGCCTCACCGATGCCGACCGCTTCAAGGGCAGCAACGCCATCCTCTCAGGTCCTGCTGGAGGAGTGGTGGGGTACGCGCTCACGACGGAACTGGGCCAGCCGGTGATCGGTTTCGACATGGGTGGCACCTCCACGGACGTGTCCCGCTTCGGAGGCGACTGGGAACTGACGCACGAAACCGAAACCGCCGGGGTCCGCATTCAGGCTCCGCAGATGGACATCCGGACCGTTGCCGCCGGCGGAGGGTCGCGCCTGTTCTTCCGCAACGGACGCTTTGAGGCGGGTCCAGAGTCCGCCGGGGCGCATCCGGGACCGGTGTGTTACCGCAAGCAGGGGCACCTAGCTGTCACAGACGCCAACCTGGTGCTGGGACGCTTGCATCCGGAGTACTTCCCGCAGATTTTTGGCGACACCGAAGACCAGCCGCTGGACCAGGCAGGCGCCCGCGCTGCGCTGCAGGAGCTTACGGACACCGTCAATGCGCACGCCCGGGAACGCGGGCTTCCGGAACGCACGGTGGAAGAGGTGGCGCTGGGCTTCCTCAAGGTGGCAAATGAAACCATGGTTCGCCCCATCCGGGAGGTTTCCGTGATGCGCGGATTTGACGTTCAGGAGCACGCCCTCGCCTGTTTCGGAGGAGCCGGCGGGCAGCATGCCTGCGCCATTGCCCGGGAGCTTGGCATTGGCACCGTCTTTGTGCACCGCTTCGCTGGCATCCTCTCAGCTTACGGAATGGGGCTGGCCGACCTAGCCACCGAACGTCAGGAACCGGCTGCTGCCACTCTGCAGGCCGACTCTCTTCCTGCCCTGAAGGCACGACTGACGGAGCTTGCCCAACAGGCTCAAGACGAACTCCGGGCTCAAGGCGCGGCTCCGGATCAGCTTGAAGCCCGGTTTTTCCTCAACCTCCGCTACAGGGGCACGGACACCACCTTGATGATTCCGGAGCCTGAAGATGGTGATTACGCCCAGGCCTTTCGGACCGTTTACCGGCGTGAGTATGGGTTTGAGCTGAACCGGGACATTCTGGTGGATGACCTCCGGGTGCGCGCCATTGCGCCTTCCTCAGGGCTGAAGCGGTTCGCGATTCCTTCGGCTCAGGGACCTGCTCCAGTGGAGGCGACCACCGAGTGTTACTTCGAAGGCGGGTGGCAGGAGACTCCGATCTTTCGGCTGGAACGACTGTCTGCAGGGCACCAGCTCCAGGGGCCGGCCATCGTCATGCAGGATACGTCCACCATTCTCATTGAGCCCGGATGTCAGGCGAAGGTGACGGAGTTCGGCGACCTCCTCATTCACGTGGAAGCCGCGGCGGCGCCTGCGCTTGGTACGCAGATGGACCCCATTCAGCTGTCGATTTTTGGGAACCTGTTCATGTCCATTGCAGAACAGATGGGACGGACCCTGCAGCGGACGGCGATCTCGACCAACATCAAGGAACGCCTGGATTTTTCCTGTGCTATCTTCGATGAAACGGGGGGATTGGTCGCCAATGCGCCGCATCAACCGGTGCACCTCGGAGCCATGAGTGAGGCGGTCCGGCAGCAGATCCGGCTCCAGGGGGCTGACCTCCGGCCGGGCGATGTGCTGGTCACGAATCATCCCATCTCCGGAGGCAGCCACCTGCCAGACATCACGGTGATCACACCGGTGTGGGAGCAGCAGCGCCCCATTTTCTTTGTCGCCAGCCGTGGGCATCACGCCGACATTGGAGGCATTTCCCCGGGTTCCATGCCGCCGTTCTCCCGGACGCTGGAGGAGGAGGGCGCCTTCATCAAGAGCTTCAAGCTGGTCGAGGCAGGAGTCTTCAATGAAGCTGGCATTGCGGAATTGCTTCAGGCCCCGGGGGCCCTTCCGCGGCCACCTGGAGCGGCTCCCATTTCGGGCACCCGCCTGCTCGAGGACAACCTTTCCGACCTCAAGGCCCAGGTGGCGGCCAACCAACGGGGCATCGACCTGCTCCAGGAGCTGGTCCGGAACCGCTCCCTTGCCGTCGTCCAAGCGTACATGCGGCACATTCAGACCAATGCTGAAGAGGCCGTCCGGGAGGTGCTGCAGCAGCTTTCGGAACAGGAGGGACTTCCGGAAGTGGGGACCATTCAGGCTCAGGACTTTCTGGATGACGGTTCTCCTATCTGCCTGACCCTGACCATTGACCGGCAAGCAGGAAGCGCGATTTTCGATTTTGCCGGAACGGGTCCGGAGCTTTGGGGCAACCTGAATGCGCCACGAGCCGTGTCGCACTCGGCAGTGCTGTATGCGCTCCGGTGCCTCATTCAGCAGGACCTGCCGCTCAACCAGGGCTGCTTGAATCCGATTGAAATTCGCATTCCGGAAGGGTCGCTGCTGGCTCCTTCCGAGCAAGCGGCAGTGGTTGGGGGCAATGTGCTCACCTCGCAGCGCATCACCGATGTCATCTTCAAGGCCTTCCGGGCGTGTGCGGCTTCGCAGGGGTGCATGAACAACCTGACGTTCGGCAACGCTCACTTGGGGTACTACGAAACCATTGGTGGAGGCGCAGGAGCAGGACCCTCGTGGCATGGCCAGTCTGGGGTCCACACGCACATGACCAACACCCGCATCACCGATCCGGAGATCCTAGAGCGTCGTTATCCGGTGCTGCTGAGAACCTTTGCGCTGCGGGCTGGATCCGGAGGGTCTGGGCGTTTCCACGGAGGCGATGGCTTGATCCGGGAGATCGAATTTCTGGAGCCAATGAACGTTGCCATTCTTTCTGAACGGCGGACGCATGCCCCCTTTGGTCTAGAAGGCGGGGCACCCGGGGCATCTGGGCGAAACCTGTTTCTGCGCAACGGCGGCCCGACCCTGAACCTGGGGGGCAAAAACGAAATTCGGGCGCTTCCCGGAGACCGCATCCGCATTGAAACGCCCGGTGGTGGTGGCTGGGGAGCCGTTGAGAGCGACTAAGGTTCAGTTCTTGAATTTCTCTGCGGAAACGATTTCTGCTGGAGACTTTCATGCGCCACACCTTACTTGGGCTGACCCTCATCTTCCTCATCATCAGCGGCTGCTCCCGCTCCAACCTGGTCCGGGTTCGGGCCACCATGAGTGGCATGGAGCAGGGCAAGGCCGAGCAACTGGCGGCCCAAGACATTGCGACCGCTGGAACACAGCTGGATGCGCAATCGGCTCAGTCAGAGGGCTTTGGGCTTCACTTGGTCACCCGCGGCATTCTGCTCGGAGGCAGCACCCTCACGACGACCTTTGAGGGGGAAACTTCTTCCGGCTCCACCAGCCTCATCCGTGAAACCTCCACCCTCAAGGCCAACTTCACAGAGGTCGGCTTTGTGATTGGGGAAAACTTCACTTGGGGTTTTGGCGTGGGCGCCATCTCTGGTGGAACGCTGGAGACTCAGCTGGATTACGGCTACTCTGGTTCCGGTAGCGAGACCCTGAAGTCTTCAGACGTCGGGGGAACGTCGTCGTTCTTCATGCTGGGGCACCATGGGTTTGGTTTTGAAACGGTCTTTGGCTTGCGTTGGAGTGTCATCAACGCCCATTATGCCGATTGGGACTCAAGCCTGTCGGAGTCCCTTCGGGCGTCCCGCACCATTGAAATGAGCCCGGATCCCAAGTTTCAGACCACCACCGCCTTTCTGGGGCTCGGGTTTGTCTTCTAAGAAACCTCTCCTGTTGGTGTGGACCATGCTTCCTTACAAACTAATCCTCCTCGGGAGCGTCAGCACGCTCTTCTGGACAGGATGCGGCATGCCCCTGAGCGATGAGCCCAAGGACCCGTATGAAGCTCCGGCAACCCTGTCTGTTGAAGCCACCACCCCGGCCAACGGTAAAAGTGGAGTCTCCCTCACGGACAACCTAAGCGTCACTTTCAACCAAGGCGTCGGACGGACCGGCGTTCCCACCAGCTCCACCAGCGCCTGTGAGGCCGGTGTCCAGGTTTCGTCTGATGGCTTCACCACCTGCGAGCCCGCTCAGCTGACGCCGTCCAAGGACCTCCTGACCTACACGCTCGATCCGGACCTGCCCCTTTCTTCCAAGACGGAGTATCAGCTCCGAGCCACCACTGACATCTCTGCACTGGGCGGCGCCAAACTGGCCAGCAACTCGGATGTGGGCTTCACCACGGAAGCCCTTTGTGACTCCGGATGCGACTGGGATAACCTAACAGTCATTGGCCTAACCGCTAGAAGTAACCATGCAGGAGCGGTGTTTGACGGAAAGATGTATGTGATGGGAGGAATTGATGCATCCAGGCTGAACAGCGTTCAGCATTCCACCGATGGCATCACTTGGACCAACGACACGGTCTCTGTCGGCTGGACGGCACGCAGCGGACTGGCCGCCGTCGTCTTTGATGGAAAACTCTGGGTCATTGGAGGAAACGACGGAAGCCCACTCAATGATGTCTGGGCCTATGACGGGACTTTGTGGGAGGAGATACGATCAGATGGAGACCCCAATGGCTTCAATCCTCGATATGGACACGCTGCTCTGGCGTTCAACCAAAAGCTCTGGGTGATGGGGGGGACTGGAACGGGTGGGAAACTGAATGACGTCTGGACTTCTGAAGATGGCGCCACCTGGACCTCGCAAGGCAACGCCAATTGGCCGATTCGAACAGATCACACCGCGACGGTCCTCGAGGGACAGATGTGGGTGATGGGGGGGACCGGAACGAGTGGGAGTCTGCTGAACGACGTTTGGCGCTCCTCTGCAGATGGAACGAGTTGGACCTCCATGCCCACTTCCCCCACCTGGTCGGCAAG
>CBFIGY010000020.1:0-50577 GCA_965662235.1 uncultured bacterium
GGTGCCATCTGATCCCGGCTGATAGGGCTGTGAGGTCAAATGAACCTGGAGCGCTCCTTCGCCTCCAGACTCTGAAGTGGTGTTGTCCTTGACACTCACAACATACCCAGCCGTATCATTGTCAACGTTGACAAATCCTTGGGAAGATTCAGGTGTTGTAAGCCAAGCTTCAGGACCGCTGAAAATCGACCAACTTAGCTGGTAGGTTTTATTGTCATCGACAATGTCGTCATCGACTCCAGCAATGGTAAGTGCTTGAGCCGTTTGCCAGTCCCCTGATTTAAACGTCAGTATTTTTGCCGTCGACTGATTGCTTGCGAAACGTGCTTCGGACGCATCATCAATTTGAAAAGACAATGTAACGGATGTGCTGGACGGCAGTGGTAAGTGAGCCAAGCGAACCTGGAGGACCCGATTCTGACCGGCCTCACTTGTTGTGTTGTCTGCAATGGTGTAGTTGCGCGTGATCCCGGTAAAGTTGTCCGAGGTCGTAATGGCCACGGGATCCAGCGTCACCGTTGAGCTGCCCAGCAGCGCAACGTTTCCAGCGAGGTCCTGGCCATAGACAAACACCTCAGGCGAGAAGGTGTCACTGGCAAGGGTATGCTCCACCCCAGAGATCGTTTTGGTGGTCAAGCCGTGATCGGGCCATGCCGGTTGGAGCAAGCTGGCGTTGTCGGTGAGCACCTGCCAGCAGTTGGAGTCATCATCCTTCAGGGTGAGGTCCCCACACTCCGTCGCGTTGTCGCTGGGGAGGCTTTCGGTGTTGCTCTTCCAGTAGGCATAGAGGCCGTGGTCGTCCTGCAGACTCAGCGTCAGCCGGACGGTCGTGTTGTCCAGGCTGGTCAGGTTGTCAAACTGGACCGAACCTGTTGGAGGCGTGTTGTCCACATAGAGGCGGTCGTAGGCATTGTCCACCGAGGCATTGTCATTGGTCCCCCCGCTGGAGTTGTCAAAATCGGACGCTGGCGCAACTTGGGCCAACGCGGACGAAAGGTTACCGGCGCCATCAAGGAACCATGCGTAAAGGGTGAGGTTGTCGGTCTGATCAGTGGTTTCAAGATCACCCGGCACAAAGGTCACCGACTCCGACACGGATGGTCCCTGAGTGGTGAACTTCGTGAAGCCAGAGGCATTGTCGGGAAGCACTGGAGCCTGATTCCCGACCACAGCCTGGAGCTGGTAGCCCCAGACGCTGCTACGCTCATCCGTAGCGGTCAGTTCCAAGCTGAGGTTGTCGGAGCCCCGGATCACACTCCGGTTGTCAACAACCCGAACACTTCCCACCGGACGCTGCGTGTCCAGAGTGATGGTGTCCGAGGCACTGACGGAGTTGCCAACACCGTCTTGATACGTCACTGTGATGGTTTTTTCTCCATCTCCAGAAGTCAGGCGGAAGGGCACGGAGGCATTGTCAAACTGCGGGGTCGGCGTCACCGCCACCTCGCTGGTGTTGTCTGTGTTTCCTGAGCCCTGATAGCTGTAGATGCTGACGTTGTCTCGGGCGCTCAGGGTCAGCTGAACGTCCAAAGAGCTCGTGTACGCCGGAGTCGCTCCCGAGTTGTTGTCGGTGCTGAAGGGCAGATCCGTCTGGATGGCCACTGAGGCACTATGGGGTGGATAGAGGTCCAGGCTGAGGGACTGCGTGAGCAATGGGGACACCAAGCCCGCAGCGTCTTCATAACGCACGTAGAACGGTCTTTCTCCCTCGGTCGTATTGTCCTGCAGCCGAACAGTCGTCGTCGTCGACCACGCTGTTCCACTTCCCGAAAGCTCTTGATCAACCGTTTCTAAGCTCTCCCCGAACCACGCTTTGGCAACCTCTTGATCATCACGAGCTTGGAAGGTGAGGGTCAGGTTGTCTGTAGACGCCACTCCCGGACGATCGGTGCCCTTGGAGCTGCTAATGGAAAAGGTGCCAATCGGCCCTTGAACGTCCTGGACGCCCATCACGGCAAGGACCTCATCCGGCGTCAGCGCCCGGTTGTACACCCGGAGGTCATCTGTGGACACATTATCCCCTCCCAGGGTCAGGACACCAAGTGGGGAGGTGGGCAAAGAGGTCAGCGGAACGCCATTCTCATACACCGAGAGGCTTCCCCCCTGTGACATCACCGTCAAAAAGGTCCACGCTCCCTGAGAGGAAACCGTGCTGTTGTCGATCCACGAAGTGCCATCGTTCTGCAGCACAGACCCGGTGGCTCCGGCGTCCACCTTTGTCCAGAAGGTGACGGTGTAGTTGTCCGTTAACGCAAAGTCTGGCGTCGTCCCTGCTCCCTGAGCGGCCCAACTGTCCCCAAAGCGGTTGAGCGTAAACGTCGGAGCCCCTGTCAGGTTGTCTGCCTGCCCGGTGAAATCAGAGGTCAGGTTGTCTGTGAAGGGGTAGTAGGCCACCAGTCCGCGCTGCGGATCCGCATAGAGTTCCTGAACCTGTTGAGCACTCAAACGACTGCTGAAGACCCGCACTTCATCCAAAGCGCCGGTGAAGCCGGAGATCGCCTGATTTCCCTGCTGAGGAAAAGCAACGCCATCGACATAGACGGTGCCATTGTCCAAAGCCACTAGGTGGTGCCACTGATCCGAAGCAGACACACCAAAGGCCGTGCCTGCACCTTTGGCCCAGAGGGAGAGGGACGACGGCGCCGACAGGCTGAAGGACGAGGTGTAGTTGTCCAGGGCCAGGGCACCGATGGTGCTTCCATAGCGATCTGCGGTGCTGGTGCCCGACACGCCGCTCAGCGACAGGTTGTCGGTTCCCTGGTCCGGAGTGGCGTACCCATCCAATGAGTACCACGCCACCAGCGAGCTCTGCAGGTCTGCTGTTGTGAAGGTAAAGGTCACCGGCGTCTGGGCCGAAACCCCCGTGACAT
Organism: uncultured bacterium; assembly: GCA_965662235.1. Classification (GTDB taxonomy): domain Bacteria; phylum SAR324; class SAR324; order SAR324; family NAC60-12; genus JAYPUA01. The sequence continues at coordinate 2,871 of CBFIGY010000020.1, forward strand.
CCGTCAGGTTGTCCAGAACCGTGACGGTATAGGTGGTGCCATTGTCCGGAAGTGCCTGAGCCAGGAAGTGGAAGGAGGTCGCGTTGTCCGCATAGCTCGCCCCTGGAATCACCGCTGGCACCAGAGTGCCTGGCAGGGCAGGATCAATCGTGAGGCTGCTGGCAAGAGCAGCGGCCGTCACTTCCTTGTTGAAGGTCAGCTGCAGCGGCGTCCGGCTGGGCAACCCGGTGCTGGCATTGTCGGGCGCAGAGGCCAGCAGACGCGGAGCAATGGCGGCCGAGTCAGACGTCCACACGGAGATGTTTGCCGGCGTCGCATTGTCCTTGAAGGCCACATAGACCGTCTTGTTGTCGCTTCCGGAGCCAATGTCGAAGCTCACGTTGTCGTTGCTTGGATTCAGCAGGGAGACCCAGCCCGACTCCGAGCCGTTGAGTGGCGAAACAGAAGAATTGTCCAGCACCGCATAGTATCCGGTGACACCACTGGAATCGGACGCACTGAGGGTCAGGGTCACGTTGTCCTGCAGGGTGCTGCCGCCGTAGAACAAACCGTTTCCGCGAAGAACAGAGGCTCCTCCGGCAAGGGAAACCGCCAGATTCGTGGGTCGCACACCATCTAGGCGCGGGGCTCCCACCAGGTTCAGGTTGGCGGTAGCGTTGTCCAACACCAGTTCGTTTGAACTGCCTCCCGTATCCTTGATCACGCCTGTCAGAGCAGAGTCGTTTGCCAGTTCAAGTGCAGCAATGTCATCTCCCTCCTGAACGGTGTACGTGAAGACCATCACCGAGTTGGGTAAAGAAGAGCCATCTTCCGAGGAGCCATCTTCCAAGGAGCTCAGCGAAGCCGTTCGGGTAGTATTGCCTGTGTCGAGCTTTAGAGAGACGTCAGTTGTATTAGAGATGTTCAGCGGCTCGGACGCGACCAGCTTGATGGTCACTTCTCCCCCGATTCCCACAATGTTGTGACCGGCCTGCACAGAGGCACTGCTCACAACGGGAGCACGGGTGTCCTTGAGGGTGATCTCACGGTTGTCCGTCTGGAACAACAAGGCATCCGCAATCTCGTCATAGCCGGATCCCCCTGAATTGGAGATGCCCACTCCCAACGTGAAGCTCAGGTCTCCGTAGCTATAGCCGTCGGAGCCCAACAGACTCGGTGTCACCGTGACCGTTTGCGGCTGATCCCAGTTCTCCGAGGTGAAGGTCAGAGTGCTGGTGCTCAGGCGTCCGTTTCCGGTGAGGGTAAGGGTGAGGGTGACGTCATTAATCGGTCGGCTGTTGAGGCGAATGCTGTAGTCGAAACTCTGGCTCGACTCCGATGCGGACGAGCTTACCTGAATCCCTCGTTCATCATTGTCTGAAGCAAAGACCCGCAGGGCCCGCTTCAGGTTCTGATAGGCCGTGTCCTTGGTGTCCGTCTGGCCAAGGAGGAATTCTTCATACTGATAGGTTTCTGGGAAGGCGGTGTTGGCGTCACCGCCCTCAACCAGGGCATCATCCACGGCCTGAACCGTGATGGTGACCTCATTGCTCCAGTTAGCCGGTGTAAAGGTCAGTGTCTGAGAGGTGTCACTGCTTCCAATCACCACCTGTTGCTCGGGGAGGAGGCTTTTGATGAGACCGCTGTCGTACGTATTGATCACCCGTGACAGGGTCACCGTGACGTTGTCCGTAGGCTCCGTTTGCAGACTTACTGCGAAGGCGGCTTCGGGGCCGTTCCCTTCTGTGACCTCCAACGTGGAGTAAGGGTCCCACTCTGGGGTGCTGGTGCCTGATTGGAGTGTGTCGTTGTCGTAACGGGTGACCAGGGGACGGATGAGGAGCTTCGCCGTATCATCATCTAGGTTGCTCACAGGGACTGCGGGCAGCTGAAAGCCTGCGTAGCTGACATCCTGAGACTGAACAGCGCCAAAGCGGACCTCATAGAGGGTGTTTTCCCCTTCATCCACAGCATCATTCTGTCCGGTGACGGTCACCGTCTGTGGCTGGTTCCAGTTGGTGGTGGTGAAGGTCAGGCTGCTTGGAGAGACCACGCCTTCTCCGGTATCAGAGCTGGAGAGGGGCAGTACGACCTGCGCCTCAGGCTGCTTCTGCAGCACGACGGTGAAGGTGTCCTGATGAGCAGGGTCGTTCGTGTCTTCAGCGGTCACCAGCACAGGGTTCGCCAGGTCAATCAGGCTCTCTCCTGTGCGAGATGACGCAATTGAAAAGCCCGCGCTGCTGAGGTCCACATTGGTCATTGCCAACGTGGTCGCGCTGAGGCTGCTGTAGTCAAGGTCGGTTGACTCAGGTACGCCTAAGGTGATGGTGTAGTTCTGGTTGCTGGTGTCAGACGTGCTGTCGGCAGAGTTACTGACTCCTGCCACCGTCACGGTCTGGGCCACTCCCCAATTGGTCCGGGTGAAGGTCAGGCTGCTCGGAGAAACGGTTCCTTCAGTCGTATCAGAACTGGAAAGGGGGAGGATGACGTCGGATTTCGGTTTTTTGGTGAGCTTGACGTTGAAGGTGAAGGCAGGAGCATAAGGACTTTCAAAGGTCTTGCCGCTTGTGACACTGGTGTCATTGGCATCCGTGACCTGAACACCGGGGGTGCCATTGGTGGTAAGGAAGATGGTCACCGACTCTTCTGATGAGTCGGTTGCAATGGCAAAGGTGTCGGACTCACCGTAAGAGTCGTACTCCACCTCGTTGCTCGATGCAATGGAGAGGGCCAGGCTCTCCACGTACCGGTAGGCGAAGAGCTTGATGGGCGTCTCCAACGGAAGGGTCAGGTTGATGGAACTGTCTCCTTGATCCACCAGTCCGGACGCAATGACATCGGTGAGTTGAGAGGGGTCCTCCACAAAGGTCGTGGTCGCCGGAACGGCAAAGATGACCTCGGTGTTGATGCCCTGTTGCCACTCATCGTCTGAGCGGAAGAGGCGTCGGATCGGCAAGAAGGACCGAGCAGAGCGATCCCAGTAGTCAACCTGAAGCTGAACAGCAGCCACCTGGTTGCCATCATCAGGCCGGTCTGTGGCACAGGCCAGTAGCCCGAACAGCAACACGAGCCCAACGGCTCCTTGCAGGAGAACGGATTTGAGAGTCTTGGAGGTCATCATAGCTCAGAACTACTGTTGGTTAGCGCGTTCGATGTTCAGCCGTACGGCCTTCTCGGTTTCTTGCACACTGTTCACGGCTTCATCCGTTTGATCGGAGATGTCGTCCAGGAGGCCTTCTGGAAGTGGGGTCTCCACTGCCGGCTCCTCCACCGCTGGTTCCTCAGTGGTGGTCTCCTCAACGGGAGCCTCCTCTGCAGGAGCAGCATCTTCCGTGGCCGCCGGTTCCTCTGAGGCGGCTTCTTCCTGCTCGGCTTGAGCAGCGGCTTCTTCAATGGGCTGGGCGGGCGGGAAGCTCACAGCAGTAAAGGTTTCTGCAGAATCACTTTCCACAATGCTGGCCTGCAACTCCGGAGGAACGGAGACAGGGGGAGTGGGGGCGCTACCGACCTCAAGTTTGGACGCCTGCCCCGCACTGACGGCAATCTGGACCTTAGGGGCTTCAGCAGAGGCCATCTCCACGGTTCCGGAGAGGGTGAGCATGCTGGTGGCACCATCGCCGGCGCCCATCACAAACTCTGTTCCCTTCACGCCCACAACTGCGGTAGGGGTCCGGACCACAAAACGACGCTTGATCCGTCGATTGGGATCGACCCGGAACTGCGCCTTGCCCACCGGCATGCGGATCTGCGTTTCTTCCTCCCCCAGTTGATCAAGGGAGAACAGGGAGTTGGACCGGAGCTGAATCACCTCCTCTCCTCGACGCAGAGTCACCAGCGCTTGGGAGTTGGCCCCCGTCTGCACCCGCGTGTTCTTCTGCAACTCCACCCGTAAGGGATTGTCAGGATCGTCATTGGTGAGGAAACGCACCTGGGTTCCCCTCTGGACCTTGAGGCGTCCCTGGATCAGTTCCAAGAGGGCTTCCTGGGCTCCTACCTGAGGAGCGAGGAACAGGATCAGCAGCAGTGTCAGTCCGAAGCGCATGTTCAGTCAGAAGATGAAGGTCAATTTGAGAGTGTCCAGGTTCTTGCTGAAGTCCTGGCCCGCCAGGTTCGACTCCTGGAGCTCGTAGCGGTGAGAATAGTCAAGGGACGCGCCTCCCGGCAGCGCCCACGTCAAACCAAGGGTGGCATGCATGACAGCCGTCTGTTCACGGGCCTCTTTGGCCGCATCAAACTCGGCATACTGAGTGTCGGCATAACCGTATTCGGCCAACAACGTCAACGGCTTCCACTGGGGCTTAATCGCCAACTTGCCCTCAATCTTGGAAAGATCCGCCAGTGGATCCGGATCATCGGTCTGGGAGTAGGCCAGGCTCGTGTCCCACGGCAGGTCCAGCCAGTTGAAGCTCAGGCCCTGTCCCAGCTTGCGGGTCTGTGTCTCCTGCTCCACATCAGGGAAGGTCTTGCGTCCAGCCCGCAGAGTGGTTCTCCAAACCACCTTCTCGCCGACGTTGGCCTTCACCTGAGTGCTGACGTACGACTCGTCTCCCCCCTGCTTGTAAGCATCTGTCCAAGAGTCCCGGTACGTGGAGGTCTTTTCCTCATCCCGGATGCCAACGGAGTTGTAGCCCACACCCAAGGTGAAGTCGCCCAGGAACGTGTCTGTGTCATTCCAGTCCACACTCAGCTGACGAAAGAGGATTTCCTTGGAGTCATCCTGAGCAGCAAATTGATCATCAGCATTGATGACACCCGTGATGACGAATGCAGAGGTGAACCCGGTGGCCACCTGTCCCACGGCGACCAAGGTCGTGCTGCCCTTGTGCGCAACCCGGTGGTTCGTGGTGGCGCTGTCGGCGTTGCTGTCTCGAGTCACGTCAAAGATGGTTACCATGGTGAAGCTCGACTTACGGGCCTTCTCCAGGTCGGCAAACTTGACCGTTTCCGTCTCATAGAAGATCCGAAACTCCTTTTCTGCGGATCCGGCCTCGGATGTGACTTCGACCTGGATGAGATTGTCTCCCGGCGCCAGCAACGTGTATTGAATCGTAAAGGTTGCCTCATACTGATCCTCTCCCACCTTCAGGTCGACATCGTTTGCCGTCACCGACTGGAGGGGACTGAAGGCACTCACTGAAACCTTGTAGGCCCCCTTCGGCTCCTTCACCACCCGCGGAGAGCTGGTGAAGAGCACGATGTCTGCGGCCTCCGTCTGCTCCACCGTCTCTTGGTAAACGTCTTCGGTGAAGACCTCGGTTTCCGGCAGGTAGTCCCGACTCTGGGCTGCTGTCTCCGAGAGCGTGTCCCGGAGGTCCTCTTGTGCTCGCTGCACATCATCCACTGCCACCTGAGCCAGTAACGCGCCTGGCCCGACGCACCATCCTCCCACCATCAGCAGGAGGGGAAGCATTGCTTTGATTCTCTTAGCCAAACGCCTCACAGGATCCCTGTTTCCAAAAGTGAATGTTAACGGTTGAGGAGCCACCTCCCCAATTCGTGATCTCAACGCTGGTTCATCAGTAGCCCCCACTTTAAGGCGATTTCTCCGCTTGTCAAGCAGATTGGACACAATAATTAGAGAATCTTTAACTAATTTTTTACTCAAAAAAACAGATACTTAAAAAGTATTTTTCTAAATTTTCCCATCACTAGGAAAAATTCCAATGCTGCTCTTAAAATTCAGCCAAAAATCCGCCAAACCTTTGTTTGATGGGTCTTGGAGGGGATTCCCTTCCTGCATTCTGAGCTTTTTGTCCCATAACCCGGTCAAAAGGAGAGAGAGCGGAAAAAAAATGACTGAGACGCTGCCGTTCTGAGCCTGATGAGGGGAAAAAGGAGTTCTTGTCCGTCCATGGTGCTTCCTCGAAAAAAATGGGGGCAGCGCGGTCGCCTTGTGGAACCAGGAGGTCCGAACTCAGGCGATCAGGGGTTGGAAGAACGCGGAGGAACGCCCCCTCTCGACGTCATCGAAAAGAGGAAGACGTGCCGGCAGCAGTCGGTTTGAGACGACGCCCTATTGAAGCAGGCCGTCGGGAAAAAGCACTCCTGAAGTATACGTAGCCACGCGGAGGAGCACCGCGTCGCCTTGAAGCAGGGGAAGGCTCTCGGGGAGCCGAGGGACGATCAGAAGGAGGGGAGTTCCTGGAGGTCGAGCATTTCGGGAACCGCCCACTCTTCAAGGGACTGTTCCTGCCGCAACTGCTGGAACGCTTTCTGATCAAGCGCCTTCCAATTCTCCGCGACAATCAGGTAGCGGTCCTGCCGCTCCCGCAGCTCCAGTTCCTTGAGCCCCCAGTCCTGCAGGCGGGAGGACTGATAGGCTTGGAGCAGGTCTAGGTACACCCGGTTGCCTTCGAACAAAATCCGGGTGGGAGTCAACTGAACCTGGCGGTTCTGGTTCAGGCGGTTGACCGTGAGTTTGTGCTCACGCCACGCCTGGAGGTCGCGTCCCCCTCCCTGAAAGTCCGGGGCATACAGGCTCAGGTAGGCCTCGCCTCCCTCCTGTTCCCACAGACGCCGCCACTTCTCCACAAAGCGATAAACGCGCTCAAAGGGGTTTTCTGCAGGAGCTGTCACACCGGTGGGCAAGCGAGGGGTAAGGTCCGAGAGCACAGGCTCCAGTACAACCGGCTGAGGACGCTGAGACGGTTCAGGCTCGGAAAAACGCTGGAAGCGTCCCTCAAATGCGGAAGGCTCTGCAGGAATGGATCCCGGCACACGAACCGCTGGTGCCTGACGGGGCTCTAGGGGCACCGGTGGACGGCTGACAGGGGGTTGTGGGTCACGTTCAGAACGCTCCGGAAACGTCACCGTCTCAGCCACCGGCTCAAGGTCTCCTCCCTCCGGATTCGGCACCACACGGCGCTGCTCCGTGGAGAAAGAAACAAAGGCGCCTGTGTACTCCGGAAGCTCTGGAGTCGGGCGCTCGGTGACCGGCGGGGCCGTCGTCAGCGACGCCGGGCTAGGCTCAAGGGAAGCGGGTGGAGCCTCTGGAGACGCGGGAAGCTCAATGCCCACAAACTCCAGCTCCGCCTCTACGGCAGGAGCCGGATCAGCCGAGTCAACCGGGGCCGCTACGGGTGCTTCCGGCAGCTCCTCCGCTTCGGCGGCAGGGGGTGACTCTGGAGCCTCAACCGCCGGGGGCAGGGCTTCCGCCACAGGAGTCTTGATCGGAAGCGGCTCGGCTTTCACCACCTCCGGAGGTTCTGGAGTAGCCGGTGGGGGCGCTTCAGGAACAGGGGGTGGCTCTGGGATATCAACCGCCGGGGGCAGGGCTTCCGCCACAGGAGTCTCGATCGGAAGCGGCTCGGCTTTCACCACCTTCTGCGGCTCCGGAACAATGGGAAGGGGTTCAGGAGCCGGAGGAGGCTCAGGGACCGGCTCGGCTTTCACCACCTCCGGAGGTTCTGGAGCAGCCGGTGGGGGCGCTTCAGGAAGCGGTTGAGTCAAGAGCGGCTCCGGGGCGATGGGAGCCGGTGCAACCGGTTCTGCCGGAGGCTCGGGCTGTGCGACCACGGGCGTTTCTTCAGAACGGGGAGGCTGGGGCGCTTCTTCAAGCGGTGCCTCTTCCGGCACTGCCACCACGACCGGTGCTTCAGCCGGTTCCGCCTCAACGGTTTCCAGCGCGTCGACTGGTTCACACCCCGGCTGTCCCGGATCATCGGCACACGAAACCACCTGAATCGCTTCAACCCCCACCAGGTTGGGCTGCGTGCAGCCTCCCAGCAGCGTCACGGCGACAGCGCCCCCCAAGAGGCAGAACCAGTGTTTGCGATTGAAGAGCCGGATCATGCGCATCATTTTGACGTCAACGCGGGGAAGGGTGAAGGGTTGGGCTGGTGGTGGGAGGGGCTTGCCTGCTCCGTGAGCACCAAAGCCCTTATCATAAGCAGGAATGGTCTTTTTTCCAAGACCGAGCCGTGAAGGGCCCGGTCCTGAAGGACTGGGGTCAGCGTGAGGGCTTGATGCTGAAGCTGCGGACCTCGGACATCGACTGCCGGCCACTGGCCTGACGCCCAATCACACGCCAGTAGAGTTTGTTGTTGCCGGTGGACTGCATGAGGCCCATTGCCATTCCCGGAAGCTCCCCAGAAAGCGGGACCAGTTCCTTGTCCGCAATCCAGCGGTCCCCTTGCGGCAGGTCAAAGTAGAGGCCGGCGTCTTCAAACTTCGGATCCACTCCAATCTGCACCTTGAACTCGCCAAACGCCAAGCTGTCCCACTGCAGCAAAAAGAGGCCGGCTTCGTCAAACACGTGATCCTCTGGAGGCAGCAGGAGCTTGATGTCGCTCAGGCGGAGGATGTTGGACTCAATGATGTTGTTCTCTTCATTCAGCTCATCAATGGTTTTGTCCGGATCGGCCTCCGCAATGATCTTGTACTCTCCCAGCAGCTGATCGTCGGGAAGGATGTACTCCAGCTCATACGTAATCACCTCGCCTGGTGCAGCCACGGAGGTCTCAGGAAACGCGATGGCGCTGCGACGCAGCGGTTGACGCGTGTTGAAGAACTCAACCTTCGACTTGATGCCCCGGACGATGTCGCCTCCAACATTGATGAGGTTGAGGCGGATGCGCATCACCTCGCCCCGCAGCATGTGCTGCGGAATCACCTGAGCCGACTCCCAACGCAGGTCCGGCGGATCAAACTTCAGTGGAATGGGCCGGCGGTTTCCCTTGCTTCCGCCTCCGGACATCACGTTCCGAGCGTCGGCAAGGTCCTCTTCCGTGGCAATGTAAAAGCGTCGCTCTTCACCGGCGCGGGTCTGATCGTACAGTCGCTTGAAGTCGGTATCCCAGACCCGGGCTGAGATCTTGTAAAGTCCCGAGGTGTCGAGCTTGATGTCGTGGAGCAGACGGGCCAGGTCAAACGATGGAATGGTGAAGACCTTGCGGAAGGACTTCTTGGGCTGAGGCTTGTCGTCGATCGTCACCAGCACTTCCAGGCCGATGCTGCGCGTCCGGGCGCCGAGGTTCGTCAGCGTCACCTGAATGAGCTGCAGGTCGTTGTACTTCGGACACTCCGGGTTGTCATTGGCCTGCAGAATGGCCTCGGGAGACCGCAGCGTCAGGTCCGGACCATCCGGGAGCGGACAGTTGCGAGAAAGGATGATGGAGTTGATCTCAAAGTCTCCTCCGGAAGACTGAGCCAGGGCCGGGACACTTCCCCCCATCACGAGGAGGAGCAACAGAAGCGAGAATAAGCGGGGCATGAGAAGCCGAAACATTACGAGGTTCACGAAAGACAGTTCGATCCAGAGGATCCCGAAAGCAAGAAGCGTACAATCATTTCTCGGTTTTTGCGATCTGAACCTGATTCCCCACAATTTCGACTGGCACCGGCACCAGGCTACGTCCCGAGCAGGGCCCGTCGATGCAAAAACCGTCTTCCACCTCAAACAGGGCATGGTGCACCGAGCAGAGGATGTGCTCCCGGTCGTAGGTCATGAAACGGTCCGGGCGAAAGTTGAGGGGGGTGTGCAGGTGGGGACAGGAGTTGAGGTACCCCCAAACCTGCTCCTGACGCCGGACCACAAACAGGCGAAAGGGGAAACGCCCTTCGCCAAAGCGGAATTCCTTGCCCTCTCCTTCCGGAATTTCTTCCAAGGCGCAAAGCACCGTTCCCTCTGCTGGCGCCTCCCGCTCTTCTTGCCACTCCATTGGTCCTTCTCCTCCAAATACCGTCATTGCCCCAGTTGCTTGGGACAAAACTCATTGTTCGCACAACCGTCTAAGACGCAAGCCGAGGCCCGAGGCCTCCTCAGAAAACCTCCGTAATTTTACTATTGATAAATTATAATATTCAAATATACTGATTTACGAATGTTGGTTCACCGCTCAACCACGGAGCCAGCAGGATTCACTCACTCACTTCAGTCGACCTCAACAAAGGAACACGAATGGACTTTCTGATCATACTGGGATGGCTGGGCGCCATCGTCATGGGCATCACCCTGGGCTTAATTGGAGGAGGGGGGTCGATCCTGACCGTCCCGATCCTGGTGTACTTCCTGGACATTCCTCCGGTTCTGGCCACCGCCTATTCGCTGTTTGTGGTGGGATTGACCGCATTGGTGGGGTCGTTCAGCTACATGAAGCAGCAGCTGGTGGACTTCCGGACGGGGTTTGTCTTTGCGGTGCCGGCCTTCTTGGGCGTTTTCCTGATGCGCCGGTTTGGGGTTCCGCTGCTGCCGGACATTATTTTCACGGTCGGGGAGTTTGAAGTCACCAAAGCGCTGCTGGTGATGGCGGTCTTTGCCATCGTAATGATCCTTGCGTCTGTGTCGATGATCCGCGATAACAAACAGCAGGAAGCCGAAGGTCCACTGGAATACAACTACCCACTGATTGGCGCAGAAGGCTTGTTGGTGGGAGGCGTCACGGGGTTTGTCGGAGCCGGAGGAGGATTCTTGATCATCCCGGCCCTGGTGGTGCTGGCCAAGCTGCCCATGAAGCAGGCGGTGGGCACCTCGTTGATGATCATTGCCTTCAAGTCCCTGTTCGGCTTCCTGGGAGACCTGGGCTCACGAGAGATTGACTGGACCTTCCTGATGATCTTCTCGGCCCTGGCCACGGTGGGTATCCTTGCGGGAGCCTACCTGGGGCGCTTCATTTCCGGAAACAAGCTGAAACCGATCTTTGGTTGGTTTGTGCTGGTCATGGGCCTCTTCATTCTCCTTAAAGAAACCGTTTTGTAAACTCATCTCAGGAGGAATATGACTCAGACAGGAACCACGAACGCGCACCAGATCCTCATCGTTGGAGGAGGCACCGCTGGAATCAGTGTTGCTGCTCGCCTGAAAATGCTCATGGATTCGGCAGACATTGCCATCATTGAGCCTGCGGAGTGGCACTACTATCAGCCCATGTGGACCCTGAGTGGCGGAGGTGTGACCCCTAAGGAAACCACTCGCCGGTCCATGTCCAGCGTCATGCCCAGTGGAGTGCAGTGGATCCGGGATGCGGTCAGCACCTTTGACCCCGACCAGAATCAACTGACCACCGAAAGCGGCACCACCTTGGGCTACGAAATGCTGATCGTCTGCCCAGGCATTCAAATCGATTGGGACCACATCCCCGGACTGCGTGAAGCCATCGGCAACGGCAAGGTCTGCTGCAACTACGACTACAACACGGTCGATTCCACCTGGGAGGCCCTGCGACGCTTTCCCAAAGGTGGCACCGCCATCTTCACCATGCCCACCGCGCCGGTGAAGTGTCCGGGCGCCCCCCAGAAAGCGCTCTACCTTTCTGAGGACTACCTGCGCAAGCACGGCATGCGCGAAGGCAGCCGGGTGATCTTTGCGACGGCCAAGCCCAACCTGTTTGGCATCCAGAAGTACCGTGAGGGTTTGGAGCGTGTGGCCGCGCGGAAGAACATTGAGTGCGCGTACGAACGCGAACTGGTAGAGGTTCGGGGTTCAGAAGACGAGGCTGTTTTCAAGAACCTGAAGACGGGTGAGGAAGAAGTGATGCGCTTTGACATGCTGCACGCCGTTCCGCCCATGAGTGCTCCCGACTTCATCAAGAAGAGCCCGCTGGCTGACTCCAGCCCCTTCGGCTGGGTGGACGTGGACCCCTTCACGCTGCAGCACCGCAAGTACAAGAACATCTTTGCCCTCGGAGACGCTTCCAGCTCCCCGAACTCCAAGACCGGCGCCGCCATCCGTAAGCAGTATCCGGTCGTCGCCAAAAACGTGATTGCCACCATGAACAACCGCATGGTCATGGACCACTACAACGGTTACGCCTCCTGCCCGCTGGTGACCGATTACGGAAAGGTGCTCATGGCCGAGTTCGACTACGACGGCGTACCTCAGGAAACCTTTGGCGCCGTGGTGGACCAAGGACATGAGCAGGCCTCCATGTGGATGGTCAAGCGCTGGGTGCTTCCGTGGCTCTACTGGAACATCATGCTGCCCGGCAAAGGCTAACCGGACCACGGGCCGCTCGTCTCGGCGGGAACTTCGTCCTCGGACGAAGTGAGGCGTCCGGCCCGTTTTCGTCAGGAGATTTCCCATGACTACCTCATCCGTTCCTCCGGCTCCTTTCGACTGTGAGGACCTTGAATACTTTCTCTCCAGCGACCCCAACGACGCCATTCGCGCCGCAGAGGGGCTGCGGGCCCTCAGCCACCCGGATCGCCTCCGGATGCTGTGCCTGCTGGCAGATGCTGAAATGAGCGTAGGACAGATTGAGCGCAACACCGGCCTCAGCCAGTCCACGGTCTCTCAGCACCTCGCCCAGCTCCGGCAGCAGGGCTTTGTGCAGGGACGCAAGGAACGGAATTTCGTTTTCTATCGCGTTGCAAACCCAGAGGTTCTGCAACTTTTTTCCTCCATTAAATCGCTATATTGCACCAAAGAGGACCTATGAGCACAGCCCCCCAGCCGATCGGCTTCCGCCAGCTGTTCGATTACAGCACCTGGACCTACACCTACCTCCTGTGGGACCTCGACACCAAGGAAGGCGTCTTGATTGACCCCGTCCGTGAGCAGTTCGAGCGCGACCACCGGGTCATCAGTGAGCTGGGCGTCCGCCTCAAGTATGCGGTCGACACCCACGTTCACGCCGACCACGTCACCTCCCTGGGCCTGTTCCGAGAGGCCATGGAGGTCCAAACCGCTGTGGGGGAACCCTCTGGCGTGCCCTGTGCCGATGTGCTGCTCAAGGATGGGCAGAGCCTGGAGTTTGGGAAGCACACCCTCACCGCCCTCTCCACTCCCGGACACACGGACGCCTGCACCAGCTTCCACTGCGAGAACATGCTCTTCACCGGTGACACGCTCTTCATCCGAGGATGCGGCCGCACCGACTTCCAGCAGGGGAGCCCCGCAAAGCTCTACAGCAGCATCCAGCGCCTGTATGCCTACCCGGATGAAACCCTCATCTATCCTGGGCACGACTACAAGGGCGAGTGCGTTTCCACCGTCGGTGAGGAGAAGCTTCACAACCCGCGCATCAGCGCCAATCAGACCGAAGACGGCTTCACCGGTGTCATGAACGCCCTGCGTTTGCCAAAGCCGAAGTTCATTGACGAAGCCGTGCCGGCCAACCTAGGCTGCGGCATCTCCAAGGACCTGGGGCACCACACGGAGGACCTGTTCTCCATGCACAGCCTCAACCGCCTCTTTGAGCACATCCCGGAAAATGAGATGATCATTGACTGCCGGACCCCAGAAGAGTACCTCGCGGGCCACGTCCCAGGCGCCGTCAACATCCCCATGGGAGAGGAACTGAACCACCTGACGGCCATCAAGGATGTGAAGAAGGCTTACCTTTACTGCCGTTCCGGACGCCGGGCGCAGTCGGTCTTCTCGACCCTCGCCTCCAAGGGGCTGGAAAACCTGATCTGCATCAACAGTTCCGGCATGATGGACTGGGAGCAGGCACAGTACCCCATCGAGCGCTAAGCGTCTTTGCTTGAGAGATCGGTGAATTCCGAGGCATAATTGTCCATCGGCATTCACCCTTCTCCTGCTTCGCATGGCCGCGTTCTCCAAACTCACTGCCCTCTTGCGGGACACCCTCCTGCAGCCCCGGGTTCCTGCTGAAGAGCTGGAAGCCACCCTCCGGACCCTCCAGTCGGAGCTGCCTGCTCCTGTTCTCTGGTTACTGGGCAAGACCCAAGCGGGGAAGACCTCGCTCATCCGGACCCTCACCGGCGCCACAGACGCCGAAATTGGGGACGGCTTTCGTCCCTGCACCCAGTTTTCACGCCTCTACCCGTTTCCCAACGAAGACTCCTGCCTGCTCCGCTTCCTCGACACCCGTGGTCTGGGCGAGCACGCGTACGATCCAGAAGACGACCTCCGGCAGTTTGCCACCCAGGCGCACCTGATCGTTGTGGTGGTCCGGGCCATGGATCGAGCACTGGAACCCGTCCTGACGCCTCTCAGAGAGATCCACCGGCAGCATCCGGAGTGGCCAGTGCTGGTGGTCCAGACGACGCTGCACGAGGGGTATCCCTCACCGTTCACCAACCACGTCCAGCCCTACCCTTATGAAGGAAGCGACTGGCCTGACTTTCCTGAGCTGAATCAGGCCCTCCGCCAGCAGCGGGAACTTTTTCAGAAATTTCCTGCCCGCTTTGTTGCGGTGGACCTGACGCTTCCGGAAGACGGCTACGTTCCCGAGCATTACGGAGAGGAAGCGCTCTGGCAGGCGTTGGAAGAATTGGTGCCCGGAGGCTTCCTTGCCCTGCTGCGTCAGGAGACCGAGTCCGGACAGACGCTGGATGAGCTCTATCAGCGCAAGGCACACCCGCACATCATCGCCTACTCGCTCTTGGCAGGAGGAGCCGGAGCGGTGCCGTTTCCGTTGGTGGGCGTGCCTCTGGTGGCCTCTCTGCAGGCGAAGCTGCTGCAGACGATTGCTTCGATCTACGGACAGCCGCTCAACCGGCAACGCCTGCTGGAGCTCACCAGCGGACTGGGAGCCGGCGTGGCCCTCAGCACAGGAGGACGCGAGCTGGCCAAGCTGATTCCGGGGTTTGGCTCGGTGGTTGGAGGCCTGTCTGCAGCCGCTTCGACCTACGCGTTGGGAAAGACACTGGGACTGTGGTTCAAACGACGGGGACAGAATGAAGACGTTGGCAAATCCGTGCTCCGTCAGATCTACGCTGAGCAGCTTGCTGCCGGACGGGCACTCCTCGAGGAACAGCTCCGGACGCCCAAGCCTTAGGGATGCACCACTCCCTCCGGCCACGTCACCATTCCTTCCGGGTAACGGGTCCTGAGCATGTACAGCCCATGCGGCGGCGCTGTCTGACCACTGCGGGTCCGGTCTCGTTTCTCTAGGCAACGGGCAATGGCTTCAGGCTCCAGCTTCCCCAATCCCACCTCCACAAGGGTTCCTGTGAGGATCCGGACCATGTGCTGCAGAAACGAATTGGCCTCAAACTCCAACCGCAACATTCCCGGAACCTGCGGGTCCCACGCAATCAGCACGTCTCGCATTTCCTTGACCGGATGAGGAGAGGAGCAGTGGATGGAGCGGAAGGCCGTAAAGTCGTGAGTGCCCAAGAGGGCCTGCGCTGCAGATTGCATGCGGGGCACCTCCAGCTCCCGGCGGAGCCACCAGGCGGTTTGCCGTCCAAAGGGGTAGGGGTAAGGGCGGTTGTGCACTAGGTAACGGTAGCGCTTGCCGCAGGCACTGTGTCGCGCATGAAAGGACGGGGGAACCTCCTGCAGGTGCTTGACGGCAATGTCATCCGGCAACACCGCATTGAGCGCCACCTTCAGCTTGTCCGGAGAAAGGGCGGTTTGCAGCTCGAAACTGGCAGGGTAGTTGAGCGCATGCACTCCGGCATCGGTGCGTCCGGCGCCGTGTACCTTGACGACCTGTTGCGTGATGCGTTCGAGGGCCTGTTCCAGCACCCCTTCAACCGTTGGAGCATCCGGCTGAATCTGCCACCCATGATAACGGGTCCCCTCATAGGCGAGGAGCATCAACCAGTTGGACACAGCTGAGGCGAACAGAAGGGTCAGGGGAAAAAGAGGGAGGGAACTCCGGAGGCAGCCTCCGGAGCAGGGACGTTACGCAGCTTGCTGAGCCAGCGCCATGATGCGTCCCGGATCAGCACCCACCACGTTTCCGACGGGCTGACCGTCTTTCAGCAGCACCACAAAGGGAATCCCTCGGACCCCAAAGCGCATTGCCGCTTCCTGATGGTGGTCCACATCCACCTTGCAGACCTTGATCTTGCCGTCCATGTCCTCGGCAATCTGGTCAATGGTCGGAGCAATCATCCGGCACGGACCACACCACTCGGCCCAAAAGTCGACGAGGGCGTAGCCCGACTTGGTTTGCTCTTCGAAGTTTGAATCGGTCAGATGGACCACCTTTTCACTTGCCATAATTCTCCTTTGAGGCAGAGGGTATTAAAACATCAATTTTTCCAGAAATGGGCGGCACTGACAAGCCTATTTCCCGTCCGGACGTGGCCGCCTGACCGAGGCTGCTGGGCACAGGAACCCCGCTCTTTGAGGGAGACCGGCAAGAGGAAAATTGATCTTCCCCAGCGGGCCTGCTAAGTTTGATCCGTTCTGCACACCCGAAGGCTCCGCTCCGCCTCCCACCGCCCGGCTCGGAGTCCGTGATCCGTCACGTTGCTTACTCCGTAAAGGCCCCTTTGACTGCTCCCTCCATTTCTCTGGATGGCGCCCCCTCGTGGCGTCGCTTGGCCATTGGTCTGCTCATTGCGATGAGCGGAAACGCCTGCATGTGGTCGGTGATTGTCGTGCTCCCTGCCGTTCAGCAGGAGTTTGGCGTGGACCGGGCTGGGGCCTCGTTTCCGTACAGCATGACCATGGTCGGGTTTGCCCTGGGGAATGTCTTTGTCGGACGCTTGGTCGACCGCGTGGGGCTGGCACGTCCGATGGCGTTTTCAGGAGTGGCGCTCTCGCTGAGCTACCTGCTCGCCAGCCAGGTGGAGTCCATTGCCACCTTCGCGCTGCTTCAGCTGTGCATTGGCGCCGGTGGAGCCGTCTGCTTTGGCCCCTTCCTCGCAGACATTTCCCACTACTTCAGTCGGTTCCGGGGCCTGGCTGTGGGGCTTGCCGCCAGCAGCAACTACCTAGCCGGCACCATCTGGCCATTTTTCATTGAATTCTTCCTCCGGGAGCAGAGTTGGCGGGAAGCGTACTGGGGCATCGGCCTCATCTGTCTTGCTGTGATGACACCGCTGGCGTGGTTCCTCCGACGTCCCAGCACACAGGCTTCTCCGCAGTCGGCATCCGGAAGCGAATCCATTCTGCCCTCTCCCCTCTCCCCACGGCAGATCCAGCTGCTACTGATTGTCGCAGGGGTCGGCTGCTGCGTCGCCATGTCCATGCCTCAGGTGCACATTGTGGCCCTCTGCTCCGACCTCGGCTACGGCGTCGCTGTGGGCGCCGAGATGCTTTCGTTGATGCTGGCGTGCGGCATCTTCAGTCGGCTGGCTTCGGGACTGCTTGCAGACCGGGTGGGGGGCGTTCGGGCGCTTCTGCTTGGATCGTTTCTGCAGTGCTTGGCCCTGATCCTCTACCTGCCCACCGACGGCCTGACGTCCCTGTACGTGGTCTCTGCGGTGTTCGGACTCTCACAAGGGGGAATCGTTCCCTCATACACCATCATCATCCGGGAGTACCTTCCGGCGAAGGAAGCCGGGGCCCGCGTGGGCATTGTCATCATGGCCACCGTGTTTGGCATGGCGCTCGGGGGCTGGCTCTCCGGAAAGATCTTTGACTGGACAGGCTCGTATCAGGCCGCGTTCCTCAACGGCATCGGCTGGAACCTGATGAACCTTGTCCTGATCGGGACCCTGCTGATCCGCTCCGAGGGCTTCCGGAACCTGCGCCTGATCCCCACTCGCTGAGCCTCGCCAGCGTCAATCAACTTGACTCGCAGGGGGCACATTCACTATGGTGCTCGCTTTTGAGGAGGTCGTTCATGTTTGATTCTTTGGAAGTCGATGCCCCGATTTTTGACCCGGACTCGTGGCAATTGACGGAGCAGCAACAGGTCCTTACCACCCGGGCTCGGAGCCTGGCCCAGCATCAGTTTGCCCCCCGAGCCGCACAGTGGGACCGGGACGCACGCTTTCCCACTGAAAACTACCGGGATCTCTATGAGGCGGGATTCTTTGGGTTGTGCATTCCCGAAGCGGACGGAGGACTGGACGCCGACCTCAAGACCTACATGCTCACCGCCGCCGAGATCGGTCGCTACTGCGGGGCCACGGCGCTGACCTTCAACATGCACATCTGCTCCACCCTCTGGAGCGGTTCCCTCACCGATGCCCTCGACCTGACCCCAGCCCAGCGGGAGCAGCACCACCGGCACCGCGCCCAGCACTACGACCGCATTCTCAATCACGGAAAAATCTACGCCCAGCCCTTCTCAGAAGGAAACGCTGCAGCCTCCGGCAAGATTCCCTTTGGCACTTCTGCCAAGCGGGTCGAAGGGGGGTGGCTCGTCAATGGGAAAAAGGTCTTTGCCTCCCTCTCCGGACACGCAGACTACTACGGCGTGCTTGCCACCGAAGACAAGGCGGAAGCCAGCCGCCGTGACACCCTCTACATTGCCATTCCAGCAGACTCAGACGGCTTTGAGGTCGTCGGTGACTGGGACCCGTTGGGCATGCGAGGCACCGTTTCCCGAACCCTGCTGTTCAAGGACGTCTTTGTGCCCGAAGACGCTCAGCTCATGCCACCTGGTGTCTACCACCAGGCCGCGGTCCGCTGGCCTCACATGTTCATGACCCTGACTCCGGCGTACATGGGACTGATGCAGGGCGCCTTCGACTTTACCATCAAGTACCTGCGAGGCGAGATTCCGGAAACCCGCGGCGTCAAGCGCCGGATGCACCCGGTGAAGCAACTCACGGTGGCCCAAATGAAGCTCATGCTGGAGCAAACCAAGTCGCTGTGGTACCAGGTCATCAGCGAAGCCAAAGTGGATCCCACCAAGGAGGAACGCCTCCGGGCCTACGCTGCTCAGTACACCGTCATGGAGAACGCCAACCAACTGTGCCAGCTGGCCATCCGGACCTGCGGGGGACACTCAATGCTCAAAACCCTGCCCCTAGAACGCATGTACCGCGACAGCCGATGCGGGTCGCTGATGCTGCCTTGGAGCGCAGAAATCGCCCTCGAGCGTTTGGGAATTGAGACGCTTTATGAGCGTGGCGAGAAGGACGAGTAATGCTGCGGGATCGGATTGAGGCCCGGTGGATTGCGGCCTTTGAGCAGACCTTCATGGGCTGTGGGATTGGTCCGGAGGACACTGTGGCGCTCCTCTCAGAAACACAGTCTCGTGAACTGAACGTCCACCTAGCAGAGCTGGCCCTGTTGCGGTTGCAGGCCCGGGTCTTTCATGTGGTCTGTCCCACGCCTCCTCAGACAGCGCCGGTGCCGGTTCGCTCAACAGGGGCCTCCAACGCGCTGCAGCAACTGGAGCCGGTGGTCCAGGCGCTGGCCTCCAGCACCGTAGTCGTCGACTGCACCGTGGAAGGCTTGCTCCATGCGCCGGAGCTGCCGACGATCCTCCAAGGAGGAGCCCGGGTGCTGATGATCAGCAATGAGCATCCGGATGCCCTTGAGCGCACGGTTCCGACTCCAGAACTTGAGCAGAAGGTCAAGCAGGCGGCCAAGGCGGCCAAGGCCGCTTCGCACCTGCACGTCACCTCTGCTGCCGGAACCGACCTTTCCATTGACCTCGAAGGCGCCCCGGCGTCTGGCGTCTGGGGCACCACGAAGCGCCCGGGCACCGTCACTCATTGGCCTGCCGGGCTCGTCGTCATCTTCCCCAAGGCCCAGAGCGTTTCCGGAACCCTGGTGCTGGACGCCGGAGACGCCAACCTGACCTTTAAGCGGTACCTCGAACGCCCCGTCACCCTGACGATTGAAGCCGACTACGTGACCCGGATTGACGGCGATGGCACCGATGCCGAGCTGATGCGACGCTACTTCGCTGCGTGGAATGATCCCGAGGCCTACGCGGTCTCGCATGTAGGATGGGGCATGAACCCGAACGCCCGTTACGAAGCCCTGACCCTTTATGACCAGCGGGACACAAACGGCACCGAGCTGCGCGCCTTCGCCGGCAACTTTCTCTTCTCCACAGGAGCCAATGAGTTTGCCGGACGCCACACCCTTGGGCACTTTGACCTGCCGTTGCGGGGCTGCACCCTCTCGCTGGATGGCACCGTCATCATCCGTGACGGCGTGTTGCAAGAGGAGTGGGCGTGACCCCTTTGCTCCGACCGGCGACCCCGGAGGACTTCCCCACCATTCTCCGCCTCAATGAAACCTTCGTCCACTGGCTCAGTCCTTTGGATGAGGCCCGCCTCCGCTTTCTGCACGAACAGGCAGCCTTCCATCAGGTTGCCGTCCACGGCTCTCAGGTGGTTGGGTTCCTGCTGGTGTTTCAGGAAGGCGCCTCTTATGACAGCCCCAACTACCGCTGGTTTGCCGAGCAGTACCCACATTTCTACTACATTGACCGGATTGTGGTTGCCGAGGAGGCACAGGGAGCTCAGGTGGGAAGGCGCTTCTATCAGGCGCTGACGGAAGCCGCACAGTCCCAACAGATTCCGCTGTTGGCGTGTGAAATTGATGCCGATCCGCCGAATCCGCGGTCGGCCGCGTTTCATCAAAAACTGGGATTTGCTGAGGTGGGAACTCAGGAGGTGTACGGCAAGCGCGTGTCGCTGCAGGTCAAGCGTTTGGAGGCGTCCGGACTCAGTTGAGCTGAGTGACGCGGAGCAGCTCCTCAGACTCCGCCTGAGGCAGCGTGAGGTCCTTCATCGCTTCCTCCAACGCCGCGTGCAGCAGCTGCCCCTCTCCGGGCCGCAGAGAGAGTTCCTCCTTGAAGGGCTGCGTCCGGAGCGCTTCGCAGGGACCGGCTGCCGCTTCACAGAGAAAATCCTGAAAACGCATCCGGAAGAAACGTTCGCCCTCCCGGTCCAAAATGCCTTGGACCTCAGGGGCACGGCTCACTTGCAGGGAGAGGGCGACCAGGGTTTCTTCGCCGCCCAAGCGGTCATAGAGAGGGGTTTGAGGGGCCGGGGCTGTGGTGGTACAGGCTGCCAGCAACCAGATTCCCACTCCCCATCCAAGCAGGGAAAGCAATCTGGCCGAATGGACTCCGATCATGGGGGAATTTCCTCTTGAAGCCGATTTGCGTAAGCCCGTGAGAGGGCATGGGCATAATTCTCCAATTTTTTGAGACGATATTCCAGCCCGTACTTTGGATTCTCTACAAGAGGCCCCTGAATCCGGTGGAGCAGGAAGCGTAAAATCGGCAACGGTTGCAGCGTCAGGCGCCTCAGCAGAGGCAGTCCGTGCTCCGGAGACGGATCCGTCTGCGGATAAAGCGTTTGCAGCAGGAGCAGCACCTCATGAAAGTGGTTCACGCTCAGCCGAGCCCGACGTTCGGCCTCCTGCAGCACCCACTTGCGGTAGCGTTCTGAGTTGAAACGCTGGTTGCCGACAATCTTCTGCTGCGGGTGCGCCTCGTGGTAGTCAAGAATGAGAGCCACTGAAAGCACGTAGCTCCAGGCCTTCCCAAAGGCTTCCCGTGAAAAACGCTGCCCCTGCTGCACGTCCCCCAACCCTTCGCTGACCTCCACCACGGCGCCCAGTGCGCTGCGCAGCTCCCGAAGCTGTGGAATGCGGTACCGGAGCGAGTGCCCCAGCTTTTCGAGTTCCGGAAGCCGGACGCCCCCTTCCTGCGGAGGCTGCTGTGCGAGCTGACTGAGCCGGTGCAGGGCTTCTAGGAGCTTCTGCGCAATGCCCTGTTCATAGGCCTTACGGGCTTTGGGCATCCACTTGCGCCACTGCTTTCCGGGAACCTGCTGCTCCTTGGCCAGCTTGATGAGCCTCAGCTGCCAA
The DNA here is from genome assembly GCA_965662235.1 of uncultured bacterium. Lineage (GTDB taxonomy): Bacteria > SAR324 > SAR324 > SAR324 > NAC60-12 > JAYPUA01. The sequence goes on from CBFIGY010000020.1 coordinate 24,223, forward strand.
CGCTGCTCCTCCGTTTGCCGTTCTGCTGACGCAAGCGCATCTGGAATGAACAGGAGCCCCACGCTTTCAGTCCGGAGCAGTTCCTGTGACTTGAGGCGAAAGGCCGAACGCCACTCGTCCAACGAATCCTCGGGGCCTGCCTCAAAGAAGGTCTTGGCCTCTAGGACAAACTCGGCCAGCGCCAGCCGTTCCTCCAGACGAATTCCCACAGAACGGAGAAAGTGTTCCGGACGTTGTTGCTCCAGGAGCTGAAAGTCGGGGATCTCGTGCGGAAGCAGAAAATGAGCCTGCGCGTTCAGACGCCAGATCGCGGCGCCCGCTTGCTGCAGAAACGCTTCCCGGTCATGCCGGAAGGCGCTCAGAAATTCGGAGAAGATGTGCTCCAGCGCCTCCCGGGAGGAATCGGGCAAAGCGTCTTCCTGAAACTGACGGTGCCAAGCCTGCAGGTGCTGCTTGCGCTGTGACCCCACCCAGTCGGGAACCTTCTTCCGGGGAGGCGGTTCAGGCAGCAGGGAAGCAAACGTTGGAGAGGGAAACTCCAGCACCGCCACCAATGCCAGCTGCTCCTCCACGCCGACACGGACGTCACTCTCTGTCGCGAGTCCCGAGTCTCGATAAAACTCCAGAGGCCAGACGGATTCTTCCAAAAAGCGTTCGCCCAGCAAGCGGGCAATCAGCAGCCGGACGCCTTCCAACAGGGGCTCGCTGCTCTTCATCACCAGTGGCAGGAGCAGGGTGTAGACGTTTTGCTGAGGACTGGAGCGGAGTTGAACCGCGGGGAGCTTGAGCTTGGTGGGAACCGGACGGCCTTGCTCGTGAAAGTAGGCTTCAGGGGTGGAAATCCGGACCCGGTCGTCGCGCTGACGCAGGCGAAAGCCCTGCTGGGCGGCAAACTGAAGGAGGTCACTGAGGAGGCGCCGAAGGTGCTCCTGAACGCCTTCCGGCAGATCGGGGGAGCACGTCAGCTGAGGCAGTTCCACCCGTTCAGGGGGGCGCTCGCGATCATGTTCCGCTAGGTGTGATTCCTGGATCGTCCGCTGCCGGAAGCGGTTCTCCAGCTCGCGCTCAACTGCCTCTCCTCGCATCGCTGGCCGATACGGAAGGGTTAGTGCTTACGGACGGAGGCAATGTCTCCGGTGTACTCGCGTAGGTTCCGGGGGCCTTCCAAGTGAATCTTCAGGTGGATCAGGTCACGGAAGCTTTTGGACTCCAGGTCCATGTCTGGGTAACGGCGACGAATGTAACTCCAGAGCACCAAGTAGTTCTCTTCTTTCTCGAATTCGATTTCCTTGTTGCGGCTGTTGAGGATTTCGACGTTCCGACCTTGATTTTGCATACAGGGGACCATTCAGGACAAGACATTCAGAAGAACACGCTTCACTCTTCCAGAACGAAACGGCGGCGGCTCAATGGGGGCGCTTGACTTCTGTACAACCGCGACGGCATCAGACCGATCCAATGAGTTCCACGCCGTGCGTTCACAGACTCCCTACCCCCATCACCTTTCCAACTTTTGTGCCAACTCCCAGGAACCGGAAGGAGGAATCACGTCCACGCTTCAGGAGACAGGTGCCCTTCGCCAATTCGCGTCACCCCTCCTCGCATGCGGATGCGGTACTCGGCATCAATCTCAATGTGGAGTTGCCCGCCGGGCATGTGGACCTCCACAGGGGAGTCACACAGTCCGAGGCGGTGGGCAACAGCGGCGGCGGCACTGCTGCTGCTTCCGGAAGCAAGGGTGTAGCCGGCACCACGTTCCCAGATCTCAATCCGGATGCGGTGACGGTCCAGAACCTCCAGAAACTGAACGTTGGTTCGATTGGGAAAACGGGGATCCCTCTCCAGCAGCGGCCCCAGGCGCTGAGCCTCTGCCGCCTCCATCGGTTTCAGCACCACACAGTGCGGGTTGCCAATGGTGGCCGCACAGTACGTCAGTTCCTCACCGGCCACTTCTACCCGTTCCTCCAGCACCTCCCGAGGAGGTCCCTGGACCGGAATGACCTCGCTGGAGAAGGACACCTGCCCCATCTCCACGGTCACCTCCCGCCCGTCGTCACGAACCTGCGCCTGCACGAGGCCCCCCGGCGTCTCAATGGCAAAGGGCTCAGCTCCGACCGCCCCTTCATCCCAGAGAAACCGGGCAAAAATGCGCAGCCCGTTGCCACTTTTTTCCGCTTCGCTGCCGTCTGGGTTGATGATTTTGAGCACGAAGCGTCCGTCCTGCGCCTGCGGGGCTCCCAGAAGGATGCCGTCCGAACCGATTCCGTAGTGGCGGTGGCAGATCGTTTGAACCTGGTGCGTCGTCAAGGGAGTTGAGGCGTCCCGGGCGTCCAGAACTAGGTAGTCATTTCCTAAGGCATGGTATTTCAGAAAACGCATCTTTCAAGTTGAGAAAAGGGGGAAGGAGAGGAGACGAGGAACTCATTCTGCCACGGTCCGACGAAGATGCAATTCGCGGTCAAAAAAGAAGGCCAAGTCCCGGATATTTTGTCCTAAAAACTTTGTCCGAATAAGTACAAATAAATTAAGTATTTTTACGTATAGCCAGCCCATTTCATCTCTGTCAGAGTAGTCACCGTCAGATGGTTGCGAACCCATCACACTACGAACTCCAAGTCGTAGGTGTTTCGACAAAAGCCTAGGTTCAGTCACTGGGGCTACTGCATGGTTTGACGGAGTGGTTCTGTTAGATCAATGGCGGGACGGTAGCCCCAGCCTGAACCGAAGCGACTCAACCGATTTCCTGACAGAAGGAGCTTCGATCTGGGGCTACTGCATGGTTTGACGGAGTGGTTCTGTCAGATCAATGGCGGGACGGTAGCCCCACCCTCTCCCCCGTTTTGGGATCAGCTCTTCTGTTCTCCCCGTTTGTCTGGGGCTGCTGATGTGGTTTGATGGAGTGGTTCCATCCGACCAATGGCGGGACAGCAGCTCCAGCACCCCTTCTCCTCTCAACTTCCCTCACGATCATCTTTCAGAAGAGCTTGCGGCTCCCGGCAAACCTGTTGTGCTGTTGAGGACTGTTTCCGTACTCCTCCTGTGTTTCATGATGCCTTCTCCTGCTCCGCTTCGAGCCAAAACCGGTGCCATCCTCTTGGCAGGTGGCCGTTCCACCCGCATGGGCTCCGACAAGGCCTTCCTCTCTTGGTCCGGGAAGACGCTGCTGGAGCGGTTGCTGGAGGAGCTGCAGCCGATCGTCACGGAAGTCGTGATCATGCGGGCTCCGGACCAACCGCGTGCCGCTTTCCCACAGTTCCCGGAAGCCTTCCTCAGGTGGGGACAAGACTCGCAGCCCGATCAAGGTCCCTTGCAGGGCATCGCTGACGCCCTTCCTCTGCTGAGCCCTGATCTCAATCAAGCCTTTGTCCTCAGCTGTGACCTACCACGCCTCACCACAGACTGGCTCAGCCGGCTTCAACAGGCCGGACAGGCTGCTGACGTCGCTTGCACGGAGCACCAGGGCATCGCCAATCCGCTCCTCGCCTGGTACCGCCGGGACGTTCTGGAACAAGCCCCTCGCCTCCGGGCCGAAGGCAAACGCCGCCCCCTTGCCCTTTGGGAAGGATTCCAAGTGGTGTCAGTTGTTCCTGAGCAAGCGTGGGAGGTCCAGGTACAAGACGCCAACACTCCGGAAGCCTTTGCCGCCCTTCAGTTCCCGGAAGGAGTCCGCAACTCCGGCGGTCACTCCTGAGGCACCACCACGACTTCGCATGACACCGAATTCGCAATGAAGCATCCGCGGTGCGCCTTCTCGTGCATCAGCGTCAACTCTTCTGCCGTCGGCTGCTTTCCGGAAAACTGAATTCGTGGACGCAGTTCCACCCGCGTCATTGCCATGCGTCCGGCATCGTTTTTTTCCAACCAACCGACAGCCGGATCTTCGTAGTGATCCACTACAAACTTACGGAGGGAGGCCACCGCGAGGAAGGTCAGCATGTGGCAGCTGGACAAGGAAGCCACAAAGGTTTCTTCCGGACAGACCTTTGCCGGATCACCGGAGTACTCGGGCGCCGAGGAGCCCGGCAGCTGAGCCCCTCCTTGGAACGTCATCTCATGATCCCGAACAAAGGTTTTGATTTCAAAGTCTTCCGTGGTACGCGCCCACTGGGTCGTCGCTTTGTGCTCAGACATTCCGTTCCTGTGAGAAGGGTGAGGGGGGCATGGGACCACCTCCACATCGGTCCCATGCATGAATGAGGAGAGTCAGTGATGCTTCAGGACAAACACCGGACACTCGGTGTGGTGGAGCACATAGTCCGTGTTGCTTCCCAAGAAGAGTCGGCCCATGCTGGAGTGCTCGTGCCCAGCCATCATGACCAGCTTGGGGTGAACCTCGTTGCAGTGCTCCAGAATGGGATGGTACGTTGAGTTCCCAAACTTGATGATCGCCTTCCAGGGAGACTGCAGTCCTAGGGGCTCCACAAAATCCTCTAGTGCCTGCTTGGCCTGGTCGGCAGTGATTTCCACGCCTGTCACCCAGTGCACCTCGCCTCCGAAGTAGGAGTAATCCACCGTCTGCACGACGTGCAGCAGCTGCAACTCCCAGCCCTCCCGCTGAGCCACTTCATCCGCCTGCTGGAGCAGCGTTTTGCTCGCATCACTCAGGTCCACCGGAACCACCAGGCGGTTTTCCGCATTTTCCTTCGGCTGCCGGTAGACATAGACCGGAACGTGGATGTGATGCAGCACGTAGTCCGTGTTGCTTCCCAAGAAGAGCCGCCCCAGCAGGGTGTGGGAATGCGCGGCCATGATCACCAGATCCGCACTCGTCGAGCGAACCGCGTCCAGAATCTTCAGGTACGGCGTTCCATGCAGGTGCAGGAGGTCGTGCTCGGACTTCAGGTTCAGCTCCTTGACAAAGCTGCTCAGCCGCACCACTTCCTGCGCATCCTCACGCGCCGTCTGGTGCTCAAAAGCGCCCGGATAGTAATCGGTTTCCAGAATCGGAGAGGCGTGCAGGATGTGCAGCTTGGCCCCAACTCGACTTGCCCAGGCGTCCGCAAACTCCACGACTTCCCGACTGATTTGACTGTAATCAACAGGCACCAGAATGTTTGTTTCACGTTCCATACAACCTCCTTCAGGCAAGGGATCCGAGATCGCAACAGAGCCTCTGTGGCCCTTCACTCAAGAGCAGTATGCCCCCTTTCTCCGCATTTGGTATCCGCAAGTTCCCTTAGGCCCCACGTCTTTCCCCAAAGGCCCGGCCTTCACGCCTTCGAGGCAGACTGACAGCGTCCGGGCATCCAGACGGATCGTGCTTGATTGATGGCTCCGGTTTCCGCTAAGCTGAAGGCCTCACGGATCTGTTCAGGCGAGCCCCCCACGACCCCGCTGCTCCCTCAGCCTCAGTCGGCGGTGCCGCCCCCTTTACCAAGGTTGCCCATGTCTGCAAATCAGTCACTCAATCAAGCCCACCACTACAAGTTCAACGATTGGGAAAAGGGGCTGGACGCGCTCTTCATCAGCTGCATCCATCAGTCCCGCTTCGGGCTTGCACTCTTCTCCGACACCGCCCGTCGCGAATCCAGTGACGCCAACGGGCATCCCATCAAGGAACTCAGCCGGCGCCTCAAGCAGGGACTCGACCACGAGCTCAACCACCTGCTCAAGAACATCACCCGGAAGGACTTTGACGAACTGCTCCGGCTGGAAAAGAAGAGCGATCCTGCGGTGTACGACTTCTTCCGCGTCCAGAAAACCGCGCTTCCCAACAACGCCCTCATCAACTTCATCCACGGCGACAACCGGAACGCGATCCTGGTCTTCTCCCCCATCTCCATCAATAAGGAAATGGTCCGGATCATCAACGCCATCAACAGCGTGGTTGATCCCAAAGAGCGCGCCATCTAACGCTTCCTTTCTCGCCTGCTCGTCCCAACACACATGACCGTTCACTTCATTGGCGCCGGCCCAGGGGCCCCGGACCTCATCACCATCCGAGGCCGGGACCTCATTGCAGCCTGTCCGGTTTGCCTGTACGCCGGCTCGCTCGTTCCTCCGGAAATCTTGGCCTATGCTCCTGCAGACGCCCACATCCGGGACACCGCTCCCATGCACCTTGACGAGATCATCACCGAGATGGTCCAAGCGCATGAAGCCGGACTGGACGTGGCGCGCGTGCACTCCGGAGATCCGTCGCTCTATGGCGCCATTGCCGAGCAGATGCGGCGTCTGGATGCCCTAGGCATCGACTACGACGTCACCCCTGGTGTCCCAGCGTATGCGGCAGCGGCAGCGGCATTGAAACAGGAACTGACGCTTCCGGAAATCAGCCAAACGGTGATTGCCACCCGAACCAGCCGACACGCCTCCGCCATGCCGGAAGGAGAAGACCTAGACACGCTGGGACGGACCAAGGCCACGCTGGCCATTCACCTTTCCATTGGGAACCTCAAGCACGTTCAGGACACGCTGATTCCACACTACGGAGCCGACTGTCCTGTGGTCGTCGCGTACCGAGTCGGGTGGTCTGATGAGCAATTCCTTCATGGCACCCTAGCAACCATCCGGGAACAGGTACAGGCAGCCAAGATCAGCCGCACCGCCCTGATCTTCGTCGGTCGCGTGCTGGGTGCCCAGGAGTTCCGAGACAGTGCCCTCTACCACGCTGAGCACGCCCACATCCTCCGTCCCAAAAAATCCTCAGCTGCGGCGCAACCAGAGTAAGGCCTCTTCCACGGTTTCTACCGTTGGCGCCTCCGGAAGCACAGGTCGCTCGATCATCAACACCGGAGTCGACCGAGCCCGGGCGGCTTCCAACTTGGCCTGGGTTGCCGTCCCTCCGCTGTTTTTACTCACCAACACGGAAATCGACTGAGCCTCCATCCACGCCTGCTCGGCTTCCACCGAAAATGGCCCCCGCTGTTGCACCCAGCTCGCCCCCGGCCAGGCATCCGGAGCCGGGGCCTGTAGCGTCCGCACCCAAAATCGAGCCCCGTCAAGAGACCGGAAAACCTCCCACCCTCGCTCTCCCACGGTCAGAAACACCCGTCCCGGATGCTCCTGCAACCAGTCATGTGCCGCCTCCAGGTTCGGAAGCATGATCCAGTGATCGTCAGGTTCCGGAACCCAGGCCGGCCGAGCCAAACGCACCAGGGGCACCTTCGTTAACTCACAGGCCTGTACCGCCTGCGTTGACATCTGGGCAGCAAAGGGATGGGTCGCATCCACAACTTGGTGAACCGAGGCCTCCCGGAAAAAAGCCGCCAGCCCTGCCACGCCTCCGAAGCCTCCCACGCGCAGGGCGCCCGCCGGTAGACGCGGCTTGGCTGTTGCCCCCGAAAGCGAGGTCAGCACGGTTCCCAGCCGGGGAATCGGTTCCGCCGCCAGCGCTTCTGCCAGTTGGTAGGCCTCTTGGGTGCCACCGAGGATCAGCAGGGTTCGCGTGCTCACTCGTCCTCCGGGAATCCTGATTGCCCCACCAGACGTCCGGCCCGATCCACAATGAGCACCTCCACTCGGATCTGCTCATGCCGGAGGACCTGGTAGGCCTGCTGACGAGCCTGGCGGGCAATGTAATCGGCCAACGGGACCCCTGCGGTTTCGGCCAGCGTGAGCACCTCGTTGGCCGTGTTGGCCCCGGTCACAGCAGCCGGTTTTTCCAAAGGCGCCCCGGTCGCGTGCCACTGCTGGGCCAACCAGTCAAAATCGACTTGGCTCCGTCCAGAATGAAGATCAAGATGACCCTGTGCCAATTTGCAGAGCTTGCCGAAACCGCCGCCAATGGTCAGCTGAGGCACCGGATGCTTGCGGAGGTACTTCAGCATTCCTCCGACAAAATCGCCCATGTCCAGCATCGCCTCATCCGGAAGCTGGTACCGTGCCTGAACCGCCTTCTCGCTGACAGAGCCCGTGCATCCGGCAACATGGGGGAAGCCATTGGCCCGCGCGAGGTTGATGCCGCTGTGGATGGAGTGAATCCACGCAGAGCAGGAGTAGGGAACCACCACCCCCGTGGTGCCCAGAATGGAAAGTCCCCCGACAATGCCCAGCCGCGGATTCCAAGTCTGCTTGGCCAACTCGGCGCCGTTTGGGACAGAAACCGTGATGCAAAGGTCTGGAGGTTCCTGATACCGTGCCGCGACTTCCGTCAGAGCAGCAAGCATGAGCTGGCGCGGAACCGGATTGATCGCCGGCTCTCCCGGAGGAATGGGCAGTCCCGGTTTGGTGACGGTTCCCACTCCCAGACCAGCCTCAAACCGGATCCCGCTTCCGGAAGGGCCACGCTCCACGGTCGCACAGATCAGCGCCCCGTGCGTCACATCCGGATCATCCCCAGCGTCCTTGATCACGCCCGCAGTGGCCTGATCCGCGGTCCGGGTCTGGGGAATGATTTCAAATTCGGGACAGCGCCCCTTCGGCAGTTCAATGGTCACCGTTTCCGGAAAGGAGCCGGAAAACAAAGCGATGCCTGCAGCCTTCGTTGCAGCCGTGGCGCAGGCACCAGTGGTCCATCCACGGCGCAGAGGCCCTGTGGGTTTACGGGCCATCGGTTGATTTCGAATGCGGTTTCATGCGCGGCATGCTTCTCTGCAAGGGGGCATTTCCGGGAGGCAGTACACCCCCGCAGTTTGATCGATTCTCTGCAGAAATTCAAAACTCTCTCAGGAGCCTCACCATGTACGTCCCTGCTCACTTCCGGGAGCCCGATCGGGAACGCTGCCATGAGCTGGTCCGGCAACACCCGTTCGGCCTCCTCCTGTGCAACGGCCCAGTGGTCCCTGAGGTGACCCACCTTCCTCTGCACCTAGAGGTGACTCCGGAGGGCGATCGGTTGCTTGGGCACTTGGCCCGAGCGAACCCTCATGCCAGAATGCTGAAGACGGGGCAAACGGCCCTAGCGGTCTTTTCCGGCACCCACGGCTACATCACCCCGCATGCGTACCAGAGTCCGGACCAAGTGCCCACCTGGAACTACCGGGTCGTTCACGCTCACGGCACCCTCAGGTGCCTGGAAGACGACACGGAGCTGATGCGCCTGGTTGACGCTCTGACGGAGGCGCATGAAGGCACACGTCCGGATCCCTGGCAGGCGGACTGGAGCAACCCACGGCTGGTGCAGATGCTCAAGGCGATTGTCGGCTTTGAGCTTCAGGTCGAACGCTGGGAGGGCAAGGCCAAGCTCAGCCAAAACCGGGCTCCGGAAGACCAACAGTCCCTCCGGGACTACCTTTTGAAACACAACGGCTCTGACGAGTTGGTACAAAGCACCTAACTGATGGTTCGGATTACAAAGGTTTACACACGTACCGGCGACGCAGGCACCACCGGATTGGTCGGTGGACGCCGCATTGCCAAGGATCACCTGCGCCTTGAAGGCTACGGCACCGTTGATGAACTCAACAGCGTTGTGGGCCTCTGCCGCACCTTCCTCGCTCAAAAAGACGCCTCGGTTCGCCGAGACAAGCTGGACCTCATCCTGGAAGCGATCCAGCAGAAGCTCTTTGACATGGGTTCCGAGCTGGCGACCCTTCCCGGAGACGAGTACGAGGGACAGGTCACGCTGGAAGCCGCAGACGCCGAATGGCTGGAGGAAGTCATTGATGCCATGAACGAAGACCTTGAGCCCCTCCGGAGCTTCATCCTGCCCGGAGGCACCCCCCTGAACGCCTTCCTGCACCAGGCCCGGACGGTCTGTCGCCGCGCTGAGCGTGCGGTCATTCGTCTCAGCCGTGAAGACACCGTCAGCCCGGAAGTCGTCAAGTACCTCAACCGGCTTTCCGACTTCCTCTTTGTCGCCGGACGCTGGGTGACGGTTGCGTTGGGGGAAGAGGAAACCCTTTGGGTGCCCGGGAAGTCTCGGCCGGACTGGAAGTGGAGCTGACGGCCACCCGAGCGAGTGGTTTCACAAAACCCTCCTTTCCGGACGTCCTACAGGCGCGAACACGATCAAAACGTGCATTCCCCGCCTAAAACCGTTATTCTAATTGCGTTTAATTGCCTGTTTAAGGAGTTTTTCATGCAGTACCTTCACACGATGATTCGCGTCAAAGACCTGGACGCTGCTCTGGATTTTTGGTGCAACAAGCTCGGGCTCAAGGAGATCCGTCGCAAGGAGAGCGAGAAGGGACGCTTCACCCTCGTTTTCCTGGCTGTCAGTGAAGACGACCCGCCCCTAGAGCTGACTTACAACTGGGATCAGGACGAGCCCTACTCCGTGGGCCGGAACTTTGGACACGTGGCCTACGCGGTGGAAAACATCTATGAGACCTGTGAGCGTCTCCAGAGCGGAGGCGTCACCATTCTCCGCCCTCCCCGGGACGGACGCATGGCCTTTGTCCGCAGCCCCGATCAGGTGTCGGTGGAGCTGCTTCAAGAAGGCGAGGCGCTGCCGGTGCAGGAACCCTGGGCGTCCATGCCCAGCCAGGGTGAGTGGTAAGATGATCGAACGCCTGCGCGACCTGTTTCGCCAACGCATCGTTGCTCCTATCTTTTCCAGCGAAGCGCCGGCCGCAGAAGTCGCGTGGGCCGTGGCCATTGGGCTGTTCATTGGGCTGACCCCCACCATGGGCATCCAGATGTACATTGCAGGGGGCGTGTGGCTGCTCTGCCGTCCCTTCGGATTCCGTTTCAACCTCCCGGTCGCTGTGGCCATGGTGTGGGTGTCCAACCCCCTCACGGTGGTGCCCATTTACTACGCCTTTCTGGTGGTCGGTGGACTGGTGCTGCAGATTTCCGACAACCTCAACTACGCCTACTTTCACGACACGCTGACCCGGATCAGCACCGAGGGCACCGCGTGGGAAGCCATGGTCAATGGAACCCGGTTCCTGCTGGTGGACCTCGGCTGGCCCATGGTCATCGGAAGCCTGTTCTTTGCGCTCCCGGGAGCCGTCCTTGGATACGCGCTCACGCTACGGGCGCTCAACCGACGCAAGGCCCGGGGCTTGGGCCCTCAACCGGTTGCTCACCCCATCAAACCGGCGCCATGAAGATTCCCACGCTTCGCCCCACCTGGAAACAGGCCGTCCGCTTGTACCGTCAGGGGAATCAGGCCCTGGCTGCAGGGAAGGCGGAAGACGCTCAGCGTCTGTGGCAAGCGTCTGAGTCAGCTCACTCCCGTCCTGCTGTCCCGGAACCTCCACCTCCGCTCCTGAACATGAAGGTGGTCCGCTTCATTGCGGTCCGAGCGGTGGCCGTCATCACCTGCTTCTACCTCATCCTCTTTGCCGCCTTTCCTCGTCAAGATGACCCGTTCCTGATGATGCTCGGAGGAGGCCCTCCCGGACAGGAACGCTCGGCCTGGGACCAGTTCTGGGACAGCGGACGCCCCTCGCATGACATGGGCCGCTACCTCGGCACACGGGACCTCTGGCCGTCCCTTCGGCAGAGCCTGGAAGAGCTGCTGGGACAGGAAGACGGGCAGCAGCAAGGAGGAAATGTTGCTCAGCAACTGCTGGAGCGCTGGCTCCGGCAAAGCCGGGACCTTCCCGCAGGCGTGCCGCTCCGGGAAGTGGACTACTACGCTCTTGCTGGACGTGGACTCTCCACGGCTCGGCAGTTTGATGAGGCCATTGCCACCTTTCAGGAGGGCCTCATGCATGCCGAGAACGCCCGGCAGCTGGGCAACCTGCATCAGGAAATCGGCACCAGCTACTACTACCAGGGCTACCACCTGCAGCCCGACGGACTGGCCGACTACGACCTGCAACTGGTCCGTAAGTCCGCTGAGGCGTATGAAGAAGCCTCTGCCTACTCCTCCAGTCCCTACCTGTTTGGCAACCTGGGCTGGAGCTACTACCTGCTCGGGGAGTATCAGAAGTCGATCGAAAACAGCAAACGGGCCCTCGCCATTGATCCTTCGCTCAACTACGTCCGGATGAACCTTGGCATCACGTACCTGCGGATGCACGACTATGAGGCCACCTACCAGGCCTACGAAGGCATCCTCCGCTTCAACCCCGATGGGCTGGAGTACGAAGGAGGCATCCGGGACCTGAAGGAGCTGGAGCGTGAGTTTCCGGGACGCTACCCCTTTCTGGAGTTTGTCTTGGGGTTCATCTACCTCAAGCAGGAACGTTACGCCCTGGCTCGGGAGCACCTGCAGGCCTTCACCAATCAGTCTTTCCCAGAGCGTTACTGGCAGGACTACGCCCGGCACCTGATGGCCACCATGGGTTCTCAGCGCAAAGGTTGAGCTGACCTTCACTTCCCGTCTCCAATGAGTTCGCCCGCTCCTCAGGCCCTCCCGCTCCGGTTGCGGCTGGGATACGCCACCGCTGAAACCGGCCTCAACGCCGTGGAGGTCCTGGTCCGACTGTACCTGCTGTCGTTTTACACCGACGCGGTAGGCCTCTCTCCGTTTTGGGCAGGACTGGCCGGGCTGATCGGCTTGCTCTGGGACGCGGTCACCGATCCGGTGATGGGGCAGATCTCCGACCGCACCTACGCCCGCTTCCGGGGCCGACACCCCTACCTGATTCTGGGCTCCGCCCTGCTCGCAGGCGCGCTGCTGGTGCTCTTCTCGCCTCCTCCGTTGGAAAATGAGCTGGCTGCGTTTTCCTACCTACTCGGCTCCTACCTCCTCCTCAACACGGCCTTGACCGTCCTCGCGGTTCCGTACAACGCAATGGTGGGCGACCTCACTCAGGACCGGGACGAGCGCTCCGTCCTCTTTGCCTTCCGCTTTGCGTTTGGCAACATCGGAGGCATTCTGGCTGCCGGCATCCCTGGGGTGTTCCTGGTCAGGACCGCCGATGGCGCGCTGGCAGGAGATGGCATGAGCAGCGTGGCCGCGATCCTAGCCGCCGTTGTGCTGCTTTCTGCGCTCCTGACCTGGCAGCAGACGCGGTCCCACTCCGCTCCACCCGAGGCTCAGGCACCGGACTCGCTGCGGCAGGCCTTCCGGACCATCCGCACCAACCAGGCCTTTCTGGTGCTGATCGTGGCCTACTTTGTTGCCAATGCCGGCATTGCCCTCAACTCCACGCTGGCGCGCTACTACTACCTTTACCGCCTCCGTTTGACCGAGAGCGAGGTCGGGTTGCTGCTGATGACCTTCATGCTCATCCTCACACTCTCCCTTGTTCTGTGGGTCAAGCTTTCAGAGCGCTTTGGCAAGCTGACGCCCTTGCGATGGGGAGCCGGACTGCTCGGGCTCGGGACCTGCATCGTGTACCCGTTGTTGCCTGCGGAATCCTTTGGCACCACCCTGTTCTTTGCAGGAGGAGTGCTGGGAGGGCTCGTGGGCTCCGTGGTCTTGCTCGACTCGATGCTGACCGACGTCATCAACCTCGATCACCTCCGTTCCGGACGGTACCGTGGCGGGATTTACTTTGGGCTCTGGCGCTTTGCTGCGAAGGTTTCCCGAGGGATCGCATTCTTTGGCACCGGCGCCTTGCTGGGCGCAATTGGCTTTGAAGCCAACCAGGAGCAATCCCCGGAAACGCTGCAGTGGCTGGGTCTGCTGTTTGGGCCGGGCGTGGGTGGATTCCTGCTGATCGCCATTGCTGTGATGATTCCGTATCGGTACACCGATGCCAAGCAGCGTCAGGTGCAGCGTCTGCTGCAGGCCAAGAACTCGGAGGGGTGAGCAACCCTCAGCTTGCACCCGCTTCCGACTCTCGCTACAGTAACCGCTTCCCCCAGACCAACTTTTTGAAAAAACACACCAAACTCAACGTGACCCCACCGTGCTTCCTTCACTGCGCATGAACCCTTTCTTCCGCCTGCTGCCGGCTCTTCTGCTCGTGACCCTGCTAACTTGGGGCGCCGCTGCCCCCGTTCACGCTCAAAAACGGAGCTCGCAGGCCACCATCAACCTTCCACAAACGCTGGTGCTCAAGGAGTTCATCAAGATCATCTCCAAGGCCACTGACACCGTCTTCCTCTACCAGGAGCAAAACCTCCGGGGGCAGATGTCCATCACAGCGCCGCAGAACCTGACGATCTCCCTAGAAGATGCAATGTTCTTCTTCGAGCAGATCCTTGCATCTCAGGGACTGACCATGGTGGATCACCAGGGAGGAAAGGTTGTGGAGATCCTTCCGGCAGGAGATGCTCGCTTCCGGAAGCTGCCGCTGTCTCAGGATGAAGACGGCTTTCTGAGCGGAGAGGGCTATGCCATGCGCCTCATTCGGGTCAAGCACGCGGACCTGAAACGCATTCAGGGGACGATTCAGCCGATCTTTTCCAAGACCGGGGTGATGCTCGTCTATGAACCCCTGGACCTGCTGATTGTCATTGACGAGGTGGCCAACGTCAACCGGGTGGTGGAGCTGGTGGATGCGCTCGACATTCCGGACCCACAGGGCGTGGCTCAGCTGGTGACGCTCTACCCCGTTAAGCACAACGATGCCGCAGAAATCCACAAAACGGTCACAGAGCTGTTTACCAATCTGGTCCGTAGCGGGAAGCCTCCGCAGTTCAAGCTTTTCATTGAAGCCCGGCTCAACAGCCTGTTCATTGTCGCCGATCAGAACACCACCAACGACCTGCTGGCTCTGCTGGAACAGGTGGATGTGCCCGTCAAGGGAGCCGACCGGACGATTTATGAGCTCCGTTTCTCCGAGGCAAGCCAGCTGGTTCCGTTGATCACCCAGATCTTTCCCAAGACCGCGTCCCTCCAGCTGGTTCCGTTCACCCCCCTGAACGCCCTCATCATCATTGCCAACCCCACAACCACGGAAGAGGTCATTGCCCTCCTCAAGGAGCTAGACATCCCACGGGGCAACCGGCAGATTCAGCTGCACCGCCTGCAGTACGCCTCGGCAAAGACCCTGGCGCCTCTGCTCTCCAGCATCTTTGCCGACAAGGTCGTTGCTGGAAAGGGTGAGGGACAAACCGCCTCCGGAAGTCCGGTCAAGGTGATTGCGGAACCTCGGCTCAACGCCCTGATCGTCATTGCCGATCGCCTGGATGCCGAACGCGTCCTCAGCTTGGCAAAGGAACTCGACGTTTCCTCCACCGGTTCCGGAGAGGTACAGATTCGCCTGCACCCCCTTCAGTACACCTCGGCTCAGGTCATTGCACCGTTGCTCTCCAAGGTCTTTTCCGACCGAGTGGTGGCTGGAAAGGATGAAGGCCAGACGGCTTCCAGCAGTCCCATCAAGATCATTGAGGAAACACGACTCAACGCCCTGATCATCATTGCCGACCGCATTGAGATCACCCGGATCCTCAACCTAGTGGAGCAGCTGGACGTTTTTCAGGACAACGGAAAGGTGCAGAGCAACTTTAAGCTCTACCCCCTGAAGTACGCGGTGGCATCCGACCTTGCCGGACTGCTCCGGGAGCTGACCGGGCAGATCACCCAGGTGGCGCGGCAGGTGACCCCGGAGTCGCCTCAGACTCCTGTCACCCTGGAAGCCACAGCCAGCCCTGCGCAGGACATTTCCATCACAGCTGACACCGCCACCAACTCCCTGCTCATCTTTGCCCCTGCCGACACCTTCCTGACCTTTGATCAGCTGGTGTCTCAGCTGGACGTCCCCCGGTTGCAGGTTTACGTGGAGGCCCTCATCATGGAAGTGTCCCTCACCAAAAGCCTCAACCTGGGCATCAACTGGAAGGCGGCAGGCGCCACCGACAACAACCGCATTGTCACCGGAGGCTTTCCGGGAGGAGGCGCGTTCACCAGCGCCACCACGGGTGACACCTCTGCGGTGGCTTCCGCGGGTGGAGCCACGCTTGGCGTCCTCAATGGCAACACCATTGCCATCGGCGATCAGGAGTTCTTCAGCTTCGGAGCGTTCATCACCGCGACCAAGACCGACCAGGACGTGAACGTGCTCGCGAATCCGCAGCTGCTGATGCTCAACAACGAGGAAGCGAACATCAACGTTTCCACCAATGTTCCCATTGGCACCAAGACCGTCACCGACTCCAACGGCGCCAAGACAACGCAGTACGAATTCAAGGACATCGGGATCCAGCTGACCATCAAACCGCAGATCAGCGGAGAGGACAGCATCCGCTTGGAGATCAAGCAGGAGTCCAGCAACGTCTCTTCCCAGCAGTTCCTCAGTGCCGACCAGGCCATCACGACCTTCAAGCGCGAGCTCAACACCTCTGTGGTCACCGGCAACGACGAAATCGTGGTCCTGGGAGGTCTGATCAATGAGCGCTCCAACCGGGTCACTTCGAAGATTCCCGCCTTTGGCGACCTCCCGTTGATCGGCTGGCTCTTCCGGAACAACTCCGACGGCGTCGACAAGACCAACCTCCTCCTCTTCATCCGTCCCACCATTGTGCGGGATCAGCAGGACCTCGTCCGGATCACCGAACGCGCCCGGAACCGCTACGACCAAACGAACCAGACCCCGAACCTCAGCGATCAAGTCCGCAAGGACCTTGGCCTGCAGCGCATTACTCCTCAGGACCTGCTGGACAAGATGCCAGCCAATCCGGACGCCGGTGACGCTCCTTCAGAGGAAGCTCCTACGACTGAGGAAACCACCCCCGAAGCACCCACCTCTGAGGCTCCAGCAGCCGAGTGAAACCCGCAGGAGCACAGCGTTCGACAGAGCGTTGGCTTTTGAAGAAAATTCAGAAAAAACAGGAAGGAGAGGAGGCCTGAGGCCTCCTCGAAATGGCAGGTGTCAGGACTTCTGAGGGCCCTCAGAAGCCGGCTCCGGCTGAGAAGCCGACTCGGTTGCAGACGCCGAACCTCGGCGTGGCTGAGGCACCATTCAGGTCGAGACGCCCATCTTTGGCAAGAGCCAGCGCTGAAGCGCAAACCAGATGACGTAAAATCCAATCAGGTACAACCAGTCCAAGTCCCCCCTTATGCTGCAGGAGAGGGTCGGAACATCAGCGCCTTGACGTGGTCAGAGATGTACATGCCCACGATCATGGTGACGACAAACACAATGGCGTTCGGATTCAGTGACCCCAGGGAGGTCAGTGCCGGTCCCGGACAGAAACCGCCGAGGCCCCAGCCAATGCCGAAGAGCGCAGATCCCACAATCAGGGGCCCATCTAGGTCACGACGCGTGGGCACCATGAACTTGGCGGCAAACAGGGGCGCCGGCGCCTTCATGGTCAGGTGGAAGAGCACGGAGTAGGTCACCACACCGCCGCCCATCACAAAGATCAGGCTCGGGTCCCAGTTTCCAAACAGGTCTAGGAAGCCAATCACCTTTCCCGGTTGCGTCATGGTGCTGACCCCCAAGCCGACGGCAAAGAGCAGTCCAGACAGGAAGCTCGCGATGCTGAAGTTTCGTTGCTGATTCATTGTGCCACGCCTCCTACCAGGTAAACGGTGATGATTCCGGTCAACATAAAGGTCAGGGTCGCCACAATCGAGCGAGGAGCCAAGCGGCTGATGCCACAGATTCCGTGACCACTGGTGCAGCCACTTCCGATGCGCGTGCCCACGCCCACCAACAGTCCTGCAATGCCGGCAACATAGGCCGGGCGTCCGGACACATCGGCAAACATATCTGGACTCAGCAGGTACAGCACCACGCCGCCGCCCACCAGTCCTCCCACAAACGCCGCGCGCCAGCCAAATTCACTGCCATTCGGGCGGATCACACCTTCCAGGATCCCAGAGATCCCAGAAATTCGGCCGTTCAGGAACATCAACAGCGCAGAAGCCGTTCCAATCAGAACGCCTCCAATCAGCGGCCCCCAAATACTCATTTCTTGCATGACAATCCTTCACAAAGGGTTGATGAACATCTCTAATCGGCCCAACTCAGCGTCACTCCCCGCAGTAAATGCGCTTGATCAGCTCAAACAGTTCCACCATCCGCTCATCAGCAAAGCTGTAAATGGAGTAGTTGGACTCCCGGCGACACGTGACAATGCCCTGGTTCCGTAACTGCGCCAAGTGCTGCGAGAGCGTGGTCTGCAGCAGCCCGGTGTAGTATTCCAGGTTCTGAACCGTCTGTTCTCCGGTCCTCAGAGCACAGAGGATTTTCAGACGGGCAGGGTGCGCCATGACTTTCAACCCCTGAGCCGCGCGGCCCAGGTTCTGCTCCTGAGAACCAAACATCCGGCTCAGGTCTTCATGGAGTGCTTCACATCGAGGAATGGGCGCGTTCATTGGGCATCTCCTAGTTTGTATATTTGAATAGTTAAATGTTTTTATGTCAAGTCGAACTCATGCGACCGATTTCGATCGCTGGCGTTTCTTGTCATTTTCACGCACACTGGAGTTTTACTACGTTTTTGTGAGAAAAGCGACTGTGTCCGCATGACGCCTTCCGTCTTCAGTCTGTCAGCTCTGACCAGAACTTCAATTTTATCCCGGAGAACGTATGATTCTGTCCTGCGGTGAAGCGTTGATTGATTTCGTGCCCCGCCTGCTTCCAGAAGGAGAAGCCACCTACCGCCCTTGCCCGGGGGGCTCGCCTCTGAATACGGCCGTGGCGATGGCCCGCCTGGGCGCGCCGGTGGGCTTTTACACCCAGCTCTCAGAAGATTTCTTCGGACAGATGCTGATCGACCACCTTACCGCCAGTCAGGTAGACGTTTCACTGATTCCTCGAGTCGATCGTCCGACGACGCTGGCGTTTGTCAACACGGATCGGGAGGACGTCCGTTACGCCTTCTACTCACGGCACACCGCGGACTTTTCCCTCTCCACCGAGCAGCTTCCGGTGCTGTCAGACGACGTGACCGCGCTGCAGTTTGGCTCCGTTTCCCTCACTGGTGAGCCGGTGGCCACCGCTCTGGAAAACCTGATGTTCCGGGAATCAGAGACCCGTCTCATCGCCCTAGACCCAAACATCCGGCCCAGTCTGATTACGGACCACCAAGCCTACACGCAGCGGTTTGAACGCTGGGTGACGCACTGCGGATTGGTCAAGGCGAGCGTGGAGGATCTGAACTGGCTTTACCCCGGACGACCGCTGGAGCAGGTGGTCCGGGACTGGCAATCGCTGGGAACCGAGCTGATCCTCATCACCGACGGCAGCCGCGCGTCCCATGCCTTTGGCGCCGCGGGACACGCCTCCATTCCGGTGGAACCCACTGAGGTTGTGGACGCTGTTGGCGCCGGAGACACGTTTCACGCCGGTGTCCTGACCTGGCTTCACGAACGCGATCGTCTCTCTCGGGCCGGACTCCGCTCCCTGACTGTGGAGGAAATGACCGAGTGCCTGCAGTTTGGCAACCGAGTGGCACGTCTGGTCTGCCAACGCGAAGGCGCCAACCCTCCGTGGAAGCACGAGCTCGCCTGACCCCTCATGCCTGCCTCCTTCATCCTCCGCTCAGGCACCCGGACCCTTGACCTAGCACGTCCGCGCATCATGGGCGTGTTGAATGTGACCCCGGATTCCTTCTCTGACGGAGGACGCTTCTCCAGCACCGAGCAAGCCTGTGAAGCGGCCTTGGCGATGGTGGAAGCCGGAGCCGACGTCATCGACATCGGTGGTGAATCTTCAGGTCCGGGAAGCCAAGGCGTGTCGTGTGCCGAAGAGTTGGACCGCGTCCTGCCCGTGCTGAAACGCCTCCGGAGCCAAACCGACGCGTGGATCTCCATCGACACTTGGCGGGCGGAAGTTGCTCGGCAAGCGCTCGACGCCGGGGCGGATGTCCTCAACGATGTCACTGCGCTGCGAGGTGATCCGGAGATGCTCGCGGTGGCGGCCCAGCATCAGGTTCCGGTGGTACTGATGTACTCCAAAGACACCTCTGCTCGCACGGAGGTCGCCTCTCCCTCTTATGATGATGTGGTTCAGACCGTGGTCGGCTTTCTGGAGGAGCGCCTGCAGGTTGCAGAAGCCGCAGGGCTGGTCCGGTCGCAGCTGCTGGTTGATCCGGGTCTGGGCTTCTTTGTCAGCGGCCATCCGGCGGACAGCTTTGCGCTGGTGCGACGTCTGGAAGAGTTGGGGGCGTTGGGGTCCCCAGTTCTGGTGGGACCTTCTCGAAAGTCCTTCCTGGCCAAGGTTTCAGCCCATCGGGAACTGGGGGTGCAGGAGCGGCTGATTCCCAGTTTGGGAACGGCGGCGGCGGCGTTGGAGCGGGGGGCTTCCCTGTTGCGGATGCACGATGTCGCGGAGGCGGTTCTCCTCCGTGACACGTGGGAAGCCATTCAGGGGGGCGTCAGATGAAGCTGCGTTGGTTACGACGACGCTGCCACTCTTCCATGCGCCACTCCAGGTCCGTCAGATCCACGGCGTGGCTGTAAAACTCCTCTTCCGGAGTCAGTCCAAGGTGAGGCAAATCGCCCCGAAACTGCTGCCACCACTTATCAAACAGATGCATTTCCTTCCTTCACTTCCCTAAAAAACGTTGAGGTCGATCCACAGGGCTCACCTCTTGGGTCAGACGTTCCTCCGGAAACCCAGCATCAGCTCGCAGACATCTTCGGCGCAAGGCCCCATCGATTTTCCTGGTACATGAAGCTTCGACTTTATTTAAAGGAGGTGTCGAAACCAGGATTCCCCTAAAAGCTGATGCTGTGGAGGCGCTAACCACTCGGGTTAGCCTTAGTATGCTAAAACGATAAAGCGTCCGGACCGGACCGTCAAGTTATTTTGCAATTAAAATTGTTAAAACTTATTAAAGATATTATTTAAAATGAAATGAAAGGGCGAGGGCGGCTTTTTAAGCGAAAGGCTCCTCCTTGATGAGCATGATTTGTGCATGTGGGTGAGGTCGATTTGAACTGGATCTCTTAACTGCCTCACCATGAAGCGCGACCCTTCCACCACCAAGTCCTTTACCCCGGAGCCCTTGGCTCAAGATGAGCTCCTCCGAGGGTTTGAAGTCTTCAATCAGACCGCTCTGCAGCTCCAGAAGACCTACCGGGGGTTTGAGGAGCGAGTCCAGGAGCTCAGCCAGGAGCTCGCCGAGAAAAACAAGGAGCTGGAGCGCAACCTGGCAGAGAAGGAGCAGATGCAGCGCTACCTCTCCAGCGTCTTTGAGAGCACCACCGTGGGACTGCTTGTGGCGGATGCCGAAGGCGCTGTGACCTCTTTGAACCAGTCGGGCGCCCAGCTGCTGGGGACATCAGAGGCGTCGGTTCAGGGGCTTCCGTTGCACCAGGTGCTGGCCGGAGGCATTCACCCTTGGGAGTGTGAGCCCGGCGGCCTAGAAGAGCTGGTCCGGATTGAGGAGCGCGAAGCGGAACTGAAGCGTCCAGATGGCGACACTCGGCGGGTTCGTTTGTCCGCCTCTGCCATGCGGTCTTCCGAAGGAACCCTCACCGGTGTGATCGTCAACTTGCAGGACGTGACCGAGCTGAAGCGCCTAGAGGCCGAGGCCGAGCGACGCAACCGGATGGCCGGCATGGGCGAAGTGGCAGCCAGCGTGGCCCACACCATCCGGAACCCCTTGGGCAGCATTGAGCTGTTCAGCGGGCTCCTCAAGCAGGAGATCCGCTCCGAGCGTGGACAGGAGCTGCTGCAGCACCTTTCATCCGCGGCTCAGGGCATCAACCTGGTCATCTCCAACCTGATTGAGTACAGCCAGCCCAAGCCCCTGGAGTCCGGTCGGGTGCTGGATCTGCATGAGCTGCTGAAGCAGAATTTGAGATTTTCTCACCAACTGGTAGATTACGGACATGTTCAAGTTCGCTTGGATTTACAGGCGGATCACCCATGTGTGTACGGAGATGAGGAGCAGCTGAAGCAGGTCTTCTCCAACCTGCTGCTCAATGCCCTGCAGGCCACCCTGGAACCCGGGGAGCTCCGCATTGCCACCCGGAACCTGGAAAGCCGGAACCGCAAGATCCTAGATCGCTTCTCCTCAGGGGGAACACGCATGGAAGCTCTGCAGCTGCTGGAGCTCAGCTTTGAAGACCCTGGGGTAGGCATCCCAGCCGAGGTCCTTCCTCGCATCTTTGACCCGTTTTTCACAACAAAGGAGCACGGTGCTGGACTCGGACTCGCGATTGTCCGCCGCATCCTTGATGCTCATGGGGCCGTTCTGGAGGCCCACAGTCACGAAGGCGAGGGCAGCCGCTTGACCCTGCTGTTCCCGGTTCAACCCCCATCGGCATAACGCCGGTCCTTACTGCAATAGGCTCATAAGGAAGATTCATGCATCCAATCCTGATCGTGGATGACGAAGTCGAAATGCGCATCGCCATGTCGGAGACGCTCAAGCACTGCGGCTACCCCGTGGAGTTGTCTCACAACGCCTTGGACGCCTTGAAGAAGGTCAAGGAAAACGAGTACTCCCTCGTCATTACCGACATGACCATGCCCAAACGTTCTGGGCTGGAGCTGCTCAAGGACATCAAGAACCTGGACGCGTCCAAACCGGTCATCATGGTCACCGCCTACGCGACCGTTGACACCGCCGTGGAGGCCATGAAGGAAGGGGCGTTTGATTACGTCACCAAGCCCTTCAACTTCGACCAGTTCACCTTTGTCGTGGAACGGGCCTTGGCCTATAAGGACCACAAAGGTTCTTCCACGCAACCGGCGGCACCGGTGGCCAAAAAAGCGTCTGGCACCTCGGAAACCTACAAAGACATTGTCACCCAGAATCAGGACATGCTGAATCTGCTGAAGGTCGCCCAGAACGTGGCCAACAGCAAGGCCACCATCCTGATTCAGAGCGAGAGCGGCACTGGAAAGGAGCTCCTCGCCCACTACATCCACCGCAGCTCCGACCGGGCCGCCAAGCCATTTGTCGCCATCAACTGCGCCGCCCTTCCGGAGACGCTGCTTGAGAGCGAACTCTTCGGCTACAAGAAGGGCGCCTTCACCGGAGCCAACACCGACCACCGAGGCAAGTTCGAGCAGGCTCACACCGGCACCATCCTCCTTGACGAAATCAGCGAAATGGCCCTGCCCCTCCAGGCCAAGCTCCTCCGGGTGCTGCAGGAACAGGAGGTGGACAAGGTGGGCGGCAAGGAGCCCATCAGCGTGGACGTCCGGGTCATTGCCACCACCAACCGTGGCATGCTGGAAATGGTCGAGTCAGGGAAGTTCCGGGAAGACCTCTACTTCCGCCTCAACGTCATCCCCCTTGCCCTCCCGCCCCTCCGTGAGCGCAAGGACGACATCCCGGTCCTCGCAGACTACTTCCTCAGCAAGCACGCCCGGCTCAATCAACGAGACCGTCCCGAAATCAGCCAAGAGGCCCTTGACGTCCTCATGCACTACAACTGGCGCGGCAACGTCCGGGAACTGGAAAACGTGGTGGAGCGGGCCCTGCTGCTTTGTGACGGCAAGGAGGTCCAGCCCCATAACCTGCTCATGCACTCGCAGGCCGGCACCCGCAGCATCAATGAAGACCTGGCTGCTGCTGCTGGCGGAGCCACTGCTCCGTCCGCCACTCCTCCGCGGACCGGCAGTTCCCGATCCTCTCTTGGCATTGAGGTCGGAATGTCCATGCGAGAGGCCGAGAAGAAGCTCATCTTTGAGACCCTTCGGCAGACTCAGGGCAACCGGACCCACGCCGCACAGATCCTCGGCATCAGCATCCGCACCCTCCGGAACAAGCTCAACGAGTACAAGGCGGAGGGCGAAACCTTCGAGCCAGAAGCCTGACCTGCCCATGGCCGCAACCACCGGCGTGGTGCTCAAGCGAACCCGGAGCTTCTACTATGTGGATGTCGGAGAGCCCGAGCCTCGCCTGTGCCGCATCCGGGGGAACCTCTTTGAGACCAGCCGTTACGACCAGCGGGTCGCTGTGGGAGACCAGGTTCGCCTCGACCTCTCAGCGGCAGAAGATGCCGGGTGGATTCTGGAAATCCTGCCCCGTCACAGCAAACTGTCCCGGACCTCCCGCGAGGGCAGCACCGAGCAAGTGCTTGTTGCCAACGCTGAGACCCTGCTGATTGTGGCGGCGGTCCGCAAGCCCGACTTCCGTCAAGGCCTCACCGACCGCCTGATTGTGGCTGCCCTTGCCGGAAACCTCACCCCCGTCCTAGTTCTGAATAAAACCGACCTCGCCTCTCCGGAAGCCACAGCCGCCATCCAGGAGCTTTATGAGGGCCTCGGCTACGAAGTCCTCCTCACCAGTGCCACCGAAGCACAGGGACTGCCGGCTCTGCGCAAACGTTTGCAGGAACGGACTACCGTTCTCAGTGGCCACTCCGGAGTCGGCAAGTCTTCGCTGGTGAAGGCCCTCTTTCCGGACTGGGACATCCGCATCGGACACGTCAACCACAAGGTCGGCAAGGGACGTCACACCACGGTGCTTGCTGAGATGTACCCGCTTCCGGAAGGCGGCTACCTCGTGGACACCCCCGGCATCCGCGAATTTGAGCCTGCCGGCGTCACCCGGACGAACCTAGACACCTTCTTCAACGAGCTTGCCCCCTACCGGACGCAGTGCCGGTTTGTCGGGTGCAGTCACCAGCATGAACCCGAGTGTGCCGTCAAGGAAGCCTTGGCCGCCGGGCAGCTGCGCCCCTCACGCTACGAGAGCTTCGTTGCCTTCTGGCAATCCCTGCCCGACGGGTCCGACTGGAAGACATCGAGCTGAACTGAAAATTCGCGTTGACAAGTGCAGGAGAAGACCGGAGAATAGTCAGTTCTGGATTTTTCCAGACCAACCCCTTCAAGGTGTGGAGGAGTGGGTGAGTGGCTGAAACCAGCACATTGCTAATGTGCCGTATGGGTAACCGTACCGAGGGTTCGAATCCCTCCTCCTCCGCCACTTGATCAGCACCCGTAGCTCAGCTGGATAGAGCGTCTGATTGCGGTTCAGAAGGTCGATGGTTCGAATCCATCCGGGTGCGCCACCTTTCCCCTATTTCCCTTGCTTTCCCCTCAGCAGCAGCAAGCCGTTCTGGTTCCTGGAATGGAGGCCGGGCTTCCCTTTGCCGACTACCAGGCTCGTCCCGGACTGAACCAGAGTACCCTCCGGCAGCAGCTCGTCTCGCGACCCGCAGCGCCCCAAGCTCACTCGCTCGCCCTCGAAGCCGGAAACGTGGGACACTGCCTGTTCCTTGAGCCCGACCGCTTTTACGCTGAGTACCAGCGGGCTCCGGAAGGCTGGCGCCCTCGAGGAAAAGAGGGACGGCAGCGCTGGCAGGACCAGGAACAGCGCACCGGCAAAACGCTGCTGCGGGCCAACCTCTGGGATGGCCTGCACCGCGCCCGACAGGTCACCTGGGCACATCCGCAGGCCCGGACGCTGCTGGAAACGGCGGTTCCGGAGCTTTCCCTGTTCTGGAACCAGGGCGCTCTTGCCTGCAAGGCTCGGCTAGATGGATGGGTTCCGGACGCGTCTGTGGTCTTTGACCTCAAGTTCACTGGCCACGTCACCGCCTCAGACCTCCCCCGCTTCATTGACCTCCGGCACCTCGACCTTCAGGCCGCTTGGTACCACGCCGGCATCCATGCCCTCACCGGACAGCGCCCTCAGTGCCTCCTCCTCATTGTCGAACGCTTTGCCCCCCACCGCCTCCTGCTCCACCCCTTCTCCCCAGAAGAAATGGCGGCAGGCCTAAAAAAAATCGACTCGGCCCTTGCACTTTAACCACAACTTTCATAGGGTACTACGCTGTTTCTCAGTGAAGAAACGGGCTTTTTCAGATTAAAGTTACATTAGTCACTTGACACTGAAAAAGGAACATCGTCTTATTAGAGCGTGAATCCTGAGGGGCTGCGACACGCTCGTAGAACCTGAACGAAACTCCTTGACGGCCTGCTGGTCGTCGCAAAGGGGGAAGCCACTTCCGCACTCCGTACCCTGAGCCCTCGGCTCACCCGGGGTCGCTTCGAGGGATTTCGTTCAGGCTTCCACTAGGATCATGCCTGTGGGGACAACCACGGACCAGCTGTCGGCCAGGGCATCTGGACTCCGTTACTGGCAAGGGACAGTGACTCGTCATTGTTTCCGACACCGCCTCCTGTGCGGTCTCTTGGTCCAGAAGCTGCAACAGTTTCTGGATTCGGTTTCTGAAGCAGAGAAACCTCGAGGGCAGTTGCACCTGTGCCTGCATCTGCACCATGCTTTTGATCCGTTGTTGCGAATGACCGCAGCAACACATCACTTCATGAATCAAGGAGATTTCCTTATGAAGAAGCTCAGCAATCTGATGCTCGCCGCAGTGGCAACCGCTGCACTGGCTTCCCCAGCCATGGCTTGGGACTTCGGTGTGACCGGCTCCGCTTCCGCTACCTTCAACCAGACCACAACCAAAGCAAACGAAGACGCTGATGCCGTTGCCAAGATGGAAGTCGGCAGTGAGTCCGGTGCTATTGTGCTGTCTTCCAGCAACACCGACGGCGACAACTCAGTCTCCTTCAGCTACACCCTGGATTGGGATGGCAACATGGATGAAGTTGCTGCAGTCAGCGGAAGCACCAAGGTCGGTAACTGGACCGGTAGTGCCTCCATTGACTACAACCTCGATCGCAATACCAGTGGCTTCCAAGCTGATGATGATCGACCGGTGGTTACCCTTACGGATGGCACCATGACCGTCAAGTTGGGGAACGCCGCTCACCTGCCGACAGCTGGAAACGCGACTGATGGTGTCGCTAGCGGCTCCGT
>CBFIGY010000021.1:0-48837 GCA_965662235.1 uncultured bacterium
CCTGGAGGCGCTCTGCCATCTCATGCCAGTGATCCCACTCGAGGACGGCGCCGAAGTGCCGGACGGGGACCGATTTGCCGTCCACGCCATTGGCCTGCACCCGCTGCGTCTCCTCGGGCTTCACATGAGCAGAGATCTGATGCCCAAAGAAGTTGAGGTCGATCCAAAGCTCGGCGCTGCGGCCCACGGTGCAACCGAGGACGTCCACGTAGAACTGACGGGTGGCTTCAAGGTCACGGACCGGAAAGGCTAGGTGAAACGGGGGCTGGTTCATACAAACTCCACTTCCAAAACTTCCACTTCCATCTTCCCCTTCGGGATGGGAATGACAACGGTGTCGCCCACCTTCTTGCCAATCAACGCCCGAGCAATGGGGGAGCCCACAGAGATCTTGCCCTGCTCCAGATTGGCCTCATCTTCCCCGACAATCTGATACTGGCGCTCTTCCTCGGTGTCCACGTCCACAAAGCTGACGGTGGCGCCAAAGATGACCTTCTCTCCGGAGAGGGAAGACACGTCAATGACCTGGGCCCGGGCCAGCTTGCCGTTCAGTTCCTGAATGCGTCCCTCAATGAATCCCTGCTGCTCCTTGGCCGCGTGGTACTCTGCATTTTCCTTCAAATCTCCGTGCTCTCGGGCCTCGGCAATGGCTTGCACCACAGCAGGGCGTTCTACAGCGGTCAGGTGCTTGAGTTCCGCTTTCAGGCTTTCGTAGCCGGCTTTCGTCATTGGAAACGAGTCACTCATAAACAAACCGTATTGTAAGGGTGCAAAGGTTCAAAAGTCTAAAGAGCTGGTCCTGAAAACGCAAGGGCTCCCGGGCCACCCGGTTGAGCTGACAGAGGACTCAGGAACCCGGCCTTGCAGGAAGCGAGAGGTGCAGGACCGGACCTCCGGCCGCTGCCGCGTCTTCCGGATCGTGGGTGACCATCAGCACCGGAAGCGCCCGGGCCGCTGCGTGCGCGAACACGAATTCCCGAAACCGCGCCCGGAGGGCCTGGTCGAGTTTGGAAAAAGGCTCATCCAGCAGCAAGGCCTGTGGCTCCGCCAGCAGGGTCCGCATCAGGGAAACCCGGGCCCGTTGTCCTCCGGAAAGCGTGGCTGGATCCTGCTGAGCCGCCTCCGGAAGCTCGATCTGCGCCAAAGCCTCCTGCACCTTCTGCTGCCGGGCCTTGCCCTTCACGGAGCGGGGGAGGCCAAAGGCCAGGTTTTCCCCAACGCTCAGGTGCGGAAAGAGCAGGTCCTCCTGAAACAGAATCCCCACCCGCCGCGCTTCTGGAGGCAGGGGGTTCAGAAGCCGTCCCTGGAGCTGAATGGTCCCGGAAAGCGTGAACGCGGCGGGCAGGGTTCCACAGAGGGCCGCCAGCAGCGTGGACTTTCCTGATCCGCTGGGCCCCATTAAGGTAACGGGTGCCTCCGGGGGAATGCGACAGGTCAGCGGCGGCACCAGCACGCGTTCCGGGGCATCGCGCCAACGGAGGGTCAGCTGCTCCAACTCCAGGGTCATGCGGCAAGTCCTCTGCGGTTTTGCAGCCACCACCGGCTGAGGCCCAGCGCCCCTGCGAGTCCCAGTAAGGGAAGCAACGCCTGGACCAAGGCGTACCCCCCGATGACGCGCAGATTAGCCCCGGCAGCACGGCTGACGGCCTCGGTGGTGAGGGTGTGAACCCGTCCGGCTCCGGCAAACAGCGTGGGGAGGTACAGGGCGACGCTGACAGAAAATCCCAGGGCACAGGCGATGAGGATCGGCCGGAACAGCATTGGCACCTTGACGCGCCAAAAGACCTGAGCCCGGCTCAGCCCAAGGCACCGGGCGATGATCAGGTAGCGGGGTTCCAGCTGCCGCCAGGCTTCAGAAAGTGAGAGAAAGAGGTAAGGAACAACAAACAGTAGGTGGCTCCAGAGCACCAGTCCCCAGGTGCCATCGAGGCGCCAACGGACCGCAAGCGTCTGGATGCCGAGCAGAAAGACAGGTTGTGGAATCAGCAGCGGCAGGTAGAGCCCCACCAGGCCTGGGTGAGAGATCTCGGAACGTCCAGAGCCGGCCAGGAATTCCAGGGTCCCGAGCGAAAGCACCAGCGCCAGTACCGTGGCGACCCCTCCGAGCAAAAGCGTTTCCCCAGCCAACTCGCTGACGCCACTGAGGTGCCGTTCCCAAAACCGGAGGCTCCACTGGCTGGGAAGCGGATGAGGCCAGCTCCAGCGTCGGGCAAACGAGTGCAGGGCCAGCGCAAGGACTGCCAGTCCGGAGACGATCAGGAGTCCGTTGCCGAGCAACAGCGCCGGGGCGGCTGAGGAGCGTGTCACCGGCTGAGGCCCTCGGGTCATCCACCCCCGGAACCTCTGCAGCAGGAGCCACTCGAGTCCCCAGAGTCCAGCCGCCGCGAGGAGCGTCAAGGCGAGCAGCAGCAGACCACAAGCCGCGGCGACCCGTCGCAGGTTCAGGTCCGGAGCCTCGAGAAAACGCATCAGCAGGACTGCAAGGGGCGGTGGGGTTCCGGGACCGAGGATGAGGGCCATGTCGACGCTGGAAATGGAGTAGGCGAGCACAGCGCCAAGGGGCAGGTGCAGGCGGGGCAACAGCTGCGGCACCACGGCCCGCCACCAGCTACTGAGGGGCGAATGCCCCAGAGCCGTGGCCACCTGGAGGGTCGCGGACGCCCGGACCTGTGGCAAGGCGGCAAGGGCCATCAGGAGGAGGTACGGTGTTTCCTTCAGCGTCAGCCCAAGGAGCAGGCTCAGTCCCCACGGGTCCCCCACGGTCACCCAACCTGGAGGCGTGGTCCAGTTCAGCAGAGCACCTAGGCTCCGGGCAATCCAGCCTCCGGGAGCGACCAGAAACGCGAGTCCGAACGCAAGGGCCGCATGGGGCAACGCCAGCAGCGCTGTTAGGCCACGGGCGAGTCGCTGGAGCCAAGGCGTGTGCCAGCTGGCGCCAATGAGGCTGAGGGCGAGTACAAGGGAGAGGAGGGTTGAGCCGACTCCCGTCAGCAACGACAGCGCCAGTGCCGGCAACACGCCCGGTTGCTGAAACAGCTCAGCAAAGATGTGCAGGCCCCAGGTGGTGTGTCCCAGTGCCGGGAGGTACCCGAAGGCCGGCAGCAGCGTTCCCATTAGGCCGGCCAGGATGGGCAGCAGTAACCCGACCAGCAGGATTCCGGGAAAGCCTGCCAGCAGAGACGGACGCGTCACTGCCCGTAACGCTTCAGCCATTCGGCGTCAATGCGGTTCTTCCAGTCCGGATGAGGGTTCGGCAGCACCGTTCCCAGCTCTTCTGGAGAAAGGGTCGCAACGCCACGGGGGAGGGCGTCAAAACGAGCCTGATCGGCAGGAGTCAGCTTCTTGAGGTCGAGAACGGTGCCGTCCCCCCAAACGCGGGGATCCTGTTTCTGAGCCTGAGCTTCTGGAGAGAGGAGGAAGTTGGCCACCACCCGAGCGCCTTCGGTTGCCGACGAGTTGAAGGGAATGGCGACAAAGTGCGTGTTGCCGATGGTGCCGTTGCGGAGGACAAAGGTCCGGGCGCTTTCAGGAAGGGACCCGTTGGCGATTGCGGCAGACGTGTCCGCCGGATTGAAGGAAAGGCTGATGTCCAGCTCGCCGTTGTCGAGCATCTGCCGCTGCTGGGCGTTGTTGGCAGGGAAGTCCGTGCCGTTTCGCCAGAGCACCGGGTGCAGCTCTTCGAGGAAGGTCCAGAGCGGCGCGGTGACCTGTGTGAACTGCGCCTCTGAACGCACCGGTTGCCGGAGCACCGCAGGATCCGGAGTCAGCTCCAGGAGCGCTTGCAGCAGAAACGTGGACCCAAGGAAATCAGAAACGTGCGGGTAGCTCAGGCGCCCGGGATGCTGCTGAGCCCAGGCCTTCAGTCCGGAAAGAGTCGCAGGGGGCGTGGTTAGCCGAGCAGAGTCGTAGACCAGGTTGAACTGGGCCATTCCCCACGGGGCTTCCAGGCCTTCGACGGGAACATGGAAGTCGAGGACGGTGGTGGGCTTTCCGGCAACGTCCACTAGGGCAAAGTTAGGAAGGTCCTCGACAAAGGGGCCATAGAGCAGGCCATTTTCCTTCATCGTCGCAAAGTTCTCTCCGTTGATCCAGATGAGGTCCACGGACCCGCCTGAGGTGCGTCCGGCGGTCTTTTCTGCCAAAATCCGAGAAACCGCGTCAGTGGTGTTGGCGAGCTTGACGTGTTCCAGAGTCACGTCAAACCGCTCCTCCACCTGCTCCGCGACCCACTCGAGGTAGGTGTTGATTTCCTCTGAGCCCCCCCAGGCATTGAAGTACACGGTTTGGCCCTGAGCGGCTTGTTGCACCTCCGGCCACGCGGCCTGCAGGAGGGACGTGTTCAGCAGCAGGCTCAGGAACAGGGCAAGGCTCCATCGTTTTCCACAGAGGAGGCGGGTTGAATTCAGCATCCGCAGGCATGGGAAAGGGTTCCAGGTAGGAGGGGCGGCCCTCATTTCAAACGCATGTCAATACGATGGCACTCCCTTCAGGAACTGCAAGGCAAGCCAGCGTGTATCGGTGGGCCGCCAGGGTTCGACTCCGCTCCACCACTGCTCAATTGCTCGTGAGTTCCCTGTCCCCGTTCCCCGAACGAAGCCGAAGGACGACCCTGCACGACCGGTTCTGAACCTGCTCCGCCACTGGGGTTTACTGGAAATAAAAAATTTAGTTTTAATATTATGTAAAATAAAAAAACATCAACCTCATCAGGTAGCCCCCCCAAACAGGCCGGTCAGGAAAACAAAGACCAAGCCTCCGGAGCTTGAACCACTCAGAGGGCTCCGCTCCAGAGCTGCAACCCGAATCCGGCAAGGGCGCACCCGCTGAGAACGGGAACAACTCCCGCCTGAAAGCGGTAGAGGGCCAGAAAGGCCAGCAGACCCAAAATCAAGGAGGGGCCTTCCACGTCACCAGCGAATCCTTCTGGCCAGAAGACGTGGTAACTGAAGAAGACCGCGAGGTTGACCATCACCCCTACGACAGCGGCGGTGATGCCCGTCAGGGGACCCCTGAGCTGGAGATCCTGACGGGTTGATTCGACAAAAGGACCTCCGAGCAGAATCAGTAAAAATGACGGAAGGAAGGTGAAGAAGGTGGCCACGCTGGCACCGGCGACGCCGGCAAGGAGGAGCCACTCTGGACCCAAGGCCGCCTGGGTCCATCCACCGACAAAGCCCACAAAGGTGACGATCATGATCAAGGGGCCCGGAGTGGTTTCCCCCAGCGCCAGGCCGTCCATCATCTGTGCCGTGCTCAGCCACCCGTAGGCCTCCACTCCCCCCTGCTGGACATAAGGGAGCACAGCGTAAGCGCCCCCAAACGTCATCAACGCGGCCTTGCTGAAGAACCACCCCATCTGCGCAAACGGATGCTCGGAGCCGTAGATTCCCAACAGAATTCCCAGGCTTCCTCCCCAAAGGCTGAGGCCGATGAGGGTCCAACGCAGGAACCGTTTGGGCTGAAACTGGAGGGCTTCTGGAATGGGGGTCGTGTCATCAATCCAGGCTGGAGTGGCATGGGAAGCTGCCCCGGGCGGGACGGGAGGGCGTTGGAATTGCTCCGGAAGCAACCGGGCCCCCAGGAAGCCCAGCACGCCAGCTGTGAAAATCAGGAGCGGAAAGGGCACCGCAAAGAAAAACAGCCCGACAAAGGCTCCGAAAGCCAAGGCTTTGAGGAAGGTGCTGGTGAGCACCCGGGTGCCCAATCGGTAGGCGGCTGCTCCAACCAGAGCGGTCACCGCAGGCTTGAGGCCGTACAGAAAACCCTCCACTGCAGGAAGGTTGCCCCACGTCAGGTAGATTCCGGTGAGGAGCATCAGTAGAAAAAAGGAGGGGAGAACAAACAAAAGCCCTGCTGCCAGTCCACCCCAGAAACCGTGCAGGAGCCACCCGAGGTACGTGGCAAGTTGCTGAGCCTCCGGACCCGGCAGGAGCATGGTGTAGTTGAGGGCATGGAGGAAGCGGTTTTCGGAAATCCAGCGCCGCCGCTCCACCAGCTCATCGTGCATCAGGCCAATTTGCCCAGCAGGGCCTCCGAAGCTGATGAAGCCCAGCTTGAGCCAGTACCGAAGGGCCGTGCTCAGTGGAACGGGGGGAACAGGCTCATGAGGGGAAGGGGCAGGCATGAGAGAGTCGGCAGCAGGCGGGTGGAACCGATCAAGAAGGCGCCCAGGGACCTCCGGACGATACACTTTTTCACCAGAAAGGTAGCATGGAAAGCGTCCGGGTTGCCTTAGAATACGGTTAGGACGTCTGCATCAAGGAAAAAGGAGCACAGGGCAATGAGCCGATACGACTACAACCTAGTGGCCATTGGGGCGGGGGCCGGAGGACTGGTGACTTCACTGATTGGAGCAAAGGTCGGGGCTCGGGTGGCCTTGATTGAGAAGCACCTCATGGGCGGCGACTGCCTGAACACCGGATGTGTCCCCAGCAAGACCCTCTTGGCAAGTGCGAAGGTCGCGCACCTGTTCCGGAATGCCGAACGCTTTGGCCTCCGTGGTTCCGTGGAGGTGGACTTTGCTCGTGTCATGGAGCAGGTTCAGGAAGCCATTGCGCGCATTGCCCCGAATGACAGCGTGGAGCGCTTCACGTCACTGGGGGTGGAGTGCCTGAGCGGCGCAGCGCGGGTACGGTCTCCGCATGAGGTCGAGGTCAACGGCAGGGTGCTGACCACCCGCGCCATCGTGGTGGCGACAGGCGCCCGTCCCCGGATTCCGGACCTTCCGGGGCTTTCGGAATGTGCCTACTCGCACTCGGAGACGATCTGGAACCTGCGGACCCTGCCACGCCGTTTGGGCGTGATTGGAGGAGGTCCGATTGGTTGCGAGCTGGCCCAGGCCTTCTCACGACTGGGGGCTGAGGTGGTGGTGCTCAATGCTGCAGCACGACTGCTCCCTCGTGAAGATGAAGAGGTCAGCCTGCTGGTGCAGGAACAGTTTGCGGCAGAAGGCATCCGGGTGCTCAACCACGTTTCCTTTGAAGAGGCGCAGGCGTTGGGGACCCAGACTCGCCTGCGCTTCCGCGAGCCCGGAACCCCAGAACTGCAGTCCCTAGAAGTGGACCACCTGCTCCTTGCCTGTGGACGGCAGGCCAACACCACCGGACTCGGCCTTGAGGAACTCGGGGTGGTGTTCAATGCAGACGGGACCCTGCAGGTGGATGCGACCCTGCGTTCCAGTGTGCCGAGCCTCTACGCCTGTGGAGACGTTGCCGGCCCGTATCAGTTTACCCATGTCGCCGGACACCAGGCCTGGTATGCCGCAGTCAATGCCCTCTTCTCGCCGCTGAAGTCGTTTCGGGTGGACTACCGGGCCGTTCCCTGGTGCACCTACACCGACCCCGAGGTGGCCCGGGTGGGACTGAACGAACAGGAGGCCCGGGAGCAGAACATCGACGTCGAAGTGACACGTCTGGATCTGGCGGAACTCGACCGGGCTGTAACGGATCGGGTGGATCAGGGGATGATCAAGATCCTCACTCCTCCGGGAAAGGATCGGTTGCTGGGGGTGACTGTGGTGGGCGCTCATGCCGGGGAACTGCTGGCAGAGTATGGGCTGGCGATGAAGCATGGGCTGGGGCTGAACCAGATCCTCGGAACCCTCCACGCCTACCCGACCCTGGCCGAGTCCAGCAAACTGGCCGCAGGGAAGTGGCGCCAGCGTCATGTCCCGTCCTGGCTCCTGGGACTGCTGGGCGCGTTTCACACGTGGCGTCGCCGTTAACCTTCTGGACCCGGAACCATGTCTGCTTCTCTGATTCGCCGTCTGCTGCTGCTTGGAGGCATTGCGGCGGCCTTTACCGCATTCTTTGTGTGGGACCTGCAGCAGTGGCTGACGCTCGAGGCTCTGCAGCGTTCCCGAATGGAGCTGCTGGAGTGGCAGCAGGTGCATCCGTGGCAGAGCGCAGCCGCGTACTTTGGCCTGTACACCGTTGCCACGGCGTTCTCGTTTCCGGGCGCGGTCATCCTCACTCTGGCGGGCGGAGCGCTGTTTGGATTGGGGTGGGGGCTGTTGCTGGTTTCCTTTGCAAGCAGCCTGGGCGCAACCCTGGCCATGCTCAGCGCCCGCTTTCTGCTCCGGGACTGGGTGCAGCAGCAGTGGTCGGCTTCACTGGTCCGTTTCAACGAGGGCATGGCGCGTGAGGGAGGCTTCTACCTGTTCACCCTCCGGCTGGTTCCGGCCTTTCCGTTTTTCCTCATCAATTTGGGAATGGGACTGACCGCGATC
This sequence comes from uncultured bacterium, assembly GCA_965662235.1. Taxonomy (GTDB): domain Bacteria; phylum SAR324; class SAR324; order SAR324; family NAC60-12; genus JAYPUA01. Next base: position 8,228 of record CBFIGY010000021.1, read on the forward strand.
CCAGTCCGGACCTTCTACTGGGTCAGTCAGGTGGGCATGCTCCCCGGAACCGTGGTGTACGTGAACGCTGGGGCGGAACTGGGCAAGCTGGAGACGCTCTCTGATGTCATGTCGCTGCCCCTGATGGGCGCCTTTGTCCTTCTGGGGATCTTTCCGTGGCTGGTCCGACGTGGGGTGCAGTGGTGGCGCAACCGTTCCCGGAAGGTGTGAGGGAAGGAGCGTGGTGGGCGTTCGTGGGAGGAGCGTCGGGGCGTCTGAGAAAAAGACGAGGCACCGCAACTGATGCTGGTGCTTGACCTCAGGGGGGGTATCATAACGGGACATCGATCTGATCAACCGTTACGTGAGGAGCAGGGAAGCCTTCCCTGAGGAAAATAGCCGATGAAGAGTGAGTTCAGTGAGTTGGTCCAGGATCTGCGGACGTGGGCCTTTTGGAACATCATTGGGATGATGCTGCTGGGGTGCACACTGGTGAGCGCCATTGTGAACGCCATCTTGCTGCCCCAAAACTTCTTTGCCGGAGGCGCAACCGGCGTGGCGCTGCTGATCAACGCGGTGACGTCGGAAATCTCCCTGGGGTGGCTCTACACCCTCATCAACATCCCGATCTTCATCATCGGGTACCGGGAGTTTTCGCTCCGGTACATCGTGATCAGCTCCTTGGGCATGCTGATCTACTCGGTGACCCTGGAGTGGGTGCACGTGCCGATTGAGACTAAGGACCCGCTACTGGCTGCCATTTTGGGGGGTGTGCTCAGTGGCGTGGGGTCCGGACTCTATCTGCGCGTCGGCGGGTCGTTGGGGGGAATGGACATTTTGGGGACAGTGCTGAAGAAGCGTTTTGCGATTCCGATCGGCACCACCTTCAACCTGGTGAACCTGCTCATCATTGTCACCAACGCCGTCCTGTACAACCTCGACATTGCCCTCTACACGGGCATCTACATGTACGTGTTTTCCTGGACAATGCAGCGCGTTCTGACCGGATTCTCTCAGCGGAAGTCGGTGTTCATCATCACAGAGAAGCCCGAGGAAGTGCTGGAGCAGGCCATCCGCAAGATCGACCGGGGCGCCACCTTTTTCCTTGCGGAAGGCACCCACTCCCACGTCCAGAAACGGGTCATCTACACCGTCATCAACCTGCTTGAGCTGGGGCGCTTGAAGCAGTACCTCTTTGAAACAGACCCGAATGCCTTTGTGGTGGTCAATGACACCGCAGAGGTCATTGGGACGCGGTTCCTGACGTGGGAGGACGAAGGCTTCAGGCGTCGCTGAGGAGTCAGTCCTCTGCTTTCTTGAGGAGGAACAGCACCACCAAAACGTGTCCGAAGCTCCGGAGCATGCCCTCAAAGACTTGCTCCGTCAGCAGGAGTGGAGAGACATCGTTGAAGTTGGCAAAGGCCGGGGCAAAGTCTGAGGCGACAAACACCAGCGACCCCAGCACCACCGTCAGCTCCACCAGCCCCCGCAGGTACACGCTCAGCAGGACCCACAGCAGCAGCGTCACCCCCAGTCCTTCCAACCAGAGCAGCCCCAGCTTTTCCCAAGGATTCCAGGGTTCCGTCGTCAGAACCAGCTCCAACCGCTCCTGAAAGCCCAAGGCCGCCCCTGAATCCTGAAACGCCTCTCGGACGGCCACCGTCAGGAGCGCGAAGGCCAGCCCGGCTCCCAGGAACCGAAGCCCATCCACCCAGGTCCGGTCCCGCAGCAGCCGTTTGCGGAGCAGGCGGACGGTCACCACAGCCTGAGGTGGCGGAATGAGGATGGGGGCCACCAGCGCCACAAACAGCAACGCAATGGTTTCCACGCCCAGTCGCTTCAGCGAGTCCGGATCGGGCCAACTCTGGAAGGTGAACCAGTCCCAGAATTTTCCCACGGGTCCGAGCAGCAGCAGCAGGCTTCCAAACACCAAAACCGCAGGACCCCACCGCCAGTAGACGTTCTTGACCAACGGACGGAGGGAGAAGCCGAGCAGCACCCCAGCGAGGAACTGCATGGTGAAGTCGGACTGGAGGGCCCATTCTTCATTGACAAGACGGAGGGCCAGGGCCTTGGCCACCGCATACGCGGCGCCTAGCGACGTGGGCGCAAGGTACTTTCCCAGGCTGGAGGTGAGCATGGAGGAGCTTACAAAACGAAAACGAACGCCGGTGGGCAGTGAAGGAAGTCCGCACGCCGGGTCCGGCAGCAGATGGGTTCCAGAATCGGGAGGCAGGGTCCAGGTGGTGCGGGAAGAGGCGCCCAGCCCTCTGAAGAGTTTGACCGAGGCACCATAAACCACAAGCGTTCAGGAGGGGGTCGCCCGTCGCTGCTGCGCAAAGGCGTCTAGGGCGTCCTGCCAAGCGGCACTGGGACGGGGGGAGTAGTGAACAGGAGGGAAGGAGGTCCGGATCAGGGCTCGTCCCTCCTCCAGGCTGCTCAGCTCGCCGGCGGCCATCAGCTGCACCAGCAGGTTGCCACAGATCGTGGCCTCTCCGGGACCCGCCACCACTGGACGTCCCAGCACATCGGCGGTTAGTTGACAGAGCAGAGACGCCTGCGAGCCTCCGGAAACCATGTGCAGCGTCTCATACGTTTCCCCAAGGATCGACTCGATGTGCTGCAGGGTGAAGGCGTGGTTGAGCGCCAGGCTTTCGTACACGCCCCGGAGGAGGTCCGCCTGGCTTTCAGGCACCGGACGTCCACGCTGCTGGAGGTGAGACCGGATGGCGGTGGGCATGTCGTCTGGGTTCAGGAAGTCCGGGTGGTCGGGGTCAAACCAGAAGGTCGCCGGCTGGCCCTGTTCCGCCCGCGCCATCAGCTCAGGGAAGTCCAGAAACTCACCCTCCCGGGCAAAGCTCCTTCGGCACTCCTGGACCAGCCAGAGGCCACAGAGGATCTTCTGGTAGAGGATCTTCCGGTCGACACCGGTTTCGTTGGAAAAGTTGCCCTGCTGCGACGCGGGACTGAGGTCGGGCGCCTCACGCTCCACTCCGAGCAACGACCAGGTGCCGGCACTGATGAAGGCCAAGGGCTGTCCGGAAGCCACGGGCGCCGCAGCGACTGCAGCAGCGGTGTCATGACTGGCGGTGGCCAGCACGGTCAGGTCCGGAAGCTCCAGCCGCTGCCGCAGGGAACGGTGCAGGGGCCCAATCTGAGAGCCCGGGTCAATGAGAGGCCGGGTCAGCCGAGGAGGCAGGCCCAGGGACTCCATGAGGCCGTGGGCGAACACCTGCTTCCGGACGTCCAGCAGCTGCGTCGTGCAGGCGGAGGTCCGTTCGTTCACCTGCTCCCCCGTGAGGAAGTAGTTGAAGAGGTCCGGGAGCATCAGCAGGGCGTCGGCCGCGTCAAACAGCTCCGGACGGTCCCGGAGGTCGGTGGCCAGCTGCGGAAGGGTGTTGATGTTGAGGAAGAGGATTCCGGTTTGGGCGTAGAGGGCTTCCGGAGACACCCGTTCAAACACCCAGTCGTAGGCACCATCGGTCCGTGGATCCCGGTGCGTCCGGAGCCCGCCCAGCAGTTCTCCGGTCCGGTCGAGCAGGCCAAAGTCCACGCCCCAGGTGGCCACTCCGAGGGCTGTCGGAGTTCCTTGGGCGCAGGCCTTTTGCAGACCCTCCAGCAGGTTGTTCCAGAGGCTATGGACGTTCCAGTGCCACGAGGACGCGTAGCGGACGGGGGTGTTGACAAACTCGTGACACTCCTCAATCTGGAGCCGGTTGCCATTGAAGGAGCCCAGCTGGATGCTGCCACTGGAGCTGCCGAGGTCGACTGCGATGAACTGCTTTTCTGCCATGACTCAGCGTTGGGGGTGGTACCGGGGATTGTCTGCGAGCCGCCAGCCGCCGGTGTCGGCATCTCGGACAACCCGTTTCTGCATGCCTCCGTTTTGACGGAGCAGGTCGTAGTTCTGACCTGCGTCTGCGCTGTAGGTGAACAGGGTCACCAGGTCCGTGGAACCCGTGTTGACGCTCCGGTGGATCCAGTAGGGCGGCACATAAACCATCACCCCAGGCTTCCACTCTCGGGTTTCCAAGAGGCCTTCCGGGTGCTCAAGCAGCATCACTCCTTCGCCGGCGAGGCAGTAATAGGTTTCTGCCCGATCTGCGAGCTGATGCTGGTGCCCGGAGGTCATGAAAAATTCTGAACCCACCTGTCCGGGACGCATGACGCTGGTGCCGAAGATGAGGTCGCCTGTACCCGTGGAAGCCTTGTGCTCCCACACCTCATACACCACCTGATCCTGCCATTCTGGAAGCATGGCGTCAAAGGCGGCTTCATCGGCGTAGAGCCCCTGCAGGTCCCGGAAGTGCTTCTGGTAATGCCGTGTCGCGTCGGGAATGCGTCCTGACGGCAGCTCAATGGGAGTGGCAACAGGGGCGATCGGTTCCGTGCTCATGGTCAAATCGTCATGCCGCCGTCGATGTTGAAGACGGCGCCGGTGGTGTAGGAGGACTCATCTGACGCGAGGTAAGCGGCCAGCGCCGCAATTTCCTCGGTGGTGCCAATGCGTCCCATCGGCTGCCGGGCAATGAAGGCGGCCCGGACGGCTTCCGGGTCTCCCCCCTGCGAGGCAATGCGCTCATCCAGAGAGGGCGACTGCACGGTGCCGGGACAGATGGCGTTGCAGCGGATGCCCTTTCCGACAAAATCGGCAGCCACGGCTTTGGTCAGCCCAATGACCGCGGCCTTGCTGGCGCCATAGACAAAGCGGTTGGGCAGGCCCTTTTCACTGGACGCGACAGACGCCATGTTGACGATGCTTCCGGAAGACTGCTGCAGCATGCCGGGAAGCACCGCCCGGATGAGACGGTACATGGACCGGACGTTGAGGTCAAACGAGAAGTCCCAGTCGGCTTCGTCACATTCTAGGATGCTGCCGTGGTGCACAAATCCGGCGCAGTTGAAGAGGATGTCCAGCGGGCCAACTTCAGTGGCCAGAGCCTGAATGGCCTGAGGATCCGTGACATCCAGGGGTCGGATGCGCAGCGCTGGATTTTCCTGCTGAAGGGATGCCAGCAGGTCTGAGTTGAGGTCAGTGGCCCAGACGGTGGCACCTTCGGCCGCAAAGCGGAGTGCGGAGGTCCGGCCAATGCCCTGTCCCGCCGCGGTGATGAGGGCCGTGCGTCCTTCAAGACGGTTCATGGGTTCCTTGATGCAGGGAGGGAGACGCCGTAGAGGCGTTCCGCATTTTGGTAAAACAGCTTCTCTTGGAATGAAATCGGGTAACGCTGCAGGTGCGTCCGGAGGGCCGTGACCCAGTCCTGAAGAGGAGCGCCCAGGGTACACACGGGCCAGTCGCCTCCGAAGATCACACGGTCTTCGCCAAAGGTGCCGAGGCAGGCCTCTAGCGTGGGAGCCAGCGTTTCTAGGCTCCAGCCGGCTTCAGCCCGGGCAATGATTCCAGAAATCTTGCAGACGGTGTTGGGCTGTGCAGCAACCTGTTCCAGTCCTTCCAACCAGCCCTTGCGGGTGTGAAAGTAAACGGGGTCGGGGCAGTCCTGTTCCGGGTCGCGGAGTCCCGCAACAACGTAGGGATCGGCGTTGCCGCAGTGGTCGAGGATGATCGTGGTCTCCGGACAGCGTTGTGCCAATTCTGCAGCATCGGTCAACTCCGCGGGACGGATGCAGACATCGAACAGCAGTCCCTGTTGGCCAAGCGCCTGAACGCCCGAGACAAATTCGGGTGTCAGGGCGTGTCCCGGAGGAGTGCTCGCGCCATGCAGCACCCGTCGGCATCCCTTGACAAAGGGATTGCGGGCCACCTGCTGCAGCCACTCCGGAAACGTGGGGGCATCTGGGTCTGCCGAGGCGACGAGTCCGAGCATGGGCGTGTTCGGGTCTTGGCAGTGGGCGGTCATGTCCGCGATCTCCTGATCCCGGGAATCAGGATGGGCGTCCACTTCCATGTACACGGTTCCGGCGATTCCAGCGCTGACGGTGACGGCTTGGTAGTCGCTCATCAAGAAGGAACGGTTGAGCGCTGGGGCGCCCTGAGGCCAGTCCAGACGGAGACGAGAGAGGTCCCAGAGGTGCTGATGGGTGTCGATGAGGGGAATCATGGGCTCAGGGGGAAGGACGCAGGGGGGCCGCGACCTCAAGCAGCATCTGCAGGCGCTCCGGCGTCAGTTCGAAGTGAAAGACCTCTGCGGTGACAAAGGCCCAGCCGAGCAGAAAGTAGTCCCAGCCATCATGGACCCTGAGCTGTTGAGTGGCCTGCTGCGCCCGGGCCTGCTGGAGGAAGAGGAGGTCGCCTCGGTAGTTGAGTTCCCAGGCCACACCGTTTGGGGGAAACACGACCGCGTCACTGAGCGGGGAGCCGGGACGGTCCTTGCCGAGTCCTGTGGCATTGACGACCACGCTGTATTCCGGGAGCGCGGACACCAGCTGATCGGCGACTGAAACCTGAGGGACCGGGACCAGGTTCAGCTGCTCCGGAGGTGCCTGAAGGTGATGGGCCACCTGTTCCAGGCGTTGGGCATGGAGCTCGGTGAAGGTGATCTGCTTGGGAGCATGCGACCGCCTCCGGACCCCCCAGGCGAGTGCCACTCCGGCTCCTCCGGCTCCGAGGATGCAGAGCGCAGCCTCCGGATGCGTCTCCCAGTAGGAAAGGGGGACCAGCTGGTCAAAGGCTTGCTGAGCCGTCAGGGCGTCCTTGGCATGCCCGACCCACTGTCCAGCTGAGTTTTGCGAGAGGCAGCTGACCTCGCCGAGTTGAGTTGCGTGCGGATCAGCGTCTGCCAGCAGGTCCCGGGCGTGTTCCCAGACGGCCACCTTGTGAGTGGTGATCAGGGCTCCCACCCAGTGGGGTTCATGTTGAAGGCGCTGCACGGCTTGCCGGATGGTCTCTCGGTCGGCCCCCAGAGGCACATCCACTCCCTCCAGCTGGGCGTTCAGGCCCAGGGCGTCCGCCCAGAGGGGGAAAACCTGGTTGATGAGCGAGCCCTGGGTGGTGACTCCGATGAAGCCAAACCGCTGAGGGACGTCCCGCACCGTGTTCATGCTCTGCCCCTCAGATCACCGTCCCGGAGTTCTTGTCGAAGAGGTGCATCCGGTCCATGTTGAAGTGAATGGGGCAGACGTCTCCGGGCTTGAGCTTCAGGTGGGCATCCACTTGGGCGACAAACTTCGACTCGCCAATCCGGCCCATCAGGAGGGCGTGGGAGCCGAGCGGTTCCACCACATCGGTGTGCACCGAGGCCAGGGATGTGGATTCGCCGGTCACTTCGGAAACGTGTTCCGGACGGATGCCGAAGGTCACGGCCTGGCCGGCGTGGTTGCCGTAGCGTTCCTGACGAGAGGCCGGAACCGGCAGGCGGCTGCCGTCTTCGAGGACGATCGCGAGGCCGTCGCCTACTTTCTCCAGGTGAGCTGTGAGGAAGTTCATGCTGGGGGCGCCGATGAATCCGGCAACAAAGGTGTTAGCCGGTTGCTCATAGAGGGTGATGGGGTCGGCCATCTGCTCAATGATCCCGTCTTTCATCACCACCACCCGATCCGCGAGGGTCATGGCTTCCACCTGATCATGTGTCACATAGACCATGGTGACGTTGAGGCGATGGTGGAGGTTCTTGATCTCGGCCCGCATCTCCACCCGGAGCTTGGCGTCTAGGTTGGAGAGGGGCTCATCGAAGAGAAAGACGTCCGGGTTGCGCACAATGGCGCGTCCAATGGCGACCCGCTGGCGCTGACCGCCGGAGAGGTGTTTCGGACGACGGTCGAGGAAGTCAGAGAGTCCCAGCACGCGGGCCGCATTCTGGACCAGCTCGTTGATTTCATTCTGTGGGGTCTTCCGGACCTTGAGGCCGTAGGCGATGTTTTCCCGGACGCTCATGTGCGGGTAGAGGGCGTAGTTCTGGAACACCATGGAGCAGTTCCGCAAGCCCGGACGCAGGTTGGTGACCTCGCGGTCTCCGACATAGATGGCGCCGGCGGTGGCTTCTTCAAGGCCGGCAATCATGCGCAACGTGGTGGTCTTGCCGCAGCCAGAAGGTCCCACCAGCACAACAAACTCCTTGTCCTGAATCTCAAGGTTCAGCTGGGGGATGACGGTGGTGGCGTCATATTTCTTGGTGATGTTGGTGAGCCGGACTCCTGCCATTGCCAATTCTCAATGAAGCGTTACAAGGAAAGTGATGCCATGACACGCACCGGTGGGGCGCCTCATGGGATGACTTTCGGAAACAGGGGCAGCGAACCGCCCCTGAAGGATACTTAGACGAGAGGCAGAGGCTTACAGGCCCATGGAGGCACGGTAAGCGGCCAGCTGCTTGTCGCGTCCGAACTGGTCGGTCAGCTCATTCCACTGCTCGGCCACCGAGTCCAGTGCCTCTTGAGCGCTCACCTGACCGGCGAGGGCCTTGGTGAGTTCAATCTCGAGGACTTCGGTGTAGTCGAAGTAGAAGGGCAGCCGCATGTCGAGTGCCACGTTGTCGGCACCCAGGGAGTCACGCTGAGCAACGAGGTACTCCTGTGCTTCACGCGGGGTCATCTTCTTCTCCCAGACGGCGCTGTCGAAGTGGGAGTAGCGGTATGGGTTCACACCAGAACCACCGGTGATGACCTGAATGCCGCTGTTCTTGATGTTGGTGGTGGTCTCAATGTAATGCCAAGCGGCGTTGACGTTCTTGCTGGTGCTCGGCACCGCAGCCTGCCAACCATTGAAGGCCATGAAGGGGGAGTAGACCACGCGGGGGAACCGGTCCCACTGCTTGGTCTTGTAGTTCCAGATCTCAAAGGATCCGGGGGTGAGGTCGGAGCCGACGCTGCCAGCAATCTGGCTTTGCTCCGGATCGGTTCCCACGGTGCCGGTGTCGCCCCAGTCGAAGTTCATTGAGGTCTTGCCTCCAGCGAACTGCTGACGGGTGTCTCCGGAGCTGAAGTTCAGAGCGCCTGGAGGTGCGAGGGCGAGGGAGCGCTTGTAGTTCTCCAACGCGCGGACCCAACCGGGGTTGTTGATCTGGGCATCCATGGTGTCCGGATCAAAGAACATCGATCCTGGATTGGCCGGGTGGTTCGTGTAGGCAGCCGCGTGGGTGAAGAAGAACCAGAACTGCTGACCGCCTCGGGCAAAGGCCTCGGTGACGCCATACAGACCCTGATCGGGGCGGTGGAAGAACTCCGCCACCTGATAGTACTCTTCCCAGGTGCGTGGAACGAGGAGGTCCCGTCCGTACTTCTGCTTGAATGCTGCTTGCTCCTTCGGGTCCTCAAAGAGGTCGATGCGGTAGTGAAGGGTGTGCAGGTCCCCGTCAATGGTCTGAGACTTGTGCTTGCCTTCCCACATCATCAACCGGTCCCGGTAGGTGGGGTGGATGTCCATCCAAGCAGCCGTCTGTCGCATCGACTCCGGCATGTCCGACAGGAACGGTGCCAGGTCGGGGGTCCAGGCCGGGGCGAAGGTGATCACATCAAAGGCATCCTCGCCAGCAGCAAAGGCGGTGACGTACTTGGGGTAGAGCTCACCAAAGGGAAACTCCACAATGTTGACCTTGCCACAGGTCATCTTTGACCAGTCATCTCCCCCCATTTTCATGGCGCTGGCGATGAACGGACCAACCTGAGACCCGACCGTCAGGGTCACACCCGTGTAGTCTGGCATGCCTGCCTGCGGCTTGCACTGAGCGTAAGCACTTGTGGATGCAAGCGCCAGCGTGGTTGCTACGGCAAATCCCGTAAACAATTTACGCATTTTGTCCTCCTGAGAAGGTTTGACGAGAGAAACCGGGTTAACGAATGGAGCCCAGCATTAAGCCGGAGCGCATCATTCGACCCAAGAAGATGGTGATGACCACCATCGGCAGCATGGCGATCATGACGGCTACCGCAATAGCCCACCACTCATCACCACGATAAGAATTTTGTCCTGATAACAGAATCGGCAGCGTCTGCCAGTCCCCAGTTGTGAGGATGAGGGCAAAGAGGAACTCGTTCCAGACAAAGCCCAGGGTGATCAGGCTGACCGCAATCAGGCCCGGACGTGCCATGGGGATGACGATTTCCAGGAAGATCCTAAAGCGAGGGACATCGTCCACCAGAGCCGCTTCTTCCACTTCCACCGGAAGGGACTGAAAGAAGTCCCGCATCAGCCAAACGACCAGCGGCAACGAGAAGGCGGTGTAGCAGATCGTCAGCCCCCAGTACGTGTCCAGAAGCTTGAAGCCCTCACGGCCGATCTTTGAGTACAGCATGTACAGCGCAAAGGCGCTGACAATTGGCGGCATCATCCGGTTGGAGATGAACCAGAACACCACGTCGTTGTTCTTCATCACCGGGCCCGGAAGAGGCAGGCGGTTGGCCAAGATGCTCACCAGCAATGCCGCCGGAAAGGCAACGGCCATGGCATACACCTCACCGACCTTGATCTGCGTCAGTCCCACGTAGGTGCCAACGGCGACCAGCGCAAAGATCACTCCCGACAACACCCGGACCCGGAAGTCGAACCGAACCAGCGCATAGGCTGCCATGGAGCCAAACACCATGGAGACCACACTTGCCGAGACGGAGATCCAGACGGAGTTCAGGAAGGTGGCCACGAAGTCCCCACGGTCTCCGGAAAAGGCGTCCAGCCACGGCTTCAGCGTTGGTTCAAAGTCGACCCAAGGAATGTACGTGGGGCCGCTGGTGACAAAGAGAACCGGCTTGAAGGAGGTCACCAGGGTCCAGTAAAGCGGAAACAGCGTGGCGACAAACCAGGTGGCACAGAAGGCAAAAACGCCCCACTTCTTCCATTTGTTCTGTTGCATGTCGATCTCCCGTTAGTGACGTTTGTCCAGTTGAGGTTTCAGCAACGCCAGGTAGAGGGTTCCGAAAACAATGATGAAGATCAGGAAGAGGAAACTGATCGCAGACGTGTAGCCCAGGTTGAACTTCTTCAGCCCTTCCTGATAGGCAAACAGGGTAAGGGTTTCGGTCGCAATCCCGGGCCCGCCTCCTGTCATGATGAAGACGGTGTCGATGATCTTGAAGGCTTCGACAATGCGGATGAAGATCACCGCAACAGAGACCGGAAGCAGCATGGGAAAGGTGATCGTCCAGAAGATCTGCCAGTTGCTGGCGTTCTCTAGGCGTGCGGCTTCATAAATGTCCTGCGGAAGCGACTGCAGGCCGGCAAGCATCATCAGGATCACAAATGGTGTCCACTGCCACACTTCCACTGTGATCAGGGAACTGTAGGTCCAGGTGATCTCGGTCAGGAAGGGCGGATTCGGGTAGCCGAAGGCGGTGAAGAGTTCGTTGAGCGGACCAAACTGCGAGTTGAAGATCTGCTTCCAGACCAAAGCCACGGCAATCGGGGTCAGGAGCATGGGCAGCAGAAAGGTCACCCGGAAGAGACGCTCGCCCGGAACCTTGCTGTGCAGCGCCATCGCAATGCCAAGACCACAGACGTACTGGATGCCCACCGAAATGAACACCAGTGTCGAGGTGTTACCAATCACTCCCCAGAAGCGGGCCTGATCCAGCAGCTTGGCGTAGTTGTCCAGTCCAACGTACCGAGGCGGCAACGGCGGAATGAGCCGGACGTACTGGAAGCTGAGGTTGAGCGTGTACACCAGCGGAAACAAGGTGACCAGCAACACCACCAGCACCGCCGGCCAGATGAAGAGGTATTTGGAGCGATCCTTCACAGTCTTTTCTCGAGGGACAGAGTTCAGCTTTGAAGCAACGCTTCAATTTCGGCAACCGTGGGCATGGCCGGCGCGGTTCCAGGTCGAGTGACCGAGATGGCTGCAGTCGCTGAGCCAAAGCGAGCGGCATCACGCAACGAGGCGCCCGAGGCAATGGCCTGAGCAAAGCCTCCGTTGAAGGCGTCTCCGGCGCCTGTGGTCTCCACAACCTTGCCCTTCATGTTGAAGGCGGGCAGGTGTTCGTCGATCTCGTCGTTGAGGATGTAGCAGCCCATTTCCCCAAGCGTGATGACAACCGTCTTGACGCCCCGACGCCGGAACACCTTCGCAGCCGCTTGAGCCTCTTCCGGAGTGGTCACCGGGAGGCCAGACAGCATGGCGGCTTCGGATTCATTGGGTGTGAAGTAGTCGCAGAGGGAATAAACCGAATCCGGAATCGGCACCGCTGGGGCCGGATTGAAGACGGTGGCCACGCCATGCTTGCAGGCGAGTTCTAGGCTGTACTGCATGACCGACACCGGCACCTCTAGGTTCGTCATGAAGACCTGCGAGCTTGCAATTGCAGACTCCGCTTGGGTGACGTCTGCCTGCGTGAGGAGGTCTGCAGAGCCCGGAACAACGATGATGGAGTTGTCCCCGGTTTGGTCGTTGACCATGATGTCAGCGGCGCCCGTGTCCTGCTGGTCGGTCTGGAAAACGTAGCGCGTGTCGATGCCCTCGGCCTCATACAGGTCAAGCGCCATTTGCGCAAACGGGTCCTGCCCAAGCATGGTGATGAAGCGGACCTCGGCTCCAGCGCGACGTGCCGCAACCGCTTGGTTCGATCCCTTGCCCCCTGGGCCCAGCTTGAAGGATGAGCCGATGAGGGTTTCTCCAACTTTCGGAAGCCGGTCGCTCCGGAAGGTCAGGTCGGCAACAAAAACGCCGAGGATGGTGATGGTGCTCATGATGATTCTCCGGTAGTCAATGAGGGCGGGCGGTGGTCAGACGACGTTTCCATCTGGATCCAGAACCCCCTTGACCAGAACAAAGCATCCGTAAGGGCGGCGCTCTCCTGCGGCACAGACCACGGCGTAGGCGTTCCGGGCCCGGTCGTAAAAAGCGTGTCGCTCAATTTGCCCCATCTTCCACTCTCGGTCAGAGTTGTTCTTCATCGCCTGCATCATGTCCTCGTGGCAGCCCACGATTTCATCCGGAGCGCCCACGACCTCCATGCGGAGGACGGGTTCGTCCACAAAGCTGTCCAGCGGAAAAACCGAGAGGATCGCGTCAGCGGCCTGAGGAATGTCCACCCCTTCAAGGCGGACGAGCTTGCCGGTCACGGTGTGTGCGGCAACCGAATCTGACGGAAAGTTGCAGTCGGCCAGCACCAGCTCATCCCCGTGACCCATGGCACGAAGGATCTGGAGCAGGTCGGGACTCAGCAACGGGTTGATGTTTTTCAGCATGCTTCCTCCAACAAAAATGAATGCATCAATGAAAGGGATCCAGCCTCAGCGGTTCCGGATCAAAACAGGCGTCCGATCAGCATCGTTGTAAACGTGCCAAAGAGGACCTAAGACGGCAGCTGGGTGATCCTGATCGTCCGGAGGTCCTTGCCAGGTTTCTGTGCTTTTGGGGTGTGGTTCCGTGTACAAGACGTGGTGGTGAAACCCATCTGCAGAACGGAACCATTCTTCCCAAGGAATCTTGTCTGTCAAGTCCAATGGCGGCACCGCATTGATCACGGTTCCCACCTGCGGATTGGGCTGGACGATCCAGTCGTGATCCGCATAACGGCGGGCAACTTCGTCACTGAGAAAAATCTGAAAGTCCAAGCCAATTTCGTCACAGGCTCGGTTGACTTGGGCGTCCCGGAGGCGTGCTTCAAAGTCTTTCAAATCCATAATCCCTCAAAAAATCAGAAAGAATATCAGGAAACTATTTTTTAGGGAAAAAATCAAATCGTCCAAGCGGTTTCAGAAAAGGCCCCACGGAGTAAGCCCCTTCCTCAAAGTAGGGAAGAAGCATAGACGAAGTGGCGAACGTTTGCGAATGATTTTTTTGAAACCCTAGAAAACTGCTTTTTAAGTGGTGATTCCTGCTTTTTCTTTCTTCAGAAAGAAAGTGGTTACCTGAGAAAGAAAAAGCCCTAAGGCTCGGCAAAAACCGTAACGGGAGCGCCATCGGCTTGGGCATACCGCAGGGGGGCCACCCACACTTTTTGGGGAGAAGCATGGAGCGCCTCCAGGTGCATGTCCTCAATGATGAGAATCGGATCCGCCAGCGTGGTTTCTCCTCCGGAAGGTTCCTGAGCCAGAAACGCGCGATGCGCGATGCGTCCCAACGGACGGTTGGTGAAGCTGGTGAGCGAGATGAAGTCGAACCCAATCATCCGCAAGTGCCGATTCGTCCGGAGCCAGAGGCCGATTTCTGGAGAGAAGCCTGGCCCTTCAAAGATGTACCGAGACGCCTCCGGAGGGTCGGCGCGGAACTGCTCAAAGCCGGTCTTGATGAGCAGCAGGTCGGTTTCCTCTGGAATCTGCTCGAGGTCGGCCTGCCAGTCGTCCAGTGAGAGGATCTCTCCGGGCGCGGCGGTCCGAGTCAGGAGCCAGGGGGCCTGGCAGCACCAGAACTCAGCAGGGTACGCCTCAAGCGCTTGCCCGGTGGCATCAAAGTGCAAGGGCGCGTCAATGTGCGTTCCGGTGTGGGCGCCAAAGGAAAGATCGGTGTTGTTCGAGGTGTCTCCACAGTCGAGGCACCGGACGCGCTTGAGGTCGAAGAGTCCGGCATTGCCATACCGGGGCGTCTCCGGACCCAGCACGTGGCTGAGGTAAAGCATCGGTTTTTGGATTCCGTTAGCGGGTGAATTCTCGGAGCAGTCGCAGGACGGGCAGCGCGGCTTCCACCTGCGGCAGGTGCCCGCACTGCGGGAAGAAGTGGGTGCCCACGATCCCCGGGACCTGTGTGGCGTGTGCCACGGGCAGAACCTGGTCCTCTCGTCCCCAAATCAACTTGACCGGCATGGGAAGGGTGTCGAGCCGCCCCCGTCCCTGCCAACGCTGTCGACCACGATCGTGGAGCCCCTGAGCAATCGCCTGGAGTGCCGGAAGTGCCCCCGGCGCGCGGCGTTGCTCCAGCAAGGGGGCGAGCAGTGCGTGGTTGACCAAGGCCGACTCATAGAAGAGCCGATACAGCGCAGGACGCAGCGTGTCCGCCTCAGTCGCCGTGGCCATCTGGTGGACAAACTCGGAGTGGATCTCCGGACCCAGCCCAACCGGGGCAAGCAGCGTCAGGCTGGCGACCTGAGTGGGATTCCGGGAGGCAAACTCCAGAGCCACGCCTCCTCCCATTGAGTGCCCAACGAGGTGCACGGGCCCCAGCCCCAAAGCCGGAAGCGCTTGGTCGAGGAAGTGGGAAAACTCCTCAACGCCTGGGGTTCCGGGAAGGGCGGATGAACCACCGTGCCCGGGAAGGTCAAAGGCCACGACCTCGGTTTCCTTGGCCAGCTGCACAAGTTGATAGCGGAAGGAGAAGAGGTCTCCTCCAAACCCGTGGAGGAAGAGCACCGGCGTGTCACCAGATCCACGTCGGAAAACCCGAAGCTCGGTGCCGCCTACGGTCAGCTGAGAGGTGATTTCGCTTCCCACTGTCACTTGAGGCGCAGCTTCTCCGGAGCGGGGAAGGTCCCGTTTTTCGATGCGTCCCAGAGGGCCGGAACCTGTGAGCGCGGTGAGGTCAAGGCCTCGTTGTTGTGCCAGCCGGCGGGCCGCTGGAGTCGCCCGGATTTTCCCGGAGTTCAGGTGAGGACGTTCCTCCGGAGCCGGTGCCGTGTTGGCGGGGGGGCTTGGGGCTGCTGCCGGAACAGAAGCTGGCTCGGGCTCCGGAGGCTGCGCGGAAGAAGCGTCTCCAGCGACTTCCACCCGGGCGAGCGGGGCGCCAATTTCCACCTCGCTGTTTTCCGGAGCAAGGATTTCCAGCAGGGTGCCGTCTTCCAGAGCCGGGACCTCGGCAATCATCTTGTCGGTTTCCAGCTCCAGCAAAGCCTCTCCACGGGTGAAGGCTTCTCCGGGTTGACGGTTCCAGGAAATCACGGTTCCCTGCTCCATGGTTTCTCCCATGCGCGGGAGCGTCAGGATTTTTTCCATGATCAACGCCGCATCAAGAGGTGTCCGGCTTCCACAATGCGCTCCGTGCTGGGGACCGATGCCGCTTCCAGCTCAGCAGCCACTGGAATGGGGAGGTCTTCGCCGGCCAGACGGAGGACGGGCTCTTCCAAGAAGTCGAAGGAGCCTTCCATGATGCGGGCGGAAAGTTCGGCGCTGACGCCTGCGGTGAGGCAGTCTTCGGTGACCACCAGGGCGCGTCCGGTCCGGGAAACGGAGGCATTGACGGTGTCCATGTCCAGCGGATGGAGCGTCCGGAGGTCGATCACCTCGGCAGAGATGCCAGCTGCAGCGAGCTGCTCAGCGGCTTCCAGCGCCCGGTAGACCATCCGGGAGTAGGTGACCAGGGTGAAATCGGTTCCGGGTCGCAGCACCTGGGCTTTTCCCCACGGGGGCGCCTGCTCCGGAGTCAGCTCACCCTTCTGAACGTAGAGGGACTTGTGCTCAAGAAAGATGACGGGGTCCGGAAGCGTCAGCGCGTGCTTGAGGAGCACGTACGCGTCGGTCACAGTGGCAGGCATGGCCACATGCAGTCCGGGCGTGTGCAGGAACCACGCTTCCAGACTCTGAGAGTGCTGAGCCGCGCCAGAACGTCCTGTGCCGCCCTGAGAACGGAGGATCATGGGAACGCCGATCTGTCCGCCGAACATGTAACGGATCTTGGCCGCTTGGTTGGCCACCTGATCCATGGCGAGGGTGACAAAGTCGATGTACATCAACTCAGCCACCGGACGGAGTCCCGTCATCGCAGCGCCCACGGCAGTGCCGACAATGGCCTCTTCCGAGATGGGCGTGTCGATCACTCGGTCTTCGCCGAACTCTTCCAGCAGCCCCTTGGAAACGCCATAGGCGCCTCCGTAGCGGCCCACCTCTTCTCCCATGATGATGATGCTGGGGTCAGCCTGCATGGATTCCTGCAACGCCAGGCGCAGGGCTTCTCGGTAAGTGGTTTCCATCAGGCCCTCGCAGCTAAGACAGGTGAGTGCATGGCGTCCCGGAGGCGCTGGTCGACTGGTTCCGGCTGAGGCTGTCCGGGCGCATAGACGTCTTCGTAAATGGTATCGAGCGGCGGTGCCGGAGAGTCGAGCGCAAACTGGAGCGCCTCATCCATCTCGGCGTTCACTGCGGCAACAATTTGGTCGCAGTCGCTTTCGGAAAGCCCGGCGTCCAGCAGACGCTTGCGTTGGAAGGCAAGGGTGTCTTTCTGTCGACCCGCCTGCTCTTCGGCGTCATCGCGATACGGACTCTTGTCCATCCGGGCGTGTCCGTGGAAGCGGTAGCAGTTGACCTTGAGGAACGCGGGCTGTCCCTGACGGGCCTGGGCCAGCAGCTCAAGCGCCGTGGCATGGACGGCTTCCGCATCAAGTCCATCGACCTCGGAGGCCACAAGTCCGAAGCTCTCAGCGCGCTTGACGAACTCAAGGGAGGCGCTGGCCCGGTCGAGTCGGGTGCCCATGCCGTATTCGTTGTTGATGCAGACAAACAGGACCGGAAGCTTCCAGAGTGCGGTCAGGTTCATGCTTTCATAGAACCCCCCCTGCTGCATCGCGCCATCGCCAAAGAAGGCGACTGAGACTGCGCCGGTCTTCAGGTTCCGGTACGACAGCCCGGCGCCCACGACGTGGGTGATGCCACCCCCGACAATCGCGTTGGCGCCCAGGTGACCGAGTCCCATGTCAGCGATGTGCATGGAGCCTCCTTTGCCTCGGCAGTAGCCGGCCTGCTTGCCTCCGATCTCCGCCATCATTCGCTTGGGATCAGCGCCACGGGCGAGGAAGATGCCGTGTCCCCGGTGGTGTGTGGTGAAGCTGTCTCCGGGCTGCATGGCTTCGCCCACCCCAACGGCACCGGATTCCTCCCCAATGGAAAGGTGCAGCATGGACCCGGCGGTGCCGCCGCGGACAAACAATTCGCCCACGCGTTCCTCAAAGGTTCGGATGCGCAGCAACTGTCGGAAGAAGTGCTGATGGATCTCTAAGCTCATGACGCTCCTGTCAGTTCATGGCGACGGATGTAGGAAACCTGGGCGCCCGAACGACGGACGCTTGCGGCAGCTGCTTGGTTGGCAACCTCGGCAGCCTGTAGAAGGTTCTGGTGTTCAGACCATTCGGCGGCAAAGACGCCCACAAAGGCGTCTCCGGCACCAAGGGTGCTGACCACTTCAACGGGGTGTCCCGGAAGGGCATGACGGGTGCCTTGGGAAGCCAGCAGCACCCCTTCTGCTCCCAGCGTCAGCACGACGGTGCGGGCACGTGTTTCCAAAAAGGCAAGGGCCTGCTCGGCGCTCTCCCGGTCCGTTACCGACACGCCTGAGAGCACCGAGGCCTCGGTTTCGTTGACCACCAGGAAGTCGAGCCAGGTCCACCACGTGTCCGGAAGTGGCTGGACGGGGGCGGCGTTCAGCAACACGGGCACTCCTTGCGCCTGGGCCTGCTTTCCGGCGGCCTCCACTGCGTCTAGGGGCGATTCCAGTTGCAGCACAAGGAGGCCGATCTGTTCCCAGAAAGCTGGGTCCTGAGGCAGGTCCTCGGGACTCAGGCGAGCGTTGGCCCGGAGCGCGACGACGGCTTGGTACTGTCCGTTCTGATCCACAAAGTCCATGGCCAGACCGGTTCCTGCTGGATCGGTTTTGAGGTACTCCAGCCGGACTCCGGCCCGGGTCATGGCGTCTCGCATGAGGGCGCCCGGTTCATCGTCTCCCACTCGTCCGACAAACCAGGTGGGGGCTTCCCAGAGCGCCGCAGCAACCGCTTGGTTCGATCCCTTACCGCCGGGATGCTCCTCGTATCGGTTGGCGAGCAGCGTGGCGCCCACTTCCGGAAGGGCGTCCAGGTAGGCCATGCGATCGAGGTTGGCCGCGCCTACGACCAGGACTCCTTTGCGACTCACAGGGTCTCCAGGGTTTCAAGAACGCTGAGGACGTCATGCTCGTTGAGGTTCGCCTCCAGTCCATGTGCCCGCAGCTGCTCCGCCTGAGACCAGAGCTTCCGGAAGCGTCGGATGTTGTACTCAGCTTCCCGGATGGGGTCTTCGTTCTTGGGAAAGGTATCGAAGTAGATATGCCCTTGGTAGCCCGTCTGCTGCAGCCACACAATGAACTCAAGGGTCATCAACGGATGCACCGACCCCAGCATCAGGCCATCCTCGCAGCCCGGACGGACGAAGCCATCGTTCATCTGCACCCCAAACAGCTTGCGGTGGGAGCCGACCAGCGCGGCCGATTGTGCCGGATTCTCCCCAGCCATCAGGCAGTGTCCAAAATCTAGGGTCAGGCCCATGTTGGCGCGGTTGATCTGCTGCACCATCAGCAGCGCGGCGCCGGTGGTGTTGTGAATGAAGAACCGCCGGGGCTCCGTGGGTTTGGGCTCCAGCGACACCAGCAGGTCCGGGAAGGCGTCACAGACTTCCTGAAAGGCGTCGACCACGTGCTGCCACATCTGAGGGTAGTTGACCTGCAGGCTGTAGTCGTAACCGTCATGGGCCGACCAGATGACGAGCTCGGAGGCGCCAATGGCCTGTGCCCAGCGTCCGGCATCCAGCGTCAGGTCAATGGCCTGCCGTCGCATGGATGCTTCCGGATGGGTAAACGCACCGAGGCTGAACTGGCTGGGGTAACGCAGGCAGACGGCTCCCGCCTTGAGGCCCGCTTGGTCCAAGGCCTCCTGAACAGCGGCAACCTCCAGTCCGCCAAGGTGCTCCGGACAGTTGAAGTCCACCAGCTCCAGTCCCTCAATCGTTCCTTGACGGGCCACCCAGCCAAGGACATCGTTGGCGCCCGACCACAGGTCGGTGCGGGCCTTCATGGAGTTGAGACGAGAGGCAAAAGCGGGACAGGGAAGTGACATGAGTGTGTTTCCTTAACAAACAGGTGAAGGTGAGGGACGGGTCCCTCCGTGAAAAAAATAGCCTGCTCAGTCGAGCCCGGCGCGTGCGTCCCGGAGGGGCTGATAAAGGGCCCGGTAGGCTTCATAAAAGGGGCGATAGGCCTCATGGGTCGAGGCATTGGGTTCCACCACACGAGTGACGTGAACCATTTCTGCGACAGCTGAAGGAACATCCGGGTACAGCCCCGCTCCGACGGCGGCGAGGATGGCACATCCGAGGGACGGTGCATCCGCCACCTCCGTCAGGGTGAAGGGCAGGTTGGAAACGTCGGCATGGATCTGCAGCCACAGCTCCGAACGGGTTGCCCCGCCTGCGACCACCAGCGTCTCAGGCTGGAAGCCGTTGTTCCGCATCGTCTCCAGAATCAGCTCGCTGCCGAACGCGACCCCTTCAATTGCGGCCCGGAAGAGGTGAGCCGGCTCGTGTTTGAGCGTCAGGCCGGTGATGGCTCCGCGGGAAAGCGGGTCGGTGTGCGGAGTGCGGTTTCCCTGAAAGTGCTCCTGCACCACCACGCCCTCTGATCCGGGAGGAAGCTGACGGGCGGCGGCATTGAGTTCGTCGTAGGAGGCTCCTTCGCCAAAGAGCCGCTTGAGCCAGCTGATCACAGACCCGGTGGACGTCTGGCCGCCCTCGACAGTGTACAAACCGGGAAGCAGGTTGTCGGGGTAGGTGCCCCAAATGCCTTCGCCGTTGAAAGGCGTGGGGCTGAGACCAAGGTGCAGGTGCGAGGAGCCGGTGATGAAGGCCAGGCTTCCGGGTTGAACAACGCCGAGCCCGACCATGCCGATGAAGGCGTCTGCGCCCGCCTGCACCACCGGGAGGCCTTCCGGCAACCCTAGGTGCGTCGCTGCTGTTGCCGTGAGGCCCCCAATGACTTCCCCCAATTCACAGACCTCCTGGGGCCACTTTTCAAGCAATGCCTCCAGCCCAAGGGCTTGCAGCAGCGAAGTGGGGTAGCCGTCGCGGGTGGAATCGTAGTGCCAGCGGGCGGAGACGTTGTTGATGCTGGCAACACGTCGTCCGGTCAGGTGCAGGTTGAGGTAGTCCTGGTACTCGCAGATGGTGGCCGCCTGCTCAAACACCTCCGGCTCATTTTCCTGAATCCAGAGGGCTTTGGGAATCATCCACTCCGCCGAGACCGGGCCCTTGCCGTTTCCGTTGATCCGGAGAGCTGGATCTCCGGTGCGGAGGACCTTCTGCGTCTGAGGAGCGCTGCGGACGTCCATCCAGATCAACGCTGGACGCAACGGTTGTCCCTGCGCATCTAGGGCGACGACGCTGCAGCAGGTGGTGTCCACAGCAATCCCAGACACCTGATTCGGGGAGATGCCGGATTCCTGAACCGCCTGGCGGACGGACTGCCCAAGGGCGGTCCACCAGTCCTGCGGATCCTGCTCCGCCCAGCTGGGGTTGGGAAAGCGGGTCGGGTACGGGGTGGCCGCAAAGGCCAAGGGCTTCCCCTGTAGGTCAAACACTCCGGCTCGCAGGCCCTCGGTGCCTCCGTCCACGCCAATCAGATACGTTGCTGCCATAGCGGCTCTCCCCCTGTTTTTCTGCATCCATCAAACGGTTGACCATTGTTAATGGTCGAAATCATTTGTCAATAAGGTGTGCAGGGGTTTGGCTTCAAGATCAAACTCAAAATGAAAAAGCCCCCCAATTTCATACCGAAAAAATTTGGCATCACGGAGGTTTCCCGCTACGATTTGGGCTCTGAATTCAACCTGAACGAGGAGTAAGTGAATGAACTGGAAGCAGAAGATCTCAATCCGCCAGACGGGCCTAGAGGTGACGCCGCTGTGTTTTGGCACCACGGCGTTGGGGAACATGCCGGGGACCTACGGGTACTCCGTTTCGGAAGAGGATGCGGTGGAGACCCTGAAGCAGATCCTGACGGGGCCCATCAACTTTTTGGACACCTCCCGGAACTACGGGATGGGAGAGAGCGAGGTCCGGATTGGTAAGGCGCTGAAGGCGTTAGGGGGCCTGCCGGAAGGATTTGTGATCTCCACCAAGCTGGACCGGGACATGGAAACCAACCGCTTCGATGGCGAACGCGCCCGGGCTTCCTTTGAAGAAAGTCGCGAAGCCCTTGGGCTGGAGACGCTGCAGCTGGTGCACCTCCATGATCCCGAGTATGCCTCGGACCTCAAGGATGTCACAGGCTCCGGCGGGGCGCTGGAGACGCTCTTTCAGCTGAAGGCGGATGGGTTGATTCAGGCCGTTGGCCTTGCTGCAGGAAAGGTCGATGTGATGATGCCGATCCTCCGGGAGTGGGACTTTGATGCGTTGATCACCCACAACCGCTTCACGCTGATGAACCGGAATGCCGAAGCGATGATGGACCTGGCCGTGAGCAAGGGGACCGTGGTGCTCAACGCGGCTCCGTTTAGCAGCGGCGCGCTGGCGAAGGGCTCCCAAGCAGCGTCACGCTACACGTACATGGAAATGACCGATGAGGTTCGTGAGGGGCTGGTGCAGCGAGAAGAGGTCTGCAACCGGTACGGGGTGCCGCTGGGCGCTGCAGCGTTGCAGTTTTCCATGCGGGACTCGCGGGTGGGTTCCACCATCTGTGGGGTGGGCGCCACCCGTCACCTGCAGTCCACGCTGGACTGGGCGTCTTACGAGATTCCAGAGGAGCTTTGGGCCGAGCTGCTGGAGATTCCGGCAGATGCCGATGATCCGGAGGCGAAGCGCGTCTACACCCCCGGATGATGCGTCACTCGCCACACTCCCGGAGCTCAATGATGAGGTCGGTGAGGGCATAGATCCGCAGGTCGTCACGCCACAGCGAGGCGTCGGCGACCAGGATCGTCTGACCCAACTCTTCCCGGATCTCCTTGACGTGGGCTTCCAGCTGCATCCGTCCCGTTTCTGGAATGATCTGCCCCCGGTACCGCCACACGGTGCGCGAGAGGTTCCAGCTGAAGCGCGGGTTCTGGAACCGATCGGCCAAGCCCTGATGCAAAGCAAATCCCTGCAGGGCTTCCAGAGTGGCTTCCACGCCAAGAGATCCGGGCATCACTGGATCTTCATGGAAGTGACAGGGGAAGAACCAGTCCTGCGGATCAACCTTCCGGACGCCGTAGACGTAGCCCTGCTCATGCAGCCCCCCCTTTGCCTGAATCCGGAGCTCATCCAGCAGGCTCAGCTGTCCTGACGCCAGACGCTGGAAGGGTCGGCCTTCCTTGCCTTGGAACCAGGAGGCATCAGCCTTCAGGTCAATCACAGCGTCAGGCGTGTGTTGCTGAATCCAGGGTTCCTTCAAGGCGCCGCCATCCAGACCAATCTGATTGGAAAGGGCGTCATCGGTGAAGTAACCAAACACCGTGTCCCCCTCATAAAACCGCTGTCCGTCCACAGAGAGCGCAAAGTCATGGGTCTGGATGACCGTGTTCCCTGAGGCCACTGTGCTCTTGAGGGTGATCTCTGAAACAATCGTCTTCCCCCGCAGGTCCGGATGCGCCAACAGGGTCCCGTTGCCGTCTAGGTTCCGGTAGTGGAGGTCGAGGTTCTGGTACTGGAACATGGCGCCGGAGTAGGCCGAGATGAACCCGCAGGGCTGCAGTGCAATCTCCATCAGCACCGAGTAGGGCATCTGTGCAGGGTGAGCATTGTCCCGGAAGTACCAGGCATCGGCAGGAACGTCGTATTCCCCAACAAGGGTCATCGGCTGCTCAAAATGGAACCGAGTGCCGGAGAAGCTCCGGACCCGCGAAAGCAGCTGGAGGTCACGGTTCGGGTTTCGCTGCACCGGACGGTTGTGGTAGACCGCATAGTCGGGGCCCATACACTTGGCCACTTCTCCGAGGGCAAACTCCCAGAGCTGCTGGTCATCAGCGATAAAGCCCGTCGCGTCCGGATCTGGCAGGGTGAGCCGGGGGGCTGTTTCCTGCGTGGACTTTAGAGCAGGACGGTCCGGATGCGTCTCAAACCAATCCTGCGTCAACCGGAAGGTGCTGCCCTTCTCCACGAGCTGCACCCCAAGGTTCCGGAAGTCGACGACAATCTTGTCACCCAGCAAAATGTCGACATCAGCGATGGCATACGGAATGGGATCAAGCCCAATCTCGCGAACCTCCATCCGGTACGTCAGCAGCGTGTCGCCCGGAATCACCTGTCCTCGGCACCGGACCACCTGAGACATGCCGTGAATGGGTTGGAAGGTTGCGTCCTGTGTCCGGGTCTGGAGACCGAGGTAGAGCATGAAGAACTGCATGAGCTGCACACAGCCTTCGGCCATCAGTGAACCGGCCATGACCGGATCGTCCTTGAAGTGACACGGGAAGTACCAGTGGTCTGGCGCCAGGTCCTTTTCGGAGAGCACGAGCCCACAGCCCCAGTCGCCGCCGTTGCGGTCCACGTGAGTGATGCGGTCGTGCATGAGGAACTGCTCCGGGGCGGTTTTCAGCGACGGATTCTGTCCGGGCTGGGCGTAGTGTGGCCCAAAGCAGACCTCAGGGTGCCCGGTGGAAAGGGCGAGGAGTTCCTCGCGCCGGAACTGCGTCTTGGTGCACGACAGCAGGGGCTCGAAGTAGAGCTTGGTCGCCTGACGTCGGGCCTCCAGCTCCTTCTGAGTCCGGATGACGCCGTGTCCTTCAGCCAGCTCTTCATCGGTGAAGAAGCCAGCGCAGCCTCCATCCATGCGCATCACCATGCGGTCTCCCACAAAGCACTCATAGTGGAAGAAGAAGAGCAGGGTGCCGCCGTTGCGGGCAAAGGAGTCGATGGAAATATCGTAACGCAGTGTTTCGCCCTCACGGGGCATGTCCTCCAAGTACGTCAAGGTGCAGTCGAGGAGGCGGTAGACACGATCGCCCCGGCACTCAAAATCGATGCCGAGGTAGCTGATGAGCATCAGGTCGCACTGTCCGGATTCCACTGCGACGGCCCACGGAATCTGTCCGTCGGTGCAGTACCAGGCCTGCTGCGGAATGTCGTACTCCGTGGTGATGGTGGAGGGCTTGAACTCACCGAGTTTCGCGTCCAGCTTGGTGACCCGGCTGACCAGCAGGTACGGATCAAGCGGCAACCGGACGCAGCGCTGGTAGGTGTCGATCTCGGCATACTCGAGTCCAAACACATTGGCAATCTGTCCACCTGCAAACTCCAGCAGGTCCTGGTGGTCAAAGATCACTCCCGGAGGTTTGGGCGCTGCTGCTGAAGACGGCTGGACGCTGGGCACCGGAACCGGCGGCTGAGGCGCTTGGCTGTCAAAGGCGACAGGACCCGACGCTGCGGGTTGTGGCGGAACCCGCGTCAGAACCGGTTCCGGAGTCGAAGACACGCCACCCATCTGCTGGAGGATCAGGGACGCCATTTGCCGCATTCCCTCCTGACGGAACTGCAGGAAGGCCGCATGAGCCTGACCAAGCCGGTTGGGGTAGTCGCCCCACCAGCCGGTGGGCACCGGAGCCGCTGATGCAACAGGCGTAGGCGAAGGAGACGCGGGAGGGACAACAGCAGGCATGGGCGCAACAGGAGTAGAGGGTTCCGGAGAAGCCACAACGGGCTCAGGGGAAACAGACGGCACCGCAACGGGCTCGGAAGCGACCGACGCAGCAGGCACCGATGCTCGGAAGCGGGCTCGATTTTCAGGCGTGTCGATGCTCTGGAGTGCGGCGCCACCGAGGACAATGGTCTGGCGCAGCTCCTTGGCCGGACGTTCCGGGACGGGCGGAGCAAGCCGTTCTAGGTTGAGGGGCACCCGATGACTGAACAGCCGAGCCAGCGCTCGGAGGACCTGCGTCCGGTCGTCCACCCCCCGGCGACTCACCCCCACAGCCAGATGCGGACGGTCTCCCAGGGTCTCTGCAATCCACTTGGCGCAGCTGACCCGTGGGCCAAGATCGACAAAGAGGCGGGCGCCGTCTTGGTAGGTGTTCTCAATGAGCTTGGTGTAATCCACCGTCCGGCCATAAATCTGACCAATGTTGGCGCCAATGGTTTCAGAGTCTAAGACGGTGGGGCGGTAATTGAGAGCCGAGTAGAAGTCGAGGTCGGGCTGTCCCTGAACCGGATGCGTGTGGACCCGCTTGACCTCCTCATAATCCGCTTTCACTGGCGCGCAGTGGACGACATCCGTCACCTGAATGGGGTGAGGATCCACACCAAGCTTCCGGGCCACCCGCTCACAGGCATCAGCGGCACCGGCAATGACCACCTCCTGAGGCGTGTTGATGAGAATGAGGTAGGCGCGTTCCTCGGTCTCAAGGGCTTTTTGGGCCGCATCCGGAGTCGTCCGGAGGGTGTACCAGTGCCAAATGGGACCGTCGGTTTGTTCGTCAGGACCGAGCTTCCAAGCGTCCCGGACGGTGTTCATGGGACCACAGAGGCGTTCCTTGAACAGAGGTGAGACATCAAGCAGGTCCGACATGGGATCCATGGAGCCCCAAACGCCGAGCGCAAACATCATTGTCACCTCACCCATGCTGTACCCAAAGGCCAGGTCCGGCTTCAGTCCAAAACCCTCTTGCAGGAGCTTGGTGTGCAGCACCCCTGTGGTGATGCCGCTCTCAAACATGGCAATGGGCGTCTGAATGAAAGCCTCTTGCTGTTGCTGCAGCTCCGCCTCACTGAGACGGTGGCGCGAGCGCGGGTAGAGCTTTTGGTCGTGCAGCACCTCACCGAGGCGGGTGGTATGAGACGCCATGGCTTCATGCAGTTCCGGCATGAGGCGGAAGACGGTGCGGCTGTTGCCGAGGTAGCTGTTGAAGCCTCCGGGGTAAGTGAAAGCGACCTTGCCCTCCAGTCCAAGGGGAACCGGAGAGAAGCAGCTGCCCCGCGGGCTGACCCAGTCCTTGCCCGACTCCAAAGCCTGTGGCAGGCCGTTCTGAAGCGCTGCCAGCTCCTGCTGAAGCTCCTCAGCAGAACTTCCCAGCAACGCAACGCCCAGTCCTCCGGAGGCGTGCTCCTGAGCTTCAAACGTCTGGCGTGCCAGTGCCGGAAGCGACGGGTTGTCCTGAAGGGCGGTCTGGAGAGCGTTGAGGCGTTCCTGCAACTGGGGAACATCTGGAGCCGTGATTGGAAGCAGGAAGAGGCCACCGGTGTCAGCAACGGAAGGAGTGACTGGGGGCGCTTCACAGAGAATCGCATGCGCGGCTTCCTGGCCCAAGCTACTGACCGCAGCCCGACGAACAGGGGCCTCGGTGTTCCGGAACCAGGGACGAGACTCAGTGGGAACGTACGGGGTCGACTCTGCGTGGTCCTCGGCAAAGGCGTTCCAGTGGGGAACCGCTGGGAGCGTCCGGGACCGGAGGGCGGTGAGGGCTTCGAGCAAAGAGGCCATTCCAGACGCCGCAAAGCTGTGTCCGAAGTGGGCTGACGCTCCTCCGAGGGCTGCGTCTGGGTAGAGGGCCTGCAGCCCCTGCAACTCGGCGGCGTCTCGGCGGTCAAGTCCTGCAGCTTGCAGCGTCACCAGGCCAATGTGTTCTGGAGCCACCTGCAGAGCACCCAAAGCGTTTTGAGCTGCTTGCTGGACTGCTGTTGCATCAGTTCCGGAGGCAAAGGCCACGGATTCAATCAGTGCAAGCGGAGTCGCATCCTGAGCCTGTTCGGGAGTGGTGAGCACCAACGCGCCAGCGCCTTCTCCGGGCACCCAACCCTTTCCAGCAGCATCTAGCGGCCAGGCGAAGGGTCCGGTTTGCAAAGGAGCCGTGCGGCTGCGCAGCGTCACCGATTCCGCGCTTCCGGCAAGGTCCACGGCGGCCACGACAACGGCGTCCACGCTTCCGGAGCCGAGGAGCATCTGGGCGACTTCAAGAGCCTTGAAGACCGAAGTTTCCTCGGAGGAAACGGTCAGGGCTGGGCCGGTGAAGTCCCAGAGTGCGCTGATGCGGGAGGCCATGATGTTGCCAATGAAGCTGGTGAAGCGATTCACCGGAACCGCTTCCAGCAAGGCATCCTTGGCTACGGCTTCGAGCTCCTGACGCTGCTCCTCTGAAAGGGAAAGCCCGGCTGCGGCAAGGCTATCTTCTAACTGAGAGGCCAAGTTGACGCGTCCCCGGAAGCGGTGCAGCTCCAGCTCCACTTCCATTGCGACGAGGACGGCGACGTTTTGTCCCTCCTTGAGGGACGTTTGCCGGATGGCGCGGTCGGCCACCTCGAGGGTGAGCAGCTGCTGCGGAATGAGGCGCTCCTGGGGATTCGGAGGCAGGCGGAAGCGCAGGAAGTCCATTTCAAAGGATTCGAGCCAGGCACCGGTGAGTCCAGAATCCGGAGTGCCGAGTCCACGCCACCGGGTTTCCGGGAGGCTCCGGAAGGCGGTTTCTCCTTCCAAAAACGCCTGCTCAATGGCGGCCAGACCGTTGCGGTCTCCGAAGATCGCATCCATTCCCAACACCGCCAACGCAGGCAAGGGAGTGGGAGCCGTTTTTTCGGGAGCCTGTGCAGGCTCGTTTTCCAAAATCAGATGAGCGTTGCAGCCACCGAAGCCAAACGCGCTCACTGCAGCAGTGCGATGCGCTCGATCATGAGGCCACGGACGGGTCTCCCGGAGGGTCCGGTCTCCGCCAAAGCGACCCTGCTCTGAGACCAGCGGATCCTGGACGCCGATGGTTCCCGGAATCTGTCCCTGCTGAAGGGAAAGGATGACCTTAGTCATGCCGCCCATGCCAGCAGCCGTCAGCATGTGCCCGAGGTTCGATTTGACGGAACCGATCGGCGGCTGGGTCTCATGAGCCCCAAAGAAGGCTTCCATGGAGTTGAGCTCCACCTTGTCGCCCAAAGGGGTTCCGGTGGCATGGCACTCAATGTAGTCCATTTCCTTCGGGGGGACGCCTGATGACGCGTAAGCCCGCTCAAACGCAAGCTTCTGCCCTTTGGGATTGGGACTGAGGACAAACTGTCCGCGCCCATCGTTGGAGAGGCCGATGCCGCTGATGACCGCGTGGATGGGGTTGCCGTCTCGCTGTGCGTCAGACAGGCGCCGGAGGACGAACATGCCGGCGCCTTCGCTGGCAAAAAGCCCCCCTGAGTGCTTGTCGAGAGGACGGCTGTCTCCAGACTCCGGGTAGGCCTGGAAGATGGAGAAGCCCATGTTGACAAAAAACGGATCGGCGGCACTGACGGCTCCGGCCAGCATCACCTCTGCCTGCTGAGACCAGAGGGTGTGGCAGGCGAGCCCGACGCTGTAGAGCGAGGAGGCACAGGCGGCGTCAAGGGCATAGGCCCGTCCGGAAAGTCCAAGGGCCTGCGCAATCAAGGAGGCAGGGCGCCCGGCAATTTCCACTGCAGAGGCGCCGGGTCCGGAAGAGGCTGGGACGTCACTGAACCGGTGGAGGTGAAAGTCCGGGCGGTCGAGCAGGCGCTGCAGAAGGGGCTCCCATGCTTCCTGATAGAGCGGCAGAACCTCGTGGTTGGAGGATTTGGTCGGAAAGGAAAGGTTGCCCAAAATCACTCCACACTGCGCCAGCAGGTCAGGACGATTCAGCAGCTGCGCGTCCCGCAACGCCTCACGTGCAACGTGCAGAGGCCACTGATAGACATCGTCAAGGCCCCGGAGCTGCTCGGCTGGCAGCTGAAAGCCCTCGGGATCAAACTGGAAGTCGTGCAGGTAACCGCCCTTGGCGCAGTAGTAGTGGTCAACAACGCCCTTGCGGTCAGCAAGAAACCGAGAGGGAGCAACCTGCAGCTGCTGCACCGTGGCTTCGGAGCGCGAATCAACTCCAGCAAGGAGGTTCTTCCAGAAGGCTTCCGGGGTGTTGGCTCCCGGGAATAGGCAGGAGAGGCCGACAATGGCAATGGGTTCAGGCATGGAAACGACAGGCTCCCGTCAATGGTTAGTGGGCAGTGTGTGGCTGAAAGAGCGCGTTCAGGTTTTTGCTCAGGGTGACCTGAGCACCCTGCATGCGGGCGTACACGGATCCATCCGGACCCAGCAGGCTCAGGTGTGCGTGCAGCTGCGTCTCTGAGGCTTCTTGAACCGTCAGGTGGATCCAGTACTCCGACTCGAAGGGGAGGGGCTGAAAGCACTCCAGTTGGTCAAACTGCAGCGGCAGGCTTCCGGCGTCATGGAAGTGCCGGGCCCAGATGAGCATGACCTGAAACGCCGGGTCGAGGGCGTAGGCGTTGAAGGGGCCGACGGGAAACTGTCCCTGCGCCTCCGGAGGCACCCAAGGCGCTTGGCACCGGGCGACAAGCTGCTGTTCGGTGAGCTGGGTGACCTCCTGCACGGCCTGAAAGAGCGGCCCGTGGAAAAGGGTGCCGTTTTGGTAGAACGTGCTTCCGGCATGAGTCGAGCCTGCTGGAGGAAGGGCTTCATGGGGAACCTCCGGGGGCGTCTGGCTGAAGGTGCAGGTGACGCTGTAGTGGTAGCGAGGCAGCTTTCCTTGGTGACTGGAGACCTTCAGGTCAAAGGTCCGGGTGCCGGCGCTGGGGGCCGCGACCTCCTGAATTTCCAGCAGGTACTCAGGAGCCAAGTGCTCATCGAAGAGGATGCCCTTGAGGACCTTGAAATCGGTGCAGCGGTGCAGATGATAGCCCGGAATGCAGGCCGCCACGGCGTCCACCATCCACTCCAACGCCAGCACCGCCGGGACGACATCATGGATGCCGATGCGGTGATCCTTGAGTCCCGGATTCTGAAGAGGATCCAGGCGCCGCCAGATCCGCTGCTGGAGGGGAGCGGCAGGTTCTGATTCTCCCGAAAGGGCATTTCCCACGAGCAAGATGGGGAGTCCGGGCGTGCTTTGCAGTGCGGCATCGGCAAAAATACGGGCCCCTTCTGCGACCGGAATCACCTCGACGCCACGCTCCTCAAACATGCGTTTCAGTTCGGGGGTGACCATGCCCCCTTCCCAAGGACCCCAGTTGTAAGAGACCACCCGGCAGCTGGGGTGCTCCTGCTGAAAGGCGAGGGCCGCTCGGTTGAGCACCTCGTTCCCCATGGCATAATCCGACTGCCCCGCATTTCCGTAAAAACCGGCCCCGGAGGAAAAGAGGAGGAGGTGACTGAGGGCCTTCGGGTCAACGGCTTCCAGAAGCGCGTTGAGGCCTTCGACCTTGGTGCCGACCACAGCGTCAAAATCGGCGCTGGTCTTCTTTTCAATGTACTTGTCCGCCAGCACCCCAGCACCGTGGATGACGCCGGTCACCGCACCATGCTTTTGCACTAGGGGGGCAATCGCCTCCTTGATCTGTTCCGGATGAGTGGCATCAGCGCTCAGGTAAATCCCCATGCTGCCCCGGGCTTGCAGCTGCTCCAGGGTCTGACGAATGGCCCGGTTGGCTTCAACACGAGCAATCATCTGCCGGAGCTTCGCTGGCGTTGGCTTTTCCCCAGAGTCCGCGAGGGCCTTCATCGCGGCTTGACGCAGGTCGGCTTCGGTGGTCCGTCCGGACGCCCAGTCGGGTTCGTCAGCAAGGGGAGAACGTCCCACCAGCAAGAAGGTTCCGGGCGCACGTTCGGCCAGGGCGAGGGTGCAGTCGGCAGTGACGCCCCGGGCGCCTCCACTGACCAGCCAGACAGGGTGTTCCGGAAGCGCCAGCGGCTGGGCCTCAGGTTCCAAGCGCTGCGGCAGGAGGCCAACACGTCCGGAGGGGCTCCAGGCGGTTTCCAGTAAACGAGCGTCCGGATCCTGAGCTTCTGCCAGCAGGTGCTCGGTGGCGAGTGCCGGAGCCAGATCAGGGGCGAGGTCCAAGGCACGGCAGTGTACTTCCGGCCACTCACGGGAGAGGGTTTTGGTGAGACCGGTCACACCACGGTCCAACCAGCCTGATGCCGTTTGGGTTCCGAAGCGACCATCTAGCTGCGTCACCGTCAAAAACAGAGCGTTGGGGGTGCTTCGAAGAAGGGGGCTGAGGAGCTTGGCTAGGAGGAAGGCTCCTTTCAAGGCTTGCCCAGAGTCAGACTGAAGGCTCCGATGAGCGTCTGCGGCCGGAAGGAAAAGAAAGGCCCCGTTGAGCTGACTGAGGCCTAGGGTGCTGAGGGCTTCCTGCAGAGCGGGCTCAGAGGCCTCTGAAAGCGTGGCTGCGGAAACACGTGACTTGCGTCCCTTCACACCCGGAAGGCGCAAGAGGGAAACCGTGCTTCCACGGGCCGTCAGGGCTTTCTGCAACTCAGCCGCAACGGCAGAGCCATTGTCTAGGATCAGGTAGGAACCAGAGGCGTCCAGCCGCCCCTCTAGGCGATCCGGAGGGGGAAGCGGGACGATTTGGGGGCGACCTACAGTGACGGAGTAGGCCGCAGGCTCATTTAAGAGTTTTTTTTTACTTCTGCGGAAGCTTCCACCGCAACCGGGGCGGTTGGCAGGTGGGCGGCCAACTTGTCGGCAATCTGCTGCAGGGTCCGGAGTTCCCCCAGGTCGCCGGTGTTGATTTCTTGCAGCCCGGGGAGCTTCTCCTGAATGGCCCACATGATCTCCACCCGTTTGATGGAGTCGACGCCGAGGTCGGCTTCGAGGTCCATGGAGAGCTCAAGCATCTCCTTCGGGTAACCCGTTTTTTCGCTGATGACCGCCAGCAGGGAGTCTTCAACCGTGGCCGCGCTGATCACCGACGGCCCAGCTGATTCCAGCGGGGTGGTTTGTCCGTTGGCAGCTGGAAGCAGAGCCTTGAGGTGGTTAGCAATCTGTCCGAGGCTGCGCATTTCGGCGAGGACCTGATTGTCCAGCTGCGGCAGCTGCGGGAATTTTTCCTGGATGGCCCACATGATCTCCACGCGCTTGATGGAGTCGACGCCGAGGTCGGCCTCAAGCTCCATGCTCATTTCCAGCATGTTTGCAGGATAGCCCGTTTTTTCACTGATGACGGCGAGCAGGGCTTCAGCAGGATCCGCTGCTGCAGCAGGTGCCGGAGCCGAGGCCTCCGGTGCGGCGGTGCTGGCGGCAGGAGCAGCCGTGGTGCTAGCTGCGGGGGCTGCAGTTTGGGGCGCCTTCGCCTGGAGGTACTCCTGAATCTGCCCGAGGGTCCGGAGCTCTCCCATTTCCTCTCCTCGGACGCCAGGGACGTCTGGGAGGCGATCTTGGACGGTGCCCAGGATTTCCACGCGCTTGATGGAGTCGATGCCAAGGTCGGCTTCGAGGTCCATCTCAGGCTCAAGCATCTCTTTCGGGTAGCCCGTTTTGTCAGCGACGATGTCCAGAAGAACCGCATTGACGTCCAAGGCTGCTGTTGGTGCTGGAGCCGCTGCCGGAGCGGGGGTCGGTGCCGCTACTGGAGCCGGGGCTGGAGTGGCCACGGGAGGCGCTGCAACCACAGGAGGCGCGACTGGAGCGGGCGCAGGCGCAGGAGGTGCCGCGACTGGGGGCGTGAAGCTGGGTGCCGGAGCCGGAGCGGGCATGACCGGAGGAGCAACCTGAGGCGCTGGAGCCGGCATGGGTGCCGGAGCGGGCAACGCCACAGAAGGAGCACTTCCGGCAAGCGAGCGCAGCTGCTCTGCCTGCTGAGTGAGGTAGAGCTCGTGGACCTTGAGGGTCTCCCCTTGATGAGCGTGGAACCACTGCATGCTCTGCGCAACGGTGTCCGGAATGGTTTGTCCCTGTGCGGCAAGCTGGAGCTGTTGCTGAAGGAGCTGCAGAACCGTGCGGGAGTACTCTCCTTGTTGCTGGAGGTACTGTTGGTGAACGGACAGGGTCGCTTGCTGCTGCGAGTACAGGTCTGAAACGCTGGGAGTGGAATGGCTCATGGCTTTTTGCAGAGAGGGCGCGCCAGGTGGTGTTGACGGCACAGATGGAGTTGCTGATTGCGGTTGTGCGGCTCGCGGAGGAGCTACCGGTTGCGGGGAGGGCGTCGTTCGGGGCTGCGTGCTTCCTGAAGCAGCCGGGGTGCCTCCTCCACCAGTTGAACCGGATCCTTTGGAAGAGACCGTAAAGCCATCTTCCAGGGCCTCCTTGAAGCGGTTTCGAGTGGCCTCACTGACGTAGTTGGCCCCTGTCATTTTTAGGGTCAGTGGGGATTTTTTACGAGTCGGTTTGGGGCGTTTCCACGCATAAGGATCGTACCCCTGCAGCGGCAGTCCGAGCACGATCAGGTCCGTGACGGCTTGCCGGAACAGGCGGTCGCTGTCCTTCTTGGGGTTCTCATTCAGCGCCACGGCCGTGAACTCCTTGTCACCGAGAATCGCTTCAACGAGCTTGGTCAGAACATTTTTGGGACCAAACTCAACAAAGATGCGTCCACCGGCAGCGTGGATGTTTTCAATCTCTTCCCGGAAGCGGACCGAGTTGAGGATGTGCTCCTCCAGTCGTTTCTGAATGGCCTTGGGATCCGTGGGATAGGCCTCAGAGGTCGCATTGGAATAAACCGGAACCTTGGGCTTGTTGAACTTGACGGACCGGATGGCTTCGGCAAAAGGCTTCTGGGCGTGTCCCACCAGCGTCGTGTGGAAGGCCGCTGAAACGGGAAGCAGCACAGCGTTGTACTTCTTCTCCTTGAGCGCTCCATGGGCTTCCTTGACGGCGGCGGTGGGGCCTGCAACCACCACCTGCTTGGGCGAATTCAGGTTCGCCATGACCACCTCCGGAAAGGCCTTGAGGTCGTCTTCGAGCTGGTCCAGCTTCCCCATGACGGCCATCATGGTGCCAGCTTCAAAGTTCGGATCTTCCGGAGCCTTCATGGCCTGTCCACGGGCAAAGGCCAGCTTGGTGTAGTCGGCTTCCGACAGCACTCCGGCAGCCCAAAGGGCGGTCAATTCGCCGAAGCTGTGTCCGGCAGTGAAGTCTGGCTGGAAACCCGCTTGGGTGAGGATCTTGAACAACCCGGCGCTGACGCCTCCGATGCCCGGTTGGGCGTGCTGCGTGAGCTGAAGCTGCGCTTCCTGAGCCGCTTGGGTGTCTTTGCTGAAGGCCGGGGGCGGAAAAACAACCTGCGACAGCGGTTTTTGTCCGGAGCTGCTGAATAGTTGATCCAGCTGCTGGTAAACTTCCAAGGGCGGCGGAAAATTGGTGAACAGCTCCCGGCCCATGTTGAGGTACTGAGACCCCTGTCCGGAGAACAGCGCGACTACCTTGCCGCTTGAGTCCAAACCCGACTGGCGGTAGGTGACTCCCTTGACGCTCCAGTGGACGGCGTCGGCCTTCTTCTCAAAGGTTTCCAAAGCCGACTGCAGAGCCGCCTGGGCCTCTTCCGGAGTGGCTGCGACCAGTCCGAGACGTGCCTGTTCTTGAGCCAGAGGAGCCTGAGACGCCTGGACCCACTCGTCAAAAGCAGCACGCGCTTGATCGCCTGAGAGGGCTTCCAAGGTTCGGTTCACCTCCTGCTTGAGGGCGTCCGGAGTGGCTGCTGAGAGGATCAGGGTCTGCGGAGTCTGATGCAGGCGGTAAGGGCCCGTATGGGTCGCCTGGTGCTCTTCCAGAATGAAGTGAAAGTTGGTGCCACCGAAACCAAAGGCGCTCACCCCGGCGCGTCGGGGCGTGCCATCTGTGATCCAAGGACGCGTCTCCGAGTTGAGGTAGAGAGGCGTTGCTTCCGCGTTCAGGCTGGGGTTAGGGTTCTCCAAATTGATGATCGGAGGCAGCACTTTGTGGTGCAGAGCCAACGCGACCTTGATCAGTCCAGCGGCGCCTGCTGTGGCCTTGGTGTGGGCAATCTGAGACTTGACGCTTCCCACGGCAATGCTCTGGAGCGGAACGTCTGCTTCCTCATAAACCGTTTTCAAGCCTTCAAATTCGGTGGCGTCACCGGCTTTGGTCCCGGTGCCATGGGCTTCCACGAGGGTCACTGTGGAAGCGTGCACGCCGGCATCTTCATGAGCTCGACGGAGGCACTTGGCCTGTCCGGAAGCTCGAGGGGCATAGATGCTCTTGAAGCGTCCATCGCTGGAGGAACCGAGTCCCTTGATGACCGCATACACGTGGTCGCCATCGCGTTCCGCGTCTTCAAGGCGCTTGAGGACCACCATGCCGAGGCCTTCGCCAATCATGATCCCCTTGGAGTTTTCATCGAAGGGCTGAACCCGCTCTTCTGTGGTGAAGGCTGGGGTCTTGCTGAAGCACATGTACATGAAGGGGGAGTTGTCGGTATCGACGCCTCCGGTAATCATCATGTCAGCTCGACCTTCCACAAGGTCACTGACCGCCATTTTGACTGCAGCCAAGGAGCTGCCGCAGGCGGCGTCCACGGTGCAGTTGGTGCCCCCAAGGTCGAGGCGGTTGGCGATGCGTCCGGCAATGACGTTGCCGAGCAGTCCGGGGAAGGACGCTTCTTCCCAACGGACGTAGGCTGCCTTGATCTTTTCAATGATGGTGGCTGTTTCCGACTCGCTGAGGCCGGACTTGCGGAGAACCTTCTCCCACACGGGGTACTGCAACCGTGCCGTCAGGGAGCCCAAGAGCTTCATGCCCGCCGTTACCCCAAGGATGACCCCGGTTCGGTCCCGGACGGTTTCCGCGGCTTCCGCGTAGCCAGCGTCTTCCAGCGCGTCTCGGGCGACCAGCAGTCCCAGCAGTTGCGAGGAATCAGTTTGCTCCAAAAGGTTCGGAGGAATGCCAAACTCCATGGGGTCAAAGTCGATCTCCGGGAGAAATCCGCCGCGACGGCTGTAGGCCTTGTCCGGGGCACTCTTGTCGGCGTCGTAGTAGTCGTCAACGTTCCAGCGGTCTGCCGGAATGTCGGTGATGGCGTCAACCTTGCGGACAATGTTGTCCCAGTACTGTTCAAGATTGGGAGCTTCCGGGAAGAGGGCTGAGATGCCAACGACCGCGATGGGAGTGTGGTGGAGACGACGATTTGTATCTGATTTCATGAGTTTGGAACCGTTCCTGTGCACCGGAATGCCGAGGGTTCTGGCTCGCGAAAAGGAGCCAGCCAAAAACAACTCATGCTAAAGCAAACCGGTGGGGGTGCAAGTTTTTCCGCCATCTCCCCGGCTCCAGGTGGGGCTAGGGACCAGATGGCTAGAATCTTGTATTGCCAGAGTCAGACCAAAACGCGTTCTTGGGATTTTGTTTGTAACGAGGATCAATGAAAATCAATGCTTCTGCCAACCCGGCCCCTTCCCCCCGAAATGAGGCGGAATCCGCCAAAACCAAGGAAGATGGGGGTCAGCCCAACCTGAAGGAAATGGCGCCTCAGATTGGGAAGCAAAAAATGCCGCCCAACCCGGAGCTCAACAACATCCGCCCCGCGAGCAGCCACCACGCGACCATGACGGTCCGGCGCTCTTACGGCATGGTCATTTCCAGCTATGAGAACGTCGTCCGGCGAGGAGGGCTTTCTGGAGAGGCGGCTGAGCAGCTTGGTGCGACGGTGGATCGTCGCATCGAGGAACTCAACGACGCGGCCCGCAAGCAGATTGAGGCGCTTCCGGAGTACCGGAATTTGAAAGTCGACGATTTGTCCGACCTCGGAGGGGAGCTTGAGGATCTGATGACGGACGATGAGCACTACCTGCGGGCCTTCGAGTTGCTCAAGCATCCCGAGTTTGCGCAGCTGATGGAGTCAACGGAAAGCATCCACCGCTCTTTTGCGGAGATGATGGAAGAAAACGGCAAGGAAACACTGATGTTCGGCGTCTTTGAGATGATCCGCGAGATGGGCGGACTGGCGAAGTCGCAGGACAGCCAAGTGGTCGCGGATCAGGGGAAGCGGGTCAACATTCAGGTCTGAGCAGCGAACAGCTCTTGAACCTCCTCAACCATCTGCGCAGAGCCAATGAAGAGCGGTGAGCGCTGATGCAGTTGGTCGGGTTCAATGTCCAGAATCCGCTGGTAGCCGTTGGTGGCGAGGCCGCCTGCCTGTTCAGCAATGAACGCCAAGGCCCCGCACTCGTACTGCAGGCGGAGTTTGCCCTTGGGCGCCTTTGTGGTGGGCGGGTAAAGGTAGATGCCTCCCTTGAGGAGGTTCCGGTGGAAGTCCCCAACAAAGGAACCGATGTAGCGTCCGGAGTACGCGCGCTCCTGACAGCGCTCCAGATAGGTCTGGACGGGGCGAGGAAAGTCGAGGCGGTTTCCCTCGTTGACCGAGTAGATTTTTCCTCCCTCAGGGGTCCGGATGCTGGGATGTGAGAGGATGAACTCGCCCAAGGACGGTTCATAGGTGAAGCCGTTGACGCCGCGTCCGGTCGTGTAGACCAAGACGGTGGAGGAGCCATAAAGCATGTAGCCGCTGGCCACCTGAGCATTTCCGGGCTGCAGGGCATCTTCCAGACTAGGAGGCGTTCCAACTGGGGTAACGCGACGGTAGATCGAAAAAATGGTGCCGATGGCCACATTGACATCAATATTGCTTGAACCATCCAACGGGTCGATGGCCACAACATAAGAGGCGTTGTGGTGCCCGGTATCGACCATGCCTTCTGTCTCTTCCGAGATGATGCAGCAGGCCTGTCCACCTCGTCTCAAAGAACGCATGAAGCGCGTGTCGGCGATGACATCCAGCTTCATCTGCTCTTCACCCTGAATGTTTGATTCCCCCATGCCCCCGTCAAAGTGGATCAGTCCTGCCCGGTTGATGTCCCGGTTGATCACCTTGGCGGCAAAGGAAAGGTCGGCCAGCAACTGCGACAGCTCTCCCCGGGCCTGAGGAAACTGACGCTGCTCCTGAGCAATGAAGCGGGCCAGGGTGGTGCCGACTGGAGCAGAGAGCCGACGAACGGTGCTGTGTGGGTCGTTCATGAGGAAATTCAGTTGGGGTCAGGGGAACGGAGGCTCAGTTTGGAAACGTTTCGGCACATGAATGGAAGGTGACGGCGAGATGGCGGAACTCTACTGAAATCCACCTATTTGTTCAAGTGGCAGACGCGTCTCCACCTGCAGAGGCGGCCAGAAAAAGAGTTTTAAATTTGTCCGTAGCCCCTTTTCTCACCCGGGAACCAACAGGAAAAACGAAGATATCTTGCATGTTGATGGGTCTTGGTTCGAGATTAAGCTGCCATATTAGTCTGCTGATGCCTCCTGTAGGGCATCGGTCAACACGTAAAGTGAGTGGGTTTTGATTACTCGTTGGATTTTGCTCCTGACAGCTGGACTGGTTGCTCTGGCCGGATGTGACTCGGGTTCCGTTACGACGTCAGGAGAGTCGAGTTCCTTTGACGCGCCACCGGCGGCTGGGGTGGAAATTCTTGCTCCAGAAGCAAGTGGAACTTCTGAAGCCTCGGAGAAAGCGACTTTTAGCGTACGCCTCGGCTCCAAGCCCCTCTTTGACGTAGACCTGACCCTCACGAGTTCTATGACCACCGAGGGCACGGTGTCGCCCGCGTCTCTGACCTTTAACTCCGACAACTGGAACGTCTACCAGACCGTCACGGTCACAGGCCAAGACGACTCCATTGCCGACGGAGCTCAAGCGTTCAAGATCCAGTTTGGCCTGACTTCAGATGATGCGGGCTATGCGGATGTGGTTGTCAGTGACCTTCTCCTGACCAACTATGATGACGAAACCGCAAATGTCATTGTACGGAAGACGACCTCCAGCACCACCACGCTCAGCAGTCTGACACTGAGTGAAGGAGCAAACGATACCTTCGTGGTGCGGCTTCGCTCTGAACCTGCAGCGGATGTCAAGGTTCCCTTTGCCACTAGTGACTCCACAGAAGGGAGTGTTTCCCCCGCGTCTCTCACCTTTACTGCTGCGAACTGGAGCACCTACCAAACCGTGACCGTTACGGGAGTGAATGAGGCAATTGCCGACGGTGACATTACCTCCAAAATTTCCATTGGTCCGCTGGAGAGCACCAGCAAGGTTTACAATGGCGTCAACCCCGCGGATCTAACTCTGGTGACTCAAGACGATGAGAATCCAGGATTGGTCATTAGCCCCACTTCCGGCTTGAGCACATCGGAGGCAGGTCTGAATGACACCTTCACCGTCAAGTTGGACACCGAACCGTCTGCGAATGTGGTCATTGGGCTGTACAGCAATGACACCTCAGAAGGGCAGGTAAGCACCAATCGGTTGACCTTTACGCCTTCTAATTACAGTACGGCTCAGGTCGTGACCGTTAAGGGGCGGAATGACTTCAGCGACAGCGCCAACCAAAACTACTTCATCATCATCCAAAAAATCTCACGTACCGGAACCGGCTACGATGGGGTGGGACCGTATGCGATCTCTGCGACGAACGCCGATGACGGTCTCGACAACCCCGGAGTCACGGTCGCTCCAACCAGCTTAACGGTTGCTGAAGCAGGAGGGAAAGGGACCTTCACCGTGAAGTTGGATGCACAACCACAGTCAGATGTCCTGATTCAGCTCACCAATAGCGACTCCAGTTTAGGGACTGCTAGTGTCAGCAGCCTCCGGTTTACAAGCTCAACGTGGCCGGTTCCTCAGACGGTGACGGTGACCGGAATTGACAACGACATTGACCATGTCTCTGACCGCACGGCAACCTTTTCTTTGGCCGCCTCTGGAGATTCACGTTTTTCCAGCCTTTCCATTAACTCCGTAGGTGTCACCTACACGGATGATGACACCGCGGGATTGCAACTGAACCCCGTCGATGTGACCACCAATGAGAACGGAGATAACGGAAATCTGACGGTGCGTCTGACGTCTGAGCCGATCAACCCGGTGACGGTTGCTGCCTCTAGTAGTGACGTGTCTGAGATAACGGTTTCTCCGGCCAGCCTGACCTTCAACAGTGCGAACTGGTCAACGGTCCAAACGGTTCAGTTGACCCATGTTGATGATGTCATTCTTGATGGAGATATTGCTGTTACGCTGACACTGAATCCGAGTCAGTCTGCCAATGCAAACGAGAGCAGCTACGGTGCTTTGGCTTCCTCCACGCAAACGGCGACCAACCAGGATGATGATGTGGTCGGGATTCAGGTGAATCTGGTGGATGGGGCGACCAACGAATCGGGTGATAACGGAAGCTTCACGGTGGCGTTAGATGCGGCACCGCCGCCCGGGACGTATGTCAAGTTATGGACCTGGGTGGAGCCTACAGACGACGGCACCTCAATCGAACGCTTGGAAGCAAAATTAGATAATGGTGCAACGTTTTCAGACAACGTGTCTCTCAACTTTATGACGACTGACCTGACGAACGCTCAGACCGTTACTGTTGTGGGACAGGACGATTGGTTGATTGACG
>CBFIGY010000022.1:0-47321 GCA_965662235.1 uncultured bacterium
TCCCGAACACGGAAGTAAAGTCCCTATGCGCCTATGGTACTGCCGGGGAAGCTCGGCGGGAGAGTCGGTCGGCGCCGACTCTTTTAAGTGAGAGATTTTTTTATTTTGGACGACCTGAAGGCGCGTAGCTCAGTGGGAGAGCACTTCCCCGACACGGAAGGGGTCGGCGGTTCAATCCCGCCCGCGCCTACCATCTCCTAAAATTACATACTTGGAGGAGCCATAGGAATTCGCAGATCTCGCATTCCTACCAAGCAAGAGGATTCCACCCGGACCAACGAAAACATCACTGCATCCACTGTCCGTCTCATCGGAGGCGATGGGGGACAGCTCGGCGTTGTGAGTGTTGAAGAAGCACTTGCCGAGGCGGAGAGAGCAGGACTCGATCTGGTTGAAATTTCCCCAAAAGCGACTCCTCCCGTTTGTCGTTTGATGGACTACGGGAAGTTCAAGTATCAGCAAAGCAAGCGGCAGCACGCGGCGAAGCAGCATCAGAAGGTCACGCATCTCAAAGAAGTGAAGATGCGTCCGAAGATCGAGGAACACGACTTTCAGTTCAAGCTCCGGAACGCGATCCGCTTCCTAGAAGATGGCGACAAGGTCAAGGTTCTGGTCATGTTCATGGGCCGACAGATTGCTCGTAAGGAACTCGGTCTTGCGCTGCTGGAACGCTTTCAGCAGGAGCTTGGAGAGAAAGCCGTACTGGAGCAGCCCGCCAAAAGCGAGGGCCGCTCAATGTTCATGATTTTATCACCACCTAAGAAGAAGTAAGATGGCTGTTAAAACCAAGACCCATCGTGGAGCGGCAAAACGCTTCAAGAAGACAGCCGGGGGCCTGAAACGGAAGAAAGCCTTCCTGCGCCACGGAATGAGAAAACGTAACCAAGACGTGAAACGCGCTCTGCGCCAAAAGACCATGGTCTGTAAGGCGGATGCTGAGCGAGTTTCCGCAATGCTTCCGAACGGATAAGATCATGGCACGCATCAAGCGAGCAGTTAACGCAAACAAACGAAAAAAAGCGTACTTCAAGGCAGCAAAAGGCTACCGCGGTGGCCGCAGCCGCCTGTGGCGAACCGTCAAAGACGCGGTAGATCGCTCACGGGAGTACAGCTACCGGGACCGTAAAGTCCGGAAACGAGACTTCCGTTCCATGTGGATTGTCCGGATCAATGCCGCAGTCCGAGACTTGGGACTGAGCTACAGCCAGTTCATGCATGGTCTCAAGGAACTGAACATCGAGATGGATCGCAAGTCC
Organism: uncultured bacterium; assembly: GCA_965662235.1. Classification (GTDB taxonomy): domain Bacteria; phylum SAR324; class SAR324; order SAR324; family NAC60-12; genus JAYPUA01. The sequence goes on from CBFIGY010000022.1 coordinate 1,257, forward strand.
TTGGCCAACTTGGCCGTTGAAGAGCCCCAAGCCTTTTCAGCAATTGCTGAGCAGGTTAAGGGAAAGCTCGCCGCCTAAGCATCTTCTGACTCAGTGGTACCTCCACTGAGTCACCCCCCTCTTCTTTCGACGACTCTCGTCACTCCTCCCGCAAGCAAATCGGACCCGGATCTGAACCCGCGGTCTCTGGTCAAAAGTGCCTGCTTACCCTCCAGAACCCCCCGTTTATCTTTCAGAACTAGGCTCATTTAATTCGTGATCTGACCGATCGCTAATTGAACCCTAACATTGATGCGCTAGGCTCAAAAGAGTTATTTATTTTGAGTCTCCTTCAGAGCCGCATCTCTCATGCCTCCCTTACTTTCAGCCGCATTCCTCCTCCTTCTGTTCTCGGCCTACATTGTGGGGCAGACCCGAGCCCGGACGGTTTCTCTGCAACACGGAAAGCTGCATTCGCTTCCGACGTACCACGGATACTACGTCGCCATCTGGTGTGGCGTTCCAGCCGTTTTGGTGTCAGTGGGGTGGCTCTTGATTGAGCACTGGCTCTTCAAGGACTGGATCCTTGGTTCCATCAGTCTGGACTTGGCCCAAGGGCAGCGAGAGTTGATCTTCAATGAGATTTCGGTGCTGGCAGATGGTGGAAACTTCCAGCCCAGCAGCCCGGAAGTGGCCGCTGCCGCCCAGCAATTAGCGGGATGGCGCAGCGTCAGTTCGATGAGCATGACCACCATCGTCCTTGTGTTGATGATTCTCGGAATTCTTGTGGCTCGGGCCAAGGTGGCCCCGCAGTTCCGAGCCCGGCACACCGTCGAACGCTTCTTTACCGGCTTCCTGGTTCTCAGCTCCACCATCGCGATCCTCACAACGGTCGGAATTGTGGTCTCGCTGCTTTTCGAAAGCTGGCGCTTCTTTGAGCAAATCTCTCCCATTGAGTTCCTCTTCGGCACCAAGTGGTACCCACAGATTTCCATCCGAGCGGACCAAGCGGCGAGTGAAGGCGCATTTGGAGCCATTCCCTTATTTGCTGGAACTCTGCTGATTTCCTTGGTGGCCATGCTGGTGGCCGTGCCCATTGGCTTGTTCTCGGCGATTTACTTTGCCGAGTACGCGACCAAGCGGCTCCGTTCCTGGATCAAGCCGATGCTCGAAATCCTGGCCGGGGTTCCAACCGTGGTGTACGGCTTCTTTGCCGCCCTGACGGTTGCCCCATGGATCAAGAGCAGCGGGGAAACAATGGGGCTCGACGTTTCCTCCCAAAGCGCCTTGGCCGCAGGACTGGTGATGGGGGTGATGATCATTCCCTTCATCTCATCGCTTTCGGATGATGTGATCAATGCGGTTCCCCAAACCCTCCGGGACGGCTCCTATGCAATGGGGGCAACTAAATCTGAGACCATCAAGCAGGTGATCATGCCGGCAGCTCTCCCGGGAATTGTTGGGGCGATCCTCTTGGCGGTGTCCCGGGCCGTTGGGGAAACCATGATTGTGGTGATGGCTGCTGGATTAGCCGCTAAATTGACCATGAATCCACTGGAAAACGTGACCACGGTCACGGTTCAGATCGTGGTGGCGTTGGTCGGAGACCAAGAATTTGATGACCCCAAGACGCTCTCTGCGTTTGCCTTGGGACTGGTCCTCTTCATTGTCACCCTCATTTTGAATGTGATTGCTTTGCAGATCGTGAAGCGCTACCGAGAAAAGTATGATTGATCGCTCCCAACGAGATCCGGAGTTCAGCAGCCGGTTAGTCCGGAAGCGTTACGCGGCAGAGCGACGGTTCCGCTTCTACGGCATCCTTGCGATGACCCTGGGAGTGGGGGCCGTTGGTTTCCTCATCTTTACGATCTTCTCCTCAGGCTACACGGCCTTCAGCCGATCGCGATTGGCCGTGGAAGTGTTTTTGGACACAGACCGTTTGGGAGTGACTGCAGAAAGCAGCGAGGAGGACCTCCGGCGGACCAGCTACGATTCGGTCTTACGGAAGGCATGGGTCGAGTCGTTTCCGGAAGTGACCGCCCGCTCCGATCGTCGAGAGCTGTTGCAGCTGCTGAGCTCAGGGGCTGGGAATGAGATTCGGCAGGCGGTGATGGACAATCCGGACCTGCTCGGGACCACTCATACCTTTTACGTCCTAGCGACCTCCAATGTGGACCAGATCATCAAGGGCAACGCTCCACGAGACATTGAGGAGTCCCGTCGCCTGATCAACGACAAGCAGTTGGCTTGGGTGGACCAGGTCCAAGCGGAAGGGCGTCTGACCCAGAGCTTCAATACCAGCTTTTTTCTCAATGGCGACTCGCGGTCAGCAGAGATCGCGGGACTGGGGGGAGCACTGATTGGCTCGCTGTATGCGCTGCTGGTGTGCTTCCTATTGAGCTTCCCGATCGGAGTGGCGGCTGCAATGTACCTAGAGGAGTTTGCCCCCAAGAACCGGTGGACGGAGCTGATTGAGGTCAACATCAACAACTTGGCCGCGGTCCCATCCATCGTCTTTGGTTTGCTGGGACTGGCCGTCTTCCTCAACTTCTTTGGCGTTCCCCGCGGCACGCCTCTGGCCGGAGGACTGGTTCTGTCCCTCATGACCCTTCCCACCATCATCATCGCCTGCCGTGCATCAATCAAAGCCGTGCCCCCCAGCATCCGGGAAGCGGCGCTGGGCATGGGCGCGTCTCCCATGCAGGTGATGATTCACCATGTGCTGCCCCTAGCGCTTCCGGGAACTCTGACCGGAACCATCATCGGTTTGGCTCAGGCGCTTGGAGAGACCGCGCCGCTGCTGATGATTGGCATGTTCGCCTTTGTGGCCGACATCCCCGGCGGCCCCTTGCAGTCGGCCTCCGCCTTGCCGGTTCAGATCTACCTGTGGGCAGAAAGCTCGGAACGTGGGTACGTCGAATTGACGGCAGCGGGCATTATGGTCATTCTGGTCTTCTTGATTGCCATGAATTCGCTGGCGGTCATCCTACGAAAACGCTTTGAACGCCGCTGGTAATTCGGAATCCATGTACTCAAATCGCACCATGAACGAACCCAAAGCAACCTCGGTGGCACAAGAGGAACAAGCACCTCATCACCGCATCACGGCAAACGACGTCCGCGTCTTCTACGGAGACAAGGAAGCGCTGCATGGCATCAACATCAACATCCAGGCCAACAGCGTGACGGCCCTGATTGGTCCATCCGGATGCGGAAAGTCCACGTTCCTACGCTGCATCAACCGCATGAACGACGTGATTGAGGGCTGCCGAGTGACTGGAACCATTGCCCTAGACGGCAAGGACGTCTATGATCCGAAGCTGGATGTGGTTCAGCTCCGGGAAAAGGTCGGGATGGTGTTTCAGAAGCCCAACCCCTTCCCCAAGTCAATTTATGACAACATCGCCTACGGCCCCCGCATTCACGGCCTGGCACGGAACCGTCAGGAGCTGGACGAAATTGTGGAAACCAGCCTCCGCCGTGCTGGACTCTTTGAAGAGGTCAAGGACCGTCTGAGTGAGCCCGGCACCGGGCTTTCCGGAGGACAGCAACAGCGCCTCTGCATTGCTCGGGCGATTTCGGTGAGTCCGGAAGTCATCCTCATGGATGAGCCTGCCTCCGCGTTGGACCCGATTGCAACGGCCCGGATTGAGGAACTGATTGATGAGCTGAGGCAGAACTACACGATCATCATCGTCACCCACTCCATGCAGCAGGCCGCCCGGGTTTCACAGCAAACCGGGTTCTTCCACATGGGGGATCTTGTAGAGTTTGGTCCCACTGACGACATCTTCGTACGGCCGCAGGACAAGCGGACGCAGGATTACATTACTGGACGCTTCGGATAACATCATGCCCTCACACCTGGAAAAGCAAATCAACCAACTCAAGCACAACGCCCTCCGCCTCTCAACTGTGGTGGAAGATAGCGTCCAGCGCGCCCTGACGGCGTTTGAGCAGCGAGACTCCGAGCTCGCGGCCCGTGTGATTGCCGAAGACCGGCACATTGATGTGATGGAGATTGACCTAGAGGAAGAATGCCTGAAGCTTCTTGCTCTCTATCAGCCGGTCGCGCTGGATCTGCGCTACATTGTGTCCATCCTGAAGATTGACGGCGAGCTGGAGAACATTGGAGATCAGGCCAAAGACATCTCCCGGAGGGTGCTTGCGCTCTGCGACCTCCCAGAAAATGACCTGAAGTTTGACTTCACGCCCCTGATCAACAAGGTGCAGTGGATGCTGAAGAACAGCCTGGACTCGCTCATCATGCTGGATGCGGCGTTGGCCCGGAAGGTCTGTACGGTTGATGATGAGGTGGATGACATGTACGACCAACTCCTCAAGGAAATCCACGAGGCCATGAATGTGCACCACAAGCACATCAGGAGCCTGATTGAGGAGCAGCGCATCTGCGTGTACCTGGAACAGATCGCAGACTACGCGAAGAAGATCGCTGAGGATGTGGTGTACACGGCGGAGGCGGTGGTGATCCGCCACCAGAAGTAAGGCCTACCGCTGCAACGCCTTGGCGGCAATGTCCTTCCGAAACTGCTTTCCCTTGAACTGAACCCGTTCCATGGCCGCATAAGCGGTGGAGCGGGCTTCCTCCAGTCCCGGTCCCTGAGCCGTTACCCCGAAAACGCGCCCCCCATTGGTCACCAGCTGACCTTCCTGCAGACGTGTGCCTGCGTGAAACAGCTGGGACGCTCCTTCCGGAGGCGCCGTGAGGGTAATGGGAAGCCCCTTGGTGGGAGGACCCGGATAACCCGGTGCCGCGGCAATCACGCACACGGAAGCGTCCGGATGCCACGTGATGGGCGTCGTGGCCAGAGAGCCGTTCAGCACAGCAAGGAAAATGTCCACAAGGTCAGACTGGAGGCGTGGCAGAATGACCTGCGCCTCCGGATCCCCAAACCGGACATTGAACTCGATCACCTTCGGGCCCTCTGCGGTGATCATCAGTCCTGCGTAAAGCACCCCCCGATACGGCATGCCTGCCTGCGCCAGTCCGGACGCTAGGGGCTGAAGGATGGTCTCGGTGATCACCGGGAGCACCGACTCCAGATGAGGAACCGGCGAGTACGCCCCCATTCCACCCGTATTGGGACCGAGGTCTCCGTCAAAAATCGGCTTGTGGTCCTGAGACGGCACCATCGGACGGACGGTTTCTCCATCAACAAACGCTAGCACCGTCATCTCCTCACCCCGGAGGCACTCCTCGATCACCACCCGACTTCCGGACTCCCCAAACACCTGATGACTCATGGCGTCCTCCAGCGCCTGCTCAGCTTCCTCAACCGTCTCTGCGACGGTGACCCCTTTACCGGCGGCGAGGCCATCGGCTTTGATGACAATGGGAGCGCCTTGCTGATGCACGTAACGCTTGGCGGCATCAAGGTCCGTAAAATCAGCGTAGGCTGCGGTGGGAATGCTGAACTGCGCCATGATGCTCTTGGCGAATGCCTTGCTGCCCTCCAGCTGAGCCGACTGCTGATTGGGACCGAAAATGGCGAGCCCCTCCGCCTGAAACGCGTCCACGATTCCCTGCGTGAGGGGTTCTTCCGGACCCACCACCGTCAGGTCGATTCGCTGCTCCTGAGCAAACCGCTTGAGCCCCTCTAGGTCATTGGAAGCAATCGGGACGCACTCGGCCAACTCGGCGATTCCGGGATTGCCAGGAGCGCAGTAAAGGGCCTGAACACGAGGGCTCTGAGCAAGTTTCCAGACCAGCGCGTGCTCGCGCCCGCCGTTTCCAACGACTAAAAGCTTCATAAAATCCTGTCACAAGAAGGGGTGGGCTCACGGAGCCGCCAAGAGGAACCGTCTGTTGAAGACGCTATTGTCGGGAGCTTTGGCCTCGGGTTCAAGCCATACCACAGAACACCGTTCAGGGAGCGGTGGACGAGGAGCGGTTTCGCTCCAGCACCGCCATCAGCGCAGGAGCTACCATCAGGTCAGCCAGCAGGGCAAAGAGGAGCGCGGTGCCGGTGATGAGTCCGAAGGAAAAGAGGTTGCTCATGTCGGAGATGATGTAGGTGTAGAACCCGCTTGCCAGCACAACGGTGGTAAACAGCATGGCGCGTCCGGTCGTCGTCAGGGTCTGGTGAACGGCCTGCATCACGTCGCCAGTTTGGTCGTGGAAGCGCCGGAAGTTGTGGAGGAAGTGAATGGTGTCATCCACCGCCAGCCCAAGTGCAATGCTTCCGACCAGGATCGACATGGCGTCTAGGGGAAGGTCCAGCAGCTGCATCAGCCCCAGCCCGAGCACAATGGGAAGCAGGTTGGGGATCATGCTCCACAGCCCCAACCGGACGCTTCCCAGCACCAGCATCATCATCAAGGTGATGACGCCACTGGCAATGAGGTAGCTTTCCACCATGCTCTCCATGAGCAGCTGAATGGTGTGTGACATGAGGGTCAGGAACCCCGTGAGCAGCACCTTCGCGTCAGATCCAAAGATTTTTGCCGCGAGCGCCTCCACGGCGTCGAGCATGGGAACGTAGGCGTTGGCATCGGTCCACGGCATCTTCAGCGTCACCCGGGCCGTGGTGTACTCCGGATCCACTAGGCGCTCCAGGTCGTCTGAGCCGGCGTTTTCAAACAGCAACAGCTCCTGAGAAATCAAATTCGCAGAGGTGGGGATGGCATAGAAGTCGGCCTGGTTGTCGTTCAGGGCCTGATGGATCTGCTTCAGGGTATCGGCGATTGAGGTGGATTTTCCCACATAAACGGGTCCCACCTCGAGTTGCTCGGCTTCCCGGTTGAAGCGTTCCAGGGCGCTCATGGTCTCCGGAGCCTTGACGCTCTGGGGAGGCTGCACCACAAGCTCCGCAATAACGGCTCCACGCATTTCTTCATTGATGGTCGCGCTTGCAATCCGAGCGGGGCTGTCCTCGGGAAGCCAGGCGACTGGATCATGAGAAAAGCGGAGGTCGAGCGAAAGCAGGAGCGCGCCCGCAACCGTTGCGGCAAAGAAGGTCAGCACCCAGCGGGCGTGGCGTACGGAAAACTCGCCAATTCCTGCCAGGAGCTTTTCAGAGAGGGTTTCTTCCTCGTGCTGAGGGCGAGGCCGGGGTTGGAGCGGCAGCAAGGACACAAGCGCTGGCAAAAGCGTCAGGGTCAGGACCACAGAAAGCAACACGCCAAAGGCACCAAAGCGTCCCATTTGCGCCACTGGCTCCATGGGAGCGCCCGAAAACGAAAGCAGCCCTCCTGCGGTCGTCAGGCTGGTGACCAGAATGGCAATTCCGGAATGTCCCATGGCGTTGACCAGAGACTGCTCCAGGGAGGTGTGCCGGTCGTAGTGCTGGAAAAAGAGCGTCAGCAAATGAACGGAGTACCCCACCCCCACCGCAAGCATGAAGGAGGGCAGGATCTGCGACACAATGGTGACAGGAGCCTGCATCCACGCCATGGCGCCAATGGTTCCTGCCAGCGACAGCACAACCATCAGCAGAGGCAGAACAATGCCCACTAGCCTGCGGAAGACCAGGAACAGCAGAGAAACAATCAGGGTCATGGAAATGACCGTGAACCGAGGGATGTTGCTCATCATCTCCTCCAGGATCACGCGCTCCATCACCAAGGAGCCACCTTCATAAATGCGGAAGTCGTCACTCTGAAACCGCTCCATCACCTGAGCCACGGCTCGTGTGAAGTCCACTTTTTCCTCCTGTGTCAGCAGGCGTGGCGTCTGGGCAGTGGAGTCTGTTGGGGGTTCTGAGGCGTCGGCAGAATCGGGTTCCGCGGGGTCATCGAATCCTCCCAGGTCCAGGGATCCGTCGGTTCCTTCAGAAGAGTCGAAGGCCAGAAGGTCGTCGCTGGAGGCATCAGGCGGAGCAGGCGCAACCCAAGCGACCGGGCGGGCGATGACCAGCAATAGGTGCCCATCTGGAGAGACCAGATTGTTTTCGTAGAAGGGATTGCTCAGAGCCCGGTTCCAGAAGACCTGAAGCTCCTCCTCGGTTTGAGGAAAGGGGTCCATGAGTTCCTGAACCACCAGCTGATCGCCCTCTCCGCGGGTAGCGGTGACGTTGACTAGGCTCTGGACCTCATCCAGATTGGGCAGCTCTGCTTCTAGGGTCTGGTGCAGCTCCTTCAGGGTTTCTAGGGTCTTCAGGGAAAATGGATCGGCGGCCTCGATCATCAGGAGCGCAGAGGAGTCGTTTCCAAACTGCTCCTTGAAGGCGTTGTAGGCCTGCAACGAGGCATCTTCTCGTTCAAAGAAGCCCTCTGTGGAGGTGTCAACGGTGAGGCGGTTGAGGGAGCCTAGGAGCCCCACTAGGAGCACTAGGTTCGCCACGATGACCCACCACCGCCACCGAATGACCCACCAGGCAAAGGACTCAAAGTAAACTTCAGTTTGGTGAATCCAACGGCGCATCCGGGCCTAAGTGAGGAAAGAATGGGATTTGATGGCAGCCGAATCAGCATAAACAGGAGGGCTGAGAGAACTCAAGCTGCTCTTGCCTCTTTGGCAAAAACGCGATTAACCTAAAAGACGTACTCAAATTGAATCTCAGATACAACCCCTTCAAAACCAGCATGCCCAGACTCATACTATTTGCCGCAGTCCTCCTGACTGTGGCGGGGTGCACGCCCCAGCTTGCCGAATTTGAGGTCCAGCGTCCGGCTCGGCTTTCGGTGCCACGAGCCGTGCAAAAGGTCTTCATCCGCCAAGACCTAGTGGAAGCCACCAACGATCGGTTGGGGCTCAAGGCGCAGGTGCTTCAGGAACTGGCGAAGCAGCTCAATCAGCTGGGACGCTTCCGGGTCCAGGTCGTGGACACCCTTCAGGATGATGCCTTTGATCCGAACCGAGAGACGGTGGCTGTGATTCAGGGAGAGGTCGTCAGTGGAAGCGAGCTTGACACAGGTCAGTTCACGGATGTCGCAACCTGCACCCGTGGGATCGCCGGCCGTGCGTCTACACTGGTGGCCGCTGCATCCGCCAGCGAAGTGGTCACCGCGGACCAACTCGTGGGCTTCTGCCGACGGGGGGAGTTCAAAAGCGATCTTGTGGAAGGCGCCCTAGGCATGGCCCTCATGCAGGCTGGCGCAGGTGGACTCCCGCCCAAGAATCAGGTGGTTCGGGTGTACGACTACCGAAACGTGACGCTGTTTGCTCAGGTCAACTTCAGCTTCACCCTGCTGGGGACGGAGCGAGAAACGTTGGCCTTCCGGGCAGATGCTGCGAGCTACGGGCGTCAGGTTGTGGACCCCAAAAGCTTCCGGCACGTTAAGGAAACCCACTTGGTCTCTCTGACACTGGGTCAGCTGGTTTCCAACCTGGGCGCTCCTGTGTTCCCCAATCCGGACCCGCTTGCTTCCGATTCCAACCCGCGGCAGGTGTTCTACAACGCCCCCACGCTTCCGGAGCCGGGCCCAAACGACTTGCCGCGTGAGGAGCAGGGACGTCTGGTGAAAACCCTCATTGACCGGTCTCTGGAATCATTCATCCAGACCGTTTCCCCTTACAAGGTGACCGTAAAGGCAGAGGTCAGCACTTCCGGAAACAGCCGGGCGGCGGAGCTGCTGCAGTCTGGACGCCCGGTCGAAGCCCGCAAGGTGCTGGAAGGCATCCAGGCGGAGCGTCGCGAGGCCGCCGACTGGTACCACTTGGGGCTGGCCTATGAAGCCAGTGCTGTGACTTTAGAGGACTATGAAGACGCCCGCCGGTTCTACCTGTCGGCTCTGCAAAAAGAATCCGGAAACGCCCTCTATGCCTTGGGGGTGGGCCGGACGGAGCGAGTGCTTCAGGAAGCACGGCGTCTGCAACAACAACTTTCGGACCGGCAATGATGATGAACTCTCGCTTGACCCTAGGGCTTCTGGGACTGGGACTGTTGCTGCTCTCCGGATGCGCAACCGCGACCCTGACGGTCCAGAATCCTGCTGAAATTGACACCACGGCGATCCGGACGGTTGCCGTTGGAAACTTTGAAGTGGCCATGCTCCAGAGCCAGGTGCTCACGGAACGGAACGGTAACTGGAACCGCCTGCCCCAGTCGTTTACGCCTGCCCAACAGGAAGCGATCAGCCGTGCCGTCCGGGCCCGGGTGATCAACCTGCTGACGGAGACTCCGTACTTTCAGGTGGTCTTTACCGACGAATTTGCGGCGCTGGAAAACGACACGGCTCTGCAGAAGTTGATCTCTACAGAAGGCTACACGACCCAAGGCGTGGATGCGGTTTTGAACGGCAAGGTCTGGGTGGAGATGGAGCGTTTGGACGGAGTTGACCTTTCCAAGGAAGCCCTGACCTACTTCCGTCCTCCTAACCGACAGGGACGGGGGGGGCAGAATCTGACAGTGGAAGAGGTCATCTGGTGGCCCTACAAGGCCGTCCGGGGCTCCATGGCATTGGAGCTGAAGCTGACACGTCTGGCGCCGACTCGGGTGGTTGCCACCACGCTTGATTCCCGGACCTACGCCCATCGCATCGGAGGCTCGCCTTCTGGAACCCTGGAGAACCTGACTGGAACGGTCTCGTCTCTGATGGCCGACCAGGCATCAGATGAAGCAGGGCTGCCCGCGGAGATTCTTCCGAGCTTTGACCAGCTCATTGCAGACCTGTCATCGTCGATTGCAGCCCAGTTTGTCAAACGGGTGGCGGTGACGGAGCGGACCCTGAACCTGACGCTGGATCCTTCCGGAGACGAAACCGCCCGGGTGCTCATGCAGGCTCAGGCGTGGAATGCCGCCATTGACCGACTGCAGCAGGTGACTGCCACGGCTCCGGAACCTGCAGACCTTTACCACCTTGGGCTCTGCTTTGAGGCCACTGGAGACTACGGATTGGCCCGTGGCACTTACCTCCAGGCGTGGCAAGCCACCCCGGAAAACCTGACCTACGCCCAGGCTTTGGGACGATTGGAGCGCTTGCAGCGTGAATACCCTCAGCTTCGAAAACAACTTCAATCGCGTGAAACCCCATGACTCGTTTGGCATCTTCTTTTGGGCTACTGGCCTCACTGAGCCTGTGGCTGGTCTCCTGTGCGCCTCCTGTGACCTTCCAGGTGCAACGTCCGGCAGAACTGGCGGTGCAGCCGGAGATTGAGTACCTCGCCGTGGGTGAGTTCCAGACCGCTGGCGGAACCATTGCGGTGAATGAGCTTCCGGCTCTTCAGTCCTCACTGTTTGGCACCAAGACCCTGAAGCCTGTGGCGCCCACGCTCCAGGCGTTTCAGGCCACTCCGGAAGCGGGAGCGGCGATTCAGCAGCTGGTTCGTGCGGCCGTGGTGCATCAGCTCTCGCTCCATTCCCCCTACCAGCTCATCAACACCTCCGGTGAGGTGGAAGGGTACACGGGAGTGGTTCCGGAGGCGGCTACGGTTGCTGTGCTGGAAGCCACCATCCGCTTTGCCGAGGAACGCTTCGAGGGCTCTGAACCCTACAACTTCCTAGCAATGATCCAGAACAAGGGAATTGGATTGGAGCAGCAGCTCCTAGCATCTGCCGGGAGCGCAGTGGTGGAATCCACCGGGACGGGGAAGAAGCTCCCTGCTCCGTATGTGGAGCACCTGGCAGCGCTGGAAGTCGAGTTCCGTCTGGTCCGACTCAGCAACCGAGAGGAACTTGCCAAGAGCCCGCCCATCCGAGCCTTCTATGCCGGAAAGTGGGGTGGAAAGTCGGACACGTCTCACCTGCCTGGAAGCACAGCGCTCCGCATCCGCCAGGTTTTTCAACAGGATGAAGCACTGACTCAGGAGCTGAAGACCGGAGCTGCACGGGCGCAGCTGGCGGTTCAGGATCCGGCAGAGTACCTGGCGCAGGGCTACAACCTGAAGCAGAGTAAGCGGGTTCCGCTGAGTGCACTGGACATCCGAGCACGTGTTGCCGAGCAGGTGGCCGTGGCGTATGCCCGGAAGGTGAGCCCGTATGAAGAAACAGCAACGCTGGCGGTGCAAGACGGCGATGCCGCGGCAGCGACCCTGATCCGGGGGAATGCCTACGAAGAGGCGATTGCCCGCATTCAGGGACTCAACACGCGCACGGCGGCTGATTCCTACAACCTCGGGCTGGCGTATGAAGCCAGCGGACAGCGCCAGCTTGCGCGTCAGGCGTACCAGCAGGCTGATCAGTCGGATCCGGGAAATTCTCTGTATCAGCAGGCGCTTCAGCGAGTTCGCTGAAGAGGTAGAGGAGGCAGGGGCGGAGGCTCCGTCCCTGCTCCTGAGGAGGGTCAGGCTTCTTGAGCCAGCACTTGGTGAGGGTTGCTCTGCATGTCGAAGAAGGAGCTTGGAATCTGCAGCGCGCGCGCGATGCGCTCCAGTGAGGCTTCAGTGACCTCGGCTGCGTGAGACTCCCAGCTCTTGACGGTCTGAATCGCAAACCCAAACTCGTAGGAAAACGCCTCAATCGACATCCCGCGAAGCAAACGGGCGTACTTGATTCGGTCCCCAATGCGGTTGAGGTCCAAGTTGCTGTCGAGCCCCATCTCCCGCACATCAATCCCCAACACTTTGGCGATCTCGCTGTACTTGGTCAACTTGGGAGTCGAGTGTCCGGTTTCCCAGTTCTTGACAGCCGTAAGGGACACACTGAGCTTCCGGGCGAAGTCCTTTCGGGTCAACCCCGCCTTTTCTCTCCACTGCACCATCTGAGCACCAAACTCGGTTTGACTCTCAATGGCGGCTTCTTTATCGGTGGTGCGGTCTTCCATCGCACTCATAGCAATGTTCTCCAGTTTGTTTTGAATGAAATTTTGTCGGTGGTGCCGAATTTTTTCGTAAGAAACAAGTTTGAATCTTCACACAATTTATGCCCGATTGTCAACCCCCAACGCGTGGGAAGCTCGATCCATCGGCGTGACCTCTGGTGCCTTCTTGGTTCTTTTGACATCGTTGAAACCTATTAAACGGAAGAAATTACCAATTGGACTCAATCAATCTTCCCCCCTATACTGGAATCATTGAAAATAAATTCGCACGAAAAGAGGTGTCATGAAAAACGCTCCCACGCCCAATCTGGGCATTTCCAATGAAGCACGCGCAGAGATCGCCCAAGGGCTGGCCCACCTGTTGGCAGACAGCTACGTGTTGTACCTGAAGACCCATGGCTTTCACTGGAATGTGACAGGTCCCATGTTCAACACGCTGCATCAGATGTTCATGGATCAGTATACGGAGCAGTGGACGGCGCTGGACCTGATCGCTGAGCGGATCCGGTCCTTGGGCTACGCAGCGCCTGCAAGCTATGCGGACTTCAGTCGCTTGGCGAGCATTCAGGAAGAGCCCGGAGTGCCAACCGCGACGGAGATGGTGCAGCAGCTGGTGGACGGTCAGGAAGCCGTCGCCCGTACCGCTCGCAAGTGGATGCCGGTGGCTCAGGAGGCAGGAGACGACCCCACCGCCGATCTACTCACTCAGCGACTGCAGGTGCACGAGAAGACGGCTTGGATGCTCCGCAGCCTCCTGCAGGAGACTGCAGACACGCTTCCGGGGCTGTAAAGCGAGCAGGGGGACTGCAGCAGCGGTCCCCCCTGTGGTTTCTCCTCAAACGGCAGTGAAGTGCAAAGCGCCTTGCTTCGCCTGCACCTGCACCTGCTGTCCTTCACGGATGGTTCCCTTCAGCAGCTCTCGCGCCAAAGGCGTCTCCAGTTCCTTCTGAATCGCCCGCTTGAGTGGCCGGGCGCCGTAGGTGGGGTCGTAGCCCGTCTCAATGAGGAAATCGAGGGCGTCTTCGGCGAGCTCCAACTCAATGCGTCGCTCCGCCAGTCGCTTGCCCAGCCGCTGCAGCTGAATCTGAATGATGGCCCGCATGTGCTTCTGCCGCAGTGGGTGGAAGACAATGGTGTCATCAATGCGGTTGAGGAACTCGGGCCGGAAGTGCTGCTTCAGCGCCTCCTGAACCGCAAACTTCTGCTGCGTCAGTTTCACAAAGTCCTCCTCTTCCTCGTCCCCCGCCCCCAGTTGCATGAGCTGCTGGCTGCCGAGGTTGGACGTCATCAGGATGAGGGTGTTCCGGAAGTCCACCGTCCGGCCCTGAGAATCCGTGAGCCGTCCATCATCAAGAATCTGCAGAAGCGTGTTGAAGACGTCCGGATGCGCCTTCTCAATCTCGTCAAACAGGACCACGCTGTACGGGCGGCGGCGCACCGCCTCGGTCAGCTGCCCCCCTTCGTCGTAACCGACGTATCCCGGAGGCGCGCCAATGAGTCGGGAAACGGCGTGCTTCTCCATGTACTCCGACATGTCGAGCCGCGTCATGGCCTGCTCATCGTCAAAAAGAAACTCGGCCAGCGCCCGGGCCAGCTCGGTTTTGCCGACCCCTGTGGGGCCTAGGAAGATGAAGCTTCCCAGCGGCCGATTGGGGTCGTTGATGCCGGAACGGGCGCGCTGCACGGCGTCCGCAACGGCCTGAATGGCTTCATCCTGACCCACCACCCGGCGGTGGAGGTGTTCCGGAAGCTGAATCAGCTTCTCGTGCTCCCCCTCCAGCATCTTGGAAATGGGGATTCCGGTCCACCGTGCCACAATCTCAGCAATGTCCTCTGCGTCCACTTCTTCTCGGAGAAGCCGGTTCTTGGGCTCGTCGTTTTCACGGGCCTGGGCTTCTTCCAGCTTGAGGCGGAGCTCCGGGATCACGCCATACTCCAGGCGGGCGGCTTCTTCCAGGTTGTAGGCACGCTTGGCCTGCTCAATCTGGGTGTTGGTTTCATCCAGCTGCTGCTTGAGGTCGGCCACCGCATGCAGCCCCGATTTTTCCTGCTCCCACTGCGCGCTCATTGCGTTGAACTGCTCCCGGAGGTTGGCCAGTTCGCGTCCCAGCTTCTCCAACCGCTCCTGAGACGCAGCGTCGGTTTCCTTCTTCAGCGCCGCCTGCTCGATTTCCAACTGGAGGATCCGGCGGGAAATTTCGTCCATCTCTGCGGGCATGGAGTTGATTTCCACCCGGAGGCGCGCCGCGGCTTCGTCCATCAGGTCAATGGCCTTGTCGGGCAAAAACCGGTCGGTGATGTAACGGTTGGAAAGCGTCGCTGCTGCAATGAGGGCATTGTCCTTGATGCGGACCCCGTGGTGGATCTCGTAACGCTCCTTCAGCCCCCGGAGGATCGAGATGGTGTCCTCGACATCCGGCTGATCGACCAGAACCTGCTGGAAGCGTCGCTCCAGGGCTGGGTCCTTTTCAATGTGCTTGCGGTACTCATCCAGCGTGGTGGCACCAATGCAGTGCAGCTCCCCGCGGGCGAGCATGGGCTTGAGCAGGTTGCCCGCGTCCATGGCGCCGTCGACCTTACCGGCTCCGACCACAGTGTGCAGCTCGTCAATGAAGAGGATGATGTGCCCTTCCGACTGCTGAACCTCCTTCAGCACCGCCTTGAGGCGCTCCTCGAATTCACCACGGAACTTGGCGCCGGCAACCAGGGCTCCCATGTCGAGCGAAACCAGCCGCTTGTCCTTGAGGCTGTCCGGGACATCGTTGCGGGAAATCCGCTGGGCCAGCCCTTCGGCAATAGCGGTCTTGCCCACGCCGGGTTCCCCAATCAGCACGGGGTTGTTCTTGGTCCGGCGGGAAAGCACCTGAATGACACGACGGATCTCGTCATCGCGCCCAATCACCGGGTCCAGTTTGCCAGAGCGGGCTCGCTCGGTGAGGTCGGTGCCAAACTTCTCCAGCGCCTCGTAAGTCTCTTCCGGGTTCTGGCTGGTGACCCGTTGGCCCCCCCGGACGTCCTTGAGCGCCGCTTCCAGCTCCTTGCGGACCACTCCGGAGTCGGCAAGGAGTTTGCCGGCTGGGGCCTTCTTCTCTTCCACCAGCGCAAGCAGCAGGTGCTCCACGCTGACGTACTCATCCCCGAGCTTCTTCATCTCATCCTCAGCCCGGACCAGGACCTGGTTGAAGTCACCGCTGGCCGCAACCCGCCCCGCGGAACTTCCTGAGAAGGAAGGCATCTGCTCCAGCTGCTGCTCCAGCCGCAACTGCAGATCGCGAGGGTCGGCGCCCTGTTTCTCCAGCAAACGGGGCACCAGGCCCTTGTCCTGCTCCATCAAGGCGTGGAGCAGGTGCAGGCCCGTCATCTCTGGATGCTGGCGGCGGACGGCCTCGGAATGGGCTGCCTCAATGGCAGCAATGGATTTTTGGGTGAGCTTTTGCGCGTTCATGGAACCTCCTCCTAGCGCGTCAAATCGGATGGCTCCGGGAGTCCGGAAGGAATTTTAGCACTCACTTTATCAGAGTGCTAACAAGAAGGCAACCCGGAGGAGGCGAGAAGGGCGGTTAGGGGGTCTGGAGGAGTTGTGAAACCTGCTCCATGTGGGTGGAGCGGGAGCCTTTGATGAGGACGACGTCGCCGGGTTGAATGGCGGCCCGCAGCTGCTGTGCGAGCTCGTGGTGGTCGGCGGCAATGGTAAAGGCTTCCGGCGCGCCGGATCCTTCTTGCCAGCCGGCTTCGTAGAACTCGGCCCGCTCGTCGGCAAGGGTCCAGAAGCCCGACACCCCCCACGAAGCTGCGGCCTGAGCGACCTGACGGTGCAGCATGGGCGCCCACTCTCCAAGCTCAGCCATGGGTCCTGCGGCCAGCAGCAGGCGCCGGTCGGGAAACATCTGACGGAGGCTGTGGATCATGCTCCGGAAGGAGTCCGGGTTGGCATTGTAGGAGTCGTCAATCAGCATCCAACCGTCTTGCTGCACCTGCTGGAAGCGCCCAGAGAGGTTCAGCTGCAGGGCAGCGACGGCCTGCTGCAGGTTTGGAAGCGTGACTCCGGTCGCCTGAAGCAGGGTGAGGCTGGCAACGAGGTTCCGGAGGTGCAGGGGGTTGTGGATGGCCGCCTGAAACGCGTGCTCCTGCCAGTGAAACCGAACGCCTTCCGGGCTCCACTCAATCGCAGAAACCGCAGACTCCGCACCGTTGGGCTCTAGGGAGTAGGGAAGCAGTTGCACGTCTGCGGTTTGAGCGGCTTGCTGAATGAGCCCCCGGTGCAGTAGGTCGTGAGGGATCACCACGGGGGACTGAGGCTTCATGCCACTGAAGAGTCCGGACTTCTCTCGCGCCACTCCTTCGGTGCTGCCGAGGAATTCTAGGTGTGACTCGCCAATGTTGGTGAGGATGCCTCCGTCCGGCTTTGCCGTCAGCGAAAGTGCTTCAATCTCACCATGCTGGTTGGTGCCCATTTCCAGCACCCACCAGTCGGTCTCCAGCGGCGCTGAGAGGATGGTTTTAGGCACGCCGATGAGGTTGTTGTAATTCACCTCGGTGGCATGCGTCCGTGGGTCCAGGGAGCGGCAGAGGCTGGCCAGGATTTCCTTGGTGGACGTCTTCCCACTGCTTCCCGTGATGCCCAGAACGGTTCCGTGGAACTGCTGGCGGAAGTGAGCAGCCCACTGGCGCAGGGCTCGGTTGGGATCCGGGACCAGCAAGCGTGGGAAGTCCTGTTCGGCCAAGTCGGCAGGCAGGCGCAGCGGATCGGCAATCACACCGGCGGCTCCGGCCTCCAGAGCAGCTGCAATGTGATCGTGCCCATCCATGTGCTCCCCCTTGAGGCAGAGGAACCAGTCACCCGGCTGCAGGGTCCGGGTGTCGGTGCTGTAGCGGCTGATGATCGTCTCGTCTGAGACCTGTTGCGAGGTGGCTCCATGAATGATTTGCTTCATCTCAGCGAGGCTATATACTTTTTTTATTTGATCCACTTTCATTATCTAACGCATCAGGGTTCATCATGTCTTCGCTTCAGCAACAGTTTGAAGAAGCCTTCGGTCGCATTCAACTTGACGACGGAACGTCTTTGGGGCAAGCCAACATCGTTTACGGGTGTGTCGTCAACAACGATTTTGCCAAGATCACACTTGTGCTTCCGGAAGGTTCTTCTTTGCGCCAATCCTTACCGGCCCAGGTCGAAGCAGAGATCACTCAAATTCCGGCCATTCAGCGCGTGGCGGTGGAGGTGCTGGCCGAGCCTCCTCAGGACGAGGCTTCGGAGGCGCCAGCCGCTGCGCAACGTCCTGCCCAGCAGCCTCGCCGTACCGCGTACCTGCAAAACTACGACTGTGTGCTCGCAGTTGCCAGCGGAAAGGGGGGCGTTGGCAAATCCACTGTTTCCGTGAACCTAGCCCTGGCGCTGAGCCAGAAGGGATTCCGGGTGAGCCTGTTTGATGCCGACATCTATGGCCCAAGCCTGCCAATCATGACGGGGATGCGGGGCATCAAGCCGGCGGTACACGGCAACAAGCTCCGCCCGATTGAAGCCCACGGCCTGACGGTGATGTCCATTGGCAACCTGGTCGATGAAGACTCCTCGGTCGTCTGGCGAGGGCCCATGGTACACTCGGCGATTGACCAGCTGCTGCGCGACACGGAGTGGCCCGGGGGCGAGTTCATGGTGATTGACATGCCTCCGGGAACCGGCGATGCGCACCTCTCGCTTTCGCAGCTGTGTGAGCTGACCGGGGCCGTGGTGGTGTCCACGCCGCAAGACGTTGCCTTGCTGGATGCTGCAAAAGCCGTGAACATGTTTTCCAAAGTGGACATTCCCATCCTCGGCATTGTGGAAAACATGAGCTTCTTTACCTGTCCGAAGTGTGGAGAAGAGACCCCCATCTTCAACCGACATGGCGCGCAGCAAGCGAGCCAGGAGTACGAAGTGCCCTTCCTGGGAGCCATTCCAATCGAACTGGACGTGCGGGCTGGAGGAGACGCGGGGAATCCGCTGATGGCCCAGAAGCTGGACACACCTGCCGCCCGAGCCTTTTCTCAGATTGCCGACAACCTGATTGCGTCTTTGGAAGACCTGGCCTGACCTTTTTGCCTAACGGAGCCCATGAGTACCATTTTGGAAACCAGTGAACGCCCCTGGGGCCGCTATGTCGTTTTGGCCGATGAAACCGACCACAAGGTCAAACGCATCACCGTCAAGTCCGGACAGCGCCTGAGCCTGCAGAGTCACCAGCGCCGCTCGGAGCACTGGTTTGTGGTGCAGGGCTCAGGCCGTGTGACGCTGAATGACGACTTTGTGGACCTGGGGCCAGGTGAAGCCGTGGACATTCCACAAACCACCCGGCACCGCATTGAAAACATTGGGTCCACAGACCTCGTCTTTGTCGAAATCCAAACGGGTACCTACTTTGGTGAAGACGACATTGAGCGTTTTGAAGACGATTACGGTCGCAGCCAGTAACGGCTGACCGCCCCTCTTTCCAAGGTCCTGGTGTCCTCCAACCCCTGCTTTCTCCCTTGCCCCAAAAGCCTAGAACCCCTGCTGGTCGATGAGCTGGAAGGGTGGGGGGTGGCTGCTGCCGCGGTTCCGGCAGGCGTCCTCACGCAGCTCACTCAGGAGCAGGCCTATCACGCGTGCCTCTGGTCTCGGCTGGCCAGCCGGGTTCTCTGGCGTGTGGCAGAGGCTCCGGTTGCTGACGAACACGAGCTGTACGCCTTCGCCCGCTCCGTCAAGTGGGAGCAGCACCTCGCTCCCAACCGCACCTTTGCGGTGCAAGCGACTGCTCATCACTCGCCCATCACCAACACCCACTATGCTGCCTTACGGGTCAAGGACGCCGTGGTGGATCGCTTCCGTGACCAAACGGGGCAACGGCCTTCGGTGGACCTAGAGGCCCCGGACACGCGGCTGGTGCTGCACCTCTCTGAATCATGGGGCCAGCTGTACCTCGACCTCTCTGGAGAAAGCCTCCACCGCCGTGGCTACCGAGAAGGCGCTGGTGAGGCCCCGATCAAGGAAAACCTAGCGGCGGCCGTCCTCACCCTAGCAGGCTGGCCAAAGATTGCAGCATCGGGAGGCACTCTGGTGGATCCGCTCTGTGGCGTGGGCACCTTGCCCTTAGAAGCGGCGCTCATGGCCGCCGACATTGCTCCTGGACTGCAGCGGCGGCGCTTTGGTTTTGAAGGCTGGCTGCAGCACGATCCGGCGCTCTGGGAACGCCTTCAGGAAGCCGCTCGGACCCGACGGGAAGCCGGGCGGAACACGCTGCCCAAGATTGTCGGGTACGACGCCGATGGCCGCTTGATCCGCAAAGCCCTGGAAGCACGAGACCGTCTGGGGCTGCAGCAGCAGGTCCACTTTGAAAAACGGGAGCTGGGGCAACTGGAAGCCGGACCCTGGGCGCCCGGACTCGTGGTGGCCAATCCGCCTTATGGCGAACGGCTGGGCTCACTGCATCAGCTGCTTCCCCTGTATGCGCACTTCGGGAGCCGTCTCAAGCAGGCGTTCGGAGGGTGGCGTGGCGCGGTGCTGACGTCTGAGCCGGAGCTGGCAAAGGCGCTGGGGGTCCGGGCCGATCACCGTCCGATGCTCTACAACGGGCGCTTGGCGTGCCGCCTTTATGCCTTTGACCTGCACTCCCGTTCCGAAGCCGGAGCGCCGCAGCCGACCTCGGCACTGGAACTGTTGGCTCCGGAGGATCCGGTGCGGATGCTGGTCAACCGGATCCGCAAGAACCAGAAGCGCCTCAAGTCGTGGCTGCAGCGAGACCGAGTGACCTGCTTTCGGGTGTATGATGCGGACCTTCCGGAGTACAACCTGGCGGTGGATGTTTATGAAGACTGGGGCGTTGTTCAGGAGTACCAGGCGCCTTCCAGTGTCGATCCACAGAAGGCGCAGCAGCGTCTGCGAGCGGCACTGACGGTGCTTCCGGAAGTGCTGGGGGTGCCCCCGGAGCGTCTGGTCTTCAAGGTGCGGGGACGGCAACGCAAGGGGTTCCGCTATGAAGGTGGCGCGCCTGAACGGAACCTGCACGAGGTCGGAGAGTCCGGAATGCGCTTCTGGGTGAACTTCACCGATACCCTAGACACGGGGCTGTTCCTGGACCACCGCTGGACCCGGAAGTGGATCCGGGAACGGGCCGGGCAGGCTCGGTTCCTCAACCTCTTTGGCTACACCGGAACCGCCACAGTTGCCGCTGCCAAGGGAGGTGCCCGGAAGACCACGACGGTGGACCTTTCCCCACGTTTTCTGGAGTGGGCGGACCGGAACTTCACGCTCAACGGCCTCTCGGACCGCAAGCATACGCTCATCCGGGCCGATGTCCCAGACTGGCTGGAACGGGCCTCTGGGGAGTTTGACCTGATCTTTGTGGACCCGCCGACGTTTTCCAACTCCGCCCGGGCGGAGGACTTTGACGTTCAGCGGGATCATCCGGAGCTGCTGCGGCAGGCCATGCGACTCCTGGCGCCAGAAGGCACCCTGCTCTTTACCAATCACTTCCGGCGGTTTAAACTGGATCCTGCGCTGGAAGAGGCCTTTCACTGCGAAAGCCTTCACCCCCGCACCATCCCTCCCGACTTTGCCCGCAATCCCAAAACCCACTGGGCCTGGACCCTGAGACATCGAAACCCATGAAACACTGGCTCCTCCTCCTCTTGATCTGCCTGACCACCGGCATGGTGGGAGCGCAGGAATCCGTAACCCGCGAGCAGGTTCTGACGTTGCTTGAAGGACGGCACTGGACGGTGCCCACAGAGCGTCTGCAGCAACTAGGACCCGACGCCGCGCCGCAGCTGCAGGCCATTGCAGAAGACCCGACGCTCATCAACTACCTCCGGTTCCGTGCCCTAGAGGCCCTGGGGGTGCTGCCAACAGACGACACCGCGACCTACTTAGAAACCGTTGCCCGGAGTGGCCAACGCTACTTCGCCCGTCGTGGGCTGAGTGCCTTTGAGCAGGGGTTCCGGGACTCACGTCCTGAGCAGGTCCGGAGCCTGGCTCGTGAACTGGCCGAGGCACCGCTGCCGGAGGTCCGGGTGACCGCTGGGCGCATGCTGCGTTCCCTTGATCCACCGGCATACCGGCAGCTGCTGCGTCAGGAGTCGGAGCCGTGGGTCCGGCAGGAACTGGAGCA
The DNA here is from genome assembly GCA_965662235.1 of uncultured bacterium. Classification (GTDB taxonomy): domain Bacteria; phylum SAR324; class SAR324; order SAR324; family NAC60-12; genus JAYPUA01. Next base: position 23,024 of record CBFIGY010000022.1, read on the forward strand.
ATGAGGCAACAGCACTGGGTGTTTGACATGGATGGGACGCTGACGATTGCGGCCCATGACTTTCCCGCCATCAAACGCGAGCTCGGCATCCCCGAGGATCAGCCCATCGTCCGGACCCTCAACGAAATGCCTGAGGCCCAAGCGGCGCCGCTGCGAGTCCGGCTGCAGGAGATTGAGGCGGAGATTGCACGGCAAGCGCAGCCTGCACCGGGTGTCTATGATCTGCTCGAAACCCTCACGGCACAGGGACGGCGCTTGGGCATCCTCACGCTCAACTCCCGGGAAAACGCCTGGATCACCCTTGAAGCGTTGGACCTGGCCCACTTCTTTGAACCGGCGTCCGTCCTGGGACGCTGGTGCCTGAAAAACCCCAAGCCGGCTCCTGATGGCCTGAACCACCTGCTGCAGCACTGGCAGAGCGCACCGGACGATGCCGTCATGGTGGGAGACTTTCGCTGGGACCTAGAGACCGGCCGCGCTGCCGGAGTGGCAACCGTTCACATTGACCCCTCTGCCGCCTTTCCATGGCCTGAACTAACCGACCACCGTTTTTCCTCACTTACGGATCTGCAGCAGCAGTTGCAGTCGCCTACAGCCCCCTTCTAAGCCCCTTTCCTCAAAGCGGTATCAGGAGATTTACTTAGGAATTTCCTCAATCGATTCAGAGAATTTCTGTAAAGATTAGTTGATTTTTTTCGACGGCTGTCCTAGAACAAAGAGAACTCTTTACACGCACAGTCCCCGCCTCTGTTGCTGTCCTGATCTGCTGAAGCTGATGCTTCAGTTCCTCCTATGTTTCTCTCAATTAGGCAGAAACTAATGGCCGCCTTCACGGCCATTTTGACCCTGTCAGCGCTGGCAACGCTGATTGGGGTGATGCAACTGGACCGCTTGGACCTCACCCTTCATCACATCACCCAAGAGACAGTTCCCTACCTGGTCCGGACCGAGAAGATGCTTGCGGACACCTACGTCATGGAGGTGGAAACCCGGAACCTGGTGGCTGCTCGAGACCTAGAGCGGGCGCAGGAGGCGGTCGCCAGTTACAACCAGGCGCATCAGGCGCTGATGAACGACCTCCACTGGCTGTACAACGAGCACGCGAACGACGAGCACAGCCTCAGCCTGATTGCGCTGGATACCGGCCTGAACAACTACCAGTTCCTTTATGAAGCCTTCCGGAAGGAGGCCCTAGCGTATCAACAGCTCAAGGTGTCGGAACCTCCTTTAGTCCTCGTCCAGGTACACGACGGGCTGGTTACGCAGCTGACGGAGCAGCATGGTCCGGCCATCGACGAGTTGCAGCAGCACCTGATCCAGTTCATGACCGACATGAGCCAAGCGCTGGAGGAGGATGAGCTCGTGAGCGCGGACCGCTTTTTCAGCGTCCAGGCGTCAATGCTCCTTCTGCTGGCAGTGGCGATTGTCATTGGGCTCAGCATTGCGCGGCTGGTGTCGCGTTCCATCAACCGGTCGCTCCAACTGGCTCAGCGTCAGGCCTCTCAGGTGGTGGCCGGAAACCTTCAGGAAGCCGCACTCTACTCCGGCCGGGATGAGGTGGGGGCGCTCATTGAGGACCTTAACCACATGACCGGGGTGCTGCGACGTCTTCAGGAAGAGAATGAGCAGCGGACCTGGGTGGATCAGAACCTGGCCCGCCTGCACGAGACGGCGCAGGGAGAAAAAGGATTGGAGGAGCTGAGCCGCCAGATCCTGGTGACGCTCTGCGAGTGCATCCGTGCGCAGTTAGGAACCCTGTACCTGCGCAAGGATACCGACGAGGCAGGTTACCCCTGGATCCAACCGGAGCTGCACCTGCAGGCCACCTATGCGCTGGACAAGGAACAGGTACCGTCTCGGTTTCGGTGGGGAGAGGGGTTGACAGGACAGGCGGCCAAGGACGGCCGGTGGCTGCAAGTGGAGGAGGTGCCGTCGCATTACTTCACAGCAGCCTCAGGGCTGGGGAAGGCATCGACGCTGTCTTTGTTGGTGGCCCCCTTTTGGTTTGGTCAGGACGTCCGGGGAGTCATTGAGGTGGCGTCTCTGCATCCGTGGAGCACGTTGGAGCTGGAACTGCTTGAGCGGGGGTTGAAGGTGACCGGCGTTGCAATACAGGCCGCCTTCAACCGTGAGGAGCTGATCCGAAGCCTCAAGGACTCGCAGGCCTTTACGGAGGAGCTACAGGTCCAGCAGGAGGAACTGCAGGCCACCAATGAGGAGCTGGCGACACAAAGTCAGGCGCTGGAAGAGTCGCAGCTGGAGCTGGCAGAACGCAACCTGCGGCTGGAGCAGGCCCAGAGCGCCCTCAACACTCGAGCCCAGCAGCTGCAGCAGGCCTCGCAGTACAAGTCGGAGTTTCTGGCCAACATGAGCCACGAGCTTCGGACGCCGCTCAATTCGATCCTGCTGCTCTCCCGGATGATGGCTGGGGACCTGCAGGAGGTGGAGGTTCAGCAGCACGCTGAGGTGATCCGGGAGGCAGGAGAGGAGCTTTTGTTGATGATCGACGACCTCCTGGACCTCTCTCGGATTGAGGCCGGAAAGATGCCGATTGCCCTGAACCGTGTGGACCTCCGGGAGTTTGTGGAGAGCTTCCACGGGCTCTTTCAGCCGCAGGCACAGGAGCAGGGCTTGCGGTTCCGGATTGAGGCGGATGATCAGGTTCCAGAGTGGATTGAGAGCGACCAAACCCGACTTCAGCAGGTGATCCGGAACTTTCTGTCCAACGCCTTCAAGTTCACGAAATGGGGGGAAGTGACTCTGCGAGTGGAGCCGGTGTCTGAGGCGGTCATTGAAAATCTGGCCACCTATGGGTCGCTGAAGACGCACCTCCGGGAGGAGGCCGAGGCGTATGTGGTGTTCAGTGTGTCAGACACCGGAGTCGGCATTCCGGGCAACAAGTTTCAGTTGGTGTTTGAGGCGTTCCGGCAGGTCGATGGCTCAATCAGTCGTGAGTACGGTGGAACCGGGCTGGGGCTGGCGATTTCCGCACAGATTGCCCACCTGCTCGAGGGGGCGCTCGCCCTGCAGTCGTCAACGGCATCAGACGGTCATGGGTCGATTTTCAGCCTGGTGGTGCCGGTCCGTCCCAGTGAGGCATTGCTGCAGGTTGCAGACTCATCGGATCTGCGTTTTCCGTCCTGGGAAGAGGCTTCTCCTGCACGTGGAAACACGGTCCAGCTGGAGGACGACCGTCATCGGGTGACGAATCCGGAAGCCCGGACCCTGCTGGTGGTGGAGGACGATCCGCTCGTCGCGCCGTTGGTCCTGCAGCTGGGACGCGAGCTGGGGTATCAGGTGCTTCATGCGTCAAGTGGCATCGAAGGCCTCCGCCTCGCAGAACAGTACCTTCCGAAGCTGATTGTGCTCTCGGCCGAAGCGGCGTTGATGAACGGCTGGAGTGTTCTGCGTCAGCTGAAACAGCAGGATGCAACAAGTCACATTCCGGTGGTTCTGCTTTCTCAGGAAGACGAGGAGGCCCTGGGGCTGCGGCTGGGGGCCTTCACGTTTCTGCGGAAACCGGTACCGGTTGAGGAGCTGCGTCAGGTTTTGAAACGTGCAGAGGAACGCCAGCAGCGGTCGCTCAAGCGGTTGCTGATTGTGGAAGACCGGGAGCTGGAGCGTCAGGCGATTCAGGAGCTGCTGGAGTGCGGAACCGAGCTGGAGTGCGAGGCCGTAACGCGCGGAGCCGATGCGATTGAAGCGCTGCGGAGCAACCGCTTTGACACCTGCATCCTCGACCTGTCGCTTCCGGACCTGAGTGGCTTTGAGGTGCTTCAGCAGGTGCGGCAGGACCCGGCGATCGAGCGCGTTCCCATCATCGTGTACACGAGCCAGAGCCTCACCTTGGAAGAGGAACGAGACCTCCGGGAGATGGCTCAGTCGATCATTCTGAAGACGGCCGACTCACCGGCGCGGTTGCTGGAGGAAACGACGCTGTTCCTCCACCGGAACCGAGGTCAGCTGAGCACAGGGCGTCAGGAACTGCTGCAAGCCCTGCAGGAGGCGGAGCCGGCGTTCGCTGGCAAGACGGTGCTGCTTGCGGACGATGACATCCGCAGTGCCTACGCGCTTGCGAGCCTCTTGAAGCGGAAGGGTCTCCAGGTGCTGACGGCAGCTGACGGAACCGAGGCCCTGGACCTAGCGGATCAGCACCGCGAGCAGATCAACCTCATCTTGATGGATGTGATGATGCCGGGCCTAGATGGGTTGGAAGTCATCCGACGCCTGCGGGCGCAGAAGCGCTTTGCGACGCTGCCGATTCTGGCTCTGACCGCCAAGGCCATGAAGGGGGACCGAGACGGGTGCCTGGCAGTAGGAGCCTCGGACTACCTGACCAAGCCGATTGACGAAGACCAACTGCTGTCGCTGCTGCGCCTGTGGCTCAGCCCCCAGAGGACTCATGAGCGTTGAGCTTCCCTGTCCGGAAGCCCTAGGGCGCTTGACCCACTACCTCTTTCAGGCGTGGGGCGATGACTTCCGGCACTACAAATGCGCCAGCCTTGCCCGACGTGTGGCCCTGACGCTGATGCAGCATCAGCTTTCCAACCTGGATGAACTGCTGGAGCGGCTCAAGGACGATGAGGGCCTCCGGGAGGGGTTGCGCAGTAATCTGTCGATCAACGTCACCGCCTTTTTCCGGGATCCCCCGGTGTTCCGGTACCTGCAGGAGCACGTGTTTCCCTGGCTGGCCACTCACCCGTCGATCCGAATCTGGTCGGCCGGAATGGCCTCTGGAGCAGAGCCGTGGTCGCTTTCCATCCTGCTCCATGAAGCGGGGCTGGCAGAACGGAGCGTGATCTATGCGACCGACTTCAACCCCCACATGGTGGAGCAGGCTCAGCGGGGGGAGGTGCCGTTTAAGCGCCTGAAGGAGGCTGGTCAGAGTTATCAGGAGGCCGGAGGTCAAGGGGTGTTTTCTCAGTACCTGACGCGGCACTCCTCTGGGACGTGTCTGGATCCTCAGCTGCGCCGGCCCCTTGTTTTTGCCACCCATAATCTCGCCACAGACGGAGTTTTCAACCACTTTCACCTGATCCTGTGCCGAAACGTTTTGATCTACTTTGATTCTTTTCTCACTGATCGCGCCTTGGGGCTGTTTGCCGACAGCCTGACGGAGCGTGGGTTCCTTACACTCGGACTCAAGGAGTCCTTGGGAAGCGGTGTTGGTCACCGTGCCTTTGAGGAGCAGACGTCGGCGCTAAAAGTCTATCGAAAGCGATGAATAAGCCTTACTTTCCCCAAGAACCGGTGCTGATTGTGGACGATCAGTCCAAAAACCGCTTTGCCTTCCGCCAGACGCTGCGGCTGGCAGGCATTCCCAGCGTGGAGGTGACTTCCGGAACCGAGGCCCTCCGGTTTTTGCTCAACCAGCAGGTTTCGCTGATTCTGCTGGACATCCAGATGCCGGGCATGAACGGTTTTGAGACCGCTCAGTTCATCCGCCAGAATCCGGATTACCAGGAAGTGCCCATTCTCTTCATCACGGCGACCTACCGTTCAGATGATTTTGCGGATTACGGATACTCGGTGGGTGCCTACGACTACCTGACCAAGCCGGTGGACAACCGTCTGCTGGTCAGCAAGGTGAAGCTGTTCCGGGCGCTTTATTTTGAAAAACAGGAGCTGCGTCAGGCCCATCAGCAGCTGCAGTGGCAGCATGAGCAGCTGAAGGCGGTCAAGACGCAGGCGTTTCAGACGGCTAAACTGGTGGCTTTGGGAAAGCTGGCCACCGGAGTGGCCCATGAAATCAACAATCCGCTGACGTTTGTCAACAGCATGCTGGAGGACTGGTCTGAGGAACTTCAGGAGGCTGAAGAAATTGACCGGAAGGAGCTTCAGGCGGACCTCAGGCAGGGGCTTCTGCAGACGAAGCGGATTGCCAAGATTGTCCGGCACCTGATGGTCTTTGGACGCGGAGAGGACGGAACCCACGGGGCTGCAGACCTGAAGGTGGTGCTGGCCAACAGCCGGATGCTCATTGGCGAGCAGCTGCGGGAGCAGGGGGTGGACTTTGAGGTGGACCTTCCGGAGGGCCTGCCGTTTCTGCAAGGGAGCCTTTATGAGCTGGAGCAGCTGCTGTTGAACCTGCTGCACAATGCGTTGGAAGCCTTTGATCCGTCGGCTGACCGGAAAATGCTTCGTCTGACCGCTCAAGTGGAACCCGATGGTTCCTGGGTGACCCTGCGCATTCAGGACAACGGTCCGGGCATTGCGGAGGAGACCCTTTCAAAGATCTTCGACCCCTTCTTCACCACAAAGGACATTGGACGTGGCGCGGGGTTGGGGCTGGCGGTCAGCCATGGTCTGGCACGGGCCATGGGAGGGAGCATCACCTGCGAGTCTTCCGGCTCAACGGGCACAACCTTCAGCGTGACGCTTCCGGTGGCAGAGCCGTTTGTGCGGCGACTCGAAGCGGAGGAGGCTCTCAGTGAGGGATAGCGAGGGACAAAGGAACCTGGAGCGGCAGACGGGTCTCGAACCCGCGACCTGCAGCTTGGGAAGCTGCCGCTCTACCAACTGAGCTACTGCCGCGTGAGGAAGGACGGATGGGGATACCGTATGAGTGATCATACGAGGAACCCGGAGTAAAAATCAACTGAGAATGTACGGGGTTGGCGTGTGCTTTCACCCGGGTTGACGTCAGGGAAGGAGGTCCCGGAGCCGGAAGTACGCCATGGCCAGCACCAGCGAAGGAGTCCGGAGCAGGGGTCCTCCGGGAAAGGCCGCATGCGGCAGGCGGCTGCAGACGTCAAAGCGCTCAGCGAGTCCTCCCACAGCCTCTGCCATCAGCTTGCCTGCCATGGGTCCCATGGAAACACCGTGTCCAGAGAATCCTTGGGCAAAGAGGATGTTGGGCGCCAGCCACCCAAGGTGGGGAGCCCGGTTCATGGTGATGCCCACAAACCCACCCCACGCGTACTCCATCTCCACATCGGCCAGCTGCGGGTACACCAGCAGCATGCGTTCCTTCATGGCTGCAAAGAGGTCTCGCGGCTCCAGCGTCGAGTAGCTGACCCGTCCTCCAAACAGCATGCGGTGATCGGCAGAGCACCGGTAGTAATCCAGTACAAAGTTGATGTCAGCGACGGCCTGATGGTCTGGAAGCAGCGAGCGGGCCCGCTCTTCACCGAGGGGTTCCGTGGCGCCGATGTAGGTTCCCACCGGCATCAGTTTGCTCCGGAGGGGACGGGAGAGTTTGCCGAGGTAGGCGTTTCCTGCAAGGATCACAGACTGGCACCGGACGGTTCCGGTTTCCGTCACCAGACGAGGCCGGTCCCCTGGTTCTAGGGCCAGCACCGGGCTGTCTTCGTGCACCACGGCTCCCTCCTGTTCGGCCGCACGTGCCAGTCCCAGAGTAAAGTTGAGGGGGTGAAGGTGTCCGCTGTTGGGGTCGAACAAACCGGTCCGGTAACGTTCGGAGCCAATGTGCTGGCGCAGCTCGTCTCCTTCCCACAGCTGCAGCCCTTCGTATCCGTATTCGCCTTCCAGCTCATCCCGTAATTCCCACAGCTCATTTTGCTGGCGGGGCTTGATCGCCGCGTGCATCTGCCCCTGCACCAGGTCGCAGTCGATTTGATACGTGTTCACTAGGTCCCGGACTAGGTCCAGCGACTCCAACGAAACCTTCCAGAGCTTGTGGGCATCTTCGCGTCCCACGAGGCTCCGGATGGTTGACATCTCACAGCCAAACCCAAAGATGAACTGCCCACCGTTGCGTCCGGAGGCGCCCCACCCCACCCGGTTGGCCTCCAGCACAATCACGCGGTAGCCCCGCTGGGCCAGGTGCAGAGCTGAGCTGAGTCCGCAGGCACCGCCTCCGACCACACAGACATCTGCTTCGACCTCTCCCCTCAGGCTGGGGCGCTGGGGCGCGGCGTGAGCGGAGGCGGCATAGTAGGAAGGGACGTAAGTGCGAGACATGAGGGCACACCGGGTTGGAGGTCAAAACGACGGGAGCATCGGGACAGACACCGGTTTCATTAAACCGTGTCGGGCAGCAACTCTCAAACGGTTGCCTACAGGGTCTTGAGGTACCAGTCGTACTCAAGCGGATGGAAGAACTCCTGAAAGCGCTCCTGCTCCCCTCGCTTCAGGTTGCAGTAAAGTTCCCAGAAGTTCCGCCCCAGTGCATCCGGAAGCACCTTTCCCCGTTCAAAGGCAAAGGCGGCCTGCTCCCAGCTTCGGGGAAGGTCGGAGCCCTGCTGATAAGCGTCTCCTGTCGTGGGAGGAGGAGGCGTGAGCTGGTGCGTGAGGCCATGGTCGATGGCGGCCAGCAGCGCGGCAACCAGCAGAAAAGGATTGGCCCCAGCCCCGGCCAGGCGGTGCTCCACGCGGGTGGCCTCGGGGAGGCCTGCAGGAATACGGACCGCTGTTGTGCGGTTGTTGTACCCCCAGGTGCGGTTGCAGGGGGCAAAGGATCCGGGCTTGAACCGTTGATACGAATTCGCATGAGGGGCACAGAGGAGCATCGACTCCTCCATCAGCGTCATCAGCCCTCCTACCGCGTGTTGCAGGACCTCGCTGCCCAACGGAGTGTCTCCCTGGAAGACATTGCGGCCAGAGGCGTCCAGCAGGCTCAGGTGGGTGTGCATGCCGTTCCCCGCACGGTCTTGATAGGGTTTCGGCATGAAGGTCGCCTCCATGTCGTGCCGAAGGGCAACGTTGCGGATGATGTGCTTGAGCATCAATGCGTCTTCACAGGCCTGAACCGGGTCGGGAACGTGCTGGAGGTTGATCTCAAACTGCCCGGCATCGAGTTCGGCGACAGCGGTTTCTGCAGGAATGTTGAGGGCCACCGCCGACTGCTGCACCTCCTTGAGGAATTCACCGTAGGTGTCCAGGGCCCGGAAGGCGTAGAGCTGACTTTCGGTTTCCCGGATGCCGGTCCGCGGAGAGCGTGGAGGCTGCGGCAGTCCCTTGCGGTTGGGCTGCTTGTCGATGAGGTAAAACTCCATCTCAATCGCCACCACCGGCGTCCACTGCCGTTCCTGGAAGCGCTTGAGGACGTGCTCCAGCACCGTCCGGGGGTCCCCAAAGTAAGGCGCCCCCTGCTCATCTTCCATGCGGAGCTGCACCTGGGCCAGTCCATTGCGCCACGGGACTGTGCTCAGGGTTTCAGTGAGCACCTGACAGCGGCTGTCGCCATCGCCGCTGGCAAAGCCCAGCCCGGTGCGTTCAATGGTCTCTCCCGTAACACCCAGCGCGAAGACCGAGGTCGGCAAAAACACCCCCTCTTGTGCCACCTTGGGGAGCTTGGAGGCGAGGATGCGCTTGCCACGAAAGATGCCATGCATGTCGGCAATCTGGAGGTCCACAAACTCCAGATGAGGGTGAGCCTTGAGGTAGGCCTGAACAGAATCAAGATCGGTCATGAACATCCGGACGCGTCCGCGTCAGCAATATGAGGAAGGCGGGAGCCCGGGCAAGGGTCAGCACTGGCGCTCAAGGGCGCGGTTCCGGTACGTCTTGTTCCGGTTGATCTCCTGACGAGACGGAAGCCGAGGAGGGGGAGCGCCCTGAAGCATCTGCTGCAGGCGTCCCTGCTGTCCGGAGGTGAGGGGAATGCCCTTGCGCTTGCGGTTCCAGGCATCCAGTTCCAGCTGCCGCTGCTGCTCTCCGGTGAACACCGGGCGTTCCTGCTCCGCCTCCACTTCCCGCTGCACCCGCCCCTCACAGAGGGTGCGCTTGTGCTGCTTCATGAAGAGACGATCCGTAGCAAATTCCTGAGCAACCGCCGGGGCCGGACTGACCCACAGCAGCATGCCGAGCAGAGTAAGAGACAGCAAAACGCGAAACATTTTTTAAAAGGGGCTCAAGTTTTGGGGCAAGAATGCCGATAACCCTGATCAAGAAAGTCTTTTCTTCAGGAGTTGAAGAAGGAGACAAGCAAGTTTAACGCCTGCCAAGCGCAGCAATGGATGGCACCTTTTCGGGACACGCTTCCGGACTGGAGTGCAGCGGGTCAGGCGACGAGTTGTGTTCTTGGACAAACCGATTCCTTGATGACGTCCCTTGAGAAAGAGACCCCTCGGACAGGTGCCGGCAGCGCAGGCTTCCCTTCAGGCTCCGGAGTCTTCACGTGCGTGAAGGCTTCAGGCAAGGAGGTGGGCTTAGTGAACGCCAGCCTCAGGTCCGGAGGCTTTTTGAGAGGAGGCGGCTTGGTCGATGCCGCTTGGGAAGCGCTTCCCAAAAGAGCCCACTGTTGCCGCCACCGGGCCGTCAAAAGGAGTCTGAACGCAGTTTTTTTAGGTTCAACTGTAGCTTATCCCCGTTTTGGGGTTTATCCTGTAACCAACGTTAAGGAGCGTTATGACGCCATCCGAACAGAAGATTGAACAGTACCACTCCATTGTTGGAGCCGACACCAGCTTCCGCTTTGAAGAGAAAGTGGCTCAGGCGGTGTTGGAGCTTGCGGAGTCATTGGAAGGCAACTTCATGGATGACGAGTCCAAGGTCGACTACGCGACCCATGTGTTTGCCAAAATGCTGGATGACCTCGCAGACTTCCTGGAACATCCACGTCTCATGAACTGAATGACCCCTGTCGCGTCGCCCGGATCCGTCCGGGCGCGGCTGGAGAAGCAGCGATTTGGAACCTGGCTCCGCTTGGCGGGGCTGAGTTTCTTCAGTGCCGCCCTGGTGCTGATGGCTTTGCTGGTTTTCCAGGAAATTCCCCCCGCTTTTGAGGTCTGGGTTGCGATCAACCTTGCCCTGCTGACGGTCTGTTTGGTCGGAAGCTGGCTGGTGAGTGCACAGGTCGCCCGGCGCCTCCTCCTCCGTCAGCACCCGGAACTGGCTGAAGCGCTCCGGACGGCTGAAGCGCTGTCTGCGCAGCCAACCCCCAGTCCGGAAGACGACTTCTTCCGCGCCCGTCACCTTGACCACCTAGAGACGCAACTGCAAGCGCAGCAGCAGGCCCTGGAGCCTCGTTGGCGCGTGCCGGTGCTGTTGGGAGTGCTGGCGCAGGGACTGTGGCTGGTGGCCCTGTGGGGCATTCCGGGAAACCCGGCGTTTCTGGAGTGGCGCGATGGTCCGGTTCCAGAAGTTGCCGGGTCGTACCGACTGCTCTTTCCCGCCTACCTTGAGCGAGAGCCTCAGGTGCTCGAAACCCTTCCGGAGCAGCTCCGCCTGCCCCGGGGAACGCGCTTGGAGATTCTGCTGGAAGACCGTCCTGAGTCGGGAGACCGCAGCCGCTTGGAGTTTCCCGAGCAGCCTCCGGAGCCTCTGCAGTGGCTGGAACAGCAGGGTCGCTGGCTGGCTGCGGTGACCCCGTTGGCCTCCGGAACCCTCTTCCTCGACTGGGAACGTCGGCGGATTCCCCTAGAGATCATTCCAGATGCGGCGCCTGAGCTGTTTGTGCTGTGGCCCAACCTGGAGCACATCTTCGACAGCTCCCCCCTCCCGGTGGACCTGACTGCGACCGACGATCATGCGCTGCTCCGCATCACGCTCTACTACCGGGTGGAGCAGACGGGGCAGACGTATCGGGAGATCATTCAGGCCTTTGAGTCGAAGGTCTCAGAGCATCAAGAACTCTACACCTGGGAACTCTCTGGGACGCCTCTGCGGGCAGGCGACAACGTCACCGCCTGGATTGAAGCGACGGACCGGGACACGCTGATGGGCCCGAACGTGGCGCGTTCAGAGGAGTTCCAGTTTACGGTGGAAAGCCTGCGGGAGTTCCATGAACGCCTGCTGGCACGGCTCTGGGAAGTGGATTCGGGGCTCCGTGAACTGCTGGGATTCCTGGACCGGAAGCTGATTCCTGAGACCACGGATCAGGAGCGTTACCTGGAGGAACTGCTGGAGCGCATCAAGCGCGACATGACGTGGGATCCGCTCCTCTCCGACCCCCTCAAGAGCCTGGTCCGGGAGCTGCAGAATCGCTTGGAAGACTACCGCACCCGGCGCCGTCAGGCCGGACCCGCCAGCTGACGCTTCTCGACATCCCGTTTCAAGTAAAGAGGGTGAACGCGGTCAAACGCGTCTGGGCCGTGCTGTTCCAAGCGGGTGCGTCCGAGCTGTGTGAGGAGCGTTGCATCGGGCGCCAGGGTGCGGCGTGGCCGCTGCGGGAGCACCGCAAAGGCCGGATCGGGTTGGGGAGCAATGGAGTGAAAGATTCCGGGCCGCTCCGTGACGGCGGCAGACAGGTCTTCCCAGCGGCTCAGCGTGGGAGCATCGAGTAAACGGACGGCGCTTCCGTCGTGGTGCGCTTCGGCGACAAAGACTTCTCGGCGGGTGCAGTTGAGCAGCACCGGAAACGGCTCCTCCGCAGGTTCCGCTTGTGCTGCCAGCAGTTCCAGGGCATTGACCGCAACCAGTGGCTTGCGCCTTACCTGCGCCAGCGTTTTGATGACCGACATGCCAATCCGGACGCCGGTATACGAACCGGGTCCCTGGTTGACAATGAACAGGTCCACGTCCTGGATCGTCAGGCGGAGGTCCTGAAACGCTGGATCCAGCAGCTCAAACAGAGCACTGGCGTTTCGTCGGCGGGTGAGGGCATAATGCTGGGCCAAAACTTCGGTGTCCCGCTGGAGGGCAAACGCGAGGTGCCCAAAAGCGGTGTCAAGGGCGAGGGAGAGCATCAGGGCTCAAGGTCCTTAAGCAGAGAAAAGAGTTCAGGAGATGCGGTTTCCAGCTCCAGGTGACGTCCGTCGGGAGTGGGAGTGAGGCGGATTTCCAGAGTGGGAGCTTCCGGAAGCCCCTCTCGGATCAGGTCTGGCCACTCAATGAGGCTGACGCCCTCCGGAGGGATCAGTTCCTCTGGGTCAAAGGCCTCCAGCTGCGACTCCTCTTCCAGCCGGTAGAGGTCCACGTGATGCACGGGAACCCGTCCGGAGTAGATGTGAACAATGGTGTAGGTGGGAGAGGTGATGGAGTCGGGGTTCACGCCCAATCCGGCGCCAATGCCTTTGGTCAGAGTGGTCTTGCCGCTGCCCATGGGGCCCTGGAGCAGGACGATTTGTCCGGGCTCCAGTTGCGCTCCCAAGCGTGCTCCCCAGGCCTGAGTGGCTTCTGGAGTGGGGAGCTGAAGAGAGATGACGCGGGAATCACCCATGCGGAAGCACTGTTTGTTGAGCTGTGAACGGGTTTGTTATGCGCCCGACCCCGAGGGCTTCTGGGGCTGGGATGTCTTTGAGATGTCGTGGGAGCTGTTCCCGGAGGCTCCGGTTTCGCTGCTGACCACACGTCCGGATCAAGAAGAATTAGTATGGCGACTCCTCTTGGGGAAGCTCAAGCCCAAAGCAGGCGGCTGGTCCGGAGGCGGGCGCCAGGCGCTGCAGGGAGATGCAGACATCTGGGACCGGGCGGCACGGCAGAACAGTCTGGAAGAGAACCTGCGGTCTCGGCTCTTCACCGATCGTCCCTGGCTGGAAGGACGCCGCAGGGATCACCTGCAGTTGTTTCACCTGCTTGGACTTTCGGTGCGGGAACGGAAGACGCCCTTGGGAATGCTGCGTGGCGTGGCGAAGAGCCGGGCATGGCTGTGTCTGGTGCTCTGTGCGCGCTTCCGGGTGCTGGTGGTCCGAGGCCTGTCGCACAGCGATGATGCACAGACTCAGGACCTGCTGCGCCGGTGGCTGAAGACCTTCTCCGGGGGCGTGCTGTTCCTCAATGCTCCGGTTTCCTGGCGCACCGATTGCGTCCACCACCTGGTGCTCGATTCCAGTGGCACCACCCATTCTGTCAACTCCTCCGTTTCCGTACCACCGCATGCGCTTTGAACGAGAATTCGTCCAGCAGGTTGAGGCGGCAACCGACCTGGTTTCGCTGATTCAGGATCATGGGGTGGTCCTGAAGAAGGCCGGGGGCAACTACAAAGGCTGCTGCCCCTTCCACTCGGAAAAAACGCCCTCCTTCAATGTCAACCCCCAGCGAAACTTCTACCACTGCTTCGGCTGCGGAGTGGGAGGAGGCCCCCTCAAGTTCCTCATGGATCACGACCGGCTCGGCTTTGTGGAGGCGGTGGAGGACCTGGCGCAACGAAGCGGCATCGCGCTTCCGGAACGAACCGATGCTCCCCGACGACGACCTGCAGACGATCCAGGCCTGCGTGCGCTGACGCAGGCAGCCGCTTTTTATGAGCAGCAGCTTTCTGGAACAATGGGGGGCAACGTGCGGCGGTACCTAGCGGAGCGGATGGTTCCGGAGGCAATGTGGTCGACGTTTCGTCTGGGGTACGCGCCGGACGATTGGCGGAGCGTGCTCCGGCACCTTGAGGAAGCCCAGTGCTCGGAAGAGGTGCTGCTGCAGGCGGGGCTGATCAAGCAGTCTGAGCGCTCTGGCCGGGCGTATGACCGCTTCCGGAACCGCCTCATGTTTCCCATCCGGGACCTCCGGGGGCGGGTGATTGGGTTTGGAGGCCGCATCTTTGGTGATGCGGAGGGGCCGAAGTACCTCAACAGTCCGGAGAGCGAGTACTACCACAAGAGTCAGGTGCTTTATGGCCTGTATGAGGGCCTAGAGACGATCCGCTCCAAGCGTGAGATGATCTTTGTTGAAGGGTACCTGGATGTGATTCGGCTGCACGAGCACGGCATTCGCCAAGCGGTTGCCCCCTGCGGAACCGCGTTGACGGAGGAGCACGTGGCACTGGTTGCCCGTTACGCAGACCGGGCGGTGCTGGTGTTTGATGGCGATGACGCCGGACGCAACGCCGCGTTGAAGAGCTGTGCCCTCTTTTTAGGAAAGCGGCTGCAGGTGGAAATCGTCACGCTCCCGCCCCAAGAGGATCCGGACACCTTGCTCCTGCACGGAGGCGCGCCTGCGTTTGAAGCTGTGGTGCAGCAGGGACAGAACCTGGTGGACTTCTGGGTGGAACGAACCCTGGCCAAGCATCCGGACACGCCTCAGGGGAAGGTGGTGGCGCTGGAAGCCCTGCTGGCGGACCTGCAGCCACTGGAGGAGTCTCCACTCAAGCAGCTGCTGCTGCAGAGCGTGGGCGATCGGCTACGACTGGACCCCCAAACGCTCGGAGCCTCGGCAAAGCGCTTGCAACGTGCTCCAGAAAATGATAAAAAACCCAGTTTGTCTGCCACCCCTGCCGTCATACGGGACGAGTACTGGATTCTCCAGGCAATGCTAACCGCCAAGCACCTCGCAACCCAAGCACGGGAGCAACTTCAGGCCGATGACTTCCAAGACCCACGCTGGCAGAAGCTCTTTCTGCACCTGGTGCAGCTCTCCGATGACGAGCTTTCCCGCTTTGATCCCATCGACCTTGAACCCATCCATCCCGACCTCAGCCGTGACGCCATGGAGTTGCTGGCTGGGGAATTCCTAGAAACCCATGTTGAGGAACAGTTTCACCTCTCCTTAGGGCGTTTAAAAGAACGTGCCCTGCAGCGTCGGAAGGGAAGCCTAGAGGCCCCGGACGACTGGGAACAACGGCTGCAGAGTGGCATGGCGTGGCGTCAGGAATGGCAACGCACCCGGCGCTATCGGCACGAACCCAGAACCTCAAACCCGTAGGGCACATGTCCGAGACTTCCGTCCTTCAAGACCTTCCCAAAAACGAATCGAAGCTCATTAAGGAACTGGTGGCCGAAGGCCGCGACAAGGGCTTCCTCACGCATGACGACATCAACGGACAACTCCGCGACAACACCTCTCCGGAACAGATGGAGCGCCTGCTGGCGATCTTGGAAGAGGTTGGCATTGATGTGGTGGACTCAGAGCGGCAGATTCGCATCAACTCTGCTGAGCGGGACGTTCCCGACCTGGACCTGGAGGAGTATCAAGAGCAGGAGCTGGACCTAGACCCGGGAGTGGATAACTCCACAGACGACCCGGTTCGGATGTACCTGCGGGAGATGGGCACCATTCAGTTGCTGACGCGAGACGGTGAGATCAGCGTTGCTCAGCAGATTGAGCAGGGTCAGCAGGAACTGATTGAGATCTTTGTCCACTCCAACCTCATCATCCTCTACCTCATGGAGATCAACAAGCGCCTCAAGAGCCAAAAGCTCCGGGCCCGGCATGTGGTCAGTGGGCTCGATGAGGACGACAACGTCATTGAGGATGAAGACGCAGCAACGACTAAGCTGATCGAACATCTGGATGAGCTCCAAGAAAATTACGAGAAGGCGCAAAACCTGCAAGAGAAGGCACAGAAGCGCAAGCTGAGTGGTCCCCAAGGAAAGCAGTTGCAGGAAGCAGAGGACCGCATTCAGGAGATCATCCGGAGCATCAACTTCAACTCCCGGCAGCTGGAGCTGATGTGCTTGGAGATGTTCAAGCACAAGAACCGCATTGACCTAACGCGTCGGCACATTCAGGGATACATCAAGGCGCTCCAGACGCCGGTTGAGGAGCTGGATCAGCTCTTTGAAAGCTGGTACCAGGCGAAGGGGACCGAGGCCCGAAAAGCGGCCCAGGCGATTCATCAGCGCACCGGGGCTCCGGTGAACATTGCCAACCGGATCTATGAGAAGCTCAAGGCCGGGGAACGGCGTGTGCAAGCCATGACGGATCGGACGGCCCTCACCTGGGAAGCCTTTCAGGCGGAGGTGGCGCTGCTGCGAGAGGCCGAGAGCAAGGTCAAGCGGGCCAAGGCTGCCCTGGTGGAAGCCAACCTGCGTCTGGTGATCAGCATTGCCAAGAAGTACACCAACCGAGGCCTGCAGTTCCTGGATCTCATTCAGGAGGGCAACATTGGCTTGATGAAGGCGGTGGACAAGTTTGAGTACCGGCGCGGCTACAAGTTCTCTACGTATGCCACCTGGTGGATCCGTCAGTCGATCACCCGAGCCATTGCGGATCAGGCCCGGACCATCCGCATTCCGGTACACATGATTGAGACGATCAACAAGCTCTCTCGCATGTCCCGGACGCTGATTCAGGAGTATGGACGCGAGCCCACGGCCGATGAAATTTCCGACCACATCGGCATGCCGCTGCACAAGGTCCGGAAGGTGCTGAAGATTGCCAAGGAACCGATTTCCCTGGACACGCCCATTGGGGACGATGACGATTCGCAGCTCAAGGACTTCATTGCCGACGACAAGGCCGGAGATCCGAACGACGCGACCATCTATGCCAACATGGGTGAGAAGACACGAGAAGCGCTGGGTACCCTGACCGAGCGAGAAGAAAAGGTGCTGCGCATGCGGTTTGGCATTGATGAGATCAAGGACCACACCCTAGAAGAGGTGGGGCAGGACTTTGACGTCACCCGGGAGCGCATCCGCCAGATTGAAGCGAAGGCCCTGCGTAAGCTGCGGCATCCTTCGCGATCGAAGCTGTTACGATCCTTTTACGAAGGTTAACCCCTGAGGAGTTGTTTGTGAGTGCCTTGCTGTCGACAGGAAGCCGCCTCTTCCTTTTTGTGTGCTGTTTGTGGTTGCTGATTCCTGCAAGCCTGCAGGCGCAAACCAACGAGGTGCGCAAGGTGGAGCTGATCCGTCGAGGCAAGCAAATGAGTGTGCAGATCCTGACCGCTCAGCCGGCGGACTTCACCATCACCGAGAACCTCAAGTCGCTGACGCTGGTGGTGAAGTTCCGGAACACGCGTCCCAACTTCCCTGATGGCAGCAACATCCGGCTCTTCAACGACGAGCAGATTGAGGGGGTGCAGTTTCTGGAAATCGGCTCGGAGACCTGGGCCCAGTTCAAGCTCCGGACCGATGAGTTGACCTATGAGCAGCGGGATACCAACAGCCCGAATCTGCTGGAGATCGCCTTCCGCCCTACGGTGGAAATGGAGCCCCTCCCTGAGATCTCAGAAGACGCCCAGTACACCCTCCAGAGCATCCAGCACGACAACACCACGACGGACCGGACACGCCTGATCTTCCGCTTCGATGAACTGCCTCGCCTGATGGCCCAGCCAGAACGCAACGGCGAAGTAGTGAACCTCCGCTTTCCCGATACCCTTCCTGTAGATGGACTGGACGCGTTTGCGTTCAGTGACAACCGAGCGAGCTTTGACGGTCTGCAGGTGGACATCAACCAGATCTTTGTCCGCCTAGAACTGCTGGGGGCCAACGGTCGGGTGGAAACGGAACGGCTGCAGAGCCCACCCCGCTGGCAGGTTGATGTCTTTGGAGACGTGCAGGACCAGCCGAGAGACGCGGTTTCTGACCTGCTCAATGGTGCGGACAACCTGACGCAGGAGGAGCAGTTTCAGCAACGTGTGGACCGCATTGAGCGCAAGAACCGAGAGACCCGGCTCCGGAACTCCTACCAGGTCGCAGAACGGGCGTTTCGGCGGAACAACTACCAAGAAGCGATCCAGGGCTTTGACGATGTTTACAAGCAGGCCCGGACGAATCAGGCGGACTTTGAGGACGACATTCCTTCCATTGCGGTGCAGGCCCTCTTCCGCAAAGCAGACACGCTTTACACCATGCTGGAGCGTCGTCGGGGGCGGAACTACCACACGGCGATTGACGCCTACAAGCTTGCCATGCGCATCGCTGAAGAGACCAACACGCGCGATGACCTGATGGCGCACGCGCTCTTCCGGGTGGCCCGCAGTTACCAGAAGATGAGCTTCAACGAAGAGGCGACGCTCTACTTCGACATGCTCCGGGACCGTTATCCGACGGCAATGGAGACCATTGAGTCGAACTTCTGGAAGGCGGTCAGTCAGGCGGATCGTCAGAACTGGGAGCAGGCGATCACGGACTTCAACAACTACCTTCAAGCCTCTCCGAATCCCAAGTACCTTGCGGCTGCAACGTACAAGCTCGCGCAGGCGAACTACCAGCTGGACCGCTTCATCACGGCCCGTGAGTACTTTGACTCAGCCCGGGAGCTGGATCCGGATTACCCGCTGGATCACCCGATGCTGCTCTTCCACATGGGAGAGACCTACTACGAAAACGCGGATTACGTCACAGCCCGCGAGACCTTCAAGCTGCTGCTGCGTCGTTACCCGAAGGCGGACTTCACCAAGTTTGTGGCGCTGCGGCTCGGAGACTTCCTCCGGGACGAGGGCAAGGAAGATGACGCGATTGCTGCTTACCGGAATGCGATCGGCAGCTACACCCGAGAGATTGCGATTTTGGGCAAGCTGCGCATTGCCAACCTGCAGTCGATGCGTCCCTACGGAGGGGAGCACCTAGAAGCAATCAAGGTGTATGATGAGATCATGGAGCTGTATCCGGATGCGCCCCAAGTGGAAGAGGCGATGCTC
The DNA here is from genome assembly GCA_965662235.1 of uncultured bacterium. GTDB lineage: Bacteria > SAR324 > SAR324 > SAR324 > NAC60-12 > JAYPUA01. The sequence continues at coordinate 42,168 of CBFIGY010000022.1, forward strand.
CGGAAGGGGCTGACGCTGACGCTCTACGGTGACTACGAAGCGGCGATTGCTGCGCTGGAAGCCTTCATGCAGAAGTACCCGCAGAGCCTGTACGTTCAGCGCGGGGTCATTCAGGAAAACATTGATGAGAACCTCAAGGGCCTGATCGACCGCTACTACCAGCAGCAGGACGACCTAGCGTTGGTGGCTTCTTACCGAGACTACAAGGCCAAGTACCTCCTCAACTTCCGGTTTGTCTCCACCCTCTTTCAGGTGGCCATGGCGCACAAGAACCTGGGGCTGCATGATGACGCCCTGGACCTCCTCAAGTTTCTGGAGAGCCGTGCCCGAGGAACCATGCTGGAGCTGATCCGCCTGCAGATGGCACAGACGTTACTGGACAAGGGAACGCTGCCACAGGCCCGGGATCAGTACGCGCGGTTCCTGCAGCAGTATCCGGACAGCTCTTATGACGCAGCTGCCCGCATGGACCTGGCAGAGGTCTATCGGCAAGAGCGGGAGTTTGAGAAAGCAGAGCTGGTGCTCAACCAGGCCATTGAGAAGTACGACCAAGACGAGGATCAGCTGAAGGCTGAAGTGACTCCGGAGCTCTATTACCGCCTGGGGCAGCTTTATGAAGAGATGGGCCGTTACGCGGAGGCGGGAGATGCCTACCGGAACGCCATCCGCTCCTACAGTCACCCCGTCAATGCTCCGGATACTCCAGACTATGTGGTGAAGAGCCACTTCCTGGCTGCTGACATGCTGGCAAAGGTGGGCGAGGATGAAGCCGCCTTGGCCCAGTATGAGCTGGCAATGGCCACCTACGCCGACCACACCGATCCTGATACCAAGGATCGCCTCAAGTGGGCCCTCTACCAGTCCGGAACCCTGATGGCCCGGTTGGGACAGGAACAGCAGGCGCTGGACGTCTTCAAGAAATTGATTGATGATCCGGAAGGGCAGGGGCAGCTCTGGCAACGGCTTGCGAACGAGCAGTATCAGGCGCTCTCTCGACAGCTGTCCTTTCAGAACTACTTGCAGCAGTAAAAAACTACTTGAAACTCACTCAGAAGCCGACATAATAGTGAGTTCCTTGCTGGGGTGTAGCCAAGTGGTAAGGCAGCGGGTTTTGATCCCGTCATTCGTAGGTTCGATCCCTACCACCCCAGCCATTCCTTCCTGAAATAATCCCCATTCCCTTCTGTAGCCCCCGGTGTTTTTGAGGCCTTCTCAAAAGCGAGGGATTCCTGTTTCCAGTGCCCAGTCGCCTTGAGAGCAGAGGTTACGGAGCCGTCAGCAGAAAGACCGGATCAATCTGGCTGTAGACGCTGGCATCTGCGCCTTTGAAGTTCAACTCCACAGCATCTCGACGCTTCAAAGCGGTTTCAAACTGCAGGTAGGGTTTGTTGTCGACAAAGATGGCCGTTGCCGCGACCTGGAACTCCTGACGCGAGTCACTGACCACCCGGAAGGTGAGGTCGGTGGCGGGAAGCTCCATGCTCAGCATGAAGTTGATGGTCCTAAGCTCACGGTTGAGCTGCTTGAGCGGATCCTCGTTGCTGAGAAGGCGGACGGAACGCTCATCGGCCACCAGAGCCGCTAGGAACGTGTGCTGCTGGGCATGCTGTTCCAGCGCCGCGCCTGTGCCGAAGGGGATGCGAGTGCTCACGACCATCAGCTTGCCAATGGTGTCGTCCACAATGTCAATTTGCGAGTCGTCCGGGAGGTACTTCTGGGCAATGACCTTTGCCTCCGCCAGCTGCCCTTCCTTATCATCTCCCAAAAGCTTGAAGGACGCCTTCACCGGAACCATCAGCAGTTCCTGTTCACGGACGGCCTCCACATCGCTGGTGTAGACCTCAATTTCCAGTTCATCCGGTTTGCAGCCGGAGAGCCCCAGGAGGGTCAGGAGGGTCAACAACGGAAGCAGGTATTTCATGAAACGGCTCTCAACAGGGTGAACAAGACGGGTTCCGGAACCTCTCCCTCGTCTATCAAAGACCTCTGAGGCAGAAGCTTCCCCTCACTATCGTGGAATGTGGGTCCGGAGTCAATCGGGATTGCCCGTCTAGGTCGACAAAGGGAGGACGCCTTTTTTCCCAAGGGCTTAACGGATCCTCGGGGCAGCCTCACTGATCTCAAAAGAGATCGCAATGCTCTTCAAACACAACCGCTCAAGAATGAGACCTGTTCCCTAACTCAATACTCCCTTCAGCAAGGATCTCAATGAAATTGATGAAGCCGTTACTTGCCAGCATTGCCGTGGGCCTGATTGGTCAGGCTGCAGCTCTGGCTCAAACGATCTACCCCATCCACCGCGCATCGATTTTGAGCGGTCAGACCTTTGACTTCAAGGTTGAATTCGACGGTGTTGTGGACGCGCGCAAGCTTTCCGTCACCATCAACGGGGTGGATCACGCGGATTTTTTTGGTAAGAGTGCCAGCCTGATTCAGCTCAACTCCTAACAAAATTCAAACACGAACCTAATACAAACCTAACCTTCATCCTATCTATTGGGGCCTGTTGCGGTTATCCCAACAGCAAGCGCCCTCCACCCCACAAACTGCACTTTCACTCACACGAGGAATATGGACACCCAAAAGCACCTTTCATTTGACGAATTTGATGAGTTGCGAAACCCAGGACCAGAGGTCACCGATTTTGAGCGCATTACCCAAAAGGCACTCTCTCGCCGCCAAGTTATCGGTGGAGGCTTTAAGCTAGGTCTCGCTGCGTTGGCGGTGAGTACGGGTGGAACTGGCCTCTTCTCTGGAAGCGCCCAAGCGAACACAAGCCGTATGATTTTCCAAAGCATCCCCGCGAATACGATGGACTCGATCACAGTACCGAATGGTTACAGCTGGTATCCAGTCATCAGCTGGGGCGATCCGCTCTGGTCGAACCTCGGTGAGTTCGATCACAACAACCGCGGCACAGCAGCTTCACAAGAGCTCGCATTTGGTGATAACAACGACGGCATGCACTTTTTTGAGCACAACGGCCGCTTCATCATGGCAGTCAACAGCGAGTACACCAACCTGAACATCATCCACGGCAACAACGCTTCACAGAAGCCTGAGACCGACGACGACGTGCGCAAGAATATGGCAGCCCACGGAATCAACATCATCGAAGTGACACAGCGCAACGGCCGCTGGGGCTTGGTCACGGATTCCATGTACAACCGTCGCATCACGCCACAGACCCCGATGGAAATCACCGGTCCAGCCGCGGGACATGATCTCCTGAAGACAGCCGCTGACGCTTCCGGAACGCGCGCGCTGGGCACATGGAACAACTGTGGGAACGGCTACACACCGTGGGGCACCTACCTAACCTGCGAAGAGAACTTCAACGGCTATTTCTCTAGCTCTGACGCGAACAACGTCCCCTCCGACGAGTTGAAGCGCTATGGCGTGGGCAACAGCGACTGGGGATACAACTGGGCCCGTGTAGACGAGCGTTTTGACATCAGCAAGCACCCCAATGAGCCGAACCGCGCTGGCTACATCGTAGAGATCGACCCGACTGACCCGAACTCTGTGCCCAAGAAGCGCACCGCCCTAGGACGCTTCAAGCACGAGAACGCAGCTCTCGCCATCGCTGGCGACGGGCATGTTGTTGTCTATCTAGGCGATGACGAGCGCGGGGAGTTTCTTTACAAGTTCATCAGCGAACGCAAGTACGCACAAGGCGGCGACAACCGCAATCTGCTCGAAGACGGCACGCTCTACGTTGCCAAGTTTGATGAAAATCAGCGCGGACGCTGGCTGGCTCTCACACCAGAGACGACCGGCATGTCAAAGGCTGAGATCTGCGTCCATACTCGCCAAGCAGCTTCCAAGGTCGGGGCAACCACCATGGATCGTCCAGAGTGGGTGACGGTCAATCCAAACAAAGTCGAGGCCTACTGTGCTTTGACCAACAACAAAAACCGAGCAGTCAAAACCAACGCTGGTGGCGACGCGACGCCTGCGTTCGGCCCTAACCCACGCCCGAAGAACAACTACGGTCAAATCGTACGCTGGGCACCGTTGGATGGCGACCATAAGTCCAACGAGTTTGAGTGGGACCTTTTCGTCATGGCAGGCAACCCGACGGTACACAACGACACATATGCAGGCTCGGAGAACATCAACGCAGAGAATATGTTCAACTCTCCAGATGGACTCACCGTCGACAACACGGGCATGGTCTGGATCCAGACGGATGGCAACTACTCCAATGCGAAAGACTTCGCAGGCATGGGCAACAACCAAATGCTCTGCGCTGACTCTGCTACCGGTGAGATCCGTCGCTTCTTGGTAGGCCCGAAGGAGTGCGAAGTGACTGGAATGACATGGAGCTCCGATCGCCGCACGCTGTTTGTCGGCATCCAGCATCCAGGTGAGAAAGGCGACAGCCACTGGCCGGGTGGCCGCAACTCCGTCCCGCGCTCTAGCGTCATCGCGATCACACGCCAAGACGGACGCCAGATCGTTTGACGCGCTCATGGCGCTATGTTAGCTCCGGCTAACGAACCATTGAGAGCCATCTCTACCGACAAGAGGTCAGAGAGATGGCTCTTCCGCTCCGCGCAACGCACGAGACCTTCCCCGCTGTCGCATCGCCCACCACGCGCTCCCCAACACACCATAGTACCCGACCCACGCCTCGACCGGCCAACCGCCCTCCAGCACAACGCGGCTCTCTGGCAGCTGCAACACCTCCAGCAACCACAGCCACTGCTCTAGGCTCCAACTCACCAGCACATATAGCTCAGCCTCGCCGACCACATCAGGTGGCGCATAGAGGTGCAGCCCGCTCCATACAAAGGTCAGCAGGCACAACGGCAACACCCAAAACGCCAGCAAGGGCAACAGCACTAAGTTCAGCCAGAATGCCTCAAACGAGACGCGTCCGAAGGTGTGCAACAGAATCGGCAATGTCCCCACGGTCACTGCCAGCGTGACGCCTGTGCTGTCCCAGAGGTAGCGCCGCAGATGCTGGACGTGCGTGCGAGGACGAGACTGGCTTCTCGGCATGAGCAATAAGATCGAAGCGACCGCCACAAATGACAGCTGAAACGAGACGGATTGCACGGTGTTCCAGTCTAACAGGGACCTCCCGGCGGCAGGGCCTCCGGGAGGGAGGGAGGGTTAGACGAGTTTGAAGATCTCTCCGAGCTCGTC
>CBFIGY010000023.1:0-45992 GCA_965662235.1 uncultured bacterium
GAAGGACACGAAGGACACGAAGGACACGAAGGACACGAAGGACACGAAGGACACGAAGGACACGAAGGACACGAAGGCGCCAAGCACTCTGAGTTTCGGGTGCAGTGGAACTGGCTCTGCCATGCTCCTGAAAACCTCAACACCCTCGACGTTCAACTCCTAAAGGCCTTTCCCCTTGCGGAAGAAATCCGGGTGCAGTGGCTCATGCAGGGACAACAGGGAGCCCAGGAGCTCACCGGAGGCGAGACCATGCTCCAGGGCTGGAACTGACACATTGAGTGCTCCCCTCCTCAGTCTGAAACAGGTTCGGTTCCGCTGGCCCGGAAGCCAACAGGACACTTTGAATCTACCGGAGTTGCAGCTTCAGCCCAGAGAGCACGCCTTTCTGGAAGGTCCCAGTGGCAGCGGTAAGTCGACCCTACTGTCGCTCATTGGGGGCATCCTCCTGCCTCATTCCGGTCACATCCGGATCCTGGATCAGGAGCTCGTCCCCCTCTCCGCGTCCCAGCGAGACGCCTTTCGCGTGGCGCACTTGGGTTTTCTTTTCCAGCTCTTCAACCTGCTTCCGTACCTGTCGCTGACCGACAACGTCTTGCTGCCCCTCCGGTTCTCCCGGACCCGAGCCGCCCGCGTTGGCCCCTCCACCACCTGGGAGCCTGAAGCAGAGCGCCTTCTCCAGGCCCTCGGGCTGGAAGCTCCCTTGCGTGAGCAACGGCGCGTCACGGAACTGAGCGTGGGGCAGCAGCAGCGGGTTGCCGCCGCTCGAGCCCTCATCGGACGTCCGGAGCTGATCATTGCCGATGAGCCCACTTCCGCCTTGGATGCAGCTGCGCGGGACGGGTTCCTGCAGTTGCTGTTTCAGGAGTGTGACGCCTCCGGAAGCACCTTGATCCTGGTCAGCCACGACGCTGCTCTCGGCGAACGCTTCACCCGCAAGTGGAACCTCGTTGAGCTCAACCAAGCTGCTGCGGGAGGTTCATGCTAACCCTCATCACCCAGTCCCTCTGGAACCGACGGGGCACCGCGTTCCTGACCGTGTTCTCAATTGCCGTCAGCGTCCTCCTGCTGCTGGGGGTCGAGCAGATCCGCAAGAGCGTCCGGAGCAGCTTTGCCAGTGCGGTTTCTGGAACCGACCTCATTGTGGGCGCCCGGGGCGGATCTCTGCAGCTGCTGCTCTACTCAGTCTTCCGCATTGGCAACGCGACCAACAACCTCACCTGGGAAAGCTACCAGACCTTTCAGCAGGACCCTCGGGTCCGCTGGACGATTCCGTTTTCCCTGGGGGACTCGCACCGCGGGTTCCGGGTGCTCGGGACCAACCTGGACTACTTCCGGCACTTTCGGTACGGGAGTCGGCAGCCCCTCACCTTTGCCACAGGAAAGCCGTTTGCCGGCGTCTTTGAAGCCGTCCTTGGCGCAGAAGTCGCCCGGAAGCTGGGGTACGAACTGGGCGAACGCCTGATCATTGCGCATGGCACCGGAAGCACCTCCTTCCTGCAGCATGAAGACCGTCCCTTCACGGTGGTGGGCATCTTGGCGCCAACAGGGACTCCGGTGGACCAGACCGTTCACGTGAGCCTAGAAGGCATTGAGGCCATGCACTTGGACTGGGAAAGCGGCGCTCCTCCGATGGAAGGAACCGGCCTCTCCACAGAAGAGGTCCTCCAGCAGCAGCTGAAGCCTCAGGCGATCACCGCGTTTTTGGTCGGCTTGCGGTCCAAGATCCAGGCCTTCCGCCTGCAACGGGACATCAACACCTACTCGGAGGAGCCCCTCTCAGCGATCCTCCCAGGAGTCGCCCTCCGGGAGCTGTGGGAGCTGCTCCGCGTCGCCGAGACCGGGCTCCGGGTGATCAGTGGTTTCGTGGTGCTTGCCGGTTTGCTGGGCATGCTCACCGCACTGCTCTCCGGACTCAATGAGCGCCGGCGGGAAATGGCGATCCTCCGTTCCGTGGGCGCTGGTCCGCGGACTCTTTTTGGTCTGCTGATGGGCGAAGCCGCCTTGCTCACGCTCGCAGGTGTCGTTTCTGGAACGGCAATGCTGTATGCTCTTCTCGGAAGCCTCCGTCCCCTCCTCAAGGAACAGCTGGGGCTCTTCCTCCCGCTTGAACCGCCTGGGCTTCTGGAAGCTGGGCTTTTGGGAGGAGTGGTGCTGGCCGGAGTCCTGATGGGAGCTGTTCCGGCCTGGCGAGCTTACCGACAGTCTCTGGCCGACGGCATGACGATTCGGCTGTAACGTTTTATCCTCACCCCTCTATGCGTCACCTTTCCCTTTTCGTGGTCCTGCTCCTGAGCCTGCTGGTCGGAGCCTCGCCTGCTGCGGCCATCAGCATCTTCTCCAAGCCTCAGGAACTCACCTGGCAGGACCTGCGGAAGCTGAATCCAGAAACTGGAGAAGCGCCTCCGAGCCTCATGAACCTCAGGGGTGCCCCCGTCAAGATTCCGGGATATGCGGTTCCGATTGAAGGCGACAGCGGTTTCGACTTCGTCAAGGAGTTCCTGCTGGTTCCGGTGTTTGGGATGTGTGTGCACGTGCCGCCTCCGCCTTCCAACCAAGTGGTGTACGTGGTCATGAACAAGCCGGTGCCCATTGAGGACCTCATTGATGCTGTCTGGATCTCCGGCATTCTGGAGATGGACTCCATCACGGTGGGGGGGGAGATGGTCTATGAAACCGAGGCGAGCTTCCGGCTCATTGGAGAGAGCGTCGAGCTATACGAGTGAGCCACGCTTGACGCAGCGTCACCTGTCCGGAAAGAGGAAGGAGCGGCGGCCTCGAAAGGCAGCCGGAGAGTCGCTCTTAGGGCTTGGGGTCGGAAAAGACGCGGGCCAGGTCTTGGCGGTAGCGGATGAGGAATCGCTCCTTAAAGCTGGACACCAGGATGATGCTGAGGAGCGTTGCAATGGGACTGAACACTGCCAGTCCGTGTTCCAGCACCAGAAACACGTCGGCCACCAGCGCACCAATTTCCAGCAGCTTCAGCCCATCAATGCGCAGCCGATACCGGACGTAGATCCACAGTGAGTAGCCTTTGACCAGCACGGTCACGATTGCCGTTCCGAGGCTGAGGTAGAGGAGCAGGTCCAGCGAAGCCAACGCGAGGGAGAGGAAGAGGGACGTCCGGAGCGCGCGCTCAACGAAAGCGTCATCTTGATAATCAGGGTCCATACGGGCTCATGAGGGGGGAAGGCAGGTTCAGGGTTGAACGCTGAGCGCAACGACCACGTCCTGCGTTTGAGGCGGAAGGCAAATCTGTTGATTGCATGCCTGATACACCAACTGCCCGAATGCGGTTTGTTCCCCTTGCGGGGCGTCTGGATGTAACTGAACCGTTTGGGTCAGCTCAAAGGGTTGGGCGTGTGCCAGCAGGTCCAGCTGATACGCGGCATCAGCGACCGTCTGCGGAGGCGTCTCCTGGAGCGGTCCGGAAGGCGCCAGCCACGGTGTCTGCAGCACCAAGCGAGTCGGCTCCGGACCCCACTCGCCTTGCGGAGCCACGGAGTAGAGGTGCCATCCCGGCGCCGGTGTCACGTACACCCGCAAGGTGGTCTCTGCTCCCGCGGGCACTTCATACTGGGCCACCTCCGCGTACACCTGCGGAGGTTCCGGCTCCTCAGTGGCTCCAAACCCAAGCAGCCCCTGCGCCATCACACTGACGCTTCCGGCCAGCCAGAAGAGGAGCGCGAGCGTCATGCCCCCGGCATCTGCAGCAAGGGGGTCGTGATTTCAATAGAGGCCGTTTCGCGCAGACGCTTGACCTCTTTTTCCAAAATGGCCTGCTGCTGCAGACGCTTGAGGCTTGCCCGAACGGCCGCCTTGCGTTGTTCCCTGTCGGTGTCATCCAAGGAGCGTTGCTGAAACTCGATCAGGTCCACGCGGTTGCCATTCTCGCTCAGCCCAAATGCCTGATCGGCACTCAGGTGCAGCGCCACCTTGCGGAATTCCTGATTGTCCCCCAGCTCTGGGAGGAAGCGGGTGCCTGCCGCAAACTGCATCGGCGCCACTTCCAAGCCTCGGGCTTCTGCCAGGCTGGTCAGCGAGACGCCTTGCTGGGCCTGCTCCAGTGCCACTGCCGCTTCTGCTTTGGCTCGCTCCAGTGCCTGCTCCCGGCGGACGGCTTCCAGCACCTGTTCCCGGGCCGCTTCAAAGTCCAGAGGCTTGGGCTCTTCGTAGGCGGTGAGCTTCCAGACCACGTGTCCCTGCACCGGATTCCGTTGCCAAACACCAGCAGCTTCCAGAGGTTTACCATCCAACTGCCCGATCAGTCCGGACACGGAACCGATGCCCTCCACCACGGTCTCCCGGGAGAAGAGCTGCGAGTCCTGGACTGCTGAATTGTAAGACGCGGCCAGCTCAGCCAGCGGCTTGCGCCCAACGGTGTCATCAACACGCACCAGGGCTTCTTCCAGATCGCTCTCTGCCCGCTGGTCAGCAAGGAGCCCGACGATCTCTTCACGGACGTCATCCAGGCTCTGCTCCACCTGCTCCTTGCGGTCATCCACCTGAATGAGGTGCAGGCCAAACGGCGACTCCACCACCTGACTCAGCTCGCCTGGAGCCAACTCAAACGCTGCTTGTTCAAAGGCAGGCACCATCTCTCCGGGCTTGAACCAACCCAGATCCCCGCCTTGTTGTGCTGAAAGGTCTTCCGAAAGCTCCTGAGCCACTGCCGCAAAGTCTTCTCCGGCAACAATCCGGGCCCGGACCGATTCCAGAGCGGTGCGGCGCTCCTCCTTCAGCACATCGCTGGCTTCCGGATCCAGCTTGAAGAGGATGTGCCGCGCCTTGACTTCCGGAGGCGAGGTGAAGCGGTCGAGGTTGCGCTCGTAGTAACGACGGACCTCGCGCTCCCGGACCTTGTCCGCTTGGTTGAACTGTGAGAGCTTGAGCGTAAAGAACTCCACCTGGTACTGAGCCTCAGACTGAAACTCATCCGGGTGCGCCTCATGGTAGGCCTGAAGCTCCTCATCGGTCGGCGCCACCTGGTCCAGAAAGGCTTCCGGGTCAAAGTGAACGTAGTTCAGCTCCACTTGCTCGTACTGCTGACGATAGGCACGCTCCACTTCCGTGTCACTCACCGCTAGGCCAATGCCCAGCAGCCGCTGCTTCTTCTGCACCAGCAGGTCCCGACGCAGGCCATCCTCATACTCAAAGAGCGGGATCCGGTTCTGCCGCAGAACCTCTTTGTACACGTTGGCGTCAAACTGTCCGTTGCGCTGGAAGTACGGTTGCTGGCGAATGTAGTCCTGCAGCTCCAGGTCCGTCACCATCACGTTCAGTTCCTCAGCCTCACTGAGGAGCAGTTCCTGATCCACCAGCTGCTGCATCACCTGCTGCCGGAGGTTCATCTGCTCAGCAAAGCGTTCTGTGTTCTCGCCGAGCTGCTGCCGGAGGGCTTCCAGACGGTTGCTGTACGCCCGGCGGAAGTCCTTCATGAGGATTTCCCGACCGTTTACCACAGCGACAACTTCTTTACGGTCCCCAAAAAAGGACCCGACTCCTAGGGAGATGACCAGAGAGACAGCGACAATGCCCAAGATGATCTTGAAGCCGAGGCTCTCGGAATATTCGCGAAATTCCTGAATCATGGTATGGATCTGAAAGTAAAAAGATAAAACTTACTTTTTAGCAAATTTCAGCTGGGTTGCAAGCTAATCCCCGTTCCCCGCGTGAAACGGGGCGGCGTCTTTTGCCTCCGCTCAGGGAGCGTCCGCCTGAAATGCGGCCCCGGAGAGCACGGAGTTTAAACGAGAGGGCACGGAGCAAAGACGAGAACGCAGTTCCTCAGCAAAGCCGAAGGGCTCGACAATCTTCCCCGGCTTTTGGGTCGTTTTTGTCATTTTTGTCAAACCCCTCAGCCCCTGACAGCGCCGGAGCCCGCTTTTTGTCCGACCTCCGGGACTGGTATGGCACTTGTAGCACTCGCTCGCCCTGTTCCTGTAGGAGGCCCTGTGGGCTCCCCCGGAGGGGATTGACCCCTCTTTCTTAATTTTAGCTGGTATTCCCATGAAAAATTGTATTTCCTCACAAGAGACCTAATTGGTTGTGAGATGAGTCAGAGGGAGGGCTCGCTGGGGGCGGACCTCTTCATCTTTCTGTTTTATCTCAGTTGAAAATTCATCAGAGGTGGGCTAACTTAGCAGCTTGTTTACAGGCCTCATGGACGAGGCTTATCAATGAGTTCATCAGGCTGATTAGGAGCCAACATGAATCTGGATTATCAAAAAGATCAGACGTATCCCAAGCTGAAGCAGCGCATGGAGGAAGAGCTTCAGGAAGAACAGGAGTTCTCCGATGACTTGGACACCGTCTGTGGCGAAATCCTCTCCGAGTTAGAGCAAGCGGATCAGGTCCTCCGGAAGCTTTCGGAAACCTGCTAACCGCCTTCCCTCGTTACCTGCTGGAAGCGGTTCGGCCAGGAGCCGCTTCTGGGAGCCTGCACTCAACGGCTCCCCCCTCCTCTGCGTTGCCCCCTCCTCGTTTTTCCGAATCGGATGATATGCATAAGCTGTTTGATCAGTTTGAGAAGATAGATCGTGATCAGCGCTTCCTAGTGGAGTGCTTTACCGAAATGCTGCACTCCCTGGGCGAATCGTCCATCGCAGCACAAATGCCCTGGGTGGGAAACGCCCTGCCGCCGGGAGACGACACCCCGGAGCGCCTAGCACAGGCCTACTCCGTGGGGTTCCAGCTCCTCAACATGGTCGAGGAAAACGCTGCCGCACAGCACCGACGGGCAACCGAAGAGGTCGAGGGCCTCGATCACGTCTCCGGACTCTGGGGGCAGATCTTTCGCCAGCTCCAGGAGGCGGGGCTGAGTGCTGAGCAAATTGCTGAGCAACTGGCCGACATCCGGGTTGAGCCGGTCCTGACGGCACACCCCACTGAAGCCAAGCGCGCCTCGGTGCTTGAGCACCACCGGGCCCTGTACCTGCTGCTCCTCAGGCGAGAGAACCAGATGTGGACGCCTCGCGAGCAACGGCGGATCCGCAAGGAGATCGTCTTTGAACTCGAGCGCATCTGGCGCACCGGAGAGATCTACCTGCAGAAGCCCGAAGTGGTCACGGAGCTGCTCAGTGTGCTGCACTACCTGAAGAAGGTCTTTCCCAATATTCTCGACATCCTCGACCGTCGACTCCTGCAGGCGTGGGAAGAGGCTGGCTTCGATCCCAAGGCCCTCAACGATCCCGAAAAGCTTCCCCGCCTCTCCTTTGGAAACTGGGTCGGCGGTGACCGAGACGGGCATCCCGGAGTGACAGCTGAGGTGACCCGTCAAACCCTGGGACGCCTCCGGCATCATGCTCTGGACCTCCTTGAAGCTCAGCTCAAGGAACTGGGTCGGCGTCTGAGCCTCTCGGAACTCCGACAGTCTCCTCCTCAGGGCCTGATCCAGCGCATCGAACAGCACCGGAGCCAAATGGGCGACCTCGCAGAGCCCGCCATTCAGCGCAACATTGGCGAGCCCTGGCGTCAGCTTGTCAACCTGATGCGCTTCCGGCTGCCCAAAGCGGAACAGACGCACCCTCACGTTTACAAGCGGGACACCGAGCTGTGGGACGACCTCAAGGCCCTCCGGGACTCGCTCCGGGAAGTGGGTGCCGAGCGGCTGATTGAGGTCGACGTCCACCCCGCCATGCGTCTGGTGCAGACCTTCGGATTTCACATGGCCGTCTTGGACGTTCGGCAGAACAGCGCCTTTCACGACCGTGCCGTCACGCAGCTCCTGCAAGCTGCCGGATTTGAGAACCTCGACTTTGCTGAGATGAGCGAGGCCGAGCGGGTGGCCCTGCTGAATCAAGAACTGGAATCTCCACGTCCGCTGGTGCGCCTAAACCAGAAGGTGGGACTGGAAGCCGACGCGGTCCGGAGCTGTTATGGCGTCCTCAATGAGCACATCCGGGAGCACGGCGAAGCAGCGTTGGGCGCCTTGATTGTGAGCATGACCCGCAGCGCCTCGGACCTCCTTACCGTTTACCTCCTGGCCAACGAGTGCGGCCTCACGCAACCGGGTGTTGGCGGTCCGGCATGCCCGCTTCCAGTGGTTCCGCTGTTTGAAACCATTGACGACCTCCACCGCAGCCCAGAGATCCTGCGGACCTTCCTCACGCACCCGATGACCCAGCGCAGCCTAGAGCTGCAACGACAGCGGCAGGGCTTCTCGCGTCCGGTCCAGCAGGTGATGATCGGCTACAGCGACAGTAACAAAGACGGCGGCATCCTTTCCAGTCACTGGACCCTGCACCGGGCGCAAGAGGCGTTGGTGGAGGTGGGACAGGAGTTCGGCATCCGCATCCGCTTCTTCCATGGACGGGGCGGCACAATCAGTCGCGGAGCTGGTCCCACGCACCGTTTCATCCGGGCGCTCCCGCACTCGGCTCTTGATGGCGACCTCCGGATGACGGAGCAAGGGGAGACGATTGCTCAGAAGTATGCCAACTGGGGCACCGCCCACTTCAACCTGGAGCTGATGATTGCCGGAGTCGCAGGAGCCACCCTCCAGCAGCGGCATCAACCGAAGCAACGGCATGCGCTGGAGCCCGTGCTGGACGCCCTTGCGGAGTCGAGCCGCGCCACCTACTCCGCGCTTCTGCACAGCCCAGGCTTCATTGACTACTACAGCCAGGCCACTCCGATTGACGTCATTGAGCAGAGCCGCATCGGTTCCCGTCCTTCCCGAAGAACCGGACAGCGCTCCCTGGAAGACCTTCGGGCCATTCCGTGGGTGTTTTCCTGGAGTCAGGCACGGTGCTACCTTTCGAGCTGGTACGGCGTTGGAACCGCACTGGAGCGCCTGCAGCAGGAGCATCCGGAGCAGCTGGAAGCCATCCGTGCCGAGCACCTGCAGTGGCACCCGTTGCACTACATCACCAGCAACGTGGCCACCAGTCTGGCCAACGTTGACACTGAGGTGATGACCGAATACGCCCAAATGGTCGAGGATCCGGAGCTGCGGGAACGGTTCTTGGGGCAGATTCTGGAGGAGTATGAGCGGACCACCCGGATGATGGAATTCCTGTATGAAGGCCCCTTGCAGGAGAAGCGTCCACAGATCCACCGGGTGCTGGAGCTGCGGCATGCCCCGCTGCGGGTGCTGCACCATCAGCAGCTTGCGCTCCTGAAGGAGTGGCGTGCCTTGCGACGTGCCGGAGCGTCTCAGGAGTCTGAGACCCTGTTGACGCAGTTGCTGGTCACCGTCAACGCCATTGCCAGTGGCTTGCGGACCACCGGGTAGGCTTCAAGAGAAGCGTGACACCATGACGACCCCAAGGAGCGTCACCAGCATGCCGCCTCCTTGGAGCCCGTCCAGCTGCTCTCCAAACAGCAGCCACGTCTCCAGCGCCACCAGCGGTGGCACTAGGTAAAACAGGTTCGCCACCCGAGACGCTTCGCCCTTGCGGATCAGCAGCATCAGCAGGCTGATGGCTCCCACGGACAACCCCAACACCATCCACGCCAGTGCCCCAATGAGGGGCCACTCCCAGCGCACTTCCCAGTGCTCAAGCAGCAGCGACATCACCGCAAAGCACAACGCTGCAGCCACACACTGCCAGAAGCTTCCGGCCAGCAAGGGCACGTCCTTTCCGGTGTGCTTCTGGTAAACCGTCCCCAGCGAAATCCCAAACAGCGCAATGAGGATTCCCGGAACCGCCAGCGGCGCGGCTCCCAGCACCCGTTCGGCTTCCATGCTGCCCCAAACCGGATGCAGCACCAGCGTCACCCCGAGCAGTCCCAGCACCGAGCCCAACCACTGCAGGCGAGAGAGCTGTTCCTTCAGCCAAAACCGCGCCAGCAGCACCGTCACAATGGGCTGCAGTCCCACAAGAAGGGAGCTGATTCCAGCCGGCATGCCCTGACGGATGGCCCAAAACACGCCTCCTAGGTAGCACCCGTGAATCAGCGTGCCCGCCAGCATCTGCTGCCGCACCATCCGTCCCTCCAAGCGTGGCTGACGTAGCAGCAGCAGCATGGTTCCCAAAAACACCGAGGTCAGGAACATTCGCCAGAACAGAAGCGTCAGTGGCTCAGCATACTGAACCCCGAACTTGGAGCTGATGAACCCCGTGCTCCACAACAGCACAAACACACCGGGCATGATCCGGATCAACAGGGAGGGCATGAGTGAGGGAAAACCTTAAGGAATGGGACGACCGTTCTCGAAGCGGCCTTCAAACAGGACCCCAGCCTCTGCATCCGCATAGAGGGTGCCTGCGCCATGGAAACGACCGGCTCGGAACTCACCGGAGTAGATGCGGAAGCCATTGAGGTCATACAGCGTGCCCTGGCCTTCCGGAAGCCCGTTGACGAAGGTTCCTTCGTACGCGGCTTTTCCCGAATCCAGCAGCAGACGTCCGGATCCTGAAGGGCGTCCGGCTTCCTGAGCCCCTAAGTAGCGGAGCTTGCCTTCCTGAAAGTAGGTCTCCGGCGGCACTCCGGGGTCGGGCTCTCGCAAAATGAGGCGGACCTCCCGCAGGTCCTGAGCGCTTCCTCCTGCCGCTAGGAGCAGGCCGAGGAGGAGCATTACACCATACCGCATCAGGGAAGTTGCTTGAACTCGTCTGTGACCGGATCCAGCAGCATCCGCTGCGTCTGGTTCGGAATCCGCCACTTCAGCACCAACAGCCCTTCCCCAACATCCTCAAAGTTCGGACCATCCATGATCGCATAGAGGCGGACCAGCTCCGGAGGCGTCATGCCCTTCAGCGGAGGCTCAATGAGGATGGGGATCCGCAAGAAGCCGTTGCGATCAAGGTTCACCCGAGTCGGCATGCGGACGCCCGGGTAGTCGCTTTCCAGCAGCACCAGGCCCCCTTCTTTGATGTCCTTGCCACTCTGGCTATCAATGAGCTGGATGCTGAGGAACAGCTTGATCGGCCCGTTGTTCTTTTCCGGAAGCTCATAGTCTTCCGTTTTCAGCAGCACCTTGCGGGGCAGCGGCTGCACCCGGTCAGACAGGTTGTCGGTGGCCACAAACTGCGGGATCCACTGTCCGGGTTGCAGCATGAGGGTCGAGGCGGCATTCTCCACCTCCAGCAGTCCCTCGGACAGGCCAACGGTGGTGCCGTTGCGGGTGCTGTGCCCAAGCCAGATGGACGTGCCCTTGATGCCGACGGTGGCCACCGGAGTCCGCAACCGCGTGAGCTGTCGTCGCGGCTGAAACCGCCCCTGCAGGCGCCCCTGCTTGAGTTCCATCTGAAACCGGAAGCTGCGGTCGGTGGTCGGACGTTCCTCCGCTTCCTGGATGAGGAAGTTGCTGTTGGCATAAAGCCGCACCCGGGAGTTGTCTCGGAAGAGGATGGACACCTTGGAATCCGTGCTCGTCCGGACCTCTTCTCCAGCGTAAACAAACTGTCCTTCCCGCATCACCTTGAGGCGTCCGCCCGGCTCCACCACCTGAATGATCCCTTCAAGCTGCACCAGGGTGGCGACCGTGTTGGTGCCCTGCGCCCAGCCAGAGCCGGAACCCGTCAGGGCCAGGAAGAGCAGTCCAAGGAAGAGGATCCACCGAAACGACCGGTGGGGCAAACAGGATTGGGGATTCACGTGATTCATTGCTTCTTCCGAAAGTCTTGGACCAGCTCCAGAATGTTGCGAATGACCGCATCCGGACGATCCAGGTACAAGTAGTGTCCAGCCCCCGGCACCTGCTCCAAGGCGTCTAGCCCTCCGGAGGCGGCGATCTCCTGCTGCATGCCCAGCCAGATGGATTCGGCTTCTCGAGGCATCTGTGGCTTCCCAGGAATGAGCACCCGGATGGGGACACCGGAGAGGTTGTCCAACGAGCCCTCGTCCTGAAGCGTCTGCGACATCAGCAGCCACTCCTCGGTGTTCGCCTGCAGAGACTGTGGAATCAGGGACTGCGCCATGGAAAGCGCATTGAGCGGAAACCGGTCTGGAACCACAGGTCCAAACAGCCACTGATAGACCCGTTCAGCACCGGTCACGCTCGAGAGCCAGGCCATTGCCCGCCACTTGAGGTGATCGCTTTCCAGCACCTCTGGGCCAAAGAATTCCTCTTGCCGAGGGTGAGACGAGTCGAGGAAGACCATTCCGGCCACCTGATCCTTCTGCTCCCGGTAGAAGAGCCGGATCAGCGAACCTCCGAGCGAGTGCCCCACCAGCAGATACGGTCCCTTTTCCCCACTCTGGGCCAGCAGGCGTTGCAGCTCTAGGCTCATGTTGCGGCCGCGGCGAGGCAGAGGACTGGGGTCGCTCCAGTTGTGTCCGGCCCGGTCATAGGAACACGCCCGGGTGCTCTTGGAAACCTCGGCCTGCAGGTCGCTCCAGATCAGCGATCCCTGCGGACCGAGCCCCGCCTCCAGGATCACTGTAGGAGCCCCGCGCCCCACGCAGTTAAGGTGGAGGCGATAATTTCCTATGGCCACCATCTTTCCGGGAGCCGGAAAACGCTGGACGACCTGCTGCCGGAGCTTCCACTCTGCAACACTGCCCAGGCCCACGGCCCCGATCCCCACAAAGAGGATAAATAAAATCAATAAAAACAGTGTCCGGAACAACCGGAAAAACCACATTGCTGTCTTCTCTTTCGTACTAAGCCTGCGCAGGCAGTTGTCTTTGAAAGCCGAAGGCCAACAGGCGCCCCTCGGTGTTCGCCTCGGATGTGCAGGATTTGGGCAAACCTGCTCATTCCGTCAAGAACCGGTCAGCAGGCGCTTCATCGTGTCCCAAAAAGACGCGGGAGGCGCCTCAGGTTCCGCCAGTGGCGCCTGCAGGCACTGCACAAAGGAGCTTCCAAGGTTTTGCAGAAGTTGGACGTACAGGTCCGTTCCCTCTGGGAGATCCGCCCCCAAGGGGTCCAGCACCCCCTGCTGAACGGGCATCCCCTCCGTGAGCGCGGTCACCAGCTTGGGGGGGAACTGAGGCTCCGTGAAGATGCACCGCACCTCAGCCCGCTGGAGCCGTTCTCGGATCACGCGCAGGTGCCCGGCGCCCGGAGGACGGTCGGGGTTGACCGCAATCCAATCCACTGGTTCCAGGCCATAGCGCTTTTCAAAGTACTGATAGGCATCATGAAAGACAATGTACGGCGCTCCCTGAAGGGGCTGAAGCTGCTGGCGCAGGCTCAGGTCTAGGTTGGCCAGCCGACGCTGCACCTCCTGCAGGTTGCTGAGGTACTGAGCGGAGTGTTCCGGATCCGCTTCCACCAGCCGCTGAGCAATGGCGCTGACCATCCCCTGAGCGTTGTGCGGACTGAGCCAGAGGTGCGGATCGTGAGGGCCGGCGGCCGTGTGATCGTGTTCTGCGTGCGCGTCAAGGGGCTCACCCGGCGTCTCCCGGGGGGCAAGCAGCGTGAGGCCCTCTGCCTCTGCCAACGGCACCACCCGTACCGCGTCCGGGAGCCCCTGCAGGAACCGCGGCAGAAATGGTTCGGTCTCTGGACCCAACCAAAATACCAAATCGGCCTCCTGCAACGCCGTCACCTCGCTCGGTTTCAGCGCATACTGATGCGGCGAGGCGCTTCCGGACACCAGTAGCGTGGGCTGCCCCACACCCTCCATCACCCCAGACACCAGCGAATGCACCGGCTTGATCGACACCACCACCTGCGGGACCTGCGCCCCCACTTCTCCTACCACTGTGCTCCAGAGCAACAGCCCCACTAACCACCGACTCACGGCTCCTTCTCCTGACTTGGAAAAATAAATTAGTATGTTATACTATCACAAAAAAATCAAAACCTCTTTTGATTCCCAGCCCTTGCCCGGCTCCATGACCATATCCGATCCCGCTCCCTTCCCGGAAGAGTCTCACGACCACCGGCTCTGCATCAACGGCATCCTCACGCACGCTGAGGCCGTCTGCAAACGCCGGCAGGTTCGGCTGACGCAGCAACGACGTCAGGTGCTCCAGATTGTGGCGTCCAGTCACACCCCCCTGGGGGCCTACGAAATCCTGGAACGTTTGGAAGACACCAAGAAGCGTAAGGCGCCCATCACGGTCTACCGGGCCTTGGATTTCCTCATGGAGCAGGGCCTCGTGCACCGCCTCGCCAGCCTCAACGCCTTCATCGCCTGCTTCCACAGCTCTCCGGAACACACCGCCCAGTTCTTCATCTGCCGGGAGTGCCACAACGTCGCCGAGCTGCACAGCGATCGCGTCACCCTCGCCCTCCGTAAGGATGCACAGGCCGCTGGGTTTCAGGTGGATGAGCAAACGGTGGAAATCAGCGGCCTCTGCTCTCACTGCGCCTGACCATGACCCCCGTTCCCCTGCTCCAAGCGGAGCACCTGTCCTTTCACACCAACCGGCATGTGCTGATTGACGACGTCTCCATGGAGGTCTCTTCCGGAGAAATTGTCACCATCGTGGGTCCCAACGGCGCAGGCAAAACGACCCTGCTCCGTTTGCTCCTTGGCCTGCTTCGCCCCTCTCACGGCACGCTGCTCCGGCGTCCGAAGCTGCGCATCGGTTACCTGCCACAGAAGCTGCCTGTGGACCCTGTTCTGCCGCTGTCGGTGTACCGGATGATGACGCTCACCAAGAAGCACTCCCGGCCTCAGGTCCGGGAAGCCTTAGCCGAAACCGGCATTGAGGACCTGCTCAACGAGCCCGTCCAGACCCTTTCCGGCGGAGAGTTTCAGCGCATGATGCTTTCACGAGCCCTGCTGCAGAATCCGGAACTGCTGGTGCTGGATGAGCCGGTTCAGGGCGTCGATTACATGGGGGAAGCCGAACTGTACCGCCTGATTGGGCGACTCCGGAAGGAACGCGGGTGCGGCATCCTCATGGTCTCACACGACCTGCACGTCGTCATGGCGTCCACTGACCGGGTGGTCTGCCTGAACCAGCACGTCTGCTGCGAAGGGCAACCGCACGACGTCACCCGGCATCCGGAATACGTCCGCCTCTTCGGGGCCGAGTCCGGGGCGGCTCTTGCGGTTTATCAGCACCACCACGACCACACGCATGATTCCTCAGGACACGCCCCCGCCCACTCTTCCGTTGAGGAGGCGTGATGCTGCTGGATGATTTCCTCTGGCGAGCCCTGATTGCCGGAGTTGGGGTGGCCTTGGTTTCCGGACCCCTCGGTTGCTTTGTCGTCTGGAGGCGGATGGCCTACTTTGGCGATACCATGGCGCATTCGGCACTTTTTGGAGTGGCCCTCGGGTTCCTGCTGGGCATCGACCTCATGCTTGGGGTCTTTGTCACCGGGCTGCTGGTGGCGCTCCTGCTTTCCGGACTGCTGCAGCAAAAGCGACTTTCTGGAGATGCGGTGCTCGGAACCCTCTCGCATGCGTCTCTTTCTCTGGGCATCCTCACCCTGAGCTTCATGAGCGGCCTGCGGGTGGACCTGATGGGGTACCTGTTTGGGGACATTCTTTCGGTTTCCAAAGCGGATCTGGTTTGGATTTACGGAGGAGGAGCCGTGGCGCTCCTGCTGCTGTGGCGGCTGTGGCGTCCGCTCCTGGCGGTGACCGTCAGCGAGGAGCTGGCGCAGGCGGAAGGCCTGCAAGCATCGCTCTATCAGCTGGTCCTGATGCTCCTCATTGCAGCCGTGATTGCGCTGGCAATGAAGATTGTCGGCATCCTCCTCATCACCTCGCTCCTGATCATTCCGGCCGCCGCGGCCCGGCACTTCAGCCAGACTCCTGAGCAGATGGCCGGACTGGCGGCGCTGCTGGGAGTGAGCGCTGTGGTGATCGGACTCGGGGCCTCTCTGGAATTCGACACGCCATCTGGGCCCACCATTGTCACAGCCGCAGTGGGGCTCTTTTTCCTCAGCCTGCTCAAACCCTCTCGCTGATCCCATCATGTCTACGGATTCTCGCATTCCGGTCACCGTCCTTGCCGGCTTCCTGGGGTCAGGCAAAACCACCCTGCTGAACCGCATCCTCAAGGAACGTCATGGACAGCGCATTGCCGTCATTGAAAACGAGTTCGGGGAGATCGCCGTGGACGGGGAGCTGGTGGTGGGCGTGGGAGACAACCTGCTGGAGCTGAGCAACGGCTGCGTCTGCTGCACCCTCCGGGATGACCTGGCGCTGACGGTCGATCGACTCATCCTCCGCCGAGATCAGTTTGACGCCATCTTGGTTGAAAGTACCGGGCTCGCCAGTCCCGGACCCATCGTCCAGACCTTTGTCGGCGACCTGAACATGCGCGAGAAGGTCCGGATGGACGCCGTGGTCACCCTCGTTGATGCCTTGCACCTGCCTCAGCAACTGCACGACGAGGATGTGGTTCGAGACCAGATCGCCTTTGCCGACCGACTGATCCTCAACAAAACCGACCTTGTCTCGCCAGAGACCCTCGCTGAGCGAGAAGCGCTCCTCCGGACCCTCAACCCCAGCGCCCCCATCTTTCCCACTGTGGAGACGGAAGTTCCGTTGGAGACCCTGCTCCAGGCCCAGGCCTTTGACCTAGACGCGGTTTCCTCAGTTCCGTCTCACTCCCACTCCCATGACGCTGAAGAGGTCACTTCCGTGGGCCTGGAGGTGGAAGGCGAGCTGGACGTGGACCGGTTCAACAACTGGCTGAATCAGGCTCTACAGATGACTTCCGGAACCCTCTACCGCATGAAGGGGGTCATCGCCTTTGCTGGTGAACCCGACCGCTTTGTGTTTCAAGGGGTTTACTCGCTGCTGGAGGGCAAACGGGACCGTCCGTGGGGTCCGGAGGAGCCCCGGCTCAACCGGGTGATCTTCATTGGGCGTCAGCTCGACCGCTCGTTGCTCGTGGAGGGCTTTCGCCACTGCCTGGTCTAAAAGCACCTGCTTTCCACTTCTCTGCTTGATCGTTTAGCGAAAATTCGCTATTTAATTGTTTTTCGTCATTTCAGACGCCCGCCTGGTCCTCCTGGACCACCCATCCCCAAGGAGAGAGACAATGAGCAAGAACCCCTTCACTCTGGAGCAGTATGGCATTCATGCCCGGACGCTCATCCGCAACGCGTCCGCTGCTCGCCTGTATGAAGAAGCCCTGAAGTTTGAGCCCGACGCGGCCATTTCCAGTCAAGGCGCCCTGATGGTTTCGTCCCACGTCAAGACGGGACGGAGTCCGAAGGACAAGCGGATTGTCCGGACCCCCGACATTGAGCAAGACGTCTGGTGGGGGGACATCAACATTCCGCTCGACACGGAGACTTTTGAGATCAACCGAGAGCGGGCCGTGGACTTCCTCAACAGCTGTGAACGGCTGTACATCATGGACGGCTTTGCCGGATGGGATCCGAAGTACCGGCTCAAGATCCGGGTCATCACCACCCGCCCGTATCACGCCCTGTTCATGAACAACATGCTCATTCGTCCAACCGACCAGGAGCTTGAGCACTTTGAGGAGCCGGATTACGTCATCTTCAACGCAGGGGCCTTCCCGGCAAACAGCCGGACCACCCACATGACCTCCAAGACCAGTGTGGACCTGAGCTTTGAGAAGCGGGAGTTTGTGATCCTCGGAACCGAGTATGCTGGGGAGATGAAGAAGGGGGTCTTCACGATCATGAACTACATCATGCCGCGGCATGGCATCCTGTCGATGCACAGCTCTGCCAACGTGGGCAAGGAAGAAGACGTGGCCATCTTCTTTGGCCTGTCAGGCACCGGAAAGACCACGCTTTCCGCAGACCCCAAGCGCGAGCTGATCGGAGACGATGAGCACTGCTGGACCGACCACGGGGTCTTCAACATTGAAGGCGGCTGCTACGCCAAGTGCATTGGCCTCTCTGAAGAAAAGGAGCCTGACATCTACCGGGCCATTCGCTTTGGAACCGTGCTGGAAAACGTCGTTTACAACGAGCGGACCCGTCAGGTGGACTATGACGACAAGTCCCTGACGGAAAACACTCGGGCGTCCTACCCGATTGAGTTCATTGACAACGCTCGCCTCCCTTGCATGGGGGGACACCCGCGGAACATCATCTTCCTCACCTGCGACGCCTTTGGGGTGCTGCCTCCGGTGAGCAAGCTGACGCCGGAACAGGCGATGTATCACTTCATCAGCGGCTACACGGCCAAGGTCGCCGGCACCGAAATGGGCGTCACGGAACCGGAAGCCACCTTCTCAGCCTGCTTTGGAGCCGCCTTCATGGTGTGGCACCCCAGCAAGTACGCTGAGCTGCTCGCGGAACGCATTCAGCAGCACGGCACCCAGGTTTGGCTGGTCAACACCGGTTGGAGCGGCGGAGGTCACGGTGTGGGCGAACGGATGTCGCTCAAGCACACCCGTGCCATCATCGACTCGGTGCTCGATGGCTCCCTCCGGGACGCGCCGACGGTTCAGGACGCCCGCTTCGGGTTCCAGATCCCCACCACGTGCCCGAACGTGCCCAGCGAGGTGCTCCAGCCTCGGGACGCATGGCGCAACAAGGGGAACTACGACCAGGCGGCCAACAAGCTCGTGGGGATGTTCCAGGACAACTTCAAGAAGTTCGAGGCCGGCTCCAGCCAGGAGATCATCCAGGCAGGTCCACAAACCGCCTAAGGCCACTGCCGCTTAGGGCTGCTCCTGCAACCACTGGAGCAGCTCCTGCGGATGGGCCACCACCTTCTGGGCTCCATGGGCCCAGAGCTCCTCTTCCTCTCGGAATCCCCACTTCACCCCCACCGCATACGCGCCCGCGTTGACCGCGGTCTTCATGTCCACCAGCGTGTCACCAACGTAGGCGATCGCGCCCGGAGCAATTTGCCACTGCTCGGCAATCTCCAGCAGCCCCGCAGGGTCCGGCTTCTTGTTGATGCCCTCACGTTGCCCCAGCACCGCGTCAAACCGGTACGGCGCCAGCAGCGACTCCACACACTGCACCGTGAATCGGTGGGGCTTGTTGGACAGCACCGCCTGCCGAATCCCCAGGCCCGCGAGCCCTTCCAGCAGGTCTCCGATGCCGTCGTAAGGGCGGGTCTGGCGGTTCCAGTTGTCCTGATAAACCTCCTCAAAACGCCGGTGCGCCCTCGAGATCGTTTCAGGCGTCCGCTCCGCCTCCGGAAGGGTTCGTTCCGCCAGCACTCGGGAGCCGTCGCCAATGAAGTGATTGAACGCGGCAACCGGATGTTCTGGATGCCCCAGCTCCCGCAAGACGGTGTTCATCGTTGTGGCAATGTCAGCCAAACTGTTGAGCAGGGTTCCGTCTAGGTCGTAGCAAACGGCTTGGATCTTGGGCATGCGGTCCTCCAGAAAGGGTCAGGGAAGGCGAGACAGGACCTCGCGGATGCGGTCGGCGTCCATCGCAATCAGGACGCTCTGGTTTTGCGTAAAGGTGACGCGTCCGGGAGCACCTCCTCGGAGCTTCTTGACAAACTTGCGACGCGTGTAGTCCACCTCGACGTTCCGCTCCAGCCGCAGCTTGGAGTAGTGGGCGGCCAGCAACGCGGCTTCTTCAAGCGTCCGGGGAGGCAGCTCACGAGAGCCGGTGTGCACCACCACATGGGCGCCCCCAACCCCTTGGACGTGAAACCACCAGTCGTTGCCCCGGGCCCAACGGAACGTCACTTGCTCATTCTCGCGGGCGTTCCGTCCAATCCAGATTTCCAGGCCGTCACTGCTGATCCGAGCCAAGGGGTCGCTGGCTTCCGGAGCCTTTGAGGTCTGTGGCAAACGCTGCTCCAGCCGGTCCGCTTGATGCTGAAGCCAATCCGGAAGCTCCTGCTTCCACGTCTCAAATGCAGCCACGGAAGACACCGAGGCCAGGGCTTCGCGCCTTTCCGTCAGAACAGCGAGCTGCGTTTCCGTTTGCTGAAGGCGCTCCTCCACATGCGGCACCGACTTTTCCAGCTTGTCCGCCCGCTGGTACCAGCGGTTCACCAGAGCCTGTGGGGTCCACTCCGGATCCAACGCAAGGGTTACTTCCGGAAGCGCAGGATCGAAAAAATCCGTCACCTGTACCTGCTGCTGCCCAGGCTGAATCCGTCCCAGCGCCGTCTTGAGCAGGTCGGCACGGCGACGGACGGCGTCCGCTTGAGCCGCGTTGATCGCGTCCTGCTGCTGGTGCTCAAGCATGCGCTTCCAGTGCCGGTGCAATCGTTTCATGCGCCGCACCCACTTCTCCTTTTCTTGGTCCTGAGCCCAGTCGCTTTCTTCCTGAGCGTCCTGCTCCCAGAGGCCAGAAGCCGGGGCCGTCCAGCGTTCCGGAAGCACGTAGGGCTTGCCCTGAGAGAGCTTGCGATGCGTTTGGTTGGGATTGAAAAGCGCCATCTGCAGCGCGTGTTCACCGTTCAGCAGCAGCCAGTTGCTGCGGGGGCCGTTGTCTTCCCAGACAAGGTAAAACCGCTCCGGGCCTTTCGGCGTCTGCAGGGTCCAGGTCAGTTCTAGGGCCTGCGGATGCAGCCACTGAATCTCGGTGAGCACCGCATTGAGGAGGCACTTGCGTAGCCAGAGGCAAAACACCGGAGGCCGGAGGGGATTGGAAAGCCGCCGCGTGACGACAAACACCCCCCCGTGCTGAGGATGCGCCGAGCACCAGATGTTCTGGGCCCGGCCGGTGTACAGCTCCAAAAGGATGACATGAGGGAGCGGCTGAGCAATGCGCTGAATCCGCCCGCCCAGGAGGGGGGAAAGATCGGGGGCGGGCGTGGTCATGATCAGTCGCGGGGGATGTCCCGGGCAAAGCGGACGGCCAAGTGGAAGAAATCCATGGCCCGGGTGCCCAGCTCTTCCTGCTGCAAAGCCACCTTCAGCTCACACAGCTGAATGCCCTGCTTGAGCGCCTGGAAGGTCAGGTACAGCGGAAGGATCTGCAGCAAACTCTTGTCCTTTGACGCATAAAGGTACGAGTCCAGAAAGGCCTGGGCCGCCGGTTCCTGCTTGTGCTGATGCAGCGCCACCATCAGCGTGGCCACATCGTTGGCCACATCGAGGTTTCCGTACTTCTTGTGGTGCACCTCCAGCGGACTGATGAAGGTCACGTGCTTGTCCTTGATGTGCAGGTGTCCGGGCAGAAACGCGCCATGCCCTTCCACCACAGACTTCTTCCGGCGCTTGGCAAATAGCTTGGTCTGCTCCTCCAGGAACTTTTCCACCGGATGCTTCACCATGTCCAGGATCGGCTGCGTGACCGCGGGAGGGTAGTAGCGTTTCATCTGATACATCAGGTCCGTGGTCAGCTCCCGGAGCTTCTCCGGTCGCGCCATCTCGGCCTGCTTGTCCTTTGCTGGGTGGGCGGCATGGACGTCGGCAAGGCGCTCCGCAATGATTTCCAGCTCCTTCGGGTCCAGTGGTCCTTTGTCCAGACGCTTGTTCAGAAAGCCAGCCTCGCCTAGGTAGGGCAGCTGAAGGGCATAGTCCACCGGGGTGCCTTCCGTACCACCCAACGCAAACGACCCATCGGCCCGCTCCCGGACGGAAACCACCAGGGCTGGCCAGTCCGGGTTGAAGTTCTGGAGCAGGCGCCGCTCCTCATGACAAAACGCCTCCTTGACCGCAAGGTTGGAGAAGTCATTGGCCGGCTTCTTGACCTTGTAGAGCTCATCCTCCACCCGCAACAGAAAGGAGGTGGGGGTCTGGGTAAGCTTCACTGGCGAGCGTCCTGAGTGCGCATCGGGGTGCTTCAACGCATCAAGGTGCGCAGGAGTCGAATGAGGCATGGCGTCCGTAGCAAAAAGTAGTTGAGATCGTTTATCTTTCTTATCATTCAGCAGCAACAGCCGTGGGGTTTCAAGCTGATTCGGTCGGAAGCAGCGGGGAACGGTTCCCCGTGTGCATCAGCCACAGCTGATGAGAGGCCCGGGTGACCCCCACGTAGAGCAAGTGCCGGGAGCGCGGATCGGGAGGATAGGTCCCAGCGTCAGCATCGGCAATGATCACGTAATCAAACTCCAACCCCTTGGTCTGGGCAATGTCCGTCACCTCAATGCCTGCGGTGAAGGGAAACTCCTGATCCCGGATGCGGCGCAGGTTCATCAGGTCAGCCCGCTGCAGGCCTTCATAAAGCACATCGGCGGCTTCAGCGGTTCGGGTCAGCACCGCGACACTGGCCTGTGGCTCACGCAGCATCAGGCTCTCAAGGGCATCTCCCAGAAACGCCAGCAGCACCCCCATCTCGGCAAAGGAAAAGGTTTCAACCGACGCTCCATGCCGGACTGCTTCCCAGTCTTGGTTCACGCTCAGGTCCCCAATGACCTCCCGGGCTACCTCCATGATTTCATAGGTCGAACGGTACCCGATCCGGAGGGGCTCCAGGGCCGTGACGTCGTACCCCAGCTGCCCGATCGAGTCCTGCCAGTCCTGATGCGTCCGGCCTTCCATGATGCGCTGGTCCATGTCTCCCGCAAGGGTCACGCTCCGGCGTTCCGGAGGGGTCAGCGACAGCAGAAGCTGGAATTCCGTGGGGCTGAAGTCCTGGGCCTCGTCGATGAGCAGGTGCCGGTACAGCAGGCGTTTTCCGTTCTTGCGCCGCAAGGGGCTGACCAGGATCTGCCGCAGCAGCAGCAGCAGCGTGTCGTCCTCTTCATCTAAAGACGGAACCTCTTCCTCAAACCCAAGGCTGGGTGCCAGTCCCGACAGCTCATGCTCCTGAGCAATCGACCGGAGCGTCTGCTGGGTTTCCTCGTCTTCTGCCTCCCGACGCTTCTGGTACTGCCGGACGGACCAGGACCAGATGCTCTCCAGCTGCCCGGGGGTAAAGCGCCCCGGAGCAAGCCGCTCAGCCGCCTGAAAGAGGTCCTGCTTGGCCAGCAGCCGGTCTTCAAAGAACTGCCGGACAAACCGCTCCGGCTTTTCTCGTTCCGGAAAGAACTCTTCCAGCACCGAGAGGATGCGTTGCGCAATGGCCGGATTGGAACATGGGGGCACTCCCTGCACCCGGAAGGTTCCGCCTGCCCAGCGCTCTAGGGCATTCAAGCGCGTCCACAACGGGTCCCGGACCAGCACCGACCAACAGGTGCGGAGGTCGTCTTCCCCCCGGACGCCTGCCGCTCGGCGGGTCAATTCCTTCCAGAAGGCTTCCGATTGCGCCTCTGCTTCCTCAGTGAACCACCGCAGCACAAACGGGTGCCGCTTGAACTCAATCACCGCCACCGGTGTGTGGTCGGTGTAGTGCTTGGGCATCCCGGAAACGTGCTGGGACCGGAGCCGGGAAACCCAGCTTTGAAACACCTGGGCTGGCACCTGCTCCACCCCCAAGGCCGGGAGCACCTTGGAAATGTAACGGGCGAGTGCCGGACCAAACACCACGGGTAAAACCGACTTGGCGGTAAAGTAGTGAGGTTGCTGCGCCAGGAGGTACGCCAGCCGATGCAGCGCCACGGTGGTTTTGCCCGATCCGGCACCTCCCTGAATGAGGACAATTGCGGAGTCCGGATGCGTGATGGCGGTAAACTGGTCGCGATCGATCAACGCCGTGATCTGCTGCAGGTGCTTGTCCACCCGGTACTCCTGCCGGGACGCGCCTCCCCCCAGCCGGCGGACGGGCTGCTGTTCCGGACGCTGTGCCGAGCCGCTTCCTCCGGCAAGGGTCGGGGCGCCAGAAGACGCCACTTGCCAGCCGAACTCCTGCTGCTCGAGCACCACGTCTCCTGTGCTGATGCGGACCAGGCGTCCTTCCTCCAGCTGCAGCACCCGGCGGGCCAGCACCGTGCCTTCCAGCTCACGGTTGCCAATTTCCTCAAAGTACTCGTCCCCCTCCCGGTAGCGGTAAAAGACAACGCTAATCGGAGCGTTTTTCCAGTCCACAATCGGACAGGGCAGGTGAGGCGAGAGGCAGTTCCGGCTTCCAATCAGCACGTCCCGGATGCGTTTGCCCTCTTGCAGGCGAAGGTGCCCGAAGTACGGCGCGCTCAGGTCCGGAAGCGCGGTCCGCTTGAGCTGCTCCTGCTGCTGCGTGATGAGCGCCAGCTGCTCCATCTGCGCCATGATCGCCGGGACGTCTTCGTTACGCGCCTCTCCCAGGGAATCCCGGAGCTCCATCAGGTCCTGATAGACGTTGGCGGCACCGTCTTCTGCTTGCTGAGACAGAATGCCCTGCTGAATCTGCCGCAGCAGGCCCTCTTCTTCCTCAATCAAGGCTTGGTGTTCGGCGGTCAGTTCAAAAGCAGGAGCCAAGGCGTTCATGGTACAGGCGTTCATCAATCAGCAGAATCAGGTGGTCTTGTTCGGTGGCCCAACAGCGTAACGGAAGTCACAGGAGAGCACCAGCGGAACTCGCCAGCGTGCTTCTGAAAGCACAGGTCTGGGACCAAAAAATAAGAAAGGGAGCTTGCTGAGGAAGGGGATCCGGGAGCGAGGCTCCCGGAAAAAAGGAAGGCTTACTCTTCGGTCGCGTCGTTTTGCGACTCGTCGGCGTCTTCGGAGTCATCTAGGTCAGGAGACGCCAGTTCCATGACCTCCATGATGCTCAGGCCTAGGCGTCGCTCCTCGGTGTCCACCTTGATGACACGGGCGCGCACCTCGGTGCCCACAGGGTAGAACTCCTGCAGCTTCGCTTTTGGCACCGCGTTGTCGATTTCGGAAATGTGCACCAGCCCCTCAACGCCGTCTGAGATCTCGACAAAGATCCCGAAGTCGGTCAGGTTAACGACCTTCCCGGTGACTTCAGCGTTCAGTGGATAGCGCTCATCTAGGTTCTTCCACGGGTCTTCGCTCAGCTGCTTGATGCCGAGGGAGAGCCGCTCCTGCGACACGTCGATGTTGAGGACCTTGACCTCAAGCTCGTCGCCCTTCTTCACCAATTCCGACGGCTTGCGCTGCCGCTGAGACCAAGAGATGTCCGAGACGTGCACCAGTCCGTCGATCCCCTCGTCCAGTCCCACAAAGATTCCGAAGTCGGTGATGTTGCGGACCTTGCCCTTGACGATGGAGCCGATCGGGTAGCGGTCCATGGCAATGCGCCATGGGTTCGGCTCGGCTTCCTTCATGGAGAGGGAGATGCGCTTGCGCTCGACGTCCAGATCCTTCACCACCGCTTCCACTTCCTGTCCAAGCTGGACAATCTTGGAGGGGTGACGGACCTTGCGGGTCCAGGACATTTCGGACACGTGGATCAGGCCCTCGACGCCCGGCTCCAGCTCGATGAAGGCGCCGTATTCGGTGAGGCTGACGATCTTGCCCTGAATCTTGGTGCCGGCCGGGTACTTGTCGGCCACAGAGTCCCACGGATTCGCAAACTTCTGCTTGAGGCCCAAGGAGACCTTTTGATCTTCCGGGTAGAACTTGAGGATGATCACTTCCACTTCGTCGCCGATGCTGAACATCTCGGACGGGTGAACGATGCGGCCCCAGGTCATGTCGGTGATGTGCAGCAGTCCATCCACACCGCCGAGGTCGACAAAGACCCCGTAGTCGGTGATGTTCTTGACGTGTCCGGTGATGAGAGCGCCTTCGCGGAGCACCTTGAGGGTCTCCTTGCGCTTTTCCTCGCGCTCGACTTCCAGCAGAGCCCGGCGAGACAGAACGATGTTGCCGCGCTTCTGGTTGTACTTGAGGATCTTGAACTCGAAGCTCTCGCCCAGCAGCTTGTCGAGGTTCCGGACCGGACGCAGGTCCACCTGCGAGCCCGGCAGGAAGGCCTTGACACCGATGTCCACCGACAGACCGCCCTTGATGCGGTTGATGATCGTTCCTCGAACGGTCCCTTCTGCTTCGTAGATCGTGCCGATCTTCTCCCAGGTCCGCATCTTCTCCGCTTTGCGCTTCGAGATCAGAGGCACCCCGTCCTCGACCTCCAGCGCGTCAACGTACACCTCGACGGTATCGCCGATGTTGACCGTCAACTCACCTTCCGAGTCGATGAATTCGTCATAAGGAACCAGACAGTCTGCCTTGAAGCCGATGTCAATGGTCACAAACTCCTTGCTGACGTCTGTGACAGCGCCATTGACAATGCTCTGCTCCTGAACCCCTAGCAGGGTTTCTTCGTAGAGCGCTTCAAAGTCATCACTCTCTTCAAAGAAAACGATGGGTTCCAGGTTGGTGGGGGAGGAAAGTTCTGTTGAGGCCATGATCATTTAACCGTCCGCAGGGGTGCGAGCCGGTGCAAAAGGGTTCATCATCAACTCTCGGAAGAGAGCTTTGTAAAAGCTTTATAGATTAGCTCCTCCCCTCCGGCAAAGTCAAAAGAAAAGCAGGGCCGGCTTTGTGCGATGCGCAAGTGGCTTGACTCGCCTCCCCAGAGCGCCTAGAAAGGTTTCTTACAGAATCGTTTATTCTCCTTCCCTTTGCCACAGAGATCCCAAATGGATGCCCGAAACGTTTCTTCCTCCCCTTCGCTTCCGCTTGCCACCAGCAAGCCGACGACCTCCACCACCCCGATTTCCCTGGGGCTGGAGGAGATCCGGAAGATCCGTCAGGGGTTTGAGCAAGAGGCCGCACAGCTGAGGCCCGCCTTGGGAACCCAGGAACATCAATCCATGCTGGTTGCCATGTACGAAGGCACTGAGGTTTTGCTCAATCGGACGGTTCCGGAGTTTGCGGTGGTGGAGTACCTCGAGGGGCTCAAGCTAACGGCGCAGGACCTTCAGCAACGGGGCTTCCACGGGGGCGAGTACCAGCAGCGCCTGCTGGAACAGTCCCGGCACTCCCTTGAAGGCATGCTCGCACGGATCTGAAGACGACGGTCACCATGCCTGCCCTGCTGGACGTTCAAGAGCTGAAGACCCACTTCCCGGTTCGCCAGGGATTGTGGCGGAAGGCCGTTCAGCACATCCGGGCCGTGGACGGCGTCAGCTTCACGCTCCAGGCCGGCGAAACCCTTGGCCTGGTGGGCGAGTCCGGATGCGGCAAGTCCACGGTCGGACGCAGCATCCTGCACCTCACCCCTCCGACCTCCGGAGAGGTGATCTTTAATGGCACCGCGCTGAGCGCACTCTCGTCGACGCAGCTGCGGGAGTTGCGGATTCAGATGCAGATGATCTTCCAGAACCCGCTGTCGTCTCTCAATCCGCGCCTGACCGTGGAAGAGATTGTCACCAGCGCCCCGCTCTACCACGGACTGATCCCCCGGCAACAGGTCCGGAAGGAAGCGGCACGGCTGCTGGACCGTGTGGGCATGAGCGTGCAGCACCTGCAGCGCTTTCCTCACGAGTTTTCCGGAGGACAACGTCAGCGCCTCTGCATTGCACGGGCGCTCTCTCTCAATCCACGCTTGATCATCTGCGATGAGGCCGTCTCGGCATTGGACGTTTCCATCCAAGCGCAGATCCTCAACCTCCTGAAGGACCTGCAGGCAGACCAGCACCTGAGCTACCTGTTCATCAGCCATGACATGGGCGTCATCCGCTACATCGCCGACCGGGTGGCCGTCATGTACCTGGGTCGCGTGGTGGAACTGGCTGACAAGGAAACCCTGTTTCAGCACCCCAAGCACCCTTACACCCAGGCGCTCCTGCAGGCCATTCCTGCGGATCACCCTCGTCGCCGACGCTTGAAGCATCAGGCGCTCAGAGGCGATGTCCCCAGCCCCACACAGGTTTACGCAGGGTGCCCGTTTGCCGACCGTTGCCCCTTGGCCACCGACCACTGTCGACAGAGCCCTCCTCCTTGGCGGGAGTTGGCGCCGGGACATCACGCCCGCTGTCACCTGGCCGAACCGACTCCTCACGGAGCTACTTTCAACTAATTGATCTGGACCGAACATGACCGCCTCAACCGCTTCACTGCCCTCGACCCTCAGCTGGGAAAACGGGACCCTGATTCTGCTGGACCAAACCCAACTCCCCGGAACCGTCCTCCAGGAGCCTCAGGAAACCGTGGAGCAGGTCTGGGACTCCATCAAGCGCCTGAAGGTCCGGGGCGCTCCTGCAATCGGCATCGCCGGCGCCTATGGTTTGCTCGTCGGCCTGAAGCCCTTCCAGGACCTTGAGGCCGCTGCGTTCCGGGAAAAGGCCGCAGAGGTGGCCCGCTACCTTGATTCATCCCGACCCACCGCGGTCAATCTGAACTGGGCGCTCAACCGCATGGTGCAGGCGCTGCGGCAGTCTTCAGCAACAGACACCGCTGCGCTGTATGCGCTGCTGGAGCAAGAGGCAATTGCCATCCATGAAGAAGACCGTCAGCTCTGCAAGGGCATTGGCACGCACGGCCAGGCCCTCATCACCGAAGGATGCGGTGTCCTCACCCACTGCAACGCCGGCGCGCTGGCAACTTCGGAATTGGGTACTGCAACGGCCCCCATGTACCTTGCTCATGCGGCCGGCACCCGCTTTCGGGTGTATGCCGACGAGACACGGCCGCTCCTGCAGGGCGCTCGCCTGACCAGCTGGGAGCTGAAACAAAGCGGACTGGACGTCACCCTCATCACAGACAACATGGCCGCTGCGACCATGGCCGCAGGACTCATCGACCTCGTCATTGTCGGCACCGACCGTGTTGCCGCCAATGGAGACGTTGCCAACAAGATCGGCACCCTCGGAGTCGCCATCCTCGCCCGGCACTTCCAGATTCCCTTCTACGTTGCCTGCCCCTCCTCCACCATCGACCTCAACACCGCCAGTGGCGCCGACATCGTCATTGAAGAACGCGACCCTGAGGAGGTCCGAAACTTCGGCGAACGCCCCACCGCACCGCAGGATGTGCAGGTCCGGAACCCCGCCTTTGACGTGACCCCCCATGAGCTGGTCACCGGCATCATCACCGAGAAGGGACTCATCGCTCCGCCCTACTCCACCCAGCTGCAGACCCACTTCGGCGCCTGAACCCGCGCCCGCGCTCACTTGAATCCGGACCCGTCGCTTTCCCCCTCGCGGGGCCCCTCCAAAATTTTCTTGACAAGCTGTTAGCACTCTTTTAAATTGAGTGCTAACAAAACGAGGCCCTGATCCTCACTCGCTTAATGTCACCCTCTTAGAATGGAGACCCCATGAACCTGATTCAACGCAACCAGACCGTTCACCCCTTCTCCGCCCTGGTCGAGGAGTTCTTTGACGACTTCTTGGCCCAGCCCACACGGAGCAGCCGACGTGCCTTCAATCCCGCGCTGGAACTGCGCGAGGAGGAAGGGCGTTACGTGGCGACCTTTGAGATTCCGGGAATGGAAAAGGAGGACGTCAACATCACCCTTGAGGACGGAGTGCTCACCGTGAAGGGGGAGAAGAAGCACGAGTTGGATGAGAAGCGAGAGGGCGTTCACTACGTGGAGCGTCAGTTTGGCAGCTTCAGTCGCTCGGTTCGCCTGCCCAAGGAAACTGACCTCGAAGGCATTGCCGCTGAAATGAAAAACGGCGTGCTGACGGTCCACATCCCCAAGGCGGCCAAAGCGGAGCGCAAGCTCATCTCCATCAACTAACCGTCCTCTAGGCTCCGGCGGAAGCCCTTCCCCGGAGCCGCCCCTTCCGGCTTCACCTCACTTTTCCAAAATCTACTTGCCTCTGGTGCAGCACCTCCCGTACGATTCCCGTTTTTCTGTCGAATTGAAGGAGGAGGATGCAGGTCAAAGGAATGCTCACCCGCTCCGAGTTGGAGCAAGAAGTGGCCGCCGGTCGCATCGACACCATTTTGGTCGTTTTCACGGGACTGTACGGGAATCTGATTGGGAAGCGCTTTGACGCTGATTTTTTCCTTGAAGAGGCGGCCGCCCATGGAACTCACGGCTGCGACTACCTCCTCACTGTGGACATGGAGATGGAGCCCATCCCCGGTTACGCGTTTGCCAACTGGGACCGCGGCTACGGGGACTTTCACCTGGTTCCGGACCTGAGCACCCTCCGTCGCTTGAGCTGGCAGGACCGCACCGCGATGGTGCTCTGTGACGTCTACCAAGAAGCCACCCACGCCCTTGTTGCCGAAGCGCCCCGTTCCATGCTCCGGAAGCAGGTGGAAGCCGCTGCCGAGCTCGGTTTTGACGCCTTCGGGGCCTCTGAGCTCGAGTACTACCTTTATGAGAATTCCTACCGCGGCGCGTTCGAAAGTCAGTACCGGGACCTCAAGCCTTCGGGATGGTACCTGGAGGACTACCACGCCTTCCAGGGCACACGCAACGAGTCCTTCCATGGCGCCGCTCGCCGGCACCTGCGTGACTCCGGAGTGCCTGTGGAAACGTCCAAAGGAGAGTGGGGACTGGGGCAGCATGAGTTGAACATCCGGTACGCGGATGTACTCACCATGGCAGACCGGCACATGGTCTACAAGCAGTGCCTGCGGGAGGTCGCGGATCAGCAGGGACGGAGCGTCACGTTCATGGCCAAGCCCCACACGGACCAAGCTGGCTCCAGCTGCCACATCCACCTCAGTCTCTGGAAAGACGGACAGTCGGCGTTTCCGGGCGAGCGACAGGAAGGCTCCATCCGTTGCTCAGATACCTTCCGCTGGTTCCTGGGCGGATGGATCAAGTACCTCCCAGAGCTGATGGTCCTTTACGCCCCCACCATCAACGCGTACAAGCGCTACGTCTACCAGTCGTGGGCCCCCACCAAGCTGGCGTGGTGTCACGACAACCGCACCGCTGGCTTCCGCGTCGTGGGGTCTGGCAACTCCCTGCGCATCGAGTGCCGCCTTGCTGGAGCTGATTGCAATCCCTACCTGGCCTACACGGCCTCGCTGGCGGCTGGACTCGAGGGCATCCGGAACCAGGTCGAGCCCCCGCCCCTTTTCAGCGGAGACGTCTACAGTGCCCAGGACCTTCCCGGGGTTCCCGCCAGCCTGCATCACGCCACGGCCCTGTTTGAGCAAAGCGCGTTTGCCAAGCGGACCCTCGGGGAAGCCGTTCATCAGCACTACCTGCACTTCTTCAAAACGGAGATTGCCGCCTTTGATGCCGCAGTCACCGATTGGGAACTGAAGCGTTACTTTGAACGCATTTAACTCAACCTTCTTTTCAAGGAGCACATGAGACTCAAAGGGAAAGTCGCGGTCATCACCGGTGGGGCCAGCGGCATTGGGCGAGAATCCGCTTTGCTGTTTGCCCAGGAAGGCGCGTCCGTTGTGGTCACCGACGTCAATGACGCGGAAGGCGAGCAGACCGTCGCCCTGATCCAGGAGGCCGGAGGACAGGCCGTCTATCAGCATGCCGACATTGCCAAGGCGGCAGACTGTGAAGCGATGGTGGCCCGTGCGGAGAAGGAGTTTGGGGCACTGCACATCCTCTTCAACAACGCGGGCATCATGCACAGCAGTGACGACAATGCCATGACCACCGAGGAAGACGTCTGGGACCTGACCATGGCGATCAACCTCAAGGGGGTCTACCTGGGCTGCAAGTATGGCATTCCCGCCATGCAACGCGCCGGCGGCGGTTCCGTCATCAATACCGCGTCTTTTGTGGGCATCATGGGAGCCGCCACCCCACAGGTGGCCTACACGGCCAGCAAGGGCGGTGTGATTGCCCTCAGTCGCGAACTGGCCGTCATTCACGCTCGCGAAAACATCCGTGTCAACGCCCTCTGCCCAGGCCCCCTGCGGACGGAGCTGCTGATGAAGTTTCTGGACACTGAGGCCAAGAAGCAGCGTCGCCTAGTCCACATCCCCATGGGACGCTTTGGAGAAGCCAAGGAGATGGCGCAGGCAGCGCTCTTCCTTGCCTCTGACGAGGCGTCGTACATGACGGGCCAGGAGATGGTCGTGGATGGAGGCATCACCTCTGCGTACGTGACTCCGGAATGAGCGACCGGCCCCGCGTTCTCATTGCCGATGCCCAGGAGAACTCCGGGGCCCTCGTTTCCCTGCTCTTGGGACGCGAGGGCTTCCGTGTGGACTGGCAGCACGACTGGGAAGAGGCGGTTTTGGCTGCCGGAAGCCTCGCTCCTCAGCTGCTCATCCTCGATCCCACCCTGATGCAGTCCACCCCGCTGCTGGCCCTGGAGCAGGCCCGCCTGATTCCGAGCTTTCAGGACCTTCCCATCCTGCTCCTGCTCACCAAGCGGGATGCTGCCACCTTTCCCCTCGAGCAGGTCACGGCGACTCAGGACTTCCTCATCCGGCCTCTGCAGGCCCGTCAGGTGATGAAGAAGCTCAAGCGGCACTTTTCCGAGTCGTTGCCTGGGTAAGCCCTCTCCAGACCTCGGAGGGCTGGGCCCCATTCCTGAGAATCGACGTTTTTCGATTGCCTTCTTGCGCTGATCCACGTAGGTACATGGGGTGTTTTTGAGAGGGACCTGTTCCTAGAACCTACCATTTTTGTGATTCCTAAGGAGATGAATGAGACGACCCGCCAAGCTACTTATCCTGCTGCTGGCTGTGCTGGGGCTTGCGGCCATTGCGTATGCCGCCACCGATAGCCATGGAGCCGGCGACGCCGCTCCGTTCCCCGTTCCGCTTGTGTGCTACACCCAGCACGACATGGAACTCTTCTCCCAGGCACACTGCGAGCAGGTGCCTCATGTGGCGGACTTCAAGGATCCGGAAGGAGGCATTGGCGCCATCCTGAGCCACCGGATCTCCGCCAACCCGTTCAACCTGATCGCCTCCCTGATCTTCCTGCTAGCGATCCTCCACACCTTTGTGGCCAGCAAGTTCATGGCCGCCGCCCACAGCCTGCACCATGAGCA
This sequence comes from uncultured bacterium, assembly GCA_965662235.1. GTDB lineage: Bacteria > SAR324 > SAR324 > SAR324 > NAC60-12 > JAYPUA01. Next base: position 32,361 of record CBFIGY010000023.1, read on the forward strand.
CGAGCATGCGATGAAGGCACAGGGAGCGTCTGAGGAAGAGATTGAGCGGACCACCCCGATGCGGGTACACCTCTACCACTTCCTCGGGGAAGTCGAGGCCATCTTTGGACTCTGGGTGATCGTCCTCATGTTCGTCACCATCGGCATGTTCGACTGGGGCACCTTCAAGAACTACATTGCGCACCATGTCAACTTCACCGAGCCCATGTTCGTGGTTGTGATCATGGCCCTGGCATCGACCAAGCCGATCATCCGCCTGGCCGAGCAGGTCCTAGGTTTGTTTGCCGGACTGGGAGGGCACTCCCCCGGAGCCTGGTGGTTCTCCATTCTGATGATTGCGCCCCTGCTGGGTTCCTTCATCACCGAGCCCGCGGCCATGACGATTGCCGCCCTCCTGCTTGCCAATCAGATCTACAAGCACCAGCCTTCTGCCAAACTGGCCTATGGAACCATCGGGTTGCTGTTTGTGAACGTCTCCGTTGGTGGAACCCTGACTCACTTTGCGGCGCCTCCGGTGCTGATGGTGGCAGCGCCATGGGACTTCTCCATGGGCTTCATGTTCACGCACTTCGGCTGGAAGGCAGCGGTTGGCATCCTCATCGCCAACATCCTCTACTTTGTCGTCTTCCGCGGCGAATTGGCGGCAATGGCGGCCAAAGCCGGCTCCAAGGACGATGCTGACGAAGAGTCGATCCCGGTCTGGATCACCATCGTCCACCTGCTGTTCATGGCCTGGACCGTCTTCAACGCACACTACCCGCCGCTGTTCATCGGGGCCTTCCTGATGTTCCTTGGCTTCAGCATCATCACCCAGCGCTACCAGAGCAAGGTGGACCTGAAGTCACCGATGCTAGTGGGCTTCTTCCTTGCTGGCCTGGTGACACACGGAGGCCTGCAGGCCTGGTGGATTGCACCGGTGCTGGGTTCGTTGGATCCGCTCTCCTTGATGCTCACCGCCACCGTTCTGACGGCCTTCAACGACAACGCCGCCATCACCTACCTCTCCACGCTGGTCCCCGGCTTCTCCATCGCTGCCAAGTACATGGTGGTGGCAGGTGCTGTGACCGGAGGCGGTTTGACCGTGATCGCCAACGCGCCCAACCCGGCAGGTCAGTCCATTCTGGGCAAGTTCTTCCAAGGCGGGGTGAACCCGGGCAAGCTCGCTCTGGCTGCCCTCGTTCCGACCATCATCGTCGGAATCTGCTTCATTGTGCTGGAGGACATCAACACCATTCCGGATCCTCAGCAAACCGGACAGGCCGAAGTAGCGCCCGTCTCCGACACTCAGTTGGCCCTAGGAACCATTCCGGTCCTTCCGGCCAACTAAGCCTCCTTCTCCTCCGGAAGCCTCTGAGCCTCCGGGGGAGCTTCTTGCTGAGCCCCCCATCCTGCAACGCTGCTGCTTCTCAAGTGAAGGTCCCGTTGCGGGAAGGGGATCTCAATCTCCGCCTCCCGGAACTTTGCATCAATCGCAAAGTGCAGGTCACTCCCAATGTAGATCTTGTTGAGCACGTTCTCCGTGTGGCACCGCAGGGTGAAGTCCAAAGAACTCTCACCAAAGGACGTGAAGACCACGGTCGGAGGCAACTCCGAGTTTCCTGAAAGCACTTCCGGATGCTCCTCGGCAGCCTCCATCAGCAAACGTTCCACCAGCCGCACATCACTGCCATACGCCACCCCTACCGTCACTAGGATGCGACCCTGATGGTTCTCCAGCGTCCAGTTGGTCACCTGAGCAGAAATCAGCTCGGAGTTCGGCACAATGACCTCCGCCTGGTCAAAGGTTTCAATGACGGTTGAGCGGATGCGGATCTGCTTCACGGTTCCCTCTGCCGCTCCGACAATGACCCAGTCCCCGGTCCGGATGGGACGCTCAAACAGCAAAATCAGTCCGGAGATGAAGTTGCTGATGATGTTCTGAAGCCCGAAGCCGATTCCCACCGAAAGGGCTCCAGCAATGAGGGCGATGTTTTCCAGCCGGATGCCCAGCAGTCCCAACCCCACCAGGAAGGCCAGGATCGTGGCCACGTAGCCGATGAGGGTCACCATGGTTTCGCGTTCTGCCTCGTCGAGTCCCGTGTGCTGAAGCCAACGCTCCCGAAGCTGTCGACGCAGCCAGCGGGAGCTGGAGACAATGAGCACGACAAAGAATCCGGCAAGGAAGACGTTGGTGGGGATGATCCGGATCTCTCCCAAGGCGAATCCTTGCACCCAGAACTCCTGTCCCCACGCGGACCCGGTTTCTGAGAGCTGCCACGAGGCCAGCAGAAGCAGAAGCGCCAGCACCATGTTCCCCAATGCCACCAGCGTCCGGAGCCAAGTCGTTCCCGGAAACGGCGCCTGCTTCGGCACCGCCAGCTGCTTCCGCCAGTGCTGTGCCCAAGAGGCGGTTCCGGCATTGAGCTGGTCACAGACCTCGGCGTTAAGGCGGCGGATCACTTCAAAGAGGAAGAAGGTCCCCAGCGTTCCAGCAAGTCCATAGAGGAGGTAGGCCGCCAGCACTCGGTACCCCGTAACCTCTGCCAGCATCACCAGCCCCACGAGCACGCCCACCGTCCACCGCGCCGCCCGGTGCTCCCAGGGTCCCGGCAGAACGGAAACCTGACGCAGCAGCGGAAGCAGCGCCAGGGCCGTCAGCAGCATCACGCCAGACAGCAGCAGCCCGTCCCACGGCATTGGAATGGGCAACCCTCCGGACGCCAGCACCTCCCGAATCCACAGCAGCCCCGCAAAGCGCATGCTCCCAGACCGTAAGCTCCGGGCCCGGCTCCGGTCAAGTCCCAACAGCGACACCCCCTGCGCATCCGGAAGCAGCCCCGATAGCCCCATGCGGAGCACCAGCAGCAGCAAGGCACCTTGCAGCACCGTGGACGCTTCTCCCGGCAGCAGGAGGCTCAAGGAACCCCACATGCTCAGCAAGGCCGCCATCCAGGGCAGGTGGGTCGCAACAGCGCGGGACAGCTGATGCCCCGCTTGGTCAAACAGGGGCATCCGCCGAACCTGGGTCGCCACTCCCCATGCAAAGAGCGCCGGCAGCACTAGGATCAGCACCCGATCCCACGGAACCGACGTCGGCAGCGGCAACGGTCCTTCCAGCAGACGCCTCCACGCCTGCTCCTGACGCAGCTGCGCCAACAGTTCCCAGCGGGGCGGTTCCTTTTGTGTGAGGCGTTGCTGCAGCTGTTCCCGGAGCTTGTTCTGCAGGTGATCCGCCAGTTCGGCGGCGCGACTCTGCAGGAGCCGACACTCCAGCAGCGTTTCCCCCAGTTCCACCTGACGCTGCTGCAGGCGCGCAAGTTCCGCCTTCAAGCGCGCATTGCCCACCGTCAGTCCCTCCGACTGCTTGAGCGTTCCCTCCACGCGCTTCAGGTCTGGAGTCGTTTGCGCCAGACACTGCTCCGTTTCCTGCTGAATGACGGCAAGGCGGCTCAGGGCGCGGGACAGCTCGGTCCGGGGCGTCTGAGCGGTCCAGCGCTGCTGTTCAAGAGCCCGGAGGGTTTGTCGAATTTCCGAGACGGGCAACGGTCGCTCCAGTTGCGCCTGAAGGAGCCCTGCCATCCCCATGAGTCCCCAGACCAGCAGCCCCCACCGGAGCCACCAAAGGGGTGAAACCATTGACCACACTTGAGTTTCCTGAAAAGTCAGATTGACGGGTTCAACCGCACGAACTCATTACGCCCGTTTCTGCGCCACAGGTGCAAGCTCTGGACATTTGGACGTCATTTTGAGACGCTGGTTCTTCTTCCTTCGGAGGTGGATGCGTCACTGGTGGGCGCCCCGGTCTTCAAAACCGCGCGAAAGGCACTAATCCTGTCTTTGGTGGGTTCGATTCCCACACACTTCCGCCACTCCGACTCACCTGCCTAGCGAACCCAACGGAGGGTATTCCCTCCGGATTCAGCGCCCAGCCGTCTCAGATGGTTGCCTGCATCGTTTTGGACAACCGCCTCTTTCTCTTCTCAGAGCCAGCGGACGACTCCGATGATGCCCGCAGTTGCGTAAAAAAACTGGAGGAGGAGGATGCCGTAGTGCCGGCACCAGTAAGCCCAAAGGCCAATGGAAATGGAGGAGAGGAACAGGAGCGAGAACCCCAGCACTTCGTTTCCCGTGTTGGAAGCCACCAGCATGGAGTAGACGATAGCGGTAAGGACGCCAAACCATTCCAGAACCTTGGGATTGCGCATGGGGTGGAGCCTGTTTTTCAGATCCGTTCAGGGGGAGAGACCGCGCCTAGGGAGAAGCCTCGGCACGGGAGGTAAGTGGCCGGCTTGAGGGAGAGACCGAAGCTCCGGAAGCCAGGACCGGTCAGGACACCGGGATCCTGAAAGCTTGGTGAGGCCGGAGCTTCGGTCAATGCGCCGGTTATTGAGCGTAAATCGGTCCTTGAGAGGTGCTGCTGCTGTGGCAGCTTGCACACGATCCGGTGGTGGTCGGCTGCGAGACCATCGACGTTACCCACCCCTGGTGCTCGACCTGTGGATAGAGCCCCTGACTGAGCTCCGGAACCGACTGAGTCGTGAAGAAGTTTCCTTCGGCATCCACCGGCAGGGTCAGCACCTGTGTTCCGCGACCATACGGCTCTGTGTAGAAACTCACCACAGCGTCGCTGTCGAGCAGCGCACTTCCGTTGCGATAGATGCTTCCGGCAATGGTGAAGGGATGCTCGCTGGCCTCGCTGGTGCTGGTCGTCGTGTGGCAGGAAGCACAGTCTTCGCCAAAGCGATGGCTCTGCAGAGCGCCCGTGAGGCTGGTCAGCTGCTCTCCAGATTCCCCGTTGCATCCGTCTCCAGAGCCACCTTGTCCGTAGTGCTCCAGCTGGTCATCATGCGGACCGTTCGCATCATGCGGGTCGTGCGGATCGTTCGCATCATGCGGGCCTTCCTGTGGAGGATGCCCGGGCCCCTGTTGGTTCGAATCAGAGATGCCTGAATCCGCAACACCAACCGAATCGTTGTCGGAACCAGATTGATCCGCGTAACCGGAGCCATCGTAAGAATCGTCAGAACCAGAAGCCGTGCTGCCGGAGTCCGAATTCCCGTTCCCGGAGCCATAGTGGGAATCCTCATCGGAGTCGTTACGGTTCCAGTCATCGTCATCGTCGTGCCCACGGCTTTCTCCTTCATGGTAACCGGTACGTCCGTTTTCAGCACCGGAACGGTCCGAAGCCTGAGAGCAGGTCAGAGAGTCGCTGGAAACGCTTTGGTTATCCGAGGAATCGCTAGAGGAGGCGGTTTGGTTGTCCAACGCCTGCTGCAGGAGCGCACTGAGTTTTTCATCCGCACAGCCTGAAAGCCCGACCAGCAGGCCTAGGGCGGCGCCGGTCATCACGAGCTTGGTCGGTATCAAAGAAGTCATCTTGGTCCTTTCTCCCAATGGGGAATTCGGGGGGTGTCATCCGTTTCACCATCTGAAGACGGACCAAGCCGTAAGGTTTCAAAAGGTGCTCCTTGTTTTTCTGAGGAGGACGGGTCCTCAGGTCGTTTCTCGACAGGGAGCGCTCCGGGCCATGCCATCGAAGGCGTCGAGCAGCTTTTCCCTCCAGGCCCACACTGGATCATCCGACGCCAGCACGGGCACCGGCGACGTGCATCGGGCCCACATCAGGCCACTGAAGACCGTGTAATCGGAAACGTTGGGCGCTGCGCCTCCTAGGAAGGGCTGCACCTCCAGCGTCTTTCGCAGAGGAGCCAGCGCGTTGCGGAACTCCTGAAGCTTGCGGTCCCGGTCCGAGGAAAAGGCCTCTAGGGACATGCCAAAGCGCTTTTCTCGGGTTTCTCGAAAGTACGCCTGATCCTGCGGGTGCACCGTCTCAAAGACGTCAAACACGATCATCCGGCTCAGTCCCGGATGCAGGACCATCTCCGTCCAGTACCGAAGGAAGCGGGCCTCGCCCAAGGCCATTCCCAACGAAGGCTCCGGGTAACGCTCGTCCAAGTACTGCAGGATCTCCCAACTTTCTGTCACCACAGTATCTCCGTCTACCAGAACAGGCACAAGTTCGCTTCCTGAAAAGGAGATTTTTTCCTTCTCAGTCATCCGCCAGGGGATGCTCTCAAACGGAAGCCCCTTGTGCGCCAGGGCCAAGCGGATGCGCCAGCAGTAAGGGCTGAAGACGTGATCGTCTTGGGTGGCCGCAAGTTCATAAAGTTGAATGGTCATGATGCCTCCAGCAGGATTAGGAATAAAAATTAAGGTGCAGGCCACGCTTGACCCCCGGTCAGAGGCAAGGCTATGCTGGCTTTCCCCAACAACCTCTACCACGATTGGGCATGGATATCCTCAAGATTCTGGAACAGCACCGGCTTTGGGTGGAAAGTGAACGGACTTCTGGGAAGCAGGCCAACCTCCAAGGGGCCGACCTCCAGGGACAGGACCTGTCGCAGGCGCTGCTGCTTGGCGCTAATCTGGAGCAGGCCAACCTTCAAGGCGCCAACCTTCAGGGGGCCGTGCTTCAGCAGGCGAACCTGAGCGGCGCCTGCCTCCAAGGCGCCAACCTGGAACGGGCCAACCTCTGGGGAGCGTACCTGATGCAGGCGGATCTTCAGGAAGGGTGCCTCCGACGAGCAAAGGCCAAGTTTGCAGACTTCCGGGAAGCCAATCTGCTGCAGACGGACCTTAGGCAGGCCAACCTCTGGGGCGTGAATTTCAGCGATGCCGTTGTCGCCTCTCCGGAGGAAGCGCCGATGCTGTTTCTCGGCACCAACCTGCAAATGGCCACTTGGACCGACGGCCGCCGCTGCCTCCGTGGGTCCGTGGGACGCTGTGTTTGGGAGTGATTACAGCCGCACCCAAGAGCCTGCGGCGGCTGAAGACTCCACGCAGGCTTCCAAGAAGCGGACGCCCTCGGCTCCCTGCTCTAGGGTAGGAAAGTCGGTGGAAAGCGGATCTGGGGTCCGGTCGGCCTTGCGAGCCAGAATGGACTCTGCTACATCCGAGTAAACATTTGTAAAGGCCTCAAAGTACCCTTCCGGATGCCCTGCCCCAACGCGCAACAGCCGACGGGCTTCTGGATACAGCTCCGGAGAGTCGAGTTCGAGCAAACGCGGGCTTTCTCCCAAACGGGCGTAGTGCAACTGGTTCGGGCGCTCCTGATGCCACTCAATGCCAGCGTCTGTCCCATAGATACGGATCGCCAGGCCATGCCGGTGTCCCACAGCGATGCCACTGGCCCAGAGGAATCCGGAAGCCCCGTCGGAGAACCGCATGAGGACGTGCGCGTTGTCCTCCAGCGTCCGTCCCTCCACAAAGCACTGCCGATCGCACGCCACTTCTGCCACGCTCTGTCCCGTGATGTACGTGGCCAGATGCAGCGCGTGCGTCCCAATGTCTCCCAGCACAAACGTTTCTCCAGACTGCAGCGGGTCATTCCGCCACTTGGCACCGGCGCTGTGCTTTTCAACAGCGACCGCGCAGTTCCCGTGGGCAAACTCCGTCTGCACCACCCGGATCGCTCCTAAGTCCCCTTGACGCACCATCGCCCGAGCCTGCCGGATCATCGGGTACCCGCTGTAGCCGTACATGGAGGCACAGATCAGGTTCTTTGCCTTGGCCAACGCAATGAGGTCTTCAGCATCCTTGAGGTTTGTTGTGATCGGCTTCTCCAGAATCACATGCACCCCGGCCTCCAAGAAGGCCTTGGCAATGGAATGATGGGTTGCATTGGGCGTCATGATGCCGACGACCTCCACACCATCTTCACGGGCCTGCTCGCCCTGCACCATGGCCTCATAGTCGGGATACACCCGACTTGCCTCCAGCCCCAAGCGGTCGCCAAACTCACGTCCGGACTGCGGGTCAATGTCGAAGGCCCCGGCAACCAAGTCGTAGCAGTGGTCCCAGGCCAATGCCACCCGATGGCTGTCGCCGATTTGACTGGTGGCTCCGCCTCCGATCATGCCGTAACGGAGCGGGCGGACTTTGCGAAATTGGTTGTGCATCAGACTCCTGCATGCTCGCGGATGTAGGTTCGGGCCAACTTGGCGTACTCCAGCGGATTGGCCTGATCAGGATCCTGCTCGGCCTCCACAACCATCCACCCCTCGTAACCACTCCGGGACAGCTCCGCAAAGATCGGGTCAAAGTCGATGCACCCGTCTCCGGGCACCGTGAAGGCACCAGCCTTGACCGACTCCAGGAAGGTCATCTTTTCTGCATGAACCCGATCGAGCACCTCCTGCCGGATGTCCTTGAGGTGGACGTGCTTGATGCGCGAGGCGTACTTCCGGGTTAGGGCCACCGGGTCGTCTCCAGCGTAATAGGCGTGTCCGGAGTCCATGAGCAGGAAGACGGCTTCCGGATCCGTCATCTCCATGATGCGGTCGGTCTCAGCAGCCGTTTGCACCATGGTGCCCATGTGGTAGTGGTAGGCCATGTACATGCCGTTTTCCCGGGCTAGGCGCCCGAGCACGTTGAGTCCCTCAGCCACCTGTTGCCACTGTGCATCCGAGTAGCTCGGACGGTCAAAGACGTGCTTGGGGCCTCCCTGCACGCAGCTTCCGCACTCGCACACGTTGACACGGGTGGCGCCGTTGGCTTTCAGAAAGTTCATGTGCCGGATGAAGCCCTCAACGGTTTCCTGCGTCCGGCCGGCTTCACTGAAGAAGGTGCTGAACCAGGCGCTGGCGACTTCTAGGCCATGCTGAGCCAGAGCCGGACGGAGCACCTCCGGATCCTTCGGGTACTTGTTGCCAACCTCGGTTCCAATGAAGCCGGCTTCTGCCATTTCGGCAATGCACTGCTCAAACGGAATGTGCCCTCCGAGCTCCGGGAGGTCGTCGTTGGTCCAATTGATGGGGGCAATGCCCAGCTTGACTGCGTTTTCAGCGAACATAAGAGGCTCCAGCGCGAGCACGTTTTGGGGGAAGGCCCCCGCCAGGGGGAGCCGGTCAGTCGATCAGAAGGGGCGAGCCTGTTTGGCCATTGCCTCCATGGATTGGTGAGACTCGCGGGTCGCCTCGCACGAGGACACTTCCGGAACCCCAACCCGCCACCAGGACTCGTAACCACCGGTCATGGTGCCGGGCAGCACCTTGATTTCAATTAACGTGGAACAGGGTTCCTGCTTTGCAGCCTCGAGGCAAGCTTTGAGTTCGTCAACGGTCTCTGCCCGGAAGGTTTTGGCCCCCAAGGCTCCGGCATACTGTCGGAAGTCCACTGCGGTGACCTGTCCGGTCAGGCGTCCGGTGCTCGCTTCTCGCTCCCGGAACTCGTTGCCAAACCCAACGCTGCCGTGAGCCATCTGCAGGTTCTTGATGCACTGGTAGCCGTGGTTGTCGAGCAGCACCACTGTCACCTTCACGCCTTCCTTGAGGCTGGTCAGCAGTTCCGAATGAAGCATCAGGAAGCTGCCGTCTCCGACAATCGCATACACCTGCCCCTTCTCCAGCGCCAGCTGGGCCCCCAAGGCTCCAGGGACCTCGTAACCCATGCACGAGTAGCCATATTCCATGTGATAGCTCTTGGGCGTCTCGCACCGCCACACCCGGTGCAGGTCTCCCGGAAGCGAGCCTGCAGCACAGAGGATCACGTCCTCTGGACCCAGAGCTTCATTCACTGCACCGACCACCGCCATCTGGTGGTTGCCTTCCGGAGCCTCTAGGGCATAGAGGCGATCCACTTCGGCATTCCACTCTGCCTGCACCTCTGCCACGCGTTCCCGGTAGGCGCCCTCGGTTTGATAACCAGACTGCTGCAGCGCGGTTTGGAGCTGTTCCAGGCCCGCCTTGGCGTCTGCCTGAAGCATCACCCCGTTCATCTTGACTGCATCAAACGAGGCCACGTTCAGCCCAAGCAACGTCAGGTCCGGGTTCTTGAAGGCCAACTTGGACATGGTGGTGAAGTCTCCCAGGCGTGTCCCAATCGCCAGCACCAGGTCGGCTTCTGCCGCCAGCTTGTTTGCGGCAGACGTGCCGGTCACCCCAAGGCCCCCGACGCTCATGGCATCCTTCCAGCTCATGGCGCTCTTTCCAGCCTGAGACTCGGCAACCGGAATGCCAAAGGTGTCGGCAAACGTCCGCAACGTTTCTGCCGCCAAGGAGTAATGCACACCGCCTCCGGCCAGAATGAGGGGCTTCCGAGACGCCTGGATCGCCGCGACCGCTTCCTGCAGAGCACGCTCCGAGAGCGTCCGCCGATCAAGGTGCCACACCCGTTTTTCAAAGAATGTCTCCGGGTAGTCATAGGCCTCCGCCTGGGTGTCCTGAGGCAGGCACAGCGTCACGGCGCCGGTCTCAACCGGATCCGTCAGCACCCGCATGGCATTGAGGGCCGCTGGCATCAGCTGCTCCGGACGCAGCAGGCGGTCCCAGTAACGGCTGACGGGGCGGAAGGCATCGTTGGCGTTGATGGTTCCATCCCACGGGGTCTCAATCTGCTGAAGCACCGGGTCCGGCTGGCGGGTGGCAAAGATGTCTCCTGGCAGCAAAAGCACCGGAATGCGATTGACCGTCGCCGTCGCTGCGCCAGTGATCATGTTGGTGGCGCCCGGACCAATGGAGGACGTGACCGCGTAGATCCCCAGCCGGTTCTTCTGCTTAGCAAACGCCGTGGCGGTGTGCACCAGCCCTTGCTCGTTGTTGCCCTGAATGTACTTGAGGCTCGTGCCTCCGTATTCTAGAGCCTCGCCTACTCCCGTCACGTTGCCATGGCCAAAGATCCCCATCACCCCATGCACAAACTTGTGCTCGGTGCCATCGACCTCCAGGTACTGCTGGTCGAGAAAGCGCATTAGGGCCTGAGCCAGGGTGAGGCGGATTGTCTTCATGTTTCCTCTGTGGTGAAGGGTCAGTCGTCGAGAAGTAAGGGTGGGTCAGCGTTTGACGATCCACTCGTGTTCAGGAGCATTCTTAAAGTGCCACACCCGGGTGGGCCCTGCCATGACGTTCAGGTAATAAAGGTCGTATCCGTGCGGAGCTCCCACTGGGTGGTAACCCCGGGGAACCATCACCACGTCCCCGTCGTGCACGGTCATGGTCTCGTCAATGGAGCCGTCGTCGGTGTAGACCCGTTGGAAGGCAAACCCCTGTGGCGGATTGAGGCGATGGTAGTAGGTTTCTTCCAGAAAGGACTCTTCCGGAATGTTGTCGGAATCGTGCTTGTGCGGAGGGTAGCTGGACCAGTTGCCGTTTGGCGTGATGACCTCCACCACAAGGAGGCTGTCTGCGGGTTCCGTCTCAGGGAGGATGTTGCACACGTGCCGCGTGTTGGTTCCCTGTCCACGGGTTTCTCGGCTCATCGTGTTCGGGTCGATCAACCGAGCAGCGTGGTTGCCGTGTCCGGGCGCTCGGCAGACAGCCAGCTCCAGCTCGGTGGTGGCTGTCACCTCAAAGGCGTCTCCGTTGGGGACGTACACGGCATAAGGACCCTTGTCCTCAAAAACGCTCATGCGGTCACCAAGGTCGCTCCATGAGGTCTCCCGGGTTGCCACATGGGCCTTCCCGGTCACGAGCACCAGGCAGACTTCTGCAGATCCGGTTTCCTGCTGCACCTGCTGGCCGGGTTTGAGCTGGAAGACCTCAAAGCCAACGTGCTTCCAACCGGCAGACTCCGGGGTAATCGACTGGACGCGTCCGAGCGCGTCCGGGGTGTGGGGGCGGCTGAGTAGATGGGGCATGATGAAACCTTCTAATTTAGGGCGCGTACGCGTTCCACAGTTCCAGCAACTGCTGATACCGTTCGGCAATGATCGAGGGGACGTCTTCCGCAGAGAGGCTTCCGGCAGCAAAGGCCTCCCACGGCTCCCAGAAGATGCTGCGGCCAATGGCAAATCCGCACGCATGCGGCGTCGCCCGGAAGAGTCGGAAGCTTTCCCGAAACTCGTCCAGGGGGGCATTCTTGCCCAACACAATCACGCCGGCATCCGGGTCATACTGATTCAGGACCTGCGTCACTTCCGCCCAGTCGGCAGCTGAGTCGAGGGCCATCACCTTCCACCAGAATGGATGGATCTGCGCGTCGTACACAGCAGCCATTGCCTGAGCCAGGGCGGCACCGGTCTCCGGAAGGGACTCGGGCAGAATCAGCTCCAGCATCAGGCGACGGTCCAGCTCCCGACAGACAGACTCCAGACGAGCCAGCTGCCGAAGCTGCTGCGCCTTCTGTTCATCAGAGAGGTCAGGGTGGAAGTGCCAGAGAACCTTCACAAACCACTCACTCGGGCGCTTGAGGAGGTGCTGGTAGAGTTCCTCTCCACACAGCCACTCCACCGGAAAGGACCCGGCCCGTTCCACCGGAGCCCCAACCGCATAGGGCGCATAAGCAGAGTCTTGCAGAATCGTGCTGCCGTACTGCGGATCGACCAACAGCGCTAGGGGCAGCTCCGGATTCTGTGCCACCACCTTGAGGAATCCCTGATGCACCTGCTGCTTGAAAGCGGAGATGCGGCTTTCCGGAATGTTGAGGCGCTGGCAGGTTTCCTCAAACTGCCGCCGGTGGTCAAAGGCGAGAACCAGCAGAGGGTGCTGGCGTGGAAAGCCCAAAACGGTCTGCTGATGCCGCCGGAGCAGCTCCGGACTCTGCAGAACCTCGGGGTCTTCATCAAACCGCTCAATCAGGTACTGCAGCTCTGAAAACGAAGCCATCGCCGGCGCACAGCCGTGGCGGGTGACGGTTAAGGCGCCGTTGGCATTTCCCCAAAGCGCACAGGTCTCCAGCGCCTCTCCTCGGAGCCACCCCCGGAGGAATCCGGACGCAAACGCGTCACCGGCCCCCAGCACATTCAGGACTTCAATGGGAAACGGGCGGGCCGTGCGGGGTTCCGGATGTCCGGGCTCGTACACTTCGCAGCCGTGCTCCCCACGCTTGAGCACCACCGTGGCGCTGGACGCGGCCCGGATGACCTCCAGAGCGGATTCCAGAGACTCGGTGCCACCGGCAATCAACACCTCCTCTTCGGTGCCAATGATCAGGTCCAGCTCCGGAAGCAACGGAAGCAGCTCCTGCGTCACCGCGCTGGAAGCCACAAAGCGGTTTTCGCCGTCACCTGCAGCTGTAAGCCCCCACAGCACCGGCCGATAGTCGATGTCCAGAATCACAGCGCATCCGGAGGCCTTGGCCACTTGGACCGCCTGCAGGGTCGCGGCACGCATGGACGGCGTGGAAAGTCCGGTGCCCGTGATGAGCAGCGCCTTGGCCTGCTGAAAAACGTCTGCACGTGCGTGCTCCGGACGGAGCTGCATGTCGGCGCAGTTTTCCCGGTAAAAGATCAGAGGAAAGCGGTCTGGCGGACTCACTCCAAGCAGCACCAAGGCCGTCAGGTGCTCCGGAGTCTCCTGCAGCAAGGTCGTGTCCACGCCTTCGTGCCGAAGCTGTGCCCGGAGGAACTGCCCCATGTCGTCGGTGCCCACGCAGGAGAACATGGACGATTTCAGCCCCAGCCGGGAGGTGCCCACGGCAATGTTTCCGGCGCACCCTCCGAGGTACCGGCGGAAGCTCTGAGCACTTTCCAGCGGACTGTGTACCTGCTCGGCATAAAGGTCCACAGCCACACGCCCCATACTGATGAGGTCCAAGGGGCGATGGGCATCAAACGGTCGAGACATGATCGTTTTACGTTGCATCAGTTCATGGTCGGAAAGCTGAACACGGCGCCGTCCTTGATGCCCTGCGGCCAGCGGCTGGTGACCGCTTTCACAC
>CBFIGY010000024.1:0-42766 GCA_965662235.1 uncultured bacterium
GGCGGGCCCTGGCGATTCAGCTCATCATCAACCGGGAGCTGGGGCAGGCCTTCAACCAGAATCCGCTTCAGGGGGGCTTCCTGATTGAGGAACTCACGGACCTGGTGGAAGAGGCGATTCTGAGCGAGTTCATCCGCCTGTCTGATCGTGGAGGCGTGCTGGGGGCAATGGAAACGATGTACCAGCGCAACAAGATTCAGGAGGAGTCGATGTACTATGAGACGCTGAAGCACTCCGGGGAGCTTCCGTTGATTGGCATCAACACCTTCCTCAATCCTCATCCGAACGAGGAGGAGGCAGAAATTGAACTGGCCCGCTCCACAGAGGAAGAAAAGGCATGGCAGATTCGGGACCTGGAGCACTTTCACCAGTTCCATGGCGAGTCCCGAGAGGCGGCGTTGCAGCAGCTCCGGGACGCGGCGCTTTCTGGGGGAAACACCTTTGAAGCCCTGATGACGTGCGCCCAGGTGTGTTCGCTCGGAGAGGTCACACAGGAGCTGTATCAGTTGGGTGGACAGTACCGACGGAACATGTAGGCCAGCTCTTTGCTTGAACCTTCCCGGGGGCTCCCCTATGGTGAGTCCAACGGATGTTCCTTTGCACTGATTGAGGCATGGATGAATAAATTTTGTAAAATCCTCTTGGGGCTTTGCCTGCTTCCCCTTGGAGCGTGGGCCAACACACAATGCAGTCCGGAAATCATTCAGGAGGCGCTGGACGCCGGTTGGGATCAACGGGTGATTCAGTCCATCTGCCCGCCGCCCAAGCCGGAGCCCTCCCCAGAGTCGCTCATTCCGGACAACCGCCCCTGCACCGACTACGACCGGGCCCGCATGCTTCAGGCGGACCTGGGCGCCGATGCCATTTCCAAGGCGTGTAAAGAAAACTTCACCTTCCGAAAAAACTGCACCGGTCCCGACCGGGCCAAGATGGTCCTGGCTGGGGTGGATCCGCAGACGATCATTGAGCTGTGTGGCGAAGGCCCTGAGCTGCTTCAAGCGCCGATCCGTCGCCCGCCACCGCCAGCACCCGGAACCGCAGCTCCTGCGCCTGTTTCAGAGGCCACGAGCTTGGCGCCTCCGCCTGCCGCTGAAGAGCCTCTTCCTCTGATGGAGCCTGCTGCTGAATCTCTGCCGGAGCCCATTGCCATTGAGTCGGACGCCGACGCCTTTGTCGATCCGCCGAAGCCGAAACAGGAGCCTCCGCCGGTGGAAGAGGAAGAATCGTCCCTGTGGTTCTTTTCGTCAGGCGATGAAGAGCCCGTTGAGGAAGCCGACGCTATGGCCACTGACGTTGAGGAAGCCGATGCGATGAGCCTGGCTCTGGAAGACCCTGTGGAAGCGATTCCGGTGGACGGCGGCAGCCTCTGGCGCTGGGGCCTTGCCTATGGTTCTCAGGAAGGAACGGCCTCAGGGACCCTCTCGTCCGCGACGCTTTCCACATCGGGCGCCATGGACTTCTATGGGCTGTGGCAGGACTCCAGTGGACTCGTGCTCGGGGGCAAGCTGGAGACCTTTAAGCTGGAAGACTCTGCCGGGACCACAAGCCTAGATTACGCGGGCGGCGCGGCTTCTGCCGGGTGGCTCTGGAGCTGGGGCGATCTTTCCCTTGGTGGCTTGGGCTCGCTCAAGTACGGAAATGCGACCCTCGCGTCCCCTGTGTTTGAAACGACGACCTCAAGCATGCTCCTGTCGGATGTGGAAGGGGTGCTGCTTTACGACCTCTGGTCCCTTCACCTGGGACTGTCCTACGGACAAACCTTCGGAGAGGTGGGGGTGTCGTTCCGGACCAACAACGTGGAAAACAAAACCACCTTCTCCCTCGGGTCTCACACCGCCCTCCTGATCGGTTTTAACTTCTGAGGCCTCAGGTCAGCAGCTTTCCCAAAAGCTCCTGCACCTCGGAGGCGCAGTACGTCGACCGGATCCACGCCTGAGACACACCGCCTTCTCCACCCCACGCCCCCCAAAGGGCGCCGACCTGATTGCCCCGCGAACAGTTGCAGCCTCCGGCACGGATGGTCTTCCGGACCGCCTCCTCGTAATTGGCAGACGTGACAAACGCATGAAGCGCCCCCTGGAAGGTTCCGGGATACGGGCACGCTTTTCCGACAGAGGCCACAAACTCGGTGTGCGGGACCGCTTGGGCGTTGAGCACCTGCTCCAGTTCCTGCTGCACCTCCGCAAGCGCTGAAGCCTGCTTGAGTTCCTCCAGCACCTGCCCCACCGGGTCCGGACTCCCCTGCAACGCCGCCCGCAGCAGGCGCGCAAAGGCAAGGCCGTGGCTCACGCAGAGGTCACTGTTTGCCACCGTCCGGATGATGGCTTCAGTCCCTGAGAGCAGCTCCGGATCGTCCGCATGCAGCACGACCCAAGGCATGGCCGCCATCCAGCCATCGGCTTCATCGGCTCCTTCCAGCCCCGGAACCTCCACACCGGCCTCGGCCTGTTCCAGCATCTTCCGTTGGCTTTGGTGCAGCCAGGGTCCCGCAATGGCGCCCTTCCAGGTCTTGCCGTCGTCTTCAAAGTTCCGGGCCCGTAGGTCGAGGCCTTCTGCATAAGAAGACCCGGGACCAAACTGAGCGGCCGCATTGTCGAGGAACCACGCCGGGTCCCATTCGCCGTCGGTTTCCGCCAGCGTCCGGAGCATCAGCAGAGACGTGTCAGCATACGCGCTGATGGAGCCCGTGGGCAGGCTGTAAAAGGGAGACTGGTTGGTGGGCCAGAACTCCGGGGGCTCGTGTTCCGTGAGGAGAGCCGCCAGGGTTTCTGCTTGGTAGATCCAGTGGAGGGGGCGGGCGGCCGCATCAGCGACCACTGCCCCAAGGAGGGCGCCGCGTTGGCGTTGGTGCAAAGAGGGCATGACAGGAGCCTGTTCGGGTTTCAGGTTTCAGCGGACCCTTCCAGGCCCGCCTCATTAGATGCGGGCCCGAGCGTTGGGAGCATGCAGCTGAGTGGAGTGGAACTGCTGGGCCCGGGAGTGTCCCAGTTCCACCAGTTGCTCAATGACCTGCGGCTCGCAGCCAATCTGGGTGCCAATCTGCCGGAGCATCGACTCTTCTGCTTCGTCGAAGTGCCGGTCAATGGTTGCCACATTGAGGAGGCTTTCGAGGATCTTCAGACGCAGGTCCTCTGCCACCTCAATCGGCTCAATCGGAATGGGGTTCCCCAGCAAAAAGGCCTCTTCCAGTTCCTGGACGCCAGCCGGGTCGGCAATGAGCTGAATGGCGGAGTGCACAAACGCCCGCTCATGCAGGTCAATGCGTCCATCTGCTTGGACCATGGACACCACCATGCGGGCAAACCAGCGGCGCTTGGTCGCATCCAGCTGGGCCAGCAGCTCGGGGTTGAATTCTGGGGTGTCGGTGTCGTGTTGCTGGAATCGCTTTTCGGCTTCCCGGAGGATCTTGATGGTGGCCAGGACGCTCTGGGCCTTTTCGTCTCCTGAAAGAGCGGCTTCCCGGAACCAGTAATGGGCCTCATCTAGGTTTTTGGGAATGCCCCGCCCCTTGAAGTGAAGGATGCCCAGCTGGTACTTGGCTTCCGGGTGATTGAGGTTGGCGGCCTGCAGCAGCATCCGGTACGCCTGCAGGGGGTCGCCGTTGTCCTTGAGCTTCTGAATCGCATCCACCACCAGGGCCTCTCCTTCGCTGAGCTCACGAGGTGCTCGTCCGGGCGAGACCGCTTTGGGCGACTCATGATCAAGGTGCGTGGGCTCAAAGATCTGCTGGTGCCGGAGCGTCACCTCCTTGGTCAGGAAGATGAGGCTGTCGCCTGACGACACACGCAGGTCAGGGTGCGGATTGACCAGCAGCTCGTTGCTGCCCCGGCGGATGAGGCCCACCGGAAGCTGCTCGCTTTCGGACTTCACGGTCACCACTGTGTTGAGCCAAGACGTTTCCTTCCAGTCGTAGCTGAGGCGCCGGACAAAGAGGCTCTGGGTGGAAAGCTCCTGTGAAAGGATCTGGGTGATCAGGTTGCTCAGTCCAGAGTTGGTGGCCGACTGTGCCAGCATGGGAGCAATCAGGTCATCGTACTTGAGGCAGAAGTCGCAGCCCACCCGGAGCAGGTGCAGGTCGAAGTCATCGTCCCGGAAGGTGGCAATGGTGAAGATGTCTCCGTCGGTTTCCTGCTCAAGCCGGAGAACGGCGATCAGGGTTTGGCCATCATGCAGGTGGTCGACAAAAGCCACCTTGGCCAGCTCAGCCCGTCCCTTGTGGAAGGCTTCTTCCGAGTTGGAACTGCCCTGGATCCACTCGAGTGACAGGTTGTCGGGCATCTGCTCCATCGGAGGCAGGTTGGTGAGGACGACGATGTGGTCTTCCAGCTCACAGTGGGACATCTCCAGCAGCATCCGTTCAATGAAGATGGGATTGTCGGAGCTGATCAGCAGGTGTCCTTCAATGCGGAGGTCCTCCATGCCCAGCACGTCGATGCCATGCGAGTCCTGGTCGCCCAGGGCTCGGGACGGAGGCGACGACAGCTGGATGACCTTGTTGTCACGGTGCAGCAGGTGGTGCGGGGCCGGGTTGATGAGCACCACTTCGCCCATGACAATGCCGAGGGGCATGCTCCCGGTTTGGGCCTTGACCTCTTTCACAAAGTCCAGCCACGTTTTCTCCACGTGATGCACTGGCACCGGCACCGTATCCAGCCGATGCCCCTCGGAGCGTCGGACCACCACCCGGATCCAGGAGGGACCCCCTTGCGACCGGTAGGCCTGCATCATCATGGGCACACAGAGGTCATAGGGATCCACTGCGTGGTCACAGCCGACGTCCGCAAAGTAGCGTCGGAAGTCCCGGCCGAGGTACTGCGCCTGTGTGATGATGCGGCCCTTGCTGAGCGTCTGCAGCTGCTGGACGGTCATCAGCGTCAGGTTGTTGTCCGGAAAGTACACGTAAGCGACTGCGGCTTTGTCCGCAGAAGCCTTCATCAACGTGTCCAGGTGATGCGGCTGTCCGGAGATCCAGCGGATCTGGTTGAAGTCGGTGGTCAGCAGCGGGTGCTCCATGGTGGGAGAAACAATGGCCACGAGGCGGCCGCTCATGGCCCGGGCGTTTTCATTGAGGATCTCCGTGATCCAGCCCGCCTGATCGGAGCAAATGAGGATGTGTCCCTTCATGTCCACCGGGTCCAACCCCCGCTCCCGAGCCGACCGGTAGGCTGCCAGCTTGGTCGTGAGGATGGAGACCAGCAACGAGTACTGCACCACCCCTGCGGCAATCACGAAGAGGGTGAAGAAGCGGCCCTCAAAGGTCTTGGGGGAAAGGTCTCCAAAGCCAACGGTCGCGACCGTGACCACGGTCCAGTAGAAGCTGTTGAAGAGGCTTCCGTACTGTTCATCCGGATTTTCCGCAAGTTGGTACTCAAAGAGGTGGATGAGCAGCGTGGAGACAATGAGGAGGACGGGCAGGAGCCACAGGAGAAAGAAGCGTTGTCGCATGCGGGAGTGTGCCAACAAGAATCAGAGCCAAAGCTCGTAACGGACCAGACCCGTGACGACAATCTCTTCCTTCGGCCTATCAGCGGTCTGGATGAAACGGAGGAAACGCAGGCGAGAATAGCGGCTCACTCTCAGACATTCAAGGCCAAGATCATCGGTTTGGTGGGAAACCGAAGCCCCTGAGGCTCGGCTGAAATCAACGTCTGCCAGCAGAGAGAGGCTCCTTGGAGTTCAAGCCCCCGGTTGTCTCATGGATGAGAGTGTGTTAGGGTTCCCCTCACCCCGCCCTAACCCGTCTCGTGTCCACGAGATGCGCTTTGATTTGGAGGACCCATGAGACTCTCTCTCACCTTCCGGCCCTGGTCTCGTTTTGGTTCCACCTGCCTCTGGCTTCTGCTGAGCCTTGCGGCATGTGGCAATTCAGATGAAGCCACTCCTGCTGGCGTTGAGCCCGTTCCCCCCACCACCGAGGCCCCAACGCTCAGCTACTTGACGCTCACCGACTGGTTTCCCAGCGAGGCCGACACCAACGTTCCCCGCAACACGGTGCTGCTGCTGGCCTTTGCCGAGGCGCCACCCCAGTCCGTTGCGCCGGACCCGGGCTTTCTGCAAGCTGCCCCTGGTGAGCCACTGACCGGCAGCTGGACCCAGTCAGGCCACTACGTCACCTTCTACCCCGACACGCCCTTTCCTTCGGACCAAACCCAAACGCTCACCCTCTCCTCAACGTATTCCGACCAGGAGCACTGGGCGCTGCAGGAGACTCCGGACTGGGTCTTTGCGACCACAGGGCAGCTTGACCGCGAGGCTCCAGCCGTGCTCACCAGCACCCTTCAGGAGGCTCCAGAGGATCTCCCGGACAATGTTTCCTTGCAGTGGACCTTCAGCGAGCCGCTCAATCCGGCTTCGGTGGCAGCCGCGGTGACGGTGGCCCAAGAGAAGGCGCCCCAAAACGGAACGGTGGTGCTGGATGGGACCACGCTGACCTTTACTCCGGAGCACGGCTGGACCGCCAATGCAACCTACACCGCAACCCTTTCTGCTGCCCTTGAGGACCTGGCCGGCAACCACCCGGAACCTCGCCAGCAGGCGTTTCACATCCAGAATGGAGTGCTGGCAGAAGCCGATGCCCAGGGGTTGATCAAGCTGAGCGGCGGGACCTTTCAGATGGGCGCCGACAACGCCAGCCTTGCCGATGACAGCGCCGGCAGCAACGAACAGCCCGCCCACGCGGTGACCCTCAGCCACCCATTTTGGATTGCCGATCACGAACTGACTGTCACTGAGTATCAGGCCTGTGTGGATGCCGGAGCCTGCACGCTGGCCGGCATGAGCAGCAGCTGCAATGCCCTGCTGGCGGAGCACGGCGACTACCCGATGAACTGCCTCTCTTGGGAGCAGGGGCAGACCTACCTGACGTGGCTCAGCACTCAGGAAGACCGGCACTTTCGTTACTGCACCGAAGCCGAGTGGGAATATGCCGCTCGCGCCGGGACCGAAAGCAAGTGGTGGTGCGGCAATGACACCTGCACCACCGACACCGCTTGGTATGACTCCACCAGCCGGTCCAATCCGCAACCGGTCCGAGCCAAGACCCCCAACGCCTGGGGGCTGTACGACGTGCATGGCAACGTTTGGGAGTGGGTTCAGGACTTCTACAGCGGCAGCACCTACGGCCAGGATGCTGACGGCGTGACCGACCCCACGGGTCCGGAATCAGGGAACACGCACGTCTTGCGTGGCGGAGGGTACTCCTCTGAGAAAAAGAGCATCCGTTCCGCCAAACGCTGGTACGCCAACCCCACCAAGACCCACTACAAAAGCGTCGGCATGCGGATTTGTGCCGATGAGTGAGGCCTCTCGGCGTTTATGATTGACATTTCTTTCACTAAATTGAGAATTAAAACCTTCTTTTGTAAGAACTGCACAATTGTTTTAATTAAAACATCTCTTATGAAACGAAACTGAGCACCCGACAGAGAAGGTTCCTGCTCAGTTTCGCTTCAAAAGTGCAGTTTAGACGAAGAGTTTTTTTACTAAACCACAGTTTAAGCAATTAACTTGCATTTCGGCATCCTCTTCTTGGAAGGACCATGACCGACACGATTGCCCACGACCTTGACCCACAAGAAACTCGCGAGTGGATTGACGCCATCGAAGCCGTCATTGAGCGAGATGGGTTGGAGCGCGCCTACTTCCTCCTGCGTCAGCTGGCGGACCGAGCGACCACCTCCGGAGTCGCTTCGCCCTACTCGGCGACGACCCCTTACATCAACACTATTCCTCCGGAGCTGGAAGTCCGCTCTCCTGGAAATCAGGAAATTGAATCGAAGCTCCGGGCCATCATCCGCTGGAATGCGGCCAACATGGTGGTCAAGGCCAACAAGGAGTCTTCTGAGCTAGGAGGGCACATCGCCAGCTTTGCCTCGGCGGCCAACCTGTATGACGTCGGCTTCAATCACTTCTGGCATGCGCCCAGCGAGACCCACGGCGGCGACCTGATCTACATGCAGGGACACTCGGCCCCAGGAATCTACGCCCGAGCCTTCTTGGAGGGACGCCTGACGGAGGAGCAGCTGATCAACTTCCGGCAGGAATCTGACGGCAAGGGGGTCTCTTCCTACCCACACCCCTGGCTGATGCCGGACTTCTGGCAGTTCCCCACCGTTTCCATGGGACTGGGGCCCATCATGGCCATCTACCAAGCCCGCTTCCTCAAGTACCTCGGTAACCGGGGACTGGCGGATGTGACCAACCGAAAGGTCTGGGCCTTCTTGGGAGACGGAGAAACCGACGAGCCGGAATCCCTGGGCGCCATTGGTCTGGCCGCCCGGGAGAAGCTGGACAACCTGGTCTTTGTCATCAACTGCAACCTGCAGCGTCTGGATGGTCCGGTCCGTGGAAACGGGAAGATCATTCAGGAGCTTGAAGCCGAGTTCCGGGGCGCCGGCTGGAACGTCATCAAGGTCATCTGGGGGTCGTACTGGGATCCGCTTCTGCAGCAAGACAAGGACGGCCTCCTGCGGCGACGCATGGAAGAAGCCGTTGACGGAGAGTATCAGGCGTTCAAGGCGCACAACGGCGCCTACGTCCGGGCGCACTTCTTTGGCAAGTACCCGGAGCTGCTCGACATGGTCTCGTCCATGAGCGACGAAGACATCTGGCGCTTGAACCGTGGGGGGCATGACCCCCACAAGATCTATGCGGCCTACCACGCCGCTGTCAACCACACCGGACAGCCCACCGTCATTTTGGCAAAGACCGTTAAGGGATACGGCATGGGCGCCTCCGGTGAGGGGCAGATGGGGTCGCACCAGCAGAAGAAGATCGGCCTCTCCGACCTCAAGCTCTTCCGGGACCGCTTCAAGGTGCCGCTCAATGATGAGCAGGTGGAGAACATGGAATTCTACAATCCGGGTGCAGACTCGGAGGAGATCCGTTACCTCATGGAGCGTCGGGAAGCCCTGGGAGGTCCACTTCCACAGCGTCGCATCAAGGCCGCAGGTCTGAAGATTCCGGAGCTGTCCTTCTTTGGTCGCCTCCTCAAGGAAACGGGTGAGCGGGAAATGTCCACGACTCAGGCCCTGGTTCAGGCGATGACCCTGCTGACCCGGGACAAGGAAATCGGCCCGCGGCTGGTTCCCATTGTGCCAGATGAGGCCCGGACCTTCGGCATGGAAGGCATGTTCCGGCAGGTGGGCATTTACGCCCACGAGGGGCAGAAGTATGAGCCAGTCGACCGGGATCAGCTCATGTACTACCGGGAGGACCAGAGTGGTCAGATCCTGCAGGAGGGCATCAACGAAGACGGCGCCATGTCGTCTTGGATTGCGGCAGCCACGGCTTACAGCCACTCCAACATCCAGATGATCCCGATCTACATCTTTTACTCGATGTTCGGGTTTCAGCGGATTGGAGACTTGGCCTGGGCGGCCGGAGACATTCAGGCGCGGGGTTTCCTCATCGGCGGCACCTCTGGTCGGACCACCCTGAACGGGGAAGGCCTCCAGCACGAAGATGGACACAGCCACATCCTGGCGGGCAACATCCCGAACTGCATCTCCTACGATCCCACCTTCTCCTATGAGCTGATGGTGATCTTCCGGGAGGGCCTGCGTCGCATGTTTGAAGAGCAGGAGAACGTGTTCTACTACCTGACGACGATGAACGAAAACTACCCGCACCCCGGACTCCCGGAGGGCGAGGAAGAGAACATCATCAAGGGGCTCTACTCCTTCAAGAAGGCCAAGGCCGGCAAGCTGCGGGTGCAGCTGATGGGCTCCGGGACCATCTTCCGTGAGGTCATGGCAGCAGCCGACCTGCTGGCGGAGGACTGGGGCGTGCAAGCGGACCTGTGGAGCGCGCCGAGCTTCAATGAGCTCAAGCGAGACGGCGACGACGTTGCCCGCTGGAACCTCCTGCATCCTGACAAGAAGCCCCGCAAGTCGCACGTTGAGCAGTGCTTCGAGAAGACCTCTGGTCCCATTGTGGCGGCCACAGACTACGTCAAGCTCTACGCCGATCAGATTCGGGCGTATGTGCCGCGCAGCTACGTGGTGCTTGGCACCGACGGCTTCGGACGCAGCGACACCCGCAAGGCCCTCCGCCAGCACTTTGAGGTCAACCGCTACTACGTCACCGTTGCAGCGCTGAAGGCCCTTGCCGACGAAGGATCCCTTCCGGCGAAGACCGTGAAGGACGCCATCAAGAAATATGGCATTGATCCTGAGAAACCCAACCCCTTGTTTGTCTGAGAAGGAGCGCGATCATGAGCACATTGAAAGACGTTCTGGTCCCAGACATCGGGGACTTCAAGGACGTGGAGATCATTGACATCCTCGTCAAGCCCGGAGACTCCATTCAACCGGAGGATCCGCTCATCACGCTGGAGAGCGACAAGGCGACCATGGATGTCCCATCTCCTGAGGCCGGTATTGTCCAGGAGCTGACGGTGAAGGTCGGAGACAAGGTTTCTGAGGGCAGCCTGGTCCTCAAGCTGATCCCGGCCAACGAGTCTGCTGAAGCCCCAGCGGCTCCGGAAGCGCCGTCAGCGGCTGCGCCAGCAGCTCCGGAGCCCGTCGCTTCTTCAGGGGGCGTTCAGGAAGTTCGGGTTCCGGACATTGGAGACTTCAAGGATGTGGAGATCATTGAGGTCCTCACCAATCCGGGAGACTCGATTGCAACGGATGCCGGACTGATCACGCTGGAAAGCGACAAAGCGACGATGGAGGTGCCTTCTCCTCTCGCCGGAGTCGTCAAGGAGATGAAGGTTCAGGTGGGTGACAAGGTCTCTGAGGGAGACCTGATTGCCCTGGTTGAGGTGACGGGAGCTCCTGCAGCGGCCCCGGCGCCTCAGGCAGCCCCCACGCCTCCGGCTCCAGCAGCCCCAGCCCCAGCGGCCCCGGCGCCCTCTCAGCTTTCAGAAGACATGGCAATGGAGTCTCCCTTGCGGCCTCCGCCTGTTTCTGAGCCGGTGAACGATCAAAGCTTCCGGAAGGCGCATGCGAGTCCTTCGGTTCGACTGTTTGCGCGTGAACTGGGTGTGGACCTCAGCAAGGTTTCTGGGACCGGACGCAAGGGCCGGATCACCAAGGAGGACGTCCAGAATTACGTCAAGCAGGCTCTGCAGCAAACCGCTCAGCCTGCCGCCGCTGCCTCTGGGGGCATGGGCATCCCGGCAATGCCAGAGGTGGACTTCAGCAAGTTTGGTCCGGTTGAGGTCAAGCCGCTGTCGCGCATCAAGAAGATCTCCGGCAAGCACCTGCACCGGGCGTGGCTGAACGTTCCCATGGTCACGCACCACGATGAGGCCGACATCACCGAGCTGGAGGCCTTCCGGAAGTCCCTGAAGGACGAGGCCGCCAAGAAGGGCGTCAAGGTGACGCCACTGGCCTTCATGCTCAAGGCCTGTGCGGCCACGCTGCAGGCGCATCCCAACTTCAATGCCTCCTTGACGCCGGATGCAGAGAGCCTGGTGTATAAGCAGTACGTGCACATTGGCGTGGCGGTTGACACTCCGGATGGACTGGTGGTGCCTGTGATCCGGGACGTGGATCAGAAGGGCGTCTACGACCTAGCCGCAGAGCTGGGAGAAGTCAGTGCCCGGGCCCGTGACGGCAAGCTGAAGCCTCAAGAAATGCAAGGAGGCTGCTTCAGCATCTCCAGTCTTGGCGGCATCGGCGGCACCGCCTTCACGCCTCTGGTCAATGCTCCGGAAGTGGCGATCCTGGGGATCACCAAGTCCCGCATGGCCCCGGTGTGGAATGGGCAGGAGTTTGTCCCGCGCCTGATGCTGCCGCTGGACCTGACCTATGACCACCGCGTCATTGACGGCGCGCAGGCCGCCCGCTTCATGGTGGACCTGTGCAAGACCCTTGGAGACCTGCGTCGACTGTTGCTCTGAGGCTTGATGCTCCCGGAGCTTCCGGGAGCGGCCTTCCGTTACTGAGACCCCATTTACCTTTTCGTGTCCCCCTCAGCCGGGGGCGCGTCCTGCTATTTTTTGAGTGAAGTATGAGCCTGATTGAAATCAAGGTCCCGGATATTGGGGACTTCAAGGATGTCGAGATCATTGAGGTTCTGGTCAACCCGGGAGACCGGATTGAGCCAGAGGCTTCGTTGATCACCCTGGAGAGCGACAAGGCCACCATGGAGGTTCCTTCTCCTGCTGGCGGGGTCGTCCAGGAACTCAAGATTCAGGTTGGGGATCGCGTGTCCGAGGGAAGCCTGATCCTCATGCTGGATGCGGCAGAAGGAGCCACGGCTGCTGCTCCGGCAGCAAGTGCCCCAGAGCAGGCGCCGGCGTCTCCTCCTCCCGCAGCTCCGGCACCAACGGCTTCCAGCTACTCCGGAAGTGCCGACCGCTCCTGCGAGGTGCTGGTGCTCGGTTCCGGGCCTGGAGGCTACACCGCGGCGTTCCGGGCAGCGGACCTCGACAAGAAGGTCATTCTGGTGGAGCGCTACTCCACCATCGGAGGCGTGTGCCTGAACGTGGGCTGCATCCCGTCCAAGGCCCTGCTTCATGCGGCAAAGGTCATTGAGGATGCTCAGCACATGAGCGAGCACGGACTCGTCTTTCAGCCTCCAAAAGTCGATATCGACAAGCTCCGGAGTTGGAAGGATGGGGTGGTCAGTCGCCTCACGGGAGGACTCGCGGGCATGGCCAAGCAGCGCAAGGTGGACGTGGTCACCGGCGTGGGGACGTTTCTGGACCCGCACCACCTGCAGGTTACTGCGGCAGACGGCTCCACCGAGACCCTGCACTTTGAACACGCCATCATTGCCGCCGGATCACAAGCGGTTCAGCTACCCTTCCTCCCGGAAGATGACCGCATTGTGGATTCGACCGGAGCGCTGGAACTCCAGGGTGTGCCTCAGCACCTGCTGGTCATTGGCGGGGGCATCATTGGACTGGAAATGGCCACGGTGTACCACGCACTCGGCGCCAAGATCACCATTGTCGAGATGCTTGACTCCCTGATGGCTGGAGCAGACAAGGACCTAGTCCGTCCGTACCAGAAGCGCATTGCCGGGCTCTATGAAAACATCTGGCTGGAAACCCGTGTGACCTCGGTGGAGGCTCAGAAGAAGGGACTCAAGGTCACCTTTGAGGGCAAGAATGCTCCAGAGAAGCCCGTTGTGTTCGACCGCATCCTCAGCTCCGTGGGGCGTACGCCGAACGGAAAAAAGATTGGTGCCGAAAACGCGGGGGTCACGGTTGACGAGCGGGGCTTCATTCCCGTCGACTCACAGATGCGGACCAACGTTCCGCACATCTTTGCCATTGGCGACATCGTGGGGCAGCCCATGCTGGCACACAAGGCCACGCATGAAGGCAAGGTGGCTGCCGAGGTGATTGCGGGACACAAACGCTACTTTGACGCCCGGGTCATTCCCTCGGTGGCCTACACCGATCCGGAAGTGGCTTGGGTCGGGATCACCGAAGCCGAAGCCAAGGCCGAAGGTCGGAAGGTCGGCGTGGGGAAATTCCCCTGGGCCGCCAGCGGACGGAGCCTGGCAAACGGACGCGATGAGGGAATGACAAAGGTCATTTTCGATGAGGAAACGGATCGAGTGATTGGCGTGGGCATTGTGGGAACCAACGCCGGTGACCTGATTGCCGAAGGCGCGTTGGCCATTGAGATGGGGTGTGATGCTGCTGACATTGGCGCCACCATCCATCCGCACCCGACCCTCTCGGAAACGGTGGCCATGGCGGCAGAAGCCTTCGAGGGCACCATCACCGACCTCTACCTGCCCAAGCGCAAAAAAGCCTAACTCAACCGGGAGCCTCCGGGCTCCCATCGAACTGACTCATTTCAGTGCGTATTCTCATCCTCGGAGCCGGCGTCGTCGGCACCACCACCGCCTGGGAGTTGGCGCAAGACGGCCATGAGGTCGTGGTCCTCGACCGGGCTCCCCGTCCGGCACAGGGCGCCAGCTTTGGCAACGCCGGTTTGATTGCCACTGGAGACGCGCTCGCATGGGCCTCTCCCGATCGTCTGAAGCAGCTTCCTCTGGTGTGGCTAGGACAGGACCCGGCCATGAAGATTGGGCCCTTGACTCCGGAATTGGTCCAGTGGGGCCTTCGCTTTCTGCCTCAGTGTACCCACGCCTCCTGGTGGCAGAACTCTCAGAACAAGCACCAGCTCTGTGTTTACAGCCAGCAACGCCTCCGTCAGTTGCGGGAGGAAACTCCTCTTGACTACCACCGGGGCACACGCGGGGTCCTTTACCTCTACCGGGACTCCCGGAACCTGGAGCATGCGCTTGAAGAGCGGGCGCCCCTGACCCAAGGAGGGCAGGAACTCCGCCTCCTCACTCCGGATGAGATTTATGCCCTAGATCCCGGCTATGCAGACAGCCGGGCTCACCTTGCCGGAGCGGTGTACAGTCCCACCGACGAATCCGGAGACTCCCACGTTTTTACGCAGGCGCTGGCAAAGAAGTGTCAGGAGCGGGGGGTGACCTTTCACTTCAACTGCCCGGTGGAGCGGCTTGATGTGTCCGGCGACCAGGTGAATGGGGTGCTCACGCGGCAGGGCACGCTGCGTGCCGATCGGTATGTGCTGGCGCTGGGTGCCTGGAGTCCGCACCTGCTGCGTCCCTTGGGAATCGACCTGCCGATTTATCCGGTGCAGGGGGTTTCGGCGACGGTTCCGATTGCTCCGGAACACACGCCCCCGGAGCTGGGTGGCATTGACGAAGACGCGCGTGTGGCCTTTTCGACCTTGGGAAACAAGCTCCGGCTCACAACCTTGGCCGCCTTCCAGGGGTACCGCCTTGCGGCTCCGCGTCAGCAACTGCAGCGGGCGTTGGCGGCCATGCAGGACCTCTTTCCGAGAGCAGCGGATTACACGAGGCCGCAGTTCTGGAGTGGCCTGCGTCCGATGACGCCTGAAGGAACCCCGATCATTGGGATGGGACCGCACCGGAACCTGCTGTACAACACCGGCCACGGGCACCTGGGATGGACCATGGCCTGCGGCTCAGCCCGCCTAGCCGCAGACCTGCTGCAGGGCCGCTCTCCCGAGCTGGATCCGCAGCCTTACCGCTTCCGCTGAGGGACCCTGCTGAGGAAGATTTTCCCGGGCTTTCCCTTGCGTCTCCCGGGGGGTTCTTCTAAGGTGCTTCCAGATGAAACACGACCCCAAACCGTGGAAGCGGTTCCCTTTGCTTCCTGCCTCATTTCCGGAAATTCTGACCTAGAGGAACAACATGAACCCATGGCTGATGCTCCCCGTCTTTTTGATTGGCTGGGGCGTGTTTGCGCTTCAGATGACCGTCAAGTTTGGTGCCCTGCGACGCATGGCTCCGGAAGAGCGCAAGGATCGTCCGAAGGAGCGCCTCAAGCAGCTCCTGGGTCTGGGGTTTGGGCAGCGCAAGTTCCTAGACCGTTCCCGGGAGCGGGGTTCGGGCATTGTGCACGCCCTCATTTTCTGGGGCGCCGTCATCATTGGACTCCGGGAGATGGCCTTGATGGGAGAAGGGTTTGTGAAGGGCTTTCAGGAGCACCTTCCCTTCCTAGGCGTGGATCACCTGGCCGGATACGTGTACGTGTTCCTCTACAACGTCGCAGAGGTGGTGGTGCTGGCTGGGGTGCTGATCATGCTCTGGCGCCGTGTGGTGAGTCCGAAGCCGGTGCGGCTTTCCCTGAACTGGGAAGGCATCTACGTGCTGCTGTACATTGCCCTGATCATGCTCACGGACCTCTTCTTTGATGCCGGTCGTTTCAACCTGATTCAGCTCTGGAACCACGAGATTCCCTATTACAACAGCCCCCTTTACGGAACCGAGATGGAGTGGGCTCCCTTTGCCGCGCTGCTTGCCGCATGGGTGGCGCCCCTAGGGGAAACGGCCAATGCCTTCTTCTACCACTTTGGCTTCTGGGGACACGTGGTGACGATGATGGTGTTTGTGAACGTTCTCGTCAACACCAAGCAGTTTCACGAAATCACGGCTCTTCCGAATGTCTACTTTGCGTCACTCGATCGCCCTCACCGGCCCATTGACCTCATTGACCTGGAGAATGAGCAGGCGTGGGAGGAGGAACGCATTGGGGTCACCAAGTTTGAGCAACTGACCTGGAAGGAGGGTTTTGACCTCTACTCGTGTACGGAGTGCGGACGCTGCTACGACATCTGTCCCACGTATGTGACCGGGAAGCCGCTGACCATGAAATGGGTCAACCAGTCGTTGCTGGGGCACCTGCGTGAAGAAGCCGGAACGCTCTACCAGACGGGAAAAACAAGTGGCACCAAGGAGCTGGTGGGAGACGTCATTCATCCGGACACGCTCTGGGCCTGCACGACCTGCCGGGCCTGCGAAGATGCGTGTCCTGTGGCCATTGAGCACGTCCCTCGCATGATCGCGATGCGCCAGGGGGAGACGCTCATGAAGGAAGCCTATCCTCCGGAACTGACCAGCACCTTCAAGGGACTGGAGCGGAACTTCAACCCGTGGGGCGTTGGCTACGACCAGCGTGGGGACTGGGCCAAGGAAGAGGACATTCCCGCCATGGCGGAGACCTCTGCAGATGAGATTGATGTCCTCATGTGGGTGGGCTGCGCCGGTTCATTTGACAGCCGCAACCAGAAGGTCGCGCGTGCAACGTCCAAGCTGCTGAAGAAGGCCGGGGTCAAGTTTGCCATTCTGGGCAGCGAGGAAAAGTGTACGGGCGACCTGGCCCGGCGTTCCGGAAACGAGATGCTCTACCAGATGCTGGCTGGCGAAAACGTAGAAACCCTCAAGAACTACAACATCAAGAAGGTGGTCACTTCGTGTCCGCACTGCCTCAACTCCCTGAAGAACGAGTACCCGCAGCTAGATGGGAAATTTGAGGTGTACCACCACACCCAGTTCATCTCCCAACTGGTTGATGAAGGAAAGCTGGATCCGCAGCCGGTGGTGAAGGGCAAGGTGACCTTCCATGACCCCTGCTACCTAGGACGTTACAACAACGAGTACGACGCGCCCCGGAAGCTGCTCTCCCGGATTACGGAAGAGCCTCCGGTGGAAATGAAACGGAGCCGCAACGAGAGCTTCTGCTGTGGCGCTGGAGGAGCCCGCATGTGGATGGAGGAAACCATTGGCTCCCGTGTCAATCAGGAGCGTGTTCGTCAGGCGGAAGAGACCGGTGCTGCAACGGTTGCCACCGGATGCCCCTTCTGCATGACGATGATCAGTGATGGCATTGTCGCCAACAACCGTGGCGATGACATGCACGCCAAAGATCTCGCCGAACTTGTCCTTGAATCAGTCAGCAAAACATGAGTCACGAGTACTGTTCCCTCATCACCCGAGACCTAGAAGAGCCCCTGGCTGGCACGGCCCCGAACGCCAGGCACATCGTTTTCATCACCTGGCCCAAACGCTTCTGGGATCGTGACGTCCTCCTCTCTGAGGGAGGATTTCCAGAAACACTGGGAGAGGACCAGCACCTCTGGAGTGCCTTGGTCGGAAAAGTCACCCTCCGCCTGATCACCGATGGCACCGTCGGTACCGATTCCTGCGAGGTGCTGATCTATCCGGAAGGCGTCCGCTACACCGTGGCTCCTGCGCAGCTGACGGACGTCCTGACGGCCCATTTTTCAGGCAACCCGTCTCAGGTGGCGGAACCGATCACCACCCCTCAGGTGATGGTCTGTACCCACGGCAAGCACGACAAGTGCTGCGCGAAGTTCGGTGGCGCCGTTGTTCAACGTCTGCGTGAAGGCGTGGACGCGCGTCAGGCTTCCGTGAAGGTCTGGGAAAGCAGCCACTTGGGCGGACACCGCTTTGCCGCCACCTTGGCCGCGTTTCCTCAGGGACGGATGCACGGGTACCTGACTCCGGAGCTCGCCGACGAGTGGCTGGACGCGTTTTTGGCCGACCAGGTTCATGCCCCTACGTATCGTGGGAGGATCTGGCTGGAGGGACTGCATCAGGTCGCTGAAGCCTTTGCCCAGACGGTTTGCCAGCAGGAACACTGGTCCGCACAGCCGGAGCTGATTGAGGTCACCGAAGCTCCAGAACAGACGCAGGTCCAGGTTCGACTCCATCCCCTTTCAACGGCTTCTTCTTCCCAACCTTCGATTCTGGAACTGGTGTTGCATCGCCAAAAGTTCTTGGGCCCCAAAGGATGCGACGGCTTAGAAGCTCCGGAAGCCCGGATGCGTTGGGTGTTGCAGGGGTACTCCGTACAAACTGGGTAATGGTGCCCGCTTTTTCTCAGGTGTGAGCAATTCAATGGCAGACGAAGAAAACGATTTAGAATCACTTGTGGATGACGCGACAGCCGATGCTGATGAGGACGCTGAAGCGGATTTGGAATCCCTGGTCTCCGAGTCGGCTGAAGGCGTTGCCGCTGAAGCCACCGGAGACCTGAGCTCCTTGGTCACGGGAGACAGTGACGATGAAGACGCCGATGTCGACTCTTTGCTCGCCTCGACGGATGACGACGTGGTGCCTTCAAGTGGAGGACTTGGCCTGCCTGAGAGTTCAAGCGGCAACGTCGACCTGAGCTTCTTGCTGGACATGCCCCTGACCGTGACCTTTGAGGTGGGACGGGCCAAGATGAACATCAGTGACCTCCTCTCTCTGGGACAGGGTTCGGTTCTGGAACTGCACCGCCTGGTGGGAGAGGACCTGGACATGTTTGTGAACGGCAAACTCGTCGCCCGGGGTGAAGTGGTGGTCATCAATGAAAAGTTCGGAGCCCGCCTCACCAGCGTGGTTCCTCCGGAAGAGCGCATCAAGCGCATGGGAGTCATGGACCACATTTGAGCATGAACCCCACTGACTGGAGGCGAGCGTCCTACCACTTTGACCTCCCTCCGGAATTGATTGCCCAGCACCCTCCTGAGCAGCGTGACCAATCGCGTCTCATGCTCCTGCCTCGCTCCGGAGCCGCTCCCCGGCACCATCACTTTCACGAACTCCTCTCCCTCTTGCCTTCCCGGTGCGCGTTGGTGTTCAACAACACCAAGGTGGTTCCGGCTCGGTTGCTGGGACGCCGCGCAACAGGTGCTGCGCTAGAGGCGCTGCTGCTGGAAGAGCAGGCTCCAGGAATCTGGCAGGCGCTGGTACGGAAGGCCGCCCGGATCAAACCTGGGGAAGAACTGAGCTTTGGCAACGGGGAACTGGTTGCTGTCGCACGGGAGCGCTGGGAGGATGGCTCGTGGATTCTGCAGTTTGATGAGCCGGAGACCTTTGCTGCGCGACTGGAGCAGGCGGGCCTGCCACCACTGCCGCCTTACATTGAGCGCCGGACGGCTCCAGAGGATCAGCATCAGCTGGACCGGAAGCGGTACCAAACCGTCTACGCCTCACGTAGCGGAGCTGTTGCGGCTCCCACCGCCGGCCTGCACTTCACCGAGTCCATTTTGGAACAACTCCGTGATGCGGGACATGAGTTGCTTGAGGTGACCCTGCACGTTGGGCGAGGAACCTTTGCCCCCGTGGTGGCGGACGATGTCCGTGAGCACCCCATGCACGCGGAGCACTACGAAGTCGAACCGGAGGTGTGGAAACGGCTTCAGGCCCTCAAGGCCGAGGGCGTTCCGATTCTTGCGGTGGGCACCACGTCGGTCCGGGTGCTGGAAACGATTGCCGCGCAGCCGGAGCCTCAGTGGCAGGGCTGGACCGATATCTTCATCTACCCGCCTTATTCCTTCCGGATGGTGGATCACCTCCTTACCAACTTCCATCTGCCTGAGTCAACGCTGCTGATGCTGGTGTCGGCTCTGACGAGCCGTGAGAGCCTCATGGCCGCCTACGCTGAAGCCGTCCGGGAGCAGTACCGCTTCTTCAGCTACGGTGACTGCATGCTGGTGCTCTGACCGTCCGGTGGCAGAGTGATCCGGAAGGTGCAGCCCTTGGTATTGAGGTGATTGGAAACCGTCAGGTCGCCTCCGTGCCGACGAATGATGTCCCGACTGATGGACAATCCTAGCCCCGTCCCTTCCCCTTCTTCCTTGGTGGTGTAGAACAGGTCAAAGATCTTCTCTAGGTTCATCGGTTCAATGCCGGGTCCGGTATCTGAAACATCCAGGACCAGCCACTCGTCTTTGGTGTAAGCCGAAAAGCGGAGAACACGCTCTGATCCGTCACGCATGGCCTGCATGGCATTGGCGCCCAAGTTGAGCAGCACCTGCTGAATCTGCGTCCGGTTGCAGTGGACCTCTGGAAGAGCTGGCTCCACCTCGGTTTCCAGACGGACCCCCAGTTTCTTGGCCATGGGCTCCAGCAGCAGGAGGAGTTCTGCAAAGAGCTTATCCAAATCACACTGCACAAAGTCCTGAGAGTCGGACTTTCGGGAGAAGCTCAGCAGGCTTTGAATCGTGTCCAGGCTATGAGCGACCATCTGCTGCATGGTGCCCAGTAGATCCAGCAGCTCCTCCTCCTTTCCCTCCTTCAGCATGGGCTGGATCAGAGGAAGGCTCATCAGCACGCCACTCAGCGGAGTCTTGAGCTCGTGGCTCAGGCTACTGGTCAGGACTCCGAGGGTGCTCATTTTTTCCGACTGAATCACCTGATTTTCCAACTCTCGGGTCTTCGTCAGGTCTTCAATCTGGGCGATGAAGTACTCAAAAGCGCCCGAAGCGTCACGGATGGCGTTGACAGCGACCCGAGCGATCAGGGTGTTGCCTTCCTGAGTCAGGAGCTTGCGCTGGCGGATGTACCCGGCGTGCGGAGTCTGCTTCAGGTGCTCCCGGTCTTCCTGAGACTCGTTCAGGTCACTGGGGTGAATGAGGTCGTCAATACGCATGCCCACCAGCTCCTCTCCGTAACCGAGCATCGTCTTGAAGGACTCATTGACGCGGAGGATCAGGCCCCGAGCGTTACTGAGGACCATCCCATAAAACGCATAATCGAAGGCGGTGGAGAAGAGGCTTTGACTGGAAGCCAGCTGCTGCTCCGACTGCTTCCGGTGCGTGATGTCGAGCATTGTCCCCACGAAGCGGGCGGCCTTTCCGTCTGCTGTCCGCTGCACCACGGAGCCCCGTCCCCGGAACCAGCGGTAGCCTCCGGACTTGACCTGAATGCGGTACTCCTCGTCAAAGACCATGGACTCATCGGCAACCGCGTGGTCGGTGAGGGAAACGACACGGGGGCGGTCTTCGGGGTGAATGCTCTGCAGCCACAGGCGGTTCGAGTCGGTGACCTCCTGCGGGTGGTACCCCAGCATCTCCAGGTAGTAGGGGCTGACGTAGGTTTCCCCGGTCAGGAGGTTGGCATCCCAGAGTCCCAACTCGGCGCCACGGAGGACCAATTCCATGCGCTTTTCACTTTCCTGCACCCCCTGCTCCGCACGCTTGCGCTGGGTGATTTCTAGGACAACTCCATGCCGTCCCCGGACCTTTCCATTATGGTCGAGGTGCGGCACCCCCTTCACCAGCAACCACCGTTCCGACCCATCGGGTTCCGAGAGGCTATGCTCAAACTCATCCGGAACCTGCTCCGCCTCTGAGCGCTGGATGGACGCTTGGATCAGTTCGCGTTGGCTCTCTGGAATCAGCTCAAGGTACTCTTCACGTGTTGCCGGAGGGGCTTCCACTCCATACATTTTGAGGGTAACGGAATCCCAGAACATCATGCCATCGCAGGCATACCAGGTCCCAATCTCAGCAGCACTCAGCGTCTGACGCAGGCGTTGTTCGTCTGCCAGCCACCCACTGACGGGTGGAAAATGAACCTTTTCAAGCATAGGGGGCGTGTTTTAGTCGGAAACGGAACTGGTAGAGAGAAGTTCCTGCGGCCGGGACACCTGACGCAGGGGGTAAGGCTGCCCCTGCCAGCAGAGGGCCGTTTGGGAATCCTCCCAATGGCTGAGGACCTCGAAGCGTGGCTGGTCGGCAATCAGAATCAGCGGCCAAACAGAGTCGGTCAGGAACAGGCGCTCTGTGGCATCAAGTGCGAGGTGCGTCCACTGCAGGGGCCTCAGGGCTCCCGTGTTCAGCTCCAGCTGGTTGGTGGAGGCCTCCCAACGGACCCCCCGGACAGGTGTGTGCGCGACCTTGAGGTAGCACTTGTCCCAGCGGTCCTCGGTCTGGTACTCAACAAGGTACCGCTTCACCTCCGGATCGTACTGGAGGTGCTGCTCAAACAGAGTCAAAACCTTGCTAACAATCGGCTTTCCTCGCCACGACCAGCGTTGCTGTTCATCGACATCCAGAAAGGAGTACGCAAAGGTCTGCACCTGCGCCGGAGTGGGAGGCTGTCCGTTGGCAACACGCTGCAGAGGCACCGGAAAGTACATGCCCGGAGGCAGGTGAGTCAGGAGCGGTTCCAGCGTCTCGGAGACAAACGTCCAGAGCGTGTCGGTCAGCACCCCGGCTTCCAGCAGACGGTTGCGCTGTGTGGGCGCCAGTGGGTCGAGGTAGCGCTGGTGGTGAAGAAAGAGCAGGTGCTGCTCCCGTTGATTCAGGGTCTGTGCCAGGTGCTGCCACGCCTCAGAGCGCTGCACGGTACTGTTCCTGGTGCTCATAGGCGAGCTTTGCATGATGCAGCAGCTGGTCGAAGCCACACGAGTCAGCGGCTTCGTAACGGACGTTGAAGTAGGCGTACACCATTTCTGCAATCCGGCGCATCTGTTCGCTGATGCCGGAAGACCACGCATTTGCGTTGCCGGCGATGCTCTGGTAGTTGGCCCGCTCAATGATGAGGACCACCGAATACGCCCGGCGTCCGTGCGGGGTGTCGATTTCGACAATACCGGCGTTGCCGTTGACGCCTTTGACGAAGCCTGTTTTGTCCCAAAGCTTGACCTGCTGGTTGTCAGAGTAGCAGGTTCCGTCCTTGATGCGGTCATGAACCCGGTTGGAGCTGTCCATGCCGAGGTAGTCCAGCATGCGCCGAGAGGCGGCACGATTTTCCAGTTCACTGAAGCCTGGACCCAAGGCCTGACCCGCCCAGAGGCGGACAAAGAGTTGGTTGAGGTCGGCGGCTGAGACCTGGTTGCGGTACGTCCGGCCCCCTGGAGGAATGTACTCCACCAGCCTGAGGGCGCGGTACATGCGGGTCTGGTCCAGAAGGTTCTGCACCACTCCGGGGCCTCCAAGGCGCTTGAGGATGAGATTCGTGCTGTAGTTGCTGCTCAGCCGAATCATGTTTTCCAGGTTCTTGTCATTGCTGGGAGTGTGCTCAATCTGTCCCTTGTACAGCTGAAGCATGTACGCTTGGAGGATGGGCACCTTGATCATGCTGGCCGCCTTGACGTGTCGGCGTGGGCGGATGGACACCAGCAGCTGTCCGGCATGGAGGTCCTGCACCACCATGAAAAGCTGGTCCTCCCGGGCAATCACTCCACGCTGGTAGGCGTTTTCCATGAACTCATGGATGCTGCTGGCCAAGGGGGAACCGGCTTCAGTGGAGAGCGATTGCAGGGCTTCCGGAAGGTGGTGCGGCTCATACAGCTGCAGCTGATCACGCGCCACCCATCCGGACTCACGGCGGTTGGGTTCGCGAACCATCAGCCAGTCCTCGGAGTGTTGCAAGAGGACCACATGGGAACCTTCTTTGAGCTGATACCGGGACGGGTGGTCGGGGCCGGGACCGTAACGGACGTCCAGCTGAGGAACCTTCACCACGGCGTAGCGCTGCTTGGTTTCCATCTCCTGAACCAACTGCTCCCGAAACTGGGTTTGAGGAGACGGTTCTTCTGCTTGAGGTTCTGGGATGGAAAGGAAGTGCTTGATCGTCCAGCCCTCTTCGCCTCCTTCGGTCCGGACCCGGATCCACTCACCGTCTTCCTGGTTTGAGTAGAACAGCGGTGTTTTGTCCCGGACGGTCTCCAGAATGAGTCCTGAGAGCCCCGGCAGGTTCCGGATGTTCAGAGAAGTGGCATTGACCTCGGCACCGTAGCGCCAGATGGTGATCGGAGGCTGAGCCTGCAGGCTCACTCCACTGCCCAAGGCGCCCCAGAGGAGGCTGAGGAGCAACGTGATTTTCCAGATTTTCGTATGAGACGGCATGGGGTCCTGGACGTCGACTCTTCCTTCAGGAAGCAAACAAACTCAACGAATCAGGAAAAGCAACAGCTGTTCCTTGCAGAGTCGTTTTTGAAGATAGCACAGGAGGCCGGAGATGCGAAGTGAGGATCGCTTGGGGAGGGGTGGGGCACCCAAAGGCGCCCCTCGGCAAGTCAATGACTCTTCTTGCCTTTGTCCTTCAGATGCGTCATGAAGACCACGGCAGGGCAGACCATAAGGCCAAACACCATGACTCCGAAAACGATGGTCCAGCTTAAAGCCATTGAATTTCCATAAAAAAGGGAGCAAGCCCCCGAAGGGGATTCACAAACGCGCTTACTTTAGCACAGACAACGGTCGCCTGCAATGCGGATCAGCGTCGCATGGCAATCACAAAGGCACCCTCAAAGCGCTGATCCTTCTGGGCCAGCAGCTCCTGAAGGCGCTCCGCCTCATTTTTGGAACGGAAGCCTCCGGCCCGGACCTTGAGGTAGATGATTTTCTGGTCCGCCCGCTTCGCTTCAAAGAAGATCTCGTTGGCGTAGGCCTGGTTCAGGTTGTTCTTCACGCGGTTGGCGGTGTCCAAGTCAGGGAACAGTCCCAGCGAGATCAGGTATCCGTCGTTGACCTCCTTGCGGAAGGCGCGTCCTGCCAGTCGGTTTTCGCGGTTGATCCGTTCGATCATGCGCCCGGTGGCTTCTTCACCCATGGACTCGCGAGAAATGATCTCGGTCATGGGGGTCAGCTCCTGTGTCCGGTCCACCCGCACAGGGTAACCGAAGCGCTGCAGCAGGAAGCGGTAGTCGTCCACACACTCCTGGTGGACGCAGTTGGCCACCTGAACGTAGTAGAACCGCTGCGGAGGCGGAGGCGGAGCAGGGCGTTGGGGTCGGGGCTTGACGGGCTCGGGCGGAGGCTCTGGCTCGGGTGGCGGAACAGGCTCCGGCATCAGCACCGGATCGTTCTGCATCACAATCGGCTCCTCTTCAGGAACCACCTCTCCTCCTCCCTGCAGCAGGTAGAGCACCACAACGGTGACCACTCCAAGGAGCAATCCGGTAACACTGGCAATGAGGGCTGCGGGGAGCAGCGACTTTCCGCTTTTGGCCTTGGCCGCCTTGGGCATGGGCTTGACGGCAGCGGCAGCGGCACTTGCGCCTGCTGCTGAAGCGGCAGCGGCAGCCACCGGAGGATCATCGTCGTCGTCCTTTGCCGGACTCTCACTGGGTGCAGCAGCGGCAGCGGCAGGTGCCGGCTCAGGCTCTTCCTCAGCGTCGTCCTGGACTTCCAGGTCATCAATGGTTGAGAGGTCCTCAAAGAACGAGTCGAGCTCACTGTCGCCGTCTTCGTCCCCCTCTCCTTCCATGAAGCTGTCGAGCTGGTCTCCGAAATCGTCTCCGAAATCGTCCAGCCCGTCCAGTCCGTCCAGTTGATCGTCGTCTGCCATTTCCTAGCCTTGTGGGTTACACACTCTAAAATTTCCGAGAGGACGCCGTGGCCGCTTCGGGTGTCGAAGCAGGTTGGGGCTCAGAAGGGTGATCGGAGTTCAGTAAATGGATACGGTAAAGCCCCTGTAATGTCAACTCATCCTGCCGGATGACGCCCGGCAGAGACGGGGTCAGTTTCGTTGCCAGCCCTCCGGTGGCCACGACTGTTACCTGCTCCTCTCCTTGTGTCTTCAATTCCTGTTCCAGCCGACGGATCAGGGCTTCAATCATGCCGCAGTACCCGTAGAACAGTCCGGACTGAACGGCCTCAGCCGTGTTTTTGCCAATCAGCCGCGGGGGCTCTGCAATTTCCACCTGAAAGAGCTGAGCCGCCCGTGAGAACAGGGCTTCTGCCGAAATGTTCAATCCGGGACAAATCACTCCGCCCTGAAAGCGTCCATCGCTGGACACCACATCCAGCGTGGTGGCGGTGCCGAAGTCAA
The DNA here is from genome assembly GCA_965662235.1 of uncultured bacterium. Lineage (GTDB taxonomy): Bacteria > SAR324 > SAR324 > SAR324 > NAC60-12 > JAYPUA01. Next base: position 25,825 of record CBFIGY010000024.1, read on the forward strand.
TGACAATCAGCGCTCCCTGGTGCTGGAAGTAGGCGGCAACCGCATTGACCAAGCGGTCGTGCCCCACCGTTTCCGGATTGTCGGTGCAGACCTGAATGCCCAACTCCAGCGCATGGCTGACGATGGTTGGTTCTGCCCCAATCAGCTGACGCACCAAGGTGGCGAACACCCGAGAGAGCTTGGGAACCACCGAACTCAGGACCGCAGCCTGGATCGTTTCCGGCTTGAAGCGAGATGCGAAAAGCATACCCTGCACCAGCACATGGTACTCATCCAGGCTCAACTCCGGGTTGGAGTGGAGGCGCCAGCTGTGCAGCAACTGCCCGTCTTCAAAGATTCCCATGACCACATTGGTGTTCCCAATGTCCAAGGCCAGCACTCGCGTCTCCGACTTCATACCCAAACATCTCCTGAGGCGTGTATGTGTTCTTCCCCTGTCGGTAAGCGGATTCTCAAGAAGCCCTCTGCTGTCAGCCCCTCCACCCGTCCGGAGGCGGTTCCTGCAGCGGTTTCAAACGAAACCAAGCTCTCCTGCATGGCAGAACGCTGGAGCCACTCCTGCGTCAGCTCAGCTGTGCCATGCGTCTGAACTTCAGCCAAAACCGTGTCCAGCTCGGCTAGAATCTCCTGAAACACCTCCTCTTTCAAGACTTCTCTGGACGCGTGAGCCTCCATGGTGGAGACCTTTTCCTGCAGGTCTGCTGGAAATTCGGTCACCTGCCCCAGACAATTGAGGCCAATTCCTGCCACCATGACCGGCCATCCGGCACCCGGACGCGGGACCGATTCAATCAAGATTCCGGCGACCTTCCGCCCGGAGATGAGGAGGTCGTTGGGCCACTTCAGCCGGACAGAGGCGTCCACCCAGCGCTCCACCACACGTGCCAGCGCGACTCCCACCCACAGCGAAAAAGCCGGCAACTCGGCAAGCGGACGTTCCGGATGGAGGCACACCGAAAAGGTGAGGTTCTTCCCATGCAGCGACACGTACGTCCGTCCCATGCGTCCCCGTCCCTGCACCTGCCGCTCGGTCCGGACCACGGCCCCTGGCTGTTGCAGCAGCTCCGGACGTTCCTTGAGGTAACTGTTGGTAGACCCCACTTCTTCCAGTCGCACGATCATGCGCTCTCTCATCTGCTACCTCAGCTGAAATTCATGAATGCGGGTGCTGTTTTCTTCCACCAGCCCTTCGGCGGTGCGTTTGACGGAAACGACGGCCCGGACCTCGGCGGTCACGCCTCCAACAGCGGCTCGCAAACGAATCTCGTACCAGTAGCTTGCGGCAATGAAAAAGTCATCCGCCCGTCCTGTTGACACAAGAGTGCCGACTTTGGCATCGATGTCCTTGCTGGTCAGCGGATTCTGAGACGCCTTGAGGGCTTCCGCGAGTTCGGCACGCTTCTGATAGAAGTTCGCTGCCGCATCATCATAAAACTCTCCCGGCATGCTGCTCAGGTACCCGTTCCCATCCTGATTGAACTGACTTAGAAACCGTTCGAGCTCCTCTTGGGTGGCCAGGTTGACGTTGATGCGGGCTTTGACTTCACGGGCGTCTTGTTGCGGATCCCAGGCGTCACCGACCGGATAGACCGTGAAGTATTTTTTCCAAAAAGTCGGAGGCAGGCGAGGTTCATCGAGTGGCAGCAGCAGCGAGACCTCGTCCACGCTTTCAAGGAATCCGTTCTTGACCGGGTAGCTGAGCGTCTGCCCGCGGTATCCCAGTTCATTGCCCACAACTCCGGGATAGTTGGACTGAAAGGGGGAGTCGCCTTGATCCACCCAGTCGAACACCCGTCCGTAGATTCCCAGCGCCGTGGGCTCGCTGAAGAGGTATCCGTTTTCCTCATCTTGGTACTCGTCGGTGTTCAGTAGGTTTAGGAACTGATTGGCCAGCTGTGCATCCGGCTTGGTCCGTTCCGGTTCCAAGGTCCGCTTGGGGGACTGCACCCGGTTGAGGTTGTAGAGGTGGTCAATGGGGCGAATGGAGGGCGTGTAGAAGGTGACGTCGGCAAAGCTTGCGTAGAATTCCGGGAGGGCGTACTGAACCAGCTCTTCCGGGATGACCGTCAGGTCTGGAGGATTGAGGAAGGAAACGGGGGGGGCCTCATCAGCAGCAAGACCCAGCCCAGGATCTTCTGTCGGAAGCGCGAAACCGGTTCCCTGCTGGACCCCTTGGGCAAATTGAAGCAGCGGCGCGATCTGTTCAAAGAAGTCTGCTTCAGCCATGTTGCCAGCCTCGCCTCCCTGGAGTCCAACGAGGACCGCCTTGAAGAGTGACTTGACGGCATTTCGGGCCTGAAAGGACGACTGCGAGTTCTGCAGAGCGCGGACTTCCAGAGTGGTTTCAAAGGAAAATTCGGTCAGAAAGACCGCGATGAGCGAGAGGACCACCAAGGTGAGAAACAGGGCGATCCCTCGCCGCGGAGCGGGAGAGCGGCGGAACCTCATGAGGACTCCTCATGAAGTTCCGGGCTCTGAGTCAGGAAGGGCGTGGGCTCAGGAGCAGCCACTGGTCGCGCCACAGGAAGCGCATTTGAGGCAGGAGCCATTACGGACCATCGTAAACTGACCACAGGTTGTGCAGGGTTCTCCTTCGTACCCCTTCAGGCGGGCTTCCTGAACCAAGTCGGCCTGAGAGCGCTCGGCCTTCCAGGTTCCTTCCGTTCCAGAGACGTACTCCAGCTCTGTTGCTGTGGAAGCCTTCTCCAGCAGGGTCACATCGACCCCGTAGTTTTCGGCAAAGGCGTAGACGTGGTCATCGTCTTCGTCCCGCAGAAAGGCTTCAGCTTCCTTGCCGCTGAGCGTGCGTTCCGAGACCACCGTTTCGCCTTCGAAGTCAGGCTCCGGAATGCGATGGACTTCGCTGCTGGCCAGGTCATCGGTAGAGACATGGGCCAAGTCGCTGCGTCCCAAGTAGCTGACAGCAAGCTCCCGGAAGATGTAGTCGATGATGGACGTGCTCATCTTGATGGAGTCGTTGCCCTGGACCATGCCGTTGGGCTCAAACCGGGTGAAGGTGAAGGCGTCGACAAACTCCTCCAGCGGCACACCGTGCTGCAGTCCCAGCGAGACGGCGATGGCAAAGCAGTTCATCAGGCTCCGGAAGGCGGCACCTTCCTTGTGCATGTCAACAAAGATTTCCCCAAGGGTGCCATCTTCGTAGTCGCCGGTGCGCAGGTAGAGCTTGTGCCCACCAATGAGCGCCTTCTGGGTGTACCCCTTGCGGCGATCCGGAAGGCGACGGCGTCTGGCCAGGTACCGGTGGATGATCTTTTCGGCCACCCGGACCTCGCGGGCCACGGTTTCTGTTGCCTCATCTTCTTCCTCCGCCCAGACCTCTTCCGCGGCACTGGTGTTGAGCGGCTGACTCAGCTTGGAGCCGTCGCGGTAGAGCGCGTTGCACTTGAGGGCCAGCTTCCAGGACATCATGTAGGCGTCCTTGATGTCGAGGACATCAGCATGGCTGGGGAGGTTGATCGTCTTGGAGATTGATCCAGAAATGAAGGGCTGGGCGGCCGCCATCATGCGGATGTGGGCTTCCGGAGCAATGTAGCGCTGCCCCTTCTTGCCGCACTTGTTGGCGCAGTCGAAGACCGCATAGTGCTCAGGCTTCAGGTGCGGAGCGCCTTCAATCGTCATGGTGCCACAAATGGCATCATTCGCTGCTTCAATCTCCTTGTCCGTGAAGCCAAGGTGCCGGAGCACGCTGAACTGGTAATCGCTCAGCTGATCTTCATTGAGCCCAAGAACCTGCTTGCAGAAGGTGTCTCCGAGGGTCCAGCGGTTGAACACAAAGGAAATGTCAAAGGCGGTCGGCAATTGGCCTTCCACAGCGGCCAGCACCTCTTCCGTGAACCCTTTGCTGCGCAGGCTCTCAGGGTTGATGCAGGGAGAACCCTTGAGGCTTCCGCGACCCTTGACGTAGTGGACGATGTCCTGAATTTCGGCATCGCTGTAGCCCAGCTTCTTGAGCGCCGGTGGAATTGACTGGTTGATGATCTTGAAGTACCCGCCTCCGGCGAGCTTCTTGAACTTGACCAAGGCAAAGTCGGGCTCAATGCCGGTGGTGTCACAGTCCATCAGCAGACCAATGGTGCCCGTTGGGGCAATCACGGTGACCTGTGCGTTCCGGAAGCCGTGCTGCTCTCCGAGGGCAAGGGCTCGGTCGGCGTCTTCCTGAGCGGCCTTCAGAAACGCTGTGGGGCAGTGCTGACTGTCAATGCCCATGGGCTTCATGGTCAGGCCTTCGTAGTCACTGTCCGCGACACGGTACGCCGCTCGGCGGTGGTTCCGGACCACCCGGAGCATGGACTCACGGTTGCGCTCAAAGCCCGCGAAGGCTCCCAACTCGCTTGCCATCTCAGCTGAGGTGGCATAGGAGGTCATGTGCATGATGGAGGTGATGGCCCCACAGATGGCGAGGGCCTTCTCCGAATCATACGGAATGCCGTTGACCATCAGGTACGTGCCCATGTTGGCGTAACCCAGCCCGAGGGTCCGGAACTCATAGGAGAGCTCGGCAATGCGCTTGCTGGGGAACTGCGCCATGAGGACGCTGATTTCCAGGACAATTGTCCACAGGCGAGTGGCATGTCGGAAGCGCTCAATGTCCAGCTCTCCGGTTTCCGGAGCACGGAACTGCAGCAGGTTCAGAGACGCCAGGTTGCAGGCAGTGTCATCGAGGAACATGTACTCGCTGCACGGGTTGGACGCCCGGATGGGACCGTCTGTCGGGCAGGTGTGCCACTCGTTGATGGTGGTGTCAAACTGCAGTCCCGGATCGGCAGAAGCCCATGCGGCATAAGAGATCTGCTCCCAGAGCTCCCGGGCCTTCAGGGTTTTGCAGGGCTGGGGCGCCCGGCCGGATTCCAGCGCCCGGACGCGTTCCGTTCGCCAGTAGAGGTGCCAGTCGGCATCAGCCTCAACCGCCTGCATGAATTCGTTGCTCAGACGGACGGAGTTGTTGGCGTTCTGGCCCGCAACCGAGCTGTAGGCTTCCGAGTTCCAGTCGGTGTCGTACTCATCAAAGTCGACCCCCGTGTAACCCTGCTTGGCGAGGTGCATGATGCGCTCAACGTAGCTGAACGGCACCTGAGCCGTCCGGGCCTTCCGGACCACCTTGCGCAGGTCGAGGTTCTTCTTTAGGTCGTAACGTGTGGCTTCTTCTCCCCAGCCGTGGACCGCAGCAAAGAGCTCGTTGATGACTTCCTTGATCTTCTTGGAACCTGCCACCAGCGCGGCCACCTTTTGTTCCTCGCGGACCTTCCAGTTGACAAACTTTTCAATGTCCGGATGATCAACATCTAGGCAGACCATCTTCGCGGCGCGGCGAGTGGTGCCTCCGGATTTGATGGACCCTGCGGCCGTGTCTCCAATCTTGAGGAAGGACATGAGCCCACTGGAGAAGCCTCCTCCGGAGAGGGGTTCTCCGTCTCCTCGCAGGTTGGAGAAGTTGGAGCCGGTTCCGGAACCGTACTTGAAGAGCCGAGCTTCCCGGGTCCACAGGTCCATGATGCCGCCTTCGCGGACCAGATCGTCTTCAACCGATTGGATGAAGCAGGCGTGTGGCTGCGGATGGGTGTAGGCGTCTTCGGAGCGCGACACCTTGCCGGTTTCGGGATCAACGTAGTAGTGCCCCTGCGCAGGACCAGAAAGTCCGTAGGCCCAGTTCAGTCCGGTGTTGAACCACTGAGGAGAATTCGGAGCCGCCATCTGATGCGCAAACATGTAGCACAGCTCATCATAGAAGGCGCGGGCGTCAGCTTCTTCATCAAAGTAGTTGTGCTTGAACCCCCAATAGGTCCAGCACCCTGCGAGGCGGTGAAAGACTTCCCGGGCGTCGGTTTCCGACATCATCCGGTCGTCTTCGCTCAACTTGGCCTGCTTGGCCTGATCAGGAACCGAGGACTGGAGCCACTCAGGAATGCCCTTTTCTTTGGCGGTTTTGCGGTTTTTGGGAATTCCTGCTTTACGGAAGTACTTTTGAGCCATGATGTCGGTGGCCACCTGAGACCAGGCTTTGGGGACGACCACTTTGTCCCACTTCGACACCACAGATCCGTCCGGGTTGCGAATCACGGATTCACGTTGTTCAAACTCGATTCCTTGGTACGGATCTTGACCCTCCATGGTGAAGACACGCGTAATTTTCATTGAGCTTCTCTTCCTTTGTTGGGTTTGGGAAATGGCTGGCCCGCTTTCTGGCGCGGACGAGTCCGACTCCTACGCTTCCAGCGCACGAGCGTTTGGGTTGACTGTTTTTTTGGGAGGCAGAAGGAAGGGCCGGGGCTCTCACGGGGAGGGCGGGTCCTGTTGTTATGATTCCCACTTGCACTCTTGAGATGGGTTGTCCAAGTTAGTGCAAGGTTAGAGGGAAATCAAACCAAAGATCGTTTATTCAACTCAATGGCTTAGGCTCGACGCCTTGATTTCATTAGCGGAAAAAATCCACTCCCGACGTCCTCCGGAACTCCGGACGCTGTACGTCCACATTCCCTTCTGCCGGCACCTCTGTCCGTTCTGCGCCTTTGCGGTCCGACGCGACAATGCCCGCCGTCATGCGGACTACCTGAACCTGCTGGAACAGGAGGCTCAGCTGCGGCGTCCGTTCCTAGAAAACCACCTGGCGCCGCTGGATTCCATCTACTTTGGGGGCGGGACCCCCTCCAGCCTGCGTCCGGAAGAAGTACAGGACCTGTTGGATCGGCTGCAGGCGGTTTTCCCCTTTGCCGCGGAAGCCGAGGTGGCCTTTGAGCTGAATCCGGAAGATGTCACTCCGGACTACCTGCGGGCGCTCCGGGCAGCGGGGGTGACACGAGTGAGCCTTGGTGGGCAGAGCTTTCAGCCGGCTGTGCTGCAGCGTCTGGGACGGCACCACACTCCGGAACAGCTGCATCAGGCCCTGCAAGACGTCCGGGCGGCAGGGTTCCGCAGCTGGAACCTTGATGTGATGTTTGGCATTCCGGAACAGTCATTGGCTGATTTTGAAGCGGACCTAGCCGCGGTTTCGCTTCATGAGCCCCCCCACCTTTCCCTTTACGGACTGGAGGTTCACGAAGGCACCCCTTACGGGGCCAGCCCAGCGATCACCGCCTGGCACCAGGAACAGGAAGAGCTGGCCGCCACACTGTACCTGACCGCGGTCGAGCACCTCACACGCCTGGGGTGGGAGCAGTATGAGGTTTCAAACTTTGCACGACCCGGACATCAGGGACGCCAGAACCTGAGGGTCTGGGACGGGGAGTTTTACCTAGGACTGGGGCTGGGCGCGCATTCCTTTTTTCAAGGAGTCCGCTGGGGAAACGTGAAGGCGCTGCATCCGTATCAGCAACGTCTCCAGGCCTCAAGTTTCCCAGAGGCGTTTCAGGAGGTGCTGCAGCCCAACGAACAGGCCAACGAGTGGCTCATGCTTGCCCTCCGGCGTCCTCAGGGCCTTAACCTGGAGGCGTGGGCACAGTCGGTGTCTGCCCAAGAGCACCTTGCTCGTTTGCAACCCACGCTTCAGCACTGGGTGACCTCGGGGTGGGCTTCATGGGATCCTCCGCTTCTGGCGCTGACTCCGGAAGGCCTGCTAAGGGCCGATGCCTTGACCGCCGAGTTGATGCTCGACTGAGCTCAGGCAACGGCTTGCTGCCGCGGTGCCGTCCGTTTGCGGACCAGGTTCAATGGCTCACCCCTTCCAGGGTAGGGCAGGCGAATCAAACGGTCCGGATTCACTCGCGACACGCGGCTTCCGTTCAGCAGTTCCAGGGCCGACGTTTCCAGCCTCTGAGCGGGTCCCGTAAACGGTAGCAGCTCCAGGACCTCATGAGCGCTGATCGGATTCTGGGTCTGCAGCACGAGTCCGGTTTCCGGAGAGGCTTCCAGCACGGTGCCGGCAAGCTCCCACTCCTTCCAGCCCTGTGCCTCTCGATCTCCAGAATAAATGCTGTCCCATCCGGCAGGTTCCAGCAGCGAGGCCTCGGTGTAACCACGGTGCGGAAGCTTTTCCAACTCGGTGCTCCAGAACGCTAGGTGCGGTTCCCACTGGTCCGGAGGCAGGTGCATCAGCCCGTCCAGCGCCTGCCGGTACGCCCGGGTGGTGCTGGCGGCATAGAGGGGGCTCTTCATCCGTCCCTCGACCTTGAGGCTGTCGATTCCGGGATGCCCGGGACGCTTGAGGAACTGGGGCAGGTGTTCGAGTCCCCGGAGGTCTTTGGAGCTGAGCAACGTTGCCACGCCCTGGCTTCCCGCCGCAAAGGTCGGACCGGCGCTGACCTGATACTCAAAACGGCAGCTCTGAATGCAGCCTCCGCGGTTGCTGTCGCGTCCTGCTGTGTGGTTGGAGATGGTACAGTGCCCCGAGTAGGCCATGCACATGGCCCCGTGGATGAACAGCTCCACCTCTACGTCCGCTTCGGTGCGGATCTGTTGAGCCTCTGCCACAGAAACCTCCCGGCCCAGGACGATGCGCTCCACCCCCAGTCGCTTCCAGAGCCGAGCCGCAAACGGGTTCAGGCATGAGGCCTGAGTGGAAAGGTGTACTGGGAGGGATGAGTGTTCCTGAACAACGGTCACGACACCGAGGTCGGACACAATCACCGCGTCCACCCCCAGGGCCTCAAGAAGCTGCACGTATTCCGGGAGGGCGTCCAGTTCCGGATCGTGGAGGAAGGCATTGAGGGTGATGTAGACCTTGGTGCCCCGGGCATGGGCAAAGGCGAGGGCTTGCTGGAGTTCACTGTCGGTCAGGTTATCGGAACCTCCACGGAGGCTGAACCGAGGACCTGCGGCATAGACGGCGTCGGCGCCATAAAGGACGGCGATGCGGAGCTTTTCCAGGGTGCCAGCGGGGGCCAGCAGTTCCGGAAGCTCCGACTTAGGGAAGGTCTCCGAGGTCATGATGGACTCGGGCTCGAGCGTTCCCCAGGAAGCGGGGTCCGGTTTGCTCAATGACGGCTGCAGCAAGGGACGAGGCGATGCGGCCGCTTTCAAGAGGGGAGTGTCCGTTGGTGACACCATACAGGTAACCGGCGGCAAACGCGTCTCCGGCGCCTGTGGTGTCTTTTACCTCAACAGACATGGGGTCAACGTAATAGGTTTCCCCGGCTGAGCGGATGAGGGCGCCGTTGCCTCCGAGGGTGAGGACGACGGTTTCGGTGTGTTCCGCCAATCGTTCCAGTGCCTGCTGTGAGACAGAGGTGCCGCTGAGCAAAGAGGCCTCTTCCTGATTGGCAAAGACCAGGTCCACCTGCTTGAGGAGCTCGAGGAAGTCTTCTTGGTGACGGTTCACACAGAACGGATCCGAAAGGCTCAGAGCGATTTTGACGCCAAACTCCTTGGCCTTCTGCAGCGCCAGCCGGACGGCTTCCTTCTGCACCTCCGTATCCCAGAGGTAGCCGGTCACATAGAGGATCTTCGCCCGCTGGAGGGCCTGCAGGTCAATGTCGTCCGGAGCCAGTTCCTGGCACATGCCGAGGTAGGTGTTCATGGTCCGGGAGGCATCAGGGGAGACGAGAATCAGGCTGCTGCCGGTGATGCCCTCTCCGGTGCCGAGGCAGGCTTCCACGCCCTGCTCTTCCAGCTTTTCGGTGTAGATCTTTCCGTGCTCGTCTTGACCGATCTTGCCGGTGAAGGCGGCGCGGCCTCCCAGCTGAGCGATGCCAATCATGGTGTTGGCGCCGGAGCCGCCTGCGGCAAACTCCACGCCGTGGCGATCGGCAGCAAGGGACATGAGCAGGGTCTGCTGCGTTTCCAGAGGCACGAGGTACATCCGGTTCTTCACCAAGTCCCGTTCCTGCAGAAACGTGTCCGGGACATGGGACAGCAAGTCAATCAGCGGATTGCAGATGCCGTAAACGTCTAATGCTTCCATGAACTAGCTGGCCTTGATGTGCGGGGTCGATGCTTCCTGAGAGCGGATCATCTTGGCCTCAGCTTGTCCGTTGATGACGTCTTCATTGATGATGCATTCGGAAATTTCGGGATCAGATGGAACGTCGTACATCACATCGAGCATGACGCGCTCCATGATGGAACGGAGTCCACGGGCGCCGGTCTTCCGCTTGATGGCTTCTTGGGCGATCGCCTTGATGGCGCCTTTGGTGAAGGACAGGTTGACGTTTTCCAGATCCAGGAGGCGTTGGTACTGACGGATCAGTGCGTTTTTGGGCTCCACGAGGATTTCCACGAGGTGCTCCACGTCTAGGTCATGCAGCGTCGCCACCACAGGCAGGCGGCCGATGAACTCCGGGATCAGCCCGTACTTGAGCAGGTCTTCAGGCTCCAGCTGGGCAAAGAGCTCCTTGTCCTCAAGCTTCTTTCCGCGGATTTCGCTGTTGAAGCCAATGCCTTGCTGTCCAACGCGCCGCCGGAGGATGTTGTCCAGTCCCACAAAGGCGCCCCCGCAGATGAAGAGGACGTTGCTGGTATCGAGTTGCACGCACTCCTGCTGCGGATGCTTGCGTCCTCCCTGCGGCGGAATGTTGGCAACGGTGCCTTCGATGATCTTCAGCAGTGCCTGCTGAACCCCTTCTCCGGAGACGTCCCGGGTAATGGAAGGGTTCTCAGACTTGCGGGTGATCTTGTCGATTTCATCAATGTAGATGATGCCCTGCTCGGCGCGTTCGGTGTCGTAGTCCGCCGCCTGCAGCAGCTTGAGGACGATGTTCTCGACATCTTCCCCGACGTACCCCGCCTCAGTGAGCGTGGTGGCATCGGCCATGGCAAACGGGACATTGAGGATCCGGGCCAGGGTCTGAGCCAGCAGGGTCTTTCCGGTACCAGTGGGGCCAATGAGGAGGATGTTGCTCTTTTGCAACTCCACCTCGCCCTCCCGCATGTTGGCCCGGATGCGTTTGTAGTGGTTGTGCACCGCGACAGAGAGCACCCGTTTTGCGGCATCTTGTCCAATGACGTAGTTGTCGAGGACCTGCTTGATCTCAGCAGGCTTGAGCAGCTCCTGCTGGATGTCCTCGGCCTGCTCGTTTTGCCACTCTTCGGCCATGATGTCATTGCAGAGATCAATGCATTCGTCACAGATGTAGACGGTTGGCCCTGCAATGATCTTCTTCACCTCCTCCTGCGTCTTCCCACAGAATGAGCAGCGTAGTGGTGTTTCCTTGGAATGGCTCATGCCCCCTCTCCTGGTTCGATGATCGTACGTTTAGACGGCGTGCAACTTACGATCGTGCATCACGGAGTCGATCAGGCCGTACTCCTTTGCTTCATCACTGGAGAAGTAGAAATCGCGTTGCGTGTCCTCTGCAATGCGTTCCGCTGTCTGTCCAGTGTGCTTGGCCAGAATGTTGTTGAGTGTGTCCGTCAACCGCAGGATTTCCCGGGCCTGGATGTCAATGTCCTCGGCCTGTCCGGAGAAACCTCCGCTGAGTTGGTGAATCATCACTCGCGAGTGAGGCAGCGCAAACCGCTTCCCCGCGGCCCCTGCTGCCAGTAGGACGGCGCCCATGCTGGCGGCTTGGCCGATGCAGATGGTTTGAATCTGTGGCTTGAGGTACTGCATGGTGTCATAAATTGCCATGCCAGCACTCACGTACCCGCCCGGACAGTTCAGGTACAGCGCAATGTCACTTTCGGCATCCTCCGCTTCCAGAAACAGCATCTGGGCAATGATGACGTTGGCAACGTTGTCATCAATCGGAGTCCCGAGGAAGATAATGCGGTCCTTCAGCAGCCGTGAGTAAATGTCGTAAGCACGTTCTCCTCGGTTGTTCTGTTCAACAACCATTGGAATCAAGGCCATGGTTTTTCCTTACTTAAGCGTGGTCCGCAATTGAAGCTTCAGTGGTTGTGGTCGTGATCGGGCTCCGGAGCCTCAGGCGTTTCCTCAATCGGCTCGCCGAGCACCCGGGCCACGACTCGGTCCAGCACCGCCTCTTGGAACTTGCGGGTCTGGATCATCTCGTAGAAGCGCCGGCCGTAGTCGGTTCGGATGAACTCCTCCGGGTCGGCACCAAACATCTGAGCAAAGCTCCAGTATTCCTCCATGGCAGCATAGGTGTTGACCTGTACCTTCTCCTTGAGCGCAATCGCGTCCAAGATGTAGCCGCGCCGGACATTTTTCAACTCTTCGGCAACGCGGTCCTCCGTGGTTTCGGGGGCTCCGTCTTGCTCGGAACCGGCTGAAACCTGCTGGCGGACCTGTTCCATGGGACTTTCTGGAAGCTCAAAATCACCATACAGGGTCTGAAGCTGTTCGTCTACCTGCTTCCAGTAACTGGAGCGAATCGCAGCTGTCCGGGAGTTGACGAGGCGGTCTCCGGCGAGCTTCTTCAGCTCATCGACGGTTGTGGCGCCAAACTGGAAGCAGAACTCATCATTCAGCTCCGGAAGCACGGTGCTTTCTAGGCGATCGACCTTCAGGGAGAACTGAGCCTCCGCGCCTGCCTGGTCACCGTAGCTTTCCGGCAGCGTGGTTTCAATTTCCTTGGTGTCTCCCGCTTTCATTCCCGGCAGGTGCTCTGCAAATTCTGGGAACGTCGAGCCACCGATCTCGGCCAGCACCTCTTGACCCTGACCATTGGGCAGGAGCTCACCGGTGGAGAGCTTTCCTTCAAAGGTGATCACGGCAATGTCTCCGGGCTCTCCCACCGCGTCTTCCGCCTTGGGCGTTCGCTCGGCCTGAGACTTCAGCAGGTTCTGAATCTCGTTATCAATGTCTGCCTCGGTGACCTCTTCTGCTTCCTGGACGTCCACCTTGAGTTGGCTGTAATCCGGAAGCTCTAGGTCTGGGCGGACCTCAAACTCCAGCACAGCCTTCAACGGGGCCTTGCGCTCAAACTCCACCTCCTTGATGGAAACGTTGGAGGCGGGCATGATCTCCTGCTCGCGCATCGCTTGGTCAAAGTACTTCGGAATCACCTCTTCGGTTGCCTGAACATGCATGTATTCGGTGAAGCGTTTTTCCAGCCAACCCTTCGGGAACTTTCCGGGACGGAACCCGTTCAGCTTGGTTCTCCGCAGCTGCCGATAAACCGAGTCGTAGGTGGGCTTGATTTCTTCAAGAGGAATTTCGAGGTTCAGAGAACGCTTAAAGGCTCCAAGATCGTTGAGGGTGGCTTGCATGAACGGGGAGTGGACAGAGATGCTGAAATGTCTTCAGGACAGGAATGCAGGCGGCGTTTTGAGGGCTCGCCCAGATTCGAGATAAAACGTTTACGTTAGAGTTTGACTCGGAAAGCACAAGTCTTTTCAAAGTGCCTGCAGTGGGGCTCAGACGAGACCTCCTAGCGCCTGTTCCTCAGGGCTCAGGAAGCGTCCGGCCCAGCTGCTTGAGCGCGTTGCCAGCGGCATTTTCCGGATGCGGGTAGATGCGGTAGGCGGTCTCAAACTCGCTAATGGCCACCTCGGCCTGGCCTTCCAGGAAGGCTGCAAAGCCCCGCAGGTAGTAAAAGCGAGCCGTCCGCTCCTTGTCGAGCGTTTCGTCCCGAAGCTCCTCGGCTTGGGCCAGGAAGGCCTTGACCTGAGGCAGAAACCGCTGCTTCCCATGCTGCATGAGGACCTCAATCATGCCGGTCAGGCTGTAGAAGTTCTGCTCGGCTTCTTTCACTAGGGGCTCTGCCGTCGCGGCCACCCGTCCGCCTCCCAGCAGGGCATACCCCAAAAAATCACCATAGAGGTAAAGCAGCTTGTTGCGTCGGAAGCGTTCCCAACGGTCTTCCGGAAGCGTGTTCAGCAGCTCTCGAAAGTACGCCTCTGCCTCGGGACGGAAGATCAGCTCAATCGAGTCCGGAGTTCCGGACCGCACAACCTCCTTGAGGAAGCCGAGGTGCCGGACGCCCTGTCCGTGTGGAAACTGTTCCGGGTCAACCGTGTAGAACACCGGTCGCGAGGTGGCTTCAATGAAGCGACGGAGGACCTCTTGCTTGCGACGCTTCGAGCTACGGGCAGGGAACAACCGATTCGCATAAACGAGTCCCTGCGCACTGATCAGGGTCACGTCCGGACGTCGGTTTTCCACGAGCTGGTAGTATCCCAGCGGACCGGTTTCAGCATCGCCAAACACGATCAGCACTGCGCGTTCCGGAAGCAGGGAGGCCACCATTTCGGCGTGGGCTTCGGCAAAGTGGTCCTCAGCCCGGTTGTTCCGGGACCACGCCGCTCCGGCCAGTCCGGCAAAGAGCGTCACGCTCACCACGGCTGCTGCCCAGGGACGCAGCTCTGGGCGACTCAGGTTGCTTTCCAGTAGCGCGTCCAGTCCACGCGTCAGCCACAGGGCCAGGAATCCGTAGCAGACCAGCGAATACGGACGGAAGACGGCGATGTTGAGGTAGTCGTAATCGAAGGCCAGCAGGGCTAGGAGCACCACGCTGTTGCTCACAAAAATGGCCACTCCGGAGAGCACGAGGGTGGGCGAACGTTCCTTCAGCCAGAGCAACGCCCCCCAGAGGGCGAGCAGCAGTCCCAGTGGCGTCAGTTGCCAGAAGAGTTCGTTGCCGAACCACTGCAGGAATTCCCACCGGTCCCACCAACCGGCGCTCGGGCTGACGTCCACTCCGGCGTATCCCTGACGACTGAAGTAGAACCAGAAGGACTTCCAGCCCTCAATTGGACCATAGAAGCTGATCTCTGGATTCTGCTGAGACCGCCACACCATCCAGGCATACGGAAGCCCGCCACTCAGCAGCGTCACTCCTAGGAGCGCTGGAACCTTGGGCAAGACTGTACGCCACTGGGGCCAAGCGAGGATCACCAGTCCCGGAAACGCCAGTACCATCAGCGGGTAGTGGTTGGCCAAGCTTAGGCCATAAAGCGCCGCTGCCCCCAGCCATCGGGACCAACGTTGTGGCGCTTGGGAGGCCTTCCAGACGGCGCCATAGGTCAGGAAGAGCAGTAGGGCATTGAGGGTGTAGACTTCGGCAATGATCGCTTGAGACCAGAAGTGCTCAGAGGCCCCCCACGCCCATGCGCCCGCCAAGGCGCTCCAGGGTGAGGCCTCCAACTGCCGGGCCACCCAGTAGAGGGCTCCACATGCAAGGGCGCCAAGGGCTGCGCTGGCTAGGTGCCCCCCAACAGCATCGGTGCTCCACGGCAGCTGCATGAACGCCCAACCGATCCAGGTAAAGAGCGGGTAGCCAGGAGGGTGCGCCACCCCAAGGTGCTTGGCGGCCATCAGAAACAGGCCATCGTCTTCCAGCACCACCGTCTGGGGGAGGGTCACCCAGTACAGTCCCAGCGGACCTAAAATGGAAAGGAGTCCTGCAGCCCAATGAGCAGGAGAAGGCGTTCGTACCGACACGGTTCATTCACCGATGCAGAGGAAAGCGACAGGGTTCAAGTCTGGGCACCAGTGTGCCGTCCCCGATTTTGACCTGAAAGCTTTTTTGCGGCAGGGGCTCCGTGTCCTGGAAGCGCAGAGCTGCTCCGAGACGGGAAGGTCCCGACGTACCGCGGTTTCCGGAGGTAAGGTGACTTCTGGGACGCAGCGGTTGGGCAACCCCTCGTTTGCTGGGAAGCGCCTTGAAATTTCAGAGCAGGTTCCCCACTCTAGCGAGTGAGCCTTCGGGCCTCCCTCCTCAGCGCTCCCATAGTTTAACTGGATAAAACGATGGTTTCCTAAACCGTAGCTCGGGGTTCGAGCCCCTGTGGGAGCACCAGTTTTTCGCCGCCAGACCGCCTTCTGCCCCCATGAGGAACCCTTTTTGAATGTAAGGTTGACGAGTCGGTCTTGCTGGGGAGCCCGCCCCACTTTTCCCCGCTCTCATTTCAGAAAAGAGGCTTCTCCGGTTGGACCTGTGAGAGTGCTCCTCGCTCACCAGTTGTTTGAGCCTTCCTCCAACTCGGTTTTCAAAAACCTGCTTTTACTTCCTTTCAACAAGTCTCCCAATGGTCTTTCTCATTACTGGTGGTGCCGGTTTTGTTGGGTCATACTTGGCTCTCTTCCTGAAAGCTCAGTATCCTCAAGCAAGTGTGATCGCGTTTGACAACCTGAAGCGTTCAGGCTCCGAGCTTAATTTGCCAAGACTTCGCAATGCAGGAGTTCAATTCATACATGGTGATGTCCGAAATCCGGCGGATCTCGATCTTCCCAAAGTAGATTGCATTCTTGAATGCTCAGCAGAACCATCAGCACTGGCTGGACGTGATGGAGGGATGGATTACCTCATTCACACCAATTTGCTTGGAACCTATCATTGCCTTGAGCTCGCACGCAAGCATCAGGCTCAAATGATCTTCCTTTCAACGAGCCGCGTTTACCCAGTCAAGGCAATTCAGGAACTACCTTACAACGAGGAAGAGACTCGCTTGACGTTAAATGATCAGGGAGGGATTCAGGGAGTTTCAGAAAAAGGAATTTCGGAAGAGTTTTCTTTGCACGGGGCTCGGACACTATACGGCTCTACCAAGCTTGCTTCAGAGCTGTTGATTACGGAATATGTCGATAATTTTGACCTTGAGATTGTTATCAATCGGTGCGGAGTGCTTACAGGGGCATGGCAAATGGGGAAGGTGGATCAAGGGGTCGCTGTTCTTTGGATGGCTCGGCATGTTTTTGGGGGCAAGTTATCTTATATAGGCTACGGAGGAAGGGGTAAGCAAGTTCGTGACCTCTTGCATATTTCAGATCTCGCTAATTTAGTAATGCTTCAATTGAAGGTGATGCCGCAACTGAAAGGAGAGATCTTTAATATCGGAGGAGGTTTACAGAATAGCTTGAGCCTGCTGGAAATGACAGGTCTTTGTGAGGACATAACAAATAATGAAATTGAAATTTTTCCCGATCTTGAAGGGCGGCCTGGTGACGTTCCTTGGTATGTCACAGATTCGAGTAAAGCTAAGGCGCTGTTTAATTGGGAACCAAAGCAAAACTGTACTCAAATTTTTCAAGAAATTTACGAATGGATTCGAGATAACCAAGATTCTCTTAAATTAATATTGAATTAACTAGGGATTGAACAGGAAATAATGAGAAACGTATTAATAGTGACTGGATCAGCTGGTTTAA
>CBFIGY010000024.1:42776-43046 GCA_965662235.1 uncultured bacterium
AGGAATCGATCTTGTCGCAATTGATAATGACCTGCGAGCAGGTTTCTTTGGCCCAGAAGCATCGACACGCTGGAACCGTAGAAAATTAGAAGAAACAATTAAAAACTATAAACACGTAGAAGAGGATATCCGTAATGAAGAGGCAATGGACTCCTTGTTTTCCTACTATGGGAAAAACATTGCCGGGATCATTCATACTGCGGCACAACCTTCTCACGATTGGGCTGCAAGAGATCCCTTTAAAGATTTCACTGTGAATGCAAACGGGAC
>CBFIGY010000025.1:0-40984 GCA_965662235.1 uncultured bacterium
AGGCGAGAATGAACTCAAAGCCGCTCAATTTAGGGTTGAATTCCCTGCTTTTAGCAAAAATAACAGTGGTCCATACCTGCTATGGGAGCAGTTTGCAAATGCGCTCAATCACCCCGAAAGGCTACGCTGAGCGACTTGGTAGGTAGGTGAACCCGTCGGTAAGACCGGCTGAGCTCAAAGTAAGCTCCAGCGGACAAGACGGGGCCACCAGAGCAAAAATACTTGTGATCCGTCAAGAAGCTTTCTACTGTTTGGGAGCCGGGCACGGAAGTCGTGCCGCCGAACCGTTGATGCTTGCTTCCGGAGTTGATTGATGTCACACACGTTGCCGTTTCCTGAACCGGGAACCTGGGCCCTGAGGGTCTGGAACCCTGAAGCGAAAGGCCCTTCGCTTGCCACCCTTCGTTCCGGAGAGGTCTGGGACGTCACCTGCCGGGAGTTCCCGACCCTTCGGGACCTGCTGGAGCACGAAGCCCCGGCTGCGCGACTTGCGGAACTCCCAGGAACCTCCTTAGGGTCCCTAGAGGCCGTGCTGGCCAATTCCACCGAGTCTCCGGACCCACAACGTCCCTTTCTGCTCGCTCCTGCTGACCTCCAAGCGATCAAGGCCTGTGGGGTGACCTTTGCGACCTCCATGCTGGAGCGGGTCATTGAAGAGCGAGCCCGGGGAGATGCTCAGGGGGCAGAGGCGCTGCGAGAGCGCTGTCAGCGTTTGCTGGGGCCGAGCCTGAAGAACCTGAAGCCCGGCTCTGAGGAAGCACAGGCGGTCAAGGAGATGCTGATTGCCGAAGGGTTGTGGTCTCAGTACCTAGAAGTGGGAATTGGGCCAGATGCAGAGGTCTTTACCAAGAGCCAGCCCCTTTCAGCCGTCGGATGGGGCGCCAGCGTGGGGCTGCACCCGATTTCGACCTGGAACAACCCGGAGCCTGAGGTGGTGCTGGCAGTTGATAGTCAAGGAGTCGTGAAGGGGGCCACACTGGGGAATGACGTCAACCTGCGGGACGTGGAAGGCCGCTCGGCGTTGCTTCTGGGAAAGGCCAAGGACAACAATGCCTCCTGCGCCGTGGGGCCAGGCGTGCGGCTGTTTGATGCCGAGTATGGACTGGAGGAGGTCCGGCAGGCGGAGCTGACCTTAACGGTGTCTGGAACAGAGGGCTTTCAGCTGGAAGGACACAGCTCCATGCGCGAGATCAGCCGTGATCCGCTGGACCTGGTGGCGCAGACTCGCGGAGCGCATCACCAGTACCCGGATGGCTTCCTGCTCTTCCTCGGAACCCTGTTTGCGCCGGTGCAGGACCGGGAAGCCCCCGGAGCCGGCTTCACCCACCATCCTGGTGACGTGGTAACCATCTCCAATCCGGAGCTGGGGACTTTGCAGAACACCGTCCGTCTGTCAACAGAGTGTCCGCCCTGGACCTTTGGCTTTTCCAGCCTGATGCGCAACCTAGCCGCCCGTCAACTCCTCTGAAGGGAAATTCCCTCCCTCCGAAAGCCCACTTGCCTGAGGGAGCCTTTAGCGGTTCTCTCGGGAGGCTTCGACGTCCTTGGCAAACTGTTCCATGGCCCGCCGGGTCAGTTCATCCTCACATAACGCGTAGGCGAGTGCCGGTGGAATGGTCACCGCAGCAGCACCGACGGCCATCACACGGGCCAGGACATCCGCATTCCGGATGCTTGCCGCCAGCAGCAGCGTTCCTTGCGCCTGCGCCTCCACACACGCCTGTAGCAGCGACCAGACATCCCGTCCCGCCTCACTCAAGCGCCCAACATACGGTGCCACCCAGCTGGCCTGTTGCTCGACGGCCCACAGGAGCTGTATCGGATTGGCCAGACCCGTGAGCAAAAACGGCAGCTCGTGCTGCCGGACGAGCCCAATGGCGTCTTCCCACTGAGGGTGACAGGGAAGCTTGATCGTGAGGCGTACACCGAGCTGGTGGGCGGCAGGAACAAGCTGCCGGAGGTAGTCTTCCACTTCCTGGGCATCGGGACTGGGGAGCTGGACCATCAGCTCCGGGAGGTGCTGCCGGCTCGTGGCTTCCAGCAGCCTGAGGTACGTCACCAGCGTGACCGCCTGTCCGCTACGGTGGACAATTGTTGGGTTGGTGGTGATGCCACTAATGGGCGGCAACCCCGCTTTTCCTGTCCATTGAGTGGGATCGGCGCTGTCGAGGTACAGTTTCATGGTTCGGCTTTGAGGGTTGGCGAGTAAGGGTGTCCTGAAAAACAGATTCATTTTATGAGGTTCCGGGCGTCTCGTCAAAGCGAATGCGTCCCCGGTCAGCTCGGAAACGGACACTGGTTTGCTTATTTTTTAGACACAGTCTCGTCCGGTTGCGAAATTAAATCGCACTCATTTTAATCGATATGATTGATTAGATTGGAATTACAGCTCTTTAGGGGTTGGCACTTCCGTTGCTGAAGGGAGAAGGACGCGATCCTCGCGATCTTACCCCCAAGGAGTACGGAGATGGAGTCTCAGGTTTTCGATGAAATGATCGGGCTGGATGGGCAGGTTCGTCCCATCTATGAACGCCTTCAGCAGTGGCTGGAAGAGGTGCCACAGGACCTGCTGACGCTGAGGCGAGAGGAGGCAGAAACCCTGTTTCGCCGCATTGGCATCACCTTCGCGGTCTATGGGGAAGGGGGGGATCCGGAGCGGCTGATCCCCTTTGATGTAATTCCCCGTTTGCTGGAAGCCCGGGAGTGGGACCGGATGGCAGCTGGGCTGGAGCAACGGGTCCGGGCCCTCAACGCCTTCCTGCACGACCTCTACCACGACCAAGAAATCCTCAAGGCCGGGATCCTCCCCCGAGAGGTGATTCTGCGTAATCCCGCCTATCAGCCGGAGATGCAGGGCCTTGACGTCGCTAGGGCCGTTTACAGTCACATTTCCGGCATCGACATGGTCCGCTTGGGACCGGATGACTTCTACGTACTGGAAGACAACGTCCGGACGCCCTCTGGGGTTTCCTACATGCTGGAAAACCGAGAGGTCACCATGCGGCTCTTTCCGGAGCTGTTCTCCCGCTACGCGGTGGAGCCGGTGGATCACTACTGTGAGGACCTGCTGGCGACGCTCAAGTCGGTGGCCCCCCGTGAGTGTGAGGGCGATCCGATGGTGGCGGTTTTGACGCCAGGGATCCACAACAGCGCCTACTACGAGCACAGCTTCCTTGCCGACCAGATGGGGGTGGAGCTGGTGGAAGGCCCCGACCTGTTTGTCCAGGACCGCTTTGTTTACATGCGGACGACAGAGGGGCCCAAGCGTGTGGACGTCCTCTATCGTCGCGTGGATGACGCCTTTCTGGACCCGCTGGTGTTCAACCCGAACTCCATGCTGGGGGTTCCTGGGCTGATGGCCGCCTACCGCATGGGGACCGTCACGCTGGCCAACGCGGTCGGAACCGGGATTGCAGACGACAAGGCGATTTACATCCAGGTGCCCGAAATGATCCGCTTCTACTTTGGAGAGGAACCCAAGCTGAAAAATGTCCCCACGTGGCAGTGCTCGCGTGAGGAGGAGTGTCAGTACGTCTTGGAACGCCTAGAGGAGCTGGTGGTCAAGGAAGTTCACGGCTCCGGAGGATACGGAATGCTGGTGGGGCCGACGTCCAGCGCCCAGGAGCGAGAGGAGTATGCCGCGCGGATCCGGAACAATCCGGCCGAGTTCATCGCCCAGCCCACCCTGGCGCTGAGCACCTGTCCGACGCTGGTGGCGCAGGGTGTGGCGCCGCGTCACGTGGACCTGCGTCCCTTTGTGCTCATGGGCGAAACCCTTCAGGTGGTGCCCGGAGGCCTCACGCGAGTGGCCTTGCAGGAAGGGTCCCTGGTCGTCAACAGCAGTCAGGGCGGGGGAACCAAAGACACCTGGGTGCTCAAAGCCTGATCCGCCGACACTTCTGCCTCAAAAGGGAGCATGCTTAGCCGAACCGCTGACAGCCTTTACTGGATGGCGCGCTACATGGAACGCGCCGGAAACCTGTCCCGCATCCTCGAGGTCGCGGACCGCATGGCCATGTCCCCCAGCCCGTCTCTGGAAGGATGGGCGCCTGGAAACGAGTGGCAGTCCGCCTTGATCACCTCTGGAACCGAGCAGGCCTTTCTGCAGAAGTACGAACAGGTCACTCCGGAGCAGGTGCTGTACTTTTTGGCCCTTGATGAAACCAATCCCTCCAGCATCTGGAACTGCCTGGAGACGGCTCGTCGGAACGGACGTGCCATGCGGACGGCGCTCACCCGGGAGGTCTGGGAAAACCTCAATGACACCTGGCTGGAGGTCCGGGGCTTCACGGCACAGCGCTTGGTTGGAGTGGAGCTGCGCAAGTTCCTGGACTGGGTCCGGGAGCGGTCTCTGCAGTTTCATGGCGCAGTCACCGGGACCATGCTCCGCGATGATGCCTATGCCTTCACCCGGCTGGGGGCACAGGTGGAGCGTGCCGACAACACTGCGCGGATTCTGGACGTCAAGTACCACATCCTTCTGCCAGATTACGCGCCTGTAGGGGGCGGGCGCGACTTCTACCAGTGGGCGGCCATTCTGCGTGCTGTCTCAGCGCACCGCAGCTACCGCTTCATCTACCGTCAGTCCTACAAGCCCTGGCTGATTGCAGACCTGCTGATGCTCCGTGAGGAAATGCCCCGTTCGCTGGTGGCCTGCCTGGGGCACATCTGCACCCATCTGGAGTCCTTGGGGCAGCGCTACGGGCAGCGTCATGAATGCCACCGGCTGGCCGGACAGCTGCACGCCCGCCTGCGCTTTGCCAAGATCGACGAGGTGTTCCAGAGCGGCCTTCACGAGTTCCTGACGGACTTCATTGGACGCAACATGGGCCTCAACGACCAGATCCGCACAGACTTTTTGATGTAAGCTGATGCGCCTCCGAATCGATCACACCACCACCTACAGCTACTCGCATCCGGTGGCCTACAGCGCCCAGCAGATTCGTCTGCTTCCGGATTCCTTTGAGGGACAGGAAATCGTCTCCTGGCGCCTGGAGTCGGAGTGCCGGACGTGTCCGGAGTTCCGGGATGGCTTCGGCAACCGGACGGCGTTCATCACGCTGGACCGTCCGCATGCCGGGCTGACGCTCCGGGTGGTGGGAGAGGTCCGGACCGAAAACTACCACGGTCTGGTGCGGGGGCTCCCGGAACCGCTGGCCCCAGAATTCTTCCTCCGCCCCACGCTGCGGACCCGTCCGTCCCTGGCGCTGCAGCAGCTGACCCGGCAGGTTCCGGACCGCGGAGGCGCCGTGGAACGGCTGCATCGGCTGATGAACCAGGTCCGTCTGCAGGTGCTCTATGAGACCGGGGAAACGCATGTGGCCACCACCGCTGATGAAGCACTGGCGCATGGCCGAGGAGTGTGTCAGGATCATGCCCACGTTTTCATCGCCTGTGCGCGTCTGCTGGGCTTTCCAGCCCGCTACGTCAGTGGCTACCTCTGGACCCGTTGCGATGTTCACCATGACGCCAGTCATGCTTGGGCGGAAGCCTGGGTGCCCGACCTCGGCTGGGTGGGATTTGATCCTGCCAACGGGGTCAGTCCCACAGAAGCTTACGTCCGCTTGGCTTCCGGATTGGATTATGGCGACGCTGCACCGGTTCGGGGAGTGCGCCGAGGCGGCGGCCAGGAAGCCCTGGCGGTCCACCTGCAGGTTCAGCAGGCACAGCATCAGGTGGCGGCATGAACCTTACTCCATTCCTCTATGACCTACTGTCTCGGACTCTTCCTTGAGGAGGGGCTCGTCCTTCTAAGCGACACCCGGACCAACGCCGGGGTCGACCATGTCTCGTCTTACCGAAAAATGCATCTGTTCCACGAGCCCGGGGAGCGGATGATCGCGTTGATGTCGTCAGGCAACCTGGCCGTGACCCAGGCCGTGGTGAACCTCCTCACCGAAGGCCTGCAGGCAGTGGGGCTTCCGGCAGATCAGATTGCTGAACCGCCCGAAACCCTGATGACGGTGCCCAGCATGTTCCGGGCGGCTCAACTGGTGGGAGAAGCGGTCCGGGAGGTGTACCGGGTGGATGGCCAGACCCTGGAGGCTCAGGGGGCAGGCTTCAGTGCCTCCTTCTTGTTGGGGGGGCAGGTGAAGGGACGGCCGATGCGGCTCTTTCAGGTTTACTCGGCCGGGAACTTCATTGAAGCTGCCCCAGACACTCCCTTTCTGCAGATTGGTGAGCACAAGTACGGCAAGCCCATCCTGGACCGTGCGGTGCACCACGACACGTCACTGCTGGATGGCGTCAAGCTGGCGCTCATCTCCATGGACTCCACCCTCCGGAGCAACCTGTCAGTCGGTCTTCCGGCCGACCTGCTGGTGTACCGGCGCGATGCCCACACCATCGCCTGGCAGCACCGCATTGAAGAAGACGATCCCTACTTCCGGAACCTGAGGCAGATCTGGTCCGATGCTCTGCATAAGGCCTATCAGGGGGTGCCGGATCCCAACTGGCTCATTCCGGACTTCTCGAACACTTCCCCTTAACCCCCAAGGAGGCTTCATGCACGTTCTCATCACTGGTGCTGCCGGCATGCTCGGTCGCAAGCTGGCGGAGAGTTTGATTCAGAACCCGACCCTCGGTACGCAAACCGTCTCGCGCCTGACGCTGGTGGATCAGGTCGAACCGCTGCTTCAGGCAGACGGCTTTGCCGGAGAGTTGGTCAAAGACGTGGTGGACCTAGGGGCTCCGGAGGTTCCCGAGGCGCTGATCGCCCAGCGTCCAGACCTGATCTTCCACCTGGCCGCCGTGGTCTCGGCAGAAGCAGAAGCGGATTTTGAGAAGGGGTACCGCATCAACCTCGACAGCACCCGAGGCCTTCTGGAAGCCATCCGCCAGCAGGCAGACACCTGCCCGCGTTTTGTCTTTGCCTCTTCCATTGCCGTTTTCGGCACCCCCTTTCCCACTCCCATCCCAGAAACCTACCAACGCACCCCCCTCACCAGCTACGGCACTCAAAAGGCCATTGCGGAACTCCTGCTTGCCGATTACTCCCGACGAGGCTTCCTGCAGGGCATTGGCCTGCGCCTTCCCACCCTCTGCATCCGTCCCGGCGCTCCCAACAAAGCGGCCTCCAGCTTCTTCTCAGGAATTCTGCGCGAGCCCCTGAACGGAGAAGAGGCCACCTTGCCTGTTGCCGAAACGGTACGCCACTGGCATGCAAGTCCCCGAGCAGCAGTCGGATTTCTGCGTCATGCTGCGACTCTGGATCTGAGTGCGCTTGGAACCGACTGCAACTTGACGATGCCCGGACTTGCGGCGACCGTTCAGGAGCAGCTGGAAGCCCTAGAGCGTGCCGCTGGCCCTGAAGCCCGGCAGCGCGTGCAACACGCCCCAGATCCTACCATTGAGCGGATCGTCACCAGCTGGCCCCAAGCCCTGGAAGCAGAGCGCGCCCAAGCCCTGGGCTTCTCTGCGGAGGAAAATTTCGACGAGATCATTCGGGTGTACCTGGAAGAAGAGGGTTCTTCTTTCTCGTCATAATAAAAGAGCTTTCTCGCGAAAAAGAAGGGTTTGCCAAAGATGCCAGCAAGGCGCTGAGCGTTTTTTGAGCGGAGGGTCTGCCAAAAGTCGTTTCTCTCTTAAAAAATGTGATCGCTAGCAGCTCATGGTGTCCAAATTTTTTGTCCAGACGCTTGATTTTTTATTTTCGCTGGTTGAATATTTGTTACGCTTTTTGAAACGTTTGCAGTATTCCTCCACTTCATCAAACAGTAGAGTCCTTATGAGAAAGCGTTTATGAATGCCTACGGATACGTGCGTCTCAACACCCAGCACCAGCGTCCTTCAGACTTGGATCTGGAGCAGCAGCAGACTCTGATCCTGCATTATGCTGAGGAGAAGGGGTTTAATGTAACGACTGTGCTCACGGAAGAGGCTCCAACAAGCACCCAGGAATTGCCGGGGATCCGGGAGCTGATTGAGCTGGCGGGCAAGGGAGAGCTGTCGGCCCTGATCATTGCGCGGCTGGACCGTCTGACGCGGAACATCCGTTTTTACGCGGATCTGTTAGCCGTCTTCCGCAAGCACAATGTTCGCTTGATCTCGGTCAAGGAGGGGATTGATTCACAGGAATCCTCGGGGCAGTTGGCGCTGGAGACGCTTCTGCATGCTGCACGCTGGGACGCCAAGCGGATCTCGGATCGCACCAAGGAATTCATTGAACGCAAGCGTTCCTATGGAGAGCGAGTGGGGCACGCGCCTTACGGGTTCCACTACGTCCGACGGAAGCTTCAGCCGCTGAAGAAGGAGATCGCCACGGCTTTGTGGATTCGAGAGAAGCGTCGTGATGACTCAATGAGTTACCACAGCATTGCCAAGCAGCTCAACACCCGGAGAACGCCCTCGAAGCGTGGAGGAAAGTGGTATGCGGAAACGGTGAAGGCCGTGTGCGAAAATCCGATTTATGAGCCGTTTGAGGGACGTTCTCTGTAGGGCAGGGAATCCTCAACATCGGTAAAGCCGGCTTCAATGCTGCGCTTCTCTTCTTCTAGGAAGCGTCCAATGGCTTCCCGGAACTGGGGATGGGCCACCCAGTGAGCGCTGTAGGTCAGTTCGGGCAGGAACCCTCGTTGAATTTTATGCGGCCCTTGGGCTCCTGCTTCAAACAGGCGGAAGCCCTGCTGGATGGCATACTCAATGGCCTGGTAGTAACACACCTCAAAGTGCAGGCTCCGGAAGTCTTCCAAGCACCCCCAGTAGCGTCCGTATAAACAATCCCCTTTTTTGTAGTTGAGGGCACCGGCAACGGGTTCTCCTTGATGAGTGGCCAGGACCAAGAGCAAGTGGTCCTTCATGGTGGAAAAAACCGTCTCAAAGAATTCCGGAGTGAGGTAAGGCGCGGCCCACTTACGGTCGATGGTGCTCAGATAAAACTCATAGAAGATCGGACTCAGCTCCGGTTGGATTGCCTCTCCGGTCAGCAACTCAATCTCCACCCCTTGTTGCTGAACCTGCCGACGTTCCCGTCGGATCTCCTTGGCGCGTTTCTGCTTCAGCGCCTTCAAAAATTCCTCAAAATCAGCGTAGCCGCGGTTCTTCCAATGGAATTGAAAGCTGTGGCGGATCATCAAGCTCGCTGTCTCGTACTCTGAAATCTCTTCAGGTGGAATGAAAAGAAAGTGCAGGGAGCTGGCCTGAACGCGTTGCGCTTGCTGAATCAGGGCCTCCAGCAAGACGGGGACGATCCGGGCTCGTTCCTGCTCGGGGTGACACAGCAGCTTGGGTCCGGTGGCTGGAGTAAAGGGGATGGCGGAGGTCAGCTTGGGGTAGTAGCGCAAGCCGTTGCGCTGATAGGCATCGGCCCAGCCCCAGTCAAAGATGTACTCGCCGTTGCTGTTGGTCTTGAGGTAGAGCGGGCAAGCGCCTACCAGGGCATCTCCTTCCCAGACCAGAATGTGGCGTGGTGCCCAGCCCGCCTCAAAACCGACACTCCGGGACGTTTCCAGAGCGTGCAGGAAGGCATGCTCTAGGAAGGGAAAGGAGTCGCCAATCAGGGCGTTCCATGAATCGGGAGGAACCTCCGCCAGGGCTGTGGCGATGGTGACCTGCATGCGTGACTCAGAAAGCGGAGTTCAAAAGGGCGAGGAGGAGAACCAGAACCGCCCCACCGACAAACGCCACATGCATGTAGTAAAGCAGCGGCGTTGAGGCTTTTAGGGTCTGCAAGACGGCTTTGTAACGTTCGACAAGAGCGGGCATTCCTAATCTCCAGGTGAATCGAGTGGGCTCCGGAGAGCTGAAACCGGAAGTTTCCAGCAGGATAACGGGGCCGTGCCAAAAAGCGAATCGGAATTTCAGGAGGTCACCAGGGGGCCCTGCCGCTCGGCTGCCACGACACCGGCGTCCCGGTCAAAGCCGTCGAGGCCCGTGTTGGGTCACGGAGAGAGCTTAACGGGAGGGAGCTTTCTCTGGCGTTTGGCGGCAAGCTCCTGACGCCGGAGGGCGCCCAGCTGCTGAGGAGAGATGGATGGAAGGTTCGACGCGGTTTGGCGTCCCTGCGGGTTGGGGCTTGCGACACGGATGCCCGACGGAGCCAAGCGGTTCCGTCCGTTCTCTTCTCGGATGACCGCAAACTCGAAGAAGCCGCTGGTGCGGTTTTTGACCGCAACGCGAGACTCGCGGGTTTCCACCCAGTTGAAGAACTCATCTCCTCGGAGGTGCCCCTCAAAGGTGCTGCCATCCGGTTGCGTGAAGGTACGCACTCCTGGGGCTGCTGGAACCGCCCAGACGGAGAGACTGCTTAGGAGGAGGAGGCTCGCCAGAGCCCCCCATGCCATCAACTGCTTCATTTAGTTACCTTAATCGTCATGTTGTCCCCGGCTGGGCTGATGGAGGTGACAGCGATGCCAGTGAAAGTGTTGTCCGTTCGCTTGCTGTTTGGCGTGGAGCTGTCGGTAAAGTTGTCGTTGTTGCCTTCGTAAAACAGATGCGTCGTGCGTCCGGAAGAGCCTCCAGAGTCAAGGTCAGCGTCATTGGCTTCCTCGAGGCTGACGAGCGCCGGGGACTGGTTCTGGCAATCGTTAGTGTCTAGGCACCCGGAAAGGTTGTCAATGACGTGCCAGATGGCCAACCCACCACTGTACTGAGACCCGGTCATGTTGTCAGAATCGTTTTTAAGGAGGATCCCCAGCCCTTGGTCGTAACCCCCGGCGCTTCGATTTTCTAGGAGAAAGTACTCGTCGCTGGAACCTGTCACGCTGGTGGTATCAATCTTTCGAATCCCGCACGAGGCTGAATTCGCGAGGTAGGCGGCCGGAACCGGAATAGGAAAAGATGAGGTGCTAGAGATCAGTTGCGGGGTGCAGATCTGAGCCTGCTCCTTGGACCAGGCAGACAGGTGCACCGGGGTTGCGCCAGCGGTGTCATTGTCATCCCGCATGCCCCAGCTTCCTGCACCCATCAACCCGAAGGCCCCAATTCCAGAACACTGGTAGTCGGTGCAGTAGAGGTCCGGATACCCGAAGAAGGCGTGTCCCAGTTCATGAGCAATGATGCCGATGGTCGCATTCCAGGTGTCGGTGTCGCTGTTTCCCTGCCGTTCCCCAAACTGAGAAAAACCGTTTTGTGCCGGAAGCAAAGTGGGAGCCTCTGGATGAGCCTGAGCGGAGCCCAGCAGGCGAACCTGGTCGAGGTAAACGCCCCATTCGTTTGCAGCCGGATCAGCGGAAATTCGACCATCGCCATTCTGATCACAGCTCATTCCTGAGGCCATGCCCCAAACGCCGCCGCCGGGGGTGCTGATGCCAGCGGCGCTTTCGCCCCCGGCAACGATGAACATCACCTGCAACTCCCCCACCCCAAGGGTGCTGCTGTTGTCTAGGTCAAAACTCTGGAAGTTGACATCCGCATCCGCCAGCTGCGCCGCTCGGAAGGCGTAGTAGCTCCAGTCTTGGTCTTCTGTGTCCGGGTGGTCGATGTCCTCCGTGACGGTCACCACGCCGTTGTTGGCAATCCCGCTGGATTCTGCTGCCGGGGAAAACTGGAGCTTGCCGTAGGTGACTTCGTCAAAGTAATCGTTGAGCTGCCCCTTTCCAGTGCCAAAGATCTTGTCGGCCCAGACGGATTCATTGTCGGTAAAGGTCGCATTGGCGTACTGCACCCGGACGACGAGCAGCGGGATGGTGCGGGCGCTGCTCAGGTCCACAAGATCCGGAGGAGCGCCGCCGTAGCAGACGGGTTCGTCAACCGTGAGCGGTGCTCCACCGCTGTCGGTGGACGAGCTGCACGCCGTGATCAAGGCTGCAGCGCCCAGAAGCAGAAGGCCTCCGTTTCGGAGAAGGTTCATGTGAGGGGCCTCACGAGACCTGCGTCACCCACCCAAACGGGTCGGGCTCATGGCCATACTGAATGTCCGTGAGGTGCTTGAAGAAGCGCTGGGCCACCGGACCGGTTTGTCCGCCACCCACCGTGTAGTTGTGGTCCTTGTAGTTGAGGAGGCCCACCGGAGAGATGACGGCCGCCGTGCCGGAGCCAAACACTTCAGTCACCGAGCCGTCCTGAAGCCCAGAGACGACCTCGTCAATGGAGATGCGGCGCTCCACGACCTTCATGTTCCAGTGCCGGGCCAGCTCCAGCACCGACATCCGGGTGATGCCGGGCAGGATGGTGCCTGTCAGCTGCGGGGTGTGCAGTTCACCGTTGAAGACAAAGAAGAGGTTCATGGATCCGACCTCCTCCACGTACTTGCGTTCCACAGCATCTAGCCAGAGGACCTGGGTGAATCCGGCGGCCTTGGCTTCCTTTTCAGCAAGGTTGCTGGCGGCATAGTTCCCAGCGGTCTTGGCTTCTCCAACGCCACCTGGCGCCGCCCGGACGTACTTTTCACAGACGGTGATCTTGACTGGATTGAACCCTTCAGCGTAGTACGGACCAACGGGGCAGGTGATGATGAAGAAGAGGTACTTGGAGGACACCTTGAGGCCCAGAAACGGCTCTGTGGCAATCAGCGTGGGGCGGATGTAGAGGGAGGTGCCGGGCTCCTGAGGAATCCAGTTCCGGTCGGTGCGCAGCAGCTCCTCCAGAGCCTCTAGGGTGAAGTCGATGTCCAGCTCCGGAAGGCACATGCGCAGCGCTGTTCGGTTCATCCGCTCAAAGTTCTGTCGCGGACGGAAAAGCAGGGTTTCGCCCTGAGCCCCCTGATAGGCCTTGAGGCCCTCAAAGGCTTCCTGGCCATAGTGGAGGACCAGGGTGGAGGGGCTCAGACTCAGGGGCCCAAAGGGCTTGATCTCCGCGTTGTGCCATCCCTTTCCGGTCTCCCACTCCATGACGAACATGTGATCCGTAAACACCGTTCCAAAGACCACGCCGTTCATGGTCGCGGGCGGGGTTTTACGCTGTTCGCGGGGGAGCAAAGACTTCAGGAGTTCCATGAATTTCCTTCCAAAGGAGGGTTAACGCTGATTGAGGTGATTCATTTGACGCATGGCCAGCCTCTCCCGGACGGCATCGTAGTTCCAGACGAGGTAGCCCAAGAGGACCCCGGAGAACGCGATGATGACCAGGGCTGAAAGCCAGACGATCCGATTCTTAAGCTGAAGCATGATGAGGATAGGCCAGAACGAGGTTTGAGGCTCGTTCAGATTATCAGAAACCTGGCTTTGACAAGTCAAGCCGCGATTCCGGAGCAGGCAGACGAAGGCGGGAAACGAAGGGGACGGGTTTCGGAAAATTGGGACACGCACCGCACTCCCCCCAGAATGACGGTGCATGCCCCCCTGATGCCCATCAGAGCCAGGGCTCAGTCATTGCTGGGCGCCAGGTAATAAGCGTCTTCAATGGGTTTGAGCGGGCGCTTGAACCACAAAGGACGCCTGAGGTTATTAGGTCCGGGAGCCGGACGGGTCATCTCCACCCACTTGCGGTAAACCTCCATTGACTTGTTGGTGTCCACAAACACGTCTCCGTACGCGTCGCCGGATTGGGCTTTTTCGATCCGGACCTTCTGGTGCCAGCAGTGCATGCCACTGATGGGGTCCGGATGAACCGGGAAGGTGATGTTTTGGTGCACGCCGGCGTCTTCCCAGAAGATGCGTTGCGTGTCCGGGTCATCGGACTGAGAAGGCTGGACGCCTTCTTCAAAGCGCATCTTCCACTTGCCGCCTCCGAGCTCCTCGATGTTGGCTAGGTTGGTGCCCCAACGGTTGCCCTGCGGGTCCTGGCTGCGGCGCCAGCGTCCCAGGTGGTGGGAACAGGCGATCACGCCCGGACGGATGGCCTCGGTCGCCCACAGGCGGACGACAAAGAAGCCGATCTCGGTGTTGACGCGGACGAGGTCTCCGGTCTTTAGGCCCAGGCGTTGGGCGTCTGAGGTGTGCATCCAGAGTGGGTTCCGGTTGGAAATTTCCATCAGCCACTTGGCATTGGCCGACCGGGAGTGAATGAGCGTGGGAAGCCGGTAGGTGGGCACCAGCGGGAAGTCCCCTGCGGCGCGGTCCATCTGCGACTCGTGGATGTGGCTCTGGATGTAACCAGGAAGGGTGTATTCCGGCCACTTCCAGTCCTTCATCGTCTTGGAGAAGATCTCAAGCTTCCGTGTGGGCGTTGGGAATCCGGCTCGTCCAGAACCCTCTGCTTCCACGCCAACGACCTTCCCATCCTGCCAGACAACACCGTTCACCGGACTGCCCTCAACGGGCTTGCGGTAGAGCTCATAGAGGTCCTTGCTGACCTCATAGGCGCCGTGACGCTGCATGTACTCCAGCGCCGTCAGGCCTTCCTTTTCGGCCGCTTCTGGGAGGCCCGGGACTTCCTCGAAGATGTAACGGTAGTACTCCTCAATCGTCATCTTCTCGCCTGGACGGTAAGGCGACTCGAAGTACTTGCGGATGCCTAGGGATCCGTCTGGATCGACCCGCCACGAAAGCTCCATCCAGAACTCGTCCTCCTCCCAGACCTCGCCTGGATTGGCTTCGTAGGTGAAAGTAACGGGCTTGCCCTGCCGGCGTTGGTACTCCCGGAGCACTGGCTGCCGGAACCCAACCCACAGGCCGGAATGGGTTTCGTAGCTGACCACGTCGTGCCGTTCCGGAGAGTGTCCCATCGGCAGCACGTAGTCGGCAAAGAACGCGGTTTCGTTCCAAGTGGGTGTCAAAGCCGCATGCAGTCCAATGAGGGATTCATCCCGCAGGGCTTCAATCCAGGTGAAGCCATCAGGGTAGGTCCAGACCGGATTGAAGACCCGGGTGAAGTAAACGGACATCTTGCCCCGTCCCTCCTTGAGGAAGTGCGGGAGCAGGAAGCTCATTTCGTAGTGACAGAGGGGCCACTCCTGTGGGAAGTGCAGCTCGTTCCAGACCTTGTGCGGCGGTGCCGGATTGGGCACATGCGGGTGAAACTTTCCCCAAGAGT
Source organism: uncultured bacterium (assembly GCA_965662235.1). Lineage (GTDB taxonomy): Bacteria > SAR324 > SAR324 > SAR324 > NAC60-12 > JAYPUA01. Next base: position 14,851 of record CBFIGY010000025.1, read on the forward strand.
TGGGCAGGGTTCCGCCCTTGGTCCCGACGCTGCCGGTGAGCACATTGAGGAAGTTCAGGCAGCGGGCGACCTGCCAGCCTCCGAGGTTGCCAACCGCGGCACTGCGCCAGACGTGTGCAGAAAAGCGGGGCCCGGCGTTGCCGATCCGGCGGGCGACCTCCACGATGTTCGCCGCGGGCACACCGGACTCCTGCTCGGCAAACTCGGGCGTGTAGTCGGCATAGTGCTCCTTGAGCTTCTCCAGAAAGACCTCAAACTCATGTGGCTCGTCCGGATGGTCGGCAGCCAGCCAGTCCTGCCAGTTGACCCACTCCCGGAGGAAGGACTCGTTGTAGAGCTGCTCGTCGAGGATGACCTTGGCCATGGCGAGCAGCACCGCCGGTTCTGTTCCCGGAGAAGTGGGCAGCCAGTAGTCAGCGCGGCTGGCGGTGTTGGAGAGGCGGATGTCCATGACTCCGACCTTCGCGCCATTGTTCTTGGCTTCAATGATCCGCTGGGCGTGCGGGTTGAAGTAGTGCCCGGCTTCCAGGTGGGAGCTGATGAGGAGGATGAACTCCGCATTGGCATAATCCGGAGATGGCCGGTCGGCGCCTCCCCAGAGCATGTACCCCAAGCGAGCGGCTCCGGAGCAGATGTTGGTGTGGCTGTTGTGTCCATCCACCCCCCAGGCATTGAGCACCCGTTCAATGTACCCTTCATGGCCTGGACGCCCCACGTGGTAGACCACCTCGTCTCGCTTCTCAGCCAGGAGCGCCTCCCGGATGCGGCCTGCAATGTCATCGAGGACCGAGTCCCAGCTGACGCGCTCCCACTTTCCAGAGCCACGTTCGCCCTTGCGCTTCATCGGGTAGAGGACACGGTCGGGATCGTCGAGCTGATTGATGGTGGCCGGACCCTTGGCGCAGTTGCGGCCTCGGCTTCCGGGGTGATGGGGGTTGCCTTCAAGCTTGCGGACCTCACCGGTGCTCTTGTCGATGTAGGCCAGCAGGCCACATCCGGCTTCGCAGTTGAAGCAGACGGTGGGGACCAGCGTGTAGTCCTTCTTTTCCTTCCGGGCCCAGCCAGTTGCTTCGTACTCGGTCCAGTTGTCCCACTGCTCATAAGGGGGGAAGTTTTCCAGATCGGGTCCTCCCTCCGGCGCCGTGGCTTCCGAAGAGGGGGCAGGCTTCTCCAGCTTCGGAAGCAAGCCCATTTTTTCAGCAGTGGCTTCAATCCAAGACGGCTTAAACTCAGGCATGATTCAACTCAGCGGAAGCAGTTGCGGCACCTGGACCCACAGTCGGATCAGGTGCCAGAGACCAAAGAGGGAAAGGACGGCCGCGGCCAGCAGCACCAGCGGCTCAAACGAGGCGACCAGCAGCCCCAGTGGGAGCACCGACCCCAGGCCAACGCCATACTGCCAGAACGCCTGACGGTAGGGGCCCTTGGTGATCAGGTGCAGCGCACGGTGCGAGTCCTCAGTGGGGTGCTCCGAATAAATCTCTGCAGCCAAAATGACCAGCTGGAGCGCCAACCCGGCCAGCAGGGTGTACGCCATGGGCTGCTCGTAGGCCTGCATGGGAGCATAAACCTGAGCCAGGCAGAGCCAGACGGCAGGTCCGGCAATCAGCGCGTGCAGGAACATGTGCAGCGACATCAGCGGGCTCTGCCAGAGGTCCCGCCCCTTGGCCTGCCCAAACAGAAACGCCGTGTAGATGGCCGTCAGGGCGCCGAGGACAATCAGCAGCCCACCGATTCCATTGGCCAGCCACGAGGCGCCGATCCAGTCGAAGAGAAGCCACGCGGTGAGCAGCCCTCCGTATGCGGTGATGATGTAGGCCCCCTTCACCAACCACGAGGTCGGGTTAGGGCGGAGCAGGACGTAGAGGAACCGGGTGGGCTGGTCGAGGTCCTTGACCAGCAACGCTCCTGTGGCGCCGAGGAAGATCAAGGCCAGCAGGACGGAGGCCCAGAGGGGCTCTGTGGTTGTGGTTTCTCCCAGCAGGTAGGAAAGGAAGGAGACCATGATCACTCCAGCCGAAATGGCCTTGGTGATGATGTAGGCTGCGACCTCCCAGCCCCACATCACCCCCTTCGCCGGTGCATCGTAAACGCGTCGGGCGCTGGAGGCACGGCTGGCGGGCTGGTCGGCAGTCTCAATGTGGTTCCGGATGGAGTCCAGCACCGCAGAGGCTTCTCCCATGACCTTGGCAAATTTTTCATCGCGAGAGTCGCGGGCCGCAGCATGATGCCCCACGCCCCGGGACTGAGAGCTCCACATGTAGGCGTTGTCCTGAGCCGCAATGCCTGGAGTCAGGGAGGCCTCGTCGCCTTCGATGTAGAAGAGCTTGGGACGCGTGCCCTTTTCCGGCTTGCGGACGGTCACCTGCTGTCGAGACACCAGCTGGGAAATCTTGGAAAGCGGGTTGTCCAGGTCTCCGGAAATAATGGCTTGGGTGGGGCACACGTTGACGCAAGCGGGCTCCAGGTTCATTTCCACCCGGTGCGCGCAGTAGTTGCACTTGGCGGCCGTGTGAGTTTCCGGATCAATGTAGATCGCGTCATACGGACACGCCTGCATGCACGCCTTGCAGGCAATGCAGCGACGGTTGTCAAAGTCCACAATCCCGTCTGCCCGAACGTGCAGGGCTTGGGTTGGACAGATCGTGGTGCAGGGAGAGTCCTCGCAGTGGTTGCACCGCATGACCGAAAACAGCCGGCGCGTGTTGGGGAACACTCCTTTTTCAATGTACTTCACCCAAGTCCGGTTGACGCCAATTGGAACGTCATGCTCGGATTTACAGGCAACCGTACAGGCGTGACACCCAATGCAGCGACGGTTGTCAATGACAAAGCCGTAGTTCATAGCGATCTCGTGATGAGAAAAAGGGAGCTGCTCCCTCGGTTGATGTGCAGCTAAAAATCGATGAGATCCAAGCGGTTACCATGCGCCATGGGCATGCTTCCCTGTCAGTTGGACCCGGAAATCCGAATGGATTTTGCCTCTGAAGTCAATACTAAAATCGTTTCAGCGCTCACTTTTGAGAATCGAATTCTCGATTTCCTGATACCTAGTTTGCCAGAGATTTCCAACTTCGTGATAAATTTGTCTTCTGCCTCACGGGCATTATCGGTATAACCTAGCGAGGAGAGGCCTCTAAGGTCTCAGATTTTGAATTTTGGGAGCGCCTGCAGGATCGCCAGGCAGCCGCTCCGTTTGCTTCCGTATCAGACGTCATGGAACCGTTTCCGCTTCTGCTCAATCTACAGGGTCGCCGTTGCCTCGTGGTGGGGGAGTCGGACGTTTTGGCTCAGCAGGCCGCCGCGTTTCTACAGGCGGGTGCCGAGGTCTGGGTGGCGGCTCAGGCGCCCTGTCCGGCTTTGTTGGGGTTGCTGCATCAGCAGCACGTTGCTGCCCACACCGGTCCTCTGGATGCACAGAGCCTCCGAGGCTTTCAACTGATTGTGTCCACCTCGGCGGATCCGGAGTTCAACCAGTGGCTGCTCACACAGGGACGGCAAGCAGGCGCCTGGGTGCACCTGCTGGAGGATCCGGAAGCGTCGGACTTTCAGCTGGGATCTCCAGTGTCGCCCGTCCCGGCACCAGCGAATTCCCAGAAGCCTCCGGAGGCGTTAAGGCGGGGGCATGTTGCGCTGGTGGGAGCAGGACCAGGGGACCCTGAGTTGCTGACCCTCCGGGCCATCCGGCACCTGCAGGCGGCAGAGGCTATTGTGTTTGACCGCCTTGTTTCCCGGGAGATCCTGGACTTTGCGGCGCCCGGAACCGAGCTGGTCTACGCCGGCAAGAAGAAGGCTCACCACTTCATGCGTCAGGAAGAGATCAACCAGACCCTGGTGGAACTGGCGCAGGCAGGAAAGCGGGTGGTCCGCCTGAAGGGAGGCGACCCGTTCATCTTTGGCCGAGGGGGAGAGGAGATTGAAGCGCTGCTCGACGCGGGGTTGGACTTTGAAGTAGTCCCGGGCATCACTGCAGCGTCCGGATGCGCGACCTACGCCGGGATCCCGCTGACGCACCGTGACCACGCCCACTCCTGTACCTTTGTCACCGGACACTCCAAGCAACCGGACCTCGACATCCGCTGGGACGCACTGGCGGATGGACGACAGACGGTGGTGTTTTACATGGGCTTGAGCAACCTGGAGCTGATCTGTGAGCGCCTGATGGCTCACGGGCGCCCACCTCACACCCCTGCTGCTGCCATTCATAGCGGGACCACCTCGCATCAAGCCATGGTGGTGGGAACCCTCACCACCCTTCCCGCCCTCACCGAGTCGTCTCACCTCCGGCATCCAACGCTGATCATTGTCGGAGAGGTGGTGGCCCTTCATGAGCGCTTTCAGACGCATCACGCGCAGCCGCTGGCGCTGGTTTCGGCCAAAAGCCCTTAGCGCGTTTTTTCGGAGCAGCGCTCTGTTTCTTTCCCTTTCTGGTTCTTCATTCATGCGTTTCCAACCGTTTTTCTGCATTCCTCCTTTGCTGGGGCTGCTGCTGTTCCCATGCGGAGCCTGGGCGGCGGATGCTTCTGCTTCTGCGGCTTGGCCGGCCTGGGTCTGGCTGCTGCTGTTACTGGTGACCGCCTTTGTGATCGGGCTCTTCGGAGTCATGGCCGGCATTGGCGGCGGGGTGCTGTTTGTTCCGCTGGTGAGCAGCTTCTTTCCCTTTCACATCGATTACGTCCGGGGGGCTGGACTCTTCATTGCGCTGGGCAGTTCGCTGGCGGCCACGCCATACCTGTTGCGTCAGAACCTGGCCAGCCTCAAGCTGGCGATGCCGGTTGCCCTAGTGGCATCTGTTTTTTCCATCGTCGGAGCGCAGCTGGGGCTGTGGCTGTCCGGACTGGACCCTCGCTACGTTCAGGGCGCGCTGGGGGTGACGATCATTGCGATTGGGGCGTTCATGCTGGGGGTGCCTCCGAACCGCCAGGAGAACCTCCCGGAGCTGGACTCCCTGGCCAAGCAGCTGGGCCTCTTTGGGCAGTACCGCAGCGACTCCGGTGAGTTGGCGGACTGGACGGTGTTCCGGACGGCCAAGGGGCTGGTGGGCTTCATTGTGGTGGGGCTGGTGGCAGGCATGTTTGGACTGGGCGCAGGCTGGGCAAACGTTCCCTTGATCAACCTGGTAATGGGAGTGCCCCTCAAGGTGGCGGTGGCCACAAGCAACCTCTCGATCTCCATCGCGTCTCCTGCCGCATGGGTGTACCTCAATCAGGGGGCCGTGCTTCCGGCGCTGGTCGCCCCGTCGATGCTGGGGGTGATGTCAGGCTCGCTGATCGGGTCCCGCCTGCTTCCGTATGTTCCCACTTCGGTCATCCGCAAGATGGTGATCGGGGTGCTCTTTCTCTCCGGCTTGCGCTCCTTGCTGAAAGGATTTGGATGGTAACGTCAACGGACTCAAACCCCACGCTTCCGGAGCATCAGGAGTATGCGACCGTCTTGGCCTGGGGCAACCGCCTAGGACTGCTGTTGCTGGTGCTGGGATTTCTGAGCTACGTCACCGGATTCTTGCCGGGAGCGTTGCCACTGACGGATCTGCCGCGCCTCTGGTCCCTGCCGCTCAACGAGTTCCTGGCCCAGGCTCAGGCGCCTCAGGGGTGGGGGTGGCTGCAGGTGGTGGACCGTGGAGACGGTGTGGCGATGGTAGGCATCCTCACGCTGGGGTGCGTCACCGTGGTGAGCTACAGCTTCCTCGTGGTCCGGTTTCTACGGACGCGTGAGCACCTGCGCCTGTGGATGGCGTTGGGGGAGATTGCGGTGACGGTGGTAGCAGCCCTGGGGTGGGGCCTGTAGGCGTCAAAATGCCTCGGGGCAGTAGTGCTGATCCAGGGGCTGGCCATCGGCAGAAACCGTTGGGCCAATGGGGCTCCACCGCCGTTCCGGGCTGGCCAGGAAGGCGGCAAAGTCGGCCGGCACAGCCTCCGGGTCAATCAGAGTCACCCGTTGCTCCTCGCACTCATAAAGCCGGTACTGAACGATCCACCCCTGATCGACATCCAGGGCCTGCAGCTGAGCGAGCTGAAAGCGCCGGGGCGGCGTTCCGGCCAGCTCAAGGCTTCGGGAAACCTGAGGGTTGTCGAAGATGATGCGGGTGACAGGCTGGAAGAAGAGGTGCGCGACGTTGTACAGGTCCGGCTCCCGAATGACCTGCAGCTCCACAAACTCCGGGTGCTGCGTGGCCACAAGGGCCCGCATCTGCTCCTCCCACTGCAGGCTCGTCTGAATGACATACGCCCAGCCAAGCCCAATGAGGACCAGGCTGGCGACCTGAATGCGGCGATCGGAGAAGAGGCGCCGGATCATTTGCGCGAGAATTGCTGCACCCGCTGCTTCCCCTTCTCCATGAGGTGACTCAGCTCTTCCTGCGGAGCGCCCAGCAGATGGGCGATGTCGGACAGCAGTTGCTGCTCCTCCTGGGCAAAGTCCCGATCCACCACTGCAATGTCCAGCAACTCCTCAAGCACCAGCGTCCGGTCGGCTTCGCTGATGTCAATGGGCTCCACTTCCGGATGCCGTCCCAGCAGAATCATCTCCTCTAGCTCCTGAATGTGTTCCGGATTCTCCAGCATGCGAACGGCCCCATGGAGGAAGGTTCGTTCATGCAGGTCAATGTTTTCATCAGCCATCACCATGGCCACCACAGCCTTGGCGTACCAGAAACGGTGCTCGGCGTCAAAGTGCTGGAGCAGCTCGGCGCTCAGCTTGGGGCTCTGGTCGTCATTGAGGGTCTCCTCCATTTCCCGGAGCACCCGGATCGACTTGAGAACCTTGTGCGCCTGCTCGTTCCCCGAGAGGGCGGATTCCCGGAACCAGTAATAGGCTTCTTCCCGGTTTTTCGGCACCCCCTGTCCGTTGAAGTTCATGATGCCGAGGTTGTACTTGGCCCGGGCATGATCCTGAATGGCGGCCATGTGAAATAGCCGGTACGCCTCACGGAGGTCGCCTCCGGACTTGGTCAACTCAACCGCCTGACGGAACCAGTCTTCTGACTCGTTGGGATTCTGAGCCCGTAGGGCTGCCGCCTTGTTGATGCGGTCTGCGGCTTCGTCGGCCAGCAGCGTGTGGTGCTTCTCAAAGAAGCTCTGGTTGCGGATCGACTCCTCCAGCGCCAGGAAGATGAGGCTGTCTCCCGGCTCCACCATGAGCTCCGGATGCGGGTTCACCAGCAGCTTGCGGTTGGCACCACGGAGCAGGCCCACAGGAAGTTGATTGGACTGGCGCTTGACCTTCAGGAGGGTCTCAATCCACTTCCGGGGCGCCCAGTCGCTGGAAAGGCGTCGGACAAAGAGGCTCTGCACATGTGCTTCCTCAGAAAGGATCTGCGTCACCAGCGTCCCGTACCCTTCGTTGGTGGCCGTCTGAGAAAGGATGGGGGCAATCAGTTCATCCGCCTGCAGGCAGAAGTCACAGCCCACCTTCATCAGCTGGACGTCAAAGTCCGGTTCCCGGTAGCTCGCAATCGTGAAGATCTCACCGCCGGTCTCTTGCTCAAGACGGAGGACGGCCATCAGGGTCTGACCATCGTGCTGATGATCGATGAAGGCCACCTTGGCTTCGGTCGCCCGGGCCTTGCGGAAAGAGGCTTCGCTGTTGGAAACGCCTTCAATCCAATCGATCTCAAGGCCTTCCGGGAACTGCTCCAGAGGCGTATGCTCGGTGATCACCACCACCCGGTCCTTGACCCGGGCCTTCTGCAGCTCCTTGAGCATCCGGTCGATGAACATCAGGTTGTCGGAGCTGATCACCAGGTGTCCTTCCACCCGGAGGTCCTCCATGCCGGCAATCTCAAGGGCGTGCTCATCGAGGTCTCCCTGGGGACGGGTTTCCGGAGGAGTCAGCTGGAGAACCTGCGTTCCCGCATGGATCACATGGTCGGCCGCTGGATTGACCAGCACCATCTCGTCTTCCAGCAGTCCCAGCGGCATGATGCCCTGGTGACTCTTCAGCTGCGCAATGACGTCCAACCAGGTCTTGTCATGAAGCTCCGGGCTGAGCTTTTGCGTCACCAAGCGGTGTCCATTGGAGCGGTTGACGACCTCATGCACCCAGGCCGGACCTCCTTGAGACCGGTAGGCCTGCACCATCAGCGGCACATACACCTCATAGGGGTCGAGGGCATGGTCGCAGCCGATTTCCTGAAAGTGCTTGCGGTTGCTCTCGCCGGTGTACTGCGCCATGGTGATGACGTCTCCGTTGCTGAGGCTTTCCAGCTGAAGCACTGTCATCAGGGTCAGGCTATTCTCCTGATACGAGACATAGGCAATCTGGGCCTTTTCAGCAGACGCCTTGCGCAGGACGTCAATGCTGTAGCTCTCTCCAGACACCCAGGGGAGCTTCTTGTAGGGGGTGGTGATGAGGGGGTGCTCGTCTCCGGGGCCAATCAAGGCCACCTTGTTCTGCTTGAGGAACGATTGGTTCTGCTCCAGGATCTCTTCCATGAAGGCAGGGCTGTCGGAGCAGATCAGCACATGATCCTTCTCCACGACCGGATCGAGTCCACGCTCGCGACCGCTCTTGAATTCGTCAAACTTTGCGGTCACCAGTGAGACGATGATGGAGAAGTTGACGATTCCGGCGGCCATCACCAAGAAGGTGAAGATCCGGCCTCCCACGGTGATCGGAGCCATGTCTCCGTATCCGACGGTGGTGATGGTCTCAACGGTCCACCAGAGGGCGTCAAAGGGGGTGTTGAAGGTGCTTTCTTCGTTTCCTGTGAGGATGTACTCAAAGAAGTAAATCCCCAAAGTGGAGGAAAGCAGCAGCAACGGCAGCATCACGAGAAAAATAAATCGCGCTTTGTTCATGGGTCTCGGGTTGTGGTGAAGTCGTGACGCGTCCCTCGCTGGGATCAGCCACAGGCGGTGGTTGCCAAGGGTCCCTCTCTGGCGTACCTCGTTCAGGCTGAGCAGGGTCCTCTCCCCATGTGTGAGGAGGGGGCAAGAGGGACAGGGTTCCTCTTCCCGGTGTTTGGGTGCAACAGAGGGAAGGTGCTGTTTTCTGCAAACGATCTGGAACACGCCTCACGCAAGGAGGGCTTCCAGCACATGGTCCCCAGTAGAAGCAGGGACACCTGGAGGCACGCGGGAAATGTCGGCCAGGGGATGTACTTAACGGCGCTTCCGGAGGGGGTGTCAGGCGACACGGTCTTCCGGGCCTCGGCACCAAGGCTGCGTGTCCTGAAGAGAACCGAGCCTCAGCGGGAGGCGAGCGCGATTACTGAACGGCTGCTGGAGGATCTGGAGGTTAATCCAGGTCGCCCAGGGTAATGATTTGGTCAGAGGGCGCGAGCACAAAGGAACGGTCCAGCCCCGGGCACCACTCGATGCGTCCGGTCTCGGTGGACTCCTCTCCATACAGCACCCCCAGGAACACCTCGCCCTGCGTCTGGGCGGCCATGACCAGGTCAGCAGTTTCCAGAGCCGCCGTGCTCTCCGGAAACAGGGTTTCAACGGCCCGGGAACGGACTCCCTGGGTGCGGCTGTCTACCAGCTGGGTCCAGAAGGGACTCTGTTCGGGATTCAAAACCGCCCGCAGCGTGACGCCAAGGAGCAGCGACTGCGGGACCGCGGCTTGGATTCCGGCCCGGGCGTAAGCGGCTTCCTGTCCCCACTTGCGGACATCGACCACCCACTCCGGACGAGCCTGCAGCTGCTGCGCCTGACGCTGCAACTGCCGGGAAAGGCTCCAGGCCTGCTCGCCATCGTCTGGTGTGAGGACTAGGACCGAGGCATACTGGTTCAGCTTGAGGGCCCGGATGATCTTCGGATCCTGGATATCCAGAGAACGGACCTTCAGAGGCAGGCCCGGGAGCTTCTGCTGCAGGTTCTGAACCGACTCTGCGGTCAGAGGAACCCTAGGCTCCGAGAGAACATGAAGCACCGATCCGTCCGGAAGCAACTCGGCGAGTTGCACCAGCAACGGTTCAGCTGCCGGCGTCCAGCGGACCACGAGGTGCACGCCTGATGGCAAAACCGGATCCTGAGGCTGCAGGCGAGGAACCTGCGGTGTTGCCGGAGTCGCCTGAAAGTCGAGGGGCACGTGGGCTGGCAGCCAGATCAGCAGCTCATCCTCTCCCTGCAGTTCGGTGGTCGGAGGAGGCGCAATGAAGATCCGTCCATCGGGAAAGCGGATGCCCACCGGCTGCCCCTGAAAGGCCCGGAGCTGCGCCTCGCCGAAGCGCATGCCCTGCCAACCTCCTTCTGGAGCAAAGCGCTGCAGGTCTCCGGTGTGACAGAAGCCTTCCAGGCAGCGGGCCTGAAAGTCAGGGCGAAGGGAGTTGGCCATGAGCCAGCCCTTGAAATCGTTCTCAACAAACACAACGGCGTCCGGGAGCCACTCCAGCACCTGCTGGCGTCCCTCTTCGGTCTCCATCACCACGCCCACCCGTCCCAGGTCGGCCACCGTGAGGACGCTGGCAAGGGTCAGCAGGGTTTCCTCTTCAGAAGCTTCCGGAAGCACCAGCACGCCCACAGGACCTTTGAGGGGCAGGGACTGCAGGAGTTCGCCGTCGGAAGCCCTTCCTGGAATCACCTGAACGGGCACCGGAAGGTGCGTCTGCAGGGCCTCTACGGCGGCAGAAACCTCCAGCACCTCGACTTCCGGGAGCAGCACAATCTGCTCCAGCTCCAGCTCCAACTGACCCAACCACCGGAGGAGGCTGATCTGACGGAGGCCTCCGCCGCCAATCAGCAGGCTCTTGGGAGGACGCTGCAGGGCGTCCCAGTTCTCAGTAGCCGTGAGGGGCTCAAACGGTTCCAATTCCATGGGCACAGGGTCGGGAAAGCAGGTCGCTTTTGGGGTTGGGGAAGAGTTCTTAGGATCTGGGCAGGCTGAGGACTCTGTAAAAATAAGGGCCCATATCTATCGAAACTGCACCAGATGGTCAAGCTTTGTCACTGGGGGAACTGATGAATTCGGGGAATTCGTTCCGTGAGGCCGGTGAGAATTTCATAGGCGATGGTGCCAGTTTGCTGAGCGAGTTCCTCTGCCGTCACCTCCTGAGAGCCTTCCTGCCCAATCAGCGTGGCCCACTCACCGCGCTCAGCAAGGTGGGTTCCGGTGTCGACCATGAGCTGGTCCATGCACACGCGCCCAATGATGGGCACCCGCTGGCCCCGGAAGAGCACGGGTCCGCCGTTGGAGAGGTGCCGTCGGTAGCCATCTCCGTACCCAACCGGCAGCGTTGCCACTGTGGTAGGGGCGGTGGCTTGCCAGGAGGCGCCATAGCTAACGGTGGCTCCGGCAGGAACCTGCTTGCTAAACGACACCTGGGCCTTGAGAGAAAGTGCAGGCTGCACCGGAACCGTCCGATGACTCAGCGGGTCCGGGTAGACTCCATAGAGCAGAAGGCCCGGACGGACGCAGTCCAGGTGCGCTTCTGGGAAGTGGAGCACGCCTCCGGAGTTGGCCAGGTGCCGCATGGGCAGCGGTTGCCCCAGCTGCTCCCAGCGGTACAGCACCTCCTGAAATGCCTCAAGCTGCTGCTGGTTCATCGGGTGGTCGGGGTCGTCCGAGCAGGCAAAGTGCGAATAGAGCCCCCGGACCTCCACCCAGCGGGAGCGGCCCACGGCTTCCAGCAGGGACTGCGCGTCCCGGGCGCGGGCGCCGGTTCGTTCCATGCCGGTGTCAATCTTGAGCTGAACCGGGAGGCGGGTCCGCCGGGCTTGGGCAAGAGCTTCGACGGCTTCCAGCAGGGCGTGGTCTCCAATGCTGAAGTCCAGGTGGTGGTCACAAAAGAGCGGAAGCTGGTGGAATTGGTGACCGCCCAACACCAGAATCGGAGTCTTGATGCCGGCGTTCCGGAGGGTGATGCCTTCTTCCACCAAAGCAACGGCCAGCCACTCCACCCCAAGCTGCTCATACCAGCGGGCGACCTCCACCAGTCCGTGCCCATAGGCGTTGGCCTTAACCACGGCCATCACCTGAGGCGCTCGGACGTGCTGACGGATGGCGTTGAGGTTGGCTGCCAGGGCCGCCATGTCAATGGACGCAACAACAGGACGCATCAACCGTGTTGGCTGTAGAAGCCGAAGAGCGCGGCACAGAAGAGTTCTAGGTTCTCCACTTCGGTGTCCTCGGCAATGCGTTCCAGCGTCTCCAGGAAGGGGTCGAAGCCATAAAACTGACGAAAGACCTCTGGGATGCGGACCCGGACCTTTTGCTCTTGCAGCAAGGGCACCAGTTCATTGACAATGAAAGGAAGAGATTCCGGAGACTCACGCAGTCGCCGCAGGGTGTGCTGGAAGAAGCCTTGGATGCGGGTGGACAGGCGTTGCGGATTGCCAGGGAGCTGTGCGGAGGCGGGAAACTTGCCCGGCTTGCGCGGAGGCTGCCCCAGCGAAGACGAGGCCACCTTACGCTTCCGGTGCGGGGCTTCGTTGGTGACCACTCCCAGACCATACGCGCCTTCAGCCTCCAGCTTCCGGAAGAGCTGACTGGCCTTCTCTGCCGTCAGGTCGCTTTCGGCATGCGGAGGCGAGATGGTTCGGCCGAGGAAGGGGTTTTTCAGGTTGCGATAGACTCCATACGTCTCTGCGCCAAACTCATAGGGCAAGGGCTGGGCACCCTTGATTTTTCCCCCCTCCTGATTGAGGATGAGGGGCACTTTCTCTGTGGGCTTGTCGCTCATGATGCCTTTTTGGTGAAGCAGCAGGCTTTTCGCACCCGTGGGTTCCCATGGATGAGAAAGCGTGTCACAGTTCTTGCTCTAAGTGTTCCTGAGTTACCATTCTAGGCCCACAACGCACGACCCTGGCGAAACCATGTCGCTCCCGAGATTCTACCAGCAAGCGAAAATCCTGCCACTTCTTCTCACGGGTCTACTGACCCTCCTGAGCACCCTACCGGTGCAGGGAGCGGATTACGCGGAGACGTGGCAAACGGCGCGGGCGTCCTTTTTTGCCGAACAGCACGAGCAGGCGCTGACGCAGCTGGCGCCTCTGCTGCAGGAGGACACTCCTTCCTCGTGGCAGCAGCGTGGCTGGATGCTCGCCGGCAAGAGTCTCCTGGCCCTGGGACGTCCCCAGGAAGCCAAGCAGTGGTTTGAAAAGGTGTCGCTCCCGGAAAATGAGCACTACGACCTCTGGCTGTACTATCGTGCCCAAAGTCACCTGCAGGCTCAAGAGTACGAGCGGGCCTTTTACCTGCTGGAGCTGTTGCTGCAGCACCCGCGTTACGAATCTTACCTAGACCGCATCCGTGAGGACCTAGCTGAGTACGCTCAGGCTCCAGAGGCCGGGGCGCCGCTGCTGGGCCTGATGAAGAACCCGCAGAATCCGGTGACGTCGCTGCTGGAGGATGACCGCATCTACCGCCTCTACAGCGCCGCTGCTCAGCGAGCGGGGCAACCTGTTCCCCTCGAGCAGCAGCTCCTTGCCTGGAAGAACCCGAACAGCGAAACCGCCGCCCGTCAGACGCAGCAACTGATTGAGCAGCAACAGACCCCGGTCAGCGACGATGCGGTCCGGGACCGTGTCCGCTCCCTGCGCCGCCTCCGGGACCGGGACTACCTGCTGGAGCAACTGCCGCTGCTGATGAAGGGACGCTCTGCGGAGCTCCGGGCAGAGCTAGGCAAGCTCTACATCCGGACCCTCTTTCTGGCCCGTGAGTACTCCCGCATGGTCCGGATCTACCAGCGAGAGGAGTTTCAAGAGCGTTACGCGGTTCCAGAAGCGGCCGAGTACTACTGGATGATGCGGGCCTACCAACGGCTCAAGCGGACCAAAGACGCCCGCTTCCTCCTCTACAAGCTGGAGAAGGAGCACCCTCAGTCCTTCTTCCTGCCCCTGGGTTACGAGCAGATGGCTTCGTATTACCAGGGCCAGCGGGAGTATGAAAATGCGGCCTTCTGGTGGCGTCGCTTCATAGAAAGGGTTCCCAAGCACCGAGACCGAGAGGGCATGCTCTGGAACCTGGCTTGGCATCACTCACGCGGCAAGGGCTTCCTGACCGCCTTGAAGTACCTCGATCAGGGTCTCCAGGAGGAAACGCTGGGGCCTGAGACCGAGGCGAAGTTCCTCTACTGGAGTGGACAGTTTCACCTGAGGTTGCAGCAAAACAAGGAGGCGCAGGAGAGCTTTGTCGCCCTTGCAGAGAAGCTTCCGAACACCTACTACGGCCTCCGGCTGCGCCGTGACCAGCCCGACCTCTTTCCTCCGCCTCAGAAGCCCAAGGCTCTTACGGAACTGGACCTGCAGCTCACGCGGCAGGAAGCCTCTTTCCTCCAGCACTGCGAATTCCTCTTTGAGGTCCTGGAGTCCGATCTAGCCGTGTGGCGGATCCGGCAGGCGTTTCAGGACAAGCCCAGTCAGGCCCTGGTGCTGGAGGCCGGGATGGTCCTGCAGCGTTACCAGGAGTACCACGCGTTGCAGAAGCTTGTGGCCGGACGCTTCATCCAGAGCCTGAAGTCTCAGGATGTGGACGGACAGCCGGTCTGGACCATGGTCTTCCCCCGTCCGTACTGGGAGCAGGTGCAGCACTACTCAGAAGATGCCGGAATTGATCCCTACTGGGCCCTAGCGATCATGCGTGAAGAGAGCCTCTTTGATCCGCAGGCGGTGTCTTATGCCAACGCGATGGGACTGATGCAGCTGATGCCGGCCACTGCCAAGGATGTGGCCAGCTGGAAGAACATGAACCTCCGCATTCCGGATGACATCTTCAACCCCCACATCAACGCTCAGCTGGGCACCAGCTACCTCGGACACCTCGCCCGTCGGTTTGAGGAAGAACTCATTCTGACCGCCGGCAGCTACAACGCGGGCCCCGGGAACATGAACAAGTGGCTCAAGCGCATCCAGTTCCGCTCCATTGATGAGTTTGTGGAAGACATCCCATTTGAAGAAACCCGCAACTACGTCAAGCGCGTTTACCGGACCTATCAGATCTACAAGCAGCTGTACCAAAGCTAGTGCTCTCCCTCAGGGAGTCTGAAAACGCTGGACTCGCCCCAGTAAATCCGGACAATGCCTCTTCCGGTTGTTTGAGGTGCGCTTGGTGTTTCAAACAGTTTCCCCTCACTTCCATAGGAGACTCATGCGCTTTGCTGCACTATCCCCCGTTGGCCTGCACTACCGCATTTCGGGCAACCCCAAGGGGCCTGCGGTGCTCTTCCTCAATCCCCTCGGCACCGACCTTCGCCTCTGGAACCGGGTCATTCCAGGCTTCCAGGAACGCTTTCGGGTGATCCGCGTTGATCACCGGGGGCAGGGACTTTCGGATGCCCCAGAAGGTCCCTACACCATCTTTGAGATGGCTGAGGACGTGGCCCGTTTGCTCGACCACCTAGAAATCCGTTCGGCTTCCGTGATTGGCCTCTCCATTGGGGGCATGGTTGCTCAGGCGCTTGCCTCGATTCGCCCGGAGCTGGTGTTCCGCCTGATCCTCTGTGACACCGGCGCTGTGATTGGGACTCCGGAAAGTTGGGAAGAACGCCGGCAGGCGGTCCTCTCTGGGGGAATGGAGGCGGTCGCCGACGCCACCTTGGAGCGTTGGCTTCCGGAGGAGTACCGCAACGGTCACCCGGAAGAACTTTCCCTCTGGCGGAACCTCTTGCTCCGGACCTCCCTGCAGGGCTACCTGGGAGCCTGTGCGGCCCTCCGGGACGCCGACCTGACGGAATCCACCCGGGCGCTCAGTGTTCCGTCGCTGGTGCTCTGTGGCTCAGAAGACCAGGTGACTCCGCCGTCACTCGGTGAGGCGCTGGCCGACCTGATCACAGGCGCAGAGTTTGACCTCATTGAAGGCGCTGCGCACCTGCCCTGCCTGGATCGCTCCGAACTGCTGGGGCACCGCATCCGGCAGTTCCTCGCAGGCTGACGTTTGGAGGCCGGGTGAGGGAAGCGTTTCTGCGAGCGTTCTCAGAGCTGTTTGCCCAGCAGACGCCGTTTGTCTCGGTGACCCTGGTGGAAGCAAAGGGCAGCACGCCCCAAGACGCAGGTAGTCGGATGCTGGTTACGGCTTCAGGACGGCACTGGGGCACCGTCGGGGGCGGACGTGTGGAGCAAAAGGCCCTGCAGGAAGCCCAGACGCTGCTGCTGCAGTGGGCTCCGGGGCCCTGCTTCCAGCGCTGGAACCTGAACAAGGACGTGGGCATGACCTGTGGCGGGTCCGTTTCGCTGTTCTTTGAGCCCGTGCACGTGCATCCGTGGCAAGTGGTGGTTTACGGAGCAGGTCATGTGGCGCAAGCGCTCATTCCCCTTCTGCTTCCGCTCGACGTTCAGGTCAGCTGCCTCGACTCGCGTGCCGAGTGGCTGGAACGGCTTCCGGAAGCATCAAACCTGCACCTCCAGGAAGCGGCTGACCTGCCCGCAACGGTTGACTCCATCTCCCCGCATGCCTTTGTCCTGTGCATGACCTCCGGACACCGCACCGACCGGCCCATTCTGCAGCGTTTCTTGGAGCGAGGTGGGCAGGCCTTCCTTGGTGCAATTGGCAGTCGGGCCAAGGCAGCCACCCTCCGACGTGAGCTGCAGGAGAACGGCTTGACCGCTGAACAGGTGCAGTCCTTCTTTTGTCCGCTCGGGTGGTCGGTGGGCACCAACCATCCGCAGGAAATTGCCATCAGCATCACCGCCCAGCTCCTGCACGAGCGTGACCAACGGGCAGGCGTTGAGCATCACCGGAACCCGCTTCCGCCTTCTGCCTCTTCTTCCGCCTAAGGAGAAATGCCCCGGCTTGGCGCCCGCGTCTTGCTCTCCCGTCCGGAATCCCGCACAATGCTGAGTTTACTCCGTTAAGCACCTGCAATCATACCATCCGAATTTTTCCTGCTTTTTCCCCAAATGAGCCTTCCGCTTTCCGAAGTCTTTCCGCGACTCCAGCACACGTCTGGCCTCCTTCACCTTGATGGCCTCCAGGGGTCGAGCAAGGCCCTGCTGCTGAACCTGCTGCAGCATGCGCGCAAGCGTCCGTTTGTGGTGGTCTGTGAGTCGTTTGAGGTGGCCGAGCGCCTGCACACCGACCTGGCCTACTTTGGGGGCACCGAGGGCCTCCGCTTTTTCCCGCACTGGGACGTGCTTCCGTATGACAACTTTTCCCCTCACCGGTCCCTGACGGCGGAGCGTTTTCAGACCCTGCAGGCCCTGTTGAAGGGAGAGGCGCGTTTGATTGTCACCACCCCTCACGCGATCATGCAGAAGCTGATGCCGCGTCGGGTGTTTGAAGCGGCGACCCTGCGCCTCAAAGCAGGGCAGCCTGAGGTGCTGAGCACCCTCAGCCGTCTGCTCCGGGAGAGCGGCTACGTTTCCGTGGACACGGTGGAGGATCAGGGGGAGTTTGGCCTCCATGGGCACATCCTAGACCTGTTCCCAATGGGAGCGTCGCATCCGTTTCGCTTGGAGTGGAAAGCGGAAGACGGGGTAGAGGTGCTGGAGCGCATCCTGCCGTTTGACGTGCAGACTCAGCTGAGTCGGGCCGAGGAAGTGGAAGCTTTGGAACTGCTTCCGGCGGCTGAAGTGCTCTTCACGGAAGCCTCGCAGCAGAAAGCGCGTCTGGCCCTCAGTGAACGTCGCAAGGACTGCGGGCCTCAGGTGTTCCGGGACCTTGACCGGCACCTGCGAGACGCCGAGGTGTTCCCAGGCATGGAGTCGCTGGCGCCGCTCTTCTTTGGTGCGCTGGAAACCCTGCTCGACTACCTTCCGGAAGAGGCGCAGCTGGTGTTTGATGAAGAGGAGGTGCTCCACGACCGCGCAGAGCATTTTTACAGCGAGGTCTTCATGGAGTACGAACTCAGCCTGCAGCAGGAACGCCTGACGCTGCCGCCGGAGCTGCTGTTTCTGGACCACCGGGAGTTCAAGCGTCTGGCAGACCAGCGCCTCAACCTGACCGTTCAGGCAGAAGAACCCCGAGACGCCTTTGGGGAGCGCCTCCGCCTGCCGTTCATCAGCAACCGCAAGCTGCGTGAGGGCTTCCGGGACCATGCCGCGCTCTCAGCCTCTGGACACGCGGTGCAGCGTCTCACGGAGTGGCAACAGGAAGCCCGGCATGTGCTGCTGAGCGCCCGGAACCAGACGCAGGCCGATCACTTCCGGATGCTGCTGGAGGACCTCAGCGTGGAAGCGCACCCGTGGGCGACCGGCGGACAGGTGGACGAGTGGCAGGCGTGGCTGCTAGGGAAAACGCTGCCGCAGGCGCCTGAAGGCGGATTTCCGATTTTGAGTGGGACGCTGTCTGCAGGCTTCCAGCTGCTCAGTCCGGAAGGTGCAGTGCTCTTTGCGCTGGTGACTGAAGAGGAAATCTTTGGTGAAAAGACCCGGAGCCGCCGCACGCAGCGGGCCCAGGTTCAGGCAACCGCCGGAAGCCTAGACGACCTCAAGGAAAACGACCTAGTGGTCCACCTCGACCACGGCATTGGCCGCTACCGCGGTCTGCAGAAGATTGACGCTGGTGGGCAGTCGCACGAGTTCATGCTCATCACCTTCGCCCGTGATGAGAAGGTTTATGTCCCCATTGGCAAGTTCCACCTGGTCCAGAAGTACGTCAACCCAGACGGTGGACCTGCGAAGCTGAACAAGCTGGGAGACAAGGTTTGGAAGAAGACCCGGGCGCGTGTTGCCAAGGCGGTGGAAGACATTGCCGAGGAGTTGGCCGAAATTTACGCCAAACGGAAGGCACGTCGCGGAATCGTCTATGCTCCGGATGACCATGACATGAAGGAATTCGAGCTGGGCTTTCCCTTTGAGGAGACTCCCGATCAGCTGCAGGCGATTGAGCTGGTCAAGAAGGACATGGAGGCAGAGACGCCAATGGATCGGCTCATCTGCGGAGACGTGGGGTTTGGCAAAACCGAGATTGCCATGCGGGCCGCGTTCAAGGCCGCCAGTCAGGGCAAGCAGGTGGTCGTGTTGGTGCCAACAACCATTTTGGCACAGCAGCACTACACGTCCTTCCAGAAGCGCTTTGCCGATTCGCCCTTCCTCATTGACGTCCTCAGCCGCTTCCGGAGCACGGCCGAGCAAAAGGAAACCCTCAAGAAGCTTCAGGACAAACGCCTCGACATCCTCATTGGCACCCATCGGTTGCTTTCCAAAGACGTCAAGTTTGCCGACCTTGGGCTGCTGATTGTCGATGAGGAACAGCGGTTCGGGGTCAAGCACAAGGAACGCATCAAGCAGTTCCGGGCCGAAGTGGACGTTTTGACCCTCTCAGCGACTCCGATTCCACGGACCCTGCACATGTCCCTGATGGGCATCCGGGACCTGACGATCATCAACACGCCTCCGGCGGACCGCATGGCCATCCGGACCCGCTTGGTGCAGGCCAACGATTACATCATCCAGGAAGCTGTGGGGCGGGAAATCCGCCGAGGCGGGCAGGTGTTCATTGTCCACAACCGTGTGGAAAGCATCTATGAGTACGGCAATTACCTGCAGCGGATCCTTCCGGAGGTCCGGGTGGTGGTTGGGCACGGACAGATGGGGGAGCATCAGCTGGAGCAGGTGATGATGGACTTCATTGAAGGGCGGGCAGACGTGTTGTTGGCCACCACGATCATTGAGTCCGGGCTCGACATTCCTCGCGCCAACACCATCATTGTCAACAATGCCGACCACTTTGGCCTGGCTCAGCTGTACCAGCTCCGGGGACGCGTTGGGCGCAGTAATGTGCAGGCCTACGCTTACCTGCTTGTGTCTC
The DNA here is from genome assembly GCA_965662235.1 of uncultured bacterium. Taxonomy (GTDB): domain Bacteria; phylum SAR324; class SAR324; order SAR324; family NAC60-12; genus JAYPUA01. The sequence goes on from CBFIGY010000025.1 coordinate 34,477, forward strand.
CTGAAAAAATCCTCAATAGTGTCGCCCGGGAACGTTTGCAGGTGCTGCAGGACCTCAATGACCTGGGGGCCGGTTTCAAGGTCGCGTCCCGGGACCTAGAGATCCGTGGAGCCGGGAACCTGCTGGGGTCCGAACAGTCTGGACAGATTGCCAGCGTGGGACTGGAACTGTACACGCAGATGGTCGAACGTGCGGTCAAACGCCTTCAGCAGCAGGACGCGCCTCAGCTGGAAAGCGAGGAGATCCGGGTTAACTTCGACCACATTCCGCAGGAAATTCCAGAAAGCTACATCCGCAGCACCAACCAGCGCCTGTCGCTTTACAAGGCCCTGGCGGGGCTGCCGGATGAGGACGCCGTCTGGGAACTCCGCAACGCCACCGAAAACCGCTTTGGGCCAATGCCTGAGATGATGCTCAACCTTTTCAAACTGGCACAGATCCGACTCTGGGCGCAGCGTCAAGGCGTCACGTCGGTCGAGCACCGCAGCCAGGCCATTCGGCTGCAGCTGGCGGATTCCGGGCGCATCAATCCCGACCAGCTCATTGCCTGGCTTTCGGAACCGGACTGTGCGCTGCGGTACATTCCAGAAAACACGCTGGAGGTCCGCAATGTGGCGTCTGACCTAGACGACATCCTCTTTGAGCTCCGCCAGCTGGATCCCCTTTTTCAGCCGGGCACCACGCCCGTTCCGGCCTGAACCGCGCCAATGCAGTCGCTGAACTCCTGGACCCGGGAGCTGGAAGGATTGCTGGAGCAGGTTGCTCAGCTGCTGGATGCGCTCCACACCCTTCCCTTTCACCACGAGTGGCCCGGGTCACCACCGGGGCGGCTGTACCAGCAGGCGCTGGAGGGAATGGAACGGGCTCTGCTGGAGTTCTGGAAGCAGCGTGAAGCCCCCATTGCAGAGCTGGAGCAGGCGGTGCAGACTTGGTTTCTGCACGATCAACGGAACCCGGATGGGGTGCTGCGGGGGTGCCTCCAGTGGAACGAGGCGCTGCTGGACGCGCTGATGCTGCTGGAGCCGGAGCGTCGGGCTGCCGGGTGGCCCGGATTTTTGGAAGCTGCCATGCTTCAGGAACCGCACCTGCTGGCACGACTGAAGTCTCCGGAAAGTGGCGTCTCCCCAGAAGCCCGCCAGGCGCTCGCCCTGGGGTACCTGGAGCACATGCACCCCCTTCATCAAGCCCCGCTGAGCCGGCTGGGCGTCCGCTTCTTCTCCCTGCTCTCCGCCTTCACCCGCAAGAGCGTCTTCCTCCCCGATCTTCACCTCCCCGATCCAGACCAGCCTGCCTTTCAGGCCTCCCTTGCCTCGGCTCAACGCTGGGACCGCTTCCAAGACGAATTCCTCCACGCCCTCAACCTGAAGTAACCTTCCCGGCTATCCGGACAAAATGAGGCTTGACCTGCCTGTTTGTTATCGATAACATCTGTCCACACTTGGGGGATGGGACCTTAAATGGAGCATGAGCGGGATCATGAGTGGAGGAGAAAAGCCGATTCGGATGCAGGAAGTCGCAGAGCTCGCTGGGGTTTCGATCATGACGGTCTCGCGGGTGCTGCGGATGCCCGAGAAGGTAGCAGAGGCGTCTCGCAAACGGGTACGGGAGGCGATTGAGACGCTGGGATACGTCCCGGATCTGGCGGCAGGCGCGCTTTCTTCGATGCGCAGCCACTTCATTGTGGCGTTGATTCCGATGATGAACAGCTCCCCATTTGCGAACACCATGCAGAGCCTGTCATCGGTGCTGAATGAGTCCGGGTACCAGCTGCTAATTGGCACCACCGACTACGCGCTGGAAAAGGAGGAGTCGCTGGTCCGGACGCTGCTGGGACACCGGCCACAGGGCATTGTGCTGACTGGACGGCAGCACCATCCGGAGGTGTACAAGCTGCTCAAGCGCTCTGGCATTCCTGTCGTGGAGATCTGGGACCTTCCGGAGTCGCCAATTGATCTGGCAGTGGGGTACTCGAATTTTGACTGCGGCGTCCGCTTGACGGAGTACCTGTATGCCCGGGGGCGTCGGAAGATCGGGTTTGCCCTAGCAGAAATGCGTGATGACGACCGGGGGGAGCAGCGCCTGCAGGGGTACCAGGAAACGGTGCGACGCCTCGGGCTTCCGGAGCGGGTGGTCCGGGCCGGACAGCCTCCGGTGACCATGGAGCTGGGAGGACGCCTGTTGCGGATCCTGCTGCAGGAGCATCCGGAGGTCGATTCCGTCATCTGCGTCAGCGACACCCTTGCCATTGGGGTCCTTTCAGAGTGCCGCAAGCAGGGACGCACGGTTCCGGAGGACCTGGCTGTGGTGGGATTTGGAGACTTTGAGGTGGCTCAGCACACGGCCCCTCCCTTGACGACCATCCGAGTCTCCGGACACGAAATTGGACGTCAGACGGCCCACTTGCTGCTCGAACGCCTGGAGTCCGGATCCCCTCGCCGCTCGCAGGTTGAGGTTTCGTTTGAACTGATTGAGCGCGGCTCTGCCTAAACCTTCACTATTTTCCATCAGGAGACACGCATGAGTTACGAAAAACGCCTTCAGGAACTGGGCATCACCCTTCCTGAAACCCCGACCCCGGTGGCCAATTATGTCCCCGGCGTCATCACGGGCGATCTGCTTTTTTTGTCCGGGCAGGGACCTCGTAAGCCCGACAACACCTTTGAGCTGGGGGTCATTGGCGATGACGTCAGCGTGGAGGAAGGCTACCAGCACGCGCGGCTGACAGGGCTGTTCCTGCTGTCAGCGGCTCGGAGTCTCTTGGGCAGCCTCGACCGGGTGGATCAGGTGGTCAAGATCCTCGCAATGGTCCGAGCCACCCCAGATTGTCCGGATCAGCCCAAGGTTGCCAACGGGCTTTCGGACCTGATGGTCGAGGTTTTTGGAGACGCCGGACGGCATGCCCGCTCTGCAGTGGGCATGGGGTCGTTGCCAAACGGCATGACCTTTGAGGCGGAAGCGATCCTCCGCATCAAGCCCTGAAGGCGTGCTGGCATGAGCTTTTTTTCCTTCTCGGCACAGGTGAATGCAGACCAGCAGCTGGCCTGCACCTTTCGCAACGGGAGCCCGGAGTCGCTGGTGTCCTTTCGGCTGGGGCTCAGTCTGGTGACAGGGGGCGTGGCGGTGTCCGGATGTCGGTTCACCCGGCAGCTGGGGGGCTACTGCGAGGTTGCTCCAGACGGAGAGGAACCGCTGGCACCCGGCGCTGAGTGGACGTTTGTGCTGGCCTACCATGAGCCGCACTACGTTCCGCTGAATCAGTCCTGGGGTCCACAGGGGGTGTACCTCATTCAGGCCGACGAGACCACGGTTCCGGTGAACTCAGGAGCCCTGGTCTTTCCTGAGGAGCCGCCGCTTCCGCAGCTAGACGTGGTTCCTGAAACTCCGCGCCTCCGTTTGATTCCGCACCCGGCATTTTGGGAACCCACGGACGCGACCTGCTCGCTCACCTCCGGAATCGTGGGCGACCCAAACGCGGGTCCTGTGCTTCCGGAGGTGCTGGAGGCGGTTGAGGCTCTGGCCCAGCGGTGCGGGTTTCAGCCGTTGCAGTCCGGACACGCGGACGCCTGCCCGCTTGTTGTGCACTGGGAAGACGCCTTGGGGCCGGAAGCGTACTGGCTGGAAATTCGTCCGGAGGCACTGCACCTGGGCGCGTCAGGCGATTCGGGGCTGCGGTATGGCCTGCTGACGCTGTTGCAGCTCGCAGAGGCCTACGACCATGAGCTTCCGTGCGGACGCCTAGAGGATGCTCCACGGTTTCCCTGGCGAGGCCAGCACTTTGACTGCGCCCGGCACTTTTACGAGGTGAAGAGCCTCCTGCGGCTGCTGGACCTGATGGCGTTGCTGAAGCTCAACCGCCTGCACTGGCACCTGATTGACGATGAAGCGTTTCGGTTGGAGCTGGAAGGCTTCCCGGAACTGGCAGCCCAGACGTCTACCCGTGGCCACGGATGCCTGGTGCCAGGTGTGTTTGGCGGAGGTGCGGGTCCGAACGGAGGCACGTACTCGGCTGCAGACGTTCAGCAGGTGCTGGACCGAGCGCATCAGCTGGGCATTGAGGTGATGCCGGAGGTGGAGATTCCGGCGCACGCCTGGGCGCTGCTGCAGGTCTTTCCTGAACTGCGGGATCCAGAAGACACCAGCCGAGAGGTGTCGGTTCAGTGCTATCCGGAGAACACCCTCAACCCGGCATTGGAGGCTACCTGGACGTTTCTGGAGAAGCTGCTTCCGGAAGTCCACCGCCTCTTCCCTGATGGGTGGGTGCACCTGGGATGCGACGAATTGCCCCCGGGGACCTGGGAACACTCGCCGGCAGTGGCGCGGCTCAAGAAAGAGCAGGGGCTGACGACCACTGACGATGTTCAGGAGTGGACCATGCGTCGGGCGGCTGCGATCCTTCAGCAAGCGGGGGCCCGAGTGGGCGCGTGGGAAGAAGCCGCTCGGGGACAGCACGGAGGCATTGGTCCGGAGACGCTGCTCTTTTCCTGGACCGGGCAGGGACCGGGGTTGGAGGCCGCCCGTCGTGGCTACTCCGTGGTGATGTGTCCGGCCCCGCACACGTACTTTGACCTGGCCCAGACGGGACATCCGTCTGGACGGGGCATCAGCTGGGCTGGACTGGTGGGGCTGCGTCAGGCGCTGGAGTGGCATCCAGTGCCTCCGGAGGAACCGGAGCTGGCGCCGCGCATCCATGGGGTTCAGGGTCAGCTCTGGGCTGAAACGATTCTGGAGGACCCGATGATGGAGGCGATGCTGGCGCCCCGGATTCTGGCGCTGGCCGAGGTGGCCTGGTGTCAGGAGGCACGCAAGCGGGCGTATCCGGAATTTGTCGGCGCCGCGCAAGCGTTCTTACCGTTACTTTCGAAGATGAACTGGGAATCTCACGACCTCGTCTGAGGAGATTCTGGAACAAGGAGGAAACCCTGTGTTAACCGGCACCGCTGCGCGCCCCAAGGGGTGGCGGCAGATTCTGCGCTCTCCCGTCTTCTTTGCTTGGCTGCTGATCCTTCCGGCAGCGCTGTACCTGGTTCTGGTGGTGGCCTGGCCCTTGGTGGAAACCATCCGCCTGTCCTTCACCAACGCAGGGCTGGGCGGTGAGGAATACGTCGGCTGGGAAAATTACGAAAAGCTCCTCTCCAGCCGCTCCTTCCCTCAGATTGTCGGCCGGACCTTTTACTGGATGATCCTTTCCGTCAGCCTGAAGCTGATTTTGGGACTGATTGGAGCAACGTTGCTGAACGCCAAGGTCCCGGGACGGGCGCTCTTTCGGGTGCTGGTGATGCCGCCGTGGGTGGTGCCCATTGCCATTGGCTGCATTGGGTGGCTGTGGCTTTACAACGGACACTTTGGCGTCATCTCCGGAGTCCTGATGCGGACGGGATTGCTGGATGGGCCATTTGAGTTTCTGGCGTACAAGAGCAGCGCTTTCTATTCCGCGCTGGTGACAGACGTTTGGGTTGGGACCCCCATGGTGACGGTCTTCTTCCTGGCGGCCATGCAGGGGGTGCCGGAGGACCTCTATGAGGCCGCCTATGTGGATGGGGCCTCCCGCTGGTACCGCTTCCGACGCATCACCTTGCCGCAGATCATGCCGGTGATTGTCACCATGGCCCTGCTGTCGGCGATCTGGACCTTCAACTCCTTTGAGATCATCTGGATCCTGACGGAAGGGGGGCCCCGGGGGGCAACCACGACCCTGATCATTGACACGTATAAGCAGGCCATTTCCGGATACAAGTTTGGCGTTGGTGCCACCCGAGCGGTGATGGTGGTGTTGCTGCTCTCGGCCTTCTCGCTGCTCTACCTGTGGCTCCTGAACAAGATCAACCGCCGTTACGAGAGCAAGTAGTCATGGAAAAGTATGGACTGGGGCAAAAGATTGCCCTCTACAGTGCGATTGCGGTGTTCCTGACCTTCATCCTGTTGCCCTTCTTTGAGATGTTCATGGCCTCGCTGCGGCCGCTGGATCACCTGTTCCGGATGCCGTACCAGTTCTGGTCGGAGGACCTGTCGTTCCAGGCGTACCATGACATCTGGAAGACGGTGCCGAAGCTGCCCCGTTACATCTTCAACAGCGTCTTTCTGGCAACGGTGACAACGCTGCTGTGCATGGCGTTTGTGATTCCTGCGGCCTACGCCTACGCCCGTTTCGAGTTTAAGGGAAAGGCCGTGAGCCTAGGAATTTTCCTAGGGGTCAACATGTTTGCCGGGGCGGTGCTGCTGATTCCGCTGTACAAGCTGCTCCGGACCATGGGGTTGCTCAACACTTATGCGGCCATGATTGTCCCGGGGGCTGCCTTTTTGATTCCCACCGGAATCTGGATGCTCAAGGCGTATTTGGAGAAGATCCCGATTGAGCTGGAGGAGTCGGCGCGGGTCGATGGCGCGTCCCGGATGTACATCCTCCGGCGCGTGGTGATCCCACTTGCGGTGCCGGGATTGATTGTGGTCAGTGTGGCCACGTTCATTGGCGCCTACGCCCAGCAGTTCCTGTTTGCGGTGACTTTCAACC
>CBFIGY010000026.1:0-40603 GCA_965662235.1 uncultured bacterium
GGCAGGCGTCGCGACACGATCAGGGCAGCACGTCGGAGCGTATGAGCTGAGCAGTCCAGTCGCGCCCCTGCCCAGAAGTCAGACAGTCCGCTTCCTGAAGCGCCTCCCACCTGCCCCCCAATGGATTCCAGGAAGGCCTGCAGGACCTGAAACTCCGAGGAGTTGGCGTCCAGAATGGTTCCTCCGCCATGACTCACCCCCTGGGCCTTTTCCAGCATCCTCTTGGCCCGGGTGGGGTCTGCATCAATGTAATTTTCCAAAAGCGCATAGTTGTTCGCCTGGTAATTTTCGGTGCCAGCACGATCGTACACCAGCGGTGTGGCCTGGGCCGCACTTCCGGCCGCATGGCACGCAATGCACTTGTTCTGAATCACCCTAGGGGAGACTTCCTCCGTGAAGTAGGCGTATGAATCATCCACGGCCAGAGTGGTCCGGACGGGTGCAGAGGAGGTGGAGGACGTGCGGGCTTCCAGCGAGTGGCAAACCTGAGCCGAGGGAAAGGAGCTGTCGTAGCCCCCTGTGGAGACGGTCTCTTCACGTCCGTCACTGGAGGAACTCGAGCTGCAGGCGGCTCCCAGAAGAGCTGCCACTAGGGGCAAAAGGACCGCGCATCTGAGAGCTTTCATGCTGTTCACTGAAAAGAGGCAGGAATGATTTCAGTTACGAAACTTCACTGTAACGAAAATTGTTCTGTGACGCAAACCGCGGACTCCGGCCCTGCTAGGTGGACTGAATGCCCCCAGCCGTGGCGTCCACTGGTCTTTTCGAGGGGATCTTTTTATGCTTGGGGGCTCTGGACCTTTTGTCCGGATCTGCTGACCGCCCTGTCTTTCGCTTGCCATGGACACCCCAGAAGCCTCTCCTCAGCCAGAAGCCGGGATCTTTCCCAACCGAGACAATCCGCTGGAGGTCCGCCTTCCTGTGTTTGAAGGCCCCCTCGATCTGCTGCTGCACCTGATCCGGAAGCGGGAGGTGTCCATCGCCGAGGTGCGCTTGGCGGAACTGACCTCCTCCTACCTCACCTACCTCCGCTGGATGGAAGCCGTGGACCTGGATGTGGCCGGAGAGTTTCTCGAAATTGCCGCCACCCTGATCCTGATCAAGTCCCGGGCGTTGCTTCCGAAACCACCGGTGGAAGAAGAAGAGGAGGAAGGCGAGGATCCGGAAGAGCTCCTGAAGCGCCGGCTGGAGGAGTACCAGCTTTACAAGCGCGCAGCATTTGAACTGGGTTCACTGGATCTGTTGGGACGGGACGTCTTTGGGCGGCCGGAACTTGAAGACCTGCTGGCCGACGAAGAGGAACCCGAGCCCGAGTTTGAGGAGGTTTCTGCCATTGCGCTGGTGGAGGCCCTGCAGCGTGTTCTGGACCGCAGGCCCAAGGTGCAGGCCCACGTGGTGGAGCCCGAACAGCTCCGGATTGAAGACCGGATTGCAGCCCTCATTGAAGTCTTCCGCCAGCGGGAACGCTGCCTCTTTGAGGAACTCTTTCAGGAGCAGGGTTCTCGACGGTGGATCTTACTGACCTTCATGGCCATTCTGGAAATGGCCAAGCTCCGGATCATCCGGTTGGTGCAGGTGGAGGCGTTTGGGGGGATTCACTGTGTGGCCCACGCGGAACGGCACGAAAACAGCCGGGCGTGGGCCGAGGGGGGAGCGGTTACGCCACCTTGAACTGAGCCGTCTCGGTGGAGTCCTTCATTGCCGAAGTGGAGGATTCGCCACCGGCAATGGTGTTCTGCACGGCGTCAAAGTATCCCACCCCAACGAAGCTCTGGTGCTTCACGGCTCGGAAGCCATGCTCCTGAAGGGCAAATTCACGCTGCTGCAGGTCACTGAAGGCGCCCATGCCGCGCTCCTTGTAGCCGGAAGCCAGCTCGAAGATTGCGGTGTTGAGGGCATGGAAGCCGGCGAGCGTGATGAACTGGAACTTGTAGCCCATCTCACCAAGCTGCTCCTGGAAGGTCTCAATCGTGTTCTGATCCAAGAACTTCCTCCAGTTGAAGGACGGTGAGCAGTTGTAAGCCAGCATTTTGTTCGGGAACTTCTCCCGGATGGCCTGTGCAAACTCACGGGCCTCTCCCAGGTCCGGAGTCGACGTCTCACACCAGAGCAGGTCCGCATACGGCGCATAGGCCAGGCCGCGGGCAATGGCGCTCTCCAAGCCTCCCTTCACCCGGTAGAAGCCCTCAGCGGTGCGCTCCGAAGAAGTGATGAAGGCCTGGTCCCGGGGGTCCACGTCACTGGTCAGCAGCTGTGCCGCCTGAGCGTCGGTCCGGGCAAGCAGGACGCTCGGAACATTGAGCACATCCGCGGCCAAACGCGCTGCGTTGAGCTTGCGGACAAATTCGGAAGTCGGCACCAGTACCTTTCCTCCCAAGTGACCACACTTCTTCTCAGAAGCCAACTGGTCCTCAAAGTGGATGCCTGAGGCACCGGACTCAATCATCGCCTTCATCAACTCATAAGCGTTGAGAACCCCACCGAAACCGGCTTCGGCGTCCGCCACGATCGGAGCATGCCAGTACGTGTCGTCTCGCCCTTCCAGGCTGGCGATCTGATCTGCTCGCGTCAGTGCATTGTTGATGCGACGCACCACCGTCGGCACGCTGTCCACAGGGTAAAGGCTCTGGTCCGGATACATCTGACCCGCCGAGTTCGCGTCTCCAGCCACCTGCCAGCCGCTTAGGTAGATCGCCTGCAGCCCAGCCTGAACGTGCTGGACGGCCATGTTCCCCGTCAGGGCTCCGAGGGTGTTGACGTAAGGCTCCTCATTCAGCAGCTTCCACAGTCGTTGAGAACCGACCTTCGCCAGGGTGTGCTCCACCATCAGGCTTCCGCGAAGCTTCACCACATCTTCGGCACTGTAGGGACGCTCAATGCCGGCCCAGCGGGGATCATTGGCCCAAGCCTGCTTCAACTCATCCACTTGCTGATTCTTATTCATCTCTCTCTCCTGAAGGTACGCTCGTCGTGACCGACGATGGCTCTGATGACGGGTTAAGTCGTTCATGTAGAGAGAGAGGACGAGAGAATCTCGCCTCCGGGTAAAGACTCCTCTGCCCCTCTCCCTACGTTCGGGGACAAGTCTATTCGGGCGAAAATTAATTGTAAAGCGAAAATTCGCTGATTGTGAAATTTTTGTTAATTATGTTATTTCGCAGACGGCGAAACAATGTCCGGAGCGAATGGAAACCCTTTGATTTTCCCTCCGGGTTCCTCTAGGGTGGAGCGTTATGATAAGGGGGAACACACCTATGTGGTCGAATACGAATCTCAAGTACATTTTTGGACTCAAACTCCGTCACTTTCGTCAAGAGCAGGATTTATCGCTGAAGGAGCTGGCCGAGCGAACGGGCCTCTCCGTGTCGTACATCAACGAAATTGAGAAGGGGAAGAAGTACCCGAAGGCGGAGCGCATCATGCAGCTCGCAGAGGGGCTCAAGGTGCCTTACGACGAGTTGGTGTCGTTGGACCTGAGCCACGGGCTCACGCACATGAACGACCTGTTCAGTTCGTCCATCCTCAGCACCTTTCCCTACCAGCTCTTCGGGATCACCCTAGAGAATGTCCTGGACCTGCTGACGTCCTCTCCGAAAAAAGCGACCGCTCTGGTCAGCACCCTCCACGAAATTGTCCGCAGCTACGACATGGACGAGGAGCGTTTTTTCCTCGCCTCGCTCCGGGCGTACCAGGAGATGCACAACAACTACTTCGAGGAGCTGGAGGCCGAGGTGGAGCGGTTCCTTCAGGAGGCGCACCTGACGCCCTTTCCGGCGCCTGGACTGGAGACGGTGCAGCGGCTGCTGGAGGAACGCTTTGGGCTTGAGGTCACCCTCACCGACTTCTCCACTCATCCGGAACTGACGGAGCAGCGTTACGTTTACCTCCCGGGGCGGAAGCCGCAGATGCTGCTCAACGAGAGCCTCAGCCCCAGCCAGCACCGCTTTGCCCTTGCGGTCCAGCTGGGCTACTTTGTCCTCAAGCTCCCGGATCAGCCCCGTACTTCCTCGTGGCTACGGGTCGCCTCGTTTGATGAGGTGCTCAACCACTTCAAGGCGTCCTACTTTGCTGGAGCCCTGCTGATCAACCGCTACCACTTGGAATCGGACCTGTCCTCTTTCTCGCAGCGACTGCACTGGGACGGAGCCGCGCTGCTGCGGATGATCAACCGTTACGATGCCTCTCCAGAAACCTTCCTGCACCGCCTCAGTCAGATCCTTCCGGGGCTCTTTGACCTCAAGGAGCTGCACTTCCTCCGTTTTGAACATGAGGTGGGGCAGGATCACTTCCGGCTCTCCAAGGAGCTCAACATGCCCCGGACGCTGGTGCCTGCTGGGGCCGCGTTCAATGAGCACCACTGCCGACGCTGGCTGCCCATCACCATGCTCCGGGAGCTTCAGCGCCAGCAGGCCACCGGCGCCAACGTCCAAGCGCCAATGATCGGTGCCCAGCGGGCCCGCTTCGTTGAGAGCGGCAAAGAGGTCTTCTTCATCTCCATCGCCCGGCCCCTGAGGCTGATGAGCCAGGTCAACCGCAGCATGACGCTGGGCATCAGCATGGACGAACGGTTCCGGGAAAAGGTGCAGTTTTGGAACGACCCCAACATCCCGCAAGTGGAGGTCAACGAGACCTGTGAACGCTGCCCTCTGACGGAAGAGCAGTGCTCCGTCCGTTCGGCGCCGCCTCTGGTGTACCGTCGCGAGCAACGCAACCGCCAGCGTCAGGAGGCCTTCCGGCGGATGCAGGAAGCCGGACGTCAGGGGCGTCTCAAGCTGAAGTAGGGTTCTCTGCTCCTGTTCATTTCTTGACTGCATCGCCTCTGAGAGTATGGTATAGTTTCCATTTTAATAACGTTTTGTGCCCCCAGAGGCGAGACTCTATGCTGCAGTTCATCAAGGCCGATCAAATGGCCGAGCTTCATGAAGGCTACCACGCCAAGAGCGTTGGCCTGACGGTAGTAGGGCCTGATGGCTCACGGGACTTGGAGGTGGATTTTTCCGGATACCTTCAGGATTTCAGTGAGTTTGGGACCGGCCTTTACACCGATCAGGAGTTTAAGGTGGGGAGCGAGTTGGAGTTGGCTCTCCATACTCCTATGACCGAAGACGTCTGGGGCAACACCCGCCTTCGCGTCATGTGGTCCCGCCTGCAGGACCCTGACAACATCACCGGCATCTGCATCCGGCAGATGATCTTCAACCTCTACGATGAGCAGCAAAAGCAGATTGAACCGGAAATCCTCCGGCTGCTCCACAATCCCAGCCGCGACAGCACCGCCGGTCTGATTCAGCGCTTCTCGATTTTTTCCAAGGACAACCTCCAGCGTCTGGACATCCTCAAGCAGCAGTATCAGGCCACTCATCCCCGTACCCAGTTCCGCTACGGGGCCAAGGTGCTGGAGAGTGGCATTGACACCTGGCAGCGCCTGGTCAACCAGCTCAACGCTAACTTTGCGCCTGGTCAGATGAATGAGGAAGAATCTCAGGTCATGAAGCAGTTCAACCGACGACAGGCCCGCCGCTAGATGGATGCTCCCGCTCGACTCGTCCGGCAACGGGCCGCAGAAGCGGTCGCTCAAGAAGCCGGGCGCCTTGCCCTGCGCTTCTTCCGGAACCGCAACACCCTCTCCATTGAAACCAAACTGAATGCCCTGGACCTCGTCAGTCAAGCCGACCGAGAGGTTGAGGACCTGATCCGGACCCGCCTCCTGGGGGCCTTTCCGGAAGACGGATTCTTGGGCGAAGAGAGTGGCACACACGAAGGAGAAGGCACATGGGTGGTGGATCCCATCGATGGCACCTTCCCGTTCCTGAAAGGCACCCCGCTCTGGTGCGTTTCCATCGCCTACCACCACCAGGGGCAGGCTCAGGTGGGAGTGATCTATGATCCCAACACCGACGAGCTTTTCAGTGCAGCCCGGGAACAGGGCGCGTGGCTGAACGGTCAGGTCCTGCAGCTGGAGCCTGTTGAAGGCATCCGTGGCGGGACAGTCGCCGTTGGACACAGTCCCAAGGTGCCCCTAGAGCCGAGCGTCCGTGCAGTCGAGTGGATCCTTCAAAACGGAGGCCTCTACCAGCGAAACGGTTCCGGAGCCCTGATGGCCGCCTACGTTGCTGCCGGACGGCATGTGGGCTTCTACGAGACTCATATCAATTCCTGGGACTGCCTGGCGGCCCTCATGCTGATTGAAGAGGCCGGAGGCTGGGTCAACGATTTCCTCTGCAACGATGGGCTTCACCAGGGCAACTACCTCCTTACCGGAGCTCCCGGCACCGAAGCCGACCTGCAGGCGCTGTTTGAGTACGCAGCCCCGCACAACTGGCTTCGGGATCGCGGCCACCTGCAGTAACCCCGTTTTTCTTCCACCTGACGCCTGTGATCCGCAACGTCCGGCCCTGTCCGCGCGCGCCAATCGGAGCCTCCTGGCAGGCAGAACGGGGGCAGTTTGCGCTCCCGGCCCCTCATGCAGTTCGCGTCACGTACGCCTTTTACCCCCTTCCCGTTCAGCCGGGCGACTCCGTGGCGCCCCTTGCAACCGTTCAGCTCGACCCGCAACAGCACCAGTTCGGAGGCGTGTGGGCGTGGGAAGCCGAGCTGGACCCGGCTCTTCCGCAGGAACTGGCCTACGTCATCTGGCTTTCCAACGCAGATGGCACCTCCGGCTGGATCACGGATCCCTATGCACGAGCTAGCACCGGCGGAGAGGTCTGGGGCCAGCCCCTAGGGTTTCGCTTTGCACCCAATGGACACCTGCTGGTGGAAGCCCGCACTCCGGGAGCCTTTTCTGGACTCCGGAGGCTTGCCGTGCTCCCTCCCCCACGTTCCCCAGCGCCTCGTCCCGCCCGGCCCCACCTTCCAGAGGAAGCCTGTGTGCTCTACGAGTGCCACGTCCGGGGCATGACGCAGCACCCATCGTCTCCTGCCGCTCCGGAACACCGGGGCACCTTTCGGGGTCTGACCGCTTGCATTCCGCACCTCAAGTCCCTTGGTGTGAATGTGGTGGAGCTGCTGCCGCTGTTTGACTTTGATGAGCGCGAGGTGGACCGGGTTCATCCGGAAACCGGTGAGTCCCTTTTCAATTACTGGGGGTACTCGACGCTGCTGTTCTTTGCTCCCAAAGCCGCCTATGCCGCCGAGCCCCACCGTGCTGTTGAGGAATTCAAGGAGATGGTGGACGCCTTCCATGAGGCAGGAATGGAAGTCTGGCTGGACGTGGTCTACAACCACACCGCAGAGATGGGAGCCGATGGCCCCACCGATCACTTTCGGTTGCTCGGGGCCCCGGAGTGGTACCTGCTGGACGCAGAAGGCCGCTGGCAGAATCATTCCGGGTGCGGGAACACCCTGCACTGTGCCCACCCCTCTGCCCGGACCCTCATCCGGGAGAGCCTCCGTTACTGGGTTCATGAGATGGGAGTGGATGGCTTCCGCTTTGACCTTGCCACCATCCTCAACCGGGACTCGGAAGGAGACCTCCGAGGGTTTCCTCGCATGATGTGGGAGCTGAAGGAAGACCCGTGGCTCAAGGGGGTGAAGCTGGTTTCAGAGCCGTGGGATGCCGGAGGCGGGTATCAGCTGGGACATGGCTCTTGGCACGCCAACTGGCTGGAGTGGAATGACCGTTTCCGAGACTCCATCCGTCAGGCGGTCCGTGGAGAAGAGGGGCAGATGCAGCCACTGCAGCAGGCCCTGCTGGGCAGCCCTGCGATCTTTCAAGGACGGACCCGTGGGCGGCAGCTCAGCATCAACTTTGTCACCGCCCACGATGGCATGACGCTCGCGGACCTCACGGCTTACCAGAGCAAGCACAACCTCGCCAACGGTGAGGACAACCGCGACGGCACCCACAACGACTGGTCTGCTAACTGCGGCGTCGAAGGGCCTAGCTCGGATCCGGAGGTTCAGTCTCTGCGGCTCCGGCGCCAGTGCCTCTTTCACCTGCTGCTGCAGCTGGCGCACGGGCTGCCCATGCTGGTGGGAGGAGATGAGTTTGCCCGGACGCAGCAAGGCAACAACAACGCCTACTGTCATGACTCGGAGCTGACCTGGGTCAACTGGGAATGGACTCCAGACCAGCGGACGCTGCTCCAGTTTGTCCAAACCGCCATTGCCTTCCGGCAACAGCACTTTGAGCACCTCTTTGGGGATGATTCGGAATGGAGCTGGTGGACCGCCGGCAACGCCCCGTCCGAATTCCTTCCGCACGAAACCACCCTGGTCGCCGAAATCCGGCACCCGTCTGCGGCGCCCTTGAGGCTGCTGATCAACACCTACCACGCGCCGGTGGAGTTTTTCCTTCCTGAAGGAACCCGCTGGCAGGTGCACCTCGCGTCTTCCCCCTTCTTGCCAAAACTGCCTCTGGAATCAGAGGTCTCGCGTGCCGTGCAGGTCGATGCCTCTGCAGCGGTGGTGCTGCAGCAGCGTCTCGCCTAACTCAGGACCCCTGCGGCTCAGCAGCAGCAGGCGGTCCCGAAGTCGCGTCAGAACATGTCTTCGTAGTCGCGCATGGCGGCTTCAATGACCGTCTTGGCGTGCTCAAACCCGTAGGGGGTGCCAATGGAGATCTTGTTGGGCTGATCAGGAACCAGCTTGTAGGTGAGGAAGTAGTGGTTGAGCCGCTCAATGAGGGCCGGAGGCAGGTCTGCCAGGTCCTCCACCTGATCCCACAGCGGGTCATTCTGCAGCACCGCGACAATCTTGTCGTCGGCCTCGCCTCCGTCCAGCATCGGGAGTCCTCCCACCACACGGGCATTGAGGATGATCTCGGTTTTGGAAATGGGACGTTCGCTGATGACGCAGATGTCCAACGGATCACCATCACCCTGTCCGGCACCTTCCATGAGCGCACCGACTCGGTCTCCACAGTAGGTCCGGGGAATGAACCCGTAGAGGGTGGGATGCTGCGAGGAAGAACGCTGCGGACGGTCCACCCGGAGGTAGCCCGTGGTCTTGTCCACCTCGTACTTCACGAGGTCGAAGGGACAGATTTCAATGAACGCATGGACGAGGCGGGGGGGCTCCGGACCGATCTCGAGACCATGCCAAGGGTGCGGGCGCCATCGGTAAAATGGAGTCGGGAAGTTCTTCATGCAGCTTCCGGGGGGATGAGGGTTGGGACAGGCCTGTGACCAGGCACAGGTGCGAAAAAACACGCAACCCTAGCAGGTTTCCCCCAGAAGTACGAGTCAAGAGCGGTTGGTCAGTTCCGCAAGAGACCGGAGCTTCTCCTCAGCAGCTCCGGAGTCAATGGCGGCTCGGGCCTGCTTCACGCCAGTAGCCAGGTCGGGCACCACGCCTCCGACCAGCAATGCACCGGCGCTGTTGGCCAAGGCAATGTCCCGGGCAGTCCCCTGATCCTTCCCCGAAAGGATGGCCTCAATGATCTGCGCACTGTGGGCCGGACTGTCGATGGCAATGTCCTCCAGCTTCCCACGTGCCAGCCCCATTTCCTCCGGAGTGACGTCATACTCGCGGATGACCCCATCTTTCAGTTCCGCCACGTGTGTGGTGTCCGTCACCGTCAGCTCGCACAGGCCATCGGCTCCGTGCACCACCAGCACATGCTGGGCGCCCAGACGCTGCAGCACCTCAGCCATGGTCCGGGTGAGGGCCGAGTTGGGAACCCCAATGAGCTGACGCTGCGCACCAGCCGGATTGGTCAAGGGGCCCAGGAAGTTGAAGACCGTCGGAATGCCTAGCTCCTTGCGGATGGGTCCGGCAAAGCGCATGGCCGGGTGGTGGTTGATGGCGTAGCAAAAACACAGGTCCAGCTCCCGGAGGCTGGCCTCCACCACAGGAACCGGTGCCGCAATGTTGACGCCCAGCGATTCCAAGGCCTCTGCACTTCCGCTCTTGCGTGTGTTGGAGCGGTTCCCATGCTTGGCCACCACGGCTCCTGCAGCAGCAGCAATGATGGCCGCACAGGTGGAGATGTTGAAGGTGCTGATGCCGTTTCCACCGGTGCTGCAGGTGTCCACGGAATGGTCCGGGGCCTCAATGCGATGAGAGCGGTCTCGCATGGCAAGCGCCGCTCCGGCCATCTCATCAACGGTGGCCCCCTTGGCCTGCAGCAAGGCCAGCAGGGCAGCCGCTTGGACCGGAACAGCGTCTTCGCTCATGATCCAGAGGATCATCGCGTGCGCCTCTTCAAAGCTCAGGTCCTCGCCCCGGAGCAGTTTATTTAGCGTTGCATGCATGCGGTTCTCATCAAGGTAAGGTCTCGGGTTAGCGCCTGCGGGTTCGGCGACGGTAGATCACCACCCCCGCCAGTCCCACCAGCAGCGGCACGGCGATCAGGTTGAGCAGCAGCAGCCGGTTCCCCAGTTGCTCAATGTCCTGCCGGAGGATCTTCCGGACCTCCCGGAGCTTGCGGCGGGTCTGGCGTTCCTCCTCGCGGAACTGTTTGATCTCATCCTGAATTTCCGGAGGCAGCAGCACGTCCTGATCGCTACCGCCGGTGCCCTGGAGCAGCTGATCCAGCTTCCCCTGCACTTCCTGCAGCGACGCCTGAAGGGCCTGTTCTTCCTCCTGATAACGCAGCTGTGCCTGCTGCTGGAGGGCGATCAGGCGGGTGAACGGACGCTGGAACCGGCCCCGGGAGCGGATGCTCCGCAGAGCATCGTTTCCGGAAAGGAACTCGATGGCGCCCAACCCCAGGTTCAGGTTGTCGTTGGTGGGCTGAATCAGTTCCTGTCCCAGGAAGCTCAGCCGCTGCACCGAGTAGCCGTCGCTGAGGAAGTCGACATCCGCAAACACCAAAATGGTGTTGGGCTCCTTCGCCTGCTTCAGGTGCGGCAGAGTCGGCGTCGGCGCCGGCTGATCGCCCTGGCTTGGGGCCGGAGGAGGCCCGTCGGGGAAGGCGCTGGTGAAGGTGTCGCGGTACAGGGCCACGAGGGCCTGTGGCTGTCCGGACGGCTTGAGCTCACGTGCCATCTGCTGTGGCTGCATGAAGCGCAGCATGAACGCATCGGCCAGGCCACTCTCCGGACTGGTGGAGATGAGCGGCGTCATTTCCACGGAGCTGCCGTTGTCCTTCCCCAGGGCCCCGGCTTCAATGAACAGCAAGGACTCCAGCTCAGAGGTCAACGGGTGGTCCGCGTCCAGCTGGCTGCTCTGCAGGCTAAGCCAGAAGGGAAACCGGAGGATCCCACTGCTTGTGTTCACCGGGGTCGCCTGCTGGAAGTCACCGACAATCTTTCCGGGGTCAAACGTGATGCCCCAGGCCTGGCGTAGCTGAGGCAGGTCGCTGCTGAGGTTGGGCTGCTGCGACATCTGGTTCATCGGCGAGCTCAGGTCGGCCCGGGAGTTGGGATCGAGCATGAGGATGAGCTGCCCTCCACGCAGGACAAACTGATCAATCGCGTACTGAGCCGATGGGCTGAATTCCTTGGGGTGCATCACCAGGAGCGTGGAGATGTCTTCTGGAACCTCCACCAGATTGGGCTGCAGCATCTGCAGGTCCTGGGTCTTTTCCAACTCACTCAGGAAGGCCCACTTCTGACTCGGAGGCTGCCCCGGAACCATTGCAGGTCCGCCGTTGAGGTTCATGGACGAGAGCACGCCCACCTTCGGCTTGTTGACCTGGCTGATTTCGTAGATCGCTTGGGTCAGGTCGTACTCCAGAAACTCCTGCCGACGGGGGTCCAGAAACGGCAGCGCGGTCTGCCGATCCAGCAGCTGCAGAGAGACGCCAAAGTAGACGGGCGTTCCGCTGGGCAGGGTCACGGCATCGACGCCGTACTGCTGGGCCTCCACTTCTTCATCCGAGTCGGGCTTGGGGTCAATGACCCGCAGTTCCATTTGTCCTCCGGAGAGGGCTTCATACTCACCCAACAGGTCTTCCACCCGCTGCGCGTAGGTTTTGAACGACGTGGGAAGCTCCGCGTTGCTTTCAGAGAAGTAGAGCTTCACCAGCAAGGGGTCTTCCAGGTTCTTGAGGATTTCACGGGACCCCGGGGAGATCGTAAAGAGCTGGTCCTCTGTGACGTCTAGGCGAGCCGCCGGCAGCAGCGCGACCAGGACGTTGATGGCAATGAGGCAAACCAGCAGCAGGACGACCAGGACCCAGGGTTTGGTGCGTTCACCGAAGTTCATGGCGATGCGTCAGGATAAGGGTTCCAAATCACAAAAAATCACGTTCCGTTGCCTTAGCGGCTCTGGGAGTCAAGGACCACCACATTGATCAGCAGCATGAAGCCGATCACCGAGGTGAAGTAGACAAAGTCCCGCAGATCAATCACTCCGCGGCGAATCGCTTCAAAGTGAGCGGCAAAGCTGAACTGCGCCAGCGTGTCGGTCAACCAGACGGGGAAGAGCGCATTCAGGGCATTGGAGAAGACGCCCCATCCGAGCAGCACCAGCACCAGGCAGATGACCACGCTGAGGATGAAGCTGATGACCTGGTTCTTGGTCAGGGCCGAGGTGAAGCTGGTGATCGCCAGGTAGGCCCCAGCCATCAGGAAGCTCCCGAAGTACCCGGCCAGGATCGGTCCGGTGTCCGGATCACCCAGGTACTGAACCGTCAGGACCATGGGGAAGGTGAGCACCAGAGCCACCCCAATGAAGACCCAGGCGGCTAGGAACTTGCTGAGCACGCTCACGCCAAGACGCACCGGCAGGGTCAGGAGCAGCTCATGCGTTCCCGCCCGGCGCTCCTCCGCCCACAGTCGCATGCCGACAGCCGGAATGAGGAACAGGTACAGCCAGGGGTGGAACATGAAGAAGATCTCCAGGCTCGCCTGCTGCGACTCGTAAAAGTTCCCCAGCAGGAAGGTGCATCCGGCGTTGGCCACCAGGAAGATGATGATGAACACGTAAGCAACCGGTGAGCGGAAGTAGGCCAACAGCTCACGCTTGAAGAGGGGGGTCAATCCGTTCATGGCTTAGTTGGTAGTGAGGGTTCGGAAAACTTCATCAAGCCGACCACGTTCGATGGTAAACTCAGAAATCGACACTTGCTGCTCGGCGAGGATCTGTTGGACCTCGGTGGTGATGATTTTTCCAGCTTCCGGAATCAGCCGCATCCGGCTTTCATCCGCTTCCCTCCTCGGAAGGGGTTCCACACGACTGACCGAATCCAGGCGCGCCAGCGCAAAGGTCAGGTCATGCGTGTCTTTGCTCTTGACGCTGAGGACCAGAGCATTGTGGTTCGGGGCCTGAGCCAGCAGCTCCTCGGGAGTGCCGTATCCCACAATCTGCCCCTGAGCAATGATCAGGGCTCGGGTGCACACTGCCTCCACTTCCTCAAGGATGTGGGTGGAGACCAGCACCGTTCGTTCCTGACCACGGGCGGTCCGTTCCTGACTCATGCGTTGGATGAGCGTCCGGACCTCATGCTTTTGGTTGGGATCCAGCCCGTCTGTGGGCTCATCGAGAATGAGCACCGGGGGATCATGGAGGAGGGCCTGCGCCAGGCAGGTGCGCTGACGGTAGCCCTTGGAGAGCGTTTCGATCATCTGCGACCGCACGTCCTGCAGCGAGGTGAGGTCCAGCACTCGGTCGACCTGCCGGTCGCGGTCGGCTCCCTGGAAGCCCCGGACTTCTGCAATGAAGCCCAGGAACTCCTGAACCAGCATCTCCCCATAGGAGGGAGCGCTTTCTGGGAGGTACCCAAGTTGCTGCCGAACCTGCAACGGGTCCTGCAGGATGCTGTGCCCGCAGACCTCTGCGTCTCCGGAGGTGGGGGGGAGGAAGCACGTGAGCATCTTCATCGTGGTGGACTTACCGGCCCCGTTGGGACCAAGGAAGCCCAGGATCTCGTTGGCTCCCACTTCAAAGGAAAGGGCATTCACCGCTTGGAACATTCCGAAGCGTTTGCTTAATTGATTGACTCGAATCATGATCGCCGTTTCGTTGGGATGCGTTGTGAAAGAGACAACCAAATATCTTCAAGACGTTGCAAGATTTTGCAAGCACCAATCCGTATCAAGGGGCAAAGTCCGTCCACTTTCCAGGAGTCTCCGGACCGGTTTCCCCAGGTTTTCACGCTTCTTGAATGTCCCTCCGCAGCCCCCTGAGCGGGGAACCATCTCACCGCATCTTAATGAGAGTTGAAATGAAGAAGTGGTCTTGGGGCGTGCTCCTGTTGCTGAGCACCGGACCGTTGTCCGCAGAGCCAGTTGCCACCAGTTACTACTCGGTTCAACCCCACAGCGAACCCCTCCCCTGCTACCTAGACGCTGTCGAGGTGACGCTGATGGACCTGCAGAGCCGAGTCCACCTCAAAGCCAACCTTCCCGACGGCGCCGTGGAGTCGTGTGTGCTGCAGGACCGCGAAGCCGATCTGCAGGAAGACCGGGGGGACTTTACCTTTGAGCTGCCTCTGACCGAGAGCCGCTCGCTCTACACCGTCCGGAGTGGACGCCTGGAAGCCGATCCGGAAGACGGTTGGTTCCGGCCCCGGCTCATCCTGCGCTACGCGTTCCTTCCCGACCAAAACGTCTACCAGCTCAGCCTCCGGGCCGGCACTGCCGTTCTGGAGCAGCAAATGGAACGCCTCACCGAAGTCCGTCAGGCGCCTCCCCCGGCAAAAGGTTCCACCGGCACCGGCGGGTACCAGGACCTGACCTTTGGGATGAGCCGTGACGAAGCAGGGGTGATCCTGCAGCGGGTCTGTGAAACGTACTTTCGGGAAGCCCTCGATTTCTACGCCGACCGCTGCTACCGCGTCGGCAGCATCCGTCGCGACATGGTCCTCAGCTTCAGTCGCATGGATCAGCAGCTGCAGCGCATTGACCTGCGGATGGGCATCTTTTCTGAAGAGCGGCTCAAGGACATCGACCGGACCCTCGAATCCAAGTACGGCTTCAGCCAGGGACTGTCGATTCAGGAGATGGCCCAAACCGGCGGACGTCCGGGCGCCCAGCTGCTGCGCATGTACGGAGGCGGTTCCGTGGTCCTCCAGGTGAGTGCCGATGGACAGAACTCCCAGATCAGCGTCCTCTACCTGAACCAGGAGCTGGCAAGCCGGATGATCTCCAACCGTGGGGGCGCCTCTGTGCTGTATCAGGAACTCTGACCCATGAAGCCTGCGACCGTCCGGACCCTCTTCACCAAGCTGAGTGCGGCCTTTCCTCATCCCACCACGGAGTTGATCTACCGCAACCCCTTTGAGCTGCTGATCGCCGTCATCCTCAGTGCACAGGCCACAGACAAGTCCGTCAACCGCGTCACACCGGCGCTCTTTCAGGCCTATCCCGATCCGGCGTCTCTGCACCAAGCCGGTGACACCACGGTGCTGTCCTTCATCAAAAGCATCGGGCTCGCGCCCACCAAGGCCCGCAACGTCGTCAAGACCTGCGGCCTGCTGGTTTCCGAACACCAGGGGCAGGTTCCGGAAGACCGAGCCGCCCTAGAAGCCCTCCCTGGAGTGGGCCGGAAGACCGCCAACGTGATCCTGAATACAGCGTTTGGACACCCCACCATTGCCGTTGACACCCACATCTTCCGGGTCTCCAACCGCACCGGGCTCGCCCCTGGGAAGGACGTCCGGGAGGTGGAAGACCACCTGCTTCAGGTCGTCCCCCGTAAGTTCCTCCAAGACGCCCACCACCTGCTGATCCTGCACGGACGCTACACCTGCATGGCCCGTCGCCCTCAGTGCGGCACCTGCCCCATCTACCGCCAGTGTGAGTGGCCTGAAAAGGCAAAAGCCTAGCTCGGACAAAAACTAGCTTTCTCTTGAAAAAGAGAAGACTTACACTGATTTGTTTTGAGTACGGCAGGAGACCTGAAGGAGAACAGAGTGGTCAACTCAATGGGCGTCATTGGAGCGGGGGCATGGGGAACCGCCCTGGCGCTGCAGCTTACCCGAACCGGACACCCCGTGACGCTCTGGGCTCATGAGCCTGAAACCGTGGAGGCCATCAACCGGACCCACACGAATCCCTTTTTCCTCCCCGGCATTGAACTTCCCCCTGACCTGCAGGCCACCTCGGCGCTTGAGGAGCTGGTGGCCTCCCACACGCACCTGATCTGGGCCACCCCTTCGCAGGTGGTGCGTCCGCTGGCGCAGCAGGTGGCGCCGCACATGCGTCCGGAGCACCAGGTGGCCTTGGTGTCCAAGGGGCTGGAAGCCGACTCGCTCAAGTGGCTGACGCAGGTGCTGCAGGAGGAATGGCCTCAGCAACCGGGACTGGCGGTGCTGTCGGGTCCCACATTTGCGCTGGAACTGGCTCAGCAGCTTCCGACGGCAGCGGTGCTGGCCAGTGAAGCGTCCGGCCCCCTGGATGCCTTTCAACAGGCCCTGAGCGGCAACCGCTTTCGCCTCTACCGGAGTCCGGACCTCATCGGCGTCCAGGTCGGAGGCGCCGTCAAGAATGTGCTCGCCATTGCGGCAGGCATTGTCGATGGCATGGCCCTGGGCCTGAACGCCCGGGCGGCCCTCGTGTGTCGGGGGTTGGCCGAAATGACCCGGCTGGGCCTGGCAGTGGGCGGACGGGCAGAAACCTTCTCCGGGCTCTCCGGCCTCGGGGACCTGGTCCTCACAGCAACCGGAAGCCTTTCCCGGAATCACGAGTTTGGACGCCAACTGGGCGCTGGACAGTCGGTTGCCGGCAGCCTTCCTGCAGGAGGAAAGGTGGTGGAAGGCGCCGCCAATGCCTCCACGTTGCTGAAGCTGGCCCAGCAGTACCAAGTGGAGCTTCCCATCTGTGAAGCAGTGCACCAGGTGGTGCATCAGGGGCTTCCCTGTGCTGACGCGCTTCAGCACCTTTTAGAACGAGACGTCCCAACTTGGGAGTGAATTTTATCCGAATGGTTCCATGAACTTCAGTGCCTTGACCCAATCAATTTCCTGGAACTGGTTCTTCGTCTACACCCTCTTCATTGCCAGCACCTTCAGCATTGCGGCCTCAGAGGCGTCCATCACCTTCCTCTACCTGATTGGGCTGGTGGTGCACCTTTGGCGCCGGTACCTGCCCCGGATGAACGATTCCCTGCTTTGGGTAATGCTGGGGTACATCGCCGTGGTCGAGGTGTCCAGCCTCCTGAGTCCGTATCAGCCGGACCTGCTGATGGCGTTGCGGAACAACTGGCGCTTCCTGCTGCCGTTCATCCTGGCGTCGATCTTTCAGGAGCGGCACGAGGAAACGGTGCTGCAGTGGTTCTTCCTCTTCCTCTTCCTCTTCAGCCTCTATGGCGTCATTCAGTTCTTCACCGGTGTGGACTGGCTTCGGCTCCCAGAAAACAGCCTGGCCACGCCGTATGGCGACTCCGGTTACTGGCACGGCAAGGGCAACTTCACCCACCACCTGACCTTCGGAGGGTACCTAGTGGTGTGCTTCCCCCTGACCGTCGCCCTTGTGTTCTGCAAGGAGTGGGGACCGGCCGCCCGGTTCCTGATGGTGCTGCTGGCCCTCACCGTGTTTGCCGGAATCATTTCCTCAATGGGCCGTAGCGTGTGGCTGGGAACGCTGGTGGCCTCCGTGGTGCTCGGCCTGTGGATCATGCCCCGGACAACGCTGCTCGCGGTCCTCGGGGTGGGCCTTCTGGCATGGGGGCTCTACTCGCAGTACTCGCATGCCTCTCCGATGGCTCAGCAGAGCGACTCGCCGGTGGAAGCCCTTCAGCAACGCCTGGCCTCTGCCTTCTCGCCAGATGCCAACCGGGACCGGCTCTACATGTGGGCGTCCGGCTGGGACGCAATTCAGGATCACTACTGGCTGGGCATCGGATACGACACCGACGAGGAGGTCATCCGGGAGTACCGCAAGCCCTATGAGGCCGCAGGGCACACCTTCCTGAATGGTCCGGGAGTTGGGCTGCACAACCTCTACCTCCAGACCTGGCTGAGCTACGGGCTGGTCGGCCTGCTGAGCTTCCTGGGCATCTGGGTCCTGTTTTTTGCCAAAGCCTTCCGGGCCATTTTACGCTCAGAACGTTTTACCTTCTCCAACGCCGTGCTCTGGGGAACCGTGGCCGGCATCGTTGGGCACTTGACTGCGGCCAACTTTGAGAACAACTTTCACGACGGCGAGGTGCAGACCATTGTCCTCATCATGATGGGGCTGGGGCTGGTCCAGATGGAACGCCTCAACCGCCGGATCTTCAACCCCAAATCGACGCGGAGGCCACTATGACCCTTCCTGCTGACATGCAGTACATCTTCTTCAACGGCTACGGGGGCCCAGAGGTGCTGGAGCCTCGACGCATGCCGGTGCCCACTCCCGGCGCCGATGAGGTGCTCATTCAGGTCGCTTTTGCTGGCGTCAACCGTCCGGACGCCCTGCAGCGTCAAGGCGCCTATCCACCTCCGCCAGGCGCCAGCGACATCCCCGGTCTTGAGGTTTCTGGAACCGTGGTCGCTTTGGGAGCAGGGGCTCCCGAGGCGCTGCTGGGACAGTCGGTGTGTGCCCTGGTGCACAGTGGCGGATACAGCGAATACTGCGTCGCCTCTGCACCGCTGTGCCTCCCGGTGCCCAAGGCCCTGAGCCTTGAGGAAGCGGCAGGCCTGCCCGAGACCTTCTTTACGGTCTGGACCAACGTCTTTGAGCGTGGGCGACTGCAGGCCGGAGAGCGCTTGCTGGTGCACGGAGGATCCAGTGGCATTGGAACCACTGCCATTCAGCTGGCCAAGGCCTTTGGCGCCACAGTCTACACCACCGTCGGCAACGAAGAGAAGCGGCAGGCCTGCCTAAGCCTAGGGGCCGACGCAGCCATCAATTACAAGACAGAGGACTTTGAGGAGCAGGTCCTCACCCTCACAGAAGGTGCCGGTGTCGACGTCATCCTCGACATGGTCGCGGGCCCGTACCTTCCGAAGAACATCCGTCTCCTCGCTTTGGAAGGACGGTTGGTGCAGATTGCCTTCCTGCAGGGAAGCCAGGCCGAGGTGGACTTTGCGCCGCTGCTCCGCAAACGCGTTACCCTCACCGGCTCCACGCTCCGGCCCCGGACGGTGGAACAGAAGGCGGAAATCGCCCAGGCCCTTCAGGAGCGGGTCTGGCCCCTCCTTGAGCAGGGAGCCCTGCGCCCTCTGATCCACCAGGTGTTCCCTCTGGCAGAGGCCGCGGCAGCGCATGCCCTGATGGAGTCCAGCCAGCACATTGGAAAACTGCTCCTGCGTCCTTAATCGCACCACGCCCCCCTCCGTCGAGGGATCCGGTCCGGTGTTCGTCCTGTCTCTTTGAGCCTCTTTATGCGCCAGGCGCTGATCAACTTTCGGGCGAATCCGGACCTCTCCGGCATTGCCCTCTCCCTCCTTGCCTACCTGCTCTTCAGCTCTGGAGACGCGGCCCTGAAGTTCCTCACCCCTCACTACCCGGTGCATCAGATCATCTTCATCAACGCCAGCCTGATGACAGGCTTCACGCTGCTGGTGTGTGCCCTGACGCGACGGTTTGCCGAGCTCCGGACCCAGCGTCTGAAGCTGCACCTCGTCCGAGGACTCGTGGGCCTCTCTGGCGCCTTTGGGGCCGTGTATGCGTTTTCGGAGCTGCCCCTGGCTCAGGCGTACACGCTGTTCTTCATTGCGCCCTTCATCACCGTGGCGCTCTCTCGGATTTGGCTCAAGGAGGCGGTGCCTCGGCAGGTGTGGGGCTGGATTGCCTTGGGATTTGTGGGGGTCATCCTCAGCCTGCGTCCGGGAACTGACGGTCTGAGTTTGGCGGCATTGGGAGCCGTGACCGTTGCGGTTGCTCATTCCACCAGCAACCTGCTGGTCCGGCGGATGGCCGGCGAATCACCATTTGTCCTGGTGCTCGGAAGCCTCACGGTCGGTGTCGTCGTCACCGGATCCCTAACCGCTTACCAAAGTAATCCTTTCCTTCCGGAACTGCTGCCCTGGAACCTGATTGCGGCCTTGCTTTCTATCGGCGCGATCTTTAGCATCACCTTTGCCTATCGTTTGGCACAGGCTTCCCTGTTGGGAGGCTTTCAGTACAGCCAACTGCTTTGGGGAATGCTGCTGGGCTACCTCATTTGGGGAGACTGGCCCGACCTCATGACCTTGCTGGGCGCGGCCGTGATTGTTTCCAGTGGCCTGGCCGTCCTGCGTCTGGTCACCCGTCGGCCGGCCCCGGCCCCTGCAGCGCTGGAAAACGAACGTCTGCCCTCAACCTAAACAACGCCTATGGCACGCTCCGTTATCATCACAGGACCTCTGCTGATCCTCAGCGAGGCCTTTCATGGCAAGCAGCCGATTCACATTGAAACCGAGTGCCGCAACGCCTTCTTTCGCTTTCCCATCCGGAACCCTCAGGACCTGGAACGCCTCCGAGCCCAGTACCAAAAAGGCGAGGTGGACCTCCGGGCCTTTGAATTTCGCGATGCCGAGTGTCAGGATGGAGAGGCTGGCCTCTTCACCGTGGAAGGGCAGCCTCTGACGGTGAAGCACCCGGAACGGATCAAGGACGAAGAAGTGATCATGCTCGTCAATCTGGAACGAGCCGAATTGTTAATTGAGGACTGAGGAGACGATGTTCAACCCCAATGAGCTGGAGGAACTGAGGCGGGAGCGCGAAGCAGAAGAGGCGGAACGGGAGCCGGAAGATTCCGACTCCGGAACCGCTTAAGCCCTACCAGATCCCCACCTCCAGGCTTTCCAGCCAGTCCAAGAAGCGCGGGACGTCATCTCCTTGGAAGATGGCCCCGTGCTGCGGACAGATCATCTTCGGGTTCAGTGGCCGAACCCGGTCCACCCACCCCCGAAGCGCCGTTGTCGACGGCATCCAGCGCTTGTGAAAACCCTCCATGAAGCGGATGTGCTGCTGAAAGTCCTCCACCATCATTCCAGCCTCAGCATTGGGCAGCAGCGCCGCACCAATGTCTCCTGAAAAGAGGATCCCAGACAGGTCATCGTAGAAGGAAAAGTTCCCAGAAGCATGGCAGTAGTGAGCCGGAATCGCCTGCAGGCTCGTGCTTCCCAGCGGCAAGGGCCCCCCTTCATCCGGAATCGGCAGCAGCTTGATGTCGGCATCCATGCCAAAGTGAGTAATGAACCCCGTCCACAGCCACGAGCAGTACACCTCAGCCTTCGGACACAGGTCCAGCCACAGCGCCAGTGCCGAGCCAATGTCCGGATCCTGGTGGCTCAGGCCAATGGTCTGAATCGACTGGGGCGGCAGGTACCGGGTCAGCTCAGCCAGCACCTTCGGAAAGATCTTCACGCCTCCCGGATCCAGCAGCAGGGCGGAATCCCCATGCGTGATGACAAACTCATTGGTGTCAATCACCGAATCCGGTTTGCTCGGATCCCGTCCCATGGCAATCCAGCGGTGGTCACGTTCCTGAAAGATCACTTCACTTTTCATTAACTCCTCGCGGGTTTAGAAATGGGTCAGTAGGTTACGGTCTGAGGTCGTCTTCTGGGAAGGAAGCGGTTCCTTGGGATTGAGCCGGATGTGCTGGGAAATCTCACTCAGCAGTCCCTTCAGGCTCTGGGCCTGGTCCTTGAGAACCGAAGCTGAGCCGGCAATTTCCTCAGCGTTGGAAGCGTTGCTCTGGGTCACAACGTCCAGCTCATAAAGCGCCCGGCTGGCCTGAGTGGTGCCTTCAGCCTGCTCACCAGAGGCCCGGTTGATGTCTCCAATCATCGTCTCAATCTCCCGGACCGCTGAGCTCTGCTTCTTTGAGGAGTTCACAATGATGTCAGCCAGCTCAGCAGTGGTTTTGGCCTTGTTCAGGAACTCCTGCAGGGCCTGGTCGCCCTGACGGGACAGGTCGCTGGCAACGCTGGCCTGATCAACGTTTTCGCTGACCAGGCTGGCAATTTCCTTGGCCGCCTGCCGTGACGACTCTGCAAGCTTTGACACCTCATCGGCCACCACCGCAAACCCCTTTCCATACTCTCCGGCCCGGGCCGCCTCGATGGCGGCATTGGTGGAGAGCATCTTGGTCTGGCTGCTGATTTCATTGATCAATTCCAGGATTCCGGAAATCTTGTGGCTGCTGGAAATCAGCACCGTCATCGCCTCCATCAGGTTCTGAGTCACCTTAACGCCTCCGGCAGCGACCTCTTCTGAATCATGCGCAATGTGGGTGGCGGTCTGGGCGTTGTGCGCGGCCTGCTTGGTAGTGGTCGCCACCAGGGCCATGGTGCTGACAGAATCCGCAGCCCGCTGCGAATTGAGGCGAGCCTGATCGGCAAGCTGACGCACCCGGTGTGAGATTTCCTCAAGGCTCGCTGACTGTTCCGTGGAACTCTCGGCTAGGCGTTGAGAGCTGATGGTGAAGTGCTCAGACGAATCATTGAGCTCCTCAAACGTTGTCTCCAGGTGAATGAGGAGCCTCCGGAGGAGCCGATCCAGCGTCTGGTCCAGCACCCAGAACACCACCAGCAGCACCGCAATCAGGCCGCCAAAGACTGAAAGCACCAGCCCCAAGCGCTGTTCCTGATTTCCCTTGAGGATCCCGGCACGCTGCGCCTGGGTTTGCTCCAGCACACGAGCCAAAGTGTCTAGGTGCTGAGAGAGTGCGGTGGGGTTCAACCGTGCCGGGGGCGTCCCTTGCGGGTCCTTCCAGTATTCCTGGACCTGGGGGAAGGCTGCTCGGTAGCGGGCCAGCTCCTTCTCCAGCGCCAAGAGGGCCTCACGCTCCGGGGGCTCCAGAGGCAGCGTCAGGTACTGCTGAATCAGCTGCTGCACCTCCGTATCGGCCTGCTGAAAGCGTCCGACTTCCTGAGCCTCTCCCCACGCCTGGTAGGTCTTGAACGCGTCCAGCAGTCCTCCCGGACCCAGCTGTGCCTGCAGTTTCTGAAAGTGCCGCTGCCGCTCCAGGAAATTCTGTTCAGAGGTCAGGAACGCTTGGGCGTTGCTTTGAACCTGTACCGACAGGAACACGCCACTGCCTGCCAGCAACCCGACCATGAGGGCCAGGATCAGCAGCAGCTTGGTACGAATGGTGAGTGGTTTCATGAGGCTGGATTCTTGGGCAGGGGTGCAAAAACAAACAGAGCAAAACTAGCTTTTCTTCATGAAAGCTCAAGTAAAAGTCACGGACGCTCCGGGTTCGGTGGAGAACTGCTGGCGCCCGGTTGGTTGGGAATCCGGTAAATCAGGAAGTTCCGGACCAGCCGGTCCTCCCGCTTCTGCACAATCTCCCCCCAGTACTCTAGGGAGCGGCCCAGCTCCGCCTCTGCCTTCTCCAACGTTTCCTGACACTCCCAGAGGTCACAGACAAACACGCTGCGGCGTGACAGCACCTCTGCTCGGGGGCTCCACTGGTTGCGCTCAGGTTTCTCCAGGCTGTGAGGCCACGGACGAGGACGTTGCGGAACCCAGTAGGCCAACGCGCTGCTGATCTGATACTCCCGAGACACAATGTAGTCAACACTCTCCCAGCCGTGCTGCTGGAGGATCGCCTGGAGCTGAGCCCCAGTCTCCGGCCAGTCCAGGAAACTGGTGAAGCGGTCGCCAATGCTGTCCTGAGCCACCCGGAGGAGGAGCGGTCCCCACTGCTGATAGTCCTCGGGACGGAGCCACTCCTGCAGCTTGGCCTCATACGCCGGTTTGCTGTAGTAGCGTCCGCGGTGCTGCTGCAGGGTTTCCTGCACCGACTCCGGAACCCCTTGCTGCTCCAGGTAACGGAAGTTCTTCAGCTCAAAGGGCGCCCAGTCGTAGAGAGGATGCAGGGTGTGCCGAACCAGAAGGGTGACGCTGAGGACGTTCAGAGCAAGCCCGGCCACAACCAGTTTCTTGCGATGAGGTCGCAGGCATCCGGACGCCAACTCCCGTCCCAGCAGCATCGCCAGCCCTAGGTAGGCGAGGTTCGCCCAGTGCGGATCGGCAATGGAGCCCTTGAGGCTCATCAGGGTGAAGAAGACCAGCGGAAAGAGGGAAAGCAGGGCAATGGCGCTTTCTGGACTGCGTCCGTCCCGGAGGCGCTCACGGAGCTTGAGCAGCACCCACACTCCGGCGGCAAACCAGATCGGTGAAAACAGCAGCCAGTGTCCCACTGTGAAGTCGAGGGTGTTTTCCCCAAAGTCGGCGCCGGAGGTGCCACGGGACAGCTGCCAGCGGAAGGAGATCCAGTCATTCTGGGCATTCCACCAAAGCACCGGCGTAAAGATCAGCAGCGAAAGCGCGCCTGCGGCATAAATGCGCCAGTTGAGCCACTGCGACCGCTGCTCACGGTACACCAGGAAGTGCAGCATCATCCCCAGGTAGAAGAGGATCATGATGTACTTGGAAAGGGCCCCCAGCCCTGCTGCCACACCAATGCCCCACAGCCACCGGACGTCCCGCGTCTGCTGCCACTGGATCCAGCAGAACAGGGCCCCCAGCCACGACAGCATGAACGGCTGAGTGATGTGCAAGAAGATGCTCCCCACCGTGAAGTAGGGCATGCCGCAGAGCACCAGCAGCGTTCCCAACCCCGCCTCAGGGCCAAAGGCGTGACGGGCAATGCCATAAGCCCCTGCCAGCACCAACAGGTTCACCAGCTGTGCTCCCACCTCAAGGCCCAGCTCCGCGTCTCCCAGCAGCAACGTGAGCCCCCGGAAGAGCACCGCAATCATCGGCGGGTGCTCGTAGTAGGAGAAGGAAAGGAACTGCCCCCAGATCCAGTGATCCACCATGTCCGGATGCGGGTTGAGGAGCAGGTTCACTCCCAGGAAGATCACAAAGTGGAGCCCAAAGAGGCCCCACGTCCAGAGGGACAGACGAGGCAAGGTCAAGGAGGGGTCAGGAGGGAAGCTTCAGCAAACAATCCGTTGAGGGATCAATCGATGTAGTAGTTGAAGACGATGGGCGTGTCCTCGCGCTCAACCTTGAGGGCGATTTCCCGCTCCGCCTGCAGGGTTTCCATCAATTTTAATGCCTTCGGCAAGGAGTCGATGACAAAACCGTTCACTTCCAGGATGACATCGTTGGTTTTGAGCCCCAGTTGCTCATAGAGGCTGCCCTTCTTGATGTACTTGAACATGAAGCGCGGGGGCTCAGTCTCAGTGGCCACCACCCGGGCGTCCATGAGGATCTGGTTGAAGTTCGCCAGCTGCTCATCCACCCAGGAGCGGGTGAAGTTGAACGTCGTCTGCCCTTCTGAAGCCGGCGGGGGCTTTTCCGAGGAGGCGGCGGGGGGCGGAGGCTTGGGCAGGGCAGGTTTGGAGCTCGCTGGTGGAACCACCAACGCCGTTGTCTGCGGCGCCTTCTGCGAACGGGTTTCGGTGTTGGAAGGAGCGGTCCCTTCTGCTTCCTCCATCAGCAGCCGCTGCTTCTGGTCCCGGAACACCAGCACCACCTCGCGGTCCATGACCTCAAGAACCTGGACGGTTCCGGGGGTACAGATGGATGGCGCCACGGTGTTTGGGTCAAAGCACTCCCCCAGCTCAAAGATGCGGTAGTTGCCCAGTTGGTTCCGGGGGCTGATGAAGGCAAAGGCGTTCCGGGGACCAAAGATCATGGTTCCCGTCAGGGCAACATTCAGGTTGGTCCGGGGAAGGGCTTGTGATTCCGTCGGTTGCTCCTGCTGCACCACCACAGGCGGCGGGGGCGGCAGCGGAGCCTCCTGCTTCTGCGCCCGGAAGACGTTCTGGTCCAAAATGGGGGCAAAGGCCTGCTGCCCCTTCCCACGGTCTTCCGGAGGCGGAGCTGGTTTCAGGGTTTGCACCGGAGCCGGTTGGGGCAGCTTCAGGGTTTGCTGCCGAATCCACTCGGCCCCCAGCGTTCCCACCCCAACGGCCACCGCAAGGGCCAGGGCGCTGTTTCCCAGTTGAATCCAGATTCCGGCGTCTAAGCGCATGATCACTCTGCAGGGTGTGGGGTGGTGAGCCAATCCACGGCAAACTGGGCCGCCAGTGCGTAGGCCCGCGGTCCCAAGCCCGCCAAGCAGCCCACGACCTGCGGACAGACGTTGGCGGGTCCGGAACCCGCTTCTGCAGAAGGGCGGTCTTGAATCTCAAAGACGGGAAAGCCCAACGTCTCTAGCTCGGTGCACAGGCGTCCGCCCGGGTGCCCCAGCTGCCCAAGGTTGGCAATGACAAACGAAGCCCCGCGCTGCGCATGCAGCCAGTCGATCAACGGCGCCTCGGTTTCAGCATACATGCCCTCACAGGTCACCGGCTTTCCTGCCAGGACCTCCTGAACCCGGGCTTCATGCTCGGCAAAATCCACGGGGCTCCCTGACTGTGGAGGTCCCTGAAGCAGGAGAAGGGTGTGGGGCATCAATGAGAAACCGTGCGTGCGTGGGCAAAACCGCTATTCTTCAAGAAACCGGAGTCGGGTACAAGCTGAACCCGCGTGCTAGGATTAGGCAGTCGGATCCGGGAGGGCCTCTAGGGTGCTCAGGGCCTGTGAAAGGGACTCTTCCTGGCCCGGCGGCAAGAGGATGATCTCCAACCCGGCCTCCCACACACGTTCCTCTCGGCGCCGGGACCAAACCACCCGGCACATCGGCTGGCAGATCAGGTGGTCAAACGGAGCCCCCAGCCCTGCTTGGGCAAACTCAAAGGTCACCGAAAGAACGGCCTCCAGCTTCAGGGGACGCTTCAGCTCAATCTTCATTCCGGAGAGGGAGATGTCCACCAGCTGCGCGTTCAGGGTGCTCGAAGTCGCCGTCTGCTTCATCAGGAGGGGCACCGGAAGCGCGTAACGGGCGTTCTGTCGCCAGATCGTCCGGTCCACCAGCTGGTCCGACTCATACACCACGCCATTCCACTGCGGATCCCGTGGGGGGTACTTCTGAAAGTACCGGCAGCGCTTGAGGTACTCCAGCGTCACCACGTCTTCCGGGAAGACCTGTAGGCAGTCGTAGATTTCCTGCAGCGCCTCTTCAAAGCGCCGTTGCTTGTAAAACGCAATGGCCCGACCCAGAGGCGCCAGGGCCTGAAGCTTTTGCTCCCGGAGCGCCGGGGGCGCCGTGTTGAAGACCTCATAAATGGTCACCGGCACCTGCTTGCCCCGGATGGGAACGGTGTCAATTTCCCGGATGAGGTAGGCTGAGGGGTCAATCTGAGCATAGGTTGACTCAGAGATCAGGATGTCGGCCTGGTACTTCTTTGTCAGCCCCTGCAGCCGCGACGCCAGGTTGACGTGATCTCCAATCACCGTCGGATTCATGCGGTGCTCCGACCCCAGCATGCCGGCCATCACGGCACCGGTGTTGAGGCCAATGCCAAAGTGCGTCTGCTTCTCGGGAGGAAGGGACTCGTTGTGCTGCTGAATCGTCTCCTGCATCTGAATGGCCGCCTGCAGAGCTCCGTTCGGGTGCAGCCCCTCCTCATCAAAAACGGCCATGATCTCATCGCCAATGAACTTGTCGATGTAGCCCAGGTTTTCCAAGATGGCCGGCTCCATGAGGTTGAAGAACTGGTTGAGGAAGGAAAAGTTTTCGTAGGGGTTCATCTGCTCACTCCGCGCCGTGTAGGAGCGGATGTCGGCAAACATGACCGTGGCCTGCAGCTCCATGAAGTCATCCGGATTGGAATCCCCAGGAGACGGAATGACCATGCGGTTCAGCAGCGGCAGGTGCACAAAAAGCTTCAGGGTTCGGTTCAGGCGCTCCAGCTCCCCGGACGCCATCTCCATCTGCCACTTGGCGAGCCGCAGCTCTTCTGTCACCTCGTTGGCCCGTTCAGAGAGTTCCTGACGCTGCTGGTCGATCTCCTCCAGCTCTCGGCTGCTCTGCTCACTGAGCTGCTGGTAGTAGATGAGGTTGAGCAGGACCTCAATGCGTTTGGTCAGGAGATCAGGCTGAACCGGCTGGCTGACGTAGTCGCTGCCGTGCAGAAGCGGATGCCGAACAAGGTCCGGATAATCCGCCTCTTCAATCAGCAGCAGCAGGGGCGGACGAAGGACCTGTCGTTCCAGGGCGTCCACCAGCTCCAAAGAGGTGCCCCCGAAGGAGGCCAGATCAATGATGGTGAGGTCAGGAACCGGAGAAGGCGGAGCCTGCAGGAGCGCCGGGAGCGTGGCCACCTGCACTAGGTTGAGCTGCTGGTTCTGCTGAAGCAGGGTTTGGACCTCCTCCCAGATGGGGGTCTGTCCCAGCAGAAGGAGGTGGAGGTGATCGGGAAGCGGCAGTGATTCGGTCATGCGCGCCCCTCAGGGGAGAGGAGGCAGGAGGGGGTTCTCGAATCAAGGATGAGGTTGCGGAGACTTGCGCCAGTACTGCAGCTCCTGTTCAATTTCTTCATCATCTCCCACATTGGCCTCCAGGAGGCTTCTCAGATGAGTAAAGGCGTCCAGCTCCATCTCCACAAACTCAAAGCTCCAGGAGCCCTCTTGCTCACGGACGACCTGAGCCTTCAGCTCCAGGGTGACCACATCGGTCAGCGGGAGGCAGAGGCGGACAGAGGCGCCGGGGGTGAGAAACACCGGTTCCCGTGGACAGAGCCGGATCCCCTTGAGGGACAAATTGAGGATCTCGGCCTCAACCGGCTGATTCCCCCATTCCAGGAGGATGACCTTGGTGAACTGAATCCGCGTGAAGTGACGTTTTTCCGGCATGAGGGGCCGCTCCTAATCAAGCATCGGTGCGTGGTGATAACCGGGAGGAACCCTGCCCCAGACCCGTTTCGGCGGCTCCGGTCGGCTTCTTCCCAGGTCCTCAGACGGGACCCATTCCACCAGCTAGCTTGATTCATTCGGACTCAAAGTGCGAGTTCCGGAACAGATTCTCCTGAAAAAGCAGATCATGCTGAAGACCTTTCCCGGACTTTCTTGATGAGGGAAGGCTTCTCTTCGGAATAAGAGCATCAACTTGAAAAGCAGGCGCAAGCGCCACCCGAGGGAGCTTTTTCAGCAGCGATTCCGGAGAATTTTTTTCTGATGACACCAGCTGTTGGGTCAAATTACAAGTGAGGAGTGAGGCGCTGGGTCATTTCAAACCAGGAAGGGGCCCCTGGATGGTGGACCGGATACGGGGGAAGGTAGTGCAGCGACACCTCGAGGAAACGGAGGATGAGCATCGCCGTCATGCCCCAGATGTCGTAGTCCCCGAAGAAGAAGTGATGGGAGTAGAACGGAAGGTCCCGGTGGGTGATTTCCTGACTGGTGTGGTGGGCCGGGTCCATGAAGAACGCGAGCGGCACCGAAAAGGTGGACTCGATCTCATGGGGACTGGGACGCGGGCGGAAGTCTGCGGGAATGACCCCCACAAACGGGGTGACCAGGTACTGGTGCAGTGAGGTGATCTGATCAATGCCGCCAATCACCTCCACCTGATGAGGCGCCAGCCCCACCTCTTCCTCCGATTCCCGGAGCGCCGTTGCTTCCGCCGATCCGTCCTCCGGATCCTGCTTCCCTCCTGGAAACGACACCTGTCCGGAGTGAGAGCGCAGGTGCGAGGCCCGTCGGGTGAGCAACAGGTGCACCGCCCCTGCCTCCTCAAAGAGCGGAATCAGCACCGACGCCCGCTTCACCGGATGCGGGTTGCGCGGAGGGTGGTAGGACGCCAGACGCGTCCGGATGACCGACAGCATGCCGCAGCTAGGGGGCAAAGTAGGTGGCCGAGTTGGCCTTGAAGAACCCCTTCAGTCCCTCCAGCACCGCCTCTGCCGCCTGGTGACAGGTCCGGGCGTAGGCGGAGGTGAAGCGGATGTTCTTCTGCTGTGCATTTCCCATCACGTCTCGCTCCAGCAAACCATCGAGGACGTAACAGGAGTTCCGGAGCGCCTCCAGTTCGGGCGCAAACGGCAGGCACACGTCCAGCATCTCCACGGACGAGTAGGTGGGAAGCTGAAAGCGTCCCTGTGCCTCCGGAACTGCGGAGAGGGCGTTGATGGCCCCCTGCATGGACAGGAGGCAGCTGGCATCCGGAGCATCCTTGATGCGCTGCTTGGCTTCATGAAGGTCTTCCTGAGCCTGTGCCCAGGAAACAGAGGCCCGACGTCGGGACCGATCAGAGGGAGGGATTTGTTGCATTTATTCGTCAACTCCATAGTGTGACAGGTACTCCTCAATGCGCTGCTGCACTTCCGGAGGCAGCACCTGCTGACCGTGGACTTCCACAGCCTCAAGCGCGGTGCAGACTTCGCGGATGGTCGCGATTGAGCGGACGGGAATTCCAGTCCGGGCTTCCAGGTCGGCCGAGGCGTTTCGTCCCTGGGCGTTGCGCTCCAGACGGTCCACAGCCACCAGGATTCCACCGATCGCGGCCCCGCACTCAGCCCGGACGGCTTCGATCGCTTCCACCTTGGTCTGACCGTCGGTGATCACATCGTCCACCATGACCACAAAATCGTCTTTTTGTGGCACTTGCCCCACCAAGAGCCCCCCATCTCCGTGCGGCTTTTTCTCTTTGCGGTTGAAGAAATATCCGATACCCTTTTGAGTAGCTTCGGAAAGCGCTTCAGCCGTGGAAATGCACAGAGGAATGCCCTTGTAGGCGGGTCCGAAAACCACGTTGCACTGAGGCGCAAAGGCCTGAATGCCGTGGGCATAAAAACGTCCCAGTTCCCGGATCAAGGCGCCGGTATTGAAGCGAGACGAGTTGAAGAAGTAAGGGGAAACTCGGCCACTCTTGAGGGTGAATTCCCCAAACTGCAGGGCTCCGGCTTCCACCAGAAAACGAGCAAACTCGCGCTTATACGCTTCCATTCAGACTCCTTGAGTTGAGAAAAGATTCGATGAACAGAATAACAGCACCTCTCCTGAAATGGCAATGACTCGAAACGCCTCCCCTGACCCCACGGAGACCCGTCGTGAGCAGCGTTTGCGTCAAGCGGTCAGCCAGCTGATGCAGTCCTATGATCAGCACCCGGAGATTGAGCGCATCGGGACCGTTTCGCTTCCGGCCAAGGAGAGCATCATTGCGCTTGCGGAGGACATCCTGGTGCTGCTCTTCCCGGGGCTGATCCGGCAGGAATCCTTTGACCGCCTCAACCTGCCCTATGCGATGGGGCAGAAGACGGTTTCCCTCTTCTACCGCATGCGCGAGGCGCTGGAGCTTGTGCTCTGCTGGGCGGCGTCTCAGGAGGGTCGGGACTGTGCGGAGCGTCAGGACTTCAGCGAGCAGGTGGAGGCCATTGTCTTTGAGTTCCTCGAGTACCTTCCGGAGCTCCGGAACATCCTTGCGGAGGACGTGGACGCCATCATGGAAGGAGACCCTGCGGCCACCAGCAAACGCGAGGTGGTGCTGGCGTATCCCGGACTCCAGGCCCTCAGCGTCTTCCGGATTGCGCACTTCCTCCACCGGCGGCAGATCCCCCTCATTCCCCGGATCCTGACCGAATACGTCCACTCGCGCTTTGGCATCGACATCCACCCCAATGCTGAACTCGGACGAGGCCTCATGATCGACCATGGGACCGGGGTGGTGATTGGAGGCACTGCGGTGCTGGGGAATCACGTTCGCATCTACCAAGGCGTCACCCTGGGGGCCCTCAGTCCCCGGCACGCTGAGCACTCGCACACCAAACGGCACCCGACGATTGAAGACGATGTGACCATCTACGCCGGGGCCACCATTTTGGGCGGAGACACCGTCATCGGCCGGGGCTCGGTGATCGGGGGAAACGTCTGGCTCACCCACAGTGTGCCGCCCAACAGTCGGGTCTATCTGAAGGATCCATCGTCCTATCAAAAGCTCCAGGCACCGGGACTGGAAATGCAGGAAATGGGTTGACAATCAGCGGTCACTTCACTCATCATTCACTAAGTTCCAAACGCGTCCCCCGTAGTCTACATCGCTTTGCAGTTGGGAACCCGCAATGAGCCAATCCAAAACGGACGAAGCGGTCGTCAGCCAGACCCGCCCACAGCTAAAGCGCCCCAAGCAGTATAAAGTGCT
Source organism: uncultured bacterium (assembly GCA_965662235.1). Taxonomy (GTDB): domain Bacteria; phylum SAR324; class SAR324; order SAR324; family NAC60-12; genus JAYPUA01. The sequence continues at coordinate 31,663 of CBFIGY010000026.1, forward strand.
GTTGCACAACGACGACTACACCACCATGGAGTTCGTCGTCTACGTGGTCCAGACGGTGTTCCACAAAAGTCCTGCAGAAGCCACTCAGATCATGCTCCGGGTTCACGAAAACGGAGTGGGAGTCTGTGGGGTGTACACCCACGAAGTGGCCGAGACGAAAGTCGAGGCGGTACACGAGTTGGCCGAGCAGTACGAATTTCCCCTCAAAGCCAGCATGGAAGAGGTCTGAGCGAGCATGTTTACACGAGATTTGGAAATGTGCCTGATGGCGGCACAGAGCGAGGCGAAGGAGCGTAAACACGAGTACCTTTGCGTTGAACACATTCTCTATGCCCTGCTGCACCACGATGCCGGAATCCGGATCATCCGGAGCTGCGGCGGAAACGTGGAGCGGATCAAGGCTGACCTCGAGGAGTTCTTCTCGCAGCAGGAGACCGTGACCGACGATGCGGGAACCAGTCCGCAGCAGACCCGTGCGGTTCAGCGGGTCCTGCACCTGGCCATCATGCACGTCAACAGCTCCGGAAAGGCTTCGGCCGACGTAGGGGACATCCTGGTTGCCATCCACCGTGAGTCCCAGTCGTACGCCTCCTACTTCCTGCAGAAGGAGGGCATCACCCGTCTGGACCTCCTCAACTACATCTCTCACGGCATCGCCAAGGTTCCGGTGGAGGATGAGGAGGAGAACCTCAACTATGAGAACAACGACGAGGATGAGCCCGCCCAGCCCCGCTCCGAGCAGGACCCCCTGAAGCTCTACACCCAGAACCTCACCCGCTTTGCGGAGGAAGGACGGCTGGATCCGCTGATTGGGCGGAACCATGAGCTGGAGCGGACGGTGCAGATCCTCTGCCGCCGCCGCAAGAACAACCCGATCTACGTCGGAGACCCCGGGGTGGGCAAGACGGCCATTGCCGAAGGCCTCGCCCTGCGCATCCATGAAGGCAACACGCCCGACCTGCTCCAACACGCCGAGGTCTTCTCGCTCGACATTGGCGCCCTCCTCGCAGGAACCAAGTTCCGGGGAGACTTTGAGCAGCGCATCAAGGCGGTCCTCAAGGCCCTCCGGCAGAAGCCCGGATCCGTGCTCTTCATTGATGAGATCCACACCATCATTGGCGCCGGCGCGACCAGCGGCGGTTCCATGGACGTTTCCAATCTCCTCAAACCGGCACTGGCCAAGGGAGAGATCCGCTGCATCGGGTCCACCACCTATGAGGAGTACAAGAAGATCTTTGAGAAGGACCGAGCCCTCTCCCGACGCTTCCAGAAAATCGACATCACGGAACCCTCGGTGGAAGAGACCTTCCTCATCCTCAAGGGCCTCAAGCCGCAGTATGAGAAGCACCATGAGCTGCGCTACACCGTCAGCGCCCTGCGCATGGCCGCAGACCTTGCCGCCAAGCACATCAACGACCGCTTCCTTCCGGACAAGGCCATCGACGTCATCGACGAGGCCGGCTCCATGGTTCGGCTCCAGGGCGGTTCCAAGCGCAAGACCGTCACGCCCCAGGACATTGAACGTGTGGTGGCCAGCATTGCCCGGGTGCCGATTGAGCGCATGAACAGCACCGACAAGGAAAAGCTGCAGGACCTCGAGAAGGAGCTGAAGCTGCAGGTCTTCGGACAGGATGACGCCATTGAGGTCCTCACCAAGGCCATCAAGCGCTCCAAGGCGGGACTCCGTGATCCGGACAAGCCCATCGGCTCGTTCCTCTTCACCGGTCCCACCGGAGTCGGTAAGACCGAGCTGGCCAAGCAGCTGGCCTTCATCATGGGCATCCACTTCCACCGCTTTGACATGTCGGAGTACATGGAGAAGCACACGGTTTCTCGACTCATTGGAGCGCCTCCCGGATACGTGGGCTTCGACCAAGGGGGCCTGCTCACCGATGCCATCCGCAAGAACCCGCACAGCGTGGTGCTGCTCGATGAGATTGAGAAGGCGCATCCGGACATCTTCAACATCCTCCTACAGGTGATGGATCACGCCACCTTGACGGACAACAACGGACGCGAGGCGGACTTCCGGAACGTCGTGCTGATCATGACCTCCAACGTCGGAGCCAAGGAAATGGCTGCCAACGCCATTGGTTTTGCCGGCGCCAGTGCGCCCAAGTCACCCTCCAAACAGGCACTGGAGCGGGCCTTCAGTCCGGAATTCCGGAACCGGCTCGACAACATCATCCCCTTTGCTCAGCTTCCTGAGCAGGTGGTCCGGATGGTGGTGGACAAGCTGCTGGTCGCCCTAGAGGTCAAGCTGCAGGCCCAGAAGGTGGTCATCTCCGTCTCAGAAGATGCCAAGGGGTGGCTCGCCCGCAAGGGTTACGACCCCGCCTTTGGCGCCCGTCCCATGGCCCGGCTGATTCAGCAGGAGGTGGAAACGGTGCTGGCGGACGAGGTCCTCTTCGGCAAGCTCTCCAACGGAGGAGAGGTGTCCATTGACCTGAAAGAGGATCAGCTGACCTTCCAGTACTCCTGACCCTGAGGCTCAGGTGCCTTACTTTCTCCATGAAGGCGTGCTGCGCCTAGGAGTGCCGACCCTCCTTCAAGGGGAGGAAGGGCACCACGCCCGGAACGCTCGACGCCTCCGGGTGGGAGAAACCCTGACGGTTCAGGATGCCTCAGGAGTCCGCTTTCAGGCTCAGGTGGTGGAGCTGCGACGCAAGGAAGTGAAGGTGCTCCCAGAGGTGGAGCAACCGCCCCCGCCGCCTTCTCCGCTTCACCTTGAACTCCTGCTGGCAGCCCCCAAGGAAAAGGCCCTGGACTGGAGCCTCCAGAAAGCGACCGAACTGGGCGTGTCGCGGGTTCATGTCTTTGCCAGCCCCCACTCTCCTCGGCTTCCTGAACATCCCGAACAGCGCCTGGAACGCTGGACCCGCATCGCGTGGGAGGCCTGCAAGCAGTGTGAGCGGCACCGCCCCCCTGAGCTTCAATGGTCGGACGACCTCCAGACCGCCTTGGACGGAACGCCTCAGGCCCTCACCTGGAGCCTGGAGCCAGGAACCGGATCGGGCCCGACCCGCGAGGTCCTGGTGCCCCCGGCATCCGTCCGCCTGATCATCGGCCCTGAAGGAGGCCTGGCTCCGGAAGAACGTGCCTGGCTCCGCGCACAGCACATTCCTTCCTGGACGCTGGGGCCCCGCATCCTCCGAACCGAAACCGCTGTCGTGGCAGGGGCAACCCTGCTTCAATTTCTGGCAGGGGACCTTGCGCCTCCTGTCGCTTAACCTGATGATTCACTACGGAGACCGTTTATGATTTCCCGGCTGCTGGCTGTTTTGCTGCTTTCCCTGTCCCTCGTCGGCCCTGCGAGTGCGGCCGATGTGCGTGGTCACTTCGAGCTCGTTGGTCAGGCCCCAGGGGCCCACAGCGTGGAGAAGGTCCGCTTTGAGGAATTCCTGAACTTCGGGTGCCCGCACTGCAACAACCTGCGGACGCTTGCCAAGGACTTCCGGAAGCAGTATGAGGAGAAGATCGAGTTCATCGACATCCCCATCGCCTTCCGAGGGCAAGACGATGCCCCCCTGCGGCTGTACCACATTGCCAAGAAGCACGGCAAGGGAGACCTGGTCAAAACCGCCCTGTTTGACGCCAGCTTCAAGCACAGCGTCAACGTCTTTGATCCGGGCATTGTCAACTACCTAGCCCGCTCCCTGGGCATGGGAACCGAGTATGCCAACGAGAAGGACCAAGACTGGGTCAGTGCTGCGATTGCCGAGGGAATGCAGAAGGCCAACGCCTATGGGGTGACCGGAACCCCCACGGTTGTGCTGGAAAACAGCATGAAGATGGACATTGGTCAGTACGGCGGCATGGAGGACTTTGTGCAGCAGCTTCCTGAGACCATTGACGACCTGCTGGTGCAGTGAGCCTCCAGGTTCACCTGACGCCTCTTCCCGTCGCAGGCCATGAGCTTGGCTCCCATCCATGAGAAGCTGAAGACGCTCCCGGAGCTCCCGGGAGTGTACCTTTACAAGAACCTCCAGGGCGACATCCTCTACATCGGCAAGGCCAAGGTCTTGCGGCAACGGGTCCGTTCGTACTTCCAGCCCTCGGCCAACCACACCCTCCGCATCCAGATCATGGTCTCCCTCGTCCATGACGTGTCGCTGGTGATCACCGACACCGAGGCAGAGGCCCTGATCCTGGAAGAACAGCTCATCAAGACCCACCGGCCCCGGTACAACGTCCTCCTCAAGGACGACAAGTCCTACCCCTTCTGCAAGCTCACCACTCAGGAACCCTACCCCCGCCTCCGGCTGGTCCGGGAGAAGCAGGACAAGCAGTCGGAGTACTTTGGCCCCTTCCCCTCCGTTCAGGATGCGCGGCAGATGCTCCGGGTCGTCAACCGCTACTTTCCGTTACGGACAAGCAAGATGGACCTGGACGGCAAGAAGACCTACCGTCCCTGCCTCAATTTCCAGATGAAGCGCTGCCTTGCGCCGTGTCGAGGGGATGTGCCCGTGGACACCTACCAGGAGGTGGTCCGGCAGGTGCGGCTGTTCCTCAAGGGCCGAGACGACGAGCTCCTGAAGGACCTTGAGCGACTGATGAAGGAAGCTGCTGCACGGCTCGACTTTGAGAAGGCCGCCCAAATCCGGGACCAGATCCAGGCGGTGCGGCGCGTCTTTGCCAAGCAGGCGGTCCTCAGCACCAACGGAGAGGACCAGGACGTCTTCAACCTCTACCGGGAGGCGGACTCGGCAGGCATCCAGGTCCTGTTCATCCGCAACGGACGGCTGCTGGGGACCGATTTCTTCTTCTATGACGCCAGCGAGCAGGCCTCTGATGACAACCTGTTGGGGCAGGTCCTGAACCGCATCTACATGGCAGAGGCGGCTCAGATCCCCCGGGAAGTCCTCCTTCCCTTTGCCTACTCCGACCAGGAGTCTCTGGAGCAGGCCCTCTCGGAGCGAGCGGACCGCAAGGTGCAGGTGCTGGTTCCCCAGAAGGGACGGAAGCGCGAACTCGTTGCCATGGCTCATCAAAATGCCAAGGTGCACCTAGAGGAGCAGCGCCAGCGCACCGTGCAGGATGACGCTGTGCTGGAACAGGTTCAGCGGCACCTGCTGCTCAAGAAGCCTCCGGCCACGGTTGAGGCCTTTGACATCTCTCACCTGTCCGGAACCATGACCGTGGCCTCCATGGTTGCCTGGAAGGACAATCGTCCCTTCAAGGCCGGGTACCGCAAGTTCAAGATCAAGAGCCTTGAAGGGCCAGACGACTTTGCCAGCATGGAAGAGGTCCTCACACGCCGGTACCAGCGTCTGCTGGAACAGGGAGAGCGCCCTCCGGACCTCATCCTCATTGATGGTGGCAAGGGACAGGTTTCTGCTGCAGCAGAGGCCCTGCGGCGGTTGGGCATGGACCTGAACCAAGTGGACCTGATTGGCCTGGCCAAGGGACGTTCTGAGCAGCGGCGCAAGTACCGTCGGGGCAACAACGAGGACTTTGAGTACGTCGTCAAGCCCAACCAGAAGAACGAAATCCGCCTGCACCGCAACACAGCCGTCCTCTTCTTCCTGCAAAACATCCGGGACGAGTCCCACCGGTTTGCCATTGAGTTTCAACGGCAGCTCAAGCGCAAGGACAACCTGAAGTCCCTGCTGGACGAAATCCCGGGAGTGGGCCCCTCTCGCAAGAAGGCCCTGCTCAAGCACTTCGGCAGCCTCAAGGCGTTGCGGCAGGCCTCGCTTGCAGAACTGGAGGCGGCGCCCGGGGTGTCAGCCAGCCTCGCCGCCACCATCTTTGAATTCTTTCAGGAAGCCCAACGGCAGCTGCAGCAGAAAATGGAGGAAAATCGCACTCCCTCTTAAAAAGAGGTTGACTCCAGCAGGAATCTCTCTATTATAAGTTGTTTACGACCGACACAGGTCCCCATCGTCTAGAGGCCTAGGACATCGCCCTTTCACGGCGAGAACAGGGGTTCGAATCCCCTTGGGGACGCCACCATACAGAAGCCAATCCTCACGGCTTTCTGTCTTCGACAAGTGGGGGCATAGCTCAGCTGGGAGAGCGCAACGCTGGCAGCGTTGAGGTCAGGAGTTCGATCCTCCTTGCCTCCACCACAAACGTCAAAAAATCCAACTAAAACCCCCATCTTAGTACGCGGAACTTCCCCCCGCATCGGCTCTGACCGGAGTGACCTCACGTAACCTCGGGCACACTTCCCGTTCTTTTCCTTCGGTTCTTCCCCTTCGACTTCATTCAGGGAACGAAACGGACCCCTCCATTTGTTCCCTGCAGCCTCTTGCTCCCTGAGTCCCCCGAAGGCAGCCCCAACACTTCATCCTCACCTCCCTGCAGCCTCTTACTCCCTGAGCCCTGCCCTAAGGGGCTCAAGAGTCCGGTAAATGCTGCTTTCATGGCCTCTCTTATTGCCTCCTTTCCCATTTGAAAACCCGTAATTTTACACATATCACCCTTTCAGGTTTTCCAAGAGAATCGGCGCTCCTTAGTCAACAGGTACCGGAAAGCCCTCATGAAATTCGTCAAGGACCCCAAGCTGATTCGCTGGCTGATTGCCCTCTCAGGAGGAGGCGCCCTTCTGCTCTGGGCGTTGGTGGGATGGGTTGCCACGGAGGAGGTCTTTCATGCCACAGAAGACGCCGCGTTTTGTGGCACCTGCCACGTCATGGCCCCCATGATTGCCGCCTACGAACAGGACCCGCACGGAGGACGAAACGTCCATGGCATCAAGGCGGTGTGCCTAGACTGCCACCTTCCGCATGAGAGCGCCTGGGGATACGCGTGGGCCAAGGCCCAGACCGGAACCCATGACGTCTGGGCGCAGCTGACCTATGACCTGACGGCGATTGACTGGGAGGCCAAGCGCGAGCGCCGTAGCGAGTACACCTACGACTCCGGATGCCTCGCCTGTCACCAGAACCTGGAGCAGGCCACCATGGCCAGCAACAAAGCCTTTGTGGCCCACCGGCCCTACTTTCAAAAGACCACCCGCCAAACCTGCGTTTCCTGTCACCCGCATGTCGGGCACACCGACCTGACGGAGCAGCTGACCTCCAAGGAATTCGCTCAATTCTAACTGTACCGAAGGACCCCATGCTCTTGCGTTTGCTTCTCTCTGGCCTCCTCCTTGTGTGGGGCACCCTGCTGGTTGCCAATGAGCCTCAATCGGAATCGGTTGGGGACCTCAGTCACGTGCGGTCCATTGTCATTGACCGGGGCCTGACGGCGGCAGGAAAGGAGTGTGTCAGCTGCCACCAGCAGTACAACCCCGGCATCATCAACGACTGGAAGAACAGCCGACACGCCCACGTTGGGGTTTCCTGCATCGACTGCCATGCGGTGCCCAAGAGCTCCCCCATGGCCACACAGCATGAAACCCTGGTGGGCACCGATGTCTTCATCTCCGCCCTGGTTGCTCCTTCCACCTGCGCCCGCTGCCACGCCAAGGAAGCGGAGCAGTTTCAAGAGAGCGGACACTTCCGGGCCTATCACCAGATCATCCCCAAAGACAGCCTCCATGCACTCGTGCAACGGCATGAAGGCCGGAACCACCCTGAACTCAGCAACGCCCCCAATGAAACGGGCTGCATCCAGTGCCACGGCACCAAGATCGAGCTTGACGAAACCGGACGCCCCCTAGCCTCCACGTGGCCCAACGCCGGCATGGGCAACATCTACCCAGACGGCAGCACCGGCAACTGCTCCACCTGCCACACCCGGCATGCCTTCAGCATTGAAGAAGCCCGCAAGCCCGCCGCCTGCGCCTCCTGCCACCTGGGCCCGGATCATCCGGACATTGAGGTCTTTGAAAACAGCAAGCACGGACACGTGTTTGCCGCAGATGGGAACAACTGGAAGTGGGACTCGGCTCCGGATGCCTGGGAACCCGGGGACTACCGGGGGCCCACCTGCACCACCTGTCACATGAGTGGCATCGGTGAGTTGCAGACCACCCACAACGTCACAGAACGGCTCTACTGGAACCTCTGGGCCAAGGAGTCCAAGGTCCGGAACTCCAATGACGTCCTCAGCCCCCTGCTTGGGAATGGACCCGAAGGGCGCGCCAAGATGAAGCAGGTCTGCCAGTCCTGCCACATGAAGCAGCACACCGATAACTTCTTTGCTCAGGGCGACAAAGCCGTCCGGCTCTACAACGAAGGCTACTACCAGCCGGCCACCCAGATGCTCAACGACCTAGAAAGCAAGGGGCTGCTGGACGAAAACCCCTGGGTTGATGAATTCCAGATCACCTACTACCACCTCTGGCACCATGAAGGCCGACGCGCCCGCCATGGCGCCCTGATGGGGGCACCAGACTACGCCCACTGGCACGGCTTCTTTGAGCTCCAGCAGGACCTCTACAAGCTTGAGAAGCTCTACAAGAAACGTCTGGAGACGGGAACCATCGAGTAACCTCCGGCTTCCTCCCCCTCCTGCTCCCTTCAGCCTTCTGCCCCTGAGCAAAGCCGAAGGGGGCCTACACCACAATCATTCCTGCCTCACGACGAGCTCGCGTCAGCGCCACGTGCATGAGGCACCGGACCTCCACGGAGGCAGATGACTCCAGCAGATGCTTCTCCAACACCACAATGACCCGATCAAACTCGAGTCCTTTGGAACGATGCATGGTTGCCAACCGAAGGGCCGGTGAGTCTCCAGGGTCAGGGGTGTCTCGATCCAGGGTCACACAGTCCCACCCACGTCCTTCCAAAACCGTCTGCAGGTGGTCCCGGTCTCTCTGACGACTGGTCATGAGGCAGGTATGGAGAGGCTCCTCGGCAGTTGAAGCCTGGAACGTCTGCTGCAGAAGGTGCTCCGCCAGCAATGGCACCTCCTCCCAGCTTGAGGCTTCTTCAATGTGAGGAGAGGGGCCATGTGAGAGGGATTTGTAGCGCCGGCTTTCGTCCAAGGCCCCATCCAGATCGTCAATCTCCCGTCCTTCCAGCAGTCCCACAGCATACTGGCGAAT
>CBFIGY010000027.1:0-40366 GCA_965662235.1 uncultured bacterium
GAGCATGCCCCCTGTGCCCCCTCCGCTTCTTGACCTGCACGAGGTCTCAGTCCGTCTGGGCTCCACCCTCGTCCTCGACACCCTCACTTGGCGCTGGGAGCACGGCCAGAGCTGGGTCCTGCTTGGACCCAACGGCGCCGGAAAATCCACCCTGATTGGAGTCCTCAAGCAGCAGAAGCCCTACTTTCACGGACGCATCCGTCGGGCGCCGGAGTGGCAACAGGTGGAACGGCTGGCGCTGGTTTCGTTTGATCAGCAACGGCGTCTGGTGGAACGGGAGGAGAAGAAGGACCGCTGGGAGGAGTACAGTGGGCGAGAGCAGGAGGTGCTGACTGCCCGGAAGCTGCTGGACCCAGAAGAGAGGCAACAACAGCAACTCCAACGCTGGGCGAGGGCGCTCCATTTTGAAGCGCTGCTGGATCACTCGGTCCGGTCGTTTTCTAACGGAGAGATGCGCAAGCTGCTGCTGCTCAGGGCCCTGCTGACGCATCCGGCGCTGCTGATCCTTGATGAGCCGTTTGACGGGTTGGACACCGACGCCATCCAATGGCTCAAGCAGTCCCTTTCTACCATCATCCAGTCCGGAGTCCCGGTGCTGCTGGTGACGCATCGGGTCACCGAATTGGTTCCAGAAATCACTCACGCCCTCTGCCTCAAAGACGGGCGGATCATCCGCCAAGGCCCCCGGAAGGACGTGCTTCACCCGGAGTTTCTGCAGCAGCTCTATGCCCCGGCCACGCAGGTGCCTGCGCCCCCTCCGGAACCGCCTCCCGCCTCAGCCGAAGCCACTTCCACAAAATCGGCCGAAGCCACTTCCACAAAAGATGCCCCGCCCCTCATCCAGATTCGAAACCTGCACCTTCGCTACGGCAAGCAGGTGCTCTTTCAGCAGTTTTCCTGGACGGTGCGAGCCCACGAGCATTGGCAGCTGGTGGGTCCCAACGGTTCCGGAAAGTCCACTCTAGTGAAGCTCATCTGCGGCGATCACCCCCAGGGTTATGCCAGTGACCTGACCCTGTTCGGACGTCGACGGGGCTCCGGAGAAAGCATCTGGGACCTCAAGCAAAAGATTGGGCTCGTCTCTCCGGAACTCCAGGTCGGTTACCGCCAGTCGGTCACCGGACGTCAGGTGATCCTGTCTGGCTTCTTTGATTCCATTGGCCTCTACCGCAAGCCCTCTGACGCGCAACAGGCCGAGGTCGATTTCTGGATTCAGCAACTGGGCCTTGAGGCACTGGCACCGGCTGACTTCTCCCGTCTTTCCTATGGGCAGCAGCGCCTCCTCTTGCTCGCCCGGGCGATGGTGAAACGTCCTCCGTTGCTGATCCTTGATGAGCCCTGTCAGGGGCTGGACCCCTTTCATCGCGAACAGCTGCTGAATTTGATTAACACCATTGGCAATCAAAAAACCACTACGATCCTCTACGTAACGCATCTGCCAGAGGACGCCCTTTCCTGCATTCACCACACCCTGCGCCTTCCGGAGGCGACTCCTGAGCCGTGCCCATGAAGAGGCATTGACTGTTGCCGCCAGCCTTGATTTGCTGAAGGCCGTTCCGCGTCCTCTTCTCCAGTCCTCACTCATGCTTGAATCGCTGTTTGTGCTCCTCGGCTTTCAACTCGCTGGCACCACGCTGGGGTTGGCCCTGAAGCTTCCCATCCCGGGTCCGGTGCTGGGATTTGCGCTGCTGGCTTCCTGGATGCTGCTCAAGTGGCCGCTTCCGGAAGCCATGAATGCCACTGCGTCCACTCTGCTGAAGCACCTTTCGCTGCTGTTTGTTCCGGCCGCCACGGGGATGATTCAGCACCTCGACCGCCTGACCGTGGAAGGAGGGCCGCTGCTGCTGGCAGTGGTGCTCAGCACCACGCTGGCGCTCATTGTTGGGGCGCTGACCTTTGTGCTGATGGTTCGCTGGACCCGAGCCTTCCCGGAACCAGAGGAGGTGCGTCATGACTGAGAGTGCCGCGCTTCCCGACATTTGGGTGTACCTGAGCACCCGTCCGCTGTTCTGGCTGTCGCTCACCCTAGCGGCTTACTTGGTGGGGCAGCGGCTGTTTCAGGCTTCCGGGAACCATCCTGTGGTCAATCCCGTGGCCATTGCCGCGCTGCTGCTGGGGTCCTTGCTGCTGAGCACCCAGACGCCGTATGACCGTTACTTCGAAGGCGCCCAGTTCGTCCACTTCCTGCTGGGCCCGGCCACAGTAGCGCTGGCGCTTCCGCTCAGCACTCACTTCCAGCGCATTCGGAAGGCACTTGTGCCCATGCTCGTCGCCTTGCTCACCGGATCAGCCACTGCGGTGTTCAGCGCCCTCTGGATCGCGCGGATGCTGGGTGCAACGGAAGAGTCCGTTCGCTCCCTGGTTCCCAAATCCGTTACCACCCCAATTGCCATGGGAATTGCCGAAAAAATCGGAGGACTTCCGTCTCTGACAGCCGGGCTTGTCATTGTCACCGGCATCGTCGGCGCGATCATCGTCACCCCTCTGCTGAACCTGCTGGGCTTCCGAGACTGGCGAGCCCGGGGATTTGCCCTCGGCGTCGCCTCCCACGGCATTGGCACTGCCCGCGCCTTTCAGGTCCATGAGGTGGCCGGTGTCTTTGCCGCCGTCGCTATGGCCCTCAATGGACTGGTCACCGCTCTCGCCGTGGCCATCCTCGCCGGGTGGCTCTGACTTCCCCTCTTCTGAAAGCTCCTCATGCACGTTGTTTACAGTGACTCACACCTCCTCCACACTCCGGAAACCGAACTGCACCGCGGAGAGGTCGTTCCCTCGTTTGAAAATCCCACGCGGGTGGATTACATCCTCCAGCGCCTCAAGGAGGTCGGTTTCCCGGAGTGTCAGACGCCTCCGGAGTGTGACCTGACGTCGGTTCAGCAGGTGCATACCCCGGACTACCTTGCGTTTCTGGAGACGGCGTGGGCGGAGTGGCAAAAAGCAGGGCTGAAGGGATCCGTGGTGCCCGGCAACTTCCCGGCGCGACGCATGTCCACCCGACGGCCCCGTTACATTGATGGCCTCGTGGGGTACTACGCGCTCGCCAATGAAACCACCATCACCTCAGGCACCTGGGCGGCCGCCTTGAGTGCGTGTGCTTCCGCTCAGGAGGCGCAGCGCTTGGTAGCTCAAGGCGCACGATCCGCGTTTGCCCTCTGTCGTCCTCCGGGGCATCACGCATCCCGGGATCAGTTTGGCGGATACTGCTTCCTCAACAATGCCGCAGTGGCCGCCCAGCAGTTCCGGAACAGTGGCGCGGAGCGGGTTGCCATTTTGGACATCGACTTTCATCACGGCAACGGCACTCAGGACATCTTCTATGAGCGTGCAGACGTCCTAGTGGCCTCTCTGCATGGGCAGCCGGAAGAAGCCTTCCCCTACTTTTCGGGATACGCCGATGAACGAGGAAAGGGGCTGGGACTGGGGGCCACCGCCAACTTCCCGCTTCCGCCCGGAACCGACTATGCCGCGTGGGCAGAGGCTCTGGACGCGGCCTTGGCACAAATTGAAGCCTTTGGCGCAGAGGCGTTGGTGGTTTCACTGGGGGTGGATACCTTCAAGGAAGATCCCATCAGCCTCTTTCAACTCGAGTCTGAGGACTACCTGAGGTGCGGAGCCCGGTTGGGACAGCTGAAGCGTCCCACCGTGTGGGTTATGGAAGGCGGTTATGCCGTGGACGCCATTGGGGTGAACGTGGTGAATGTGCTCCAGGGCTTTGAGGAGAGCTGAACAACGAGGTCGCGTTTACTCCCAGCTGGGAATCTCATCCTTGGGAGGGAGGTTGAGTCCGGGGGGCAGCAGACGCTGGATCTGTGGTGCCGAAGGCGCTGGAGGAGGCGTTGCTGCCGGAGCAGCCGCCGGAGCCGGAGCCGGCTTGGGGGCCTTCGGTTGACTTGAAAGGGCTTGGTAGCGGTTGTAATGCGCCTCAGCCAGGTCACTCCGATAGAGTTTGTGGTACACCAAGGCCATGTTATAATGCACGTCAGCCTGCCGGGGCTCTTGCGCCTCCACGGTTTTGAAGGCGGTGAGGGCCTGCTGGTAGTCCCCGAGCTGATACAGCGCCAGTCCCAGGTTGTAGTGGAAGCTGGGGGTGTCCTCATCCAGTTCAATCGCCTTCTGGTAATTCCAGATGGCTCCCGTGTAGTCGTGCCGGGTGTAAGACTTGTTGCCCTCCTGAAAGAAGCTCAACGCCGACCGCCGTTGCAGCTCCACTTCCTGAGAGGAACAGGCTCCGAGGAACAGTAGAAGAATCCCCAAGACTCGAATCAATTTGCTTACGCCTTGCATGGCATCAGAGGAAGAATGAAGTCGTTATCAAGTAACCGAGTGTCCAATCAATAGAAGCCATGCATTTTCCATACTCATTGCGTCCCCTCCTCCGGCATTGGAGCCTTGTTCTGCTGAGCCTCGGCCTGGCTCTTTTGGTCGGACCCGCCTCAGGGCAGGCTCAGACGACGTCTCAGGCCTATCAGGCTTATCTCGAGGAAAAGGAGTTGAAGGCGGAGAAGGAGCGGCAGCAGTTCATTCAGGAACTCCAGCAACTGGTGGACGCAGCGATGAACTCCGGATTCACCGAAGAGGAAATCCGAGACATCACCGTTGATCGAGACGGTAAGACCATCCTGGTCTGGGAGTTTCTGGAGCAGGAAAAGATCCGGGCGGAGCGGCTCGCCAGCCAACGCTTTGAGCCCAAGGACCGGTACCTGACGGTGACCGACATCACTGAGGAGCTGGAGATGCGGGAGCCTTCGCGCCTAGATGAGCTGCGGCAGGATACCACCTTCACAGGAGCCGAGCAGCAATGAGCCGCAGCTTCTGTCTGATGGGCCCCGGGGCCGGATGCGGCAAAACCTGGGTGCTCCTTGGACTCGTCCGCTGGCTGCAGCAGCAGGGTCGCACCGCAGGCGCCTTCAAGCCCCTTGACGTCGGGAGCCTACAGGCACAGGCCGCCGAACGTCCCACCGACGGTGAGCGCTTTCAGGCCCTGGAGTTGCCTGAACACATTTCGCTGCTCAATCCCTTCCTGTTCAATGAATCCTTCCCCGTTGCCTTGGCCGCTCAACGAGACGGCATCCGCTTGGACCTGAAGCTGGTGCGGCAGCGCTGGATGCTGCTGAGCAAACGCTACGAGCGGCTGCTCGTGGAAGGGCCCCGGACCCTCCGGACGCCTTTGACCGAATCTGAATCCTGGCTGACCCTCCTCGGCGAGCAGCAGCCCCTGGTGCTCTGGGTGATGCCCTTTGGTGAGCTTGAGCTTGAGCTGAGTCTCTTGCAGATTGAAGCCCTCCAGCAGGCGGGATTGTCGGTACGGGTGCTGCTCAACAATCGCGATTCCTTGCGAGATGGCTGGCAATTGCAGCATTACTGGCTCACGCTGGAAGGAGCCTTGGGTCAAGAAGTCCAAGGGCTGTTGCCGCACCTCCCCTCTGGCTCCGAGGATCCGGAGGCCATTGCTCAGGCGTTGGAGGCGCACCTCCCTGCGGATCTGAAAGAAGAACTGCTCGCATGATTGACACCCGGACGCCTCCTCCGGATCCTCGCATCATCGCTGTTGCCGGGGGATCCGGAAGTGGGAAAACGCTGTTTACGCAGTTGCTGACCCAGCGGCTTCCCAAAGCCGTCACGCTTCCGCTGGATGCGTACTACCTTGACAAGCCTGAAGCAGTCCCGGCGGAGCAGTACAACTTTGATGTTCCCGGGGCCTTTGACTTCAAGCTGTACCATCAGCACATCACCGAACTGCGGGCAGGCCGAGCCATCCGGATGCCACGGTACGAGTGGGTCGAGGGCAAGCGGAGTCGCGAGACCATCCGTGTCAATCCAGGCACCTACCTTCTGCTGGAAGGCATGTACGTCCTCATGCCCCCGAGCCTGAGGTCACAGCTGTCCTACTCCTTCTTCCTGGAAAGCCCGCCTGACATCTCGTTGGGGCGACGTGTGCTCCGGGACATCCGGGAGCATGGCGTCACCGCAGAGTACAGCGTCAACCAGTACCTGACGTTTGTCCGTCCGGCGTACCTTCAGCACATCCTTCCCACCAAACAGTTTGCTCACTACGTGGTTGCCAACGACCTCCGCAGTCGTTTGGACCACTTCCTTGATGACTTTCTCAGCAAATACAGGCTTTAGCCATGACCATGAACAAGCGGTACCTCATGATCTTCCTCTTCACCACCATCGTGTTGTGGGGGTTCAGCTTCTGGTACGTGGGGCAGTTGCCGAATGTCAACGCGGTGGTGGAGCACAACGTGACCGACAAGAACGAAGAGAGCTTGGCGGTCAACCTTCCCCCCCAGAACTTCTATGAGCGCTGTCGGCAGCTCAACCGCCTGGAGGTCCTCAACTACACCTTTACCTCCAGTGTCCCTGTGCAGTTCAACATCCACTACCATGAAGGGGGAGAGGACTACTATCCGGATGAGAAGGCCGATGCCCTCTCCGGTCAAGGCGCCTACACCCCCTCTGCGGCTCGCATCTACTGCCTGATGTGGGGCAACAACGGAGACGCGCCCAGCCGCTTGGAGTACACCTTCCGGGTGACCACCAAGTCTCCCTGATTCTGTTGCAAGTTCTCGCAAAACCCGATACGATCGCGGGTTCTGAGCCAGATGCGAGAGTGGTGAAATTGGTAGACACGCCAGATTTAGGTTCTGGTGCCTTCCGGTGTGGGGGTTCGAGTCCCCCCTCTCGCACCACTCGGCTCCTTCTTGCCTTCGTCCCCCTTACGCGCGTTCCCCCTCTCCCGCTGGATCGGCTCCGGCCCCCACAAGCTCCCCTCCCGTTTGCCCAAACTCTTTCTCCACGTTGGGTTTGCTCATTTGTCAGAAAAAAGCCCTCCGCCTCAAAATCTCTAAAAATCATCAAGGCCTGTCATCACTCAAGCCCAATGCCCCTCCCTAGAAGATGACACCAAGCCCGAAAGCAGACGAAAGCAGGGACGTTTTTCCTTCCACTCCCTCCACCTAGAAGGAGCGCTTTGTCTTTCAGATTTCCGCTCAAGTGAAAGGAGAACAGCGTGGATTGAGGCCCCAGAAGGCTATTTTGGATTGGAACTGAGTCGAGGGAAGGCGGACGGCCCGCCGAAGCAGGCCCTGCCCGGTTAGAGCTTTTTTTGACAGCTAGAACACACGGTCCGGTCGTGAGTCTCACTGAAGCCGGAAGCAATGATCCCCGCAGGAATGGCAAAGAGGCCGACCCCAAAGATGGCAGAGACGGCGCCAAACAGCTTGCCCACGGTGGTGATCGGGTAGATGTCTCCGTACCCAACCGTGGTCAGCGTGGCCACCGACCACCACATCGAGGCAATGATGCTGCTGAAGGCCTCAGGCTGCGCTTCATGCTCCGCGTAGTAGATGATGGTGGAGGTGAAGATCATCAGGCAGAAGATGATCACCAGCGACGAGATCAGCTCCTCCGACTTGTGCCGGGTGACCTCCATGATGCGTGAGAGGGCCCTGAAGTAACGGACCGATTTCATGATCCGGATGATCCGGAGGACCCGCAGGAGCCGGAGGATGCGGGTGTCGTAGACCATGAAGGAAAGGTAGAAGGGCAGAATGGCCAGCAGGTCCACCAACCCCATGGGGGAGAACAGGTAGCGCACCCGCCCCCAACGTCCGGAGTAGGCGGACGCCGCTGGGGCGGCATAAACCCGCAGAAGGTACTCCACGGTAAAGATGCCCACCGAAAGCGCATCAAAGGCGTGGAAGGCTCCCGCGTACGTGGCCATCAACGCCGGCTCCGTTTCCAGAATGAAGGCGGCGATGTTCAACAAAATCAGCACCATCAAAAAACGCTGCAGGAGGGTTCCCAGAACGTTTTCCTCTTCGTGCTGCTCCAGCAGGTTCCAAATTGCGTCCTTGGTCATCTCACGCCTCCGGATTCAGGTCAATGTGCTCCTAGGTGACGGCGTCGGCACTCAGGCGGCCGAGCTCAGTCCTTCCCCTTCCGGGCTAGGTAGCACCCATAACTGTAGTACGCCCCATACTGGTCATAGAGGGCGGCTTCCTGATGTTCGGCTTCCACAATCGCCTGGGCAGCGTCACTCCGTCCTTGTTCCTCCAAGAAGGATTCCAGACGCTCCTGCAGAGGGCCGTAGTACCCCTCACGCCAACATGAAGGCGGAAGCACAAAGTAGGCTTCTGGCTGAAACCCGAGTTGCTCCAGCTGTGCGAGCTTTGCCGACGCAGTATCGACCTCCGGATACTCCTGCTCCCAGTGGGCCTGTAGCGCTTCAGGTCGAGTGCTCTGCAGCCACGTCAGTTCCGTGACCACCAGCCACCCTCCGGTTTTCAGAAAGGGGCGCCACGCCTTCACTCCTGCCGCAAAGCCCATGTTGTAAATGGCCCCTTCGGACCAGATGACGTCAAAGGCCTCCTCGTCAAAGGGGAGGGCCTCCATTGACGCCTGGAGCAAGGTGATGCGGTCCGCAACTCCTTGTGCCTCAGCACGACACTGCAGCTCATCGAGGAACTCAGGAAACAGGTCCACCGCGGTGAGTTCAGCATTCAGCTCCTGGGCCAGCAACAGGGTGGAGGCTCCTGTGCCGCAGCCGATGTCGGCAATCTTCAAAGGGTGGGTTCGGTCCAGCCCAGTCAGGGTCAGGGCCCGTCGGGTCATTTCGTCACTCCCTGGCCCCTGCCGGAGGTTGCTTCGGTGCAGGTTCACTAACAGCTGCAGGTCATCACTCATCAGGCGATTCGGTTGAAAGGTGGAAGGAGGGGAACCAAGAACGAACTCAGTCTGTCATTCCTCCACCGGAAAGGCAACGGTGCCCCTCCTCACAGCCTGCACTTTTCCTTGATTGCCTGCCCCCAATGCCCTTACACTAACGTCCCAACTTGAACGAGCCGCCGCTTCTGCGTCCTCGGGCGCCTGATTCCTCTGAAGTCAGACGCCGTCAGGCGCGTCTCGGCCGGCCTCTTGACCTCACGGACCGCGCTTCCTCATGGCCCGAATTTCCTGGGGGCTGCTCCTGGCAGGCACCCTGTTTCTGACTCCTCACTCCGCCTCAGCACAGCAGTCGTGGCTGGAGATCACTGAAGCCATCTTCCAGGAGTGCCTCACCCAGTGGGGCCGGGACTTTGAAAAGGTGCTCGCCTGCAAGCGCAACCGCGAACGCTCCCATGTGCGGCTTTACGGGAGTCCGGCCTCGTTTTCCACCACGGACAATTCCGAACCCGAGTACACCTACCTAGAGGAGGTTCTCAAGTGCAAGCAACGGTATGTGTATGACGAGGCGCAGGTGCTCGCCTTTGAGATGGGCTTCCGGAGCATCGTCCTCCGCAAGGATCAGCCCCAGCAGAACCTCAAGGATGAGGTGGATGAAACCCTTCAGGTGGGACTCCTCATTGGGGTCGAGTCCCGGGAGTATCAAGAGGCTGAGGGCAAGCAGGCGGCTTATCAGATGATCTTTGAAGACTCTCCCATCGAGCGAGAGTTCCGCATTCACACCCTCTGTGGGCGAACCTCACTCACCGACATTCCGGTTGCAGAAGGAACCCTCCACATCGCCTACCTGAAGCAGGACGCAGAAGCGATTCTGTCCCAAAAAGCCCTCATTGCCGAGCAGGTCAACTTTCAGGAACGCCCCACCCACGGTCCCACGGATGAGCTTCAGGAAGCCGACCGAGCCTGGATTCGAGACACCGAACAGGCCATCCGGGACGCCCTGGGCATTCCCTATCTGCGCATCTTCATCAACTGAAGCCTCACGCTGGCAGAATCCCAAACACCGCACCGTTCCCTCTCAAGAGGAGAGACCGCCGCTCGGATTGCACGTAAAGAGGGGGAAAGCAGAAGAATGGCGCGCCTGGAGTGATTCGAACACCCGACCCTTGGGATCGAAACCCAATGCTCTATCCAGCTGAGCTACAGGCGCGTGGGGCATGTGAAAGGGAAATCACATTAGCCCGTGAGTATGGAGCAGTTCCGGACACAGTTCAAGTCCTTTTCCACAGGACCACCTGATGCCTGAGGGACGTCGCAAAAGCCACCGTGGGGACGCATCGGGCTTGACGCTGGGAGCGGTTTCCGGAACGCTACTGGTTCGCAAAATGGAACCTTCTCGGGGCCCCGGCCCTTCCTCGTTGCTAACGCCTGACATGGACCTTGACGCACTGATTCGAACCATTCCCGACTACCCCAAGCCCGGCATCCTCTTCCGGGACATCACCACCCTCCTCCAGCACCCTGAGGGGTTCCGGAAGGCGGTGGACCTGCTGGTGCAGCCCTTCGCTGGCGCCGGCATCAGCCGAGTGGCAGGAATTGAAGCCCGGGGATTCATCCTCGGTGGCGCCGTCGCCCATCAGCTCTCCACCGGATTCATTCCCATCCGCAAGAAGGGGAAGCTTCCGTGGCAGACGCGCTCCGTGGCCTATCAGCTGGAGTACGGCACCGACGAGGTCGAAATGCACATCGATAGCCTACAGGCCGGAGACCGGGTGCTGCTCATTGACGACCTGATTGCCACCGGAGGAACTGCCTGTGCCGCCGTTCAGCTCATTCAAGAAGCCGGAGGCGAGGTCGCAGGCGCCAGCTTTGTGATCGACCTCCCGGATCTGGGAGGACGGCAACAGCTGGAAGCCATGGGCATCCACGTCCGGACCCTGATCGACTACCCCGGACACTGAGCCTCATTCCGCAAAAATCGGGTGGGGCCAGTGTGCATCGCCCCACGCCTGAATCTCCCGGTAAAGGTCCGTGTCCTGCAGAAAGCGCAGCTCAAAGCTGGTCCGGAGCATCGCCTCAATCGCGTCCTGAGACGTAGGCGCTGAGAAGGCCCGGAGCTTGGGTTGGCCGTTCAGAAGGACACTGAGCAACCGCGTCAGGTCATGCCCCCGAACCACCCGCCAGGGGTCGTGCCCTTCCCGGCGCAGGCCCTTGAGGTCCTTGCGCAGCTGTGAGAACGGAGGCAGGCGAGGAGGCGAAAGCTGCTGCAGGGTGTGGTAGAGCTGCCGCAGGTCGATCTCCAGCTCCTCTGCCGACACAAACCGGGAAAAATCAATGTGCTGCATGGGCAGGTTGTAGCGGAAGCGCTGGCTTGCCATCCGGACATAACCAAGCGTCTGCCCGGCATCCAGCAACAACCCCCTCAGGGAATCCTGCCGCTGCGGCTCCAGGAAGCGTTCCAGCTTCCGCTGATCAAAGAAGTGCCGAAGGAACTTCTCAAACGCCGGAGAACGGATGATCAGGGTTTCGTGGTCGTGCGTGTCGGTCACAAACACCGGAAGCCCCTCCGGAATCGCCTCCCCAAAGTCCGCATCCACAATTCCAATCACATCCGGACGGTCCTCGAGCAGCAGCAACGCTTCAAAGACGTTGTACTTCCCTCCTGCCGGAATGAAGCGGGTCTGCTCCGCATTGAAGAAGCTCTGGTAGAAGCGGTCGTCCGACAGTCCCTCGACCAGAATGAAGAGTCCGTCAAAGCGACGGCTCATCATCCGGACAACGTTGGCCGCGTCTGTGTGGCGTAGCGCGCTCCGCACTCAGACCGTGATCTCAAGGGTGCGGTCCCAGTGGTTCCCGACAATCTGTGGCGAGTGAGTTGCCACCAGGAACTGTCCCCCCGTCAGCTCAGCAAGCCGCAGGAGGTCATCCATGAAGGAATACTGCCACTCCACGTGCCAAGAAAGCTCCGGCTCATCCAGCAACACTAGGGTCTGGGGAGTCGTCTCAAAGAGCAGGCGGTGCAGGAGGACGATCAGGTGCTGTTCCCCAGACGACAGGCGATCCAGCGGCAGCAGCTGCCCCGATGCCAGCAGAACGGCGTAACCGAGGCGCCGGTCAATGCGGATCTGCTTGAGCCTGAGCCGCCGGTGCAGCAGACGCAGCAGCTGACGAATCTGATCCCGGAGGGACTGAAGGCTCGCCAGTTTAGCCAGCTGCTGCTCCACGTACACCAGCACCAGAGGGAGCTGATCGGGAGGCAACTGCGGCAGCACCGGCGGCAGCTCCATCGGATCAATCAGTCCCAACCGCGCCAGCTCCTCCAGCAGGTCCCGGAGCTCATCCAGCCGCTGCTGCAGCCGCTCCGGATCAACCTCTTCTGGAAGGGTTCCTAGGTTGCTCAGGAAGCGAAAATCCTGGGCCAGGCTTTCATTGAGCAGCTGATCCAAAATCGCCGTCAGCCGTTGCTGCATCTCGGTTGCGCACTGCTGGACGGCGCTTCCTGGCGGACCACTCAGGCGGTTGCTTCCCAGCAGAAGCACCGGATGCTGCTCGCAGAACTGGTTCAGCCAAGTGGCCTCCGGAAGGTGGTGCTCCGCTTCACTCGGATTCCAGAGCGGCCCCAGCGGCAGTTCCAGTTCCTCCACCTCGGTTCCCCGCGTCAGCGTCAACGCCAAGCTGCCTTCCAGTGGCTTCGAACGCACCGGAATGCGCCGCTCCACGGTCAAGCAGGCGGTTTTCCACTCCAGAGTCAGTCGGTCAAACGGCAAACGCGCCAGCCCGGACCAGTTTTGATTAAGCGTATCTGAAATCGATTCCAGCAGCGTGGACTTGCCCACGCCGTTTTCCCCATGCAGCAGCAGCACCGGCTCCTCTGCCTGAAGCGAGAGCTCGTGCGTGTGCGCCTCAAAGAGGCCTTCAATGTAGATTCGTTGCAGCATCAGCTTGCCAGGAAATCGAGGACGGGAGAGGCTTGGTCCGCAGAGGTCAGCGTGGGGGCATGTCCGCAGTTGGGGAACTCCACCAGTCGGGGGCAAGGACCCCGCTGGGTCATGGCCTCGGCGACTGCTGCAGGAAGGACGTCTGAATGAGCGCCCCGCAGCAGCAGGGTTGGGGTGGTCACCGTGTCGTAGGCCTCCCAGAGACTGAGGTCTTCCGGATGCGTGGTGAACTGGCTGACAATGCGGGGGTCATAGTGAACGGTGAGGGCTCCGGCATCGGTGCGGCGGGCTGAGGTCTGAGCCATCCGGGTCCAAAACGCTGGAGGGTTGACGCCAAAAGGCTGATACACCGTCTCCAGCCACTCCTGCAGCTCTGCATACGTCGCAAAGGTCGGCGGGTTCCCCACATACGCCACAATGCGAGCCACGGCACTTTCCGGGACCTCGGGGCCAATGTCGTTGAGCACCAAGTGGGACAAACGGTGACGGAAGGCACCAGCGGCCAGCGTCAGCCCAATCAGCCCTCCCATGGAGGTTCCAACCCAGCGGACGGTTTCCAGCTTCAGCGTTTCACACAGCCCTTCAGCCAGAGCCGCATACAGCGCAAAGCAGTAGTCCCGCTCTCGGTCTTGAGCCCACTGACTTTGACCACGTCCGGGAGTGTCTGGACAAACCACGTAGTAGGTCGCCGCCAGCCGCTCCGCCAGCTCGTCAAAGTCCCGACCCGTCCGGGCCAACCCGTGCCAGCAGAAAACCGGTGGAGCCTGCGGGTCCCCCCATTCCGTGATGTGAACCTCTTGCCCCTGGCTCTGCACAAAGCGTGATCGCCCTTCCATGCCTCCTGTTCCTCCTTCATTCCGTCGGTTGCTCTCCTCCTCTACAGGACGGCCTCAGCATACGTTGCCCCGTTGGTGAGGGCAAGCAAAGACCGAAATGCTTCTCCGTCCCTCTGAACCAAGTCGGTGCGCAACCTGAGCACAATCGAAGAGAACCTCTCCAGTCTCACCCTTGAGGTACTTTCTGCACACGCCTGGCCCGGGGCGCCCTATTTTTCCCAGCTCTTTGGTTTATTTTTCGGAAAAAATCCCATCTCCATGGATTATTTTTTTTCCGAAAAAAAGACGCTTCCTAAATTCCTCTTTCAAAAAAGTTTTCGGAATCAGCAGCTTAGTCCTCGCTTTCAAGAGATTCAGCGCTGAAGGAGAGCCTTTCTTTTTTCCGAAAAATCGATAAAAAAATTAAATAATTACAGGGGTATAAGCTTTGCTGAGCTTCAGGAAAGCCAACTAGGCCCCGTTCTGCCAGAACGGTTTGATTCACTTCTATCATGAGGATGTAAGGCACATGATGTTCGGTTCACTCAGGGCGCCGCTCTGCTTCACCGTACTGATGATGGCCCTGCTCATAGGGGGCAAACAAGCGGAAGCAGAAAATCGGTTTTCCTTTAACTACTCCGGGCTCGGCGCTCCGCAAGGGAGCTTCATCAGCCAGAGCGATCAACGTGAAATCCCTCTAACCGATCAGATGCCCATTGGAGCCGCATTCGACTGGTTCCCTTTGCGCAGCAACTGGTTCTATGTGCAGCTGGCGGGGGACTACAACAACTTTGTCGCGGAAGAGACTCAAAACAACATTGTCATCACCCACCACCTAGAGCAGACCCAAGTTGCGGCCCGGCTCTTCTTGAACATCCCACTCCAGTTTGCCTCTCACACGGGAATCCGCTCTAGACGCGATAGTGCCGGTGAGATATTTGCGAGTCTTTACGGGGCTCCACTGAGCTCCAAAAGCACCTATTACTATGAGTCTCAAGGGCTCATCAACCGTAACTCGGATCCCTACGAAGGAGGGCGCAATGAGGAGTCTGGCACAGCCAAGATCATTGGCCTCCGCTACGCCAGTTCCAATTACACCTTCAGCCTCTATCAAGACTCCCGCACCAGTGACTTGGAGGTGAGGTTTCAGGATGGAAACACCTACCAATACAAACGCAACGCTGTAATCGTACTTAGCATTGGCATGAGGTTCAAATGAGAAAAACGATGACCCGATGGCTGATCATGAGCGGGTGCCTTGCCAGCCTGTCTGCTTGTGGAAATGACTCCAGTATGATCGAATCCTCCGAGCCAGAGCCGACAACCACCCCCGCTTTAACGGCCACCATTGATCAGGACACAAATACCACGGGGACCACGGCGACCCTCAGCCTAGGGCTTTCCACACCAGGGGGAGCGGATGTTCCCATCACCATCACAAGCAGCGATGAATCCGTAGGCACCGTCAGTGCCTCTTCGGTCACAATCACGGATGCTGACTGGCGGCAGGCCGCAGATGTCACCACTATCAAAACACTCACCTTGACGGGACAGTGTGACGATGTAGCTGGAGACACCACTTATGACATTCAGGTGACCCCGAACTCCGCCAACTACCCCACCAGCTTGGCCAAAACCCTGACGGTTACGAACACGGAGCAGCCCAGCATCCAGGTCAATAGCACCACCGGCACCACTACTGAAACCGGTAACGTTATTGAGTATACCGTCCGGATCTGCAGCCAAGACAACGCAACGGTGACGCTTACTTCTTCTGATACCGGAGAAGGCACCGTAAGTCCTGCAAGCCTCGCTTTTACAACAGCGAACTGGTCCACGGTCCAGACCTTTACGGTCACAGGGGTCGATGATGCCATTGCCGACAACAACGTGGACTATACCGTGACCCTCTCGGCATCCGCTTATGGAGCAACAGATACCGTCATCAACCTGAGCAACACCGATGACGAAACGCCCAACCTGACTCTCACTCCCACCAGTGGACTCTTGGTCAATGAAGACGGCACGACAGACACCATCGACGTTACCCTGACCACTGAGCCAGGAGCAGACGTGACGGTTCAGGCAAGCGTCTCTGACAGCGAGGCAACGGTCACCCCTTCCTCCCTGACCTTCACCGCAGCGAATTACAACACCGCACAGACCCTCACGATCTCAGCGGTTGATGACCTGATTGACGAGGACGATGAGACCAAGACCCTGACGCTCACTTCCAGCAGCAGCATCACGTCCTACAGTGGGCTCAATGAAAGCGTCGACTTTACTGTAGCGGACAACGACACCGCCGGGATGACCCTGACGACCACTCCTGTTGTGGTCTCAGAAACGGTCTCCTACGCAGCCTTCGGGGTCACCTTGGCCACTCAACCCACCGCGGATGTCACCATCTCTGCCAGTAGTGCGGACACCAACGAGGTTGCAATCTCCTCACCGTCGTCCCTGACCTTTACTTCCAGCAACTGGAATCAGGCTCAGTCGGTGACGGTCGCAGGAGTTCGTGGGACCCCAGGGACGCAGGATGGAGATCAAACGGTCGTGGTCACGGTGACTTCAGCCAGCGCTGATGCCAAGTATGGGAACCCTCCGCAGACGGCCACGATTAATGTGGTGAACATCGATATCGATTAACCTCCCTCACCGGGAGTGCTGCTGCAGGAAGGGGTGAAGGGCCTGATCAAAGGCACTCGGCTGCTCCAGGTACGGTGAGTGCCCGCAGCCGGCCAACACCACTTCCTCAAACCATCCTCCGGAGGCCGCATACGCCTCCAGCACTTCCCGGGTCTGGGTCACCATCGGCTGAGGCGGAAAGGCCTCCATGCCAGGCCACCCAGGAATCACTCCCAACTGCCCCAGCTGTCCAAAATCAGACAAGGAGCCATCAGACACCACCTGATCCGCTGCTCCCCGAATCCAGAGGATCGGAGGCTTCTGATCCAGTGCATAGAGACGCTCCGGAGGTTCCTGATAGAGGGGGGCCAAAGCATTCACGGATCCCCAGGCGCCCGGGGCCACCCCCGGCCAGTTCGGCGACGTCACAAAGTCTCCCGGATACGCCTGCTCTCCTAGGTGCGTCTGTAGCGTTGAGCTGAGGAGGGCCTCCATCTGCTCTGGAACAAATGGCGGACGCCACACCAGCTGATTGAGGACGTTTCGGGGAGACGCCTGTGGAGCATCAGCGCTGCGGTCTCCCGATCGCAAACGCTCCACAAACTCTTTGCCGACGGTGCCTCCGCCGGATCCGGCGCCATCTGGCCAACATGGAAGGCCGTCTGGACGGCATCCACCAAAGCCATAGGGCGATCCGGGGCACACCTGCGTCACGCTGAGCACCCGGTCGGCATGGTCCATGAGGAAGCGCCAAAGGACGGAGCCTCCCAACGAGTGTCCCACCACATGCGCCTGCTCCACCTGCAGGGCCTCCAGCAGCGCCCAGAGGTCCTCTGAAAAGTCCGCCAGGCCTCGGGTGGCGTCCACCTGCGCCTGCGGATCGGCCTCGCCATAGCCACGCTGATCGTATGCCACACACCGGTACGCCTCCGGCATCCGCAGCAAGGTGGCTTCCCACCAGGTGGCTGCAGAAAGGTTTCCATGCACAAAAATCACCGGAACCCCATCTGCAGGTCCACGGGTGAGCACACGGGTGTCCAAGCGGGCGGTTTGGAGACGAGCGGCGGCAATGCCAGGCATTACGGGAAGAACAGTCATGAGGATCCTTTTGTTAGTGACTCCAGCGGTTGCTCTGCAGCAGGGTGAAGGCCAGGTGGTCCCAGGAGAGGAGTTGACGCTCCATCAGGTCAAAGTCTGGTGGAGTTGCTCCTGGAAGGGGTCCGGCTTCTAGGCGCCGGGCCAGGGAGTGCCGCAGGTAGCCGGTTTCGTTGATGATGCCGAGGATGCTGCCCTCACGGACAATGGCGTAGCCTGGTGCTCCGTTGGGATCCAGCAGGCTGTGCCCTAGGGAAGCAAATGCCCCCTTCAGCCCCAACGCGTCAATGAAGGTTGCCGGCAGGTCGAGGTGCGACGCGATCGTGTCCACCTTCCGGGGCTGGAGGAGTGCAGGAGCATAGAGGATGAGCGGAACCTGAAACTTCTCCGGAAGTCCGGTGCTGTGCTGGAAGTGGGCAATGACGTGGTCAGCGGTGATGACAAACAGCGTGTCCTCAAACCAGGGTTCCTGCCGGGCCTGCTGGAAGAACTCCCCCAACGCCCAGTCCGAGTAGTACAGCGAATTGAGGTAACCTCCTTCCTCATTGGGATGAAAGGGGTGACGTTCAAACCGTTCCGGAAGCCGGGGGTAGGGCGTGTGGGCCGTGTTGGCGCTCACAAACACCAGGAACGGATGCTCCCGGCCCTTGAGCTTCTTCAGGGTCCACATGAGCGCCTCATAGTCCCACCCCAAGCGCCGGTCCCTTTCTGCCTCCGGGTAGTCCAGCAGCAGGGGCATGTCCTCACGCCCGTAGTACTCCGGAAATCCCACGGTCGCGGCAAAGGCGTCAGTGAGGAAGGCCTGCCGAAGGGTCGTGTTCACAAAGAGGGCTTCGTACCCGTTCTCCTGAGCAATGCGGGCCAGACGGGAGTAGGCCGAGGCCTGGTCCATCACCGTTGGCACTCCCGGGAGCGAAGGCACTCCGGTGAGGATCGACTGGAAGCCCTCGACGCTCCGCTGGCCGTGCGAGTAAAAGCGGTTGAACTGCCACCCCTGCTGGGCCAACGCATCTAGGTTCGGCGTGAGGCCGTAGTCGTTTCCGCCAAACGCGTCGACGTACCGTGGGGTGAGGCTTTCCACCATGATGATGACCAGGTTCTTGGCAAGCGGAGCCTTTCCGGGAAAGGTGTGCTCCAACGGGTATCCGGACGCCACTGCTCCAGAAGGCAGGTCGAGGGTGGTTTCGATGACCTCATCTGCCAGAGGGGGACGCTCCACCCGGTTGGTCGTCAGGCTCGAGTGAGACGCCGAAAAGACGCCATTGAGGGTCAGGTTCCCCTGGGCGGTGCTTCCGCTAGAGTACGCATTGACGATGGCAATCGGCTTCTCCCCAAAACCGCCTCGTCCCAGCAGTCCCACCGTGAGCACCAGGAGGACATACAGCGCCCACTCCCAGCGACTCCGCCGGACCGGCTGCCGGGCCTGTCGCCAGCCCCACGCCAGCAGCCCGGCAATTCCCAGCACACCGATCCCCGCCTCCAGCCAGTACCCGCTGGCCTCCTTGAGGAGGTAGAGGCCATCTTCTCCCAAAAAGAGCAGCTCATTGGTCAGGTGCCGCTTGACGTGTCCGTAGTAAAGCAGGTCTCCCACCAGCACCCCGGCTCCGACCGCCAGCAGCCCATACAGCAGCAGCAGGTGCAGCCCGGTCCAGAGTGGATGCCGGAACCAGCGGAAGGGCAGGGCGGCCACCAGCATCGGCACGCCTCCGAATACCATCAGCGACGCTAGGTCAAAGCGGATTCCGTCAACCAGTGCTTCCAGAACCTGTGCCGGCGTCAGACGGGCAAACTGTTCCGCATGCATCAGCAGCAGAGACACCCGGGCCAGGCTGAAGAGCCCCAGACCAGTAAGGGTCCAAATCAGGAGTTGATGAAAGAAGGTCAAACGCGCACGCACAGGCAGTTCAGAGGGGAAAGAGGGGGTTCATTGAGACACGTAAGGCTCCAGACACAGCGATCTCCAGCGACCGGGACCGTCCTGCTTTTCGCGTGACATTTCTGGCATACGCGATAGGGTGAGGGCTATGAATGAACCCCAAGCATTGGAATCGATGTACCGTTGCATTTTTGATGTGGATGGAGTCGTCTTGGACTTTGAATCCACCTATATTCGTGTCTTGAGTGAATACTTCAACTTGGAAATTCCCAGCGACTATGAGCCGCAGAGCTGGTACTTTTCGGAGTTGTTGAGCGAGGAGCAGATGAAGGAAGGGTGGAAGCACTTCCTCTCCAGTGACCACTTTGAGCAAATGCCCACGCTGGTGGATCCACAACGCTTCAACGCCCTGTGTGGGGCATATCCCGTGCATTTCGTCACCAACATTCCGCCGGAGTGCCTGGAGCGGCGCGAACGCAACCTGCGCAACGCCGGGTTCCAGTTCGAGTCGGTCCACTGCGGAGGCTTCATTGAGTACAAAGGCCACCCGCGGCAAACCAAGGCCGAAGTCATCAGCGAGCTGATGGAGCCCGATGAGCAGCTGCTGTTCATTGATGACCACCCGGACAACTGCCTGAACATTCTGGAGTTTTACCCGGAAGCGGAAATCTGGCTGATGAGCCGCCCCTTCAATCACGAATTTTCGCACGAGGACATCCCTCGCGCAGATACCTGGGAGGACGTCTTCTCCCGTTCTCAACTGGTGCAGTCCTGAGACCATGAAGCCACGGTGCTTGTTCTTCCTTCTCCTTCTGCTGATTGCGGTTCCTGCGGTTCAGGCCCAGGACGCTCCTGCCGGTGGAGGTGCTCCCATCTGGCGGCTCGGCTTCTTCGAGTTCACCCAGCAGACCTACCGGACTGACGAATCGCATCCCTTCTACCAGATGACGGGGAACGGGCGCTTCAAGGGCGGACGGGGAGCCATTGCCCTCAACACCCTTGACAACTGGATGCTCTTTGCCGAAGACGACGGGCACAAGGAACTCGACGGCATCTTCGGCACCATTTTGCACTCCCTTCCGCCTTTTTCGCTGGAGTACATTGCCCCCACGGGCCTCCTCCCCAGCTATGGGCTCATGGCGTCCTACACCAACATCTGGCTGACCGACGCCCGTGCCAAGTCGCCGACCACCGGCGCAGACCCTGCTTACAGCACCCCGCTCGTCCGGGCACGCTCCCACTTCTACATGCTGAGCGCCTCGCTGTACCCGTTTGGGCAGCCCCAGCCGGAAGGAGTCGACTTCTTCTTTGGATTCGGGTTTGCTCGGGTGGAAACCACCATGCGGACCGGCTACTACGCCATGCCCTACAACTATGCAGGCACCTCCGGCGTCTATGTCACCAGCGAGTCCCGCTTGGACAAGTCTGCCGGCTTCATGAGCTTCCAACGCGTGGGGCTGACCTCTTCTGGACAGAACTTCGGCTTCACCCTTGAGTTCTTCCTCCTCGATGACTCCAAGGTGATGGCAAACCCCTTTGCCAATGCCAACCTGATGACGTCCGCCGACTACGACCTGGCCTACAACGACCGAGGCTCCGCGCTGCCCTCCAGCGCCAGCATGGAAGGCGCCGTCCTCCGTGCGTCTTGGACCTACACCTTCTTCTAATACACCTGCGTCTGCACCCACTCCGGATGCGTCCGGAGAAAGGCCCCAATCAGGTAAAAGGACCCGGCAAGCACTAGGTGCTTCAGGGGCCGACGTCCTGCGGCCTCAAACGCTTCCTCCCAGGAAGCACAGGCTTCCACAGCCGGAACGCCCCGGGCCTGAAGCTGCTCCGCCAGCACCTGCGGATCAGCGGTCCGCGGAGACGGAATGGGCACCGTCCAGACGTACGGGATTTGCGCCACAAGCCTTTTGAGGCCGGCAAGGGTCCGGTCCGTCACCTTGTCTGCAGCAAGCCCCAGCACGAGTCCCCGAGCAGCAGGTTCCGGCAGCAGATGCACCGCTTTCCTCAGAGCCTCCAACGCCTGCTCATTGTGCCCCCCGTCCAGAAGCAGCGTTTCCCAGACCGTTCCCTGGCTAGAAACAGCGTGCAGGTGCTGCAAGCGCCCGGGAAGCGTCAGCCCCTGCAGGCGCTGCACCCACTGCATCCGCTGAGAGTCCGTTGCGTCCGGAAAGAGCTGATCCATGGCCAACCAGGCGGCCAGGCGGTTCTGCTGTGCCGCCTCCGCCCCGGTTTGGGCGTCTGAAGCCTGCTGCGTCAGCCAGTGTGTGGAATCCTGGAGGGTTGCGGACACGGTCCGGAGGGGAATCTGGCGGTGGTGAAAGAAGGCTTCTTCATGCGGCACACCCTGTCCCAGCACAGCAGGCACCTGTGAACGGAAGATGCCGAACTTCTCCCGGCGGATGTCTTCCAGCGTTGGTCCCAGAACCGCCTCATGGTCAAAGCCGATGGAGGTGAGGAGGCATAGGGCCTTGGACTCCACGGCATTGGTTGAGTCCGCCTGTCCGCCCAAGCCGGTTTCCAGCACCACCCACTCCACCCCTGCCTCGGCGAAGGCCACCAGCGCAAGCGCCGTCATCAGATCAAAGTACGAAAGGTACGGGTCACCGTGGTAAGACTCGGCAACCGCAAGAACACGCTCCGCCGCCGCTTGGAAGGCGTCCGGGGCAATCCAGTGCCCGTCCACCAGCACCCGCTCCCGGAGGTCCACCAGGTGTGGAGACAGGTAGGCTCCCGTCCGCCAGCCATCTTGCTTGAGCAAGGCGGCCAAGCAAACGGTCGTCATCCCCTTTCCGTTTGTCCCAGCCACATGAATGACTTGGTAGGAACGTTCCGGATGGTTCAGGTCAGCCAGCAGTTGCTGAATGCCAGCGAGCTTGCTGAGGTCGCGTTTTTGAGCGGTTTGTTCGTAGCTGCCCCAGGTTTCAAGACGCTGGAGCAGCTGGGAAGGAAGGGATTCCACCGAGTTCCAAGAAGCGGAACTCGCTGAAGGGAGGGTCATTTCAGGTACTGAAACAGAGAGCGTTCGCTGCTCAGCAGAAGGGTGGTATCGGGGCCAATTGCCTCGCGGTAGACGTCATGAGAACGCAGGAATTTGAAGAACTCTGGATCCTTGCTGTACGCCTGAGCATAGATGCGGGTGGCCTCTGCGTCAGCGTTACCACGGATCTTTTCTGCTTCCCGGTTGGCTTCAGAAATGAGCTTGATCCGGTCACGGTCGGCTTCAGAGCGGATCTCCAAGGAGCGTTCCTCTCCTTCAGAACGGTACCGCTTGGCTTCCCGCTTCCGTTCCGCGTCCATCCGTCCGAAGACGGCCAAGCTGTTTGCTTCCGGAAGGTCGGCACGCTTCACCCGCACATCAGCCACTTCAATGCCAAAGGGAAGGGAGTTGGCTCGGGAGCGCTCCGTGATGAGGGTGCGGATGTCCCGACGGTTCCCTGAGACGATTTCTGCAAGGGTGTGCTGACCGAGCACTTCCCGGGTCTGCGAGTAGATGATGTCGTCCAGCCGAGCCTGCGCGGTTTCAATCGTCTTCACCGTCTCATAGAACTTCAACGGATCAGCAATGCGCCACTTGGCATAGGTATCCACCACCATCTCCTTTTTGTCCTTGGTGAACACCGATCCCGGATCCGCATCGTAGCTGAGGAGCCGGTTGTCCACGTAGTACACCTGTGAGATGAAGGGCATCTTGAACTTCAATCCAGGCTCTAGGTGGACCACATGCGGATCCCCGAGTTGGATCTCCAACGCATACTGGGTCCGGTCAACCCGGTAGGCCGTGAGGTACATGACGGCCGCAATGACCACGATCGCGGCGACAGTGCTGTTGCTGAACAAGGCTTTCATGAGGCAGCGGGAGTTGGAAAAGATTCAGATCGTTTGGTGGATTTCGCTTGGTATCGACTAGCAAAAGTGTCGATAATGTCCCCCCTGATGTCAAGATAAACTCGGAGTCTCATGTTACGATCACGCTCGCCCCGTCAACAGGATCAGATCCTCGGCCTGGCCCTCAAACAGATTGAGAAGATGCTCAAGGAGATGCAGAACGAGGGCAAGGACTTGACCCGTTTGAAGCTGAAGAAGTTTCAGAAGACGCACCACATTGACTGTGCCTGTGCGCGCTGCAAGGAAGCCAAGCAGAAGCAGGATCCGCGGCTCCGGGGGCTCCAGGAAGATGGCTTCAAGGTGTACATTGATGGCGAATGATTCCCGCCCCCGCGAGTACCTAGAGGCAGACTTTGTGGTGCCACTGGAACTGAGTGAGTTGTGGAACTGGCACTGCTTCGAATCCGGAGCCACTGGCTTGGAAACTCTGACTGAAACTCCGGATCAGCAACAGGTCCGGGCCTTCTTTCCAGCAGAGCTGAAGCCAGAGGTGGACCATCTGGGAGACCGGTTTCATCAGGAGTTTGCCCACAGTGGTCCCTTTGTGCAGCTCCTCCGGTCCGAGGTCCTTCCGGTACAGGACTGGCAGGCTTCGTGGCGGCAGTACTTCCCTGCCATTGACGTGGGCACCCGCCTCCGGATTGTCCCTCCGTGGCATCAAGAAGCCGTTCCGGCAGGACGCCTTCACCTGATCATTGACCCCGGACAGGGCTTTGGCACCGGGCACCATGAATCCACGGCCCTGGTCCTAGAACTGATGGAGCAGCACCTGGCCACCTGCGCCACGCCTCCGGAGCGACTCGTGGACGTGGGAATTGGCTCCGGAATCCTCTCTCTTGCAGCCTGCCTGCTGGGGGTGCCGCAGGCTGAGGGCGTTGACCTGGCTCCCGAAGCCATTGCCGAGGTGCCCCGGAATGCTGAGCTCAACGGCCTCCCCAACCGCCTCCAGGCTCACCTAGGAGGACCTGAGGTGCTCACGGCCCCGGCGCCCCTCGTGGTCGCCAACATGCTCTGGCACGAACTGCGGTCCGTCCGGCCCGACCTGACCCGGCTGACGCAGCCCGGTGGGTTCCTCATCTGCGGGGGATTGCTGCACGAGCAGGCCGAGGCATTTGCCCAAGAACTGGCCACCGACGGCTTTCAGGTGGTCCGGGTGCAGACCCGAAATGAGTGGACCGGCCTGCTGCTTCAGCACCCGCAGTGACGATTTTACTGGCGAATTCTGGCTCCTCCGTTAGCTTCGAGGAACGCCTTTCCCCCTTGAACTGATTGACTGGAAACCAAAAGAACACCATGGCACGCATTGGAGTTGACCTAGGCGGCACCAAGATTGAGCTCATCCGGACCACGGACAACCCGCTTGAAGTTCTGGACCGGGTCCGGGTTCCCACAGAAAAGGAACAGGGCTACGACCACCTGGTCCGACAAATTGTCTCGCTGCTGGAATCCATGCGGAGCCAGACCGAAGCCCCCCTCCGCATGGGCATGGGCATCCCAGGTGCCATTGACCGAGACGGGACCGTGGTCACTTCCAACATCCGTTGCCTGGAAGGGCACCGCCTTTCTCAGGATCTGACCACGCAACTCGGACAGACGGTCCGGGTGGAAAATGACGCCAACTGCTTTGCCCTCAGCGAAGCCCTGCACGGCGCCGGTGTCGGGTACCGCATGGTCTTCGGCCTCATTCTGGGAACCGGCGTCGGTGGCGGATTGGTCATTGACGGCCAAACCTGGTCCGGCGTCCACGGCATCGCCGGAGAGCTGGGACACGTCTCGGTCGACTACCAGGGGCCGCAGTGTTACTGTGGGCGCCGAGGGTGCCTAGAACTTTACCTGGCCGGCCCCTCCATTCAACGGGCCTACGAGCAGCAGTCCGGTACCTCAAAGGGGGTTCCGGAAATTGCGCAGGCGGCGCGCGAGGGCACAGACCCTGTCGCCCAAGCGGTGATGAGCCACTTCCTGGATGTCTACGTGGAGGCCCTTTCCAATCTGGTGGCAGGGCTGGATCCGGATGCGATTGTCATCGGAGGAGGCGTTTCCAACCTCGACCTGCTCTACCACGAAGGAGCCGAGCGCGTCCGGAGCATCTCGTTGCAGAAGGCCCAGAAGACGCAAATTTTGAAAAACAAGCTGGGGGACTCCAGCGGTGTCTACGGCGCCGCCACCCTCGCTTGACGGCAAAGGAGTATTCATGCGCCTGTTGGTTCTTGCTCTGTTGGTGTTCCTCGGATCCCTAGGAGCGCCCTCTCCCACTTACGCGGTTTCCCGCCTAGGCTGCTTTGGCGCCACGCTTGCCGAGCTGATGATCCCTGGGCTTGGGTACGGCATCCTCGGCGACTGGGACAAGGCCCTGGTCTTCGGAGGCGCCCGTTGGATGACGCTCAACAAGTACGCGACCTACTCCTCAAGTCCGGACTACCAGGAAGACCCCGAAGCGGTTTACCGGGAAACCGACCTTGGCAACGACCAGATCCGCTTGGACGTGTACTACTCCCGGGAGACCTTTTACGCCAACGCTCACGCCAGCCTCTACAACAACCTCACCTTCCTCACCATCTATGACCTCTACAGCGGCAGTTGTGAGAACAACACCGAAACCTACGGTCTCCTAGCAGCCCCGTTCCGGCTCGACCTCTGGGGCGGAGAACTGACCTTCTGGGCGCCAACGCTGTACATTGCCGCTGTCCCCCTAGACGGCCAAGAGGTCGTCTACCATGTCGACTCCGACCTTTCCCGGAGCGAGATGATACGCATGTCCTTCTGGCAGTACCAGATGGTTGGCATTGGAGAAGAGGTCCTCTTCCGGGGCGTCATCCAGAACTCCTTCTACAACCTCTTTGATGGCCCCCTCAGTGCTAACGCCGCCCGCTGGACCAGCATCGTCCTTGGTGCAGGCGTGTTTGGCGCTGCTCACTCAGGAACCGGACTCTCCGCCAACCCGGGGTCCGCGTTTCTGGCAGGCCTCTACCTTGGTTACGTCTACAATCCGGAACCCGGAACCTTCGACCTTGAGCAGGCCATTGCGATTCACTCCTGGTGGGACACCATCCTCACCCACCGGATCCTCTCCGGCTCCGAGTTTGTCGAACGTCAACCCGGAGAGACGGCCCTCAACACCCTCTATGCCTCCTACCCCATCTTCGGCTTCACCTACCGCTTCTGAGGTGGAAGCCTTCCGGCGCCCATGACCCCATGGACGCTCTGGGGGACCATGGGAGGAAGCGCCTTCCTCTCAGCCACCCTGCTCCCCGGCTCCTCTGAAGCCGTTCTGACCGGGCTGCTCCTGGCCACTCCGGAAGCCGCTTGGGAGCTGTGGGCAATTGCCACCCTCGGCAACGTCTTGGGATCTCTGCTGAACTGGCTCCTCGGTTCTTTCTTCCTCACCTTCCTGGACGCCCGCTGGTTTCCCGTCTCCCGGACGCAGTATGAGCGTGCGGCCCGCTGGTTCGAGCGCTACGGACTCTGGAGCCTCCTCCTGGCCTGGACTCCGGTGCTGGGGGATCCGCTCACAGTGGTTGCTGGTGCCTTCCGGGTGCGCCTGTCTTGGTTCCTGCTGCTCGTGACTGTGGGCAAGGCGGCCCGCTACGCCTTCATTGTGGGCGGGGTCCTCTGGTGGCAGGCAGGGTAGGCTTCCTTTTCTCTTGCAGCTCCCCCAAGAAGCTGAAATGGTGTGCGCTGCGCAACAACCCCTTTCCACCTGGAGCCCGCCATGCCACGCCTGACCATCACGGAACCTGCTCGAGAAATTGATGTCATCCACACCACCGATGTCCTCGTCGTCGGTTCCGGACCCGGAGGCCTGGCTGCAGCGCTTGCTGCCGCCCGCTGTGGTGTGGAGGTGACCCTGGTGGAACGCTTTGGCTGCTTCGGTGGCAACATCACCGTTGTTGGGGTCGAAGGCATGGCCTGGTACCGGCACGAACAGACCGTGGAGGCCAACGGCATCGGACGCGAGTTTGAGGAGCGCGCCCATGCGGCTGGCGCCGCCGTGCAGGAATCGCAGTCCCTCTCCTATGAGCTCGACTCCGAAGGCTTCAAGGTGGTTGCCGATCAGCTGGTGGAAGAGGCCGGGATCCACCCCATGCTCCACCGCCTCTTTGTGGCTCCCATCCTTGAAGGCAACACCATCAAGGGCATCATCACCGAGTCCAAGGCTGGACGTGAGGCCATTCTGGCGAAACGGGTCATTGATGCCACCGGAGATGCCGACGTGGCCTTCCGGGCCGGTGTGCCCACCTACCACACGCCCAAGGAGGCGATGATGGCGGTGTCTGTCATGTTCCACCTCGCCGGAGTCGACCGGAAGCGTTTCATGGAAGGGGTTCGGCAGGATCCGCAGACCTACAAGGACTGGGAAGGCAACGGAGAGTGGAGCATTGAAACCACCGGCAAGGAAGACCACCTCTTCTCCCCCTTCATCCGCAAGCCCTTTGCCCAGGCGATTGAGGCCGGGCTGATGCCACCGCACCTGACCACCATCTCCGGAACCTGGGGGGCGCTGCATGAAACCGGTGAGCTGACGTACATGAACCTTGTCCACCTCGACGCCTGTGATGGCACCGACCCGAACGACCTCACTCACGGTGAGATCGAGGGACGCCGGCAGGTGATGCTGGCCATTGACGCCCTCCGCCGGTACATGCCCGGGTGTGAAACGGCTCGGCTCCGGAACTTTGGCATGACCCTCGGCATCCGGGACACCCGCAAGGTCGCGACCCACTACCAGATGACCGCCCAGGACGTCCGGGAGGAGGGACGGTTTGAAGACAGCATCGGCATCTACCCTGAGTTCATTGATGGGTACGGGTACCTCATCCTTCCCACCACAGGAAGGTACTTCCAGATTCCCTACCGGAACCTCCTTCCTCCCAAGGTGGAGAACCTCCTGATTGCGGGCAGAAGCACCGGTGGAGACCGGGTCAGTCATGCGGCCACCCGGAACATGAGCTGCTGCGCGGTCACCGGTCAAGGTGCCGGGGTCGCTGCGGCACTTTCGCTACACGAAGGCTGCGGACTCCAGGAGGTTCCTGTGTCGGCGCTGCAGCAGGCCATTCAGGCCCAGGGGGTACGGATTCACTGAGCCGGCTCCGCAAATCTACAGATTGTCCTCCTCACGCCTTGCAGCACACAATTGAGGATTGCTGACCTCAATTTGACAAGGAGTTGACTGATGAAAGGAAATGTTGGCGGAACCGACCGCATCCTTCGAGTGGTAGTGGGCGTGGTGCTCCTCGCCACCGCAATCCTCACCAAACAGACCTGGGCCCTCATTGGCCTGGTGCCGTTTCTGACCGGAGTCCTGGGCTGGTGCCCCGCTTACCTGCCCCTCGGCTTTTCAAGCAACCGCTCCGCCTAGGCCCCCTCCCCTCCTGGCAGGTCCGTCTCCAGAAACCGACGGGCCACCACCAGCGCCTGGACCTTCCGGGCGCCTGCCGCTTTCAGCGTCCGAGCCACTTCCTGAAGCGTTGCTCCGGTGGTCATGACGTCATCCACCAACCAGATCGACTGTCCAGCAACCTCCGGACGGGCCACAAAGGCCTGCTTCGGGTTCTGCTGACGGGCCACCCCGCTCAGCTCCACCTGCGGACGCGTGGGACGGGAGCGCTGAAGCCAGTGGGGTTTCAGCGACAGCGTTGACGCCTTCAGGTGCTGCGCCAGCAGAAGGGACTGGTTGAACCCACGGAACCGGAGCCGAGACGGATGCAGCGGAACCG
Source organism: uncultured bacterium (assembly GCA_965662235.1). Classification (GTDB taxonomy): domain Bacteria; phylum SAR324; class SAR324; order SAR324; family NAC60-12; genus JAYPUA01. Next base: position 28,628 of record CBFIGY010000027.1, read on the forward strand.
GAATCAGCACTTCTGTTTCTGCAGAGGCGCGGCGCCAAGTGGCCTGCAGCAACGCTGCCAGCAGAGGGGCCAGCGCGTCGTGACCACCGTATTTGAACCGCACCACCCACGAACGGACGGGCTCCTCATACGCACATGCGGCCTGAACCGCATCCAGAGGCCCCGGATGAACCGCACACGCCGAACAGAAGGTCCCGGTTTGCGGGAGGCCACAGCGGGAACACACCTGAGCCGGATTGACCCAAGGCAACAGACGCTCGCAGCGGGGACAGAGAAAACGGGAAGGGGAGGACAGAGAAAGGAACGTCCGGCAGTGCCAGCAGGCAGCCGGAAGCAGCGATGCGGCCCACCGGAGGACTCCAGAGCGGACCTGAGGCAAAGCCGGGATAAATGGTGAATCCGTGGAGGGAAGCTTGCGTGTCTCCACAAGAAGACTTATAGTTTCTCTTCCTTAATAACGACCTACACCCAAGAGATTCTCAGAAGATGATCGTCGAAGAAAGCTTTGTCGTCAAAGTTTATGGAGTGATCGGACACAGCGGCCACGTGGAGCTGGAAGTGCCTTCCACCCTGCTGCAGGAAGGAAAGGTCCTTGAGATCCGGAACCGACGCTACAAGATCCTCTCCCTCATCTTTCATGAGGACCGGCCTCAGGCCGTCAACATTGGCTCCGTTGACGCCTTCTAACGCCTCTGCCACGGACGTTCCGGGTCACTCGCGGGCGTTCCGCATCTCCTCTGCCACCTGCAACTCGCGGGTGCGTCGCGACACGGGGGTCTTACAACGGACCTCCAGTCCTGTCACAATCTTACGTTCCAGCGGATCACGTCCCACGAGTTCCTTCGAGTAATCCGTCTTCAGCACCTCAAAGTCTCCCCGGCACAGGTCCCCAGCCTGCAGCATGCAACGGCTGATGTCATTGCACTCCAAAACATGCCGTTCGCCCCAAGGCATCTGAGGAATGTCCCGGGCAGGAGGGGTACTTGAGCAGCCCAGCAGTCCCAGGACCAACAGCCCCTTAAGTCCGGTCAAAGACCGAGCCCTGCCGAGGAATGAAGAGGCGCTCATACGTTCGGTTTGCATACTGGTCCGTCATTCCAGAGATGTAGTCGCACAGCACCCGAGCCTGTTCTGCAGGAGTGGTGGCGACTTCCCAGTCCTGTCGAAATCCGGCAGGCAGGAGGTTTCCGGGATCCGAGTGGAGAGCATCAAAGAGGGCCATGATGATCTGGTGTCCCCGGTAGGTCGCTGCCTGCACGGTGTTCAGGCAAATGATGTGCCGGAAGGCAATGGCCTTGAAGGCCTCCAGCAGCGTCGCTGCAGCATCCGGCAACCGAACGTTCCAGGCCAAGAGGGGTTCCACAAAGGCCTCATCCCGGACTAGCTCCACCGAGGTCACCAGCGCATTGACCAGTGCCCCAACGGCCTGTTTGCGTCTGGAGCCCCCCGAAAGCAGCTGTTCCGTCAAGGCCTCCGGATCCAGTTCGTGCGTTGCCAGCCAGTCCGGATCAGCGGCTTCCCAGACCGCCTCACAGTGCTCACGGTGCAGCAGCCGCAGGGCCAACCCGTCTTCAAAGTCGTGGATCCCGTAGGCGATGTCGTCCGCCAGTTCCATGAGCGAGGCATCTAGGGACTTGAAGCACGCCTGCCCGTGCGTGTGACGCTGTGCCGGGGTGCTCTGCTGAAAGCGGTCACGGTCGGCCGGACCCAGCGGCGCCAGGATCCAGTCCACGGCAGCCGCCTCGGTGTCTAGGTAGCACTTGGGCGGATGCCAATCGGTGCGGCGGATCTGACGGGGCAGCGGCGGTCGAGGAGGCTCCTCGAGTCGGTTGACCTGTTGGTAGGGCACCGGATACTTCAGCACCCCCAGCAGCGCCCGGCGGGTCAGGTTGAGGCCCAATTGCGGCGTGTGGGACTCCAGCAGCGTCAGCAGCCTCAGGGTCTGCCCGTTGCCTTCGAAGCCTCCGAGTCCGGACATGACGCAGTTGAGGGCCACCTCGCCTCCGTGTCCGAAGGGCGGATGCCCCAGGTCGTGGGCCAATCCCACGGTTTCCATGAGTTCCAGGGTGGGCAGCTCCTCGGATCGTTCCGGATGCCGATGCTGTAGAACCAGCACCAGCCCCCGACCGATTTGAGCCACCTCCATGGAGTGCGTCAGGCGGGTGCGGTGAAAGTCCCCTTCCTGTCCTCCCAGGATCTGCGTCTTGGCCTGCAGACGCCGGAACGCCGCCGAGTGAATCACCCGTGCCCGGTCCCGTTCATAGGCGAGCCGCGGGTCTCCGGGACGGGAGACGTCCTGCTCAGACTGACGTGTGCTCCAGACTCCGGACATGACTTTAGAAGGGGAGGCTGCTCCAGAAGAACCGCAGGAACTCTGAGTCCATGCGGTGCTTGGGCATTTCCTCAATGATGCGGTGCAGCTCATCAACGTCCTGCTCCCGGATGGAAATCACCAGTTGCAGCAGCAGTTCCAGTTGATCCAGCGTGACCCCCAGCAGCTTGGCGCAGTTCATGATGAACTGCCGCTCCTTCGGGTGGAACTCCTCATCCGACCAAGCCACCATGATCAGGTCAATCATCAAGGACGCGCCACGTCGGTCAAAAAACGCCACCAGGGCCTTGCGGAGGTCATCCTCGGCAGGCTGCTCCACGTACTTGATGAGCTTCCCCACCGTTCCGTTGGGCAGGTCCAGCAATGAGACCATCCGGTGCAGGTAGTCGATTTCCTCATCCATGATGACGTCATCAGCGTCAATCAGCAGCGTCAGGATCTGCAGGTAGCGGAAACGATCCTCCTCGCTGGAAGACAGCAGAGGATGCGGGACAGCCACTAAAGGCCACTGAGGAGAGAGTTCGGTCGGATCCATACGGGGTCTCAACGATTCAGGGTGATTCGGAAAGGTCCAGGCCGAGCGCAAGCTTGGCTACTTCTTCATAGTGACGCACAAAGTGTACCTCCAGCTCCTTCTTCAGGGAGTCCGGAAGTTCCGCATACTGGGCACGGTTCGGCTCAGGGAGCAAAACGGTCTTGACCCCAGCCAAACGGGCGCCCACCAGCTTTTCACGAATGCCGCCCACGGGCAGGACCTGCCCGGTCAGCGTGATCTCTCCTGTCATTGCCAGATCCGGCGTCACCGGCTGTTCCAGGAACAGCGACAGCAGGGCCGTCGCCATGGCAATCCCGGCAGAAGGGCCATCCTTCGGAGTCGCGCCTTCAGGAACATGGAGGTGAATCGCACGCTGATGCAGCGGACGGGGACGTCCAGACGGCTTCAGCCTCAAGGATTGAATGTAGCTATAGGCAATCCGTGAGGACTCCAGCATGACCTCTCCCAATTGTCCGGTCAGCCGCAGGCGGTCTCCAGAGGCATCGGGCAGGCGAATGGCCTCAATGGGCAGAACCTCGCCTCCTACGGGAGTCCACGCCAGCCCTCGCACCACTCCGGGGCGCCCCTCGGCCTGATACACGTCCCGCATCGTGTCCGGGGGTCCCAGCAGTTCTTGCAGCAGAGGCACATCCACCACCATCCGCTTGCGCGTTCCAGAGACAATCTCCAGCGCCGACTTCCGGAGGAGGCTCTTGAGCCGTCGCTCCAGCCCCCGGATGCCCACCTCCTGAGAGTAGTGGCTGACCAGGTGCGCGATCGCTTCCGGCTTGAGGCGGAACTGACGGGCGGTCAACCCGGCTTCCTTCATCTGCTTGGGAATGAGGTACTTGCGGGTGATCTCTTCCTTCTCCTCCGGAATGTACCCCGGCAGGCGCAGCACCTCCATGCGGTCCAGGAGCGCTGCAGGAAGCGTTTCCAGCGTGTTTGCAGTGGCAATGAAGAGGACGTTGGAGAGATCGAAGCGCAGGTCGAGGTAGTGGTCCAGGAAGTCTCGGTTCTGCTCCGGATCCAGGATCTCCAGCAAGACGGCCTGCGGATCACCCCGGAAGCCACCGCGACCGACCTTGTCGATTTCATCGAGCAGGATCACCGGGTTGGCCGCCTGCGTCTGACGCAAGGCCTGAATGAGACGTCCGGGCATCGCGCCCACGTACGTCCGACGGTGCCCCTTCAGCTCGCTTTCGTCTCCCAAACCGCCAACGGAGAAGCGGTAGAACTCGCGACCAAGGGACTTGGCAATGGAGCGGCCAAGCGACGTTTTGCCGACGCCAGGAGGCCCCACCAAGCAGATGATCGCGCCCTTGAGCGTGCCCTTGAGCTGACGGACTGCAATGAACTCTAGGATGCGCTTCTTCACATCCTCTAGGCCGTAGTGATCGGATTCCAGCACCTTCCGAGCGTGCTTGAGGTCCAGGCGATCAGCGGTGAACTCATTCCATGGCAGCGACGACACGAGGTCGAGGTACTGGTGCAGGGTTTGGAGCTCAGGCGAGTTTTCTTCCAGCATGGCGTACCGTCGGAGCTCCTCTCCCACCCGGGACTCTGCTTCCTCAGGAAGGCTCTTGGCCTCCAGACGTTCCGCGAAGCGTTGCAGCTCCAGCGTCTTCCGGTCTTGTTCTAGGCCCAGCTCCCGCTGAATCTCCCGCAGCTGCTCCCGGAGGAAGAACTCCCGCTGGTGCTTGGAGACCCGCTCATCAATCTTCTGGCTGATCTCCTCCTTGAGGAGGCTCAGGTCATACTCCTCCCGCAGCAGCAGCAGCGTCTGCTCCATCCGCTTGGCCAAGTCGGTGGTTTCCAGAATCTTCTGCAGGTCCCCGCTCTTGGCGTTGGTCATGGACGCGGCGAGGTCCGTCAGCATCGCCGGTTCGTTGATGTCGACCTGGTTGAGGAGCATGTACATCTCCTGCGAGAAGGTCGGGTTGTAGGGGATGATGTCCTTGAGGGTGGACATGATGGCTGCGGCCGAGGCCTTCAGCTCATCCGTCATCGGCGGCTTGCTTTCCTCTAGGTACGAGGCCCGGGCCAAGAAGTGTCCCTGGTCTCGACTAAAGCGCCCCACCTGGAAGCGCTGGAGGGTGCTGATCATGAACTGACAGCTCTCGTCCGGAAGCTCCACCCAGTGCAGGATGTACCCTAGGGTTCCGACGCGGTGCAGCTGAGACGCCGAGCGCGGGCGCCGCTGCTCCAGATCCGTGTCCTCCACATTGCGACGCACCATGATCAGGCCCACCATCTTCTCCTCATGGTAGGAATCCCGCAGCCAGCGGCTGGTCTCCGGATCTGCACCAATGGTCGTGAGGATGCCCGGGAAGACGGGACGCTGGTACACCGGCAGCACCGGAACCTGCTCGGGGAGGTCCGAGGTCGTGATGACGGTCCCTTCCGAGTCCACGAGAAGGATGCGGTCGCGCTTGGAGACGCGGGGGGTATTTTTTGTCTGGGCCATGAATTTAGAAAAAGTAGGCGGGCGATGGGAGTGAGAAGTCGTTCCCCTAGAAGTCAGCAGATGGTCGCTAGCGTAGTCAATCCCTTCAGAAGGGTCAATTCCGTTCAACACTTCCGTGGTGTTTCTCGTTCAGAGCGAGTACCCTCAGAAGAAACAACGTCCTTCCGACCCTGATCGGCCCTCCGGCACAGGGTTTTCTCCGGTTCCAACGGCTGGCATGACTGCTCCTGATCCTCCGTCCTTTTCACAGCAGGACTTTAGCATCCTCATGATCAACACCGTGATGGTGTTTGCGGTGCTCTACACCCCTCAGCCCCTGCTGCCGCTGCTGGCCCGGGAGTTTCAGGTGTCAAGCAGTCACGCCGGGCTGCTGATGGCGCTGGCGCTGTTTCCCATGGCAGTGGCTCCGTTGCTCTACGGGCACGTGGTCGAGCGTTGGTCCGCCCGCCGGGTCCTCAACAGCGCCCTCCCGCTGATGGCCGCCACCGAGCTGCTGTTCTGGTGGGCTCCCAGCTTCACCTGGCTGCTGGTCGGACGCCTGCTGCAGGGCCTGCTGCTGCCTGCTGCCATCACGGCCCTGATGACCTGGACCAGCAACCTTGCATCCCCAGCCCGGGTCCGGCAGGTGATGGGAACCTACATCGCCCTCACCATCGTCGGGGGCTTCTCCGGACGAGCCGTCACCGGTGCTCTCACTGACGGCCTGGGCTGGCGCAGCGCCTTCCTCTTCTGGGGAGCCGGCCTGCTGCTCGGGTGGCTGCTCCTCAACCGCATTCCCCGCGATCCGCAGACCCAGTTCCGGCGCCTCCCCTGGAACGCCTTGGGGCAGGTTCTCAAGCAACGCGCCTTCCTTCAGCCTTACCTAACGACCTTCCTTCTCTTTGTGGGCTTTTCCGGACTCCTCAACGCCCTTCCGTTTCGACTCAAGGCTCTCAACCCGGAGCTTTCAGAGTCCCTGGTGTCCCTCGTCTACCTGGGATACCTGATGGGCGCCCTGATGTCCGTCAACGCCGAACGCCTCACCCGTTGGACCGGAGGGGCCTTGGGCAACATCCGCTGGGGCCTGCTCAGCTTTGGGCTTGGACTGGGGCTGCTGCTGCTGCCTCAGCCGGGAATCGCCTATGGCGCCATGTTCGTCTTCAGCGGAGGCTTCTTCCTCACCCACGCGACCCTTTCCGGAATGGTCAACCAGCAGGCTCAGGACAACCGAGGCGTGGTCAATGGCCTCTACCTCGCCTTCTACTACGGGGGCGGCGCCTCCGGATCCTATGGGCCCCTGTTGGTCTACCACCAATGGGGCTGGCTGCCCTTCTTGGCCGTGGTGGCTTGCTGTGCCGGACTGGCATTGGGACTGAACCTGCTGCTTCCCCCACCCATGCCCCGTTGACTGTTCCTGCCTCAAACGCCCTGGAGCACGGCTGAAAGAAGCCTCGTTGCCGGGAACGATGTGACAGCGCCCGGTGAATCTGATAGATTCGAAGCAGCACTGTTTTTAAAGCGGGCCTCCGCCGAATCGCACCTCTTGAAGCGGCCCCCCTGTTGCCGTGCAGGTGCCTTCGCCTGAAGGGTCCCTCTCTGTCCCCTTGAGCCTTCTAGTCTCCATGTACCACCCACTTCTCATTCAAGGAAAATCCTTCTTTCAGGAAAAGCTGGCAAGCCTCAGTGACGCAGAAAAAGAGCTGTTCGTGGTTCTGTTGCTGGTCCATGAGTCCATCTCCAAATCGAACCTCTGGACCAAAATTTCCTCAGGCCCCTTCAGTGACCACCTGAAGGTCAAGAAGAACCTCTATGCAGCTTGGGAGAAGATCCAGAAGCACTCCGACTGGATTGAGGAAGGAATCTATGGCGGGCAGCTGATGCTGACTTCTGCAGGACGGGGGGTCGCCCGGTTCCTTGCCCGAGAGACCCCCAACTTTTCAGAGATGTGCGAGTACATCATCCAGCGCTTCCCCTTCGGCTCCTACCGTCACAATCACGGACTCGACCCCCGGGAACTTGAAAAGCGGTGGCTCACCGAAAACTACAAAGACCTGCAGGAAGGCCTCCAGCCTCTGATCAAGATCCTTGATGAGTACGAGGAGGGCTTCTTCTCGCCCACTTGGATAGGCTTCCTTCACGACCGGTTCCTCAATCCCTGGATTCCAGAAGCGTTTGCCCAGCTGCCTCTGGAACAGCAGCAGCGCTTCCTCAGGAGTGGGCTGCAGGGGTTCCTGAACCTAGACTACCCCCTTGCTCTGGAGACGCTGGAGTACCTAGAGCAGCAGCTGCATCAGGACCCGAAGGCTTGGATGGAGTTCATGGTGCCGCTGGGGGTCACCTACCTCCGGCAGGGGAAGTTTCAGCAGGTGGCAGCTCTGCAGGAGCATCTGTCCACCAGCGAGGACGCCTTCTGGCAGCTGAAGGGCACCGAGGCTTTTTTCAAGGGAGACTATGCCGCAGCCCTGAAGGCCCTGCAAAAGGGATTCACCCTCTTCAACCAAGGGGTCCGGGGACGCAAACATCCCCTTCCCGGGCTCCCAGGCAGCCTGATGCCTCTGGCCATGATTGGCACCAACCCAGAGGCTGGGGTCGAAGACGCCGTGACCTTTCTGCGGAAGCTCGCCCTGACCGGATCGCCCTTCCTCAAGACCCTGCTGGCCAAGCTGACCGCGGCGCCCCTCAAGCTCAACGAGTTCGACACGTACAAGGACATCAGCGATTCCTGGTTCATCATCCCCCTCCCGCTCTGGAGCGGTGAATCCGAACCGGACACAGATTTCCTCCAGTCGGAGTTTGTGGAGGATGAGATCATGCCGATGCTGGAGATACGGCAGCTCCTCTGGGACCTTCAGCAACTGCGGTGGCTCCAGGAAAACCAGCGGGAGAAGGTCTTCCCGACTCATCACTCCATTCCGGAGACGTTTGTCAGCCTGATCCACCTGCGTCCTAGGGAAGAGGAGTGGGAGCGGGCCCTCAAGGTTCTCTCCGCCTTTGGTCAGGTCAATGCCGCCTCAGCCTCCAAGTCGCAGCAGCAGCAGCGGCTGGCCTGGCGGGTGGACCTCAAGCAGCAGCGGCTGACCCCGGTGGCCCAGCGACAGAACAAAACCGGGGCCTGGAGCGATGGACGCGTGGTGGCCCTCAAGCGCCTCAAGGGCGGGCTGCCGTTCATGAGCGAGCAGGACTACCAGGTTGCCAGCCAGATCCGGGAGCACCGCTCCTCGTACTACTACTCCCGGGAGTATGACCTTCCCTTTGACAAGGCCCTTCCACTCTTGGCCGGACACCCGTTGCTGTTTCAAGAAGGCACCCAGAACCTTCCTCTGGAGCTGGTCACCGGGAAACCGGAACTGCTGGTTCAGGAGACCCCCAAGGGCTTCAAGCTCACCTTCCCCTATAAGCTCTCTTCAAACTCCTCGCTGGTGCTGCAGAAGGAGACCCCCACGCGTTACCGAATGGTGATCTTCTCTCCGGAACAGCGTCAGCTGCGGGAGGTCTTTCAGCAGCAGGCCCTCACCATTCCGGCTTCGGGGAAGGAGCAGCTTTCCAAAACCCTGAACAACCTCTCGGCCATCATTCCGGTCACCTCTCCGCTCGGCATTGGGGAAGAGGAGCTTCCGGAGGTGCCCGCCAGCACACAGATCCATGCCCACCTGCTCCCGCTCGGCGAGGGGCTTCGGCTGGAGCTGCTGGTCCGGCCCCTTGGAGACGGTGGCCCCTACTCGCCTCCGGGCAAGGGCAGCGTGCTCTGGGTGGGAGACGTGCAGAAGCAGCGGACCCAGACCAAGCGGTCTCTCAAAAAGGAACGGGATGCCCTGGAGCACGTGCTGGCGCAGGCCCCGTACCTGAGCGAGTGGCCTCATGACGACGGCGAATGGCGTTTTGAAGATCCGGAAGACTGCCTAGAGATCCTTCAGGAGCTTCAGGAGCTGGGGGATCAGGTGCAGGTGGAGTGGCCTGAAGGGCAGTCCCTCCGCCTCACCCGCAGAGTTGACCTCGCGGACCTGACGTTGCAGATCAAGCAGAAGCGAGACTGGTTTCAGGTGGACGGCGCCGTCGAGCTCAGTCCGGAGCAGACCCTATCGCTGCAGGCCCTGCTGAACCTGCTGGAGCACCGACGCGGACGCTTTGTCCCACTCGGCGATCAGCAGTTCCTTGCCCTGACGGAGCAGTTCCAGAAGCGGTTGGAGGAGCTTCAGGCCTTCACCGAATCAGCAGGGAACCAGCTGCGCCTGCACGACTTTGCGGCCCCGGCTCTGGAGGAGTGGGTGGACTCTGTGGGGAAGCTCGAAACCGACGCCCGCTGGAAGGAGCGTCTGCAGAAGCTCCGGGAGGCCCAGTCCCTCACCCCGGCCGTTCCATCCACGCTGCAGGCCCAGCTCCGGGACTACCAGCAGGAGGGCTTCACCTGGCTCACCCGCCTGGCCCACTGGGAAGCGGGCGCCTGTCTGGCAGATGACATGGGCCTGGGCAAGACCCTTCAGGCCATTGCCGTCCTCCTAGAGCGCGCTCCCCAGGGGCCGGCGCTGGTGCTGGCACCGGCTTCGGTGGCCCAGAACTGGGTCCGGGAGATCCACCGCTTCGCCCCCACCCTCCGTCCTGTTCTGCTCGCCTTTGAAGACCGCCAGCAGGTGGTGCAAGCGGCCGAGCCCTTTGAGGTCATCATCAGCAGCTACGGTCTCTTGCCCCAGGAGACCGAAACGCTCTGTGCACGACGCTGGAGCACGCTGGTGCTCGATGAAGCACAGGCCATCAAGAACGCTGCCACCAAGCGGTCTCAGTCAGTAATGAAGCTGGAGGCGGACTTCCGGGTGGCCACCACCGGCACCCCCATGGAAAACCACCTGGGCGAGCTATGGAACCTGTTCCGTTTCCTCAATCCCGGACTCCTTGGGTCCCGTGAGCACTTCCAGTCCCGCTTCGCGGTTCCCATTGAACGGGACCACAATGCCGAGACCCGGCGGCGTCTGCGGAAGCTCATCCGGCCCTTCATCCTCCGGCGCCTCAAGCATGAGGTGCTCCACGAGCTTCCTCCCAAAACCGAAATTGTCCTTTCGGTGGAGCTGAGCGCAGAGGAGCGCGTCTTCTATGAAGCACTGCGGCAGAAGGCGTTGGAGGACCTAGCGCAAGAGGAACAGGCTCCTCCGGGCGCCCGGAACCTGAAGATCCTGGCTCAGATCACCCGACTCCGGCAGGCCTGCTGTCACCCCAAGCTGGTGCTCCCGGAGACGCCGCTGCCCGGATCCAAGCTGCAACTCTTTCAGGAGACCCTGGAAGAACTGCTGGAGAACCGGCACAAGGTGCTCGTCTTCAGCCAGTTTGTCTCTCACCTGAGCCTCCTTGAGGCCCACCTCCAGAAGCAGAAGATCGCCTACCAGTACCTCGATGGCAGCACCCCCCAGAAGCAACGGCAGCGCGCCATTGATGCCTTCCAGCGGGGCGAGGGGGACGTGTTCCTCATCAGCCTCAAGGCCGGGGGCACCGGCTTGAACCTGACCGCCGCCGACTACGTCATCCACATGGACCCATGGTGGAACCCTGCTGTGGAAGACCAGGCCTCCGACCGCGCCCACCGCATCGGTCAGGAACGACCGGTGACCATTTACCGGTTGGTGACCCAAGGCACCATTGAGGAACGGATTGTCAGCCTCCATCATGAAAAGCGAGACCTGGCCAATAGCCTCCTGGAAGGCAACGACCGCCTCAGCCGCCTCTCTCCGGAAGACCTGCTGCAGCTCCTCAAGGAGGAACACTCTGCCTAAGGACCGCCTCCTCGGCAGCCCCGGCAAGCTCCTCGGTCAGAAGCCCCACGGCCTCGCCCACAACGAGGTCCGGTGCCTCTGATGAAGGAAGAAAATAAGATCCAGAGGATCAGAGGGAGGAGATTCGTTTGTGGTGACCACTCTGTCTCGGTTTGCTCGTTCCATCACTGACCTCTGGAAGCAGGTGGAGTTGCTGGGCAGCAAAGGAGTCACTCTCCAGATCCTGGACATGAATCTGGATACTTCCCCTTCAACGGGGAAGTTGTTGCTGTCCATGCTCGGTGCTGTCTATCAGTTTGAGAGGGAGATTCTGCTGGAGCGACAGATGGTCGGAATTGAGAAGGCGAAGCGAGCAGGGAAGTTCAAGGGGCGGGTTCCCACTGCCAAACGGAAGACAGCAGAAATCCAGCAGTTGACCGAGCAGGGACTGAAACCGCAGCAGATTGCGGACAAATTGAAAATCGGGATTGCCAGTGTTTATCGGTATCGGAATCAATCTTAGGAAAATTTTTCAGCATGGTAACTCAATGAGCGAACTCGAGAGAGAGTTCCTCGCCGTAGTTCTAGCAATCTTTGTTGTTGATGATGCCGTCAGGCATCTTGGTGTTACAGAATTTGGCATCCTTCAGATCGGCATAAATCAAGTTGGCACCAGACAGGTTGGCAT
>CBFIGY010000028.1:0-39885 GCA_965662235.1 uncultured bacterium
CGCCAGCAGCTCCACTTCCCGGATCGGTTTGCCGAGGTAGTCTGTTCCTCCCACCTCATACATGGACTCGAGGTCCTCCCGTCGGTTCAGTGCGGACATGAAGAGGATGGGGAGACGGTCCTCTGGAAACGTCTTCCGGATCAACTCACAGGTCTCCAGCCCATCCAGTCCAGGCATCATCACATCCAGCAGCAGCAGATCCGGAACCGGATGACTGCCTTCCTCTAGGTACTGAACGGCTTCTTCTCCTGTCTGGATGAGCATCACTCCGTACTTCGCACGCTGCAGCATCTCCATGAGGACGTACTGAGAGGTCGGGTCATCTTCGACCACCAGAATCAGTGGCAGCTCGGCATCGTGTCCCATGGGCTCCTCCAGCACCGGAGCGAGCACGGCCTCGGCAGTGGGCAGATCAAAGCTGATCGCCTTCTCACCGGCCCCTCGGGATTCCAGCTGCAACGTGCTTCCATAGTTTGCCAACAGGTCCTGAACCACACTGAGCCCCACCCCCAGCCCCGGAACGGTCGGATGCACCCCTCGCTCAAAGGGCCGAGTGAGGCGCTCCCAGTCGCTGGGCTCAATTGCCGCTCCCGTATCGATGACCTGAATCCGGATACGGTCCTCTGAAACCGGCTCCACTTCCAAGCGGACGTTTCCCTTTTCCGTGTACTTGATGGCATTTTCCACGAGGTTGAGCAGCACCTGATGCAACTCAGTGGCATCCCCCCGAACAGGAGGAAGGTCGTTGGGAACCTTCGACATGAGCATAAGGGAACGGGCTGAGGCCTGATGCTCCAGCAGCAGCAGCACCTCTTCCAGCAGACTCTTTAGCTCAAGAGGATCCTGACGAGACCGGCGGACCTCTCCGCCCTCCACCCTGGTCAGCAGGTCATCCACCATGCGGGCCATCCGCATGCTGCTGTTCTGGATCAGACTCAGCGCCTGTTGCCCCTTCCGGGACAGTGCCCCCTCGCCTTTCACCAGGTTCTCCACCAGTCCGACAATGCTGTGAAGCGGGGCCTTCAGCTCATGTGAGGTGTTGGTGAGCAGGCGATTTTTGAAAACGTCCACCTCCTGAAGCTGCTCAATCGCCCGCTGCTGCGCCTCCAGTCTCTCCTGACGGAGCGCTCGCATCTGATCCGCCAGTCCCCAAGAGAGCAACAGCGCCAGCAGCATCATGCTTCCCATGGACGCACCATCTCCCTTAAACCCGGAAAACGTTTCGCTCCAGAACGCCAAACTCGTCAGCAGGAATCCGAAAAACGGAGCCAGGGCCGCGGCAAAGAGGTAGCGCGCCGGACGGTATCCCTGCCCCATGGTCACGGCTGCCGCCAGCAGCATCAGGAGTGTGCTCACGGTCGCAAACCCAACCCGGAACAGCAGGAATCCCCGCATGCCCTCCTCACTCAGAAACAGCGGCAGCAGGATCATCAGCGATGCGACCCCCGCCCCGCCCCCCAACAGGAACCAGCCCAGCCGGAAGCGCTCCTTCAGGCGCAGAAACTCCATGAAGAATAGGTAGGCCATGAGCGAACTCAAGGAGCCCACTGACGCCGACCCTCGTAGCACCCACCACGACAGGTCCTGCTCAAGGTAAAGGAGAACGTTGGTGCGGGAGAAGTAAACCAGGTGGCTCAGCAGAAACAGGCTGTACAGGAGGTAACTCACCTGCTTCAGCCCCCGGAAGAGGAAGAGGTTGTACATGGCCAGCGCCAGGCAGAACCCCCAGTAGAGGCTCACCAGCCACTGACTCTGCGTGTACTCACTGAGAAAGGCTGCCGGAGTCTGTGCCACCAGCGGGAAGCTGAGCGCATTGACCGAGCGCACCCTCCAGTAAAGCGTCCGCGTTTCTCCCGGCTCCAGCGCCAGCTGAAACACAGGCACGGTGAAGAACATGAACCGTTCCGACAGAGGGACAAAGCTCCCGGAACGTTCCTGAAGAGAGGGCTGGTCGGGGAAGGGGAAGAAGACAATGTCGTTGGTGTAGGGCGTGTTGCTGACCAGCCAACGCTCCTGCGGGGTTGCTTCCGGATTGTGTACCTCCAACCGGAACCAGTAGGTTGAGGCGGTAAACCCCAAGCGGGCTCCTTCCGGTGTCGGCTGAAACTGAGCCTGAGCCTCCGGAGCTTGCACCTCCTCTAGGGTCTGAGTGCCCGTAGGGTCTTCGAGAACGGTCAACTCCTCTGTCAAAGACAGCGACTCCTTCTCGCTCCTCAGCTCCACCGGAGCTTGTGCCAAGAGCGTGGAGGCGAACAGGATGCCGAGTCCGATCAGCCCCACCCCCTTCTGCACACTCTTCAAGACTGCCATTTCTATGAAAAAATGTGTTTTCTGAGAAGGCTTGGTTGCCTTTTGGTTTTGTCCGGTTACCTCCGATTTCATTATTGACCAAACCCCGCTTCTTCTCAAGAAGGAGAAGACAGAACCATTGGACTTGACATCACGCCTCCGTTTCTTCATTTTGTATTCTGAATACAGAATTCGGAGTTCAAAGAATGAAAATCTTAAAACCTCAATCCAGCCTGGCGGATCAGGTGTATGAGGTCATTGTTGATGAAATCTGTGAAGGCGCGCTTCCTGCGGGCTCTCACCTCGTTCAGGAGCAGCTGGCGGAACGCTTGGGCGTCTCCCGTCAGCCGGTGCAGCAGGCGATGACGTTGCTGAAAGCAGACGGCATGGTGGAGGAAGTGGGGAAACGCGGCCTTTGGGTCACCCCGCTGGATGCTGACCTGATGCGGCACCACTACGAGGTCCGGGCGGCGCTGGATGGTCTCGCGGCGCGCATGGCCGCTCAGCGTTTGGCTCAGGCACCCGAGCTGAAGCGCTCATTTTCGGGACGTGCCCGCGACCTCCTGGAGCGCGGAGCGCAGGCCGGGGAGAGTCATGATGTCGCCGAGCAGGTTCGCCTAGACATGGAGCTGCACGGACTGATTTACGAAACCTCTGGCAATCCGTTGCTGTCGCACACCGCCGAATCGCACTGGCGGTTCCTGCGTCGCGCGATGGGAGAGTTCCTCCGTCAGGCGCAGCTCCCTCGTGAGATCTGGCGGCAGCATGCTGAAATTGTGGAGGCCATTGCCTCCGGAGATGAACACCGGGCGGAGCAGCTCATTGTGGAGCATGACTTGGGCGCGGCTCAGACGCTACAGACGGCGCTTGAGGCCTCGGCAACAGAGCCGGCTTCGACCTGAAGACTGAGCGAGGTCCTCGCTCGTATCGGCCCCAACCGCCCTTCTTCTGGAGGTGAACGGCTGGTCTGGCCTTGACCGGAGCCTGCTGGCCCAGTGCCTCAGGCTCCTTCCTCTTTTCCCGTGGAGAACCAACATGAAGCTGTACGCTGATCCCATCACCGTCAACTGCCGCAAGGTCATTGCCGGACTCAAGTTCATGGAAGTGCCCTATGAGCTGGCTTACGTCGATTACTTCAAGGCGGAGCAGAAGTCAGAAGAGTACCTGAAGATCAACCCGAACTCGGCCTTGCCGGCGCTGGTGGATGGAGACTTTGTGCTCTGGGAGTCCAACAGCATCCTGCAGTACGCCGCAGACAAGTTTGGCAAGTCCAGCGCCTACCCAACGGACCTTCAGACTCGGGCTGACATCAACCGTTGGCTGCTGTGGGAGGCCTCAGCGTGGTTCCCCTCCTGCTACGTCTACCTTGTGGAAAACTGCGTCAAGCCGGTTCTGAATGCGGAACCCGACCAGAGTGTGCTGGAGGGTGAAGCTGAGAACTTCCACAAGCTCGCTGGCATTTTGGATGAGCGGCTTTCTCAAAACGAGTGGATTGCCGGCAGCACCCCCACCCTGGCTGACATTGTCTGCGCGGCCCCCATGCACCTGCACTGGTGGCAGAAACTCCCCCTCGATCCACATCCGAACCTGAAGCGCTGGATGACGGAGAAGGTGGAAGAGCTGCCCATTTGGAAAGAAACCCGCGTCTCAGAAGGCTTCACCCTCTCCTGAAACCGGGCATTGCCCCTTTAACCCTGGACAAAGTCTTTCTCCTTGAGGCCTCCATGCAAACACCCCTCACCGAACTTCCTGCAGTCACCGCAGAAGTCAACTACACGGTCGATAACGGCAAAGCGCCCAGCTACTACTTTTATCAGCCGGAAGGCGATGTGGAAATGAACCCTCCGGGCACCGACGCCCGGGAGGTCCTCATTCAGAATGGGTGGCCTCAACGGGACCAGTTCACCGTTGATGGAGCCGGGTTTGAGCTTCATGACTTTACGGGAGACTTCCGCGCCTTCGACGATGAGCAGAAGATTCTCAGCGAGTTCTACGCGCAGGTGATCGACTTTGTCCAGCAGCACACCGGCGCCAAGCGGGTGATCGTCTTTGATCACACCGT
This sequence comes from uncultured bacterium, assembly GCA_965662235.1. Classification (GTDB taxonomy): domain Bacteria; phylum SAR324; class SAR324; order SAR324; family NAC60-12; genus JAYPUA01. Next base: position 4,352 of record CBFIGY010000028.1, read on the forward strand.
GAGGCGACGGATGTCCAATGAGCAGATGGAGAGCAATGTTCAGGACGAGAACTCCGTCGTCAACCGTCCCGCGGTCCTCCTGGTCCACAGCGACTACACCCCACACTCCGGGCCCAAGCGGGTTCAGGATATCCTTCCGGAGGAGGCTGACACGCTGCTCCAGAACCGAGTCGCCTTCTACAACGTTTGGAAGCCGCTTTACGAGACCGTTGAGGAGTTGCCTCTGGCCATGTGTGATGCCCGGACCTCAACAGAAGAGGACTTCATCACCATGAACCTCATGTACCGTGAACGCACCGGAGAGATCTACGTCATGCGCCACGCGGATCGCCACCAGTGGTACTACTTCCCCCGCATTGAGCCCCACCAAGCGATCCTGCTCAAGACCTACGACTCCGAAACCGACGGGCGTGCCCGCTTCACGGGACACAGCGCTTTTGAAGACCCCACCACTCCTGCGCAACACAAGAAGCGCGAAAGCATTGAGGTCCGGACCATGGCCTTTTTCTGAGCCCTGCCCCGCTGTCAGGAGTCATGGGCTCCTGACAACCCGCCCTTGCCCCCCAAACACGGGAGCCCAGCCAGAGAACGGATTTCTCTCGTGCCAAGAGAGGAGTCGTACAGAAATTTTAGGGGGGAACGTAAACGGAAGCGCCGGAGCGCTCAGACGCGTCGCAGGGACGCCAAGGAGGACGGTTTTGGTAGCAGGGGAGAGATTTGAACTCTCGACCTCGGGGTTATGAATCCCGCGCTCTCACCAACTGAGCTACCCTGCCAAGCAAACCGTTAATTATGGGGATCTTGCGTCATTTCGCAAGCACTTTTTCACCGATCGGCGCGTCTCGCAGCGCTTGGGCCCGTTCAATGACCCGGATGGTCTCCGACCACAGCCCCAGCGGGCTCAGGTCCGTCAGCGGAATCCATTCGGCGTGCTGGGCATCGTCCGCAGCCTCAGGAGTTCCTGAGGCCCACTCCGCCCAAAAATCCACCAACGTGTAGTGGAAACGAGGAGTGCCCTCGGCGTCTCGTGTGATGGAGTCGATGACTTCCAGAAACTGCAGCCCCTGCACCTCGATTCCGGTTTCTTCACGAACCTCACGCAGCGCGGTCTCCCGGACCGTTTCGCCCACCTGCTGAGCGCCTCCGGGCAGACTCCATTCGCCTTGACGCGGAGGGCGCCCCCTCCGGATCAGCAGAACCGATGCTTCCTTCAGCACTACCACCCCCACGCCCACAAAGGGACGGCTGGGGTACTCACGCGATTCACCCATAAATTGCAATTTAAGTTGCTATTCTAGCAGAATTACCTACACTGAATCGTGTACGCTCTTTCCTCAAACCGCTCTCACCGCAAGGAGCCTCATGGCCTTCCCGGGACTTCCCGCAACAGATGAAGCCCAACGCGAGCAGGTGCTGAATGACCTCACGGCCATTCAACTTCTGACCGAGTACCTCGAGTGTCCGGGCTTGAGTCGCAGCCAACAGCAGCGCTGCCTCCAGGCCATCCGAGAGCGTGTTCACGTTCTGGCGCAGAGGGCTCAGCCTTCCTCTTCCAGGGTCTGCAGCAGCCCCGCGTAAACCCCATTGAGCGCGACCAACGCATCATGGGTCCCGCGCTCCACCACCTCTCCTGCTTGCATCACTAGGATCTCACTGGAGTGCCGGATGGTGCTCAGGCGGTGCGCAATCGCGATCACCGTTTTGTCCTGAAAGATGCGCTCAATGGCCCGCTGAATCAGGTTCTCTGTCACAGAATCCACAGAGCTGGTCGCCTCATCCAAGACGATCAGGTCGCTCTGAGCCGCAATGGCCCGAGCAAACACCACCAGCCGCGATTCTCCTGCCGAGAGGTTCTTGCCGTTCTCCAGCAAACCGTAGTCGTAGGTGCCAGGCAGCCGCTCAATGAACTCATTCGCATAAACGTACTGTGCCGCCGCCTGAACCGCCTCCGGGGTCACCTCGGGACGCCCCAGAGCAATGTTGAAGGCAATGGACTCTTCAAAGAGGTAAGTGTCCTGCTGCATCATCGCCACCAGCCGATTGAGCGCACGCCGCGGAATGTCCGAAAGCTCCACACCATTCAACCGCACTGAGCCCTCATAAGCGCCATACATCCGGGTCAGGATCCGCACAATGGTGGACTTCCCGGACCCCGTGGTGCCGACAATTGCCAAGCGATCGCCCTTCTTAACCTGGAAGGAAACGCCCTTGAGGACCCAAGGACCACTGGGGTCGTAGCGGAAGCGGACGTTCCGGAATTCAAGGGACTGGAAGGTCGCAAAGCGTTCGTCCTGAGCCGGAAGGGCTTCTGCGACCGTTTCTTCCGGAGTTTCCCGGAAGAGCGCGTCAATGTTTTCCAATGACGACAAGGAGCGCTGGAAGACGGAGATCTGCTGAGTGAACTCCCGGATTGGGACAAAAATTCGGTGAAGGGTATTGATGAAGCCAACCAGGGTTCCGATGCTGACCACTCCAGCCAAAATCTGACCAGAGCCGTACCAGAGCATGAACGCCAGAGCCACCGAGGTGATTCCTTCAATGACACTGAAGAGGGCCGCGTCGTAAAAATTCGACCCCGACTGAGCCTTGAAGAAACGTCGGGTTTTGGCTTCATACCGGGCCTGGACCTTCAGCTCAGCGGCATAGAGCTGCACGGTCTTTACGCCGTTGAGGCACTCCTGCAGGTACCCTGTGGATTCTGCAAGCGCTTCCCGTGTCAGGTTGTAGTAGTGACGCAGCCGGGCCCGGAGGAAGTTGCTCACCAGGTAAATGGGGGGCAGAATGAGCAGCACCACCAAGGTGAGCTTCCAGCTGATGCTGAAGAGGAGGATCAGCAGCGCCGTGGTCTTGATGGCGTCGGTAAAAATGGAAAGGACCCCCACCGCCAGGGACTCGTTGAGGGCCTCCATGTCGCTGGTGATGCGCGTCAGGATGACCCCAACCGGGCGTTTGTCAAAAAAGGACCGAGGCATCGAGAGCACGTGCTGGTACAGCTCACTCCGCATGGAACTGATGCCGAGCTGCCCGGCCCGCTGCAGGGAAAAGGTGTACAGCGAGTCTGCTAGGTACCCTCCGAAGATCGCTCCTCCCAGCAGGCTTGACATCCACAGCAGCCCCTCCAGGTCCTGTGGCACAATCGTGTCGTCAATGATGCGGATGATCAGCCAAGGAATCAGGAGGGTGGCCGCGACTCCAAACGGAATGGAGCCCAGCCCCAGGGCAATCCACCTCCAGTGAGGCTTGAGGTAGATCAGGTAACGCTGCAGCAGTTGCCAGTCCGTCACCTGCTTGGAAGAAGGAGCGGCTCCAGCCTCTTGAGCCGGAGCCTTTTGCGTCAGGGTTCCGGGTGCGGAAGCCATCAGCCGCGGACCTGTTGCAGGCGTTGCTCCACAGCGGCCAGCTGCACGCAGTTGACAAACACCTGCATGGCCTGATCCAGCTCTTCCAGCTCCGGAAAGGAGGGCGCCAGGCGGATGTTGGAGTCGTTCGGGTCCTTGCCATAAGGAAAGGTTGCTCCTGCCGGAGTCAACTTCACACCAGCCTCAGCCGCCAGTTGCACAATCCGCTTGGCGGTGCCAGCCGGAGCATCAAAGCTCACAAAGTACCCACCTTCCGGACGGCTCCAGCTGCCCATCTCCAGCCCTTCCAGAACGCTGAGGTGCTTCTGCACGCTCTCGAACTTGGGACGGAGGATGGCTGCGTGCTTCTTCATGTGATCCTTCAGGCCATTGAAGTCCTTAAAGAACTTCATGTGCCGCTGCTGGTTCACCTTGTTCGGACCAATGGCCATGATGCTGAAGCGCTTCTTGAAGTGATCAAGGTTGTGCTTGGAGGCGCCGAGGAAGCTCATGCCGGCACCGGCATAGCTGATCTTGGACGTTGACGCGACCTGAATGACCGAATCCTCGGTTCCATGATGGCGGCAGCGCTCCATGATGTTCGAGAGCACAGGAGGGGAGTCCTGCAGGTCATGGACGGCATAGGCGTTGTCCCAGATGACCCGGAAGTGAGCGCCGGCGATCTTTCCCAGAGCCGCAATGCGGTCCACGGTTTCATCGGAGTAAACGTGTCCGGTCGGGTTGGAGTACTTCGGCACACACCACATGCCCTTGATGCTCGGGTCCTTGCTGACCAACTCCTCAACCTGATCCATGTCGGGACCCTCCTCATTGAGGGACACATTGATCATCTCAATGCCCAGCTCCTCACAGATGGAGAAGTGCCGGTCGTACCCTGGCACCACCGCTAGGAACTTCACGTCTCCCTCGTCTCGCCAAGCCGTTCCCTTGCCCATCGGCCCCATGGTGAAGGCCCAGCTGAGGTAGAGGTACATGAGCGAGAGGCTCGTGTGGTCACCGGCGATCACCTCAGAGGGGTGCACGCCCAGCAAGGCAGCGCCCAGCTTCCGGGCAGAGGGAATGCCCTCTAGGCCACCGTAGTTCCGCAGATCGGTGCCATCGTCCAGGAACAGGTCCTCCCGGGTCAGCCCTTCCAGCCCATCGGCCAGGTCCAGCTGAGCCGTTGCCGGCTTGCCGCGAGTGACGTCCAGCTTCAGTCCTGCGCTACGGAAGGCTTCATGCTGGCTGGTTAACGTACGCGCCTGGGCGATCAATTCCGACTCATTCATCTCACTCAGTTTCACGATGCTCCATCTACCATGCTTGAGGGTTGGGGGATTTGCTTGAAAGCGAACCAAATCAGTCTAGGTTTTCCCCACAACAACGCAAACGGAATTCCCAGCCTCCACCGGTGACACGACTCCTCGGAAATCCCGGTTCCTGTCCCTCGACCGCAGAAAAACTTACGTCTTGTCCCACAATCAGGCACGATACTCCCGCAAGCCGTCGCCGGGAACAAGAGGTGCCGGTTTCACCAGTGATTCACTTTTTAAGGAACTCCTCAGAGTTTTCCACATTATTTTCCCCGACCTGTCCAAAGGTGGGGACCCCTATCACCCTCACGGCTCGGAACTATATGCCCCCTTTCAAGCTTGCCCCCTCCATTCTTTCTGCAAACTTTGCCCGCTTGGGAGACGACGTTCAGGCGGCTGAGGCCGCTGGTGCAGACTACCTTCATTTCGATGTCATGGACGGCCACTTTGTCCCCAACATCACCATTGGCCCCCTGGTCGCACAGGCCCTCTTTCCCCTCACAAAGCTCCCCCTGGATGTCCACTTAATGATTGAAGCTCCCGACCGCTTCCTTGAGGACTTTGCCCAAGCCGGCGCCTCCATTTTGACCGTTCACTGGGAAACCTGCCCCCACCTGCACCGGACCATTCAACGCATCAAGCAACTGGGGGTGCGTGCCGGAGTGAGCCTCAATCCAGCCACCCCTGTTTCTGTGCTTGAAGAAATTCTTCCTGACCTCGACCTGGTGCTGCTGATGTCCGTTAATCCCGGATTTGGTGGGCAGTCTTACATTCCACAAAGCACTCAAAAGATCAGGAAGTTAAGGGAGATGATTGACGCAACTTCCAGCACCGCAGAGCTTGAGGTCGACGGAGGCATCAACACCAAAACCCTGCCGGAAGTGGTTGCTGCAGGCGCCGATGTTCTGGTCGCAGGCTCCGCCGTCTTTAACGCCGAACGGAGCATTGCCGAGAACCTCCAGTTGCTGCGCCAAAGCCTCGCCTAGGCCCCCCAGATCAGGGCGCTCACCCCCCGCTTACTTTTCCCAGACTGAAGCTCCTTCCCCCTTCAGTCTGGGCATTGCTCCACTATTACAAATTTATACATTTCAAACAAAGCAGACCTCCTTTCTCAGGCGCTTCCTCTAGTTTTTGTCACACGGGTCACAAATCCACACGGCCTCGATTGCACCGATTTTTAAAATAATACTTGAATCTGTGCGACGTTACCCGTAATTACTATTTACAAGAAGCAACCAAGCCGACCCGGGTTGCTTCGGCATTCTCAACACACTTAACGAATTCTGAAAAGGAGATCCTGAAATGGAAATGACGGCCAAAGAAGCTCAAAAGTTTATGGACGAAGTTGAAAAGCTGGCGGGTCAAATGACCGAAGGCGCCACCGCTCGGACCATGAAGATGACGCCGGCCAAGCTCAACCGGAAGATGATTGATGCGTGCCGGATGCTCAGCAAAGTCCCGCCGACGTTTTCCAGCAAGCGCAAGCCTCGCGTGTCCAAGCGTGGACACTACGACCAGATCCGGACGTCCGGACGCGGAGGTGCCTCCAAGCGGGTGCCGATTCCCTCCTACGTGTTTGACACCCTGGGTTGGGAAGCAGGCGACCGCGTGAAGATTTACAAGTCGGGCAAGAACAAAATTGTCATTGAGAGGGTCTAACCCACCTTCCTTCTTGTTACAGTACGGAGATCCCCCCTCCGTACTGGCCCCTCCTCTTTTTCTCAAGTGTACCCCATGAATCTTGTGCATCGTCCCCGTCGTCTGCGTCGGACCGCTCCCATCCGTTCTCTGGTCCGGGAAACCCTCTTGGTGCCACAGCAGCTGATCTACCCCATCTTTGTCACCGAAGGCACCGGCGTCCGGGATCCCATTGACACCATGCCCGGACAGTTTCGCCTCTCCATTGATGAGGTGGTCCGAGAGTGTGAGGAGTTGATTCAACTTGGAATCGGCGCGGTGAACCTGTTCGGCTACTCTCCCATGAAGGACCTCACCGGAAAGTCAGCATGGGACCCGGCAGGGCTCATTCCCAGCTGCGTCCGAGCGATTCGGCAGGCGTACCCGGACTTCTGCATTCAGACTGATGTGGCGCTCGACCCCTACACCCCACACGGACACGATGGTCTGGTGCGCAACGGAGAGATTGTCAACGATGAAACCGTTGAGGCCTTGGTGCGCATGGCCCTCTGTCACGCGGAAGCGGGGGTGGACTGGGTGGCGCCTTCCGACATGATGGACGGGCGCATTGGAGCACTGCGAGAGGCGCTGGACGCCCATGGTCATGAACACGTGGGCCTCCTGGCCTACTCTGCGAAGTACGCCTCCTGCTTCTATGGTCCCTTCCGTGGCGCCCTGGATTCGGCTCCCAAGTCCTCCGGTGCTCCGAAGGACAAGAAGACCTACCAGATGGACCCGGCCAACCTCCGGGAAGCCCTGCGCGAGGTGGCCTTGGACATTGAGGAAGGGGCGGACGTGGTCATGGTGAAGCCGGCCCTCGCCTACCTTGATGTCATCCGGGCTGTCCGGGAAGAGTTTGACGTCCCGGTTGCCGCCTACAACGTCTCCGGAGAGTACGCCATGGTCCTCGCCTCCGCTGAGCGGGGCTGGGTTGAGAAGGACCGGGCCATGATGGAAATCCTCTTTTCCATCCGCCGCGCGGGCGCGGACATGATCCTGACCTACTTTGCCAAGGAGGCCGCGCAACTCCTCCGTGACCAGTACACCGACTTCAGCTGATCCCCATGCCTGCTACCCTCACCATCCGCAACGCCCAGGTGGTTCTGCCTGGACAGGTTCAGTCCACCGACGTCCTTGTGGAAGACGGCCGCATCGCCGCCATTGGTTCCGGGCTGCCCGACCGAGGCGAGGTCATTGACGCGTCCGGCCTTCACTTGCTTCCCGGGGTCATTGACCCTCAGGTTCACTTCCGGGAACCTGGAAACGGTCACAAGGAAGACCTGCGTTCAGGGTCCCGAGCTGCTGCAGCCGGAGGCGTGACCGCTTTTCTGGACATGCCCAACAACACGCCGTCGGTCATCACCCGCGAGCGCATGGCAGAAAAGAAGGCCCGGGCCGCTGAGCAGTGCGTGGTTCACTACGGCTTCTTCATGGGGGCAACCTGTGACAACCTAGAAGAACTCAATGCCGTGGAAAACGTCTGCGGCATCAAGATCTTCATGGGCGCCTCCACCGGAGACCTGCTGGTGGATGACCCAAAGGCTCTGGAACGCATCTTCGCCAACGGCACCCGCCTGATCGCCGTGCACGCCGAGGATGAATCGGTGCTCCGGGACAACAAGGCCCTGCTGGGAGACTTCGCGGACGTTCGGGCCCATTCACGGATCCGTGATGAGTCGGCAGCCCTCCGGGCCACGCAGTTGGCAGTCGGGCTCTCGCTCAAGTACCAGCGTCGCCTGCACATCCTTCACCTGACCACTGAAGAGGAATGCGTCTTCCTCCGGACCCTTCCGCAGGGGCACCGCATCACCACCGAAGTCTGCCCCCAGCACTTCACCCTCACGGTTCCGGAGTGCTACGACGAACTGGGGACTCGTGCGCAGATGAACCCACCCGTCCGGACCCGTCGACACGCCGATGCCCTCTGGCAGGCCCTCAAGGAAGGCACCATCGCCTGCATCGCCACCGACCATGCGCCCCACACGCTGGAGGAGAAGAACCAGCCTTACGGTAAGGCGCCCTCGGGCATGCCTGGGGTTGAAACGTCTCTGCCCCTCATGCTGGACCGCTGCCATCAGGGACACTGCACCCTTCCGGACATTGCCCGTTGGATGTCGGAAGCCCCCGCGGAGCTGTACCAGATCCGCAACAAGGGACGCATTCAGGTGGGGTATGACGCCGACCTCGTCCTCGTCGACCTCCAGCAGCGCAAGACGGTCACCAACGGGGAACTCTTCACCAAGGTCAACTGGTCTCCGTACCATGGGCGGACCTTCCAGGGATGGCCGGTCCGGACCTTCATCCTCGGCGAAACCGTCTTTCAGGATGGACAGGTCGATGACTCCCGCCGCGGGCAACCGCTGCAGTTCGGCTGACCCACCTCCGTTCATTGTTTGCATTTTGATAACAATGAATTGATTATCTCAGCAGTTGTTCTCTCCTCGTTTCACGGCATACTGTAGGAAAGTGTTTGGAGCCTCTCCGGAGGCTCTGTTGAGTTTTCCTCTTTCCCGCACCCCGCCGTATGGTCCAGAAATTCCCCATGATCGCCCGCCTCCTGCTGGGCTTGATCTACACCGCCAGCGCCCTTGGCAAGCTATTCGCTGCAGCACCTCCTCCTGAAAGCGAGCAGGCCTTGCAGTTTCTGGAGCTCCTCATGAGCTCTGGAATCATGCTCTTCATCGCCTTGGTCGAACTCCTGGGCGGCTTGGCGCTGCTCTCCGGCTTCTTTGCCCCGCTGGCACTGGTGATCCTTTCCCCCATCACCGTGATGATCTTCCTTTACCACACCACCATGGACCCGATGGGACTGCCGGTAGCGATGATGCTGATCGCCTTGACGCTGGTGGCCGCCCACGGCTTCCGGGACCTCTACCTTCCCATCATGCGACCTCGGTTGCCCCAAAAGGACTAGGAGTTGCCATGTACTCAATCCGCCGTGCCGATGAACGCGGACACGTTCAGCTGGACTGGCTGGACAGCCGCCACACCTTCTCATTTGGGCATTACTACGACCCTCGTTTCATGGGCTTCAGCACCCTCCGGGTGATCAATGACGACCGCATTGCCCCCGGAGGAGGCTTTCCCATGCATGGGCATGAGGACATGGAGATCATCACCTACATGATCTCAGGCACCCTGGCCCACAAGGACAGCATGGGCAATGAGGAATTCATCCGCCCTGGAGAGATTCAGCGCATGAGCGCCGGAACCGGAGTCCGGCACAGTGAATTCAACGCCTCACCGACCGAACCGGCTCACCTGCTGCAGATCTGGATTCAGCCCGGCACCAAGGGGCTTGCCCCCGGATACGAACAGAAGCGGGTCCGCGACGTTGTTCAGCCCGGAAGGCTGGGGCTCGTTGTTGCTCCAGAAGGAGAAGGTGGCGCCTTGACCATGCACACCGATGCCCGGCTCTATGCAGGAGTGCTGGAGGCCAACACCGGACTTGAGCACGTTCTTCCTGCCGAACGCAGCGCGTGGCTGCATGTGGTGGACGGAAGTCTGGCCCTGTTTGGCGAAACGCTTCATGCTGGAGATGCCTTAGCCCTTAAGGAAGAATCCACCCTCTCCGTCCGTGCCGAAACGGACGTGGAGTTTTTGCTCTTTGACTTACCCTCATGAACTCATGGAAAAACCAGCCAACACCTCTGTTTCTCTGATTGACCCCATCCGGAACCGTTGGAGCCCCCGGGCTTTTGACGCAAGCCGTCCCGTGCCGGACGAGGTGCTGCTGCAGCTGTTTGAAGCCGCCCGCTGGGCGCCCTCCTGCAACAACTCCCAGGCCTGGAACTTTGTGGTCGCCACTCAGGAAGAGCCCGCATTTGCCGACCTCCTGGAGTGTCTGGTTCCCGGAAACCGCGTTTGGGCCGAAGCCGCGCCGGTGCTGGTGCTCGCCGCCGCAGAGAAGCACTTCAGCTTCAACGGCAAGCCCAACGCCTACGCCCGGCATGACGTCGGCCTTGCCCTTGGGAATCTGCTGGCTCAGGCCACAGCGCTGGGCGTTCAGGGGCACCTGATGGCCGGGTTCTCTGCCGAGACGGCTCAGGAGAAGCTGCAGATCCCAGACACTCATGACCCTGTGACCATGCTGGCGCTGGGCTACCCTGGTGACCCGGCGTCGCTTTCGGAAACGCTGCAGGAGCGTGAGCGCGGAGAGCGCATCCGGAAGCCCCTAGAGTCCTTTGTCTTTCGGGGCCGTTTTGGGCAACCCCGAACCTTTTAATCCCCCCTGCCGTCTCGCCAGAGGCGGTTTTTTCTTCACTCTTGATTGAGAAACCGATGAAAGTTCTGATCCCGTTTTACTCCACCTACGGACACATCTACCACCTTGCCCAGGCGGTTGCAGAGGGCGTTCAGGCCGTTCCCGGCGCCGAGGCCCACCTGCGTCGTGTTCCTGAGACACTGCCTCAGGAAGTGCTGGAAGCCATGTATGCCGTGGAGGCCCAGAAGGCCTTTGCCGACGTTCCGGTGGCCACCGTTGAGGAGCTGGGAGAAGCCGATGCCCTGATCTTCGGAACCCCCACCCGGTTCGGAATGATGTCTGCCCAGATGAAGCAGTTCCTGGATGCCACCGGCGCCCTGTGGATGCAGGGAAAGCTCGTGGGCAAGGTCGGAAGCGTCTTCACCAGCGCAGCCAACCAGCACGGAGGCCTGGAGTCCACGCTGCTCAGTTTCCACACCTCCCTGCTGCACCACGGCATGGTCATCGCTGGACTGCCCTACGCTTTCCAGGGACAGATGGGGGTGGATGAGATCAAGGGAGGCTCTCCCTATGGCGCTTCCACCATTGCGGGTGCCGACGGAAGTCGCCTGCCCAGCGAGGCAGACCTAGCCGGAGCACGCTTCCAGGGACAGTATGTTGCTGAGCTGGCGTCTAAGCTGACGCGTTGAGGCAGGTAGCGGGTTGACCTGAGGGGGGATTCCTCAGGAACCTGCTATTGAGAAAGGACCGGGAGGTCAAAGTGCAGGACGTCCTCCCGGAGTCCCAGCTTGCTGTAAAGGGAAATCGCTGGCGTGTCTCCTTCATCCGCCTGCACAAACACCACGTAGGCGCCCCGTGACGCCGCCCAGCGTTGTGCTTCTGCAATCAACGCTGTCGCCACCCCCTGACGCCTCATCGACTCTGCAACAGCCAAGTCGTAGAGGTAGACCTCACTCCGCTCCTGTTCAAACTTCCGGAGCTCATAAGCCACCAGTCCTCCGATCACCTGCTCCTCCTGGCAGGCTGCCAGAGCACAGAAGGTTGGGTCCCTCAGCAACGCCTTCAGGTAGGCGGGACGCGGACGGTTGCGCCCATAGGTGTCTTCCTCGTCAAACACGCGCCCAAACAGGTCCAGCAACGGATCCATCAAGGCAGACGACTCCGCGGTCAAGCGGCGCAGGGTCCAGCTCATGATCGGTGTCAGGAAAAAAAGAGGAGAGGTCCGGCCGCGTTTGAAGGCGACCGGAGGGGAGGTCAGGCAGGCACCCGATGAACGGTTGCCGGCTGATCAAGTAGCTGCAGCTTGAGGCGGAGTCCTTCGCGACGTTCGGCACAGCTGAGGGACTTTTCGTGCTGGCCCTGAAACCGGTACTGGGTTTCCAGCAGGCCGAGGATCACCACCATCTGCCGGGCCTTTTCCAAGGAACTCACCCCAGAGGTTTTGAGGGCCTCCATGCCAAAGTGCAGGTGCTGCATCGCCTGCTCATTCTCCTCGCGGATGGCATGGTTCTGAGCCATGTGCGTGTGCGCCCGAGCGACATTGGGAAATCCGGATGCGCTGATCGCATGAGCATAGTGCACATTGGCCCGCTGTGCCAGACTGGCCACCGTCTTGCTGAGGGCCACCGGTCCGGTGCCATTGAGGGGCAGGAGCGGGTGGTCGGGGTGCCGGAGGTTGTAACGGTGCACAAACGCCTGCAGCTTTCCGGAATCCAGCACCTGCTTGCGCTCCTCCTTGCCGGCCACCACGGCCGCATGGAAGTCAACCAGCTGCTGAAAGAGCAGTCCCTTGCGAAACGCCAGCTCTCCCTGCTGCCGAGCCGAGAGCGCCTTTTGCTGCTTCAGCAGCACCCGCTCAAACTCCAGCATCTGCACATACGCTTCATAGTACCGTCCTCCCTGAAGGTAGAGCCGCGCCAAGCGGTTCCGGAAGTTCGGGGTCTCCGGATCACGACGTTGCAGCCGCGCAGCTAGCATTTCCTCATGAACCTCGTGCTCCGTGTGATACGGCACCGGATTCAGGGGCTTGGCGGCCTTGAGGATGCTGACGCATACGCCTGCGGCACCCGGATTGATGCGGTGTTCCGACTGCTCCACGGCCTGAGAGGCTAGGTCCAACGCCTGAAAGAGCAGAAACCGCTGCAGATTCGGATTCTGCTGTTCCCGCGAGGCGGCTTCCAGCACCAGCCGCGCTGTGGCTTCCAGCTTCCCAGCGCCTTCGTCTCCATCCTTGAGGTAAAGCCGGACACTCTCCTGAAAGAGGGTGCTCCAGAAACTCTGTGAGTGCGACTGTTCCAACTGCTGAGCCACTTGGCACAGTGCCGCGCGAGGGGGACGTCCAATCACCCGTGATTTTTGCTGAAGGTCCCGATCAATGAGAGCCTGCACCATTGGCTTGCTGCGTGCGTCATAGGAAAAGGGCAGGCAAACATCCACCCCCTGACGTCCGGAAGCCTCCTTGGCGGACCCTCCTGTGTCCTCATCGGATTCAGTGGGCAGAGGCTGCTCTGCGGCCACCTCCAGCGCCATTCCCTCAATTTGTTCGTCCACCATCATCGAATTTGCACCATTCTGGAATGATCTTGGCAAGAGCGATCAGGTAACCGGATGTGCCGGTCGTGGGATCACTCGTTCTCGGCAGACTACTGCGAGAAGCGTACCACTGGCATGTTCTTCATCTTTGTCAAGGGATTGCCGATGAAGGATTCAATGGAATGGACAAATGGGCTGTCAGGCCTGCTGCAGCAACAACCAGGAGTGTTGCTCGGACTGGGGGTGGTCGCCTGCCTCGTGATGATGGTGCTGATCTATCAGAAGTTCCGGGACGCTCTGCAGCTGCGACGCAGCAAGCAGCAGCTGTTGGAGGAATTGGTGCAGTTTGTGGAGATTGAGGAGTTCTTCCGGGATCGTGGAGAAAGCACCACGCTCAAGCCACCGGTGCACGAAGCCGCCTGAGCCACCGATGCTCAACGGGTCAGAAGGCGCCAGGGAAGGCGCCTCCGTCCACCAACAGGTTCTGCCCAGTGATGAAGCCCGCTTGCGGGTGCGCCAGCATGACCACGGCGTGAGCGACTTCAGCAGGGGTGCCAAAGCGTTGGGAGGGGATCTTCTGCAGGGTCTGCGTCACCAGCGTCTCCACGGGCACTCCCGCCCGGGCGGCCCGGTGTGCAAAATTCGACCGCAACCGCTCCGTGTCCGTGGGACCAGGAAGCACGTTGTTGATCGTCACCCCCTGTGCTGCCACCTCGCGGGCCAGTCCGGACACAGCCGACGTCAGGGCGGAACGAGCCGCATTGGAGAGCGCTAGAAAGGGCAACGGCGCTTTCACAGCGCTGGAGGTGATGTTGACGATCCGTCCGTACTCCTGCGCCGTCATCCGCGCCACGGCCTCCCGGACGAGGAGGAGGGTGCTGATCAGGGACTGATCCAGCGCCTGCTGCCAGTCCTCGCGTTCAAAGTCTCGGAACCCTCCGGGACGGGGACCTCCGGCGTTGGTCACCAGCACATGCGGTGCTGGGCAGTGCTCAAAGAGACGTTGCTGCCCCTCCGGAGACGTCACATCGCTCACCACCGGTTCCACACGTCCGGTGCCTGCTGCAGCCACTTCCTGAGCCAACGCTTCCAGATCCGCTTCTGTCCGAGCGGCGGCAAACACCGTTGCTCCTTCGCGAGCAAAGGCCACCGCACACGCCCGACCAATCCCACGTCCCGCTCCGCAGACCACCACCGTCTGCCCCGCAAACGCGGCCATCAGCGGTCCGTCCGGGGGCGTCGCGTTTCCCCGTCAAAGCCCTGCGTCACGGCCCATTCCGCAAAGTTCTGCGGCGTCCGTTCCCACTCCCGGGGCTCCCAATCTGCGGTGCAGAAGTCCTCATCGGCATAATACTCGGCAGTCGCACCGGCAGGGCAGTGGAAGTACCAGAAGTACGCAGACGAAATGGGATGCCGTCCGGGTCCAAGCTGAGTCGTCCACCCCTTGCGGTCGATGTTCATCCCGCCGCCAAACACTTCATGAATGTCCCGGACGGTGTAGGAAACGTGGTTCAGGCCCCGTTTGCGGTCGGGCGTCTGCAGCATAAACAGGTCGTGGTGCCCCCCTTCCGGACGGCACCGGAGGAAGTATCCGGCATTCGGGTAGCAGTCGGAAACCACAAACCCCAGGTGCTCCTGATAAAACTGCACACACGCCTGCACCTCGGAAACAAAGAAGACCACGTGCCCAATCTTGTAAGGCTGCGCGGCCTCATACACTTGGGAACGGGCGTTCACACGCAGGGTCTGGTCCACGGTGTTGCAGACGCTGCCCGTGAGGTTCACAGGACGCCGGCGTGTCTTCCGGAAGGCAATCGTCAGGCCGTTCGGGTCCACAGCTTCCACCCCATCTGGCCCCTGCTGTGCGCCCGGAAGGGTCTGTTCCAGCCCGACTCGTTCCTGCTCCTCCGAAACACCCCAGACGACCCGCCGGACGGTGGAGCCGGCTTCAATCGCCTCCGGAAGCAAGGGGTCCGTGGCCAACCGGAGCTCCACTTCACAGCCGTCAAGCGTTTCAAAACGTGCAGAGGCGTCGTCCGCCTGCACCTGAGCCAAGCCCCAGTCTGTGAAGAAACGGACGCACGCGTCCAAGTCCTCCACGCCATAAACAATTTTGTCAATTCCCGTTATCATATCGCCTTACCGTTACCCACCTGCCCAAGGGAGGGGGGTGTCATTGAGTCCCCAGAGCAGGCTCTTCTGATTCATGTACGCCCGCAGGCTTTCACGCCCCTTCTCACGTCCCAGCCCCGACTGCTTCAAGCCGCCAAAGGGGACAGAGATGGAAAACTGTTTGTAGGTGTTGATCCACACGGTCCCGCACTGAAGCTGCCGCGCCACCCGCATCAGCTTCCGGTAATCCTCACTCCACAGGCCAGCGGCCAAACCGTAAACTGACGCATTGGCCTGCGCGACCAAGTCGGCTTCATCCTCAAAGGGCAGCGCCACCAGCACCGGACCAAAGACCTCTTCCTGCGCCAGGCGCGACTGGTTGCTCAGCCCCGTGATCAGGGTCGGTTCGTAGTAGCTGCCTGCCGCCAGGTCCGGGGCCTCCGGAGCCTTGCCGCCGCAGAGCAGGGTTCCGCCGTCTTCCAGTCCCTGCTGCACCAGAGCGTGCACCCGCTGGCGGTGTTCCGGAGTGATGAGCGGTCCCATCTGCGTGGATTCCGCAAACGGATCTCCAAGCCGGAGACGCCCCACGGCAGCCTGAAGGCGTTCCAGAAACGGCTCAAACAGGGGCTTCTCAATGAAGAGGCGCGAGCCCGCAATGCAGGACTCTCCGGAGCTTGAGTAGATGCCAAAGAGCACCCCGGCAACAGCATGATCCAGGTTTGCATCTGAGAAGACAATGGTCGGAGACTTGCCCCCCAACTCTAGGGACACGGGCATGAACTTAGGGGCGGCCAGTTGAGCAATGCGGGCGCCTGTCACGGTGCCCCCGGTGAAGGCTACCTTCTTGACCAGCGGATGCGTCACCAGTGTTTCTCCCACCGGTTGTCCTCCGGCAGGCAGCACCGAAAGCACTCCCGGAGGCACCCCCGCTTCTAGGCAGATCCGGCCGAGTTCCAATGCCAACAACGGCGTGTTCTCCGAAGGCTTCAGCAGCACCGCGTTCCCAGCAGCCAATGCCGGAGCCAGCTTCTGCGCTTCACTCGCCACCGGGGAGTTCCAAGGGGTGATCGCGGCCACCACGCCCAGGGGCTCATGAACGCTCATCGCCAGGTGCGGCCCCCGGACAGGAGGCAGCTCGTCCTCCAGCGTCTCCAACGCCGACGCAAAGAACTGAAAGGTCCCGGCTGCGCTCGCGACCAGTGCCCGGGTTTCGTTGATCGGTTTACCGTTGTCTTGGGTTTGCAGCTGCGCCAACTCTTCGTGCCGGGACCGGATGAGCTGGGCCACGCGCGTCAGGATTCCCGCCCGCTCATGGGCCAGCAGTCCCGACCACGACGGCTGCCGCCAGGCGTCTTCTGCCACCAGAATCGCTTCCTCCACTTCTGCCACCGTCGGCTCCTGCCACTCGGCGACCAACTGGCCGTTCCCGGGATGAAACGACTGCCGCGTCGGACCCGAGCCCGGACGCCACGTTTTGCCAATGAGGAGATCCAGGGGCTTCATCAGATCACCAACGTTCCTGTACGGTTGAGAAGGAACCGCACCGCACACATTGCCGTCAGAGCTGAAGACTTAGGATTTCCCGGAATGGGTAGCCCTGTGATGCGGAACTGCAGCTCGCCAAAACCGCCCTGCGCCCGGACCTCATGGGTGTTGCCGGTTGCTTCAGGATCAGCAATGAGCTCCACCTGAGTGGCCTCAAAGCCAATCCCGGAAAGCGCCACTGTCGCAGCCACGTTGGCGTTCTTGGGATAACGCAGGGCCGCTTCACGGGCGGAACCAGTGAAGTGCGGGGTTGCTTCCGTGAGTGAATCAAGGTCAAGCACCGCCTCCGCAGGCGTGCCCTTCCAGCCCCGCACAGGCTTCCGGGAGCAATAGAGGACCTGCTCCAGCCCACCCACCTTTGCCGAAGCCAGGGCGTCCATGGCTCCAATGGCACCGGAAAGTGCATGCACCTGCGCTCCTCCTGCAGCCGCCGCCGTTTGGAGCCGCTCCAACGTCGACGCCTCCGCAAGCGCCCCAATCGAGACCAACCCAAAGTCTGCCCCTGCCTCCAGGAAGACCGGTCCCCACTCCCGGACCGCCTCGTGACTGGCCAGCTCCAGCACCACCTCAGGCGTAAAGGAGAAGTCTTCCGGCCGGCTCCCTGACTCCACGCCTTTAGGAACGGGAACCTGGTGCTCTGGAGGCTGTAGGATTCCGGAGAGGCGCAGCGACGTGTGCGTGTGCAGGTGCTCAACCACGTAGTGAGCAAGCGCTCCGTAGCCAATGAGCAGGATGCGAGGGGCCGAGGTCATGAGGTCGCCTTTCGGACAGGAGGGCCGGCAAATTTACGGGCAAAGGGTCCGATGGTCGGCATGTCGAATTCCAGCAGCACCGGTCCATAAATGCCCTTGGTCCACTGAAAGGCCCGGGTTGCTTGGTCGAGGTCGTCAATCCGGCGGTACGGCAGCTTCAGCGAGGCACACACCTGCTCCAGCTTCGGCATTAAAATGTCCGTGTAACCGTGTCGCCCGCCGTAGACAGCGTCTTGGATGTTCTTGATGACCTCGTAGCCCCGGCTGTTCATGACCAGCAGGACCAGGTTCGCCTGCTCCTCAACGGCTGTTGCCAGTTCCGCCAGTCCCAGCTGCAGGCCTCCGTCTCCGACCAGAACAAAGGTCTTGCGGTCCGGACGTGCCAACGCAGCGCCAATGCCCATGGCCAGGCCTTGCCCAATGCCGCCTCCGGTGGCGTGAACGCCCTGTCGCGGGGTGGTCAGGCGGGGAAGCCGGTTGCCCCACATGGAGTTGGAAATGGTGATGTCCCGGACCCAGGGATTGGTCAGGCCAAAGGTGTCAATGAGCTGCCGAACCAGGGAGGCATAAACGCCGAGGTCTTCATAGAGGCTAGCTTCCGCCTGACGCTTCACCGCAAAGAGGTCATCGGCAAACGAGGGATCCACCTGCAGGCGCCCGGAAAGCTGATCCGCCAGCGCCGTTAGCACCTCCGTCGCATCGCCCTGCACAAACCGTTCATTGGGGTAACAGCGGCCATCGGCCTCCGGATCCACGTCCACACGGTAGAGCGGCTGTGGGAGCTTCAGGCGGTACTTCAGGGTTTCGTTTCCCCGGAGCCGTGAACCGACCACCAGCACCGCGTCACAGGTCTGGTAGAACGCCTCCACAGCAGGGCTGGCCGTGAAGCAGCCGATGTTCTGCACCTCTCGCTCATCAATGATGCCGCGCCCTTGCGTGGTGTTGACAATGCCCATCCCGAGACGCATCAGGCGCTTCAACGGCTCCCCGGCTTCTCGGGCGCCGCCCCCCACCCAGATGAGGGGACGCTTTGCCTGCGCCAAGGCCTCCGCCAGCGCGGTCACCTGTTCCGGATCGGCAGAGACGTGGATCGGCTCCAGACGGTTCAGCAAGCCCGGAAGCGGCACCTGGGCGCTCTGCACATCAATCGGGATCTCCACGCTGACGGGTCCAGAAGGCGCCGACTCAAGCTGCTGCACCGCTTCTTGCAGCACCGACAGCACCTGCGTCGGGTCCGTCACCCGGTAAGCCGCCTTGGACACCGACCGGAGCAGCCCCAGCTGGTCCTTGGCTTCATGGATGTACCCCATGTTGCGGTCTAGGTACGCGGTTTCAATCTGTCCAGTCAGGTGCAGAACGCGGGCGCCGGCAGTTTGAGCTTCCACAAGGGCGCCCGCTGCATTCCCGCACGCTGTTCCTGTTGAAGTCACCACCACCCCCAGGCCTCCGGAGATGCGGGCGGACGCGTCTGCCATGTTTGCCGCTCCGGCTTCTCCTCGGGCAGGGACAAAACGAATCTGTCCCCGACGCTTGACGGCGTCCAGAATCGGCATGTTGTGAATCGAGATCACCCCATACATGGTCGTGACCCCGCACTGCTCCAGAAAGGCGACAATCAGGTCGCCCACCGTCACAAGCTCAGGTCCGGAAGAAGGAGAGTCAGGAGGCATCAGGTGGTTGCAGAGAGGTTGAGGAAGAAACGTCGGTCAGGCCGCATCTTCAGAACGTCGGCTCCAGGAAGCCGTTCCGGATTGGGAGTGCTCCCGTTTTTTCACAAAGCGTTGGTTGCCAACGTCCCGGGGCAGCCAGCGTTCGATCTCCTGCACCGCTTCGAGCACCCGATCCTTGACCGGGCCACTCAGGCGTTCCTGCTCAATGAAGGCGTCCACATCCGTGACATTGATGGCAGCCACCACCTGTCCCGAGGCGTTCCGGATAGGCGCGGCTACGGCATGCACCCCGTGCTCAAAGAACGACTCGCTGATGGCATAGCCCCGTGCGCGGTCGGCTTCCAGGAGCGTCATGAAGTCGGCGACCGTCTGAGGCGTGGACGGAGTAAACGTCGGGAGCGGCTCCTCCGGAAACAGCTTGTGAAGTTCGTCCTGAGTCAGATCCAGCGCCAGCATGCGTCCCATGATGGTGGCATGTAGCGGAAACTGGGTTCCCACCTGAACACTGCTTTGGATGGTGGTTGATGCGGGAAAACGACTGACGTAAACCACCCGGTTGCCGTCCCGGACGGCCATGTGGGAGGACATTGAGGTATCGTCCCGGAGCTTGCGCAGAATGGGGTGCGCCAGGTCAATGACGTCCAGCGTTGCCAGGTACTCAAAGCCTCGGTTCAGCAGGGCCGGCCCCAGCTGGTAGTACCGTCCGTCTTCGGTGTGCTGCAGGTACCGCATCTCTTCCAGGGTGCCAAGCAGCCGGTAGGTCGTGGCACGGGGCAGCGCCAGTTTTTGGGAAATTTCCGTGGCGGTGTACTTCGGTGTGCTCTTGCTAAACAGGTCGAGGATCGAGAGCCCCTGAACCAGAGCCGGGACCAGGTAACGTTGTTTTTGGGGAGAGGATTCACTCATTCCTAATGTCTCCAAAAGGCGATCAATTGTTGCTCCACGGCCACGGGGGCCTCTAGGTAAACGGCATGCCCCGCCTGCGGGATCAGCGTCACCGGCGCATCTGGACGAACCTGCGCCACCGGCTGCACCGTCTCCGGAGGCGTGATGCGGTCTTCTGCTCCCATCATGAATTGCACGGGCACTGTTTCCGGAAGGCGCCGCAAGTCCGCCTCCAGGTCTCCTTGAGCCAGCAGGTGCGTCGCCTGCGTGTACCCCCGAGGCCGCACCTGCGCCATCACCCGAACCACCGCGTCCACTGCTTCCGGACGGGCGGAGGCGCTCAGCAGCCTAGGACCTCGTTTTGCCGCTAGACCAGCGGGCCCAAGCGTTTCCAGATCCTGCAGACGAGCCTGAAGCTTTTGCTGCCGAACCGACTCCGGAAGCCGCAGGTGCCCCACTGCCGGACTCATCAGGGTCAGGGTGCGGACCTGCTCCGGATGCTCAGCTGCCAAGCGGCCTGCCATCAGAGCACCCAATGAGTGCCCCACCAGATGCACCGGTGGCGTCAGCATCTGGAGCCAGTGATGCAGCACCGCCGCATAGGCGCTGGGTCCCGGAGTCGGCTCCTCCAGCTCGGGAGAGGCACCGTAGCCGGGGGCATTCCAAGCAAACAGCTGGAACCGGTCCGCCAGACGCTCCATCAGAGGACGCCACGACTCCGCTCCGGAGCCAATGCCATGCAGCAGGACCACCGGCTCTCCGGCACCCAGGGTGTGAAATTCCGGAAGCGTCTCCATCAGTTCAGGACAAATCCTCCGTTGACCGGAAGCAGCTGTCCGGTCACAAAACCGGCTTCATCGGTCAGCAGAAACAGGGTCGCTCCCACAACATCTTCCGGCAGCTGCTGACGAGACAGGGCCCGGTTGTTGACGTACAGGTCGTGCCGTTCCTGAGGGACGTACTCGGTGGCCTCGCAGATCACCAGTCCGGGTGCAATGGCATTGACGGTGACCGCATCGGGTCCCAGCTCCCGGGCCAATGAGCGGGTCATGGCAATCACAGCGCCCTTGCTGGCGGTGTAGAGGAGCAGATTCGGCGCCCCCCAGAGGGCCGTGTCTGAGGCCAGGTTGACGATGCGGCCTCCGCGCGTTGAGCGACGCAGCAGCGGTGCCATCGCCTTGACCATCAACCACGTCCCCCGGACGTTGACCTGCTGGACCCGGTCCCAGGTTTCTAGGTCGATTTCCTCAAAGGTCTTGCCACCAATGCCTGTCGCAATGGCCGCATTGTTCAGCAGTCCATCCAGGCGACCGAACTGCTGCTCCACAGCCTCAGCCAGTTGCTCAATTGAACTGGGATCCGCCAGATCCACCGGAAAGAAGCAGGCGTTGGCACCTGATGCCTGGAGCGCGGCAACGGTCTCCCGGCCCCAGTCTTCCTGGACGTCTGCCACAATGATCGCTTCGGCTCCGGCCGCCGCCATGCCTTCGGCAAAGGCTCGTCCCAGCCCGCGACCGGCGCCCGTGACCAGGAGGATGCGTCCTTCCAGCCCAAGGCTCATGAGGAGGCCTGCGCGGCTTCAGCCTGAGCAGCAATCTCTCGGCGACGCTTCCGCAGCTCGTTGAGCGGATGCCCTTCCGGATAGTCCGGCACCACCGGTTTGGCCACTCCCAGCATCACGCACATCAGCGCTTCCTCCTGTCCTTCGTTGACCAGTCCTCGGTAGACTCCGGGAGGAACCGAAATGACGTCTCGGGAGCTCAAAATCGTTTCCGCCTGTTCTCCATCGAGCTCAAACATCAGCTTGAGGCGCTCCGCCTTGAGGACGAAGAAGACCTCTTCCGCGTCATAGTGCACATGGAGGGGACCTTCGCACCCTGCAGGAAGGATCATGGTGGAGAAGGTGAAGTGCTCCGAGGGAATGGTTCCAGCATCCGACGCGACCCCGGTGGCTCCGGTGCCAATGTACCGGCACTGCGCCCGGCGGTACTTAGGGTCAAAGTCCGCCTGAAACTTCAGGGCGTTCCAGTCGTACTGGCGGGTGCTGAAGCGGGCGATCCGGGTTTCCACCCAGTCTCCAAGCGCCACGTCTGCCGGCTTCTCCCAGGTAGGGAAGTAGTCCTTGGTGTATTCCGCAATCTTGCGTTTCAGTTCAGTCATGTTGGGGTTTTCTTTCTCATGATTCCGGCGGACGGTTGTGTCAGGAGTACGCCCGTTTGCGTTCTAGCTGGTAGTGAAGCACCCGACGCTCCAGCAGCACGATCAGTCCGTACAGGACAATGCCAATGAGGGTGAGCAGGAGGATCACCACAAACACCATGGCCGTGTTGCCCGACCCCTCGCCAAACGTCAGGAGGTAGCCCAAACCGGTGTTTCCTCCCACCAGCTCTCCCACCAGCACCCCAATGACGGCCAGCGTTGCGCCAATGCGCAGACCAGCAAACAGAGGCGGCATGGCAGCCGGGAACTCGATCTTCCAGAAGATCTGGAAGCGCGAGGCCGTAAACGAACGGGCCAGTCGCACAATGTCCGGATCCACCGCACGGACGGCGCCCAGGACATTGACCATGATGGGAAAGAAGACAATCAGCACCGCCACCAGGATCTTGGGATAAACCGTGTACCCAAACCAGATGATGAACAGCGGGGCAAAGGCAACCTTGGGAGCAATCTGCAGAGCCAGGATGTAGGGAGAGAGCATGAACTCCGCCGCAGGAGACATGCCGAGGACAAATCCGAAGATCACCCCCAGCAACGCCCCCAGGACAAATCCCACCAGCACCTGCAACGCCGTGATGCCGGTGTGGAAGAGCAACGCTTCATTGTCCAGCATGTAGAAAAACTCCTCCCACACCTGTGACACCGGCGGAATGATGAAGGCCGGGATGTCAAAAACCTGGGGCGCCCACTCCCACACCGCCAGAAAGGCGAACAGGAGCAAGACGCTGCCCAGCATCATGCGTTGCGTTGAGGGAGGCGCTTTCTCCATGACAAACGGATCCGTTAGCGAATGAACTCGTTGGTGTAGAGGTCCTCCACCGGTGTCGTGCGGCGGATGATGCCCTCATTCTTGTAGTAATCCTGCAGGGCGGCAAGGCGCTCGGCGTCCATCTCACCGAGGGTCTGCTGACCGCTGTAAACGTACTTCGTGAACATCTTGAAGGTCTCCTCCATGTCCTTCTCCTTGCCCTTGTGCTGCGGAACCGCCTTGACGTAATCCACAGAGGCCGAGGCCGGATCCTCCATGATGTCCTGCATGCCCTTCAGGGTGGCTCGGACGAGCTTGCGGATCAGCTCCGGACGCTCCTGAATGACCTCATCCGAGGCAATGATCGCCTGAGCCATGCTCCGGAAGTGCGTGTCGGACGGGATCACCTCAATCTCCCACTCAGGACGGGCCTGCATGACCAAGTAGGTCCAGTCCGGAACCGACGCCATGGCATCCGCCTCTCCGGCAATGAACATCTTCCAAACGTTGACCGGGCCCACCGCCTGCGCGTTGATGTCGTTCTTGCTCAACCCCTGTGTCGCCAGCATGCCGAGCAGGGCGTAGAAGGTTGTGTCCTGATACGACAGGGTCGTGACCGTCCGGCCCTTCAGGTCCTTGATGGAGTTGATGCCCTTGCTCTTGTTGATGACCAGTTGCATCAGCGACCGTCCCCCTAGGACCGCAACCGCCTTCACCGGCACCCCGTTGGAGCGGACCAGGATGGGGGTGTCGCCAATGGCGCCGCCGATGAGCGCGTTCCCGGCACCCACCTGTTTGGCCACGTCCACTCCGCCTTTGGCCACCTGGAAGTTCACATTGAGGCCTTCAGCTTCAAAGTACCCACGCTGCTTGGCCAGCATCCAGGGAGAGAAGGCCGGCAGGAAGTTGGCCGCCGGCAGCAGGTACGTCACCTCTTCTGCCGCCTGGACAGAAGTCGGGAGCCCCAGCCCAGAGGCCAGCAGGCTGACAGCCGCAAAGGCAGACAGAATCGCTTTCTTGAAGTGCTTCATGATTCTCCTTGACGAAGTGGAGGTTGGAGACCGGAGTGGTCAGGCAGACGCTTGATCGATGTGCAACAGATCCATCAAGGCGCCTACGTAGTCGTTCACCTTGGGGTGCTTACGACGCTGCATGGGGTTCTCCCGATCCGGAAGATCCACCGTGATTTCCTGCACAATGGTGCCAGGACGCTGGCTCATGACCAGCACCCGATCGGAGAGGGCAATGGCCTCCGTCAGGTCGTGCGTGATGAAGAGGGCGGTCTTGCCTTCTTGGGCCAGCGTTTGTCCCAGGTCCTGCTGGAGCACCATCTTGGTTTGCGCATCCAGGGCTGAAAACGGCTCATCCATCAGCAGCACCGATGGATTCACCGCCAGGGTCCGGGCCAGGGCCGCACGCTGTCGCATGCCCCCAGAGAGCTGATGCGGGTAGTGGTTCTCAAAGCTCTGCAGGTGGCAGCGCTCCAGCAACCCCAACGCTAGGTCACGGCGGGTGGCACGTTCGCTGCGCTGAATCTCCAGTCCCAGCTCCACATTCTGCCGGATCGTCCGCCACGGCAGCAGCAGGTCCTTCTGTAGCATGAACGCGACGTGGCTGTTGGGACGCGTCACGCGCTCGCCATCTACATACACCTCGCCCTCAGTCACGGCGTCCAGCCCCGACCCCAGGTTCAGGAGGGTGGACTTGCCACAGCCGGAGGGACCAATCAGCGTCACCACTTCACCGTCTCGGACCTCTAGGTTGACGTTCTGGATGGCCGTCACCGACGCACTGTCTCCTCGGGCAGGAAAGCGCTTGAGGACGTTCCGGAACTCCAGGCGGGTGGCAGGGGGGGAAGCCGGTTGCAACACGAAGCCGCTCCTATCGGTCAATCACAAGGCGGTCGCCCTGGCACCGGGAGATGCAGAGCATGACCGTCTTGTTGCTCGCCCGTTCCGAAGCACTCAGAACCGAGTCGCGGTGTTCCGGAACGCCTTCGAGCACCCGGGTTTCACAGGAGCCGCAGATGCCATCTCGGCAGGAATTCGGAACCCGGTACCCCTGATCCAGCAGAACCTCCAGCATGCTCTTGTTCGGAGGCACCTCAAGCTCCACGCCCTGCTGCTGAAGCACCAAGGTGAAGGCCTGTTCCGCGCCAGAGACCTCTTGCTTACGGGCGACAAAGTACTCCACATGAACCTGCTCAGGAGGCCAGTCAGCCGTCGCCTGCTCAAAGGCGGTCATCATGCCCTCGGGGCCGCAGCAGTAGAAGTGCGTCTCCGGAGGCTGTGCGGCAACCACCTCGGCAAGCGGCAGCACGGCGCCCTGTTCTGCATCCACGTGCAGGTGGTAGCGGTCTCCCAGTGCCTCCAAAGCATCACTGAATGCGGCACGAGAGCGTTCCTGAACAGCGTGGTAGACCACAAAGTCCTTTCCCAACTCCGCCAACCGGCGGGCGTGCGACAGGATCGGCGTCACCCCAATGCCTCCGGCTAGGAGAACGGTTCTTTCGGCGGACTCGTCTAGTGGAAAGTTGTTGCGCGGGGGATCCACCTGCAGAAACTGCCCCGGACGCAGCTGCGTGTGAATGTACCGCGAGCCTCCCTTGCTGGAAGCATCCAGTCCCACGCCAACGCAGTAGCGGTCCCGCTGCTCCGGGGAGCTGGTGAGGGAGTAACTCCGGGAGAAACCATTGGGCAGGTGCAGGTCAATGTGGGCACCTGACGTAAAGCCCGGGAGCTCCCCTTCGCCACGGAGTTCCACCTCCAGCACGCCCTCGGCTTCCCACTCCAAGCGGTGGACCCGCAGCTTCAGAGATTCACTCATGCCCCTCCGGAGGCGGTCAGGTTCACATCCAGGTTGGCAAACGCGTCAATCTCCACCAGCAGCTCCGGGAAGACAAATCCACTCACCTCCAGCAGCGTGGAACAGGGGTAGACGTCCTGAAACCAGCGCTTGCGGACGGCGTTCACCTCGTCCTTGCGGCTGATGTCCGTGACGTAGATCACCAGCTTGTAAAGGTTGCCCCGGTGTCCCCCTGCGGCTTCCAGCTGTGCTTCAATCTTGCGCAGGATCGCCTCAGTCTGTCCTTCCATGCTGTCACCGCCTTCGGTCTGTCCCCCTGCGCCTCGGGCGGTCACTCCCGAAAAAACAACCTCTCGTCCCACAAGCAAGCAGTTGGACCACGACGCTTGTGGGGGAGCCGGAACAGTGGGGCAAGAGACCTTCTGGACGGTCACGTTGGCAGCCTCCTTCATGCGGTCGCCTGCTCCAGGGCTTCCAGCTGCTCCACCGCCAGGTTCCGGAGACGCCGGCGCAGGCGCACAATGCCCAGGTCGTGCTGGTAGAGCACCTCATGCTCCCGGACGTCGCCGTCCATGTCCTCCAGCATCACCCGGTCCTGTTCCAGCACAGCCCAGTGCCGCGCCTCCAGTCGGTTCTTGTAGAGGAAACGCCAGGTGTCGCGTTGCCAGCCTTCCACTCGTCGGCAGCGCCAGTGGAAGACGCCCGCGAGCGTCGGTGAGATGGGAGTGTACATGCCGATGATGTGAAAGTTGCCTCCGGGCCCTCCGGTGGCAGGATAGGGAATTTCCAGTCGCATCCAGTGGATGCCGGTCT
This sequence comes from uncultured bacterium, assembly GCA_965662235.1. Taxonomy (GTDB): domain Bacteria; phylum SAR324; class SAR324; order SAR324; family NAC60-12; genus JAYPUA01. Next base: position 30,966 of record CBFIGY010000028.1, read on the forward strand.
CTCCCCACTCGGTCCAGTCAAAGTTCACCCCACGCTGTCCGGTCTTCTCAAAGACGAAGCCGATGTCGGTTTCTCGAATCTGAAAATCCGCCTGCGTGTCGCCAAACGCCATGGAGTGCGACTGCCGGTGCAAGTAGACCCCGTGCATCGGATCCATGACGTTCTCACAAACGAAACGATAGTCGTTGCCCCACTCGGCATAACAGAGGAAGGAGCTGAACTCATCCGACTCCAGCTCTTCCGGAAACTGCAACGGCGGTGGATCCGGGTGCAACTCGTCCCCGACATACGCAAAGATCGCCTCGTGCTTCTCCACCACCGGGAAGGAACGCACGCACTGCAGCCCCTCTAGGCGGCACCCGGGACTTCCGGGCACAGCGACAGCGGTTCCGGTGTGGTCCACCTGCACCCCGTGGTAACCGCAGGCAATGCGGTCGTCCATCACAATGCCACGCGAGAGCGGCGCTCCACGGTGCGGGCAGCGGTCTTCCAGAATGTGCACCTGCCCCTTCAGATCTCGCCACAGCACCATGCGGATGCCCACCCGTCTCAGCGAAACCGGCTTGTCCTGGACAAAGTGCGACGGGCAAATCGCCCACCAGTTGTTCCGCAACCCCTTCTGCAGGAGGTCCTCCACCTGCTGATCCGACACTTCTGACATCGCTACTCCTTTGAGAAAACGTCCCGGGTCACTGCCCCAGGCGTCGCATTTCGGATTGATAGAGCTCCACCGTCCAGGGTTGCCCCCCCGGAGCCGGAACCTGGCTCTCGTTCAGGTAGCCCACCAACCCTTCTAGGTCGTGAACGCCCTTGGCAAACGCCCGCTCCAGCGAGTCGGCAAGCAGGTTCTCATAATCATCAGGAGGACGCTTGCGGGCCTGATGCGGGTCAAGGTATGGAGCGGTCATTGGCCTCCTTGTCGAACACGCTCCCGAATCCGTTCACGGACTGGGACAAAATCATATGCAGGAAAACACTCCGTTGTGAAAACACCCCACGCCGAACGCTCCAGCTCTACATTCAGCTCCGCCAGCTTTGACGGAGGCAGCCGCAAGGTGACAATCTGCCCAAACCCCATTGCGACGTACCACGAGACCACTTCCACGCCTTCCACGGGAAACCGCTCCCACCAGTCGGCTTCCTTCAGCTTTCGCTGCACCGCCTCCAAGTTGTTGGACTGGTCGTGCCGCAGGAACACCGTCAGCAGCATCTGTTCATCAGATGAGGAATGATTCATAGGCTTCTTTTTTATCAAATATGATACTAAAGTTTCATATTTGTGAATCCTAACTTAAGGCCGCCCGGGAAGTAAAGCCTAATTTTGTCCAAAAGGTCGAAAAATCCGGAACGTCGGTTTGCCCGCTTCAACATCGCTGCATCCGGATATTGTGATGAGTTCCGGCTTGACAGTCCGCGGGAGGGCGCATTAGGCTAGGGGCGTTGTATCGAGATGGCATGGAGGGATCTGGCCCTAGGAAATGCCGAGCAACCCGGACGCACCGGGTGCTAAAGCCAGCCCATCCGGATGAATCCGGAAGGGGTCGATACGGCTCGGATCGAGCAAGTGCAACCCCCTTGAGGTCTCTCCTTTCTCTTCCGTTCCCGAACGATCCCCGATTTTCCTCGGTCTCTTTTCGTCCTGTCAGGACAAGAGGGACGGTTTGTTTTCACTTTTCCGCCTCAATGGAAGCCTTATGAGCCAGTACCGTTACGAAACCCTGCAGCTGCACGCCGGTCAGCAACCTGATCCCACCACCAAGTCCCGCGCGGTCCCGATTTACCAAACGACCTCGTATGTCTTTGACAATGCCGAGCATGGCGCCAACCTCTTTGCCCTGAAGGAGTTTGGCAACATCTACACGCGGATCATGAATCCGACCAACGACGTGTTTGAGAAGCGGGTGGCGGCACTGGAAGGAGGCGTGGCCGCCCTTTCCACAGCGTCCGGACAGTCGGCGCAGTTCCTGGCCATCACCAACATGCTCACGGCCGGAGACAACCTGGTTTCCACCTCCTTCCTCTATGGCGGCACCTACAATCAATTCAAGGTGCAGTTCCCACGCATTGGCATTGAGGTCAAGTTTGCGGAAGGAGACGATGTTGCCAGCTTTGAGGCACAGATTGACGAGCGGACCAAGGCGATCTACGTCGAAGCCATGGGGAACCCCCGCTTCAACATCCCAGACTTTGAAGGCCTTGCAGCACTGGCCCGTAAGCACGACCTGCCCCTGGTGGTGGACAACACCCTTGGGGCCTGCGGCGCGCTGTTCCGTCCCATTGACCATGGCGCCAACGTGGTGGTTGAGAGTGCCACCAAGTGGATTGGCGGACACGGCACCAGCGTGGGCGGAGTGATCGTTGACGCCGGAACCTTCAACTGGGGGAACGGAAGGTACCCCCTCTTCACGGAGCCCAGCGAAGGCTACCACGGACTCGTCCACTGGGATGCCTTCGGCTTCAACAGCCCCGTCTGCCAAGCCCTCGGGGTTCCGGAACACCTGAACGTCGCCTTTGCCCTCCGGGCACGGGTGGAGGGACTGCGGGACTGGGGTCCGGCGCTGAGCCCATTCAATGCCTTCATGCTCCTGCAGGGCTTGGAAACCCTCAGCCTGCGGGTGGAACGGCACACACAGAACGCCCAGCAGCTCGCCGAGTGGCTGGAGCAGCACCCGCAGGTGGCATCTGTGAGCTACCCAGGGCTGCCCTCGAGTCCGTATCATGCGAACGCAAAGAAGTACCTGCAGCGGGGCAACGGCTGCATGCTGATGCTTTCCCTGAAGGGCGGGTACGACGACGCGGTGACCTTCATCAACAGCCTCAAGCTGGCCAGCCACCTGGCCAACGTGGGAGACGCCAAGACGCTGGTGATCCATCCGGCCTCCACAACGCACCAGCAGCTCTCTCCGGAAGAGCAGGCCTCGGCCGGGGTTACCCCAACGATGATCCGGGTGTCGGTGGGGCTGGAGCACATTGAGGACATCAAGGAGGACTTCCAGCAAGCCTTCAGTGCCATTGGCTGATGGTTGTGCCGGGGCTGCTTTTCCAGTGGCCCCGGATTTCTGCTGCACCCTGTCTGCTTTGAACTGAGTCATGACCCTGATCATTCGTTCCGATTACCACGCCCTGGATGCCATTGAGCAAAACCGCATCCGCTGGCTTCCTCCTGAACAAGCTGAGCGTCAGGACATCCGGCCCCTGCGCATTGGCATTCTCAACATCATGCCCCTGGGGGAGAAGTACGAGTTCAACCTCCTCCACCCCCTTGGCCTCTCAGTCCTGCAGATTGAACCCATCTGGATCCGGCTGGAGTCGCATGTTTACAAGTCCTGGCCCGCTGGGCACCTGGATGAGCTCTACATGACCTACCGGGAAGCGACGGCGCACCAGCCGCTGGACGGGCTCGTGGTCACCGGAGCCCCGGTGGAGCACTTGCCGTTTGAGGAAGTGGAGTACTGGGATGAGATCTCGCAGGTGCTCCAGGACGCGCGGCAGACGTGTCCCAGCACCCTCGGCATCTGTTGGGGCGGCTTTGCCCTTGCCTACCTCGCCGGCGTCCACAAGGTCAACTACCCGCAGAAGCTCTTTGGGCTCTTTGAGCTGGAAAACCGTGCTCCCAATCACCCCGTCACCGGCGCGCTGGATGACGTGTTCTGGTGTCCACAGAGTCGCATTGCCGGACTGGATGACGCTGAGATGGAAGCCGCGGAGCGCGACGGGCGCCTCAACCTCCTCGCCTACGGCAAGGAATCCGGGTACACCATCTTCGAGACCACCGACCAGCGCTTCCTCATGCACACCGGGCATCCGGAGTACAACGCGGGACGGCTGGCGTATGAGGCGGAGCGTGACGAGCACAACCCGTCGGTGCCGCCGGTGGCCAACTTCGACTTCCGCGACCCCATCAACCGCTGGCGCTCGCACCGCAACGCCTTCTTTCAGCAGTGGCTCAACTTCTGTTACACCCGGATCAGCCTCGCCGGCTAATCCACCCTTCTCTTCTCCACGGAGCTACGCTAGAATAAGGTCCTTTTTCAACGGAATCGGTTTCCCACCGCCACCTCCCCTCCCTGCTTTCCCTGCTGACGAAAGGAGCTTCATGGCATCTGAAGGATTTGAACCCACGGGCCTGGAAGACGTGCCCGGTTTTCTGTTTGTCGACCACGTCGCCATTGCGATTCCGGCCGGTGAGCTGGACCGCCAGGTCGCCGCCTATGCCCGCATGGGCTTCCGGGAGCTCCACCGAGAAGAGGTTGGCGGCACCGATCTGGTCCGGGAGTCGCTGCTGCAGATTGGCGAAAGCCCAAACCTCATTCAGCTCCTAGAGCCGCTGTCTCCCGACTCTCCGGTGCAGAAGCAGCTCGACCGCAACCAGGGCAAGGGCGGACTGGCCCACGTCGGTTTCCGGGTCAAGGACGCGCAGGTGGCCTTCGATTACCTGAAGGAGCAGGGATTCCGCATCATCGACGCGGCACCGCGGCCCGGATCGCGAGGCACCACCGTCTTCTTCCTGCACCCCAAGTCCCATGACGAGGCTCCGTTTGGCGTGCTGTTCGAGGTCGTCGAAGACCCGGGAGCGGCCCATGAGTAAGCGCATTCTGGTCGTCGGAGGCGCCGGATACATCGGCAGCCACGTTGCCAAGGCCCTCCGAGAAGCCGGTTACCAGCCCGTCATCTTTGACAACATGAGCGCCGGCCGTCAGGTCAACCTGCTCACCGGGTGTGAGTTCCAGCATGGCGACATCCTCCTTCCCGATCAAATCCGAGGCGCTTTGGACGGCATTGCGGGCATCGTCCACCTTGCAGCGCTCAAGGCGGCCGGCGAGTCGATGGTCCAGCCGGAACGCTACTCCACCCACAACCTCAGCGGCACCATTCACCTCCTCAATGCGGCCACCGAGGCCGGCGTCAAGAACGTCGTCTTCTCGTCGTCTGCAGCCGTTTACGGAGAACCCCACTACGTCCCCATGGACGAGGCCCATCCGCTTGAACCCGCGAATTACTACGGCTTCACCAAGCTGGAGATTGAGCGCCTGCTGCACTGGTACAGCCGCCTGCGCAACCTGCGCTTTGCCAGCCTCCGTTACTTCAACGCCGCAGGGTACGATCCGGAGGGTGAGGTCCACGGACTGGAGCAGCGCCCCAACAACCTGCTCCCCATTGTCCTCGAAGCCATCATGGGCTGGCGCCCCCAGGTGGAGGTCTTTGGCACCGATTACGACACTCCAGACGGCAGCTGCATCCGGGACTACATTCACGTCTCCGACCTTGCTGATGCGCACGTCCGGGCCCTGCGTTACCTTGAGGCAGAACAGGAGAACCTGACCGTCAACCTAGGGACCTCAAACGGCCTCAGCGTGCTGGAAATCCTCAACGCGGCCAAGGAGCTTTCCGGAGTTGACTTCCCCGTTCAGCGAGGGCCTCGTCGTGAAGGAGACCCCGCTGTCGTCTTAGCGACTGCAGCCAAGGCAAATCAGCTTCTGGACTGGACGCCTCAGCACAGTGACGTCCAAACGCTGATCCAATCCATGCTGCAAGCCTACCGAAGGCACGCCTAACTCGCTGTTTCGGTCAGCATTCTGCACCTTCCCGCCAGCAGAAGCCTCATTTTCACCCCCAGTGACGTCCTTCCGGAGGAATCTCTCCTCCGGGAACGCCCTATTTTCCCCACAAACGGACGTTCCCCCTGCAACTTATCCACACCTTGGCTTCAGATCACCTCAAAACTCATTTTTTGTGACTTAACTTGATATTCGCCTTGCACCTCTTTCTGAGTTATTGGAAATTGGAGGCTGAATCTTGCACACCTTTTATAACTCTCACTCTGAAATACCCATGAACGGCGCACAAATTGTTGTTGAAGCGCTCAAGCGTGAAGGAGTCGAATACATCTTCGGCTACCCCGGTGGAGCCTGCATGCCCATCTTTGATGCCCTGGTTGATGCTCCGGAACTGAAGATGGTGCTGGTGCGGCACGAGCAGGGGGCGACCCACATGGCGGACGGCTACGCCCGCGCCACCGGCAAGCCGGGAGTCGTCTTGGTCACGTCAGGCCCCGGTGCCACGAACACCGTCACCGGACTGCTAACCGCCCAGATGGACTCGGTTCCCATGGTCGTCCTCACCGGCCAGACCATCACTGAAAACCTTGGCAAGGACGCCTTTCAGGAAGCTGACATCTTCGGCATCACCATGCCGGTGGTGAAGCACAACTTCTTGGTCAAGGACACGGCGGACCTGCCCCGCATCATGAAGGAAGCCTTCTACCTGGCCTCCAGCGGACGTCCGGGTCCGGTGCTGGTGGATCTTCCCAAGGACGTCGTTGCCGGCGAGTGCGAGACCTCCTTTCCCGACCAGATTGAGCTGCCCGGGTACCGGGTGCCGGGACGGGGACAGCCGGACCGCATTCAGCGGGCTGCCGAGTTGCTCAAGCAGTCAAAGCGTCCGCTGCTCTACGTGGGGGCTGGAGCCGTGATCTCTGAAGCAGGCAAGCGGGTGCTGGAACTGGCAGAAAAGCTTCAGGCTCCGGTGACCACAACCCTGCTCGGCAAGGGCGCGTTTCCGGAGACGCATGAGCTCTCCGTGGGCATGCTCGGCATGCACGGCACCGCCTATGCGAACAAAACGGTGGTGGACTGTGACCTGATCTTTGCCATCGGCGCCCGCTGGGACGACCGCATCACGGGCAAGGTCAGCGCCTTTTGTCCCAATGCAACCAAGATCCACCTCGACATCGACCCTGCCGAGTTTGGAAAGATCATCCAGCCCGACCTTTCCATCAACGGAGACGCTGGCATGGTGCTCGAGGACCTGATTCCTCTGGTGGAGCGTCTCGACACCGAGGAGTGGCTCAGTCAGATTCAGCGCTGGAAGCAGAAGTACCCCCTGCGGTATCCGAAGCGCGGAGGCTTACGCGCCCAGCAGGTGCTTGCGGAGCTCGACCGCCTCACCGAGTCACAGGCGATTATTTCTACGGACGTCGGTCAGCACCAGATGTGGGCGGCACAGTTCTGCCTCTCCTCACGGGAGCGTCAGTGGCTCTCCAGCGGAGGAGCGGGCACGATGGGTTACGGCATGCCGGCCGCCATTGGGGCCCAGCTCGGGTGCCCGCAGGACACCGTAGTCGCTGTGGTGGGAGACGGTGGTTTCCAGATGACGCAGATGGAACTGGCCACGGCAGCCCTGCACAAGCTTCCGGTGAAGATCCTCATCATCGACAACCGCTACCTCGGCATGGTCCGGCAGTGGCAGCAGCTCTTCTTCGACAATCGGGAGAGTGGCGTGGACATGGTGGGCAACCCGGACTTCACCAAGCTGGCTGACGCGTATGGCATCAAGTCCTTCCGCATCCGCCGCTCCGGTGACGTCACCCGGGTCCTCAAGCAGGCGCTCGCCTACAACGATGGCCCCTGTATCATTCACGCCGAGGTCGTCAAAGCCGATAACGTCTTCCCGATGATTCCGGCCGGTGCAGCGCTGACAGAGATGCTGATTGATGAACCTTCCCCCAAAATCAAGCTGGCCAAACCGACCGGCAGTACCTGATACTCGGATCCGAACAGATGGAACAACAATTCACGATCAGCATCCTGGTCAACAACAAACCCGGGGTCATGGTGCGCCTCGGTCAGACCTTTGCCCGCCGGGGTTTCAACGTCGAGTCCCTCGTCGTCTCTCCCTCGCATGACCCGCGCTTCTCCCGCATGACGGTGGTGGTGCAGGGTGATCCGGACACCTTCGATCAGATCCTCCGGCAGCTGAACAAGCTGGTGGACGTCGTCAATGCCGCTCATCACCTGCCCATTGATGCCGTGGACCGCGAAATGGCGCTGTTCAAGGTGGAGGTCTCTCCGGAACACCGCGCGGAGGTCTTTCAAATCATTGACGTCTTCCGGGCCAAGACCGTTGACATCACCGAGAACTCCCTCATCATTGAGACCACCGGCAGCTCCTCCAAGATCGACGCCCTCGAGCGCCTGCTCTCCACCATGGGCATGTGCGAAATGGTCCGCAGCGGCAAGCTGATCATGGCCCGTGGCGTCGGCGCCACCTGATCGGTTTCCCTGCTTCCAGAGGCCCCCTTTAAAAAAATGTCCCAGGGGGCTTTTTCTGCATTGACCCATGCGGCATCAGGGTGTAAGGTTTCGCCAATACTTGCTCTGAATCGCTACCTCGTTTTGTCCCTGGGACCTCTCCCTTTTTGCCGAGGCGCGTTTGCGAGTGGCAGAGCACACAAAGCTGTTTGTTTCCGAATTCAGGCTTGCAATGCCTGCAGAGATTTTCTAAAACGAAGACCTCTTCCGGGAGGGATGGGTGAGTGGTTGAAACCGGCGGACTTGAAATCCGTTAGAGCCGCAAGGTTCTCGGGGGTTCGAATCCCTCTCCCTCCGCCAGGAAAAACGCTTTCCCTACCTGGTCCTGCACCACTCTGATGTGGGGTCACCTAGTAAACCTGCCTGATGCTTATCCTCATGAAATCCTGCCTCAAGTTGTCCCCCTTTTCGAAGGGGGACACTTCCTCTGTCGCCCGTTCGACGGCACACGCATGACGGAGCTGGCCCTTTTGCAGACGCAGACGCAGCAAGCGTTTTGGCAGCAGCAGCACGACTGTGCCCAGACGATTCAGCAGCTGCTCACCCACCCGACCACTCCGGCCATCCGCGAGAGCCTCCAGCAGCTCCTGACCCAGCAGCAGCAGCTCCAGGAGACGCACTACGCGTTTCTCAGGCAGCTTCCGACTCTTCCTGAAACAGCTGCCTTCGTGGCTCCGGCAACGCCCCCTCCGGCAGTAGCCCGTTCCGGAGCGCCTCGTGTGGCGCCTCCTTCGTCTGTTTTACCGGTTTCACCGGCAGCCCCTCCGGTGCGTCCTTCAGGGGCTCCACGGCCGCTGGTAACGCCTTCTGCACCCACTCCGGTGGTGTCC
>CBFIGY010000029.1:0-39670 GCA_965662235.1 uncultured bacterium
ATTCAGCGCATCACGTACCGCATCAACGGCCTCTCCTACGGCGACTACAACGAGCCCTTCCTCATTCCCGCCAGCGAAGGTGCCTTTCGCCTAGAGTATGAGGCTGAAGACACCCTCAACAACCGCTCTGCCATCCAGCGGGCCGACTTCATTCTTGATGGAACTCCGCCGGTTACCGAACTCCGTACCGATGGTCCCAGCTACCGCCGTGGCATGAACGCCCTCTGGGTCCGTTCTGACACCTCCATCCAGCTCCGCTCAGAAGATCGCCTCTCCGGAGTCCGGGAAATCGGGTTTGACCTCGGACAAGGAACCTTCCAGACCTACCGTCAGCCCCTCAACATTGAGGAAGAAGGCCGCTACACCTTCCAGTACCGCGCTGTTGATCAGGTGGGCAACGAAGAGGTCCCCACCCCCGTGCTGCTCATTGTGGACAACACGCCCCCTTCCATTCAGGAGCGCTTCAGCATTGCACCGGTCCGGACCTACCAGGTCTCCGGAGAGCAGGTTCAGGCCTACCCGCCTTACACGGTCCTCTTCCTCTCAGCGCTGGACAACTCCGCCAACCTCAAGGAAGTCCGTTACCGCAACGGCACCCAAATGGTTCCGTACAAACAGGCCCTGACCCTCCAGAAGCCGGGGGCGTATGAGCTGGAAATTGAGGCGGAGGACAACGTCGGCAACCTGGCCCGCAAGACCATCCGCTTCATCATTGAAGCAGGCGAATAAGCGCCAGCAGGTTTTCTTAAGGCGATAAAAAAGGCTTCCGGAAGAACGGAAAAAGAGGGGAGTGCTTGCAGAAAAGGCGCCCCCGGAAGTCTGGCGGGAATGACCTCCGGGAGCGCAAAACGGAGGTTACATGCGGTTCAGCGTCTGAGCGTGGGCCAGCGCCATGAACTCTTCCCGAACCTTGGGGTCCTTGAGGAAGATTCCTTTCAGCGAACTGGTTGTCATCAATCCGCTGTGATTGACGCCTCGCATCTCCATGCACATGTGTGAAGCCTTCATGATCACTCCCACCCCTTGCGGCTGAAGCTGATCGTAGAGGTACTGCGCCACCTGAGAGGTCAACTCCTCTTGCACCTGAGGCCGGCGAGCAAAGTAGTCCACAATGCGGGACAGCTTGGACAGGCCACAGAGCAGCTGATCCGGAATGTACGCCACAGTGGCTTCTCCGACAAACGGAAGCAGGTGATGCGCACACATGGACTTCACCGGAATGCGCTGCAGCACAATCATGCTCGACTCATAGTCTTCCTCGACAGGGAAGGTGGTCAGCGAAAAGTCCTCCTCGCCCAGCCCCTTGCAGAGTTCCTCCACCCAGGCCTTCGACGCCCGCTCCGGGGTCTCGGCAAAGTGCTTTCCCTGCAGGTCCAGACCCAGCCCATCCAGCAACAACTCAATTGCCTGGTGCACTTTGGCACGGTCCACCGTATGTTTCCTCGGCTTGGCCATCATTTCTCCTGGTTCTCGATACATAATCAGACGCTTTCTTCATAGGTTGCGGAATTCTTGTCATTCTCCCACATGGTCACCCGATACACCCAGGCACGTCCCTTAGAACGACGGCGAACCAAGTCGTTGGCATAGTCAAAGAAGTACTGCGCCATTCCTTCGGCGCCACAGTGCTTCACCACCCGGAGTTGACACAGCCCCTTGCGGTCCATCTCCTTGAAGAGGTCCAAATGAGGATCTTCTTCATTGATCAGCAAGGTGTGGTCACACATGTAATCCAGGTGCTGCTTCAGCTCCTTCAGGTCGCCAAAGTCAAACACAAACCCGTTGGCGTCGAGCTCCTTGCAGGCAAAGTAGAATTTGAAGCTCCGTGAATACCCATGAATCTTTGAACAGTGCCCCTCGTGCTTATGCTGGCGGTGCGCACAGGGGAGGTTGTAGTACTGCTTGGTGCAGGTGTAGGTCATTGCGCTCCTTTCACGCTAGAGGTTCCTGCCCCTGCTTCAGAGAACGTGCCAGCCCCGCCCCGCCCCCAGAATCGGCTCTTCTCCCGGATCCGCCCTTCCGTCACCCCTTAGATCATGATAATTTTATCATTGAAAAAGCCGTTTTCGCGATAAAATTAGAAATCCCTTCACTGTTTCGGGATCACTTTCTTATGGTTTCCCCCAAATCCCGGAACGGGGAGGCGGCACGAAACCTGAAGCAGGAGTTCCGTTTTCTTTGATCCCACAACCTTTTCTTGAAAGTCCCTCATGCGTTACTTCTGGACCCTCTTCCTCCTCCTGTGGACGTCCCTGGCTTGGGCCGGTTCCTCCCTGTACGACCTCCAGGCTCCGGACATCGACGGCGAAGACCTTGCCCTTGACCGCTACCGTGGGCAGGTCACCCTGGTCGTCAATACGGCTTCCATGTGCGGTTACACGCCTCAGTATAAGGACCTTGAGGCCCTGTACCGGCAGTACAAGGATCAGGGCTTCACCGTGCTGGCCTTCCCCAGCAACGACTTCAACCAAGAGTATCAGGATGACGCTGCGATCAAGGATTTCTGCGAAGGGTATCAGGTGACGTTCCCGCTGTTCGCCTCCACTCGTGTCCGTGGAGGGGCCAAGCATCCGATTTACCAGTACCTGACGGAAGCCGCGCCGGGCGGGAAGCAGGGGGAAGTCCGCTGGAATTTTGAGAAGTTTCTGGTGGATCAGGAGGGGAACCCGGTGGGGCGTTTTGACTCTTCCATGCGGCCCAATCATCCGCAGATCATTTCTCAGCTGGAAGCGCTGCTCAACAAGAACTCGTAACGCCGCTTTCGGTCGCCCGAAGTCGTCCAGAACCGCCGCGGCGCTTTTTGAACACAGAGGGCAACTTCAGAGGGGTTGGCAGCGGAGTGGCGTCCTTCCGGAGCACAGCTCCTCAAACTCCTCGGCGAGCTGTTCGCTGGCGGCAATGGCCTGGCCCCACGCCTGAACCCGTCCCGCGACGTCTTCTCCATAGCGTTTGAAGTCCTTCCGGTCCGGAAGCTTGCCATTCGGGAGCGTTGCCACCCATTCGGGGCGAGGCGCCAGCACCACAACGTTCTCCAGAAACGGGGTCGCCTGATGCCGGAGGCGCCACACCTTGTCCATCCATCCCGGAACGACCGCTTGCTGAAAGTGCGGATAAAGCACCAGCGGGGGCCTTTCCGGTGCTCGACGAAGTGAGGCATAATTCCAGTGCAGGTGATAGTCCGTCACACCGCCATCCCAGTAGGCTCCAGAAGGAGCTCCCGGAATCCCGGTCACCGCTTCTAGGACAAACGGAATCGAGCACGAGGCCAACAACGCCGGAAGGAAATTCGCTTCCGTCAGTGCAACCGTCCGGGTTGGATAATCACTCAGCTCGATTGGCGGCGGCGCGCCCTGCACCGAAAACAGCACGCGTTCCATCCAGCCTCCCAGGGCACGGCGATGAGCGGCGTTGGTCGCATACGCCCCCATGAAGCCTAGGGGACTCCGGACCCGCCCCTCCTGGCCCAGCACATGACGTCCTCGAGACGTGACAAAGTGCAGACGGTACCTTGGATGCGTCAAGGCGTCTGTCTGGGGTCCCGGAAACAGCTCTGCCAGGGTTTGCTGAAAGCTCCGGCTGACCGAGCGCGGAGTGGGCATTCGCCGTCCTGGCTCAGGTGGGTAGTGCTGATGGATGTACCGGTCCGCCAACTCCCGTAACGCCGCTACCGGATCCGGACGGACGGCCGCCGCCATGCGCCATGCCCCGATGGAGCCTCCGACCAGGTCAATGGGTTGCGCACTCTGAGGCAACCACTCCCCAAACAGAAACCGGTCCAGAGGTCCTAGGATCAAGCCCTTGGGTCCTCCCGCGGCTCCTGGAATCAGAGCAATGTCCTGAGGACGGAGCCCGTTTCGCTCCAGGTGCTTCTGAGCCGCAGGTCCGGCATACACGTTCAGCGCCTTCATGCCGTTCGCCTCCACCACGTTGCTTCCGGAGCCGTTTTCTTGGGCTCCTCCATCAGTTCAAACCCATGCTGCTGCAGCGTTCTTTGAGCCGCGCCTCCCGGATGCGGAACGTCGATCTGGACGCTTTCCAGCCCCCCCTGCTGAGCAAACGCTAGGGCCTCCTTCAGCAACTGCGTTCCCAGCCCCTTTCGGCGCTCATCCACGTGCAGCCCCCACCACTTCAGCTCTCCCTGTGTGGCAGAGACCTGAACCAGTCCCAGCGAGCCCCGCAGCTGCCCTTCCTTTTCCGCAAGCCAGATGCGCTCCTGCGGCAGCGTCCGTAGCTGAAACTGCGCCAGCTCCAGCGCCAGCAGGCCTTCGGTTTCAGCCGGCCCCCCCGCCTCCAGCCGCAGCAGAACCTGCAACCGAATCAACGCCCCGAGATCTCCGGGCTCCCAAGCGGTCCGCACCGTACACCCACCGGTGCCGGTTCCTCCCTGCACCGCAGAGGCTTCTGAGTCAAACTCCAGCCGCTTGCCAAAGCTGAGGGCTGCGTCTTCGGCATATCCCAACTTCCGGTAAAACGCCTGTGCCACCTGGTTGGAGCAACGGATCTGCAGGTTGACCTTGGGGCACCCCAGCGCCAGCAGTTGACGCTCGGCCTCCTCCACCAGCAGGCGCCCAACGCCCTGCCGCTGCACGTCCGGATGCACCGCTAGGTAATTCAGCCAGCCCCGGTGGCCATCAAAACCAGCCATCACCGATCCCACCAGCTGGACCCCTTGCAGCGCCACCAGAAACAGTTCCGGTTGCACCAAGCCTTTGCGTTCCAAGTCTCGGGTTGGGTTGTTCCACGAGCGGGTCAAGTGGCACTGAAGCCAGAGGTCAATGACAGCCGGGGCGTCATCAGCTTGATAAGGACGGAGGGTCACAGGCATGCAACGGAACTCAACAGGATCACGAGGCGGAACGGGAGGGTTGGCGACACACTTGCTGAAAGAAATCCTTCAGCAGCACCGGTGCCAGGTGCGCATTGAACTTCACCCGGAGGTCATTCTCTGCCAGCTGCTTCAGCCAGAGTTCCAGATCGACTTGCCGAAACCCACGGGCCTGCGCCACCAGTTGCTTGCCCAAAAACGGGGGCATCCCCAGCTTTCCGAGCAGCGTGTTCTCTGCCACCCCCTGCGCCTTGAGCAGGTGGATCAGCAGAAGCTTCCGGACCTGCTGCACCACCAGCATGTAAAGCCGGACGTGCTCGCGGGGACTTTCCTCCAGCTGCTGCTCCAGCGTCTCCAGAGCCGCTTTCAGATTCCGTTGCGCCAGCGATTCCGTCATGAAGAACACGGAGTGGTGCTTGTGCCCAGCCACCTGCTGCAGCAAGGCCTCCGGCTCCAGGGCCTTTCCCGGGGCAAAAAGTGAGAGCTTCTCGAGTTCCTGATCGAGGTCGGAGAGGTCGTTTCCCACCAGATCAATGAGGAGCTGCGCGGCCTCCTGCGAGCACCGCAGGCCCTTGGCTTCGGCCCGTTGCTGCGTCCAGCGCACCGGGTTGTTGTTGTCGTAGGCCACAAACTTCTGGGGCGCCCCATGCTTGCGGATCGCATTGAGGAGCGGTTTGCTGAAGTCGCCCTCCCGGGTCGCGCTGCTCGTCAGGATCAGGAACAGGTGCTCCGGCAATGCTTCCAGCAGCCGCACAAGCGTCCGGAACAGCTGAGCCGCTGGCGTCTCTTCTCCCTTGCGGGGCTGCTTGAGAACCTGGGCATTGTCGACCCGAATCAGCTTCCGGTCTGAAAGCATGGACGGCGATTCGCAGCTGTTGACAAAGGCCTCTAGGCGAGACTCGGCCTCAATGCCGGGCTTCACCAACTCCTCCGCATTGAAACGCTCCAGCACCCACTCCGGGTCCCGGTCTTCAAGAATTCGGGGGATCAGCTGCTGCAGCGTCTCATCAATCAGAAGCTGCTGGTTGCCGTAAAGGAGGGATACGCGGGCCGTCATAAACTCAGCGGCGCCGTCGCATGATGCCCAACGGCCTCGGCCAGCAGGTGCCGGACCTCACGGGCGGAGCTGAGCTGCAATGCTTCTTGTGCCAGCACCTCGGCCTGAGCCACCGAAATTTTTCCCAGCCGCTCCTTCACCAACGGAATCAGCGGGGGGTTCATGCTCAACTGACGCATCCCAAGCCCCACAAGCAAGACGCACCCATCCGGATCAGACGCCATCTCTCCGCACAGCTCAATGGGCGTGTTGAAGCGCTCACAGTTCCGAATCAGGCTGGCCAACAGACGCAGCACTGCGGGATGAACGGGATCATAGAGGTACGCCGTGTGCGGGTTGTTGCGGTCCACCGCCAGCACGTACTGGGTCAGGTCGTTGCTGCCAACGGAGCAGAAGTCGATCTCTGGCAAAAACTGTTCGGACACCAGCGCGGCAGCTGGGACTTCAAACATCATCCCAATTGGCAGGTCCGGAGGATGAATCCCTTGCTCTTCCAGCTCCTGACGGCACTCCAGCACCAGCTGTTTGGCGTCTCGCAGCTCCTGAAGCTCCGTGATCATGGGGAACATCAAACGGACATTGGTGCGCTCCCGAGACGCAAGAAAGAGCGCCTTGATCTGATTCTTCAGCATCTCCGGTTGCTTGAGCTGCCGGCGCAGGGCACGGTATCCCAGAAACGGATTCTCTTCCGGCTGAAATCCCATGTATGGCGCCGCTTTGTCCGCTCCCACGTCCAGGGTCCGGAAGATCACCGGGTGCTGCGGATTGACGTTCTCAATGATCTTCTCATACACCTCAGCCTGCTCGGAAATCTCCGGGTAGCGGTTCAGCGACAGGAAGTAGATTTCAGTCCGGTAGAGCCCAATCCCTTCGGCACCAAACTGCTCCAGCTGGAACGCGTCACTCTCGAGCGCAATGTTCGCCAGAATCTCAATCCGGGTGCCATCTTCCGTTTCGCATAAAACGTCCCGGAAGCTTGCCAAGTGTTCCCGGTGACGTTCTTGCAGCACCAGCATGCGCTGAAACTCTTCCACCACCTCTGGGTTGGGCTTGCGGACCACAAATCCGGAGTGTCCGTCCAACGCCAGCAGGTCTCCTTCATGGATGCGTTCCAGCTCCGCATCTGGAATGCAGATCGCCGGCACCAGTAGGGAGCGCGCTAGGATAGCAGCATGCGACACCACGCCTCCGCTGCTGGTGACAATGCCCTGAACACGCTGCGGATCGAGCCGGGCCAGGTCTCCGGGGAGCAGCTGCTTGGCCACCAAAATGCCCTGCCGTTCGCTGACTTCCTGCAGCTCGTGACCTAGGTAGTTGAGTAACCGGTAACCGACGTCTTTAAGGTCCGCCCCTTTTTCCCGCAGGTACGGATCCGCTAGGGCTTCAAAGGCCGCAAGGTACTCCTCAACGGTCCGGTAAACGGACCACGCCGCCGTTGCGCCACTCTGGATGTAGCGCTCAATTTTTCCCTGGAAGGTGTGGTCCTCGAGAAACATCAGGTGCGCGTGAAAGATCGAGGCCTCCTCTGGTCCCACGTACCCGGCGACCTTGTCTGCCAGCTCTAGGGTATCGTTCAACGCATGCTGCAGGGCATCCTGGAAGAACTTCAGTTCCTCGGCCACCATCCGGGAGCTGTGATGCGTGGGTTCTTCTAGGGTCCGTTGCTTCAGGACCACGGCCTTCCCCACAGACACGCCCGGTGCCACAGAGGTGCCGTTGAGCCGTTGGCTGCAAGCGTCCTGCAAAGGGAGCCCGCTTTCGCTCCGGGCCTTTTCGTCCAGACGTTGGATCAGGAGGGCTTTGGAAACCAGGCTGGAGATCTGAGCCGCAATGGTGGTCAGCACCTGCACCTCGGTTTCAGTGAAGATCCGGGCTTCCACGGTGTGCAGCACCAGCACCCCAAAGAGATGACGGTGTTCGATGAGGGGAACGCCTAGGAAAGAAAGGTAGGCGTCTTCGTTGGTTTGGGGAAAGGCCTTGAAGCGCGGGTGGGTGTGCATCTCCGCAAACTGAATCGGCGTCCCTTCCTCCACCACCAGCCCCACGAGCCCCTCCTCACGGTTCATCCGGACACGCCCCACGGTGTGTGGATTGAGCCCGAAGGTAGCCGTGAGCACGAGCTCAGAGGTGTTGGCATCGTAGCTGTAGATCGAGCAGACGTCGACTTGCATCTGCTCGGCAATCATCTGGGCGGTGCGTCCGAGGGTCTCGTCCGCATCGTGAGAGGAGGTGATGATCTGGCTGATCTCTGCGAAGAGTTCCGCAGGGAGGAGTGCACGGGGGAGGGAAGCCATCAGCGTCCCTCCTGGTCATCAGATCGCAGCTTCGTCCAGCTCGCCGGTACGAATGCGGATGACTTGATCCAGATCATAAATGAATATTTTGCCATCCCCAATCTTTCCCGTCTTGGACTTCTCCTGCACAATGCTCACGACATCCTCGAGCTTGTCATCTGTGGTTACCACTTCTACCTTGATTTTGGGGAGAAAATCAATCTCATATTCAGCCCCCCGGTAAAGCTCGGTGTGTCCCTTCTGGCGTCCGAACCCCTTCACCTCTGAGATCGTGATTCCCTTGATCCCCACTGCCGCCAAGCCTTCCTTGACTTCGTCGAGCTTGAAAGGCTTGATGATCGCTTCAATTTTTTTCATGGCAACTCCTACAGTTTGGAAATGAACGTACGTCTTTCCTTCTTCAGCAAATGTGCCACACGCCTGATTCTGCCAACCCTCTAAAATCATGAGTTTTCTTGGGAAAACCTGGATTTAGCAAAACTGACAACTGCTCAAGAATACGTCACATCCGGAAGCCCGTGGTGAAAATCGAAGCAACCCGCTTCTGCGCCCGGCCTCGCGCATCGGGACCGGCTCAGAAAGCTTGTCATCCCCCGGAGGAGCCCCTACGCTAGTGGCCTCGTTCCCTGTGACGCCGCTTCCGCGCGGCCCCCTTCCTGCTCAAGGTTTTGATGAAGACGCGACTCTATGCCAAGAAAAAGTGGGGCCAGCACTTCCTCATCCGTCCAGACGTGGTGGAGCGCATCGTCGAGACGTCTGGCGGTGGCCCGGGAGACGTGGTTTGGGAGATTGGTCCCGGAGAAGGCGTCCTCACCGCATTGCTGCTGGATTCCGGATGCCAGGTGGTGGCCTCTGAAGTCGATCCACGGGCCTGCTCGCTGCTTCGAGCCCGCTTTGGCACCCGGTCGGAACTCATCTTGCACGAAGGGGATGTCATGGACTGGTCGGATGACGACCTGGTGGCGCGGGTTCCGGAAGGCGCCCGTGTGGTGGCCAACCTGCCCTACAACATTGCCACTCCGCTGCTGGGACGTCTGTTTCAGCACCGCTCGCGCTGGACGTCCCTGACCCTGATGGTGCAGCTGGAGGTTGCGGAACGGTTCTGTGCCACCCCTCAGGAGGGCAAGGCCTACGGACCGCTCTCCCTGTTGGGGTCCCTTGGGTTTGGGGCCACCCTCGCTTTCCGGGTGCCGCCCTCGGCGTTTCGTCCGCCTCCGAAGGTGGACTCGGCGGTGCTCCACCTCATACCGCGTGCCTCCGGCTTGGATGCAGCGGAAGAGGAAGCCTTCCTCCACTGGTCTCGGCGGCTGTTTCAGTCGCGACGCAAGACCCTCTGGAACAACATTCAGTCCGCTTTTCCAGAGTGGCGGCAGCAACCTGGACTGCAGGAACGGGTGGGACAGCAACGCCCGGAAAACCTCACGTTTGAGAACTGGCTGGAACTCTTCAAGGAATACCGGTGCTTTCAAAACACGCGCTCCCGTTCATCGTCTTCCTCGTCACCCACCTGAGCATGGCGTGGGCGGCCGATCCCTTTGACCTGAGCGGCAACGGCCCCCTCTTCCTCAACGCCAACCAGATGCGAGAGGACCTGCAGCAGACTCAAGAACTCCTGCGCCAGAGCTACGTCCGCTACCCCACCTTGGCTCAAGGAGGCGTCAACTGGGACCAGACCTTCCGGGGGCTGGAGCGTCAGCTGACCTCGAAGGCCAATCCGGTCCTCACGCACCACTTTCAGGAGCAGCTCACCAACGCCCTAGCGGTCACCGAGGACATTCAGATCGAAACCGACCTGATGGTCCAGAAGCGGCACTACGCGTTTCAGGTGGAGCCCCGGGTTCCCTTTGTTTCTGGCGTGTCGATTGTGCTCCAAGAAGGGCGGCACCGCATCCTCCCCAACCGTCCGGCGCCACAAGCGGCCAACAAGTGGCTCATCGGCTGTGAAGGCAACCGGCACGAGCTGTTCCCCACGCCTCCGGAGCGTGCCGGAGAGGAGCGGTTCATGCTCGGGGTCCGGGCACAGCACAACCCGCCGCCCCTGAAGTGTGCCCTAGAAGATGACCTGGGACGTCCGGAAACCCTAGAACTGCCCCTGAGCCTTCCCGCCATGCTCCGGAATGGGCCTGAGGTTCCAGTGTACACCTATCAGCAGGGACGCGTTGACTACATCCGGTGGTTCCGAGACGGCGCCCTAGACGAGCAGGCGACCTTCAACTTCAGAAGGCTGGCCAAGGAGCTGCGGTCCAGCAAGACCCTCATCTTGGACGTCCGGGGCAACCACACCGGCTCCTTTGGCTTCATCGAGAAGTGGCTGCAGGAGCTGACTCAGGAGGACTGGCAAAATGTGGTGGTCCGCGAGTGGCAGTCTCCCGAAACCCTGCAGGGACTGGTGAACCGCATCAACTGGCTGGACCAGCAAAACAACCAGGGCCCGGCATCCGTCCGGCAGGCGCTTCAGCAGAAGAAGCAGCAGCTTCAGGCCCTCATCCGGCGCAACACGGAAAATGAACTGCCGGCCAAGTGGGTGGAAACTAAGTTCCTTTTCTCCGGAAGTCCAGATGCCCCCGCCTGGAACCGTCGGTTGATTGTGGTCGCCAACCGGCACTGCGGCGACGGCTGCCAGTTCCTAGTGGCCCTCGCCCGGCAGCTCAACCAGGCGTACTTCTTGGGCTCTGAAACCGGACCGTTCCCCAACACCTCCATCCTTCCCATGTACCAGCTCCGGAACTCCAGGATCCTGCTTTCCTTCAGCCACTACATGCACCTCGACCACCAACTTCAACCCGTTGCCCCCACAGGGCACACCCCAGACTTCTGGATCTTTGAAGACGATGTGGAGCGACAGGTGCAGCGCTTTGCCGCCAGCCTTCCCTAAAACCCCCTCCTTCCGGCTTCCATTTCCATTTTTAGGGAGCCTCCGGGAAAAAACCGGCGTGGAAATAGTATTGAAATCGAGCAGGATTCCGCTATATTTAGCGAATGCTTTGGTGGCGGCCTCTTAAATTAAGGAACCGGCTTCGGCTCAAAAGGAAGGCGCCCACCACAGGGCCCCCCGATCAACGGCCCCTCACTTCTTCGCCTAAACTCTTTACCACGACCTCATTCTCATGACCCTGCTGGCCCAACTGGACTGTCCCCCAGCAACCGTTTTGCGGAGCGGACACTTTTATGCCGTCGAGGCGATCCACCGGTGCTACCGCATCAATGAACCGGACCACTTCCTCCAGGATCAGCAGACCCGGCTCTACGCCTTCTTGGATCAAGACGGCGTGCTGCACTACTTCAACCGCCCGGCCAGTCAGCTCTCTGCCTGCTCGACGCTAGAAGAGGTGCTGCAGATTCAGGGACTGAAGCAGGTTGATTTTTGGGAAGTGTCCGCTGACGTTCAGCAGCAGATCAAGGCCCTGTCCCTGCACGGAGAACAGGACCAGAAGGAGGCTCAGCTGCTGTGGAAGGCTGTGGAAGCCTTCTCTCGTCAGCAGACTGAAGAGAAGGAGTTTGACGTGGAGGGGCTGAAGGAAACGCACATGGAGGACTACATTCGTCCTCCGGACCTACCGGCCTGAGTAGTCAGGACCGGGTTCCGGGAACACCCCGTAGGTTCGTGAATAAGGCTGACCGGAGTAGGAAATTCCGGTCCGCGCCCGGGAGTATTCCAGCTGAAGCTGCATGCGTTGCAGCTCACGGATCCTCCCCTCAGAAGGCTGAGGGCCATCGGCCTCCTGCTGAGCCAGTCGCTCAGCGGCCAGGGCCTCTCGCTGCTGCTGCACCTGCTTCCGGACGTCCATGCGCTCCTGCGCGTAGTCGTAAGACCCCATGAAGCACTTGTAGCGATTTTCGGAGGAGCTGAAGCAGACCTCCTTGCCCGCTGGAGCCTGGGCAAGCACCGTACTAGCGCAACCGTATGCCATGGATAGCAGCACGAGACGCAGCACAAGAAACTGGAAGCGGTGGGGATTCATAGCCTTACTGGGAATGGGTTGCCTACTTGCACCAACTGCTTGGGCACAAAGCACTGATAATGCCACTGCCGCGGACGCAACACAAGCGGGCGCTCCGGCAGTTCCCGAATCCCTGGCCCAGCAGATTCAAGCCGTTGCCAAGGCACAGACGAGCCGGCAGTCGGCTCAAGCAACCCAGATGTTTGGAGACCTTGCCACCGAGGCTCCCAAGATTTTAGAAACGGCCAAGCAACAACCGGCGCCCCCGGAGGTTGACCTCGGACTGGTCGCCTGGCATGCCAAAGCCCGGGCGTCTTCCGATGCGATTTTTGCGCAGGTCAATCAGAAGCGCAACGCGGAGACCCAGAAGCGATTTGACGCGTTTCAGGAAAAACGCTACGCCCCCATGGTGTCCTCCAGCCCGCGCCCGACGGATGTGGCCTCGTTCAATGACATTTACCAACCCATCAGCCGACGCTGAACGCGAAGTGTTCGCCCATTACCCCCGAACTCCGCACTCATGAGCCGCATTGCCATGGCCATGAGCGGAGGGGTCGATTCCTCCGTTGCTGCCGCGCTCCTCAAGGAGCAGGGCCACGAGGTCATCGGCCTCCACATGAAGCTCTATCACGGTCCTGAAAACGACTCCCGTCCCAAGAGTTGCTGCTCCCTTGACGAGGCCATGGACGCCCGATCGGTCTGCCACCGGTTGGACATCCCGTTCTACGTCCTCGACTTCCAAGAAGCCTTCCAGGAGCAGGTCATCGACTACTTTGTTGCCGAATACGCCTCCGGACGCACCCCCAATCCGTGTGTCATGTGCAACCGCAAGATCAAGAGCCGGTTCCTGTTGGAGAAGGCCGACGAGTTGGAGTGCGACCTCCTGGCCACCGGACACTACGCCCGTCTGCAGTCCAATCCCCACTCCGGACGTACGGAGCTCCACCAAGCGGCTGACAAACGCAAGGACCAGACCTACTTCCTCTTTGGGGTGCCTCAGGAGGAACTGGCCCGCATGGTCTTCCCGCTCTCCGACTGGATCAAGCCTCGCGTCCGGAGCGTCGCAGAGCAACTGGAACTCGACTCGGCGCTCAAGCAGGAAAGCCAGGAAATCTGCTTTGTCCCCAAGGACTACCGGAATTTCCTTCAGTCCCAAAACGCCAACCTTGCTCAGCCCGGAGTCTTTGTGGATGAGGCGGGGCAGGTGTTGGGGGAGCACCAGGGCGTGGCCTTCTTCACCATTGGTCAACGTCGGGGACTGGGTGTCACCAGCCGCGAGCCGCTGTACGTCATCCGCCTCCACCAAGAGACCAACCAGGTTGTGTTGGGTCCAGAGTCCAGCCTCTACCAGAAACAGGTTCCGGTGCAATCGGTGAACTGGGTTTCAATCGACCCGATTCAGGAGCCGCTTCGGGCCCTGGTTCGCCTCCGGTACACTCATCAGGGCAGCTGGGGCTGGTTGCATCCTCAGGACGATCACACTCTGCAGGTGGAGCTGGAGGAGCCGGAACGGGCGATCACGCCAGGACAGGCAGCCGTGTTTTACAACGATTCCGGGATGGTCCTGGGAGGAGGGTGGATTGCGGAGGTGCCACCCGCATGATGCTCTTTCTCACCGGGTTCATGGCGTGCGGGAAGAGCACGGTCGGCCGGCAACTCGCCCGGCGCCTGGGGTACTTCTACCTCGATACCGACAGCGTGATCGAAAAGGAACAGGGCTGCACCATTGCAGAAATCTTTTCCTTCGGAGGAGAGCAGTCGTTTCGTGACCTTGAAACCCAACTGCTCAAACGCCTCAAGGGACGGCAGAACACCGTGGTCTCCACCGGAGGCGGCATGATCGTCCGGCCTGAAAACCGGGAACTGATGCGCTCCATGGGCACGGTCATTTACCTCAAGGTTTCCGATGATGAACTCATCCGGCGCCTCCACAAGGACTACAAGCGTCCTCTCATGCACGATGGGAAAACGCCAGAAGAGCGGGTCAGCGAACTCATGCAGGTTCGGCGACACCTCTACGATGAGGCGGAACTCATCATTCACTCCCAAGGGCTGAACCCCTCACAAACGGCAACCGAAATCATCCGCAACCTCTGAACGAGGTGCCTTACGGACTTTATGGAACAGAATACCTTCGAATCCGCCCTCAAGCAGCTTGAGCACAGCGTCACCCGCCTGGAAGCCGGAGAGCTTCCGCTGGAGGAAGCCCTCCAGGCTTTTGAAGAAGGCGTCCGCTGGAGCCGCGAGTGCCATCGCTTTCTGGAGCGAGCCGAGCAGCGCATCGAAGTGATTCTCAAGAACGAGCAAGGGGAGCCCGTGCCAACGGCACTGGGTCTCGGCGTCGAAGAGTAGCGGAGCCCGAACGTTCGCAGGACGCTCCCCTTGGACGCCTCCTTCAACGCCCTCCGTTGAATCAACTGTACAAAATGGACCTGGATCGGCCTGTTTGACGGGCAAGGTGGGAATGGGCCTGAAGTGGCAATGCCCCCCTTTCCATTCTGCCTCCGCCAGCCAGCGTCCCTCTGTTTGACCCTCTCAGGAGCAAGATGCCTGAAGACACCATGAAAATGCTCATCAACGTCGAGGAAGATGAGACTCGAATCGCTCTGGTCCGAGAAAAGCAACTCGATAACCTGTTCATTGAACAGAACCAACGGACCCAAAACGTCGGGAACATCTACTGCGGCGTCGTTACCAAAGTCCAACCCTCCTTTCAGGCGGCGTTTGTGGACTATGGCGCCGACCGCAACGGCTTCCTGGCCGCCTCGGACCTCAACCCCAAGCTCTTCAAGGACTCCAAAGGCCTCAAGGGACGTCCCAACATCACCCAGCTCCTCCGGAACGGAGACAAGGTGCTGGTGCAGGTCCTCAAAGACGAAATTGGACACAAAGGCGCCTCGCTGACCACCAACCTCTCGCTTCCGGGACGGTTCATGGTCTTCATGCCCGACAGCGACAAGGGAGGGGTTTCCAAAAAAATTGAAGACTCCGCCCACCGCGAACGCCTCAAGCACCTCCTCAAGGGCCTCGACAACGAAGACGCCGGTGTCATCATCCGGACCGCTGGAGTCGGACGCAGCCTCGATGAACTCAAGCGCGACTACATGAACCTGCGTCGCGTCTGGAAGCGCATTGAGGAGTCGTATGAGAAGCGGAACAAGCCCGGGCTCCTTTATGAAGAAGAAGGCGCCGTGGTCCGCATGCTTCGGGACTACTTCAATGATAAGATCTCCGAGGTCATCATTGACGACCCGAATGCCTTCCAGCAAGCCCTCGAGTTCTTCCAGGCGAACATGCCGGCTGACCAGAAGCGCCTGCACCTTTACCTAGGGGAACGCTCCCTCTTCAGTGCCCACGGCATTGAAAGCCAGATCGGCGCCCTCAACAGCCACAAGGTTCCGCTTCCTTCCGGAGGCAGCCTGGTCATCAGTCCCACAGAGGCCCTCGTCGCCATCGACGTCAACTCCGGACGGTCCACGCAGGAACGCAACATTGAAGAGACCGCCGTCCGGACCAACCTGGAAGCCGCTGATGAAGTCGCCCGACAGCTCCGGCTCCGGAACCTCGGGGGTCTGGTCGTCATTGACTTCATTGACATGGACTCGGCAAAAAATCGGCAGCTCGTCGTCTCCCAAATGGAAGACGCACTGGTTGACGACAAGGCCCGCTGGGCGTTGGGAGAGATCTCTCGCTTTGGCCTCCTGGAGATGAGCCGGCAGCGCATCGCCAGCAGCCTGTCCACCAACTCCCCCACGGTCTCCATTGCCAACCGCATCGTCCGGCGCATTCAGGACCTGTGTGCGGAACACACCATCCAGGAAATCCGCTGCTCCTTGATCCCGGAACTGGCGGTGCACCTGCTGAATGCCAAACGCCGGCGCCTGCACCAGCTTGAGGTTGACTTCGGCGTCAGCATCCAGATCATTCCGGATCCCCTGCAGGACCCGGATGAGGTCCCGGACATGGAAGTTCTCATTGAAAAAGACGGCGATCCGCAAACCTCCATCTTCTCTGCCTGGGAAGTGGAGATTGAGGACGACCGGTCCCGACGACGACGACGACGACGACGACGTCCGGAAAATGAGACCTCCTCTGACGCAACCGACGCTCCGGAAGCCGAAGACACCAGCGCTGAGGAAAACGATGCGCCTGTCACTCCGGAAGCCGATTCTTCTGAAGAGGAAGACGCCAAGCCTGCTCGACGGCGACGCCGGGGGCGACGGCGCTCCTCTTCTGAAGAGACTTCGGAAGCCTCCACGGAAGACGACGTTTCCTCAGACACTCCGGACGCCGAGGCTGAGGTCGATTCGGATGTGGAGCCCGAAGCGGCAGAAGCGCCTGAGGAGCCTGAAGCTCCCGTCGCGGTTCCCGTAGCCGCTCCGCGCCCTGCAGCCCGGGCCAAGCGGAAGCCCTTTGACGGAGTCCTCTTCAGCAGCATCCACGAAGGGGTGATTGACGACGGCTTGCCGTGGGCACCTCCGCCC
Source organism: uncultured bacterium (assembly GCA_965662235.1). Taxonomy (GTDB): domain Bacteria; phylum SAR324; class SAR324; order SAR324; family NAC60-12; genus JAYPUA01. The sequence goes on from CBFIGY010000029.1 coordinate 16,602, forward strand.
ATCCCGGAATGGCGCCGCCGCAACCAGGAAGCGCCCATCAACCGCATCATCTTCAGCAGCACCCACCTGCCAACAGGAGAGGAGTCGGAAGAGGACCTTCCGGTTGCTCCAACGGAAGCAGCAAATTCTGCCGTGACGGCAGAGCCGGTCGCTGAAGAGGCACCGAAAAAGCCCAAACGGGCGCCACGCGCTCGTAAAAAGGCGTCAGACGAGCCTCAAGAAGCGGTCAGTGCTCCGGAAGCCGAGGCAAGCGTCACCGAAACCGCGGCAAGCGATTCGGCAGAAGAGGCGGTTGCTGAGGAAAAGCCGAAGAAGAAACCGGCATCCCGGACCCGTTCTCGGGCCAAAAAGGCAGAAACTGCCGACGCTTCCGAGCAAACGGCAAAAACTGCCGAAACTGCGGAAGCCGAGGCACCTGCCAAGCCCAAGAGTCCGCGGAAGTCTCGGGCCAAGGCGGCAACGGAAGAGGCGGCTGACGCCTCCGAAGCAAAGCCCAAGGCCACTCGCTCCCGGGCCAAAAAGGCTGCTGCGCCTGCAGACGCGGCGGATGGAGCCGAGGCTCCAGCAGAAGCCACCGAACCCAAGGCCACCAAGCCTCGGCGACGGAGTCCAGCGAAGAAGACCCAGGAGCCCGAAACCGTGGCCCCTGAGTCGTCCGAGCGCTGATGGACGCGGGGCGTTTTCAGACCCTACCCTCGATTCAGGAGGTGGATCGCCTCCTGAAGCAACAAGGGGCGCCGTCCGGCAAACCCGTGCGGCGTTGGGTGCATCAGGCCCTGCAGCAGTACCGAGCCCAGCTTCAGGAAGGAGCACCGCTCCCGGCCTCCCGTCAAGAGGCGCTCGAGTGGATCGTGTCGCAGGTGCGTCAGCGCCTCCCCCGTTCCACAGAGAAGGTGCTCAACCTGACTGGGGTCGTGGTTCACACCAACTTGGGACGCTCCCCGCTGCCCCGTCCTCTGCTGGAATCCCTCCTGACCCAGTGGAGCCACTACACCCCCCTTGAATTCGACCTCGAAACAGGCAAACGCGGACACCGGGACACGGCCCTGAGGCAGCTGCTGCAGGACCTTTCCGGGGCTGAATCCGCTCTGGCGGTCAACAACAATGCCGCGGCTGTGTTCCTCATGCTCCGGACCCTGGCGCCTGGGCAAGAGGTCATTGTCTCCCGAGGAGAACTCGTCGAGATTGGCGGATCCTTCCGCATTCCGGACATCATGCGCGAAGCCGGATGCGAGCTGGTCGAGGTGGGCACCACTAACCGAACCCGCCTTTCCGACTATGAGGCTGCCATTACCGAACGCACGGCGGCGCTCCTTAAGGTCCACCCCTCCAATTACACCCTCGTCGGCTTTACTGAAGAGGTCGGACTGGCCGAGTTGGCCCAGCTGGCCCGTCAGCATCACCTGCACTCCCTCTACGACTGGGGCAGCGGGTCGTTCTACGCCTTTCAGCAGCAAGGGCTCCGGAATTACCCCACTGCTCAGCAGGTGCTGGCCTCAGGGGTGGACGTGGTCGCCTTCAGCGGAGACAAGCTTTTGGGAGGCGTTCAGGCCGGGCTGCTGCTAGGCAAGGAGGCCCTGCTCAACGCGATCCGCCGGCATCCGCTCTACCGGGCGTTTCGGCTCGACAAGTTGGCGCTCTCCACCCTAGAAGCCCTCCTCCGTCTCTACTGGGACCCGGAGCAGGTTCCGGAGCAGCTCCTGACGCCACACCTGCTGGAACGCACACCAGACGCCATCCGGACGGTCGCCGATGACGTCCTCAGCGCCCTCCAGCCTCAGGCGCCGTGGTCAGTGTCTGCGCAGCCGATGACGTCCCTAACCGGCGGCGGAGCATTGCCCGAGCTGCAGCTGCCTTCCTGGGGACTCGTGCTCCGGCATGAAACCCGCTCGGCGCAGGCGCTTCAGGAACAGCTCCGTCAGCACCGTCCGGTTCCGGTGATTGGTCGTGTGGTGGAAGAAGCCCTCTGGCTCGACTTCCGGACCCTGCTGCCAGGAGAAGCTCCGGAGCTGCAGGCGTGCCTCCAGCACCTTCTGCAGGCGTAGCTCATGCGATACGGATTGCTGCTGGGAAGCCTTCTTCTCTGGAGCCAACTTGCGGGAGCAGAGGGCATTCGCCCAGAGCTGCAGGCGCAGGTGCTGCGAGAGACCGGGAAACGCTACCTGCACATCGGGCGGCTGGACAAGGCGATCGACTTCCTCAGCCGCTCCGTGGAGCTGGCTCCAGAAGATCCGGAGACGCTGCACCGTCTGGGGACCGCCTATTACCAGTCCCGGGACTTTCCACAGGCGTGCACGTACTGGGGGAAGGCCTGTGAGGTCAATGCCTCCTGGTGCCGGGGTCGCGTCTTTATGGAAGCCCGGGAGCTCTGCTCACGCTGACGGCGGCATGCCTTTTGAAAAAGGCTATAGCAGTTCTGATCTGCTTGATCCTTATTCTGGAAGGTGTTCCCATGTCACAGGTACGAATTCACATTGACCGCAACCGACGCGTCAGCGTTCAAGAAATTGTGTTGATGCTCCGGCAGCTGCGGGAGGAGCGGGCTCAGGTTTCGCTGCAAACCGCAGGGAAATTGTTGGTTCCCGAGGTGCCGCAACCGGCTCCCCAGGCAGCCCTGGAGCCGGCGACCGTGACACCTCCGGAGGACTGGTTTGGGCTCGATCAGCTGCTGCAGGAGGAGCTCACCCGGCAGATTTCCAGCGAGGTGACTCAGCTGCTGAACAACCCCACGCTGCAGCCCAACGCCCCGGTGGTGGCGGCGCAGCCCGGACAGCCGCTGCCGTGGATCAGTGAGCTTGATGAGATCAGCTCGCTTCTGGGAGAGGTCAACGCCCCGCAGCCCCTCCTGCACTGACTGCAACCGGCCCCCTTGAAGGGGTCTGTTGTCAAATGGAATGCCATGTTGAAACTGGATGAGCGCGACCTGCAAATACTAGCCGTCCTTCAAAAAGAAGGACGCATTTCCAAGACAGACCTCGCCGCCCGCATCCACCTTTCGGTCTCTCCCTGCTGGGAGCGCCTCAAGCGTCTGGAGGAACACGGCATCATCGAAGGCTACGGCGCCCAGATTTCCCTGAAGGCCTTCGGCTCCCTCACGACCATCTTCATGCTGGCGGAACTGAGCCGGCATCAAGCAGAAGACTTCCGGCAGTTTGAAGCCGCCATGGTGCAGTTTCCGGAGGTCGTTGAGTGCTGGGCCCTCGGAGGTGGATTTGACTACCTTCTCAAGTTTGTCTGCCCCTCCATTGAATCCTACCAGCAGCTGGTGGATGACCTCCTTGGCCGAGAGATTGGCCTGAGCCGCTACTACACCTATGTGGTCACCAAACCCATCAAGCTGGTTCCCTCTCCCCCCATGTCCTGCCTGACGGCGCTCCTGCAGCAGGATTCCTCTGAATCCTGACCCCCCTTTCTCAGCAGATTCCTGACCCGTCGGCTTCCGGTTTCTTTTACCGTCTTTTCTGCACGGTTGAGGTTTCCGTTTTTAAGGGAAAGCTGTTAAATTACTTGTTTTTTTATTGAGTCTTCTCAAACCTGAAACCTATCGGATACGCTCACTATGCTTGCGGCTCCTTTTGTCGTTCAAAAATTCGGGGGAACCAGCCTAGGAAACGCGGAGCGTCTGCTCAACGTCGCCCGCATCATCAAGCAGTCTCAGCAAGACGCCCGACCCGTTGTGGTCGTCAGCGCCATGAGCAGCTACACCAAGGCAGAAGGAACCACCAGCCGCCTCTTGGAAGCCGGGCAGCAGGCCCTGTTGGGGGGGCCCTTCTTCCGCATCCTCGACCTAGTGGAGCAGACCCACCTGGAAGCGCTGGAGCAGGCCATTCCCGATTCTGACATCCGGGCAGAGATCCAAGAAGGCATCCAGCAGGAACTCCGGAGCCTCAAGTCCTTCCTGGAAGCCATCAACGTCATCCGGGAGATTTCCCCCCGCTCGCAGGACCTGATTGTGGGAACCGGAGAACGCCTCTCCGCCCGTTTGCTGTCAGGGGTGCTCCGTGGCATGGGAGTCGACGCGGTGTACGTGAACCTTTCCGAATGCGTCCAAACTGAGAGCGAAAACAACGATGACGCCTTCTACCTGAGCCTTCAGCAGGACTTTGTGGAACTGCTGCCCAAGGAACGTCGGGTTCCGGTTGTGACCGGTTTCTTCGGATTTGTCACCGGAGGCATCATTGAGCGCATCGGCCGCGGCTACACCGACCTCACCGCCGCGTTGATCGCAGCAGAACTGCAGGCCCGGGAGCTTCAGATCTGGAAAGAGGTAGACGGCATCTTCTCCGCCGATCCCCGCAAGGTGCCTCAGGCACGGGTGCTGGATGAGATTTCTCCGGATGAAGCCGCCGAGTTGACCTACTTTGGTTCCGAGGTCATCCACCCGTTTACCATGGAACGGGCCATCAAGAACCAGGTGGCCATCCGCATCAAGAACACCTTTGCTCCTGAAAAACCAGGCACGGTGATTGTCCCAGAAGGGCTGGGAGAAGCCGAACGCAACCTGCGTCGGGAGCAGAACCGCATTGCGGTCGCGGTGACCACCAAGAACCACGTCAATGTGCTCAACATCAACTCCAACCGCATGCTCCATGCCTCCGGATTCATTGCTCAGGTGTTTGATGCCTTCCGACGTCACAATGTGGTCATTGACCTCATCTCCACTTCAGAGGTCAACATCTCCTGCACCGTCGAAACCTCGGACCGGCTCACGGACCTGCTGGACGACCTCAGCACGCTGGGGAAGGTGACCCTTGAGCAAGACCGAGCCATCCTCAGCCTTGTTGGCGAGGGCATGCACTCCACCGTTGGCGTCTCCGGAAAGATGTTTTCCACGTTAGCCAACGCCGGGATCAACATCGAGTTGATCACCCAGGGTGCCTCTGAGATCAACATCTCCTGCGTGATTGGGCAAGCAGATGCTCAAAAGGCGCTGCAGGTGATCCACGAGGCCTTTCTCAGTTGAGCCGATCAGCTCATCAGACGAGGAGCATACCAATGAGCGGAATCAAAGTTACCGGAATCCTCCTGGGCCTCCTGGTCCTGAGCCTGAACAGCTGGGCCCAAGACGCCCAGTCCATCCGAGCCACCGATCTCCGGCTGCGCATGATCATGGGGCGGGACCTGCCCAACGACCTCTCTCCCTATGAACAGGAAGTGGTCCGTCAGCAGGCCGACCGGCTCCGTACCCTCCCGAAGTCCAAGATCGACTTCAAGGAGCAAAAGTTTGGCATCAAGGAAGCCAAGGCGCCCATCATCACCGGAGTTGATGGACGCGAGGAGGAGCATTACAAGACTCCGACCATCACTGAAGCCGAACCCAAGACCGCCGTCAATGTGCTGGGATCCGCCAAACCCTTTGGAACCCTCCCCACCTCAGACAAGGCGCTGGTGGGCACCAAGAACTATCCCGTTTCCAGCATCAACTCCGAGTCGCAGATTCAGCTGCGCCTGCGGGAAGTGATGACGAAGCAACGCAATCCCTATCGCTGAGCCTGACCGCTTCGTCCCGACCCCATGAGCATTTCTCTCGAAAACTTTTCCCCAGACTCTGAGGCCTGGCTGCGTCGCAGCCTGCAAGTGGCCACCCGTCTGGGGCACGAACTCGTGAAGCCCCCGCACCTGCTCCAGAGCCTGCTGGAAGACTCCGACTCAGAAGCGCTGGCCCTCCTCCAGACGGAGCTGGAAGCGGCGGAAGCCCTGCCTCAGCAGCTGCAGCACCTGCTTCAGCAAGAGCCGCAACGCAGCGACCTGCAGCAGGCCTACATCTCCCGCGAACTCAAGGAGGTGCTGCTGGAAGCGGAACACACGGCACTGCGCAACTCCGGATTTCCCGTTGCGCCCGGACACCTGCTAACCGCGCTGCGGCAGTCAGAACCCCTAGGCGCCCTGCTCCCAGCGCCTCCGGAACCTGAGCCTGAGCCGGAACCCGAGCCGGAACCTGAAGGGGTGGATGTTCTGCCAGAAGCCCCGGAGCCCACCGAGGCACCGGTCGCCCCAGAGCCTGTGGCAGCGACCACGCCACTTGCCCCGCCCACGTCCTTTCCTCTGCTGGAGCACAGCCCCATTGGCCGGGACGCAGAGCTGCGGGAATTGATTCAGGTGCTCTGTCGCCGAACGCACGCCAACGCCCTCTTGGTAGGAGAGCCCGGCGTCGGAAAAACCATGGTCCTGCACGGACTCGCTGCCCGGATGGCTTCCGGAAGCGTCCCGGAGCGCCTGCAAGGGGTGACGCTGCAGAGCCTGCCGGCCCCCAAGCTGCTGGTCGGCGCCCACGGTTACATGGAGCATGAAGCCCGACTCAAGGGCTTCCTCCAGCAACTTCCTCCGGAGCCTCCGTTTCTGCTCATTGTTGAGGACCTGCATCAGCTGACGGCGGAAACCGTCCGGTTTCTCTTTCAGCTCCTGCAAGAGGCTCAGGTGCCGTTCATTGCCACCTGTGTGCGTTCCTACTTCCGAGAACACCTGGAAGCGGACAGCACCCTGATGCGACACGTTCAGGCGATTCTTCTGGAAGAGCCTGATGAAGCAACCGCCCTCGCGATCCTCCGGGGCGCCAAGCGACGGTATGAGGAGCACCACCAGGTCCGGATCCGGGACTCAGCTCTCTCTGCCGCAGTCCGGTGGTCCACCCGCTTTCTGCCCACCCGTTTCCTTCCCGACAAGGCCCTCGACCTGCTGGATGAAGCCGCCACACACGTCCGGATGCAGTTCGACTCGGTTCCTGACGGAGTTGAGGACCTGGAACGGCAGCTCCGGCAACTGGAGCTTGAGCAGGAATCTCTGCGTTACGAGCCCGCCTCGAGCCGACGGCTCATGGAGGTCCAGCGTGAGCTGCCTCGGGTGCAGCAGAAGCTTCAGGACCTCAAGGACCGCTGGCGGGAAGAGCGGGCGCTCCTGCAGCAGCTTGATGACCTTCAGGCTCGCGTGGATGCGGCACGCCAGGAAGAGCAGGAGGCCCAGAGTGCCGGAGACCTGGAGCGGGCCGCTCAGCTTCACTTTGGCACCATTGTTCAGCTCGAGCAGGAGCAGCAAAACGCCCTGCAGCGCTTCAAGGACCGTCCGGGTCGGTTGCTCAAGGAAGAAGTCGATGAGGAGGAAATTGCACGCGTCATCAGCCACCGCTGCGGAGTCGACCTGAACCAGCTGCTGAACCAGGGCAAGGACGTCCTCCTGCAGCTTGAGGCTCAGTTGGGCCGCCGGGTTTATGGACAGGAAGCGGCCATCGCCCGCCTTGCCTCCACCCTGCGTCGCAACCGCGCAGGCCTGCAGTCCACCAACCGACCCGCAGGCGCCTTCTTGTTGACCGGAGGGTCGGGGTTGGGAAAACACACCACGGCCAAGGCACTGGCGCACCTGCTCTTCCGGAGCGCGCCGGTCCGTTTTGACCTGTCGGAGTATGGGGATGACTCAGCCAGCCAACGCCTCTTTGGGACCGGTCCGAATTCCCTGACGTCCCTGGTCCGTCGGCAGCGTTACGGGGTTCTGTTGTTCGAAGAAGCCCACCGTGCGCATCCGGAGGTGCTCCACCGGCTGGGACAGATTCTCAGCGAAGGACGCTTGGGCGAGGTCAATGGCGTGGATTTTCAGGACATGGTCCTGCTCTTCACGCTGCAGGTGCCGACGCCTTGGGGAGAGGAAGAGCCTCCGCCTGCGGAAGAACTGGAGGCCCAGCTGCAGACGCAGGCCCGCGCCAGCTTCCCAAGTGAGTTGCATGAGCGTCTGGACGAGGTCATCGTTTTCCAGCCCCTGCAGGGGGAGCCGATGCGACGAATTGTGGAAGCCCACCTGCTCCAGATTCGGCAGCAGCTGCAGGCCCGGAGAGTTGACTTTGGTTACGGAGAGGCTGTGCTGATGAACCTCGCTCAACGGGGGCATGAGGCCCACGCCGGGGCCCATCCGCTGGAGCGACTCATTCAGAGGGAAATTCAGGAGGTGGTGGCGACCAAGCTCCTGTCAGGAGAAATTCGGGAGGGGAGTCGGGTGCATGTGGAGGCGCTTGGGAACGTGTTCCGCTTCGACATCCACTGAGGCTCAGGAGTAGACGGGCGGCACCTTGGAGAGGGCGTCCACCATCAGCTCCTTCTCCTTGTTGAGCTTCACTAGGTCTGAGGCCCACCGGAGGACCTCCTTTGCGGAGCGTGGGGCAAAGCCGAGTTTCCCACAGATCGTCATCAGCAGGTTCACCTCAGACGTCTTCACCTTGCCGTCTGCTGCCACCAAGGTCGCTAGGTAGTAGAAGAAATCGCCGGCGTACTCACGGTCTGAAAGCAGGTTCGGCATCTCCGGAGTCTCCCGTTGCTTGGCGCACTCCATGAGCTTGGCCAGCTCCTCTTCATTGTCCTGCAGCAGGTCAAACGCTTCCTTCATGTAGTGCAGTTCGGTTGTATCCAGCTGTTTGTCCACGATCAAAACTGCCACCATGGCTCGCGCCAACCAAACCTTGCCTTCCATTGTCAACTTTGCGACAAACTCTTCATCCAGTTTGATCTGATACACGGGCCTTCCTGTTACCTGATTGCGAATCTTTTGAAATGAGAATGCGGCGATTCACGAAGATTATCGTGTTCAAGGGGATTGATCAAGTTTCAACGACCAGCATTTTTTGTTTCTGTGCCCCAGTTGCATCCACCCAGAAAGTCAACAGAGGGTCCGGAGGAACCCGGCCACTCGGGAATAAAAATCGCATTCCCTTCAAACGGATTTCCTTGAGGCGAAAGTTGCCTTGGGGCTTGATCAACCCTTCCCTACTCCTGCAACCGATGAAACTGACCTCTCTTGGGCGCCGTTGGCTTGTGACCGGGAGCCTGCTTCTGCTCGCCTCCTCCGTGGTGGCAACGGGTAAACCGTCCAAGCAACCTACGCGCCACTTCAAGCACGGGACCTCCTTTAACGCCCGGGAAGTCGCAGAAGTTCAGGCCCATGCGGACAAAAAACCGGATGAAGAGAACGAAGAGTTGCCCTACTGGTGGCTCAACCGAACGGTCAAGCAGTACAACGGACGCATTGAGCCAGACCGCTTCACCCGCTACTTCACCCCCACCCCTCGCGACCTGACCCGACCTCCCGGTCGTTGACTTTGCCGGTCGTCAGGGCATAATGAAGTGTTACACTCCACCGTAACCGCGGTTGCCCAGCCACCCTTGATGACGACCGGATCATGCTACCCGATTCCCTCCCTGTTGCCCTTACTTTTGATGATGTGCTCCTCGAACCTGCCTTCTCTCAGGTGCTGCCCAAGGATGTGTCCGTCCGGACGCGCCTGACGCGGCAGCTGGAGTGCAACATCCCCCTCCTCAGCGCCGCCATGGACACCGTGACGGAGTACCACACCGCGATTGCCATGGCCCAAGAAGGCGGCCTGGGGGTCATTCACAAGAACATGAGCATTGCCGACCAGGCAATGCAGGTGAACCTGGTCAAGCGTTCTGAAAGCGGGATGATCTCCGACCCCATCACCATTGAGCCCGATCAGAGCGTCCGTAAGGCCCTAGAGCTGATGGAGCACTACCGCATCTCCGGCGTGCCGGTCACTCGAGGACGGGAACTGATGGGCATTCTGACCAACCGGGACCTGCGGTTTGAAACCAACTTCGATCAGCCGGTCTCCAACCTGATGACCTCCGGACGCGACCGCTTGGTCACAGTGGCCCCTGGGATCAGCATGGAAGAAGCCAAGGTGCTGCTTCACAAGCACCGGATTGAGAAACTGCTGGTCGTCACCGATGCCTACGAGCTGAGTGGCCTGATCACCATCAAGGACATTGAGAAGGCCCGGAAGTACCCTGAAGCCAACAAGGACTCCAGCGGACGCCTCCGGGTGGGCGCAGCCATTGGTACTTCCACCGATGCCCTGGAACGCGCCACAGCACTGGTGGAAGCAGAGGTCGACGTGGTCGTCGTGGACACCGCTCACGGGCACTCCCAGGGGGTGCTGGAGACCGTCCGCCGGCTCCGTCAGACCTTCCCGGAGCTGCAGATCATCGCAGGCAACATTGCCACCGGTGACGCCGGAGAGGCGCTGGTGGAAGCAGGAGTCGATGCCGTCAAGGTGGGCATTGGTCCCGGGTCCATCTGCACCACCCGCATGGTCGCCGGCATCGGGGTTCCTCAGATCACCGCCATCGATCAGGTGGCCCGACGGGTTCGGCCACACGGCGTTCCGGTCATTGCCGATGGAGGCATCAAGTTTTCCGGTGACATCGTCAAGGCCCTGGCGGCAGGAGCAGACTCGGTCATGATTGGCAGCCTCTTTGCGGGTACCGCTGAAACTCCGGGGCAGGTGGTTCTGTACCAAGGCCGCCGCTACAAACTCTACCGAGGCATGGGTTCCTTGGGCGCCATGAAGGATGGCAGCAAGGACCGGTACTTTCAAACAGAGGTGGACGACCTCAAGCTGGTCCCGGAAGGCATTGAGGGGCGGGTTCCGTACAAGGGTCCGCTTGCAGAAACCCTGCACCAGTTCCTTGGGGGCCTCCGCTCCGGCATGGGCTACACGGGGTCCCGGACCATTGCGGACCTGCAGCAGCACTCGGGATTTGTCCGCATCACCAACGCGGGGCTCCGGGAGAGCCACGTCCATGACGTCTACATCACCGAAGAAGCCCCCAACTACCCTGCAAACTCGGTGGACCGGTGAAGCACGCCTCATGGTGGATCGGATCCCTGATCACGGTCCTCGGACTCACAGGCTGCTCCTACCCCTACCGGCAGGGACTGGAGCTCGAACGTCAGCAACGCTGGGAAGAGGCAGCGGTCGAGTTCCGGACCGCCTATGTGGACTCCCCCACGGACTCCGACATCCAGGCCGCACTGGAGCGGGTGACCCCGCGGGTCGCCGAAGAGTACTGGAACCAGTATGAGGAATTCCTGCAGCGCAAGGAGTTCTTTAAGGCCTTCCGGCGGCTGGAAGCCACCTCGTCTCTGACTCCGGAGGACCCGAAGGTTCAGGCGGAGCTGAAGCGCTGGAGCAAGGTTCTGGTGACCGGGCAGATCGACCTGCAGGTGGAGAGCCTGCGACGCAACGTCCGACTTGCCGATGAGATGCGCCTGCAGGTGCACCTCAACTCTCCTTCCGGCCAGACCCTGACCACCGACATGAACCGCGAGGGCTTCTTTTTTGTTGAAGACGTCCTCTACGACCTCCCGGTTGAGGCCATTGCGACCTACACCCTCAATGCCATTGGCCTCAACCTGCGCCAGGGCACCAGTCAGGGATACGTCCGCAAGGAGTTTGACGCCTTCATCTCCTTCCGAGATCCCCAGCCTCTGCAGCTCAGTGGACGCCTGGGAGCCGCTGGAACCACCCCCACCCCCATTGCGGCCCAGCCGGTGGATCCGGGAGTCTTGCAACGCGATCCTTGGGTGCCGCCACGGGTGCTGAGCTACACCCTTACCTTTGAAGACACCGACATCCGGGTGGGGGAGTCCCCGCGACTGGAGTACCTGCCTCAGCAGTTCTACTTCAACCAGGTCCAAAACCGGGCCTGTGTGGACTTCGGGGTCTACTCGGTGGCGCAGCAGGAAGGTCAGTGGAGCATCGTTCGGCACACCGGAGGCAACGCGCCTCTGCAGCGGGCGCTGGAAAATTATGCCCTCCTGCCCTACCTTTCCTACACCAGCCGCTACCCGTACCAACGCTGAGACCCGCCCCCCTGCGCCGTTGTTTGCTTGGTTGTGTCTGCAAGCGGTGCTAAAGTGGGGGTTTGGTCTTTTCCCCTCCCTCACTTTAAGAGCACCACCACATGACCTCAGCGAAACCTGAAATTCCCGACATTCTTGCCTCCCGCTACGCCAGCACCGCCCTTTGTGCGCTCTGGTCTCCTGCTGGAAAGGTCCGGCTGGAGCGGGAATTCTGGATTGCCGTCATGAAGGCCCAACAGGAGCTCGGCCTGGCGATTCCGGAAGAGGCGATTGCGGCCTATGAGCGGGTGAAGGATGAAGTCCACCTGGAGCGGATTGCCCTCCGGGAACGGAAGCTGCGGCATGACGTCAAGTCCCGGATTGAGGAATTCTGTGAGCTCGCGGGCGTTGAGCACCTCCACAAGGGCATGACCAGCCGGGACCTGACCGACAACGTCGAGCAGCTCCAGGTCCTCCGGTCCCTGCAGCTCATTCAGCAGAAAACGGTGGCTGCGCTGGGCATGCTGGCCGACTGGTCAGAGCGTACCCGGGACTGGATGCTGGTGGGCCGCACCCACAACGTTCCCGCCCAGCCCACCACGGTGGGCAAGCGACTCGCCATGTTCGGCCAAGAGGTTCTCATTGCGTTGCGACGCCTCGAAGACCTGATCGCCCACTACCCCATGCGGGGCCTGCAAGGCGCCATTGGCACCCGCCTGGACCAGAGCGTCCTCTTTGATGGGGACGTGGACAAGGTGCAGCAGCTGGGGGAACGGATTGCCTCTCACCTCAACTGTCCCCAGACCCTCAATGCCGTCGGGCAGGTGTACCCACGTGGACTGGACACCGAAGCCGTTCACGCCCTCTTTGCCCTCAGCTCCGGGATCTCCAGCTTTGCCAAGACGCTGCGGCTGATGGCCGGACAGGGACTGGCCACAGAGGGTTTTCAGAAGGGGCAGGTCGGCTCCTCAGCCATGCCCCACAAGATGAACGCCCGGACCTGCGAGCGCATCAACGGCTTTCACCACATCCTCAACGGTCAGCTGAACATGCTCATGGGCCTCAGCGGCGACCAGTGGAATGAAGGCGACGTTGCCTGCTCCGTGGTCCGACGGGTCGCGCTTCCGGGAGCCTTCTTTGCCATTGATGGTCAGCTGGAGGCCTGGATGACGGTCTTGCAGGAGATGGGTTTCTACGAGGCCGCCCTGCAGCAGGAGGTCCGGCAGGTGCTCCCGTTCCTGGCCACCACCACCCTGCTGATGGAAGCCGTGAAGCGCGGAGCCGGACGCGAGGCCACCCACGAGGTCATCAAGGAACACGCGGTCGCCGTCGCAGAAGCCCTCCGGCAGGGCACCCAGGCTCACAACGACCTCCCGGAACGCCTGGCTGCCGACACGCGCTTCCCCTTGGAAGGGTCAGAAATCGACACCATCCTGGCAGACCCCAGCCGCTTTGTCGCCTTTGCGTCTGAGCAGGCTGACGCCTTTGTGCAGGAGGTTCGAAGCCTCCTGAGCCGGTTCCCTGAAGCCGCGGCCTTGCGTCCGGAAGCCCTCCTTTAAGCCAACCCTCTGCCGTCAGGTGTGACATGGAAAAAACAGCCAGCTACGTCTGTGGGGCCTGGCGCCACGGAACCGGTTCCGGACAGATCATCAACCACGCCATCACCGGGGTCCCTGTTGCTGAGATCAATGCTTCAGGAATCGACCTCCCGGAGGCCCTGCACTACGCCCGTACCACCGGAGGTCCTGTCCTCCGGAGCCTTACCTTTCACCAGCGGGCACTGGCCCTGCGTTCCCTGGCACGCCTGCTCATGGAGCAGAAGGAGGCCTTTTACACCATTTCCAAGGCCACCGGTGCCACTCGGGCTGACTCCTGGATCGACATTGAGGGCGGCATTGGCACCCTCTTCGCCTACGCCAGCCTCGGACGCCGCGAGTTTCCGGATCAGCCGTTTCACGTGGAAAGCGACCTTGCCCCCCTGTCCCGGAGCGGGACCTTCCTCGGACGGCACCTCTGTGTGCCCCTGCAGGGCGCGGCACTGCACCTGAACGCCTTCAACTTCCCCTGCTGGGGCATGCTGGAAAAATTCGCCTGCACCTTCCTCGCAGGCGTGCCCTCCCTCATCAAACCCGCACCTCAGACCGCTTATGTCACCGAGGCCATGGTCCGGGTGATGATCGACTCACAGCTGCTTCCCGAAGGCTCGCTGCAGCTGCTCTGCCTCAGCAACACCGAGGTGGAGCGCGTCTGTCACCCCTCTGGGACCGGGGACCTGTTCAGCCACCTGACGGCGCAAGACGTGGTCACCTTCACCGGGTCCGCGTCCACCGGACTCAAGCTCAAGTCTCACCCGACGATCCTCCAGGAAAACGTCCGCTTCAACCTAGAAGCCGATTCGCTCAACAGCATCGTCCTTGGCCCAGACGTCACCCCAACGATGCCCGAGTTCGGACTCTTCATCCGGGAAATCGTCCGGGAAATGACCGCCAAGGCAGGACAGAAGTGCACTGCAATCCGGCGGGTGCTGGTTCCAGAGGCTCAGATGGACGCGGTGGTGAAGGCCCTCCGGGAGCGGCTGGAACGGATGACGCTTGGAGATCCGGAACAAGAAGGTGTCCGCATCGGCGCCCTGGTGGATGCCACACAGGTCGCTCTCACCAAGCAGCGCATCACCGAACTGCAGGAAGAGGCCGAAGTCGTCTACCAGGCCCCTCCGGCTCCACAAACCGGCGCTTTCTGTGAGCCCGTTCTCCTCCGCTGCGCCCGTCCACTGGAGCAGGAAAAGGTCCATGAGGTCGAAGCCTTTGGTCCAGTCAGCACGCTCATGCCCTTCCAGACACTGGACGAAGCCATTGAGGTCGCGGCCAAGGGCAAGGGCAGTCTGGTGGCCACCGTGGTCACGGCCGATGATGCCATTGCGGGCAAGCTGGTCCTGGGCCTAGCGCCCTATCACGGACGCCTGCTGGTGCTCAACCGGCACAGTGCCCCTGAGTCCACCGGACACGGATCCCCCATGCCGCAGCTGGTACACGGGGGGCCGGGCCGGGCCGGCGGAGGGCAGGAACTTGGGGGCGTCCGGGGGGTGCTGTTTTACCTGCAGCGCGTCGCCCTGCAGGGCGCTCCTCAGACCCTGGCTCACATCACCCGGGAGTGGATCCGTGGGGCAGAGGAGCACGAAGACCGCGTGCACCCCTTCCGGAAGTACTTTGACGAGCTTGTGATCGGGGAAACCCTCTGGACGCACCGGCGGACCATCACCGAGGCCGATGTGGTCAACTTCGCGGGGCTTTCCGGTGACTGGTTCTATGCGCACGTGGATGAGCTGGCGGTGCAGGAGTCTCCTGTCTTTGAGAAGCGTGTGGCGCATGGGTACTTCATCCTGTCTGCTGCTGCAGGTCTCTTTGTGCACCCGGCCCCGGGTCCGGTGCTTGCCAATTACGGGCTCGACAACCTCCGTTTCATTCAGCCCGTTTACCTCGGTGACACCATTCAGGTGCGCCTCACCTGCAAACGCAAGGCGCCCAAACCACCCCGAGAGGGAGAGGTTCCGCAAGGAGTCGTGGCTTGGGACGTGGAGGTCTTCAATCAGCATCAGGAGCCTGTTGCGGTTTACACCATCCTGACCCTTGTTGCCCAAAAGCCCCAAGCGGGTTCCGCCCTCCCCAAACCTGAGCCCATCGCATGACCGCCCCTTGCTGCCCTGAACCTGCGACCCCTGAGCTGCTTCCTCCATCCGGGAACTTCTTTCAGCAGCGTTGGAAGCTCCTGAGCGATCGGCAACGGGGGTTCTTCTTTGCGGTGCTGGCCATGATGGGCGCCGCGCTCTTTTCCTTTCCCTACCAGGAGGCGGTGCAGCAGGTCGGCGCCCTGCCGTCGGTGTTTGGGGTGTTTGTCTGGGCCTTGCTGTTTTCCCTCCCAGGCGCATGGCGGTTGCGGAAGAACACCACGTTCCGCCCCCGGATCCTCTACATCTCCGTGGTCATGGCCATTGTCGGAGTCGTGGGCAACTACGCGGTCTGTCAGGCGCTGGACGGCAATGCCCCCAGCCTGGTCATCATCATCACCCGTTCCGAAATCGTCATCGCGATGCTGCTGGGGTGGGGGTTCTTGAAGGAATACGTCACCCGCCGGGTGTGGGTCGCGGTTGCAGTGATCCTCGCAGGCATTGTGATCATGCGCCTAGAAGGCCTCTCCGATGCCTCCGGAAGCTGGAGCCTCGTGCTCTGGGCCCTGCTGACAGCGTTCTCGTTTGCCTCGATGCAGGTCCTTTCCAAAACGATTGTCCACGAGATCGACCCCCAGGCCCTGAACGTCATCCGCCTGAGCCTGGCCCTGATGATCATGGCCTTCTTCCCCGGGGTGCTCGAGGTGGTGCAGACGATGGAGTGGCACACGTGGAGCCTGCTCGGCATGGCGGCCTTCAGTGGTCCGTTCATGGGACGCGTGTCCTACACCTATGCCCTGCGGTCGCTTTCCATTGCCCAGGCCATGACCATTGGCACCTGTGCGCCGGTGGTGACGCTGCTGATCGACATCCTGGTCTTTGATCGGCTGCCGGGACTTTGGGAGCTTGGCGGGGGCGCCCTGGTGCTCCTGGGGGTGCTGTCCTCCTTCTGGAAACCGACGCCGGCGCCCACCAAGGCCTAACCCCTTCTTTCCTGCCCCTGGGCTTATGAGCACGCCGCCATCCCCCACGGTTCAAGACCTCCAGGCCCTCCGGAAGCTGCTGGACCAGGTCCTGACGCGGGACCGCTTTCCCCTCCGGTCCAAGCTGCGCAAGCTGGAGCAGAAGCCGATCAACGAGGTTCCAGAAGAAGCCTACCTGCGCCTCCTCCTGCAAGCAGAGGAGTCCGCCCAGCTCCGGAGCCAGCGTGCGGCCCAGACCCCGACCCTGCACCTCCCTCCGGAACTGCCGATCACTGAGCATGCCGAAGAGATCGTGGACCTGCTTCACCAGCACCAGGTCCTTGTGGTCGCCGGAGAAACGGGCTCTGGAAAAACGACGCAGCTGCCCAAGCTCTGCTGGCAGGCCGGATTCGGACGGGCCGGAAAAATTGCCTGCACGCAGCCTCGCCGGGTCGCAGCCACCTCGATTGCCCGCCAGGTGGCTCAGGAGCTGGAAACCGAACTGGGCCACCTCGTTGGGTACCGCATCCGCTTTGGAGAAAAGACCTCTCCTCAAACCCTGATTCAGTTCATGACAGACGGGATGCTGCTTGCCGAGACGCAGCATGACCGCTTCCTGAACGCCTACGAGGTCCTCATTCTGGATGAGGCACACGAGCGCTCCCTCAACATCGACTTCCTCCTCGGCTACCTCAAGCAGCTCCTGCCCAAACGTCCGGACCTGCGCCTCCTCATCACCTCTGCCAGCATTGACACCGAGCGCTTCTCTCAGGCCTTTGGAGATGCGCCCATTGTGGAGGTCTCAGGCCGAACCTTTCCGGTGACGACCCAGTGGCGTCCGCTGGACCCTCATGATGAAGAAAGCGGGGACCGCACCATCCTGGATGCTGCAGTGGAAGCCACCCGCGACGCCCTGGCGCAGCCACACGGAGGCGACATCCTCGTCTTTCTGCCGGGCGAGCAGGAAATTCGGGAAGTCGTCGAGCGTCTGTCCGGAGGCATCCAGAAGCAGGCGGTGGACGTCCTGCCCCTCTTCGGACGCCTGACGGCTGCGGAACAGAACCGCATCTTCCAACGGTCCGGACGCCGCAAGGTCGTGGTGGCCACCAACCTCGCAGAAACGTCCCTGACCCTGCCCGGCATCACCACTGTCATCGACTCCGGCCTCCACCGGGTGGCCCGCTACAGTCCACGCCAGCGCATTCAACGCCTGCCCGTGGAGCTTATTGCCCAAAGCAACGCCCTGCAACGGGCGGGACGGGCCGGACGGGTCGCGCCTGGAACCTGCGTCCGTCTCTACTCAGAGGACACCTTTCAGCAGCTCCGGGAGTTTGCCGAGCCGGAAATCCTCCGGTCCAACCTCGCCGGCGTCATTCTGCAGATGCTGCACCTGCGTCTTGGGGACCCCCAGGCCAGCGGTGTGGACCGCATCCGGAACTTCCCCTTCATTGATCCCCCGGGCTCGCCCGCCATCAAGGAAGGCTTCCGCCTCCTCCGGGAGCTGGGCGCCGTTGATGAGGACCTGCGCCTGACCGCGAAGGGTCGGCAGATGGCCCGGCTGCCCATTGAGCCCACCACGGCCCGGATGCTCCTGCAGGCCCAGGACGAGCACGCCATGCGGGAGGTGCTGATCATTGCCGCCGGTTTGTCCGTGCAGGATCCCCGGGAGTTTCCTCAGGAAAAGCAGGCGGAAGCCCGGGCCATGCACAAGCACTTCGTCCATCCAGACTCCGACTTCCTCACCCTCCTCAACATCTGGAACGCCTACCACGACGAGTGGGACACCCTCCGGAGCGAAAACAAGCTCCGCAAGTTCTGTAAGGCGCACTTCCTTTCATTTGTCCGCATGCGCGAGTGGCGGGACATCCACCGGCAGCTGGAACGCATCCTCCAGGACTCCGGGCTGCTGCACCTCAATGAGCAGCCGGCTGACTACAAGGCCGTCCACTGCTCCATCCTCTCCGGACTCCTCAGTCAGATTGGGCAGAAGCTCGAGAAGAACCAGTACCGGACCGGAGGGGGCAAGGAGGTTTTCATCTTTCCAGGCTCTGCCCTCAACGGCAAAGGCGGCCCCTGGGTTCTTGCGGCTGAACAGGTGGAAACCTCCCGTCTCTTTGCCCGGAAGGTGGCCAACATTGACGTCCGCTGGCTCGAGGCGCTGGGGGGGGACCTCTGCAAGCGCAGCTACGCCGACCCCTTTTTCAATGAAGACTCTGGCATTGTGCAGGCCTATGAGCGCGTGACGCTTCATGGCCTCCCCATTGTCACCCGGCGACGGGTTGCCTACGGACGCGTGAATCCGGCAGAAGCCACGCAGCTCTTCATCCGCGAGGCGCTGGTGGAAGACCGCCTCCGGGCGCGACTGCCCTTCCTCCGGCACAACCGAGCCCTGAAGCAGAAGCTGATGGAGGAGGACGCCAAGCTCCGGCGGAACCGGCAGTATGCCATTGAAGCCGCCATTGAGGCCTTTTACACCGAACAGCTCGCCCAGGCGACCCTTCCTCATCAGCGGGACGAGTCGGCGCGCCGGGGCGTTTCCTCGCTCCACGACCTCAACCGCCTCATCCGGCACCAGCGGAGTCAGCAGAAGGCACGGTTCCTCTTCATGGAGGAGTCAGACCTCCTGGAGCGGGCCGATGAGGAACGTCCGGACCCAGGAGCCTTTCCCGACCACTGGACCGTTGGCACCGAGCGCCTCTCCCTCCGTTACGTCTATGCCCCCGGAAAGGACCACGACGGCGCCACCCTGCAGGTCAGCGATGTCATCGTTCCACACCTGCAGGCGCCGCTGCTGGACTGGATGGTGCCCGGACAGTGGGAGGAACGCATTCAGCACCTGCTCCGGGGCCTGCCCAAGGCCGAGCGGCGGCGGTTTGTCCCCATCCCCGAGGCCGCCCGACGTCTGGTCGCCCAGATGACTCCCGGAGAGGAGCGGTTCCTTCAGACCCTGAGCCGGGTGGTCCGTCAGGAGTATGGCGTCCACCTGCCACCGGACCAGTGGGACTGGGAGCGGCTTCCCGATCACCTCAAGCCCCGGATGGAGCTGCGCGACAACAGCAACCAGGTGGTGGGACAGGGACGGGACGTGGAGGGTCTGCTGGCGAAGCGTCGGGCAGAGCTGAAGGAGCTGGCCAAGCGACACGCCCAGGATCATCAGCTGGACGTCCTCAAGGTTGCGGAACGCGAGTGGCACCTGGATCAGCTCTCCAGCTGGAGCTTTGAGGAGCTTCCCGACCGGGTGCAGCTGGACACCGTTGCCGGAGTTCCGATTTATGCGTACCCCGGACTCTACAAGGATGAGCATGGCGTGCACCGGCGACTCTTTGCCCGACGGGAGGAAGCCCGGGAAGCCACTCCTGTGGCCCTCCGGGAACTGCTGGCCCTGGCCACTGGACCCGACCTGGCCTGGTTGGAAAAGGACCTCGCCGAGCTTCGGGAGCTGAGGGATGCGCTTTCCCCCTTCGGCAAGGTGTCGGAGCTGAAGGCCGACCTGCGGGAGTGCGTCTATGCCTTCCTCTTTGATGGTCCGTGGGTGGCCAACAAGGAGCAGTTTGAGCAACGTGCCAAGGAAGCCCGCCTCAAGCTCCGGACGCTTTCGCCTCGAGTGATTGAGATGGTGGAACGCCTCCTAGACGCCCACCAGGAGACGCAGCAGGTGCTCCGAACCCTGACGCTCAAACGGGGGTCCCTCAGCAAGCCTCTGGAGGGGCACTTCCGGGAGCTCCTGCCCCCGCGCTTTCCGCAGCGGGTGCCCTACCCCCGTTGGAATGACCTGTTGCGCTACCTCAAGGCACTGCGGATCCGGGCAGAGCGGCTTGAGCTTGACCCGCAAAAGGATGAGGCCAAGGCGGCCCAGCTGGAACCGTGGCCCAGCGTGTTTCAGCAGCTTCGACGGACGGAGCTGAACCGGGACGAGCAGCAGGCTCTGGAGGAGATGCGGTGGATGCTGGAGGAGTTGCGGGTGTCTGTGTTTGCCCCCGAGGTCCGGACGGCCTTCTCCATTTCCCCCCGGAGGATGGAAAAGTTTGCACGTCAGCACTTTGCCGCGCACCTGCTGATGAACTGAAGCGCCGTCTCACGTTCCTGCCGGTCAAACTCTGCCTGCAGCGCCATTTCCTCATCCACCTCCCGGAACAGGTAGAGGTGGTGCCCCTTGCCGCCGGCTGGAGCAAACGCCTGAGCCAGAAGCTCCATCCAGGTCCAGTGCTGGTGACGCCAGCAGCGAAAGCGGACCTCGTAGCCCTCGCCGTGTTGCTGCAGTTCCTCCTCATAGCGCAGCAGCATGCCCTGATCCTCCGGATGCACGGAGTGCTGAAAGAAGTGCCCCAGCTGCCCCTGCGTCAGCACCGGTTGGCTCCCCAGCAGTCCGCTCTGCAGCAGGTGAGGGGTGATGTGGTAGGTTTGGGTCGCAGGATCGTAACGCATCACAAAGATCCCCATTGCGTCCAGCTGGTCTTCCAAGGAAACCAGGTGGTTCCGCTCCTCATAGAGGTCGGTGAGTTCCGTCAGGTCCTGAACCTGTCCCGCCAGCTGCCGTCCAGAAGGCCCTTCCAGCACCACCCCGGTCAAAGCAATGATGCGCCGTGTGCCTGAAGGAAGCTGCAGAGGCATGATGAGCTTGGGAAAGGACTCTCCACGGAGGACCGCCCTCAGCGCCTCCTGAAGGAGGTGGTGGTCCTGAGGCAACAGGCGGGCGTGCAGGGTTTCTGGAAGCGGAGCCCCTTGGGGAATTTCAAAGATCTGCAGCAGCGCCTGCGACCATCCGCCCTCTTGAGTCTGCAGGTCCCAGTTCCACACCGCCACCGATGCTTCCCGGAGGGCCACCTCCAGGAGCTGGGTCTGCTGTTGCTGCTGTTCCAACAGCAGCTCCACCTGCTGCGTCAGCACACGCGTCGCTTGGAAGAAGGGAGCATAGCGTGAGAGCAGGGGGTGCTCCGCCAGGTGCTGAGGCTGGAGCGCGTCGGCCTGCAACCAGGCCCGCAGATGCTTCAGGCACGCCTGCAGGTCCCAACCGGTCTTCTCGGTCAGCTGGTGTTCAGAAGCAGAGTTCTGGAAATCGGAAGCGCTTGAGACGTTAAAAGCAGAATCCACCAAACGGTCCTCCAGGGTGCGTTTCGGTTCAGGGACACGTCAGAGACAACCCGTCCACAACTAACGCAGTTTCCGGAGAAGGTCCATCAGAAAAAAAGGGATTTTTGAAAAAAACTCAGCCCTTCCGTGACGGCTTATTTTTTGGGAAAATCCGGGGATAAAAACGGGGCTCTGTCGGGGGAGCGGTTTCCCTGCTGAAGGGAAGGCGGCCCGAAGAATCAGGGCCACCCTGTGGGGAAAGCTGAAGGAGGCCTCAGGACAAAAAACCTGGAATCCAGGGGCTCAATAATTCTTGCGTCTGAGGCCATTCATGAGAGTCTGGTTAGGGAGGATTCGTTTGGGTCCCCCTGATCGTGGAGGTCAGGCCTCCCTTATTTTGACTCAACCTGGAGAGAGATTCATGTTGGAACTCAACCATCCGGCTCCCGAGTTCACCCTGCCGGATCAAGATGGCACCGACCGTTCGCTCGCGGATTACCGCGGGCAGTGGGTGCTTCTGTTCTTCTATCCCAAAGACGACACCCCTGGCTGAACCAAAGAAGCCAAGGCTTTTGGAGAAAGCCTCAAAGCGTTTGAAACCATTCACGCCGTTCCCCTCGGCATCAGCACCGACTCGGTGGCCAGCCACCGGAAGTTTGCTGACAAGTACAACCTCGCCGTCACCCTGCTGGCTGATGCAGAAAAGAAGGTGGTGCATCAGTACCGCGTCAAGAACCTCATCGGGTTTGCCAACCGCAAGTCCTTCCTGATTGACCCCGACGGACACCTGCGGAAGATCTACGACTCCGTGTCCCCAGCCAGCCACGCCGAAGAGGTGCTGCAGGACCTCAAGGACCTGCAGGCGGCTTCCTAACCTCTGGAAGACCTCCTCCTCCTGTCCGGGCTCCAACGGGGGCCTGGACTCCTCTGCCCGCAGCACCGCTCCGTTCGTCTGCCCCTGTGACCTCATACCTGCTCGATTCAATCCAGCACAACGCGTCTGCAGCCGAATCCTCTCCATTTTTGACCGCAAAATCGCCCTCTCTTGCAGCTAAGTTCCTGATTTTTCAGACCCCACCCCTAAGTGAGACCCTTCCATTTTCGACCGCAAATGAGAACCCTAATCTATTGATATTTTGTTTTAAACACCTTGAGAGTGAACTTTGGAGGGGGTAGCTTGAGGCAAAATTGCTCCCCCCACGGTTGGGCAAGTCCTCATGGAGAAATGGTTTGAACCCTCCCTGTGAGGCTGGTCGACAGTGGATCAGGGTAGGGGGGAGGTTGCCCCATGCGGTCCCCCTTGTCTTCTTCAGTATGAATTGAGGCCTTCTGTAGCCGAAAGCGAAGACACCCCACAATTGGGCACCTCTCACGTTCCGATTATGGAGAACTCAAGTAGGCCGCCTAGGCGCTGAGAAAATTTCTTCCGAAAAAGTGTTGCCACATCACGGTCCGTCTTCGACGCGCCCGAGAACCTTTTCCTCGGAAAGGAACTTCTCTCCAAGCTTTAGGTTACACCAACCACGGGCACATCGGCACATGCCTCCAAAGGCGGGACCGACCAAGCGTGCCCTTTATCACACACACTTGGGCAGGTGATCTGATGCCACACTACGCCTTCAACATCGTCGGTTCCGTCCAGAAGTACCGAGACTATTCAACTGCGGTGAGTTGGCTCGATCGCGCAGTGAATGAGGTTGAAGCGACGAGGCTCGCAGAAATCATCGAGGCGGTTTTCGAAGACCTGTTCTCTG
>CBFIGY010000030.1:0-37755 GCA_965662235.1 uncultured bacterium
GTCCATTGGGGGGCAGGTGGGAGGCGCTTCAGGAAGTGGACTGTCTGACTTCTGGGCAGGAGCGCGACTGGACTGCTCAGCTCATACGCTCCGACGTGCTGCCCTGATCGTGTCGCGACGCCTGCCCACCGATGCCGAGTTGGCTGCAGTGAAGGACGGGACGGAGGCTTCACTGCGTCAGGCGCTCCGCGGGCTGATGGCCGGAGAAGGGTTCCATCAGTTCCTCATCGACGGCGCCAACGACCGTTTGCACCTCAAGGCCTTTGAAAACGGACTCTTTCTGGAGGTTGCCGATTTGAATGCCCTGCCCCTGTTTCCCGTAGGAGCGAAAAAGTACTTCGAGGCGGGTGACAAGAGCGACGGAGGCCCTGAGTGGTACCGGAAGTGGCTCTGGGGCATGGCCAACTCGCCGCTGGAGCTGATCGCCTACATTGTGGAAAACGATCGCTCCTATCAAGAAGTGGTCACCGCCGATTACACCATGGTGAACCCCATCATGGATGAAGTCTTCCGGAGTAACACCGGATTGACCGCTGCCGACTCCTACCGAACCTATCGGCCCGGCAAGAACCAAGGACAGGTGCTTCGGGATGAGCAGCTGCAAAGTGAATTTCTCCAAAACTTTGGGCACCGGGTGGAGGGGCACGGTCCGTTTCTGGATTACCCGCATGCAGGGGTGCTCAACAGCCACGCCTTCCTCAATCGTTACCCCACCACTGAAACCAACCGCAACCGTGCCCGCGCACGCTGGACGTATTACCACTTCCTCGGAGTGGACATTGAGAAATCGGCGGCACGGACCACCGACCCGGTGGCACTGGCTGATACCGACAACCCAACCCTCAAGAATCCGGCCTGCACCGTCTGTCACGAACGGATGGATCCGGTTGCCGGAGCCTTTCAGAATTATGGAGACGCCGGCCTCTACCGAGACTCATGGGGCGGCCTTGACGCCCTGCCGGAGACCTACAAGCATCCTGAGTGGTTTGACGATCAGGCGGAGCCGAGTCCTTATGAAGAGGGCGACACGTGGTTCCGGGACATGCGGAGCCCTGGGTTTGGGACGAGTCAGGCACCGAATCAGGACAGAAGCCTGCAGTGGTTGGGACAGAAGATTGCGCAAGATGACCGCTTTGCGACGGCTGCCATTCGGTTCTGGTGGCCTGCGATCATGGGGGAGGACGCAAAGGTTGCTCCGGAGTCGAGTGAGGATGCTGACTTTGAGGTGAAGCTGGCCACCTTCAATGAGCAGAACCGGTTCATTGAGGAGCTGGGGGAGCGCTTTGCCGAAGGCCTCCACGGAGGTGAGCCCTACAATGCCAAGGACCTGTTTGTGGAATTGCTCATGAGCCCTTGGTTCCGGGTCAACTCAGCCAGTGTGGCTGGGCCGGTGTCACAGTCAGCAGACCTAGGGGTGCGGCGTCTGCTCACTCCTGCGGAACTGGAGGCCAAGTCTCAGGCCCTGCTGGGCTGGAAGTGGGGACAGAGTGACGACTCCGATGCTCCTTGGGATTATGACGGTGAGTGGACGCAGCTGGGCAACCGCTTCCAGATCTACTACGGGGGCATCGACTCCAACGGCATCAAGGCGCGCTCCCGGGCCCTGACGTCGCTGATGGCGAATGTGGCGGAGAAGCAGGCTCTGGAAATGGCGTGTCCGGCGGTGGTGATCGACTTTGACCGTCCGGATGAGGAGCGGCGTCTGTTTCAGGGCATCAGCCGCAACACGACGCCGGCCTCTGAGTTTGGTGAGACCTTCACGGTGACGGCGGAGTCCTTTGAAAATCGTTCGACCCACCGGGTCACAGGGGCCCTACGGTCGGGAGCTCAGCAGATCAAGGTCCGTTTCCTCAACGACTGGTCTGAGGAAAACGGAGGAGACCGGAACCTCCACGTGGCCCAGGTCACCGTGAGGGACCCCGGGGGAAAGCAGGTTCTGCTGATGGATGAAGATCACCGAGGGGCGAGCACCACCTTCGCCTGCGGAAAAGAGCAAAAGGGCCTGTCAATGTGGTGTGATGACGGTTACGTGTCGGTGCCGTTGGAAGTCGAAACCGCGGGCACGTACACGCTCGAAGCCGTGGTTTGGGGCGATCAGGCGGGTCCGGACGCGGTGCAGATGTTTCTGGGAACCGAACGCCAGGACCACGATTCCGGAGACTCCGCTGGAGCCCGGGCCATCAAGGGAAAGCTCATGGAGCTGCATGAGCGGTTTCTCGGAGAGTCCCTGAGCGCAACGGATGAAGAGCTGGAGTTCAGTTACCAGTTGCTGGTGGAAACCTGGGAAGACCGTGCTGCACAGAACAACGAATGGAACTGGGCCTGGAACTGGCCTCAGGAGACCTGTCGGTTTTACTCCTCAAGTCAGTGGCAGGAAGGGGGCGTCTCGCAACGGGCCAGTGATCCCGACCACATGCTCTACACCTGGACCAGTGTCTTGATCTACCTGATGACCGACGTTTACTACCTGCACGAATAGGCCTCTGATGAACCGAAGAGACTTCCTGACCCGCTCGCTCGTGCTGGGCGCTGCCGGGCTGACCCTGAAGGTGCCACGGCTGTATGCCGCCACCACGCCCGCGTATTCCGGCAGACTGCTGGTGACACTGCAGGCGGAAGGTGGGTGGGACGTCACCTGCCTCTGCGACCCCAAGACCAACCAGTCCGGAGAACCAGAGATCACCACGTGGTCCAAGACGAAGGAAACCCAGCAGGCCGGAGGCATTCCGTATGCGCCGTTTGCCCAGAACGCGGCCCTGTTTGAAAAGTACCACCGGGACCTGCTGGTCATCAACGGCGTGGACGCACAGACCAACTCGCACACCACCGGTGTGCTGCACAACTGGAGTGGCCGCAACGCCGAGGGATTCCCCTCCCTGACCGCCCTGTTTGCCGCTCACAAGGCTCCGGAACAGCCCCTGTCGTACCTCAACTTTGGAGGGTTTGGACAAACGGGAGGACTGATCCGCTTCAGCCGCCTAGATGACGTCAACACGCTGCAGACGCTGCTTGAGCCGGAGCGTTCTCATGTGGATGAAAAAACGAACCAGGAGGTTTACTACCGCCGCGCCAGCGACATGACCCGCATCCGGAAGTACCGCCGCCAGCGGTTGGCCCGTCTGCTGGAAAAACCGGACCTCCTCAAGCGTCAGCAGGTCAACCTCGAGGCCTATGCCGACGCGCTGGAGAGCAAGAGCGCCCTTTCTCAGTTCACCAAGTACATTCCGGCAGAGGATCAAATCCTCGAGGACGTCGAGGTCCACCAGCGGTACCGCAGCAACCTGCCCCGTCAGATCCAAATGACCCTTGCTGCGTTCCGGTCCGGACTGGCCTCTGCGGCGGACCTCTACACAGGCGGATACGACACTCACAACGATCATGACCTGCAGCATGAGGCGCTCTTTGGGCACCTAGCGGACATGATCGACCTGTTTTGGACAGGCGCTGAAGAAGCCGGCCTTGCCGACCGCGTGACCCTGGTCATCGGCTCCGATTTTGGCCGGACCCCGCATTACAATGCGACCGCAGGGAAGGACCACTGGCCCATTGGCTCCGTTATGGTCATGGAAAAGAACGCCTCCTGGACCAACCGGGTTGTGGGTCTGACGGACGAGGGGCACAACGCCCTGAAGATCAACCCCACCACGCTGCAGCGGGATGACAACGCCACGTTGATTTATCCCAAGCACGTCCACAAGGCGCTCAGGCGGCACCTCGGCCTGGAACAAACGGAGACGGCGTCTCGCTTCAGCTTCACCAACACGGAAGACTTTGCCTTCTTCGGCTGAGGTCGGCTTCCGGAATCTTCTCAACCTTCTTCAAAAGGAAGTCCATGTCGTCAAAGGTCAGAGTGGGAGTCATTGGAACCAGCTGGTGGTCTGATGCCATGTACCTGCCCTCGCTCAAAGGGGCAGAGGCCGAAGTGACCGCTTGCTGCGGACGTGACCGCGCCCGCGCTCAGGCACTGGCGGACCGCTGGGGGATCCCGCAGGTCTATACGGACTGGGAGCAGATGCTGACGGAGGCACCGCTGGATGCCGTCATCATCACGACTCCAAACAACACGCACCACGACATGACGCTCCGGGCCATTGAGCAGGGCCTGCATGTGCTCTGTGAGAAACCTTTGGGCCTGAACTACGGTGAAGCCAAGCGGATGACCGAGGCCGCTGAGGCTAAGTCACTGGTGACGATGACCCCGTTCACGTACTCTTTTGTGCCGATGACGCAGCGGATCAAGGCGCTTCTGGAGGAAGGGTACCTGGGGCAGCCGTATCACCTCAACTTCCGTTACATGGCCAACTACGCCCGGGACCCCGGCTACTTCTGGCGCTTTGACCCTCGTTATTCCGGAACCGGAGTTCTGGGAGACATCGGTTCCCACTTCCTCTACCTTGCCCTCTGGTTTTTCGGAGATGTGACCCATGTGATGGCCGAGGTGTCTCGGATTGGTCCTCGAGTGGAGCAGGATCCTTCCGGACAGCCCTACACGCCAGCAGATGACGTCAGCACGATGATGCTCACCTTTGCCAATGGGGCCCAAGGGGTGATTCAGGCCTCTGCCTTGGCCCACGAGCCCACTCCCTGGGGGCAGGCGCACTACCTGGACCTGCACGGCGCCGGCGGAACGCTGCACGCTTGGACCGACTGGGAGAAGGTCTATGAACTGAAGGGCGCCCGGCACTCAGAGCAGGGGTATGAGGAACTGGAGATTCCGGAGCTGATGCAGGCGGGACAGAAGCGGACGGACATCCAGCAGGTTTACAAGGAAACCTTCCGCAAGCACGGCAAGATGACTGGAGACTTCATTGAGGCCATCCGGACTCAGGGCTCGTGTCGCCCTGACCTGGCAGATGGGACTCGCGTGCAGCGGGTTCTGGATGCCGCCTTGCTGAGCTCTCAGGAAGGGCGACGGGTCGCAGTGGAGGAAATCACCGGCTGACCCGGCCGAGGAACCCGTGTGGTCAGAGCTGTGAGGTGAGCTGGTAGACCCGTCCCTGACGGGTGGAGAGGGCTTCCCACTGCTCGGCCACTGCCGAGTTGGGTTCAAAGACCTCTGCTTCATTCGTCATCGCGTTCGCGGCCTCCTCAAAGCTGGCGTACCAACCGGCCCCAACGGCGGCAGAGATCGCAGCCCCCAGAGAAGAAGCTTCATTGGAGAGGCTCCGCTTGGCGGGGAGCCCGGTGGAGTCGGCAATCATCTGCATCCACAAGGTGCTCTGGGCGCCTCCGCCGATGACATTGATTTGCTGCAGGGTTACCCCTTGTTCCTGCATGGCCTTGAGGGCCCGTGCCGATTCCAGGGTCAGGGCTTCTAGGGAGGCTCGGTAGAGGTGAGCCTGCGTGTGGTGTGTGCCGAGTCCCAAGAAGGCGCCCCGGGCCTGCGGGTTCCAGTAGGGATCCATGCACCCCGCCAGGTACGTGCAAGCGACTACGCCTTCGGAGCCAATGGCAAGACCGGAGGCTTCTTGCTCCAGACGGTTCAGAAGGGCTGCGGAGCGCTGCTCATCCGAAAAATTATCCGCAAACCAGTTGACGAAGTAGGCGCCGGCTCGCTGCACGGCTTCCAAGAAGTAGCCTTCGCCAGTGGGAGAGGTCATGGTGCGCCAGTAGTTGCTGAGGCGCAGCTCGGAAGAAGACGCTCCGGCGATGATGGCTGTGCCCAGGTTGAGGTACGATCGGCCGCCAGCAATGGCGTTCACGCCCAGTCCGGCACACTGTCCGTCGCCTCCTGCAGCAAAGAGCGGGGTCTGAGGGGCGAGGCCGAGTTCTTCGGCGATGGGCTTCCGGACCTCTCCCAAGCGGGTTCCTGGACGAACCGTCTGCGGCAGTTGCTGGAGGTCCACTTCCACCGCCTCCAGCAGGGTCGAGGACCACTGCTTCTCAGCGATGTCAAAGATGGCAAACGGGTCCGCACTGGTCCAGGAAGTGAGGAAGTTTCCGGTGAGGCGGTAGATGAGGTAGCTCTGCACATCCAGCAGGTAGCGGGTCTGCTTGAGCAGTTCTGGTTGATGGTTAGCCATCCAGCGCAGCCGGTAGAGGACGGGAGTGACGTCGACAGGCTTGCCGGTGAGGCGGTGAATGGTGTCGCCCCCCACCCGTTGACACAGCTGCTCAACTTCGTCAATGGCGCGTTCATCCAGCCAGAGCATCGCCGGCCGCAGCGAGTTTCCCTGCTCATCCAGAAACGCCACCGTTTCCCGCTGGTTGGAGATGCCAATGCCGTCGACGCGAGCGGCTTCCACCGGCTCCAGTGCCTGCTTCAGGGCCGCCCGATTGGCCTCCCACCACTCGTCCGGATCCTGCTCAGCAAAACCAGGCTGAGGAGCTGAGAGGGAAAGCGGCGCCCGCCCTTCGCTGACGGGGCGGCCCTGTTGATCCCAGACAATCGCCTTGACGGACTGGGTGGAGCTGTCAATTCCAATCACATAACGGTCCTTCATCATCGTCCTCCCGATCGAGTGGTTGAGGTGGGGGTGCCGGCGCCGTTCAGCAACGCTGAAGCGGTCTCGTAGTCGGTCACCAGGTGGGTCACGTAGCCTCCCTTGAGGGTGGCATGGATGGCCTCAATCTTGTGGACGCCTCCGGCCACAGCAAGCCGACAGGGGATGGGCTTGATCTCCTCCAGCGTCACGCCAATCATGCGCTCATCCATCTCGGTGTAGATCTGGGCCCCGTTTTCATCAAGCATCCGGCCAATGATGGTTCCCACGGCGCCCTGAGCCTTGTAGCGAGACATCAGGGTCTCATCAATGAATCCAGAGCGAGACACGGTGCTTTCCGGGGCAATGTCTCCAATTCCAAAGAGGATGATCCGAGACGAGCGAATCGCGTCAAACTGACTCTGAATGACCTCTTCCTGGAGCAGGTCGTTGCGGAGTTGGTTGTGCGAGAGAACCGCCGGGGCGAGGAAGTTCATGCAGCGTGCGTTGAGCTGATTCGCCATCACCGAGGTGCACAGCTCCGGAGAGAAGTCGAAGGTGCCCTGGATGCTCCCGACCACCTGCACGACCGTGAGGTTGTGCACCGAGGAGCGCTGAATCGACTGCGCCACCGACAGCACCGTCTTGCCCCACGCCACGCCCACCACATCGTTTGGCTCCAGCATCGTGTAGAGCGTCCGGGCTGCAGCCTCGCCTAGGCGGTCGGACAGCTGGTGACTTTCCGGCCCCCTAGGAATGACGGTGCAGCCTTCCAGCCCATAGCTCTGCTTGAGCTCCTGAGAGAGCACGGTGTGCTCAATCGCCTTCTCGTCAAACTTGATGGAGACAATCCCCTTGTCGCGCGCTTCCTGAAGGTAGTTCACCACCGAAGCCCGGGACACGCCGAGCTCCTTGGCCACCTCACTCTGGTTCAGCTGATCCACGTAATACAGCCACGCCGCCCAGACGATCACATCCTGAAACTCAGGGGGGGCCTTCCGGAATTTGATTTTCATGGAGTCCAGACCTCTTTCAACATCATCAATGAACTGCCCCGACCACCACGCCTCGGGCAGACGTCCGGGGGCTTCAGAGAGACTACGTAGGCTCCGCTAAAAAGCGAATTTATTTTTAGATTTGACATTCAACCAAAATTAGATTCAAGTTTATTTAACTTTTACCAGAAGTGAGTGACTTTTGATAAAGCAAAAGTTACCACATCATGAATTTTGTGTTTTTCAGTGTTTTCACCAGTTGAGTTGCAGAAAATGGGACAGTGGACGGGACTAATCGACGAAATCATTGAGGGGCGCTGGCTCAATCCGGAGACCGGGGCCTACGCTCAGGTTCCTTATGAGTCGATTATCATTGAAGACAGCCTGGACGGGCAAGAGGCAGAGTTGCTGGAACAGGTGGGGCTGACGGAAAACCTAGTCCTGGTCTGTGATGAGACGACCTATGAAGCCCTGGGCAAGCGGATTGAGGCCAACCTGAGTAAGGCACAGCGTCCGGTGACCCTGCTGACCCTGGACCACCCGCATGCTGACCTTGAGGAGGTGGAGCAGCTGAGTCGGAAGATCCGCTCCTTTGGTGGTGTGGTGGCGGTGGGCTCCGGGACCATCAATGACCTTTGCAAGCACGCGACGCTGCAGAATCAGCAGCGCTACGCCGTGTTTGCCACCGCAGGCTCCATGAACGGTTACACCTCCACCACCGCGTCCATGCGTCTGGAGTCCGGACTCAAGGTGTCGCTGCCTTCCCATGCTCCAGCCGGGTTCTTTGTGGACCTAGAGGTGAACGCCCAGGCGCCTTCGTACCTAGCGGCTTCCGGATTCGGCGACTGCCTCTGTCGCTCCGTGGCGCAGGTGGACTGGTGGATGTCGCACCGTCTGCTGGGAACGCCCTACCATCCGTCTGCCTACGTTATCCAGGAAAAGGATGAACGAGAGCTCAATGCCCGGGCTGCAGGGCTGAAGGCGGGAGATCCGGAAGCAATTGGTTATCTGTTTCGAGTCTTGACCTTGTGCGGGCTTGGCGTTTCCTTTACAGGAGTCTCCAACCCCGGTTCCATGGGAGAACACCAGATTTCTCACTACATCGATTGCTTTGCAGGCGACCGCCATCCCGGCACCCTGCATGGGCAACAGGTGGGAGTGGCTTCACTGACGATGGCTCGGCTGCAGCGCGTGCTGCTGGCGCAGGAGCGTCCTCCGGTGATGAAGCCCACCCGTGTTGATGCAGCGGGCATGAAGTCCCGCATGGGAGCCAGCATTGCGCAGCAGTGCCAGGTCGAGTTCGAGAAGAAGGCCTTTGCGGAAGACGCGATGGAAGCGGTCAATGCCCGTTTGGCAGAGATTTGGGAGGACCTGAAGGCGGAGGTCCAACCCTTCATCATTGCGGTGGACCAAATGGAAGCGATGCTCCGGAACTCCGGAGGTCCGACCACCTTTCAGGAACTTGGGGTCGAGGGAGACCTTTATCGAGAAGCCGTTGTGCACTGTCGAGAGATGCGCAACCGCTACTCCTTCCTTGACATTGCAGCAGACAGTGGGCTGCTGGAACCCTTTGCCGACCAAGAGGTGGTATGAAACCGTTCCGAGAAATGAGCATGGCCCTCAGCAAGAACCTGAGGGGCGTTTTTTTTGACATTGATGACACGATCACGACAGAAGGCCGCCTGGAAGGGCACGCCTACTTGGCGGTGGAGCAGCTGCAGCAAGACGGCTTGCTGACGATTCCCATCACCGGGCGTCCAGCCGGGTGGTGTGACCTGATCGCACGCTTCTGGCCAGTGGACGGCGTTGTGGGAGAAAACGGGGCCTTTTCCTTTGCATACGATCGCGCCAACGCGAAGATGATCCGCTCGTTTGCGGTCCCTGAGGCGACTCGTGCAGAAGACCGCAAGAAGCTGGAAGCCCTGCAGCAGACCATCCTGGAAGCGGTGCCGGGATGCGCCATCAGCGCGGACCAGCAGTACCGGGAGGCCGACCTGGCCATTGACTTCTGTGAAGATGTTCCGGCCCTGCCGTTTTCGGAGGTGGAGAAGATCCAGCAGCTCTTTGCGGAAGCAGGCGCCGAGGCCAAGATTTCCTCCATTCACGTCAACGGCTGGTTTGGCTCCTACGACAAGCTGACCGCCTGCAAGCGCTTCGTCAGTGAGCAGTTTGGCATTGACCTGGATGCAGAGAAGGACCGGTTCCTGTTTGTGGGAGACAGCCCCAACGATGAGCCGATGTTCCAGTTCTTCCCTAACGCCTGTGGTGTAGCCAATGTGCTGCAGTTCACGGACTCCCTGCAGCATCCTCCGGCCTGGATCACGGAGCAGCAGAGCGGCAAGGGCTTCGTGGAACTTGTCCAGCACGTCTTGGCCCAGCGACACTCCCAAGGATCCAGCTGATGCGCAACCGGAGTCGTTTCATCCTCTCGGACCACCCCCTGCCCTGGCTCTTTCCGCTGGTGTCGGTGCTGGTGGTGTTCACCATCTATCCGCTGTTCTACAACATCTGGCTGAGCTTCCACGAGTACTCCACCCGCAAGCGTCGCTTGATCTCCGTGGGGTGGGACAACTGGACGCAGCTGGCCTCGGACTCCCGGTTCTGGGAGTCCTTGAGTGTGACCTTCACCTACTTTCTGGTGGCCCTGACGCTGGAGCTGGTGCTGGGGATCATCATTGCCCTGCTGCTGGATGCCGATGAGCCCACCTTTGGCATCCTCCGGGGGTTACTGACGATGACTCTGGTCATTCCTCCAGCGATTGCCGGCATGATGTTTCTGCTCATGGAAGATGCCGAGTTTGGCATCATCAGCCTGCTGCTGCAGGACCTCGGCATTCTGGACGCGACGGAGCCGTTGCTTTCCACACCAGGAACCGCGCTGGCCGGGGTGCTCCTGGCGGAGGTGTGGCAGTGGACGCCCTTCATGGTGCTGATCTTTTTGGCCGGCTTGCGGTCGCTGCCGCAGGAGCCATTTGAGGCTGCGATGATTGATGGCGCCTCTGGCTGGCAGATCTTTACCAAGCTGACGCTGCCGATGATGAGCAAGGTCATTGCCATTGCCATCCTCATCCGGGGCATCGACCTCTTCCGGGTCTTCGACTACGTCTTTGTGATGACCTCCGGAGGCCCAGGGACCTCTACCTACGCGCTCAGTCTGTACTCCTGGCAGCAGACGTTCAGTTTTGTCAAATGGGGTTATGGGGCCACCTTGAGTTTGGTGACCCTGCTGATTGTGCTGATCACAGCCAATCTCTTCATTAAAGTCATGAAGATCAAATGGTAAGGCTATGACGGGGAAACGCCTGTTGCGCATTGGAGCCGCCTGGGCCGTGGTGCTGACCTTCTTCTTTCCGATCTACTACTGGACGACGGTGGCGTTCAAACCGGGAAAGGAGGTCTTTACCAAGGATCCGGCCCTCTTCTTCTTCAATCCGACCTTTGAGAACTTTGAGAAGGTCTTTGGCATTTCCCTCGGCTTTGGCTTTGGATCGCAGTCAACGGTTACGCCCGGAGGAGGAAACTTCTACATGGCGCCGCGGCTGTGGGACACCATTGTGGTCGCAGTGGGGTCCACGTTCTGTGCGGTGCTGATTGCCACCTTGGCGGCTTATGCGCTTTCGCGCATCCGTTTCAAAGGCCGGCATCAGTTTGTCGCTTGGGTGCTTTCCACCCGGATGATGCCACCGGTTGCTGTGGCCGTGCCCATGTTCTTCATCTATAAGGAGTTCGGCCTGCTGGACTCCTACCTGGGCATCATCCTCATACACACCATCATGAATCTCCCATTGGCGGTTCTGTTGCTCAAGAGCTTCTTTGACGACATTCCCGCAGAGATTGATGAGAGCGCCATGATCGATGGCGCCACCCGCTGGGAGATCTTCTGGAAGGTGGTGCTTCCCATGGCTCGAGGGGGGCTGGCGGCCACCGCCGTGCTGTGCTTCATCTTCAGCTGGACGGAGTTCCTGTTTGTGCTGACGCTGACGCAGACCAGCCTCAAAACCGTGCCGGTTGTGTCTTCAACCTTTGTCACCTCCATTGGCACCGCTTGGGGAAACATGGCTGCTTTGGGAGCAGCCTCCATCATCCCCGCCTTCATCTTCATCCTATTGGTTCAAAAGCACCTGGTCCGCGGGTTGACCATGGGCTCCTTGAAGCAATAGTTCCCCCGGCCCGTCTCGGGCCACAATCCCTCGGCAGCAATGCCGGACCCTAGAGGTAGAGCTTAGAGGTAACTATGATGGATCAAACAAGAAAAGAGCATCTGGCGAACATCACGGACAAGTACGTGAAGGGCCAGATGAATCGCCGGAATTTCATGAAGAATGCCGCCAAGCTCGGCTTGGGAGTGGGAGCCATGGCCTATGGCATGGGTGGGCGTCCGTTCCTGAAAACCGCTCAGGCGGCCGACCTGCAGCCCTCTGAGGAGGTCCTGAGCTGGCTCCGGGATGTTGGCAAGCCGTTCCGGGGAACCACCCTGAAGCTGGCCACCGAGTCCACGCCACCGTCCAATGCCATTGCCACCCAGCTGAAGCAGTACTTCGAGGAAGCCTCTGGAATCAAGATTGAGATCGAGGTCCTGCCCCTTGAGCAGGTTCTGCAGAAGCTCACCCTGGACGTGGCCTCCAGTCTGGGCACCTACGACCTCTACTACATCGACCAAAGCTGGGCCGCCAGCTTCTCCCGGGACGTCTTCGATCCGCGGGAACAGTATCAGAATGCGGACCTCGCCATGCCGAACTACAACCTAGACGACTTCCTGCCTGCGCTGGTGGACGGGATCGCCAAGTATGAGGACCGCTGGGTTGGTGTGCCCTACGACATCCCGATCTTCATCATGATCTACCGCAAGGACATCTATGAGAAGTTCGGACTGAGCGCCCCCACGACCCTGGAGCAGCTCTATGAGAACTCCAAGATCATCACTGACGAGATGGGCCCGAACATGTACGGCACCTCAGGTCAGATGAAGTCGGGACACTACAGCCTCGAGTGCGACTGGACGGCCTGGCTGTGGGGACACGGAGGCTCGATCTTTGGACCAGACGGCAAGTTCACCGGAAACGATGCAGCCGGCCTTGCGGCAATGGACTACTGGACGAAGCTGGAAAAGACCATGCCTCCGGGCGTGCACGGCTGGACCTGGGACGGACAGGGCCAATCGGTGGCACAGGGCGTGGCCGCGTCGATGCTCAGCTGGGGTGAGTTCTTCCCCTTCTTTGACGACCCGAACGCGACCAAGGTGTCTGGACTTTGTGAAGCCGTGGTGCCGCCGCAACCGATCGCGCTGCGGAACAGTTCCCAGACCGGATACGGAGAGATCCCCGGTGTCGGTCACCAGGGGGGAAGCTCCCTGGCCGTGTCTCGTTACTCCAAGAACGTGGATGCTGCGTGGATCTTCATGCAGTGGGCGACCTGTGCTGACACGCAGGCCCTCATCACCACCCTCGGAGGCGGAACAGGGCCCACCCGGACCAGCGTCTATGACGATCCGCGCGTCAAGGCCAACGCTCGCGTCGGCGCCGGCACCACCCGGCACCTGGACGTGGTCCGCGAGACCATTGCCAACCACATGGGCTCTGAGCCGGATCTGCCCGAATGGGCGGAAATTTCCAGCGACACGATCCCGGTGGCCCTGGGCAAGTACTTCGCTGGAGACTATTCCTCACCGAAAGCCCTCCTCGATGACATCAAGCAGCAGGTTGACGACATCGTTGAAGGTTAATTGACCTGAGCCGCAGGCGGGTCCTGCGGCTCCTTTCTTCACTCAGGAGGAACATGGCAGAAAAACCCCTTGTCGCCATCACCGGCGCCAGCTCCGGGATTGGGGAAGCAACCGCCCGGGCCTTTTCAGATGCGGGGCATCCGCTGCTTCTCATGGCCCGGAGGCTGGACCGGATGGAGGCCCTCAACCTTCCCAACACCCTCTGCAAGCAGGTGGACGTTCGGGATCGCCAGGCGGTGGCAGAAGCCGTTGCTGAGGCTGAAGCCCTGTATGGTCCCACCGACCTGATGTTCTGCAACGCCGGCATTGCGCGGCTTGGAGACATTGGCGCCCAGGATCCGGATGACTGGGATGAGATGATCGACATCAACATCCGCGGGGTGATGTATTCCGTTCATGCGGTCATGAAGGGCATGATGGAGCGCCGGCATGGGACGTTGGTGATGATGAGTTCCATTGCGGGACGCAAGGTGTATCCAGACCACACCGTCTACTGTGGCACCAAGTTCTTTGTGCATGGTGTGTCGGAAAGCCTGCGCGAGTACCTGTCGGAGTATGACGTCCGGGTGCTGGTGCTCTCTCCCGGGATCATTGAGACCGAGGTGCTGGACCACGTCAAGGACCCGCAGACGCTGGCCAACTACAAGGCCAATAAGGTCGCCATCGGCGGCGGCATTTCTTCAGACTATGTCGCTCAACTCATCCTAGACGCGTATCAGCTGCCGCAAACGGCGCTGGTGCAGGAAATTTGTGTGACGCCGACCCGGCAGAAATACTGAACAGAGCGCCATGTCTACTGTTGAATTCCAGAACATCAGCAAGTCCTTCGGGAGCACACAGGTCCTCAAGGAGGTTTCCTTCAAGATTGAGGACCATGAGTTTGTGGTCCTGCTCGGACCATCGGGGTGTGGAAAGACCACGCTGCTGCGCATGACCGCGGGCTTGGAGAGTGTCACCGGAGGAGACCTCCTCATTGGCGGGGAACGGGTCAACTCCGTTCACCCCCGAGACCGGAACATTGCGATGGTGTTCCAGAACTACGCGCTCTACCCGACCATGAAGGTGGATGACAACATCGCCTTCAGCCTCACCATCAACAAGTCCCCCTTGGAGAAGATCCGGGAGAAGGTGGAGTGGGCCGCCGGCATCTTGAACCTCAAGCCCTACCTCCAGCGGTTCCCCAAGGAACTCTCCGGTGGACAGCGCCAGCGTGTGGCCATGGGACGGGCCATGGTCCGGGAAGCCGGGGTGTTTCTCTTCGATGAGCCCCTCTCGAACCTAGACGCTAAGCTCCGGGCGCAGATGCGCATGGAAATCCGCCAGCTCCATGATAAGCTGAAGACCACGACCATTTATGTGACCCATGACCAGATTGAAGCCATGACCATGGCGGATAAAATCGTGGTCATGAACTCAGGGAAGATTGAGCAGATCGGCTCTCCTGACGAAGTCTATGAGCGTCCCGTTAGCATGTATGTCGCGGATTTCATTGGCTCTCCCTCCATGAACTTTCTGGAGGGCCGGGTCCTTGAAGACGGCGGCGCGTACTACTTCGCAGGTGCTGGAATGCGCCTGCCGCTGGGCGCTGAAGCCGCTGCGTTTGCGGGGAAACCCGTGGTGGGAGGCATCCGACCGACCGAAATCGGCCTCACCCAATCGTCACAGTCGCCTGTTAAAATTGTTTACAAGGAACGCACCGGGGCCGACGTGAACCTGTTTTCTGAAGCCGAAGGGCAAGAGGTTCGCATCAGTGTCCCCAAGGATACGGCGATCACCGTGGGCGACACCGTCACCCTGCAGATTGACGCCCGCAAGCTACACCTCTTTGATCCGGTAACGGAAGCGCGAATCAACTAACCCCTCTCACAACAAAGGAGCTTTCATGACCAAGGCCGAAAAAGAACTACGGCAAGAAATCATCAACCAGTGCCTGTGGATGAACTCCTCCGGGCTCAACCAGGGAACCTCTGGCAACATCTCGGCCCGTTACAAGGACACGATGCTGATCACGCCGAGCGGCATTCCGTATGACCAGCTCAAGCCAGAGATGATGGCCGCCATGCCCCTCGACGGTGAGTACGGCAGCTGGGAAGGTCCGCTCAAGCCATCGACCGAGTGGCGCTTCCACCTTGACATCATGAAGGCCCGAGACGACGTCAACAGCGTGGTCCACACCCACTCCACCTTTGCCACCAGCGTTGCCATCACCGGACGGGAGATCCCGGCCTGCCACTACATGATTGCAGCAGCCGGAGGCGCCACCATTCGCTGTGCGCCTTATGCCCGCTTTGGCACCGAGCAGCTTTCCAAAAATGCGTTGGAGGCCCTAGAAGGTCGAACAGGCTGCCTGCTCGCCAATCACGGAGTGATCGCAACCGGAAGCTCCTTGGCCAAAGCCATGTGGCTGGCTGTGGAAATCGAGACGCTGGCGAAGCAGTACTTCTACAGCGCTCTCCTCGGAGGCGCTGCCATTCTGACCAACGAGCAGATTGACGAAACGATCAAGGGAATGGCCAACTACGGGCTCCAGGATCCCAAGTAACCGGCATGGTCATCGACCTGTTTCCGCACGCCCAATCCTGTCTCTCTCTCCTATCACCATGATTGGGGCGTGTGAAGTAGCAGCCGGAACCTCTGTTCCGGTGGCTGCCGCCCAGCGGACGGTGGCGAAGTAACCTCCGCCTTCTTTCTCATGTCCTCTCCTGGGCAGGGTTCAGGTGTCCCCTGGGTCCTGCCCGACATGAGGGGCGTCTCTTTGCGCAACCCGTCATCCCTGTGGCCCCCCTCTCATGTCTTCTGACTCCCTGCAGACGTTTCCTCAGACAGAGGAGTACCAACGCTTTCTCGCCCTCTCAGCAGAGCTGGGTTCCAACCCCCTGCTGGTACAGGCGGCCGGAGGCAACACGTCCCTCAAGCACGACGAGCACCTGTGGGTCAAGGCCTCTGGCACCTGGCTCTCTGAAGCCACCACCCGCCCGATCATGGTGCCGGTGGATCTGAAGACGCTGCAGGAGGCTCTGGCGCAGCAGGCTCCAGAAGCCGAGCATCCGCAAAACTTCAGCCTGGCCCCCGAAGGAGCACTCCGTCCATCCATTGAAACGGTGGTGCACGCGGTGATGCCCCAAAAGGTGGTCCTGCACGTTCACTGCGTGGAAACCATTGCCTGGGCGGTTCAGGCCGATGCGGAGGCGTCGCTTCAGGAGCTGCTGGCTGCGGAGTCCTGGGCCTTTGTCCCCTACACCCGTCCCGGACTCCCCCTAGCGCAGGCGATTCAGGAGCGCTTGACTCCGGACACCGAGGTGCTCATTCTGGGCAACCACGGTCTGGTGGTCGCGGGAGAAACCCTGGATGCGGCCCGTCAGAAGCTCTACTCCGTGCATCAGCAGCTGGCCCGGACGCGGCGTCCCGACGTCTCGGCGCCAGTGGAGGCCCTGCGGTCTTACCTCAAGGACACCCCCTACCGGCTTGCCGAAGACGCGGTGCATGGTTTGGCAATGGACCCCCTTTCCCTGAGACTGGCCGCCTCTGGCTCCATGTATCCGGACCACGTCATCTTCCTGGGGTCCGGACTGCAGGTTCTGCCTGCAGGAGGTTCCCTGACGGACTACCTGGAGCGCTTTGGAGACGAGCTTCCGAAAGCCGTTGTGGTGGAATCCACGGGTGTGCTCATCCACAACGCTGCGCCTCGCGGGGTCGATGAGATGCTGCTGGGGCTCAAGGAAGTGACCGCCCGCCTCCGCGCAGAGGACGGCATCCGGAAGCTGGATGTTGATCAGGAAGCCGCGCTGCTGAACTGGGACGCCGAAAAGTACCGGCAACGGCTGGCCCAGCTCCAGGAGCAAGGCGCCTGAGCCGAAGACCGCCTCCCTTTTTTGACGATGTTACATGACCAACTCACACGATTCGCTTTGCCTGGGAATTGACTTTGGCACCTCCGGCGTCCGCGCCATTCTGATGGACGCACAGCAGCAGGTGGTGGGGCAGCACAACACCCCCATGCGGGCCGGAGGCGACAACCCCCGGGCCCCTGAGGTCTGGTGGAAGACGCTCGAACTCACCCTGCAGGGGCTTCGAGAAGCCCATCCGGAAGCCGTGGCTCAGGTCCGAGCCCTTGCCATTGACGGAACCTCTGGAACCCTGCTGCCGATTGACGCGTCCGGACAGCCGCTCACAGACGCCCTCATGTACAACGACCCGGTTACCGATCCGGGCATCCTGGAGGCGATTGCCCAAGAAGCCCCCAAGGAGAGCGCGGCTCATGGCGCAACCTCCGGACTGGCCAAGGTGATCCAGCTGCAAACGACTCCGGGCGCCCACAAGGTCCTGCATCAGGCAGATTGGGCTGCAGGGCGGCTGCTGGGGGTCTTTCAGTACAGTGACGAAAACAATGCTCTCAAAACCGGATACGACCCAATTGCTCGGGCTTGGCCTGAGTGGCTGAGCCGGACCCCGGTGCAGCTTGAGCAGCTTCCGGAAGTGAAGGAGCCGGGCACGCCCTTGGGTCCGCTTGCCGCCACCTGGGCAGAAGCGTTTGGGCTCTCGGCAGAGACCCTGGTGGTGGCTGGATCCACAGATGGATGCGCGGCGTTTTTGGCAACCGGTGCTTCTGAGGTGGGAGACGGTGTGACCTCGCTGGGGTCCACCCTGGTCGTCAAGTTGCTGAGTGAGGCGCCCCTCTTTGCTCCGGAGTTTGGAATCTACAGCCACCGGCTCGGTTCGGTGTGGCTGGCTGGAGGCGCGTCCAACACCGGAGGCGCGGTGCTGGCCCACTACTTCAGCAACGAGGAACTGCAGGCCCTCACACCAGCTCTGCAGCCGGATTCACCAACCGGTCTGGACTACTACCCCCTATTGAAGCCGGGGGAGCGCTTTCCCTTCAATGACCCCCACCTGAGTCCGCGTCTTGAGCCACGTCCGGAAGAGGCGGTTCTCTTTCTGCAGGGCATGCTGGAGGGCATGGCCCGAGTGGAGACCCTGGCGTACCGTCAGCTGATGCTGCTGGGAGCCCCGGCCCTGAAGTCCGTCCGTACCGTTGGCGGTGGCGCGAACAATCCTGCGTGGACAGAGATCCGTCGGCAGGGGCTGCAGGTACCCATGCAACCGGTGGCGTCTGAGGCAGCGGCGTCTGGTGCAGCACGGCTGGCGTGGCAGGGGCTGCAGGCGCACGGAGGGGCATGAAGGACGTTTTGCCCATCACTGTTGCCGGGCTGGCAGAGCAGTTTGAGGTCTTCCTGCTGGATCAATTTGGGGTGCTGCACAATGGTCAGGAGCCTTATCCGGGAGCCATTGACGCCCTGGAACGCCTGCAGCACGCGGGCAAGCGGGTGATCCTCCTCTCGAACTCGGGCAAGCGGGCTGAGGTGAACCAGGTCCGGATGGAGCGGCTTGGGTTTGGACGCGAGCTGTTTCAACGTCTGGTCACGTCCGGAGAGGTGGCCCATGCGCTCTTTCAGGATCAGCTCGACTCCCTGGAGCTGGAGGAGGGCGCCCGGTGCCTGGTGCTGTCACGAGACACGGACCGTTCGGCCCTGAACGGCACCTCGCTTCAGGAGGTGGCCACCGCAGAGGAAGCCGAGGTGGTCATTTTGATGGGAAGTGAGGCAGATCGGGAAGCCGTTGAGGTCACCATGAAGCGGCTGCAGCCGGCTCTGGACCGGGAGCTTCCCTGCGTGTGCCTCAATCCGGACAAGTGGATGCTGACGCCCAGTGGCCTGTGTGCGGGGTCGGGCACCTTTGCCGAACGCTACGAGGCGTTGGGGGGAACCGTTCTGTGGATTGGCAAGCCCTACCCAGAGATCTACCGCTTTGCCCAGCAGCATGAACCCTTCTCTCTGGAAAACGGAGTTGCTGTGGGAGACTCCATTGAGCACGACATCGCCGGCGCGGTACGTTTTGGCTGTGCCGGGGCACTGGTCCGTTCTGGAATCCTGGTGGAGGCGACTCCGGAGGAGCTGGAGCAGCTCATCGCAGAGCACCAAGCGCGCCCCCACTTTGAGCTGCCGACCTTCCGCTGGTAGCGTCTTTCCTTTTTTCCTCCCTGCCCTTCTCTCCTTCTCCACAGCCCCTCTTTTTCTGCACAAGAAGAAGGGGGCGTGGGCGCTGATCAAACCTTGTTCCAAACCTGACCCTTCCTTAACGGACCCTTTACGCATCGCCAACCTCGAGGTGAGAGAGTGATGGGCTGTTGCGCAACTCAACCTGAATTGAAGGACCTCAGCTGAGGTCTTCACCTATTTGTCCGTTAGGGTAGAAATGAATCTGAAAAATCTCTTCAAGGGAGCACTGTTGGGTGTTTCCATGACGGCTGCTACGGCCGCTTTTGCCGTCACTGAAATTCAGTGGTGGCATGCTATGGAGGGCAACCTCGGTGAGACGGTCAACCAGATCGCCAAGGACTTCAATGCCTCTCAATCCGAGTACAAGCTCACTCCGGTGTTCAAGGGAGGATACGAGGACACCATGACTGCAGGCATTGCGGCGTTCCGGGCCAAGCAGCAGCCCCACATCATTCAGATCTTTGATGCAGGTGCCGCGACGATCATCAATGCAAAGGGAGCGGTGTACCCGGTGCAGGACCTGCTGGCCAAGCATGGCGTCGGGTTTGATGCCAACAACTACATCAGTGGCGTCCGGTCCTTTTATGCCGACAGCACGGGCAAGATGGTGGGCATGCCGTTCAACAGCTCCACCCCGGTGATGTACTACAACAAGGAAGCCTTCCAGAAAGCAGGACTGACGCTGCCTCCGGCCACCTGGGAGGATTTTGAAAGCCGAGTGGCTCCGGCGCTCAAGGCTGCCGGCTACATTGCCTTTGCCCAGTCGCACAGCCCCTGGATCTTCTCTGAGAACTTCCACTCCCGTCATAACCTGCCCATGGCGACCAACAACAACGGGTTTGGAGGTCTTGAGACGAAGATCCTCTACAACAACCCGGCGATGGTGAAGCACTGGTCCAAGATGAAGGAGTGGCAGGACAAGGGATTCTACAAGTACTACGGACGCGCCTGGGGCGACAACCAGAATGCCTTTGTGAATCAGGAAGTGGCGATTTGGTTCGGGTCCTCGGGCTCCTTCGGGGGACTGAAGAATTCGGCTCAATTTGAGTTTGGCACCACCTACGTTCCTTACTGGCAGTCG
This sequence comes from uncultured bacterium, assembly GCA_965662235.1. GTDB lineage: Bacteria > SAR324 > SAR324 > SAR324 > NAC60-12 > JAYPUA01. Next base: position 20,277 of record CBFIGY010000030.1, read on the forward strand.
GTGACCGACCAGCCGACCAACACCTTCATTGGCGGCGCGGCACTCTTTGCCATGTCAGGACACAGCGATGCAGAGTACCGCGGTGTGGCCAAGTTCTTTGAGTACCTCACTCAGCCCGAGGTGCAGTTCTACTGGCACCGGGAAACAGGTTATGTGCCGATCACCAATGCCGCCTATGAGCTGGCCCGAAAGGAAGGCTACTACCGCGACAATCCGGACGCGGAAGTGGGCATCCTACAGCTGAACCTGCCAGGGGGTGAGTACTCCAAGGGCTACCAGCTGGGCTTTTATGTTCAGGTCCGCGAAGTGATGTATGAGGAGTACGACAAGCTCTTTGCGGGACAGCAGGACGCCCAAACGACTCTGGCTCACATTGAGGAAGGAGCCAACAAGCTCCTCGCCAAGTTTGCCCGTACGTATAACTGATCGTTTGCTGCTTTCGACCGGGCCTTCGGGCTCGGTCCCTTCCTGTGTAGTGTCTTGAAACGCGTTACTTTTGCTCACTCACCCATTCCCTACCTGTTTGTCCTGCCGCAGATCCTCATCATCTCGGTCTTCTTCCTCTGGCCGTCGGTGGAAGCCATCCGGCTCTCTTTTTTTCTGGAAGATCCATGGGGACTCTCCAACGAATTCGTTTGGTTTGAAAACTACCAAACGCTCTTTGAGGATCCCGAATACCTGGGCACGTTGGTGGCCACGATGGTGTTCTCACTCAGTGTCACGTTTCTTTCTCTAGGAGGAGCCATGCTCCTGGCGGTGCAGGTGGATGGGCTGCTTCGCGGAGGAGGGACGTATCGTCCCTTGATCACTTGGGCCTATGCCATTGCACCTGCCGTTGCCGGGTTGGTGGCGCGGTTCCTCTTCAGCCCTCAGATTGGACCGATCTACGCGCTGCTGAACCCCACGGACCAACCCCCGTGGTTTGAGCCCACCCTGGATTCTCTGGACGCGTGGGTGGTGGTGACCTCCGGGGCCGTCTGGCGTCAGGTCAGCGTCAACTTCATCTACTTGCTGGCAGGCCTGCAGTCGATTCCCCGCTCCATCTTGGAGGCCTCCCGAATCGACAATCCGAGTGGCCTGGGGCGCTTCTGGAGTGTCACCTTTCCGCTTTTGGCGCCCACCTTGTTCTTCCTGATGGTGATCAACTTCAGCTACGCCTTCTTTGAAACCTTTGCCATCATCGATACCGTTTTTCCCTTTGGTCCACCGTCTGGCGCCGCCAGCTTGGTCTATAAGGTCTATGTTGACGGGTTCAAGGGGGCCGACCTCGGAGGCTCCTCCGCCCAGTCGGTGGTGCTGATGCTCTTTGTCCTGGCGCTGACCGTATTCCAGTTCCGCTTCATCGAAAAAAAGATTCACTACTGATTTTATGAAAGTTCTCTGGAGACGCTATCAGCTCCTCAGTCACCTGTTGCTGATAGGCGGCATTTTGTTTCTGGCGCTGCCTCTGTGGATGGTCTTTGCGTCTTCCACCCATGAACCGGCGACCTTGATCCGGGAGGGGATGCAGCTGACCCTGGGAGAGGGACTGCAGGAAACCTACTACAGCGTCCTGACGGCAAAGAAGGGATTCACGGAGCAGATCACCGCAGCCTCCATGATGCTCAACAGCTTCATCCTCGGACTCGGGTTTGCGGTGGGAAAGATCATCATTTCTGTCACGGCGGCTTACGCCATCGTTTACTTCCGGTTCCCGATGGGAACCTTCCTCTTCTGGATCATCTTCAGCACCCTCCTGCTCCCACTGGAGGTCCGCATCATCCCATCGTACAAGGTGGTAGCGGACCTAGGGCTGCTGAACACCTACACAGGCCTGATCGTGCCCCTGATTGCTTCAGCGACTGGGACGTTCTACTTTCGCCAGTTCTTCCGCTCAGTGCCAGACGAGCTGCTGGAAGCGGCGAAGCTGGATGGCGCCGGCGCCTGGAAGTTCTTTATCGACATCCTTCTTCCCCTCTCCCGGACCATGTCCGCAGCTCTGTTCATCATCATGTTTGTGGTGGGCTGGAACCAGTACCTCTGGCCGCTCCTGATGACCACAGATGAGAGCTACGCCACCATTGTGTTGGGCATCAAGTCGGTCATGCAGAACCTCGATGGCTACCGCCTTCCGGAATACAACCGTGGCTTTGCCTTGGCGATCCTAGCGCTCATTCCGCCCATCCTCATTGTTGTCGTGTTCCAGCGTTGGTTCATCAAGGGACTTCTTGAAAGCGATAAATGACCACTCTACTTCTTCAAAAACTTGAGAAAGTGTACCCCAACGGCACGTGTGCGGTGCAGGGGATTGACTTGGAAATTCCGTCGGGCGAACTCACGGTGTTTGTCGGACCCTCCGGATGCGGGAAATCAACCCTCCTGCGCATGATTGCCGGGCTGGAAGAAATCAGCTCCGGGACCCTGTTGTTGGACGGACAGCCCATCAACACCGTTGAACCGGCCCACCGGGACGTGGCCATGGTGTTCCAGAATTACGCGCTCTATCCGCACATGACGGTGCGGCGGAACATGTCGTACGCCCTGAAAAACCGCAAGGTGCCGGTGGCTGAAATTGAGCGTCGGGTGCAAGCCGCTGCCGAGATGCTGCAGCTGGTGGACCTGCTGGATCGCAAACCATCGCAGCTCTCCGGGGGGCAACGTCAACGGGTGGCGATGGGACGAGCGATTGTGCGAGAGCCCAAGCTGTTTCTCTTTGATGAGCCGCTCTCCAACCTAGACGCCCAGCTCCGGGCACAGATGCGGGTCGACATCCGTAAGCTCCAGCGCCAGCTTCAGGTGACCTCAATTTTTGTCACTCACGACCAGGTAGAGGCCATGACAATGGGAGACCGCCTGGCCGTCCTCAATCAGGGAAAGCTGGAACAAATTGGAACCCCGATGGAGGTCTACAGTCAACCCGCCTCTGAGTTTGTCGCCTCCTTCATCGGGTCTCCCCGCATCAATTTGCTCTCTGGAAAAATTGAGCAGGGCGTTCTCCACTTCGACCACTTTCAGCTCTCCGGATTCTCGCACCTTCCGGATCAGGCTGTACGGGTGGGGCTCCGTCCAGAGGACCTGCAGGTTCAGGCGGAGGGATCGGTCTCCCTCAGTGTGGACCTAGTGGAGGAGCTGGGTTCGGATGAGCTTCTTTACTGCGAGAGTGCCTCCGGGCAGGACTACCGGCTGCGGCGACCGGGAGGCAGTGGGCATCGGGTTGGAGAATCCCTCTCAGTTGCTGTGGTGCCTGAAAAGCTGCACCTCTTTTCATCCGTGTCCGGGCAGCGATTGGGCTGAGCCTGGGCTTGCTTTGCAGGCCTTTCTTCTTTCCAAATCCGTGGAGCAACCGCAGATGCGTACCGTGGTCAATCAGGTCGTTTTTCAGATGGAACCCCCTTCCGCAGAGGACCGCCTTCAGGCGGCGGCCTCTTGGGGAAGCTGGGCCTCACATGAACAGTGGATGCAGGCGTGGCCGTGTCTGAACACGGTCGAGGTTCGGCCTCCTGCTGTGCCGACTGAAGCCCCGCAGAGCCTCCGGGTAGGCGCTTGGAACCTGGAACGCTGCAAGTGGGTGGAAGAGAGCGCTGAGGTGATTCAGGCCTCCGGAATTGACCTCCTGTTGGCAACTGAAATGGACTGGGGCATGGCCCGTTCCAAACAGCGGCACACCACGCAGGACCTCGCAACGTTGTTGGGGTGGGGGTATGCCTTTGGGGTCGAGTTTGTGGAACTGGGAATAGGGGACCCTCGGGAAACCCAGGAATTTTCCGGAGTGGCCAATGAACAGGGCCTGCATGGAAATGCCCTCCTCTCGCGCTGGCCACTGCAGAAAGTGCGGCTGATTGCCTTGGATGAAGGCGGCTTGTGGTACGTGCAGGCGCCTCAACAAGACGGGCAGCACCGGGTGGGCGGTCGCATGGCGGTGGCTGCACAGCTCGAACTGGAGCAGGGTCCTTTAGTTGCGGTGTCGGTTCATTATGAAAGTGAAAGCAACCCGGAGCAGCGCCTTCTGCAGACGGAGCGGCTTCTGGAACGGCTGAGTCAGGAATACGGCCCCGTCCCCATGGTGATTGGAGGCGACCTCAACACCAATCACCTGTCTGCCGCAACCACCAATTCCCCAGACCGGTTGCATCATCCGGAACGGTGGGAGCCCTGCTTTTCCTGCTTTGCTGACCATCAACTGAGGTGGCAGGAGGCCAACACCGGAGAGACCACCACGCGACGGGGGCCGCATCATTCCGGTGAGGCCCCGCACCTGAGCCTGGATTGGCTGCTCCTCCGTGGCAGCCAAGGAAGTGCCCCCCATGTTGTCCCAGCCCTCTCGCGAGCAGGTGCCTACCTGTCGGACCATGAGATGGTGGTCACCCACCTGAGTCTCTGACGTCCCACTTTCTCTGGCAAACGGGGGCTGCGGCTCTGGGTTTCTTCTTGGGTCGATCCTGCTTGTGCGGGCGGAAAAGTCAGTCTAAGCTGCTGGAAATGCTTTTCATCGCAACCCGCTGTCAAACCCAACCATGCCTAAATCGACTCCAGATGCCCCCGCCATCCTCCGGGGGGCCATTGACCTGTACCTTGAGGCGCCAGAGCACTTCACCATGGCCAAGCTGGCCAAGGAGCTGAAGTGCGACCGTTCCGTCCTCTACCGGCACTTCCCCAACAAGACCTCGCTCCTACGGGCGTACTACCAGCACACCTTCGACCGTTACCTAGAGTCCTGTGCCGCCACTCCGGATTATGAGACGTTCCAGTTGGAGGAGAAGCTTTCGCACCTGATCTACACCCACTTGGAGCTGTTTCAGGAGGAGCGTGAGTTTGTGGAGGAAACGTTTGGGAAGCTGGTCTTCAAGGCGGAGCCCAAGTCCGCCTTTCAAAAAAGCGTAGAGACCCGCATTGCCGAGTTCCTGTCGCATTCGGAAGGAGACGTGGCGATCCTGGGCGGAAAGAACGTCGCGGAGTTTCTGACCCAAGAGGCCTTCTACCTCATCAAGTTCTGGCTCAAGGACGACAGCGAGGGCAGTGAGCAGACCATTGAGCTGGCCGACAAGCTGATCCGTTTTGCATCGGAAGCCCTGCAGCTGCAGGTGGTGAGTCGCGGACTGGAGCTGGGACGGGCCATGCTGGAGAAGAATGTGATCAAGCTCAAACCGGAAGGACTCAACCGGGCGGCACTCACCCTGTTGCGGCGGTACACATGAGCGACCTCCCCACCAACCGCTTCCTCCGGAGCAGCCGCATCGCCCGGGCCGGACTGCAGGCCAGCGGCAACTACCTCAGGCACTACGTTGGCAATGCCCTTCCAGGAGACCGCTTCCGGGAGAGCAAGGAAGACCTCAACCGCAAGAACGCCCTGTCGCTCTTCCGGGAACTGAGCGTCCTTCGGGGCGCCGCCTTGAAGCTGGCACAGGGCCTGAGCATGGACACCGGAGTGCTTCCGCCCGAGTTTGCCGAAGTGATGGCGAACTCGCAGTACCGCGTTCCGCCCATGAACCGGGCCATGGTCCGGGCCCAGTTTCAGCGCCTGTTTGGGAAGGCTCCTGAGGCCCTGTTTCAGAGCTTTGAGGCCGAAGCCTTTGCGGCAGCGACGATTGGTCAGGTGCACCGTGCGGAAGCTAAGGACGGGCGCCCGCTGGCGGTGAAGATCCAGTACCCCAACGTCCGTCAGAGCATTGAAAGTGACCTTGCACTGGTCCGTCTGCTGGTCTCCCGTCTCTTCACCGGCGAGGACCTAGACGCCCACTTGCAGGAAATCAAGGAACGCTTTCTTGAGGAAACCGACTACCTCCGGGAGGCGGCGAATCTGAACCACTTCCGGGACTTCTATGAGCACCCCGGCGTGGTGACGCCTGAATTGGTGGAGGAACTTTCCAACGACCGGGTTCTGACCATGACCCGCCTCGACGGAAGCCACCTGGACGCGTTGCTGAAGACTCAGCCCTCGCAGGAGGTCCGGGACCGCTACGGGCAGATCCTCTGGGAAGTTTTCCACGACCACCTCCGGCTCCGGCACTTCAGCCTGCATGCCGACATTCACCCAGGGAACTTCCTCTTCCAGGCCGACGGAACCGTGGGCATCATTGACTTCGGGTGCGTCAAGACCTTTCCGGAGGACTTCCTTGAGTCCTGCATCCGGCTGGTGCAGCACTTCCTGCTGCAGGACCTAGACGCCTTCCGGCAGCAGTTGATCGGCCTGCGTTTTCTGCAGGGAACCGCTGCCGCTCAGGAACGGGACGACCAGATCTTCGGCATCCTCAAGAGCCTGGCGGTGATTGTGGCCCAGCCCTATCAGGCGGACACCTTCGACTTTGGGGACCCCCGTTTCCAGGAACAGCTCAACGCGGTCTTCCTAGAAGCGTCGACCCTCCGAGAGGCGCGCGGCTCGGCGCACTTCATCTTCTTCAACCGCATCGTCTTCGGCCTGATGTCGATGCTGATGAAGCTTCAGGCTCGCATTCACACCGGCGAGGCAGCCAGCCTGGTCCGGGAGTGGCCCACGCACCTTTCCTGACCTGCGGGATGCATCCTGCGAGCGGACACGCGGCCCCGTCCATGGGGCTGCCGGTCATCCACAACCCCCACTACGACGTCCCGGACTGGGACCAGAAGCATCGGTTTCCGATGAGCAAGTTCACCTTGCTCCGGGAGTACCTGCTGCGGGACGGCATCATCCGCAAGGAGCAGTTGCGGATCCCCAACATGGTGGATCGGTTGCTGCTGGAGGGGGTTCATGTTCCCGAATACATTGAGGCGTTTGTCACCGGAACCTTGGATGCACGGGCCATGCGTCGGATCGGATTTCCATGGACCGTGGCCCTGGTCCGGAGAACCCTCACGGCGGCAGGAGGCACTCTGTTGGCAGCCCGGATGGCACTGGAGTATGGCCTCGCCTGCAATTCTGGAGGCGGAACGCACCACGCCTTTCCCGACTTCGGCTCCGGATTCTGCATCTTCAACGATGTGTCCGTGGCAATCCGACGGCTGCTTCGGGAGGGGAAGGTTCGGCGGGTGCTGATTGTGGACCTGGATGTCCACCAAGGGGACGGAACCGCTTGGATTCATCAGGAGGAGCCCCACGTGTTTACCTTTTCCATGCACTGCCAGGCCAACTTTCCCTTCCGGAAGCAACAGAGCGACCTGGATGTGCCCCTGGAGGTGGGACTGGAGGATGAGGCGTATCTGCGGGAATTGGGGATGCGGCTTCCGGACCTGATGACTGAGGTTCAGCCGGATCTGGTGATGTACAACGCCGGAGCCGATCCGCACGTCGAGGATCCACTAGGAAAGCTGGCACTGACGTCTGCCGGTCTTCTGGAACGGGACCTGCTCGTGTTCCGGACCTGTGCCCAGGCGGGGGTGCCGGTGGCTTCTGTGATTGGTGGAGGCTACAGCAAGGACATTCCGGCGCTGGCCCGTCGGCACTCACTGGTGCATCAGGCCGCCAGCATCGTCTTCCGGGAGTTCCACCTCTGAGGCTAAAAGTAGAAGCGAGCCTTTCCGGGGGAGCCACCGAAGTCGTAGGCGCTCCGTTCGTGCTTGATGACCTCCACCGCCGCCTCCGGAAGCTCTCGCAGAAACCGGGAACGTGCAAACCGCTCGGTCCCGGCGTAGGATGAGGCGATCACCGGGGCTGTGAGCATGAGGTAACGCTTCGCTCGGGTGAGGGCCACATAGAACAGCCGCCGCTCCTCTTCCAACTGCTCCTCGGTTTCCATGCTCCGCTGATGCGGAAACAGCCCCTCGGTCAGTCCAATCACAAACACGGCTTCCCACTCCAATCCCTTTGCCTGATGAATGGTGGTCAGGGTGAGGATGTCCTCATCGGCGCGTTCTTCGGCCTCGTGTTCGGTCACCAGCTGAGTGCCTGCCAGGGACAGTTCGTTGAGGAAGGACTCCAGCGACCGGTAGCTCGCGGCATACTCCTGAAGGTACGTGACGTCGTTTTCCCGCTGGGCGGCATTCTCAAAGCTGTTGAAGAGCAGGGTCCGGTAGAACCGGTCATAGAGAATGCGGAGCATGAGGCCTGGTGTGGTGCCGTCTTGAAGCAGCTCCTGGAAGCAGTCGAGGAGGCTGTTCCAGTCGGCCCGGGCCTTGGCTGGGATGAGCTTCTGCAGGTCGAGGTTTTCTTTGGTCAGGCGGACGGCCTGCTGGGTTTGGAAAACGTTGAAGATGCGGGAGGCGGTGGTGTTGCCAATGCCGGGGAGCAGCTTGAGGATGCGCATCCAGGAGATCTCATCCAGCGGATTGTGGAGCACCTTGAGGAAGGCGGTGAGGTCCTTGATGTGGGCCTGCTCAAAGAACTTGACGCCGGAGTGGATGACAAACGGAATCCCAGCCCGGGTCAGTTCCACCTGCAGAGTCGCAGACTGGACATGCGTCCGGTAGAGCACCGCCATCGCCTGTAGCGGCACCTCCTTGTCCCGCAGCTCCAGGATGCGGTCGATGAGGTGCATGGCCTCCTCTGGAGCATCCCAAAGTTCATGGATGACGGGCTTGTCGCCATGGGGAAGCGTGGTGTAGAGGTGCTTTTCAAACTGCCGGGTGTTGTGATTGATGCTGGCGTTGGCGACTTCAAGGATCTCCGGGGTACTCCGGTAGTTTTCTTCCATGCGGAACAGGGTGGCGTTGTAGCGTTCCGGGAAGCCTAGGATGTTCCGGAACTCTGCCCCGCGCCAGCTGTAGATCGACTGGGCATCATCTCCCACCACCATCAGGTTCCGGTGAGCCCGGGTGAGGGCGTCAAGGATGCTGGCCTGCACCTGATTGGTGTCCTGATACTCATCCACCAGCACAAACTCCGTTTGCCGGACCATGGGGAGGGAAGGTCCTTCCCGGAGGAGCAGCTCAAGCCAGTTTTCCAGCAGGTCATCAAAGTCCATCGCCTGGTTGCGTCGCTTCTTCAGACGGTAGGTCCGTTGAATCTCCAGCAGGGCCTCCAGGTGCTCCTCAAAGTAGGGATAGTCCCCCTTAACGAGCTGGTCGAGGTGAAAGTGCCGCTCCGGATAAGGGTGCTCCAGCAGCATCTGCGCCGAACACAGCCGGTTGAAGGCTCCAGAGAAGAGGTCCTGCAGCACCGCGACCTTGGGAAACTGCTTGTTGGGCTTGCCCACCACCTCCGCCAGTGCCGCCTTGAGGAGGTCCTTGGCGTCTGAGGCGTCGAGGATGCTGAAGTTGCTCTCGTACTGCAGGGCCTTGGCATAGCGTCGCAGGAAGCGACTGCCCATGCTGTGGAAGGTTCCGTGCAGGAGCTTCTGGTCCTTCGGCAACGCCGCCGCCCGGGCCACCCGAGCAGCCATTTCGTTGGCCGCCTTGTTGGTGAAGGTCAGGAGCATAATGGCGGTGGGAGCAATTCCCGACTGGATCAAACGCGCCACACGGTGTGTAATGACACGCGTCTTACCACTGCCTGCTCCGGCGATCACCAACGCGGGACCCTCGTGGTGCGCCACAATCTTTTGCTGATCCGCATTGAGTGTTTCGGTACCGTTCACAGATACTGGTTCGTTGAGGTTCATCATTCGAACATGATCGTAGACCACTTCTGCCAACTCGCAAAACCTTTCCTTTCCTCACCCTACTCTGCTTGAAACCCTTCCATGAATGAGCTGATTCTTTTGATTCAGGACCTGATTGCCCCTGTCCTAGACGCCCTGGCCCCTTACCTGGAGCCGGCGAACGAAGTCCTGGGCGAAGAGGCCCCACTGATCCTCGGTGGTGGACTGGCCGTGGTCCTCATCCTCCTTGTCCTCTTCCTGCGCCGCAAGCCCAAGGTTCTGAGTCCAGAGGAAGCTGAGGAGAACGAGCGAGACAAGTACCTCGCCCGACTGGAGAAGGAGCGTCAGAAGGACCTGGAGCGGCGGGACAAGGAAAATGAGCGGCAGCTGGAGGCGCAGCGTCAGGAGAAGCTCAGTAAGCTGGAAGCCCGGGAAAAGGAAATTCAGGCTGAGCTGGCTCGCAAGGAAGAGGAACGCCGAGAGAAGAAGGTTCTGACCAAGTCGTTGGGAGAGGCGGAGGCGCCGGTTGCCGAAGAGGCTCCTCCGGCAGAGAGCTTCCTGGACCGACTCAAGCGCGGCATTGGCAAGACGCGAACGCAGCTGCTGGAACGTCTGGACGAGATCGTCCACGGTAAACGAGAGATTGACGAGGAGGTCCTCGACGATCTAGAGGAGGTCCTCATTGGGGCCGACATTGGCCCTGAGACGACCCAGAAGATTCTGGACGTCTTGACAGCGAAGGTGGAGCGGAACGAGCTGAAGGATCCCGCTGCGCTGCGGGCGGCCCTGCAGGAACAGATTGCGGCCATCATGGACAAGTCGGTTCCGGTTCCTTCGGTGGAAGACCGGAAGCCACTGGTGCTCCTCTTTGTCGGCGTCAACGGCGTGGGCAAGACCACGACCATTGGGAAGCTGGCGGCTCAGTATGCGCGGGAAGGCAAGAAGGTCCTCATGGGCGCCGGAGACACCTTCCGGGCTGCTGCCATTGAGCAGCTGGGTGAGTGGAGTCAGCGTGCCAACTGTGACCTGATGTCCAAAGACGCTGGGGCTGATCCTTCCGCGGTGCTGTATGAAACGGTGGAACGGGCGATGGCGGAGAACTACGACGTGGTGATCTGCGATACTGCCGGACGCCTGCACACCAAGAAGAATCTCATGGAGGAGCTGAAGAAGATGGTCCGTGTCATCCGCAAGCTCATCCCAGATGCCCCGCACGAGGTGCTGCTGGTGCTGGATGCGACCACCGGACAGAATGCCATCTTCCAGGCCCGGGAGTTCAAGGATGCTGCTGAGCTGACGGGCATCGTGGTGACCAAGCTGGACGGCACCTCCAAAGGCGGAGTGGTCATTGGCATTGTCAACGAGTTCGACATCCCGGTGCGCTACATCGGGGTGGGAGAGCAGGTGGATGACTTGCGACCCTTTGACGCGAAGCAGTTTACCGAGTCCCTGTTCGCCTGATCCCGCGGCACCTCCAGCAGCCCTTCCGGCAGGATTTTCGCTGCTGGAACTGCTGTTGGTGCTGGTGATCAGCGCTGCTCTGGCCGGAGCCGCCTGGTTTTCACTAATGCCCTGGTGGCACCGGGTTCAGGCGGAGCAGGAAGCGGCGGAAGTCCACAGCGCGCTCCGGGAAGCACAGCTGCTGGCGTTGCTCCAGCACCGAACCTATGGCCTCGCTCTGCACGATCACCAGCTGGGGCTGCGGTGGACTCAAGACGGTTCCGAGCAGTTCCTCCCTTGGACGACCCTCTCTGCAGAAGCTTCCCTCACGGCCACCCGCTGGCCCAGTTTCAGTCCCTTCGGGTTTGCGCAATCCGGAACCCTGACCTACCAGACCCCCACTCATGAGATCAAGCTGGTGGTGAGCCTCTTTGGCCGCATCCGGCAGGAACCGTCGGTGTCGCGCTGATTTTTTGAAAAAATGAGGTAGGTGAGAAAGGGTGGCACTTCTTCTGCAATAGGGGTGGAAACCGTTTGCTTGGAAGGCAGGCGGTCTTTCGCAACCCTGATGCAGGAGATCACATGGAAGCTATTCTCACTCGACTGATTTTGCAGCTGGAATTCCTTGCCAGCAACCAGATTCCCCTGGCTCAGGGGCTGGATCTGCTGGAGGCCTCGGCCCAGAACTGCAGTGAGTTGATCGTCGTCAATGTCCTTCGGGACTCCCTCCAGGAAACCCTTAAGGAGCAAGCTCGCCTTGCCTAAGCCTCTCCGAGCAGGTCAATTTTCGGGACGCTGTTGATACGGGACCTCCCAGTGAGGGAGCATTGGCTCCAGCCCGACATTCAGTCCCTCCACCTGCTCGACCAAGGTCATCAGGAGCTCGGCTGCCATCACGCCGTCCGGATAGACCAGCAGTAACGGATAGTACTCCTTGGTGCCAAAGGACCGCTTGATCCGTAGGTTCTCTTCCTCCAGTCGCACCAGGTACTGCAGCAACTCCGTTCCTCCCCCGTTCAGCTCAAACGCCATCTCATTCAGCGTAAACACCCGTTCCTGATTCTGGAACAGATCGTAGTACTCAATCTGGTCCGCCCGACAGCGCACGTAGATGGGGTTGACGTAGCCAGGAGCGCCGACCCACTGGAACTCGACCTTCTGCGGCAGCTCGGGTGCCTGCTCCTCCATGGGCGAGATCACAAAGCTGATGGCGAGAAAGGCCAACACGCCCATGGTGCTCAGCAGGACACTGAGGAAGGGGAAGAGCGAGATTTCCGGGTTCCGGGGGGAACGTCTCATGACGGCGCGTTGGAGCGGTTCGGCGGAGCATCAGGATCGGGGGCGTCTTCTGAACGGCGGGAGTCGTATCCGGCAGCTTCTGCGCGGGCCATCTCTTCTGCAAGCGAGCCATCGTCGGCAGGTGTTGCCAAGGGGGCTTCCGGCTGCGACGGGGCCGGCGGAGGCTCGGGCGTCGGGAACTCCGGGGTGGCGGCAAACACTTCCAGGGCGCTCGGCTTCGGAGTCGAATCGGCTTCCGGAGGAGTCGGTTCCAAAGCGGCTGGCTCCAAAGCAGCTGGCTTCTCGGGCGGGACCGCTACGGGAGGGACGGGCGCGGGCGGGAGGTTGTGAGGGGGTGGGTCGGCTTCCCGGACGGAGGGGGCGGCGTCCCCTTCTGGGGCGGAGGGTTTTTCCTCTGGAGGAGTGGCGTCTGTTTCCGGAGGGGCCGGTTCCTTCGAGGGCAGCACGAGGGACGACGACCGAAGGGCTTCCGGAGTTGCGGCGGGGCGGGGCGGGGCTTCTTCCTCTGCAGGAAGCACCTGGTCACCGATCTCCTGAATGAGCGGTTGCAGAGCGGCAACCTGGGCCTGAAGCGAACCTGTTCGCTGTTCCACACCGTCCAGCATGGGGGCGACTCGAGAGAGCCACTGGTCGGCAAACTCGGTAACCCGCTCCAGCTGGGCATCCGCGGCTTCGGCAATGGCCCGGTCTCCCGGGTGCACATGAAGGTGGGGAAGCAGTTCTTCCAGACAGTACTCTTCAATGTTGAGAAGCAGGTCCTCCTCGGCCTTACGGGTTGAGGACGCAAGGACCATCACGGGGATGACGCCTGCAAGCGCAAGGAAGGTGGTGTTGAACGCCACAGAGAGGCCACTGGTCACCCCACCGAGGGCAGAACGAAGCTGTCCCCCCAGCGAGCCGGAGTCCGCGCCACGGATGAACTCTGAGAACTCCCCAATGCTCTGACCAATGCCGAAGACGGTGCCAATGAAGCCAACAATCGGAATGGCCCAGATGAAGACGTTCAGCAGGGTGTACCGACCCTGCAGGCGGTTGTAGTCCAACTCGGCCTGGTAGTCGAGGATGGCCTTGACCTCCTCCTTGCGGGGCACGGCCTTGAGGTAAAGGAAGATGCGTCGCACCCGCTGAAAGATGAGGCTGCTCTGAAACTGCCGGACCTTCTTGTGCTGCAGGTGCTCTCCAATTTCCTGAATGCGGGCCTCTAGGTTGGAAACAAAAATGCCCTGACTGAGGGATTCATGCAGCTCGGCATCAAGCAGGGCCTCGTAGGCACGGTACTGTCGACGGTGTGCCCGGAAGCGGTAGAGCACCAGGAAGAGGGACCAGACGCACATCAGGAAGATCGCCTCGGAGATGCGCCCGGAAAACAGCTCCAGCAGAAACGCGTTATGCGTGACCGGAATCGGAAAGACGAGGTAAAAGATTCCGGTGACCATCAGAGCCAGGGTGAGCGCCTTCAGGACGTCGCTGCGCTCGTGGCTGGAGGAGGTGGCGAGCATGGTTCCGCATCGCTGACAGTAAAGCGCCGCCTCAGGATTCAGGGCGCTGCATCGAAGACATTTCATCCAGTATCTCAAATGAGGGGGTTGGGAACGTTCACGCTAGAAAACCAGGCCGGAACAATCAAGTTTTCCCCCACTTGGACCCGGGGCAAAAGTCGTGCATCTGGAGACATTTCGGGTTTTTTCTTGCATGCTGCTTCGTGCGGGGGCAACCCCGGAAGCTCTTTTCCTCAAGCACAACGCTTCATGATCATTCGACTCCTGCTCTTGGGAAGCCTGCTGCTCAGCCTTGGGTTTCCCCTCCAGAGCCATGCCCTGCCGCTGCAGACCGCCATTTTGGGACCCTCGCTGGAGCCCGTGGGGCAGGCGAACATCTACATTGACTATGTTGAATTACTGGACTCAGAAGGCAACCAGAAAGGGCGGATCGGTTTCACGAACACCGAGGGGCAGTTTCAGATGCTGGTGGTCCGAGACGGGGCATCGCCCGATTGGGTGGGCACAGCTGCAAACCGGCGCCTGTACGACCGATCGGGGAAGCTGCTGGCGTTTTATGATTGGACCACCTTCTGGATTTACGTCTATGCGCCGGACGGCACGCGGTTGGGACAGGCCAAGTGCATCGCGTTCCGGGGAGTTTGTGCCGCCGGCATCGCTGGGTACCTCAGCGGCATCCTGGAGCCGGATTACCAGGTTCCCGCTCCTCCTCCTGCGGCACCTGCCGCGGCGGCCCGTTCGGAGGCTTCAGCACCTGCGGTTGCGCCGACTGATTTCTAATCCGATGCCTGCTTCCTTATCCCTGAGAGGCGTTTCATGAAGACGCTTCGGTTGATTCTGGGGGATCAGCTCAACGCCCAGCATTCCTGGTTCCAGGAGGTCCGGCCAGAGGTCGTGTACGTCCTCATGGAGGTCCGTCAGGAGACCGATTACGTCCGGCACCACGTGCAGAAGGTGGTGGCGTTCTTTGCCGCCATGCGAGCGTTTGCCGAGAGGCTCCGGCATCAGGGGCATCAGGTGGTGTACCTGACCTTAGATGATCCGCGGAACCAGCAGACGCTTCCGGAGAACCTCAAGGCGCTGCTGCACGAGCATCAGGCGTCTCGGCTGGAGTGGATGCTTCCGGATGAGTGGCGGGTGGATCAGCAGCTGCAAGCCTTTGCGGCTTCCTTGGAGCTGGAAACCGCTGGAGTGGACTCAGAGCACTTCTTTGAACCCCGGGAAGCCCTTGGCACGCTGTTCCGGGGGAAGAAGACCTACCTGATGGAAACGTTCTACCGCAAGATGCGGCAGCAGCATCAGGTGCTGGTGGAAGGGGGCAAGCCGGTGGGCGGCAAGTGGAATTTTGACCAGGAAAACCGGAAGCGGTACGACGGCGCGGTCCCGTTGCCGCCGGTGCCTCACTTTCATACGGACGTATCCGACCTGGTGCGCCTGCTGACGGATCACGGAGTGACCACGGTGGGAAGCCTTGCCGCTGGAGACCTACGGTGGCCGGTGACTCGGGAACAGGGACTGCAGGCGCTGGAACATTTTGTCCAGGAACGTCTTCCTTTTTTTGGCACCTACCAGGACGCGCTGACGGAGGAAGGGCCGTTTCTGTTTCACTCCCTCCTTTCCTTTGCACTGAACGTGAAGCTCCTGAGTCCACGAGAGGTTGTGGACCGGGCGATTCAGGAGTGGAAGCAGCGTCCGGAGGCGATCAGCCTAGCGCAGCTGGAGGGCTTTGTTCGGCAGATCCTGGGGTGGCGTGAGTACATGCGGGGCGTGTACTGGGCAGAGATGCCGGGCTACCGGTCTCAGAACTTTCTGGAGCACGATCGTCCGTTGCCGGAGTGGTTCTGGACGGGGGAAACGCAGATGCGGTGCCTGCGGCAGGCAGTGACGCAGTCGCTGGAGCACGCGTATGCGCATCACATCCAACGCCTGATGGTCACGGGAAATTTTGCGCTGCTGGCAGGAGTTGACCCGGAGGCTGTGGATGCCTGGTACCTAGGCATTTACGTGGATGCGCTGGAGTGGGTGGAACTGCCCAACACCCGGGGCATGAGTCAGTATGCGGATGGAGGACAGGTGGCGACCAAGCCCTATGTGGCCTCTGCCAACTACCTGAACCGCATGGGCGATCACTGCGTGCAGTGTGCGTATGACCCAAAGCAGAAAACCGGACCCCGGGCCTGTCCCTTCAATGCCCTTTACTGGGAGTTTTTTGTCCGACATCGGGAACGCCTGCAGGGCAATCACCGCATCGGCATGACCTACCGGACCTGGGACAAGATGGCCCCGGAGGCTCAACAGCAGCTTCTGGAGCAGGCCTCCTGGGTCCGGGAACACCTGGAGGTGCTCTAAAACTCTGGCGCTGCTGCTCAAACCTGCTATAGTAATAGGGCTTTTCACGAATTGTGGGGATGTTCCGGAATTCGACTGTCAGTGGAAGCAACAAGAAGCAAGCCGTGGGTGGTGTTCGTGGCCACGTTAAAACGATCACCAAAAAAGTTAGCTGCAAACAACGCTGACTACACTCCTGCTCGCGCAGCTGTCGCTGCGTAACTGAGCAGGCGCCAAGCGGAAGGTTCGCCCAAGACGTTCCGTTCGGTGTCATCCTGAGTTGGGCTGGTAACGCGTCCTCCTCCGTGGCCGTTGCGAGACTTTAGGAGGTGTTTCAGGGTGAGGCGGTTGGATGCCCACACCCCTGGCGAAAACGAGAAGTTCCAACTAAGCTTGTAGAAACTTGGGTGAAAGCTCGTCAGGACGCGGGTTCAACTCCCGCCATCTCCACCAACCAAGTTCATTCTTCAATTTCCCCTTTTATCTTCAGTGACTTAGCTCGCTGAGTGGCGATCAGAAATGCCTGGCTTGACGGTATTTTCTGATTTTCACGGGCTGTTCCACGGGCTGTTTGATTCGGGTTTAGCTTAGAACGCGATCGCCCCTCACTAGAGAGGCTTCATGTCGCGATGTCACCTGCTCCGAGAATCTTCTTCCTACTTTTTCCGCTCATACGTTCCCCTTGACCTCCAGAGCACGCTCGGGGGAAGAAAGATCCTGAAGCTCGCTCTTCCAGCAGTAAAGCGAGTCGAAGCGAAGAGGTTGGCCAACCACCTCTACGCGGTTGCGCAGGCCCTCTACGAGCAAGTTCGGCGCGGCGAAAGCGTCAACATCGAGCAGATCAAGGGGCGACTCCGAACAGAGCTCCTCAGCATCAGCGGGCGCCCCCCTTCCCCTATTTCCGCAGAACTCAGCGGCGTCAACCCTGCCGAACAGCTCGAAGAAGCCCATGGTAAAACCAAACCTCCCAGGCGCTTCGAGTCCAACGCTTGCCTGGAGAATGAGATTTTAGCGATGCTTGAGACTCAAGGAGTTCGGAATGTAGATCAAGCCTCGTGTGAATTTCAGAAAATTAAAGAGCATTACTTAGAAATAAAAGAATTAGCAAGCCAGTCGATAGGAGGAATAAATAATAAGGGAAGAGTCGAAAATATAGGTTCCTAATCTGGAAAGATCACGTTCAGGATTTCGGATCTCAGAGATAAGTTTATTGAGCGGAGAAAAGAGTCATTCAATAAGGGTTTGTTGAACGAATATAAAACACTACTAAACGATTTAATCGAGATTATGGGCGACGTCGAGATCGATACTCTCACTAAAAGAATAATCAACGACCAGTATATTGAGACTCAGAAGAAGCTGCCGATAAATAGAAGAAAGAATCCAAGATACCGCGACAAAAATATAAATGAAATTTTGCGATTAAGTAACGTCATTCCTCAGAGC
>CBFIGY010000031.1:0-37053 GCA_965662235.1 uncultured bacterium
AGATCGTTGTTGCTGATGATGAGGTCTCGAAAGCGGTGGACGCTATTCAGACGGCTGCCCAGACCGGACGCATCGGAGATGGAAAGATCTTTGTCATCAACCTTGATGAAGCCATCCGGATCCGAACCGGCGAAACCGGAGAAAAGGCTCTCTGATTCCTGTTGCGTCCGAGGCACCTGTTTCGGACGCTTCCCCCTCTCAGTCCCTCCCTGTTTTTCAACCCCCCAAGAAAAAACAACCTCTCAGAATCGCCATAAACTAATTTTGAGGCGTTAATGAAAGGCATTCTCCACGCAACCGCTAAATATCCCTCATCAGCTTTCTCGCGCCCTATAGAAGCATTCTGTAAATCTGATCAAAGAGTGAGCGATTAGCGAGCGGAAGGTGGGGCCTTTGGTTTTGGTTTTTGCTCAAAACTAAGGCAGGGTTGTCCGGAGACCTGGAGGATGTACTGGGCCGGCTCCACACGACTCTTAAAATTGAGCTTGCGGCAGCCGTAAGGTTGGTTGGGATCCCAAGTAACTTGGTAAAAGCGGCAGTTGATGCAACGATGACTCATCTTTAGCCTTTCGGCATGACCTGTTCCAGAACTTTGGACAGAGCAAAAGCATCAAATGGCTTGACGATGTGCCCGCTCATTTTCAATTGCTCCCCTTCCATGAGAACGGACTCAAAGGCTTCCATCATCATCAACACGACTGGAAGTTCCTTATGACCAGCCCCCCGGATGTCTCGCAGCAGGTCGAGCCCGGTTTTTTCTGGCATGTGGGTGTCGGCGAGCACGAGGTTCACGGACTGACCGGAGTTGATGAAGGTCATGGCCTCCTCCACGGAGCCTGCTTCTTGGCACTCGAATCCCAGCTCCTTCAGGGTCAGGCTCATGAACCGACGGGCCGTGGCGAAGTCATCGACGATGAGGGCAAGTTGTCCAGCGTATTTTGACATATTTACATAATATCAGTGTTTATGTTCAAGAATTCCTGGAGGGCAGTTCGGGAGCCAGGTTCTCGAATTGAAAGTGCCGTGTTCCTTGGGAGTAGGGACCAACGGTGTGCCCCTGACCGTAAAGACGGTATTTGTAGATGACGAGCCCCTCCAAACCCACGGGTCCTCGGGCGTGGGTCCGGGCGGTGCTGACTCCGACTTCGGCTCCGAAGCCGTAGCGGAACCCATCTGCAAAACGAGTGGACGCATTCCAAAAAACCCCTGCTGAATCAACCGTTTCCATGAACCACTTAGCCGTCTCTGCGTTTTCCGTCACAATCGCATCCGTATGGGCGGAACCATATTGATGAATGTGGGCGACGGCCGCATCTCCGGACGCTACGGTTTTGATGGAGAGAATCAGGTCCGTGTACTCAGTGGCCCAGTCCTCTTCTGTCGCCGCTTGCAGCTGCAGTTCGCTGGAGGCCAATCGTTGTCGTGTGAGAGGACAGCAGCGCAGCTCGACGCCACGTGCCTGGAGCTCCTGAAGCAAAGACACCAAAGCGGAATCAGGGAACTGCTCGTGGACCAGCAGGGTCTCCATGGCGTTGCAGACCGCGGGATAGTCCGTTTTAGAATCGACGACAATCTCAAAAGCTTTGGTCGCATCAGCGTCTCGATCCAAGTAGACGTGGCAGATGCCATCCGCATGCCCCATGACCGGAACCTGAGCGTTCTCCTGAATGTACTGAACCAGTTGATTGCTTCCTCTCGGGATGATGAGGTCCAGCTCATCACTCATCCGGACCATCTGGCTGACCTCATCTCGGCTTTCAATCAGGCTGACCGCCTCTGTTGGAACATGCGGGGACGCTTCCAGGACCTCATGGATCAGCGACGCGAGAAGCCGGTTGGTGTGTTGAGCTTCCTTTCCCCCTTTGAGAATGACCGCGTTCCCAGACTTCAGCGCCAACGCAGAGATCTGCGTGACGACATCCGGACGTGACTCAAAGATCACCAGAATGACTCCAATCGGACAACTGACGCGATACAGGTTCAGGCCCTGATCCAGCTGACGAGCCATCTGCACCTGCCCAACAGGATCCGGAAGAGCGCCAACCTGTTCCACACTCTGCGCCATTTGCTCAATCTTCCCTTCGGAAAGCGCCACCCGTGCAGCAGCACTTCCACTCAGCTCTCCACGCTCGCGGAGTTCTTGGGCAACCGCGACATCCTTCGCATTGGCTTCCAAAAGGGGAGCAACGTTTGCCCGTAAGGTCGAAGCGATGGTCTGAAGAACCTCATTCTTCAGCTCGGTTGACACTTGGGCGAGTTGCTGTGCGGATCGACGTGCCTCGCGCGCCTGGTTCCTTAACGTTTCCGTGACATTCATGTTGCGGGTTTCCTTTCAAAAAAGGAAATCATTTCAGGATTTTCAGAAAATACAATGCAAAATAACCGCTTGCGGACTTACGGGGTCGGAGACGCGTGCCGTAGCTCCTGCAAGGCGGCCTTCATCATGGTCAATGTGGGATCCACCTGATCCGCAGTAAACATCAGGTGCGTGACCACCCGAATGGTGTGAGGTCCGGTCGCCATGACCGCAACGCCCTTTTCTGCCAGCAGAGCCTGGAAGGTCTGGGCTGAAAAAGGCTCTAGGTTCAGGTAGAACATGTTGGTCTGCAGGGTCTCCCAGTTGATGGACACACCGTCGACTTCTGCCAAGCCCGTCGCAAGTGCCCGTGCGTGTGCATGATCGTCAGCCAAACGTGCTCGGTGGTGCTTCAAGGCATAGAGCGCTGCTGCCGCCAGGAATCCCGCCTGCCGCATTCCGCCACCGTACTGCTTTCGGAACCGACGTGCTCGATCAATGAATTTCTTAGAACCTGCTAGAGCTGATCCGACTGGAGCTCCTAATCCTTTGGAAAAACAGACACTCACCGAGGCAAACCCCTGCACCAAACGCGCTTCGGGTTGCTGCTGGGCGATCGCGGCGTTCCATAAACGAGCCCCATCCATGTGCAGCTTCAGGCCTCGCTCCTGACAAAATGCAACTAGGGCATCCAACTGTTCAAGAGGCCAGCAGGTTCCTCCACCTCGGTTGCTGGTGTTCTCCACACAGACCAGCTTTGAGGTTGGAAAGTGAATGTCCGGTGGCCGAAGGTACTGCGCCAGCACTTCTGGAGTGAAGACACCCCCTTCATTGGGAAGCAAGCGACACATCACTCCGGCCAGGGCCGCGGGGGCACCAGCTTCATAAAAGTAGATGTGCGCATTGTCAGCCAGCAGGATCTCATCCCCGGGTTCCGTGTGGGCACGCACCGCGACCTGGTTGGTCATGGTTCCGGAAGGCATGAAGACTGCGGCCTCCATGCCCATCAAACGAGCGGTTTCTGCTTCCAACTCCTTGACGCTGGGATCATCTCCCAAAACATCATCTCCCACCGTAGCCGTCATCATGGCCTGAAGCATGCCACTGGTGGGCTGAGTAATGGTGTCGCTTCTGAGATCAATTAAATTATTTGACATAATATGTATTATATATTCTTTCTTTGTCATTTTCCGGACAGAGACTTCCTGATTGAGATTGGTTCTCCCCCTGGCTCCATCAGCTGGAACGTCTGTGGAACTCCAACCTTGCTCTTCTAATCGGCTTTACTCAGAAGCCGGACACCTCGCGAGAAAACCAGAGCGTCTCGCAGACAGCCTTTTTCAGCGGGCTCCTGCAACCTCTCTCAGAAAATCACTTTCCCGAGAGCAGAGAAAGGTGATACCACTTGAAAATAAGTTTTCTTGGGGGTGAATTTTAATTAAATTAACATAATATTAATTAAAATATTAGTCTGCAAATCAAGAGCACTTCATTTTATTCTTTTAAAAATCAAGCGTGTAGCTGCTTCCAGAGAGTCGTGGGCCGGATGGGCAACTGAGTCGAGCGAACCTGAACTGCTTGATAGACCGCATTTGCGATCGCGGCTCCTCCGGGAACAATCGGCGGCTCTCCGACCCCTCGGATCCCCAGAGGTCCATGAGGAGAAGGGTTTTCCAGCAACATGACTTCGACAGCCACACCATTGTCCGCTCGGGGCAAGGCGTAATCCAGAAAAGTTGCGGCCTGCAGCTGACCTTGAGCATCATAGGGCATTTCTTCCCAGAGCCCCCAACCAAGCCCCTGAAGCACTCCCCCTTGAATCTGCCCTTCCACAAGCAGCGGGTTGAGCGCCCGTCCCACATCCTGAATCGCCAGGTACTGCTTCGGAGTGACCACCCCCGTTTCAGGATCCACATGCACCTTGACCGCATGGACCGCGACCCCAGGGGCATTTTCCGGGACCGAGTTGCTGGACGTCGCAATCACCGGACCGGCACCGCCCTTACGGGACTCCGCACGTTTCGCCAGCTGCGCATACGACACTCGCTGAGTCGGCAACCCGTTCACGTGCACAGTTCCGTCTTCAAAAACAAGGTCCTCCTCAGCTGCCTCGAAGTGCTCTGCCGCCAATTTCGCCAGCTGCTTCCGGACCTCCTGGGCAGAGGCACTGACGGCTCCGGAGACACTATACGTCACCTGACTTCCTCCGCTCGGCGGCGAAACAGGTCCGGTTCGAGAATCCACCTGCACAATTTCCACCTTTGCCGGATCCACCGAAAGGATCTCAGCTGCAACCAGCACCAGGCTGCTATTCACTCCAGACACGTCTGCAGAACCGACCTGCACCTGCACGGTGCCATCTGGAATCATGCGGCAGACGGCAGAAGCCGGCCCTACGGCGCAGGGCCAGACACCGAGTGCCAAGCCCCAGGCTTCGTTTTCTTCAGTGGTCCGAGACGTCCAAGTAGGGTGGTCCTTCAGAGCCTGCAGGCTTTCTTTGATGCTCAGGCTCGGCCACGGCTGTCCGTTGACCATCGGGTCCCCAGTTTCCGAAGCATTTTGCAGTCGAAACTCCAGAGGATCCATTCCCAGCTCTCGGGCAAGGTCATCCATGTGAGACTCCAGCGCAAAGCAAGCGGTCTGTGCGGTAGGCGCCCGGTACGGTCCTGCCATCGGCTTGTGCGTGACGACCTCCTGACAGTGGATCTTCAGGTTGGGCACCTGATACGCGCCTCCCAGCAGCAAGGCCAGCAAAGCACTCCACCAGGCCGCTGCATAAGCCCCATTGTCCACATCGACCTTGGCTTCCAGCGCCTTCAGCGCTCCAGAGCGATCGACTCCCATCTTCAGCCACACCTCACAAGCGGGCGCCGGCATGGTGGTCATGAAGTCTTCAGTCCGGGACAGCTCTAAGCGAATGGGCGCCTGCAGCTGCAAGGCGATCGCAGCAGCCAGGGGTTCCATCAGACCATGCTTGCCGCCGAACCCACCTCCCAACGTCATCGGGTGCACACGCAGCTGCGAAGACGGAAGATCCAGAAGCCGGGAGACGTCCTCATGGACCGTCCGGGGAGCCTGCGTGCCGGTATAAATCGTCAAGCCCCCCATGGGTTCGGGAATCGCGACACAGGCCTGCGGTTCCAGGTACCCCTGATGCACAATTCCCGTTCGGTAGGTTCGCTCCAGCACCACCTCCGACTGCGCAAACCCTTCTGCTAGGTTGCCTCGTTCAAAGTCATTTTGTGAGTGCACATTCGGCGGCAGGGCCTGCGGATCAGCTCCTGAAAGTTCCACCGCGGCATGGTCACCACTGACGTTGGACTCATCGCGCGGGATGCCCTGTGGCCACACCAACGGCGCTCCAGGCGCCAAGGCGGTTGCCAGATCCGGAACCACGGGCAAAGGCTCATACTCCACGCCAAGCAGAGGAATCGCATCCCAAGCGGCTTCTGCTGAGTCGGCCACCACGGCCACCACGGGGTGCCCTTCAAACATCACCTCTCCGCGTGCCAGCAGAGCGCCCACGCGAGAAGCCGCGGTCTTGTTCCAGTGAGTCAGCTGATCGGCCGTCAGCACGGCCTTCACCCCCGGAACCTGCTCTGCAGCAGCGGTGTCCATCTGGACAATTCGGGCATGAGCATGGGGGCTGAGCAGCAACCGCACGTGCAGCATTCCGGCCATCTGCAGGTCTCCAATGTAGCGGGCCTGACCGGTCAGTTTTTCCTGCGCGTCAATGATGCCGCGGGGCTTGCCAATGTACTTAAAGGAAGTGGGCTGAGACATAACGTTTTCTGAATGGAGTGATGCTAGTGGTCCTTACACCGGCTCCAGCGCCCGGCCGAGCGCCCGCAGGACCACGGTAAAGTCGGTCTCACAGCCGGCAGCCACCCGGATCAGGTGCCGCGTTGCGCACAGCTGCTCCACCAGTTCCAGCGGCGCATGGTAGTGCGCCAGCAGCGGGTAAGGACACAAAATGGTACGGTTGGACCCCAAAGTGGGCCCCTTTCCAATGGGATGAAGGTCCGCATCGTAAAATCGCTGAACCGCCTCAAGGCTGTCGTCCACTAAGCGAAAACTCACCACACTCCCTGCTCCCACCAGGGGAGAATGATGAGGGGGAGCATCCGGAACTTCAGGGTGAAAGACCTCTGCCACCTTCGGGTGACGGGTCAGGTAGTCGACCAAGATGCGTCCGTTGCGGTTGAAGCGTTCCATCCGTTCCGGGAAGTCCTGCAGCCGTTGCCACAGCACCCGCGCCTCCGCCTCGCTCATGCGCAGACTCAGAAGGTTCTGCTGACGCTGCAGACGGTCGGCCAGCCCCCGGTCACTGAGCGCCAACACCCCGCCGCGGTGATCGTTTTGTCCGTTCAGGTACTTGGCGGTGCTGTGAATCACAGCGGTGGCGCCAATGACCAGCGGATTGAGATTGAACGGCGTTGCCAAGGTGTTGTCCACCACCAACGGAACCCCGCGGAGGTGAGCATTGGCTGCAATCAGAGGCAGGTCCGGAACCTCCCCCAGCGGATTGGTGATGCTTTCAGTGAAGACAAACGCGGTCTCTTCCGTCAGCACCTCCACCAAGTGGTCCTGCTCGGCCACATCCAGAAAATCAACTCGGGTGCCTTCAGGCCGGAAGCGCGGATGCGTTAGCAGGGTGTAGGTGTCGGTGTACATGCCTCCAATCACCACCACATGCTGCGGACGCTGGCGGAGTAGTTCATCAAACAGCACCGCGCAGGCACTCATTCCCGAGGGGTAAAGCTGCACTGCAGTGGCCGCTTCCTGCTCCCGGAACCATTCCTCCACTCGACTCCGAACCTCGCTCCGCTCCCCGTCCCCAATGGAGCGAGGAGAGAGAATGGGACCTCGGCGCTTACGGCGTTCCAGAAACTCCTCAAACTGTTCTGAGTCGTCCAGAATCAAGGCGCCTCCTGCTGTCTCTCCCAGCGCACATACCCAGGGCGCACTCCGGAGCTTCCGCGGGATGGACTGTGGCACGTCCGGACTCCACACCAGCAGCGGCAGGCGTCCTGGGAGGGAGTGCCAGAGAATGGTCATCATCCGATCCACCTCCGGAGTTTCCCGGAGCACAACCACCAGCGAACACAGGGGCAGCTTTGCCGGAACCTCGCAGGGCAGCCGTTTCCAGGGCAGCTGCCGGGCATCCAGAAGAGCGGTCACCCGAGCCAGGTCCGGATGTTCAGCGCCCGCCAGCACCAGCACCGGGTGATGCGGAGGAAGCGCAAACGTCCCCAGTAGCCACTCATGAAGCGCCGCCTCTTGGGACACGTAGCAGAGGGCGTGGGCGCTTCCGGAGGCCTCACAGAGCTCCTGCTGCAGCGCCTTCACACGAGGAGGATCCACCATCCGGTAGTAGCCATGACGCAGGGCCACTCGCTTTTCCTGCCACTCCTGAATCAAGGCGAAGCGGGGAATTTCCGCCGTGACTCCAAACTCCCCATCAATCGGGAGGTTACCTTCCAGCAGTTGCGCTTCAGTGAGGGGCATGACGGGATCACTCCAAAAGAAAGTTCAGTAGCGTGGAACCGTCGGATCCACATCAACAGACCAGCGGTCAATGCCGCCAGCGAGGTTCTTGAGGTGCCGGAACCCGGCCTGCTTCAGCGCATCGAGGGCCATTCGGGACCGCACGCCCCGGTGACAGTAGAGAATGATCTCCGCCTCATGCTCATAAGGCAGGTGCTCCGGATCCAGCTCACTGAGGGGCATCAGCTGAGCAGAAGGCAGGCGTGCAATCTCCCACTCCATTGGCTCACGGACGTCCAGCAAAATGGGCGCCGGAACCTGCTTCAAGCGCTGCAGCAGTGCCTCCGGAGTCAGTTCGTCCGCTCCTTCCCCAGGTTCTTCCTCCATCTGGAAGAAGTCCATGGACAGGTCTGTCAGCGTCGGATGCTCCCCACAAAGGTCACACTCGGGGTCCGGTTTCAGCCGCACTTCTCGGAAGCTCAGCTCCAGCGCGTCATACAGCAGCATCCGGCCCAGAAGCGGTTTCCCTACCCCCAGCAGCAGCTTGATGACCTCGGTGGCCTGCAGGGTTCCCATCACGCCTGGGAGCACGCCCAGGACTCCCCCCTCTGCTCAGGTGGGTACCAGAGACGCCGGCGGAGGCGCTGAGTAAAGGCAACGGTAGCAGGGACCACCCACTGCTGGATGAAACACCGAAAGCTGTCCCTGAAACTGAAACAGCGACGCCGAAACCAGCGGCTTTTGGGCAAAGTAGGCGGCGTCATTGACCAAGTAACGGGTTTCAAAGTTGTCTGAGCCATCGGCAATCACGTCATACCGCTCAAACAGCTCCTCCACGTTTTCAGCGGTCAACCGGACCTTGTGCACCTCAACCTGCACATTCGGATTGATCTCCCGGAGGGTTTCCTGCAGCGACTCCACCTTGAACCGTCCAATGTCCTGGGTGCCATGCACAACCTGACGCTGGAGGTTGCTGTGTTCCACGACGTCAAAATCCACCACGCCCAGGGTTCCCACTCCAACCGCAGCGAGGTAGAGGGACATCGGGGCGCCCAGTCCACCGGCTCCCACCAGCAGCACCCGGGACGCCTTCAGTTTTTCCTGCCCGGCCAGTCCCACTTCACGCAGGGTGAGGTGGCGGCTGTAGCGCTGGATTTCTTCGGCGGTCAGTTCGTGGCTCATGGGGTATCGGATCAGGTGAGGCATCTTGGCCAATGCAGTCAGAATGCTCGCATGCTTCGGTTCAGCCCTCAAGCCATTTGCAGCAGTTCCGGACTTGAGCGTTCCCTCCCCTTCCCTCATAGTGATGGGCTTGACGAACCACCTCCATTGACACACAGCCGTGCCGTGATTTCTGACCCTGTTTCCAAGCTCCTTATGCAGCAGCATTACCCGATTTGCCTGGCTTCCTCCTCTCCTCGGCGGAAGGAATTTCTTCAACGGTACGGCCTTCAGTTTGAGGTCAAGAGTCCTGACATCGACGAAAGCCGTCTTCCGGGAGAACCGCTGGCCGACTTCATCCGCCGCATTGCTCGGGAAAAAGCGGAAGCCGTGCAGCCGACGGATCCGAACGCCATCGTTTTAGCGGGTGACACCGTGGTGCTGGTCAAGAACGAGCTGCTGGGAAAGCCCACCAGTCGCGAAAACGCCCGGGTGATGCTGGAAATGCTGGAAAACAACTGGCACGAGGTCCAGTCCGCCTACATCATCGGGCGCCCGGCGCAGCAGGACTGGATTGAAGGCGTCGAGAGCACACAGGTCCGGTTTCTCCCGTTGCCCACCGAGGTCATCGATTGGTACCTTTCCACCGGAGAGGGAGACGACAAGGCCGGCGCCTACTCCATTCAGGGACTCGGCACCGCCTTAGTGGATCGACTGGAGGGCTCCTACAACAACGTAGTCGGTTTTCCGATTGAGCGGATCCTTCATGAAATGGTCGGGAAGGGCTGGATCTCCTTTGGAGCCCCCAAATGATGCCCCCCTCCTCCTTACGCTGGTTCCTCCTGTTCCTGCTCCTGCCCCTTGGGGCAACGGTTGGAAGCGCCTTGGAGCGCTTTGACCGTCTTCCGGAAGGACGCAGCCAATGGCACCTGAGCCTGGTTCATGAACCTGCAACCACCGAAGCCTTTGACGCCGGTGGAAACCGCCGCCCCTGGGCCGTGCTGCTGTCCGGAAATCCAGAGGTTGCCGACTTGCTGGAGGGCACGGTTTCCCGTTCACGGACCGAACTGCGGATCCGGTACGATCAGGCTCTGAGTGATGCCTCTGCGTGGGGCGTGGTGCTCCCGTTGGTTCAGAGCGAGCAGCAAGCCGACCTTTCGGTCACCTCCGGAGACGCCACCCTGCAGCAAGGGGCTGAGCAGGTTCGAGCCGCCACGTCCACAGAGACGCTCTCCGGAGTGGGAGACGCCCGGCTGCTCTTCCGCACAGAGTGGTCCTTGGGCATCAAACGGGTGCTTTTTGGAGGATTGGTCTTCACGCTCCCCACAGGAGCCAGCACCGCTCAGGGCCTTTACGGTCACACGATTGGAGAAGGACAGGGCGACGTGACCGGATTTCTGCAGAACCACTGGATGCCCAACGCTCCCGGTTGGCGCAACATCCTCAGTGTGTCCCTGACCAACCAACTCGCCGGAACCCGCAAGACGCTCGCAGGCACCGATGAACTCTATGCCCCCGGCAACCGGGCAGAAGCCGAGTATGGCTGGAGCTGGGAACAGGACAACTGGCACTACGGCTTCAACTGGCACCACCTGCAGCAACAGGAAGCCACCCTGGGCGGCTCCCACTACAGCCCGCGGGTGCTGCAAGAGGTTTCGCTTGCTGCCGGATACGGCAACCTCAGTGACCTCGAACGTGCGCCGCAGGACCTGCCCTGGCAGTTCCGGGCTCAGATCACCACCCCCACCCGCGGAGAAAATGTCCCGGCCACCCCACGGCTGACCTTCAGCTGGCTGGGGTACTTCTGACTCCTGGCACCGCAGAGCGTTCCTTCCACACCGGAGGTGCGACTTTGCTTGAGTAAAGCCCATGAAGGCCGTCCCCTCATGACGCCAACGGAGCCTGAGCTGCCCGGACAGCCCCTCATCCATTTGTCACCAGACTGATCCTGAAAGGAGAACCGACCATGAAGCCAAACGTCGTGGCCCATCCGGAATGGGCTGCCGAAGGGAAACAGCGCATCGACTGGGTGCGACGCAACATGCCCATCCTTCGGCAACTGGAGGAAGAGTTCCGTCGAGAGCAACCACTCGCTGGCAAGCGGGTGGTCGTGAGCGTGCATCTGGAGGCCAAAACTGCGTACCTGGCTCTGGTACTGCGCGCCGGTGGAGCCGAGGTTGCTGTCACAGGAAGCAACCCCGAATCCACCAAGGATGACGTGGTCGCCGCGTTGGCAGAAGAAGGACTGCACCTTTATGCCCGCCACGGAGCACCGCCTGATGAGATGCGTCACTACATGAGCCTCGCCCTGGACCTGGCCCCGCACCTGGTCATTGATGATGGTGGCGACGTGGTGGAGTTGCTGCATGATGAGCGTCCCGAATTGCTCCCGAATGTCATTGGCGCCTGCGAAGAGACCACTTCCGGAGTGATGCGGGCTCGAGCTCGGGCCCAGGCGGGACAGCTGGCCTTTCCGGTGCTGCTCATCAATGAAGCCCGTTGCAAGTACCTCTTCGATAATGTCCATGGCACCGGACAGTCCGTGTGGGACGGCGTCATGCGCGCCACCAACCTCGTCATCGCCGGGAAGACCGTTGTGGTGATCGGATACGGATGGTGCGGCAAAGGCGTGGCAACCCGTGCGCAGGGATTGGGCGCACGCGTCATCGTCTGCGAGGTTGACCCCGTCAAAGCGGCGGATGCACTGATGAACGGCTGCCAGGTGATGCCTCTGCTGGAAGCCTGCCCGCAGGCGGACCTGGTACTCACGGTCACTGGCATTCGTCACACCCTCCGGACGGAACACTTTGCGGTCCTCAAGGACAACGCGCTCTTGGCCAACGCGGGACACTTTTGGGATGAGATTGATGTCGACGGCCTCCGTGAAGGAGCCACGGAGCATCAGCGCCTCCGGACTCATGTAGAAGGCTTCCAGATGCCTGACGGGCGCTGGCTGCACCTCCTCGGAGGAGGCAACATCGTCAACATTTCCTGTGCCGACGGACACCCGGCAGAAATCATGGACACCAGCTTTGCCCTGCAAGCCCTCAGCGTCCGGCACCTTGCTCAAGCAGGAGCCTCTCTTTCCAAAGACGCCCACTTGGTTCCGGAGGCAATTGACCAGCGAGTGGCCGAACTCAAGCTCGCCGGCTCTCAGGTCCGGATCGATACCCTGACAGCCGACCAACAGGCGTACCGTGACAGCTGGGAGGCTTAGCCGCCGTCTCCGGTTTCAGGGAAAAACTTGACCTCTCCCCCGCTTTCCCGCATAACGTTTTCCTCTTTTGGAGCCTTCTGGGGCCGTGCCGTTTCTGAGAAATCGGAATCCTGCACGGCCCGATTCCAACCGCCTGACACCCTCATCTAAGAAACCCTACATGCGTCATTCAGTTGCCCTTCGGACTCTTCTGCTCAGCCTCCTGAGCCTCAGCTTGGTCCTGCTCGCTACCAGCGCCTCTGCTGCCTCTATCAAGGTCGGACTTGTGACAGACGTCGGCCGGATCAACGACCGGAGCTTCAACCAGTCCGCATGGGAAGGGGTTCTGCAGGCTCAAAAGGACCTCGGTCTGGGAGAACGTGATGTCAAGTACATCGAGACGCAAGACGCCAAGGACTACGCTGACAACCTGGCTCAGTTCATTGAGGCCGAGTACGACATCATCATCACCGTGGGTTTCGCCCTGAGTGACGCCACGGTTCAGGCAGCCAAGGAGAACCCAGACACGCTGTTTGTTGGCGTTGACCAGTATCAGGGAGAAACCCTGCCCAACCTCGCTGGCCTCATCTTCCATGAAGACCAATCCGGCTACCTCGCTGGCGTTTTGGCCGCAAGCATGACCCAATCCAACACCATCGGCGCAGTTCTCGGCACCGACCTTGTGCCCCCGGTGGTCGCATTCAATGAGGGCTACATTGCTGGCGCTAAGTCCGTCAATCCGGACATCCGCATCATCTCCACCTACCATCCGGGAGAGATCAGCCAGGCCTTTGTGGATCCGGAGTGGGGTGCGGCAACCTCCAAGCAGGCCATTGACCAGGGAGCCGACGTCATCTTTGGCGCAGGCGGCCTCACCGGTAACGGCGCCCTACAGGAAATCGCCACGCATGAAGGCATCTACTGCATCGGTGTGGACACCGACCAGTGGAACACCGTCCCGGCTGCTCGTCCCTGCCTGATCTCCAGCGCCATGAAGCTGATCACACCGGCTGTTGCTGACCTTGTCGCCCAGGCTCAGGCGGGCACCTTCCAAGGGGGCAACGTCTTTGGAGCAGCCGGACTGGCGCCGTTCCACGACTTCGATTCGGTGATTCCGGCAAGCGTCAAGACCCTGCTTCAGCAGACCAAAGCGGGCCTGGACAGTGGTGCCATCCAAACCGGATACGGCAACTAATCCCAACCGATCTCCGGGAGCCCAAGCGGAGCAGGGTTCCCGGATGACGCCTTCGGCTCCGCACAGCATGCACCCATGACCTCAACCACGCCCCTCCTCTCCTTCCTCCGAGCCCTGCTGATTCCTGCGCTGGCCCTGCTCATGGCCCTGTTGGCCGGGGCGGTGGTGATGTGGCTGGCCGGCGATGATCCGTGGCTTGCCTACCAGGGCCTGTTTCAGGGCGCCTTCGGTAGCGGACGGGCCTGGAGCACCACCGTCCGCAAGATGATCCCGTTCATCCTCACCGGACTTTCGGTCGCAGTCGCTTTCAAAGCAGGACTTTTCAACATTGGCGCCTCCGGACAGTTTGTCATGGGCTCGGTGTTCTCCGTTGCCGTTGGGATTCACTTCGAAGGCCTACCGCTGCTGCTGCACCTGCCCTTGGCCTTGGTCGCTGGCATGGTCGGAGGCATGCTCTGGGGTGCCATTCCCGGCATCCTGAAGGTCACCACGGGCGCTCATGAGGTGCTCGTGACCATCATGCTCAACTACGTTGCGTCCCTCTTTGCCGGGTGGACGGTCTATGCCGGAGGTTCTCAGGGACAAACCCCAGGTCCCCTCTGGGACCCCACTGCTCGTGCCATTTCAGAGACGCCTGACGTTCTGCCTTCCGCCCAGCTGCCGTGGCTGTTTGGCCCCCCTTACCGGGTCCACTACGGAGTCTTTCTGGCCCTGATCGTGGTGCTGATCATCTGGTGGATGCTGCAGAAAACCACGCTTGGCTTTGAGATCCGGACCGCAGGCCTGAACAGCAAAGCGGCCCGCTACGCCGGCATTCGCGTGGAACGCACCGTCGTCCTCACCATGATGCTGGCCGGAGGACTTGCCGGACTCGCCGGAGCCATTGAGACCCTCGGCTTGAACCACAAGTTTGCCCCTGAATTTGGGGGACAGGTGGGCTTTGACGGCATCACCGTTGCGCTTCTGGGTCAGACGCACCCCTTCGGTGTCGTCCTCGCGTCCTTCCTCTTCGGAGCCTTGGACGCTGGTGCGGCCAAGATGCAGTTTGAATCGGGGGTGGCTGCAGACATCATTCAGGTCATTCAGGCCCTGGTTCTCGCCTTTGTCGCAGCGCCCTTGATCATGCGCACCATTCTGCGCCTCAAGGAAACTCCTGAAGACGGTGTCGCCAGCCTCAACACCCGTTGGGGGAGTTCCTGATGCAAGGACACTGGTGGAAACGGACGGCAGGGGCCGCCATCGTGCTCGTGGTCCTCATGCTCGGCATGGCCGTTCTGGTGGAGCTCACTCCGCTGGGAGAGAATCCATGGCTGCGGGTGCTGTTTGGCATCAGTGCCCTTAACTTCACCCTCCGGGCCGCCGTGCCGTTGTTGCTCGGCGCCCTCAGTGGCATCCTCTGTGAGCGCTCAGGCATCATCAACATTGGCATTGAGGGCATGATGCTCGCGGGAGCCTTTGCGGGCTTTGTGGCCAAAACCAGCACCAACGACTGGCCGTTGTTTGCCAGCCTGCTCTTCAGTGTGCTGGTGGCCATGTGCATCGGCGGCGCAATGGGCTTCCTCCATGCGTTGCTGTCCATCCGGTTCCGCATGGACCAGATCATTTCAGGAACGGTGATCATCATCCTAGCGGCCGGACTCTCAGCCTACCTTTACGACCGAGATGCCATTGCAGAGGGAAAGTTTTCCTCGATTCCTCTGCCGTTTTTGTCCGACATCCCCGTCATTGGTCCTGTTCTGTTTGACAAGCCCCTGCTCACCTACCTGTCCTTGGTGCTCGTCGGCGTCCTCCACGTCGCCCTCTTTCACACCCGCTGGGGCCTACGCACCCGAGCTGTGGGGGAGCACCCCCGGGCTGCAGACACCGAAGGCATCAACGTCAACCGCCTCCGCTACGTCAACACCACACTGGGTGGCATGGTTGCTGGACTCGCTGGCGCCTACCTCGTTCTCGAAGCCGTGGGGCAGTTTCAAGAAGGCATGACCGCCGGGCGCGGCTTCATCTCGCTTGCCGCCATGATCTTTGGAAACTGGACCCCCTTTGGTGCCCTGGGGGCGGCGACCCTCTTTGGTTACACGCAGGCGCTGCAGAATGAGCTGCTCCTCGCAGGGGTCACCAATGTTCCTCGGCAGTTCATCTCCATGATCCCGTACCTCATCACCATCGTTGCGGTGACGGGTTTTGTGGGTCGGGTGCGCCCGCCGGCGGCCATTGGGAAACCGTATGAAACGGAGGGGAGCAAGGAGTGAGGACGCCCGTTTTAGAGATGCGGGACATCCGCAAGCAGTTCGGAAGCGTTGTCGCCAACGATGGCATCAACCTAGCGCTGCAACCTGGGGAGATCCTCGCGCTGCTGGGGGAAAACGGGGCGGGGAAGTCCACCCTCATGAACATCGTGTACGGGCTCTATCAGCCGACCGCAGGAGAAATCCAGGTCCGGGGGCAGGCGGTCCGGATCCGGTCTCCACGAGACGCCATCCGCCTGGGCATCGGCATGGTCCACCAGCACTTCCAGCTGGTGCCCGTGATGTCGGTTGTGGAAAACGTTATGCTGGGCAGCGAGGTGCTGCAGCAGGGACTGCTCGACCGAGCCTCCGTTGCTCAGGACATCCTCGCGCTCTCTCAGGAGTATCAGCTGGAGGTCAACCCCCAAGCCCTAGTGGAAGACCTTCCCGTGGGCATTCGCCAGCGCGTGGAGATCATCAAGGCCCTCTACCGTCAGGCAGACATCCTCATTCTTGATGAGCCCACCGCGGTGCTGACGCCTCAGGAGGTCGAGGGACTCTTTGCCATCATGGACCGGCTCCGGAAGCAAGGGAAGTCCATCATCTTCATCACTCACAAGCTCAAGGAGGTCCTCCGGATTGCCGACCGCATCGCGGTCCTCCGGCGAGGCGCCATCGTCGGAACCGCCGATCCGCACACGGCCACGGAAGGACACCTAGCCAACCTGATGGTTGGGCGTGAGGTGCTGCTGCAGGTGGAGAAGCAAGAGGCTCATCCTCAAGACGTGGTGCTTGAGGTGCAAGGGCTTCAGGCGGAAAACGATCTCGGCGACACCTGCCTCAATCAGGTCAGCTTTCAGGTCCGGGCAGGAGAAATTGTCGGGGTCGCCGGGGTACAGGGCAACGGTCAGACGGAGCTGGTCGAAGTCCTGACCGGACTGCGGGCGTCCACCGCGGGAACCATGCGCTTCGGGGGCAAGGACCTGACCAACGCCCGCCCTCGGACCATCAGCGAGCACGGGCAGTGCGGGCACGTTCCGGAAGACCGCCACGCCTATGGAATGGTCGCCAGCTACTCAGTGGCCGACAACCTCGCTCTCTCCGGATACAGCCGCCCCCCCTTTGCCAAGGGATGGACCATTCAGCAAGACGCCATTGCTGCTCATGCCGAAAAGCTGGTGCAGCAGTACGACGTCCGGACGCCTTCGGTGCAGGTTCCTGGAGGAAGCCTCTCTGGTGGAAACCAGCAAAAGCTCGTCATTGCCCGAGAGTTCAGTCGCCCCCTGCAGGTGCTCATTGCCTCGCAGCCCACTCGGGGAGTCGACGTCGGGTCCATTGAGTTCATCCACCAGCAAATCGTCTCCAAGCGAGATGAAGGCGTCGGCATCCTCTTGGTCAGTACGGAGCTGGATGAGATCCTTGCCCTCGCCGACCGCATTCTGGTGATGTACCGCGGGGCCGTCATTGGGGAGGTTCCCCACGCGCAAGCCTCGCGTCAACAGCTCGGGCTGCTCATGGCCGGAGTTCAAACGCCCTCAACCCCTCAATCCCCCTGACTCTATGGAGTACGTCCGTTTAGGTCAAACTGGCCTGAAGGTTTCCCGGCTGTGCCTGGGATGCATGTCGTTTGGCAAGCCAGAGGTCGGCTCGCACCCCTGGACCCTCAACGAAGACCAGGCCCGCCCCATCCTCCGGCAGGCCCTGAAGTGTGGCATCAACTTCTTTGATACCGCCAATGTCTATTCGCTGGGCACAAGTGAAGAAATTGTCGGGAAGGTTCTGCTCGGACTGACCGCCCGGGAAAACCTCGTTTTGGCAACCAAGGTCCACGGACAGATGAGCCCTGATCCCAACGGTGGCGGACTGTCTCGCAAGGCCATCTTTCAGGAGATTGATGCCAGCCTCAAACGCCTTGGAACCGACTATGTGGACCTGTATCAGATTCACCGCTGGGACGCAGAGACCCCGATTGAGGAAACGCTGGAGGCGCTGCATGACGTGGTGAAGGCGGGGAAAGCGCGTTACATTGGCGCGTCCTCCATGTGGGCCTGGCAGTTCACCAAGGCCCTCTACCTTGCCGATGCCAACGGCTGGACCCGGTTTGTCTCCATGCAGAACCACCTCAACCTCATGTACCGAGAGGAAGAGCGTGAGATGCTGCCGCTGTGTGAAGCCGAAGGCGTCGCCGTTCTGCCCTGGAGTCCGTTAGCTCGCGGACGCCTGACCCGAGACTGGGAGGCGTCTTCATCGCGACTCGAATCGGATGACTACGGCAAGCTGCTTTATGGCAAAACGGAGGCTTCCGACCGCCAGGTTGCGGAGCGGGTGGCCGCCTTGGCAAAGTCCCGGGGCGTCCCTCGCGCGCAGATTGCACTGGCTTGGGTGCTCTCAAAGTCCATGGTGACCGCCCCCATCATCGGCGCCACCAAGCCCCTGCACCTAGAAGATGCCGTAGCGGCACTGGAGGTTCAGCTGACGCCCGAAGAGCTCACACAGCTGGAAGAGGTCTATGAGCCGCACCCGGTTGTGGGGCACCGGTAACCTTTCGGGAAGGAGCACCTTGCCTTCCCGAACCTTCCCGCAAAAACCGCTTAGCGGGGCGCCCGCAGCTTCTTCAGCACAAACTCCTCAAACGAGTTGATCGCCGGAGTGTCATTCCGGTGCTTGAGGAGCGAAACATGGGTGTCATGAAGCGGTGGCAGCCGCTCCCGTGCCAAGGGCGCCAGCTGCTCTGGAATCATCGTCCGAGGCAGTACCGTCAGCCCCATTCCTGCCCGGACGGCCGCACAGGTGCCGGCATAGCTCGGACTGGAAAACACCAGCCGCCACTTCTTCCCTGCCGATTCCAACGCACTCAAGGCCCGAGCCCGGTACACACACGGCTGAGGCGACAGCACCAGCGGTACCAGTTCGTGTGAGTCCAGCACCTCCGGACGCCCCACCCACTCCAACGGTTCCGACCACACCTCCTGACCATTTGGGAAGTCCTCCGGACGGTTCATCTTCACCAGCACCAGATCAAATTCCCGGTCCTGAAAACGCTGAAAGAGGTTGACCGTCAGGTCACACTCGATGTTCAGCAGCACCCGCGGGTGGCTTCGCGCAAAGTCCACCAGCACCTCAGAGAGGAAGACGCTGGCAAAGTCTTCCGGAAGCCCAAAGCGCACCTCTCCCTCCAGATCCGGCTCCTTGAAGCGATCCATGGCCTCTCGGTGCAGCAGGAAGATCTGCCGAGCATACCCCAAAAACACCTCTCCTTCAGGCGTCAGCGAAAGACGCTTGCCCCGGATCAGCAAGGGCTTTCCCAGCAGCTGCTCCAGCTTCGAGATCTGCTGACTGACCGCTGACTGCGTGCGTCCGACCTGCTCCGCAGCCTTGGTAAAGCTTCCCGTCTCAGCCACTGCCAGGAAGCAGTGAAAGGTCACTAGGTCACTCATTAGCATCTCTGATCATAAATATGAAAACTATTAATTTCTCTAAAATTAAAAAACCTTATACACTGGCCTCATCAAATGATGAATTTTAATCAATCAAAAAGAGGAGTCAATGGCTTTGGAGGAACTGTCTCGTCTGGTGCACCTAGATGCGCTCGGAGGCGTGATGTGGCTGTTGGTCGGTTTCATCGGCCTGATTGTGGGACGCTTTGCACGCAAGTACCTGCGTGGGGACCGGAGTCAGCGCCCGTTTTACCGACGCCTCATCGGGTTGATGCTCACAATGGGGGTGCTGGTCATCGCCGACCACCTGCTGCTCTTTTGGGGAGCCTGGGTCCTCAGCAACGCGTTGCTGATCCAGCTGATGGTTCCGGATGCTCAGTGGCAAGCAGCCCGGGCTTCTGGAGTGCTTACGGGCAAGAACTTCCTCATCGGCGCGCTGGCGCTGGCGTTGGGCTTCTTGTTGCTGACCGAGCTGACAGGGGAAACCTCGATTCAGGCGATCCTGCAGGCTTCTGCGGAGGGAAGCCGCCTCCTTCTGGCTTTGGGACTGCTGGTGCTTGCGGCCTGGACGCAGTCGGCGCTGTGGCCGTTTCACCGCTGGCTCCTGAGCTCCCTGAACTCCCCCACTCCGGTTTCCGCGCTGATGCACGCGGGCCTCATCAACGGCGGGGGATTTCTGCTGGCGCGCTTTGCTCCGCTTTACCTTGAGCGCCCCACGTGGCTGCTGGGGTTGTTTGTCGGAGGCTTGATCACAGCGTGGTTGGGAACCTTCTGGAAGCTTCTGCAGAGTGACGTCAAGCGCATGCTGGCGTGCTCCACCATGGGGCAGATGGGCTTCATGATCATGCAGGTTGCCCTTGGACTCTTCCCTGCAGCTGTGGCGCACCTCTTCTGGCACGGCCTCTTCAAGGCCTACCTGTTTCTTTCCTCCGGCAGCACCGCCCACGAGCAAAAAGCTCCTGCGCCGGTTGCTCGTCCCTTCCGGATTTGGGTTTGGGCTGGACTGGGAGGCCTGCTGGCCGCTTTCAGCTTTGCCCAGATGACAGGCAAAACGCTGGCGGCCGACACCACTTTCTTCCTGCTGGTGGTCGCGGGACTCGTCGGAGTGCAGGTGGCGTTGACTCTGCTGTCTGATCTCCGTGGAATTCGGGTGGCCGGTGCCCTGCTCCTCACCGGAGGACTGGGGGCCGTCTATGGATTGAGTGTCACCGCCATTGAAACCCTCCTGGCTCCGCTCAACCTGATGCAGCCTCAGCCCCTGCACCCGCTTCACCTCATTGGCCTTGCTGTGCTGATCGGGTCCTGGTGGGGCGTGCGAGCTCTGGTGAACACCTCAACGCCTCCGGAATGGTACAAGCGTCTTTACCTGTGGGGCCTCAACGCCAGTCAGCCGGCGCCGCCCACCATCACGGCCTATCGCCCTCAGTACCGCGCTCACACAAACTCCTTGCTCCGGAACTAAGCTCTCATGAAACAGTTTACTGCCGAAATGCCCTCGGTGGCCCCTTCAGGGATCACCGAACTGGAAACCGCTCTCACTCGCAGCTGGAAGCGTCTGGCGCCAAGTTGGCCGTTGGCGAATTTGATTGCCGTCAACCCCCTCCAGGGACTGGAGACGCTGCCGTTTGAAGACGCTCTCCTGCAGGCGGAAGCCCTCTTTGCCAGCCCAGCGCTCCCGGACCCGATGCTGAAGGTCAACCGGGAGTCGATCAAGTGGTTCCAAGTGTTCTTTGATGAGGGCCAGGCCCTGCTGCCGCTTCCGGAGCGCTCTCGTGGGCTCTATGCCTGCTGGCGCTCGCTGGCACCTTGGGATGCTTCCTTGCAGCGTTACGCCTCTGAAACCCGACTTCAGGAGTGGCCACAAACGCCTCAAGCCGCAGTCACCCAAGCCCTGCAAACGCTTGCCATTCCGAAAGACGAGTGGGAGCGCTTCTTCACCCTGCTGCTCACCACTCTCCCGGGCTGGGCGTCTTACCTGAAGTACCGCGTGGAGTGGGCGCCCGCAACCGCTTCCTTTGGAGGTCCTGCCACCTTCATGGACTTTCTGGCAGTGCGCCTCAGCCTCACCTGCCTGATGTGGCCAGAGGCGGCCGCCTTGCTGAAGTGGCACCGGCAGCCCGAGTCTTCAGAGCATCCGGCTTTGGAGCGCATGCGGCGTCAGGAGTCAGCCTATCAGGAAACCCTGCTTCAGCAGTTGCGGTCTGCCCCTTTGGTTCCGAAAGAGCCTCCGACTGCTCAGCTGGCGTTCTGCATTGACGTCCGCTCAGAACCCTTCCGTCGGGCTCTGGAAAGCTGCGGGGCCTATCAGACGTTTGGGGTGGCCGGCTTCTTCGGCGTTCCGGTGCAGTTTCAGCAGAGCCTGTCTGGCGAGCGCACGCCCTCGTGTCCGGTGCTGTTGAAGCCGCAGCAGGAGGTGCTTCTGCAGCCGCAGGGTTCGCCTGCTCAGCAACAGGAAGTCCAGCGCGGTCAGCAACAGCTACGGACGCTCAAGGAGCTCTATCAGTCGCTGAAGCAGGCCTTTACCACACCGTTTGCGCTGGCTGAGGCTTTTGGCGGCTGGATGGGAGGCTGGATGGCATTGAAGACCTGGGCGCCTTCGCTGGCACAGGCATTCCAACGGGGCTGGACCCATGCCGTACGCCCACCGTTGCCCGTGGAACCTGACCTCACAGGGCTTTCCCTCGAGGTTCGCCAGGCGTATGCCGAGCAGGCCCTCCGCGCAATGGGACTCACTGAAGGCTTTGCTCCGCTTGTCGTCTTCTGTGGGCACCGGAGCACTTCGGTCAACAACCCTCAGGCGGCGTCCCTCGACTGTGGAGCCTGCGGAGGACGTCCGGGTGGAGAGAACGCTCAGCTTCTGGCGGCCATTCTCAATCAGCCGGAGGTCCGGAGCGCCCTTCAGGAGCAGGGGCTTTGCATTCCCGACTCCACCTGGTTCCTCGGCGCTGAGCACAACACCACCACTGATGAAATCACGGTGCTGCCTCCATTGGTTCCCGAAGCTTGGGCGGAGCCGCTGGCTACGCTTCAGAAGGACCTGAAGCAGGCCGGACGCCTCAACCGGCAGGGGCGAGCCGTCCAGCTCGGTACGGATCCGTCTGAACTGGACCAGGTCCGGGCGGTGGACTGGTCCGAGGTCTGCCCGGAGTGGGGACTGGCACGCAACGCCGCCTTCCTAGTCGCCCCCCGGGCACTGAGCCAGAACCTGAACCTGCAGGGACGGGCGTTTCTGCACTCCTACGACTGGCGGCAGGATGACACGGGGGCCTGGCTAGAGGGCATCCTCACGGCGCCAATGGTCGTGGCTCAGTGGATCAACACTCAGTACCTCTTTTCCACCCTGCACAACGGTCTGTACGGAAGCGGCAGCAAGGTCACGCAAAACGTCACCGGCAAGCTCGGACTGATGCAGGGCAACGCCAGTGACCTGATGCAGGGGCTGGCCCGGCAATCGGTGTTTGTCGACGACGTCCACCCCTACCATGAGCCCCAACGCCTTCTCACCGTAGTGGAAGCGCCTCGAGGCTTCATCGACCGCATCCTTGAGCAGCATACCCTGCTGCAGAAGCTTTTTGCCAACGGCTGGGTCCGCTTGGTCTGCCTTGACCCTGTGGAAGAGCAGTCCTATGAGCTGACCCGGCAGCTGCACTGGCACCCCCTCCCCTCTTGACCGAACCGCTCTCCTGAGGCCTAAGCCGTCTCAGGAGGCAACGCCAGCTCAGAGTAGTCCTGTCCCAACCACTCAGACAGAACCTCCACCACCAGCTCATGGTCCTGCCGCTGCGGCAGCCCAGACACCACCACTCCGCCAACACACAGTCCATTTTCTAGTTTCAGGGGAAAGCCTCCTCCGGCGGCCGCATAGTCCTCATGGGCTGCAGCCGAACGATCCGGAAGATTGGTGTCCTTCAGCGTCAGTTGCCGTTGCACCAGGTACGAGCTGCACTGAAAGCGTTGGACCACGTTCAGCTTGCGGCGCATCCACTCCGAATTGTCCGCCGATGTCCCCGGAAGTGCAGAAAAGAAGATCTGCTGCCCGTTGAGTTGGAGCCCAATGGCAATCGGCAGGTCCCGTGCCTTGGCCTGCTCCCGGAGGCGGACTCCGAGCTCCCAGCAGGTGTCAAAATCAATGGTCGGGAAGCGCAGGCGCTGCTCCTGAAGGAGGATCTGTTCAATGTCTTGTTTTGGGTTCATGAAGTCGCTTTCTGGAGGAATCGATTAAGAGCACCCCTCTCAGGAGATCGGTTGGAGCTTGGTTCCTTCCTGAGAGCGTGACTGGGCGGTCAGCCTACTCAGTTCCTTGGCAACAGGCAACCGCAGAGTCGCCTCCGGAGGTTTCAGGGCACCTCAGCAAATGCTTGACTGTGCCTCGACCTTCTCCGATGCTGGAAGCCTTTCAAGCACCCGCTCAAAAATTTCCTGGAGAACCGTCTCATGACCGCATTCCTGTCCCTATTGGGAGTGGGCTTCCTGCTGGGGCTACGCCATGCCCTCGAGGTTGACCACGTTGCCGCTGTGGTGAACCTGACCTCTTCCCTGAAAAGCGTCCGGGCGGCTCTGCGGCATGGGCTCACGTGGGGACTCGGCCACACCGTAACCCTCTTCCTCTTCAGCCTAGTGGTGCTCCTCATCGACACCGTGGTGCCAGAGCTCCTGGCCCATGGCCTTGAGTTCATCGTTGGGGTCATGCTGGTGTTTCTTGGAGTGGACACGCTCCGCCGCATCTACCAACAGCGGATTCACCTGCACATCCACACGCACGATGGCGTGGAGCATGCCCACTTTCACTCCCACGCCCACAGTGACTCGCATGAACACCAGCATGCGCCCCTCTGGCGGACCCTCATTGTCGGGATGATCCACGGCATGGCCGGATCAGCGGCCCTAATCCTCCTGACCCTAGGCACCGTCCAGTCCTTCTGGCAGGGGCTCTTCTACGTGCTTCTGTTCGGGGTCGGCTCCATGCTGGGAATGGGGCTCCTCTCTGCCGCCCTCACGGTTCCACTCCTGATGACAGAGAAACGTCTGGGCGCCCTGCAGCAGGGCCTTCAGGGATTGGTCGGCTGCGGGACGATTTTCCTAGGGGCCGTTGTCATGTTAGAAAACCTTAACTGGTGGCTCTAGTCGACCAGGACCCTCAAAAGATTGGCTTGCATCCCGTAAGGATTCCGTCTTAAATGGCCGTGATTTATGGCTGATGCCTGTTCTTCCCCCGACTCTTTTGAACCTGATTGCATGCAGACCCAAAACGCATTGATTGTGGATGACGATCGCGCCATTCTCGAATCGTATCGCTCTGTCCTCAGCCACGAAATCAATGCCACCCACCTCGCTGTAGCAAGCCTTGCAGAGAGCCTCTTCAGCGAAAGCCCCTCCACTCAGACTCCGGACCTGCTGCTCAATGTGACCACGGCCAGCCAGGGGCTTGAGGCGGTCGGAATTGTACGGGAAAACCTGCAAACCGGCATCCGCTTCAGCTGCGCCATCATTGACATGCGCATGCCTCCTGGCATTGATGGGCTGGAAACCGCCAACCAGATCCTGTCTCTGGATCCTGAGATTGAGATCGTCTTCATTACCGCCTACTCCGACATCCCCTTGGAAGTTGTCCGGAAGCAGCTGGGTCGCGAACGCATCGAGTTCCTTCAGAAGCCCATCGAAGTCGATACCCTCCTAGACAAGGTCACTCAGCTCGTGCAGCTCCGACAGCAGGATTCCCTCAACCTGTAGCCGCCCTCCGGATTCCCCACGGGGAACACATGCAGCTTGTACCCCTCCTGGAAGCTTGATAACTTGGGTCGTTTGAGTTTTTGCTGACTTCCCGATACTGCCCATCATGCAAAGCGTTTCCAATAAAATCCACTTTCCCGACCTTGAGCGGGACCTTCTGACCTTCTGGCGCAACGCGAACATCTTCCAGAAGTCCATTGACGAGCGATCTCCGGACAACCCGTTCATCTTCTACGACGGTCCCCCGTTCGCCACCGGACTGCCCCACTACGGACACCTCCTCGCCGGCACCATCAAAGACGTCATTCCTCGCTACAAGACCATGCGGAACTTCCGGGTGGAACGACGCTTCGGCTGGGACACCCACGGGCTGCCGGTGGAGTATGAGATTGAGCAGAAGCTCGAGCTCGCGGGACGTCCGGAAATTGAGAAGTTTGGCGTCGCCCGCTTTAACGAGGAGTGCCGGTCCATCGTTTTGCGGTACACCAGCGAGTGGCGGGAAACCGTGGAGCGCATGGCCCGCTGGATCGACTTTGATAATGATTACAAGACCATGGATCGAGACTTCATGGAGTCGGTCTGGTGGGTATTCAAGCAGCTTTGGGACAAGGGACTCATCTACGAAGGGGTCAAGGTCGTTCCGTATTCGTGGCGCATCGGCACCCCGCTTTCCAACTTTGAGGCCAACCTCAACTACCAGGAGGTGCAGGATCCCTCGGTGACCATCCGGTTCAAGGTCACGGGCGAGTCCGACCTCTGGCTCCTTGCCTGGACCACCACTCCCTGGACCCTTCCCTCAAACCTCGCTCTCTGTGCGCATCCGGACTTCCGGTACGTTGAGGTTCGGAATCCGGAAGACGGTCAACGCTACCTCCTCGCTGAAGCACGGCAGGCGTCCTACTTTGAAGGCGCTGAAGTCCTCCGCACCTGGCAGGGCCGAGAGCTGGAGGGCATGCGCTACGAGCCGCTCTTCGACTTTGCCGAGCAGAAGGTCAGCCTCGACCAGGCCTTTCAGGTGCTAACGGATGAGTACGTCACCGACGAGTCTGGAACCGGACTGGTCCACCAGGCTCCTGCGTTTGGAGAAGACGACCTGCGCGTCTGCCAGCGCTACGGCATCCCGGTCTTTGACCCGGTTGATGAGAATGGAAACTTCCAGGACTTCATGGGCTTCCTGGCCGGCCTCAACATCAAGGAAGCCGACCGGCCCATCCAGCGGGAGCTGAAGGAACGCGAGCGGCTCTTCCGGCAAGAGGTGCTGCAGCACAGCTACCCCTTCTGCTGGCGAACCGACACCCCACTGATCTACAAGGCAATCTCGACCTGGTTTGTCAAGGTGGAGTCCTTCCGGGACCGCATGGTTGCCCACAACAAAACCGTCCACTGGGTTCCGGGACACATCCGCGACGGACGCTTTGGCAAGTGGTTGGAAAATGCCCGGGACTGGGCCATCAGCCGCAACCGCTTCTGGGGCACCCCGTTGCCCATCTGGAAAAGCGACGACGGCGACATCCTCTGCTTCGGCAGCGTTCAGGAGCTGGAGGAAGCCACCGGCACCGCCATCCCAGACCTGCACAAGCACCATGTTGACAGCCTCGTCATTGAGAAAGACGGCAAGACCTACCGCCGCATTTCCGAGGTTCTGGACTGCTGGTTTGAATCCGGATC
Source organism: uncultured bacterium (assembly GCA_965662235.1). Lineage (GTDB taxonomy): Bacteria > SAR324 > SAR324 > SAR324 > NAC60-12 > JAYPUA01. The sequence continues at coordinate 26,396 of CBFIGY010000031.1, forward strand.
CATGCCCTATGCTCAGCAGCACTACCCATTTGAAAACAAGGAAGGCTTTGAGGCCGGGTTTCCAGCCAACTTCATCTGTGAGGGCCTCGACCAAACCCGCGGCTGGTTCTACACCCTCGCCGTCCTGGGCACCGCTCTCTTTGATGCCCCGGCGTTTCAGAACTGCATCGTCAATGGTCTGATCCTCGCGGAGGATGGGAAGAAGATGAGCAAGCGGCTCAAGAACTACCCGGACCCCACTGAGATGCTCGATCAGTATGGCGCAGATGCCATCCGGCTGTACATGCTCAACAGCCCAGCCGTCCGGGGCGAGGACCTGCGTTTCAGCGAGAAGGGGCTCATTGAGACCACCCGACAGCTTCTGCTGCCGCTGTGGAACGCGCTGGCCTTCCTCACCACCTACGCCCGCATTGACGGCTGGGAGCCCACCCCGGAAAACCGGGAGGTGCCGGCAGAGAACCCACTCGACCGTTGGATCCTCTCTCGCCTCCACCGCCTCATTGCTGAAGTGTCCACGCAGATGGACGCCTATGACCTGAACCGGTCCGTTGCCCCGTTTGTCGGCTTCATCGACCTGCTCACCAACTGGTACATCCGCCGCAGCCGCCGCCGCTTCTGGAAAGCTGGACAGGGGGAAGACAAGCGCCAAGCCTATGCAACCCTGTACCGAGTGCTGAAGGAGTTCAGCAAAGTCATTGCCCCCTTCATCCCCTACATTGCTGAGGGCATCTACCGGACACTTCGCCAGGAGACGGAGCCAGAAAGCGTTCACCTGACGCTGTTTCCGGAAGCGCAGCCGGCCCTTCGGGACGAGCAACTGGAAGCCCAGATGGACGTGGTCCTCTCAGCCGTCACCATGGGACGAGCCCTGCGGGCCAAGCACCAGCTCAAGGTTCGCCAGCCGCTGCCTCGCCTCACCCTCATCACCCGAGATCCGGACGCCCAGCAGGTGCTGTCCACGCTAGGCGAACTGATCACTGATGAGCTCAACATCAAGCAGCTTGAAGTGACTCCGGACGAGCAGGGACTCGTGCACCTCAGTGCCAAAGCCAACTTCAAGACCCTTGGACCTCGGCTGGGCAAGCAAATGAAGGGGGCCGCCCAAGCGATTGCAGCCCTGACGCCTGAAGCCATTCAGCAGGTCCTTAACGGAGACTCCGTGACGGTTGACCTCGACGGCACAGCCATGACCTTTGCCCCGGAGGACATCCTCATTCAGCGCCAGCAAAAGGAAGGGCTGTTGGTGGAAACCGACGCCCTCCTGACCGTGGCCTTGGACACGGAGCTGACTCCGGAGTTGCTCCAGGAAGGACTGGTCCGCGAGTTTGTCAACAAGGTGCAGAACATGCGCAAGGACCAGGACCTTGATGTCATGGACCGCATCACCGTCCGGTACCACGCCTCAGAAAGCGTGCAGGCGGCGTTGCAGCAGCACCAGGAGTTTGTCTGCACCGAAACCCTCTGTGACGTGCTGGAGGTGCAGGAAAGCGCTACTGGCACCCAGTGGGACCTCAACGGCGAGGCCTGCCAGATCGAAGTCATCCGGGCGTAGCCCAACCACACAAGGAGGAGGATGGAGTTTTCATTAGCAGGAAGGGTCGCCGTTGTCTCAGGAGGCAGCCGTGGCATTGGAGAATCCATCGCCCGCTGCCTGGCGGGCGCGGGAGCTCAGGTCCTGCTGACCAGTCGCAAAGCAGAAGGTGCCGAAGCCGCTGCCGCTGCCATTCGGGAGTCTGGAGGACAGGCAGAAGGGCGGGCCTGCCACAATGGGGACCTCGAGCAGGTCGCTCAGCTCTTTGAGTACGTGGAAACCCGCTACGGACGCTTGGACATCCTCATCAACAACGCCGCGACCAACCCCTTCTATGGTCCTGCTCTTGAGGTGTCGGAAAGTGTTTGGGACAAAACCGTTGACGTCAACCTGAAGGGGTACTTCTTCATGAGCCAGCATGGCGCCCGCCTGATGATGAAACACGGCCAAGGCTCCATCATCAACGTTGCCTCCGTCAATGCCAAACGTCCCATGGTGGGCCAGTGCGTTTACTCCCTCACCAAGGCGGGAATCGTTTCCATGACGCAGGGACTTGCCAAGGAGCTGGGACCACACGGCATCCGCGTCAATGCCCTGCTGCCCGGGGTCACCGACACCAAGTTTGCTTCGGCTCTGGTGGAAAACGAACAGTTCCGTCAAGAAGCTCTGCCACAGATCCCCCTACGGCGCATTGCGCAACCGGAAGAGATGGCCGGGATCGTCCTCTACCTTGCCTCAGACGCCTCGTCTTACACGACCGGCGCCGAGTTTGTCGTTGATGGGGGATTGCTCGCCTAGCGGCTAGCGAATGGGGAGGGGGGAAACCAGCCCCTGCAGACGGGCTTCATGGCAGGCGTCTTCCACAAAGACGTTCTTGTTGCCTTGGGTCCGGGCAATGCGAGTGGCCCGCTTGCATTCCCACTCGTCGACCGGATCCTCACGGCTCCAGGACTCCATGGTCCGGCGCTGCTCAACGGTCATGAAGGCGTGCATGGGATAAGAAAGGTCCATGTACAGAAACGTCCGGGCAATGTCTCCTCGAATGTCCGTCCGGGGCTCCAGCACCTTCCCCTGCAACTCCACATCACAGTCGCCAAACAGGCGGGGCTCTCCCGGAACCTCGTCAATGCGGGATCCGAGGCGCAGGCCTTCCAGTTCGCTTTCAATGGGAAACCAGTTGTAGAGGTCTGCAGCCATGCGGGCAAATTCGGGGTTCTGCTCAGCGGCGCAACGGATGCCTCCGTACGGACGTCCTGAACGGTCCTTGCAGGCCGGTGCGCCTTGCCATTCCGCAAAGTCAGGGCCGTAGCGTTCGGGAGGAATGAGGGGACGGAAGTCCACCTGAGAGGCTCGGAAGTTCCGCTTCTGGGGAACGTAGCCGCAGCGGTCGCTGCTCAGGCGTCCCTGCACAAATGTGCAGTTGCAGAACAGGGTGAAGGGGTAGTTTTCGTAGACGTACCGGCTCAGTCGCAGGGCCTGGTCCAGCTTATAGATCTTCTGGTTGCCTCGCTTCTCCTGCGCCTGTCCCATTCCTGCCAAGAGGAACAGCCCCAGCAGGACCCCAATGACTGGCTTCATGTCAGAGCTTTCCCTGCAGAAAGGCTTCTAGGAGGTGGAGACGGTCGTGGCCAAAGAAGAGTTCCTCTCCCACAAAGAACGCCGGTAGCCCAAAGGCGCCCCGCTCCATGGCCTCCTGAGTGGCTTCCAGCAACGCCGGCTTCCCCACGGTTCCCGCCTGTGCCACGGCATCAGCGCCCACCGCTGCTGCGACCACTTCCGGATCCGTGAGGTCCTTTCCCTCTGCCCAGAACGCTCGGAACAGCTGATGAGCCGCCTGAGGTCGCTCGGCCTCCGGGAGCACAATCAGGGCTCGTTGGGCCAAAATGGTATTGACCGGGAAGGAGGCGGGGAACTGGTACGGCAGACCATGAAAGCGAGTGAGCCGCTCCATGTCCTTCTGCATGTACGGAACCTTTTGGGGAACGGAGCCAAAGACGTTGGGATTGTTGAGGGACTTGAACAGCCCTCCCAGAAAGATGGGCTTCCAGCGAACCGTCGCCTGACAGCGCTCAGCCAGCGCCTCAATTTCCTCAGACGCCACATAGGTGTAGGGACTGACAATGTCGAAGTAGAAATCGATGACGTGTGACATGACGGCTCCTGAAGAAGGAAATGACCGGAGCAGGGGACTCCGGTCAAAAAGGAGGGGTTAGCGTCCGAGCACTTCCAGCATCTTGTCCCCAATCTCTGCAGGAGTCGGGACCACATGGATGCCGGCGTTGGTGAGCGCCTTCATTTTTTCTGCCGCGGTGCCATGGCCTCCGGAGATGATGGCACCCGCATGACCCATACGGCGTCCTGGAGGCGCGGTCTGTCCGGCAATGAAGCTGACAATCGGCTTGGTCACGTTTTCCTTAGCAAACGCTGCGGCCTGCTCTTCAGCATCTCCACCAATCTCACCAATCATCACAATGGCTTCTGTCTCAGGGTCATCCTGAAACATCTGGAGACAGTCAATGAAGTTGGTGCCATTAACGGGGTCTCCCCCAATGCCAATGCAGCTGGACTGTCCCAGCCCGGCACGGGTCAGCTGGCCCACGGCCTCATAAGTCAGGGTTCCGGAGCGGGAAACAACGCCGATGCTTCCAGGATTGTGGATCATGCCCGGCATGATGCCGATCTTGCACTGTCCGGGAGTGATCACTCCTGGACAATTTGGACCAATCAACCGGAGTCCCTGGCGACGGACAAAGTGCGTGGCCCGGATCATGTCTACCACCGGGATGCCTTCGGTGATGGCCACAATCAGCGGAATCTTGGCTGCTGCCGCCTCAATGATCGCATCGGCAGCAAAGGGCGGAGGCACAAAGATCATGGTCGCATTGGCCTCTGTGGCGTCCACAGCTTCCTGCACCGTGTTAAAAATCGGAATGCCCTCAAAGTCCTGTCCCCCTTTTCCAGGAGTGACGCCTGCCACCACGTTGGTGCCATAATCCCGGCAGCCACGCGTGTGCAGCATGCCTTGAGATCCGGTAATGCCTTGGACCAGCAAACGGGTGCCTTTGTCGATCAATACGCTCATGGGGGTTCCTGTTGATGGATGTTCACGCGGGGTTCGCTTAATCGCGCAAGTATAGGAAGCTTGTCCTGATGAATCAAGATGAGAAGCCCGGAAGGCTTCATTTCGAAGTCGACGTCACGTCCTCCGTCAACGGCAACTTCTTCCGGAAGTGCTGGTAAATCGCCAGCACACAGAGCCCAAAGATGATGGAAACCAGCGCAAAGGCCAGATCCAGTGGTTTCTCCGCCACAAACGAGAACCGGATCAGCACCGTTGAGGTGACAAATCCGGCATTGCGGAAGATCAGCTCATAGTCATCTGAATAGAGGAACGAGACCACGAGCAGGAAGATGTCCGCAAACACCATCATGGAGAAGAAGTGCGTGTAGAAATCGGTGTGCGGCAGATGCCCATACTCGCTGGACGTCTCCGGAATCGCCAGATGATGAGCCCATGCTCCCCAGAGATTGGTGAAGGCCAGCCCCAGCAAGGTGACAATCAGCAGCAGGGCCAGCGTCTTCTTCAGCTCAATGAAGCGAGCCAGCGAGGGGTAAACCTGCTCAGGAAGGTTCCGGGCGCCGCTGAGCCGGTAATACAGCGCCACCAGTCCAAACATCACCAACCCTCCGGTCATGTCAAAGAGGATCGGCTGCAGGGCCTCCAGGTCCGAAAACCCCAGTTTGGTGTGCTCCAGACGACTCATGTCCTTGAAGACCCCCCGGATGTAGATGAGCGAGAGGATCTCATACTGCTTGCCCATGGACAGCGTCAGCGACCGCGGCACCATCAGCACCAGCAGGCAAACCTCGTAGAAGAGGATGAAGCCAAACGGGGTGTGGATGGCTTCAAAGAAGTTCTGCCCCACCAGCTTGGGCAGCACCGGAAGTCCCGGAACCCAGCGGTTGAGGCCAATGGCCAGCAGGTGCAGCAGAAACGCCAGAAGCGCAAAACGCACCGTGAAGTGCTCCAGGGCATGAACCACATCCTCCCGAGCGAGGCGGTCAAAGCACTGGCTGCAACGGCGAAACATCAAGCCGCCTTCAGCAGGGCGTCACGGGGCGGGCGTTCTCCCTGCTCAAGGGCGTCCAGCGCTTCCAGCAAGGAGGCCTCGTTGGTGCAGCCCATCAGCACCGTCCGCCATTCCTTGGCCTGCCGGAAGTTGCTCAGGTACCCGCCGAGGTACTTCCGGATCTCCTTGACGGCATGCCGCTCTTCCCGGATCTGCCGAAGCAGGAGGTAGTGATCTCGTGTCACGGTGATGCGCTCCTCAACGGTCGGCTCTGGCGCTTCCACCTGCTCCCGGAAGCACCAAGGGTTGCCAATGGCGGCTCGCCCGATCATGAAGCCGTCCAGATTTCCCTGACGCCGGAGGCCATCTGCGTAGTCTTCCACGTCCCCGTTCCCGATTAACGGAATTTGTATATTATTTTTCAATTCATAGATCGGATCCCAGTTGGCTTCCCCACGGAAGGCCTGGTTGTAGGTCCGCCCGTGGATCGTCAGCATCGACGCACCTGCCGACTCAAGGGCCTGCGCAAAGGAGATCAGCTGCGAGGCGTCATTCCATCCCAAGCGGGTCTTCACCGAAACCTCTAGGGAGCAGGCCTTGCGGATCGCTTCAATGATCCGGCAAGCGGTGCCCGGATCCTTCATCAGCGCACTGCCGTGCTGAGAGTGGACAATCTTCTTTGAGGGGCACCCCATGTTGATGTCGACCCCAAAGATGCCGCGGTCTTCGACCATCCGGGAGACCTCGGCAAAGCTCTCCGGCGTGTTGCCAAAAAGCTGCATCAGGAAGGGGTGCTCGCAGGGGTCGTAGTCCAGCCGCTGCCGCACACGGTGGCTTCGGAGGATCCCATCCACATTGGTGAACTCACTGAAGAGGATCACATTGGGCGAGAACCGCCGGACAATCTGGCGATAGGCCGTGTTCGTGACCCCGTCCATGGGAGCCAGACACATGATGGGGCGAGGAAGGTCCTGCCAGGAAATTCGAGGCATTTCAGTCATCCGTGCTCCGGTCGCATCGTCGGAAAGAGAATTACATCGCGGATGGTGTACTGCCCCGTCAGGAGCATGACCATCCGGTCCAAACCAAATCCGATGCCCCCCGTTGGCGGCATCCCATACTCAATGGCGCGGATGAAGTCTTCATCCAGCGGGTGCGTTTCCGTTTCCCCTCCTCGGCCGCGCTCCACCTGTTCCTCCATCAGCTGCCGCTGCAGGATGGGGTCGTTGAGTTCCGAGTAGGCGTTTGCAATCTCCCAACCATTGATGAAGGCTTCAAAGCGTTCAATCAGGTCCGGATTCTCGCGGTGCGCCTTGCAGAGCGGGCTTGTTTCTTTCGGGTGGTCGGTGATGAAGGTGGGCTGAATCAGCTGCGCCTCACAGGTTTCTTCAAAGACCAGCTGCGTCGCCAGCCCTCGGTTCCAGGCGCCTTCGAGCTTCCACCCCCGCTCCTGAAGGAGGTTTTGCAGCTCAGCATCGCTCAGTTGCGAAATGGGCACCTCGCCCAGCGTCTCAATCGCCTCCACCATCGACAGCCGCTTCCACGGTGCCTTGACGTCGATCACCTTGCCATCGTACTCAAACGTGGTCCGACCATGGAGGGCCTGCGCACAGCGAGAGTAGATTTCCTCGGTGTGTCGCATCATTGCTGTGTAGTCAACATTGGCCTGGTAGAACTCCAGTGCAGAAAACTCCGGGTTGTGGGTTCGGTCAATGCCCTCGTTGCGAAAATTCTTCACAAACTCGAACACCCCATCAAACCCGCCCACAATGAGGCGTTTGAGGTAGAGTTCGTTGGCAATCCGCAGGTAGAAGGTCTGGTCCAGCGCCTTGTGATGGGTGGTGAAGGGGGTCGCATTGGCGCCTCCATACACAGGCTGCAGCGTCGGGGTTTCCACCTCCAAGAAGCCTTCTTCAACTAGGTAGTTCCGGATGGTGTGGTAGATCAGGCTCCGCTGCCGAAAGACCTGCGCCACTTCTGGATTGAGGTTGAGGTCCACGTAGCGCTGCCGGTAGCGGAACTCCTTGTCCTTGACCTCATCATGGACAATCCGGACTCCGTCACGCTCCTCCACCTTGGGAACCGGCATGGCCCGGACCGCCTTGGACAGCAGCGTCACCTCCTGCGCCCGCAGCGTCAGTTCTCCCGTTTTGGTCCGCATCATTGTTCCGGAAAACCCCACCAGATCACCGAGGTCACACAGACTGAAGACCTGAAACGGCGTCTCTCCCACGGCATCCAACCGGACGTAGACCTGCATCCGCTCATGCTGCGCCTGAATGTTGCCGAAGATCGCCTTTCCCTTTCCACGGACCGCCATCAAGCGGCCTGACAGCCGGACGGGGGTTTCGGCCTCTAGGAGCGCCTCCGCCTGCTCCAGAAGCTCAGGAACGGTATGGGTGTTTTCAAAAGCGTAGGGGTAAGGTTCAACGCCCAGTTCTCGAATCCGGGCCAGCTTTTCCAGTCGAACCGATTGTGCGTCAGCGGTTTCTGTGGTCATGAACGATTTCGCCAAACAAGAAAGCAAAATAGATGAGTTTACGGGGGAATCGGGTCAGGCTCAATGCAGAAAGAGCGCGGGAGCGCCTTTAGTCTGGAGCCGAGGTTGCGAGCTGCTCACGAGCCGCACTCAGCACCGCTTCCGGAAGCAGCTGGCGGAGGCAGTTGGTGTGCCCGAGGGGACAGCTACGGGCGAAGCAGGGGCTGCAGTCGAGGTGGAGGCTCAGCAGCCGGGCCTGAGCATTCAGGGGGCGGGTCCAGGTCGGCGAGGTGGAGCCAAAGAGTGCAAGCTGCGGACGACGCAGAGCCGCCATCACGTGCATGGCTCCAGAGTCGTTGCTGATCAGCAACGCCGACTGTGCCAGCACCCGCACCAACTGGTTGAGGTTGGTCTGCCCACAGGCATTGATCACCTCCGGATGCCCCTGCCGAATGACCTCGCCCTGCTCACGATCCTTCTCGGTGCCAAGGATGAGAACGGGCCAACCGTCTGCAGCCAGTTGCTGCACCACCTCCTGAAAGTGCTCGGTTGGCCATTCCTTGGCAGGGCCGTAGATGGCGCCTGCTGCAACGGCGACAAAGCGCTCTGGCAACGCAAAGGGCAGGGTCTGCTGAGCCAACCAGTCGGCATCCACTTCTAGGCCGGCTTCCCATCCGGAAGCCGATTGCCCCAACAGGTAGGCGTATTCCTCAATCAGGTGCTGACTGCGAGGGGTCCAGGGCAGCTCCAGCGCCGGCTTCAGGAGCAGGCGGCGTCCCCCTCCCGTGAGGCCGTAGCGTTCCGGAATCTGTGCACGAAAGGCCATCCAGGCCGCTGAGAAGCTCGGGGGCAGAAGGTAGATCCGGTCATACGACTCCGACCTCAGGGTCCGTCCAAAGGCTCCAGCCGAGGTTTTGGTTTTGTCAAAGGCATGAAGCCGGCCCCGGTGCGGTAGCGGCAGGTGCTCAAACCCCTTCCGGACAATCAAATCCACGGTGGCGTCCGGGAAGGTGTCCAGGACCGCACGGATGAATGCCGTGGACATCAGCAGGTCCCCGAGCCAGTTGGGCGTCCGGATGAGCAGCTTCACAGGTGGTTTGGAAATCGTGGAGGGTCAGAAACGAAGGGGCCACAGCGGCCCACGGCGTTAGCTTAGCGCAACGAGGCGCGATTGAACAGGGGGAGGCGCTGGACGGATCCCGAGTCTGGTGCCGAGGTCAGGTCCTTACGGAGGCCTTCCACCTGCTTGCGGAAGAACTGGTCCTCTTCCACCTGCTGCTGGGCCTTCCGGAGGGCGTTGTGGACCGTGGAGTGATTTCGCCCGATGTTCTCCCCAATCTCAGCCAGCGAGAGAGCGGTCAGTTCCTTGAGCAGCAGAATCACCGCTTGGCGCGCCCGCAGAACACGCCCTCCCCGCTGAGTTGAAAGCAGGTCGGCTTTGGTCACCTGGAACATTGTGCAGACCCGGTAGAGGATCGTCTCCGCCTCTTCAGACTTGGCCTTTTTGCTGGGCCGAATGGCATGGGAGGTTCCGGGGTTGATCCAGCTGGCAAGCGCCCGCTGCGCCATGGCCAGCGTGATGGGTTGCCGCAGCAACGAGGACTGAGCGGCCAGCCGGGTCAAGGCCCCATCAAGCCGTCCTAGGCTGTCGGAGATGTTGTGCGCCAGGTACTCCGCCACTTCACTGGGAAGCTCCACTCCACGCTGCAGCGCCTTGCGGGTCGCAATTCGCAGGCGGGCTTCTGCCGCCGGGAGGGTCAGGTCCACAACCAGTCCGGCTTCCAGCTTGAGGCGCAGGGACTCGCTGAGCCCTTCAATTTCTGCGGGCGCTTGGTTGCTTGCTAGGACCACCTGGGCGCCTTTGCGCTTGAGGGCCTGCAGCGTCTGCTCCAGCTCCACCTGTCCTTGCTTGGCGCCTTTGAGCACCTGCAGGTCGTCCAGAATCAGCGCGTCGATTTCGCGGTAACGCTTCCGAAACTCTCCCATCTGCTGCTCTCGGACGCCCTGAACAAAATCACTGAGGAATTCGTCTCCGCTCAGGTAGAGCACTTGGCTTTCGGGATTCCGAGCAAGAAGCCCATCGGCCACGCCCTGCAAAAGGTGCGTTTTGCCGGTGCCGCCACTGCCAAAGAAGATGAGGGGGTTGAAGGCCTCTCCGGGGGACGCCACAATGGATTCCGCAGCGCGGAAGGCCAGCTCGTTCTCCTCACAGACCACAAAGTCTCCAAGGGTAAAGGAGAAGGCCGGGCGCGCCGGAGCTTCAGGTTCGAGTTCCGGTACAGGAGGGGCTTCTGGTGCTGTCCAGTCCTCCAGATCGGGAAACTCGAATTCGGTTTGCGCCGAGTGCCGTTCAGGAACCTTGGGAGCCGGGCGAGCCGAGCGGAGGCAGTACTCGAAGGTCTTGTTGTGGAAGGGGCCTAGTTCGGGGAAGAACTCATTGAGGACGCTGGCCAGCAGAGACTCGTGGTTACTCCGCAGGTCGTAGCGGTAGACCTCGTGACTCAGACCTCCCAGAACAACGACTCCGGGAGTGATCTTGAGCAGCTCAAGGTCATCCAGCCAGTGACGAACAACGTCT
>CBFIGY010000032.1:0-32562 GCA_965662235.1 uncultured bacterium
GCCTAAGCGTTGAGAAAATTTTTTCCGGAAAAGTGTTGCCTCATCAGATGCGTAAATTAGTCGACAGAGTCGACACATTCAGGCCGCCGGCATTGCCTCTTCGAGCATTATTGCAGGCATCGAGTATTCCAGCTCCCATACCATACGAATCGGCCGATCGCTTTCCGCATTGAGTAATGACTTCGCCGGACCGAGATAGAAAAATGGCGCCGTCTCACCGTCAATCCGGCGTTCGATTCGGGCGAAAAAGAGAATGGTATAGCCTCGCTCTTTGAAATAGAGGTAGTTTTGCCCGGTTGCCGACGCCTGAGTGGTAGTCGATTGGCTCTCCCAGTGCAGCTGGGTTGCGCTGATTGGGTAGTCCCGATAGCGAGTAGTCGGCGAAAAGACCCTGTCATCCTTGCGAAAAGTAACCAAGTGGACATAGCACTTGTGGTTCGCTGCGTGAATCACTCCTTGTCCCGTAGGGCCGGCCGACTCCAGAGTTGCCAAGCCCAAAGCGGCCTTGATTTCAGCGGAGCCATAGGTGCCATGCAAACGTAAGAAACAGGGGAATGGCAGGCTAATTTTCGGTGTTGGTGTAATCGGATGTTGCACACGCCAGGTGGCGATCTCGGCGGCATCGGCCACGATAGTCGAATTACGCTGCCAGCGAGCCGCTGATTCAGCAATGCGATCCATGCTAAGTGCTGCAGCGGGTTTTCCCCACCGCAGATAGTGCAGCGCAATCGCCTCCGGTGATTCCATTCCGCTTTCAGGGGCGGCCCCTGCCAGCGCGCGCAGCAGTTGTGGATCGCTACGCAGGACGATGCGAGGGAGTGCCTTGCGCAGCAGGTTAAGATCGGGGTCGCAGGGAGCTCCCTCTCCCCCGGCGATAGCCTTCCACTCGCTCCAACTACGCCGGCGTAGCAGATCCACCGCTGATAACCCAGTCGCATGAATGAAATTCGCGAAGGTCAGGGGCAAGTTGCTCTCCTGGGCCCATGTTTGAATTGTCTCAGGAATGAAATGGTTGAGATCAGCAAGTACCGCTTTGACCTTGGCCAACACGCGCTCCCTCGCCACCCGTTCTAGCTGGATATTGCATCCGGGGGGCAAGTTGGGGAAGTCGTTTTCGATCTCACGATCCATGCGTTGGCGCTGTCGCATCAGCAACGCAGCAAAGCGGGTGTCGAGACGGTAGCGTCGATGGGTTTGACCGACGAAGTCGAGCACCGTCAAACACTCTTTCCCCGGTGCGTGACGCAGCCCTCGGCCGAGCTGCTGTAAAAACACCGTCAGGCTCTCGGTAGGACGCAGGAACAGCACCAGATTGATTTCTGGGATATCCACCCCTTCACTCAGCACGTCGACAGTAAAGAGAAAACGCAGACCGCCACTCCGCAGAGCGCGCAGATATTGCTCACGATCTTCCCTCGGCGTGGCGCCAACCACCGCGGCAGCGGCAATGCCGGCGCGATTAAAGTGTTCGGCCATGTAGTGGGCATGCCTCACTCCGGCACAGAACCCAACCCCACGTACCCCATCCAGCTCGGGTTGGTAGCGTTTCAAGGCATCCAGAATAAGATCAACACGCTGTCTGGCACGGATGTCATCGCCAGTGAATACCTGCTCTAGGGCATCATTCGCGTAGCGTCCGTTACGCCAGAACTGCTCGCCGGAGAGATCGATATTGTCGCTGACACCAAAGTAGTGGAATGGACAGAGCAGCTTGTCAGCAAGGGCTTCGGGCAGACGGATCTCTGCGGTAATCTCACCATTGAAATCGGGTAGAATCGAGGAGCCATCCATTCGCTCGGGGGTGGCGGTCAGCCCCAGCAGTCGCTGGGGCTGAAGGTGCTCGAACAGGGAACGATAACTGCTTGCAGCCCCGTGGTGCGCCTCATCGACAATGAGATGAACAAAATGGGCCGTGCCCAGCGTGTGCCAGGGTTGTAGGGTATTGAGGCTCTGTACCGAGGCGAAAACGTGTTGCCAATCAATGGGATGTTGACCATCCACCAGTAGTTCACCAAAGTTCTGATCGCGCAGCACACTGCGAAAGCAGTCTAGCGCCTGCTGCAAAATCTCCTTGCGGTGAACCACGAACAGCAAGGTGGGTAATCTACCTTCGGCGATGAGTTGCTGCCGATAGTCAAGCGCTGCAATGACCGTCTTGCCGGTACCGGTCGCGGCGACCACCAGATTACGGTGATTGCCATGTTGCCGGGACGCTTGCAGTGCCTCCAGAATTCGCTGCTGAAAGGGGCGTGGGGTGATCTCGGCAAAGAAGCGCGGACCCGTCGCCTCCGGCTGACGATAGCGGCCGATAGCAGCGCGAAAGCGGCCAAAATCGGACTCGCTAAAGGGTTCAAATTCACGGCTCTCCCAATAGCTGGCAAACTCGGCACCGAAACGATCGAGGATATGGGGCATATCCTGAGCCGTGACCTTCACTGTCCACTCTAGCCCTTGGGTCATAGCAGCATGGGAGAGGTTGGCCGAACCGATATAGGCGGTGGAGAAGCCGCTGTCGCGCCAGAAGTGATACGCCTTGGCATGCAGACGGGTACCGGCGGTGTCATACGACAGTCGTACGTCAATGTTGGGCTGACGCGCCAGCCACTCCAGTGCCGGGGGATCACTGGCTCCCATATAGCTGGTGGAGAGAATGCGCACCGGTACCTGGCGATCGCACAACTGTTCAAAGGCCGGAATCAATAGTCGCAGCCCCGACCATTTAATGAAGGAGACCAGCAGATCGACTCGATCGGCGCTGGCCATCTCAGTGCGTAGTTCGTGTTCAAGCGGCGGATCGCCACCTTGCCCTGTTAATAGAGCGCTGCTGTTGAGCGGCGTTACCGGTCGTGGCTGTGCCCGTGACCTGTCCGTGATTTCAGTCAGCACCAAACGATCGCTCGATAGCAGTCGCCGGCGTTGCAGATAGTCTAGGCCATCTTGCGCCGCCAGCAACTCGATTAGACGATTGAGCAGGGGAATGCGCTCGGCCGGATCAACCTGTCTTAACGACTGTTGCAATAATCCGGAGATGAATTGCGCATAGGCGTGGGGTGCCGACTCATCATCGATCTGTCGCAGGATCGCCCGCAGTTCAGGATTGGCAGCCAGTCGCTCTTGCAATTCCGCATCCAATAACTGCTCATAAAGCCCTTGTTGCAATCGCTGCGAAATCACTCTTTGCCCTCCAGCCAAGCCTCAATTAGCTTGCGCTCCTTTTCGATCTCAGCCTTGAGCTGTGCTTCGCTGGGCAGATTGGGCAGGTATTTGGAGGCAAAGATCTGTTTGCGATCATTGAGTACCGAGTAGCGGGCGACGGTATCGCACTTTTCGCTACAGAGAATCAGACCGATGGTTGGGTTGTCATCCGGGGCGGTAAAGAGCCCGTCGAACATGCGCACATAGCCATCCATCTGGCCGACATCACTATGAGTTATCTTGCCCATCTTTAGATCAATCAGAAGGTAGAATTTCATCCGACAGTGGTAGAAGACCAAGTCGATGAAACGGTCGTCGTCGTCGATGCGGATATGTTTTTGGCGGGCGACAAAGGCGAAGCCGTTGCCCAATTCCAGCAGAAATCGCTGCAAGTGGGTGATGATGGCGCGCTCTACATCTGACTCACGCAGATCGGCAAAGTTAGGGTAGCCAAGAAACTCCAGCACATAGGGGTTCTTGAGGATATCCGCCGCCGATGATGGCTGTTTCTGCAAGCATCTGCCATCGGCAATGATTTTCTCGGGGTGCTGGCTATGCAGACAGCGCTCGTAGTATTGGGTTTGAACCTGACGCTCCAGAGTGCGCTTGTCCCAGCCACCTGCAGTGGCCTCCCGCTCATAGAAGTCACGAGCCTTTTCATCTTGCACCCGCATCAGGACGCGGTAGTGGGACCAGGTGAGTTGGGGGTGGAAGACCAGCTCATGCTCTGTACTCGATGGGGCAAGGCTGTTGTCGAGGGCGAATTCGTCACCCGCCGGGTGATCTTTTTTTACCTCTTTCGCCGACGGAAGTTTTGGCGTATCGCCAGATTCGTCACCCTGTGGGTGACGAATTGCCATTCGATTCGGATAGGCTTGATAGAATAGGCGAAAGTATTTCAGATTCGTCGTCGAAAAGCCTTTGCCATAGCGTTCGGTTAGCCGCTTGGAGAGATTCTCCAAGACCTGCTTGCCATACTCCGCTCGATCCTCACCCCCCTGCAGCGTTTGAACGATTTCCCGCCCGATCAGCCAATAGGCAGAAACCATATTGGTGTTGACTGCGCGAACGACATTACCCCGGGCCTCTTCAAGGATGGCGATGACGCGCTCGAAGAGTTCTCCCTGGCCACTGGTGGCGATTTCTTCCATCCCTTTTCACTCCAGTTGGCGGGTAGCAGAAACACAACGGCCACCGGGGATGTGCGATCCACGGGGTTGGCATAGTGTTTTTCGATAGACGCTTGTTCTGTAGTAGCGCCCCAATTCGCCGGCTTCCAGCTCCTCCACCGACTTGAGCAGGAATCTTGCGTTGTTGTTGGCGACGTAGGGGTGTTCACAAGTCGGATCAATGTCCACGCCCAGGCGGACATCGACACCAGCCTTCACGAGGCCGTGGGTCAGTCCACCCGCTCCACAGAACAAGTCGACGGCATAGACCTTCCGTCCTAGCGTCGCTCCAATTTTAGCCTGTGTTCCGTTTTTCATATCTTCCAATCCTTGCCTGTACCTTCCCTAGACGAATCGACAGATGCGCCACCAGCCTCGACCTAGGCATCAACCTTATCCTTCTTGAACTTCCAGAGTCAGCCCATGCGATGCGCTGGCATACCGAACCGATCAATCCAGTGATACACAGTGTCACTGCTGACCCCGAGGTACTTGCATATCTCGCCCACCGATAACCAGCGGTCTTCAATATCGGCCATTTCTTTCAGCTCCTGTCGGGCGCTTTCACTTTTTCGTCATATCCGCCAGCAGCGCAAGCCTGGTCGTCGAGCACAAAACCCCACTTAAATGCACTTAAAGTACATTTCCCGGAGCCGATTGTAAACCGCCCTCAGAAGCAAAAATGCCGCTCAACGGCAGCACAAAAGCGCTCCCCGTTGCATAGGTGCCCCTCATGCCGTAAGACGGGCATGGCATCCGATAGGCCCGCAATAGGCCCAAGCTGGAATCAAGGTGCGCCCGCACACCATCACCACCACCACCCGTTGGTACATGCTGTGCCTGCAAGGTCGGAAACCCTCCAGCCGATCGACGCTGCCCCGGGCCAAGATCAAACCTTCCGGCACTTCTAAGACCGGGAACCCGGCGTGGAGAGGGGAGAGCCTGCCTGCTCGTCCCCAAAGTGCAGCTGAAGGGGCACGCCTCCGCCTTGCTGGTGGTTTGCCCTAGAGCAACGGACTTGATCTCCCTCCTCATTTCCTCTAGCGTTTTCAGATTCCTGTTTGGACACACGAAGGCGTGAGCAATCCGTCTTCCTGACGGACCACGGGTCCGGATTTTGTCAACCTCCTGTGAAAGGGTTCAATGGCTCTGGGAAAGTGGTTTCAAAAACCCACTCTGACCAGCTTGGCCAAAACGTGCGGGTGAGCAGCAAAACTCAGTCCGGTCGGGCTGGGAAAACTGCTTGAGGCCTTACCGCAGCAACTCGATCCCAATGTCCTGGTGGGCTTTTCCACCAGTGATGATGCCGGTGTCTACCGCCTCAACGAGGAGCAAGCGTTGGTGGCCACCGCGGACTTCATCACCCCGCCCGTGGATGATCCCTACCTGTTTGGACAGATTGCGGCCGCCAACGCCCTCAGTGACGTGTACGCCATGGGGGGAAAGCCGACATTCTGTCTGAACCTAGTGGGGTTTCCATCAGACAAGCTGGGACCTGAGGTCTTGCACGGCATCATTGCCGGAGGCATGAGCAAGATCACAGAAGCGGGGGCCGTCCTCCTTGGCGGGCATACAACTGATGATGAGGAACCGAAGTTCGGACTGTCGGTGGTGGGCCTGGTGCATCCAGACCACTTCTGGCGGAACGCCGGAGCTCGCCCAGGAGACGTCCTTCTGCTGACCAAGCGTCTGGGGAGCGGAGTGCTGTTCAATGCGAACCTCAAGGGCTGGGTGTCGGCGTCGGCGCTGCAGGAGTGCCTGGACCAGCTGATCGTCCTCAACAAGGTGGCTGCAGAGACGCTTTCAGCGTTCACCGTGCACGCCTGCACCGATGTCACGGGGTTCGGACTGGCGGGGCATGGTTTTGAGATGGCAAAGGGATCTGAGGTGACGCTGGAGATGGGACTGGATGCGCTTCCGCTGATGCGGGAGGCAAAGGAAATGTACGTCCGAGGCATGAGCACTGGCGTCAACCTGGCCAACCGAGCCTTGGTCGGATCGGCCATTCGCTTTCCTGAAGGCGTGAAGCCTCGGGAGCGGGAAATTGTCTTTGACCCGCAAACCAGCGGAGGCCTGCTGGTGGCTCTTCCGGAAGCAGAGGCCGAGGCGGCTCTCGCAGCATTGCAGCAGGCCGGCGTGACCGACGCCTGTCGCATTGGTCAGGTCACCGCCCCTCAAGACGTTTCCCTGATCTTCCACTAGCCTCTATTTTTCTTGACCGGCACCGGTCCGTCAGCACTCCACCACATTCACCGCCAACCCGCCTCGGGACGTTTCCTTGTACTTGCGGTGCATGTCCTTTCCCGTTTGCAGCATTGTCCGGATGACCTTGTCGAGAGAGACTCGGTGGTGTCCGTTGCTCATGAGCGCAAGCTGTGCCGCATTGATGGCCTTGTTGGCGGCAATGGCATTCCGTTCAATGCAGGGGATCTGCACCAGTCCGCCGATGGGGTCGCAGGTGAGGCCAAGGTTGTGCTCCATGCCGATTTCAGCTGCATTTTCCACCTGTTCCGGAGTTCCCCCGAGCACCTCGGTCAAGGCACCTGCCGCCATGGAACAGGCTACTCCCACTTCGCCCTGGCACCCTACAGCGGCCCCGGAGATGGAAGCGTTTTCCTTGTAGAGGGTCCCAATGCCGGCAGCAGTGAGGAGGAAGCGGAAGAAGGCTTCCGGGGTCTGGTGGGGGGTGAAGTGCAGAAGGTAGTGCATCACTGCCGGAAGAATGCCTGCTGCTCCGTTGGTGGGGGCAGTGACCACGCGTCCGCCGGCGGCGTTCTCTTCGTTGACGGCCAGCGCAAACAGGTTCACCCAGAGCATTCCGCTCGTCGGCCCCTTCTCTTCACGCAGGCGCTGGTGCAGTCCGGGAGCCCGGCGAGGCACCTTCAGGCCTCCAGGCAGCAGCCCCTCCTGCGTGCACCCGGCCGCAACGCAGTCCTGCATGACCTGCCAGATGTGCTGCAGTCGCTCACGGATGAAGGCTTCCGGGTGCCACTGCTGCTCATTGGCCAGGACCAGGTCGCTGATGCGGCACTGCTGCTCGGCACAGTGGGCCAGCAACTCAGCCGCTGAGTGAAAGGGATACGGCAGCTGGACCGGGTCTTCCTGAGCAACGAGGGTGCCGTTTTCGGGCTCAGCAACAAAGCCCCCACCGGTGGAGTAGTAGGTCTTCTCAACGAGCACGTCTCCGGACGCGGTAACGGCACGGCAGATCATGCCGTTTTCATGGAGGGGAAGGCTCTTGCGTTTGTGAAAGTGCAGGTCCCGCTGAGAGACAAACGGAAGCCACACCTGCCCGGCCAGGTGCAGTTGCTGCCGCTGCCGCCGGTCCTGCAACCGCTCTGGAATCTGAGTGACGTCCACCGTCTCCGGATGCTCCCCTTCCAGTCCAAGAAGCACTGCGGTGTCGGTGCCGTGCCCCTTGCCCGTCAGTCCTAAGGAACCAAAGAGCTCCACTTCGACACGCTGCACCGCCGAAAGGGGCGTAAGGTGTCGGAGGAACTGCTGGGCCGCCTTCATGGGCCCCACGGTGTGGGAGCTGGAAGGGCCAATGCCAATTTTGAAGAGGTCAAAGACGCTGGTGGCCATCAGGATCCGGAGGCAGGAGGACAGGCATCACATCAGGGACAACGGTAGCGGAAAGTCACGCGAAAATCGACTTCTTCTGAGACCGGGCTCCGGAACACCGGCCGCCTGAGTCAGTCGTTCCGGACAAAGGAAACGTTGCGTGCCGTGAGGAGGTAGATCGGGTACTTGATGCTTTCTGAAAGGTACATCAGCAACCCGACGTCCGAGGTCCACCAGTTGGTCTCGTTGTAGATGTCGTTGGGAGCCGGGGCCATCTGCAGAACAATGGGGCTGCCGGCAAAGACCTTCTCAAATGCCAGGAGTGCGCGCCGCGTGTGAAAGGCGTCGGTCACCAGAATGATCCGCTTCCAACCCCGCGCCTCCGCGAAGGTCCGGGCGTCATAGGCTTCATCAAAGGTGGACGTGGCTCCTGCCTTCAGGGACGGGATCACGGTCGGATCGGCGGAGACTCCGGTCTCTGCCAAGACGGCTTCGGCAAACGCCTGGTTGGTGGGATAGAGGTGCTGGAAGCGAGCGTTCCGGGACTTCTCATCAGTGAGGTACAGCGCCGGCGCGTACCCCTGACGGAGCAGCTCCACTCCTTGAGGGACCCGTGTGAGCATGTTTCCGGACAAAACGAGGATCGCGTCGGCTCCCGGAGTTGCCGTGTTGACGGTGAAGAAGCGGGCGTAGGCGGTCAGGAGCGGAGCCCGGAACACCAGAGCGGCTCCTAGGAGCAAGACCCCTGCAAGGAGGAAGGAGGCGAGTTTCTTCATGAGGTCTCGTGCAAGCCCTGTTCGGTGAGAAGGGAGTGGAGGAATACGTCGTGGGGGTCACACGGGACCTCCGGAACAACCTGAAACGCGAAGCCCACCCCAATGGTCCGTCCAGAAGCATGCTCCAGGAAACGGTCGTAAAAGCCCTTTCCGTAGCCAAGCCGTCCTCCGCGTCGGTCAAAAGCGAGCCCTGGGACCAGGATCCATTCAGGCCAGGAGGCTTCCACCCGCGAACGCTGTGCGACCGGAGGTTCCAGCAGGCCAAAGGCCCCGGACGCGAGGGGCGTGTCAGGGGTGAGGCGGACGTGTTCGAGCGTTGACGTTCCCGGGAGGACGCAGGGAACCGCGAGCTGCTTGCCAGCCTCCCAGAGCCGGGGGAGCCAGCTGCCGGTGTCCGGTTCATCGTCGGTGCCAAGGAAGAGGTGCAGGCGCTGCACCTGAGGAAAGTCGGGAAGGCGCATGAGGTGCTCCAGCAACTGCGCCGAGGCGTCAGATCGGTGGGTGCGAGCCCAGGTGTGCCGCTGGCGTCGCAGGTCCTGACGGAGGCGCTGCTTGGGCGCCTGCTGCGTCATGGATCTACCTGCACCACATCGCCGCTGAGGATGGCCTCGCGGAACGCTTCCGGAACCGCACCCCAGGCGCTTTGCTCCAGGACCTCCACGAGGCTCAGCTGACCGACACGGTCGAAGGTCACCTGAGTGGGCCCGGACTCGGCCGTGGCGCGGTAGCTGCGACGGTAGATGCTCAGGGTGGCGCCTGGGACAATTCCCTTGTCCGTGTGCTCCTGGCCGAGGTTGATGAGGGCGTAGGCGCGGCTGCCACGGGTTTCGAGGATGAAGCCCTGAATGGGAAACGCCGTTCGGATCTTCTGTCCAAACTCCTGACGCAGTGGCACCGCCTGAGAGGCAATGAAGGTAAACTCTTCATCCAGACGCTTGGTGGGACGCAGCTGAGGCGTCTCTTCCGGATCGACCCGGTGGATCTTCAGGGTGACGTAGGTGCTCCAGTCCGACTCCTCCATGCGGGCCGGGCTCGGGGTCAGGCGCAGCAACGCAATGTAATCAGCCTTGAGGTACCGGCCCACGCCCAGAGCCGCCTCAATGCAGGTGTCGCTGGCCTGCAAGCGGCACTGGTCGGGAACGGAACGGAACTGGCTCAGGGAGAGGGTTTCAAGGACACGCTGGTCTGAGAGGATCTGGAATCCGGAAAACTCCTCCAACGTGGACTGAACAAAGGCGACACTGACGGCCCGGTGGTAGCGAGAGAGCTTGCCCACCTGCTGCACGGGCAAAAAGGCGATGGTCTCGGAGGACGGGCGGTAGATTTCCTCATCAGAGGGGTAGGTTGCCGAATGTTCCTCATCTAGGGCCTCCTGAGGAGTGTTGGCGTCAATCGTTGGGGTTCCTTGACACCCTCCGATGAGCAGCAGGAGCCCCAGGCCCCAGAGGGTCTGAATCAGATGACCTGAGCGTTGCATACAGAATTTCCCCAATACGGCAAAGGGCGCAGTGAGAGAGCAACCGGACCCTCCTCATCACGGAGGTGCTGCCGCTTGGCAGAAGAGGAAGTTGCCCCAAAATCGTCCACGGTGCTTCCGGAAGCATCGGGCGCAGTGAGCGTCCGGGGAGGAGAGCCGTGGTGTGGCTTCAGCGGGAGAGGGGGGCGGTGGACCTGCGAAGGAATCAGGAGGGCGAAGGTCGAGCAGGGAGCCCGACCTGAGCGCCCCTGCAGACGAACGTCCGGATCCAACGAGGCTCGTGGAACCGAGCCCCAGGTGACGCGTGATGCGTTCCGGGGGACGTCCGTTGCAGGGGAAATCATGCTCAGTAGCGGTAGTGTTCCGGCTTGAAGGGGCCCGCTTCCGGGACGCCCAGGTAGTCTGATTGCTTCGAGGTCAGCTGCGTCAGCTTGACCCCAAGCTTACTCAGATGCAAGAGCGCGACCTTCTCATCCAGCTGTTTCGGGAGAATGTACACCTGGTTGCCGTATCCGTCTCCATTGGCCCAGAGGTCCATCTGTGCAAGGACCTGGTTGCAGAAGCTGTTGGACATGACAAACGCCGGGTGTCCGGTGGCACAGCCCAGGTTCACCAGCCGTCCCTCGGCCAGCAGGATCATCCGTTTGCCGTTGGGCCACACGTACTGATCGACCTGCGGCTTGATGTTGATCTTCTTCAGGTCCGGATCGTTGTTGAGGGAAGCCACGTCGATTTCAATGTCAAAGTGCCCGATGTTGCAGACGATGGCTTGGTCCTTCATGGCGTCCATGTGCTCGCGACGGATGATGTCGCAGCAGCCCGTGGTGGTGACAAAGATGTCGCCTTCCGGAGCCGCATCTTCCATGGTGGTCACCTCGTAGCCGGCCATGGCGGCCTGCAGGGCGCAGATGGGGTCGATTTCAGTCACCTTGACGCGGGCTCCCTGAGAGCGCAGGGACTCGGCAGAGCCCTTGCCGACGTCTCCGAATCCGGCCACCACAGCAACCTTCCCTGCCAGCATGACGTCTGTGGCGCGCTTGATGCCGTCCACTAGGGACTCACGGCAGCCATAGAGGTTGTCAAATTTACTCTTGGTTACGGAGTCGTTGACGTTGTAGGCCGGGAGCTTGAGGGTGCCCTTTTGGGCCATCTGATGAAGCCGGTGCACACCCGTGGTCGTCTCTTCAGAAACGCCCTTGATGCCCGGAAGCAGGTCTGAACGCTTTTCGTGGACAAACAGCGTGAGGTCTCCGCCGTCGTCCAGCAGCAGGTTCGGTCCCTGGTCGCCCGACCACTTCAGGGTCTGCTCAATGCACCACCAGTACTCCTCCTCGGTCATGCCCTTCCACGCAAAGACCGGAACCCCGGTGGCGGCAATCGCAGCAGCGGCTTCATCCTGAGTGGAAAAAATGTTGCATGAAGACCACCGCACCTCTGCACCCAGGTGGGTCAGGGTCTCAATCAACACCGCCGTCTCCACGGTCATGTGCAACGACCCGGTGATGCGAGCGCCCTGCAGCGGTTGCTGATCCCCATACTCCTCGCGGAGGGCCATCAGTCCTGGCATCTCGCTTTCGGCGATGGTGATCTTTTTTCGACCCAACTCAGCCAGGCTGATGTCGGCCACTTTGTAATCTTGCGCTTGGGCACTCATACGGACTCCGTTGATTCTGAATAGGCAGTGAAAAGAAAAACGCTATCATCACAGGATTTCCCCCAAAGCTCAAGAATCAAATCACTAAATGCGGATGCAATGATTTATCGCTCTCGTGAGCCTACGCTTGCGGTCTGAAGTGGTTAACGTTATGAAAGAAGCCCCAAACCGACTCTCCTTTCCGAACCCAGGCGGCGGACGCCGGGGACGGCTCAACCGAAGTGATGGCGCATGAAACCGAAAAACCAGGCTCCGAAGAAACGTCGACGCACGGCTCCTCGCAACCCTCCTCCGCAGAGTCGACTCAGCAGCGTCCGTCAGGAGAAGCCGTTTGAGCGTCAGATGCTCACGAAGCGGCACATCGCCCTCATTGCCGGGAGTGTGTTTCTTGGAGTGTTCTTCTTGACGGGTTGGACGCAGCTGGCCCTGGAGGAGGGGTTGAGTCCGGAGGGTGTGTCGGGATTGGACGCGGCGCGGCAGGAGGCCACGAGTCTGCTGCAGCACGGCGTGACGCCGGATTCAGAGGCGTTTCAGAGCTTCCTGGCCGAGCCCTTTCCCGGCATCTTGCGGCTCGAGTTTCGGCCGGATTCTGCGGGAGTGGAGCACGTCGCTGGCGAGTTTTCGATTCCGCTTAGTGAGCAGGGGGTGTCCGGAAGCCTGATTGCGGTTCCGGAGCATGGGTTGGGACAAAACTGGCCCATCCGTTTGCTCCTCAGCATCGGGGCCTCTCTGATTGTGATTGCGCTGTGGTTGCAGCTGCAGGCCCGGAAGGTGACCCAGCAGGTGGACATCCTTTGCCGTCAGTTTGTCCTGTACCGACGGGAACAGGAGCCCGGGGACATGAACCTAGAAGGACGGCGGGAGCCACGGACGACCCTGGAACGTCGTGTGGATGTGCTGCAGGAACTGTGGGGACGGTTTCAGTCCATGCAGTCTGAACTGGCCCACAATGTCCGGGAGCTGGAGCAGTCTAAGCTGCAGCTGGAGAGCACGGTGGAGGACCTGCATCAGGCACAGAAGCAGGAGCGGCGCCTTGTGGAGCTGGGGTACGCGGTGGCGGAATTCGGGCACGACATCGGCAACACGAACGGCTCCATCATGACCTTCACGACGCTGCTGCTGCAGATGCTCAGCAAGGAAGAGGTCTCGCCCATGGAACGCGTCCGGGCCCTGACCTACATCCGCCGGGTCAGTCAGTCTTCTGTGAACATCAAGGGACTCACGGAGGACATCTTGGAGTTTGCGAACGGACGGGTGGCGCTAAAGGAGGAGGTCTTTGAGTTTGAGGAGTTTGAGTCGCAGCTGGACGCTTACCTCGGATTTGTGGACAGTGTGCCGGTGGACTACTGCATTCCCCCGCAACACGTCAACCTGCGCTTCAAGGTCGATGGACGCAAGCTGATCCGGGTCATTGTCAACCTGGTCAAGAACGCCTGGGAGAAGCTCCGCGAGGTCGAGGGCGGACACATTGAGATCCGGTTCATTCCCTCTCAAAGTGACCTGATCATTCAGGTGGTCGACAACGGGGATCCCATTCCTGGAACCCTCCTCGCCAAGCTCTTTGAGCCGTTCCAGACGCAGGGCAAGGAACGAGGAACCGGCTTGGGGCTGGCCATCAGCCGCAAGATGGTGGAGCTCCATGAAGGGAACATCGAGGCCCGAAACCTTCCGGTCGATGCCGGGGTCGTCTTCCAGATCAACCTTCCGGGGCGAGTCCTTCCTGAAGTGCAACCCGTGTCTTCACCGGTTGCGGTCCACTCCTGACTCAGGAGTGGAACCCCCCACTCTGCATTAGGCTGGAATCAACCAGTCGGCCGTGGTCACCGGACGCTCAAACGAAAACCGCGTCCGCGTTCCCGTGTGCTGCTCCTCCATCATCATGAAATCCAAATCATACAGAAAGGACTGAACGGCACGGTTGACGCGCTGTTCAAAGTCCTTGGACTGCACTTGGCTTTGCAGGGCGGCGTCGAGATTTTGCAAGTACATGATCGTCTCCTCTTGAGGACGTTCCAAAAACCAGCCGGGGCGTCCGTGCCCCAACTGCAGAAAACCTTAGCTCCCTTATCGGCAGGGCTTCACAAAACTTGAGCGGTTTTTTGAATTTTTTCCTCCAGAGCTCCGGTTCCTGCCCGCTAGGGCCGTATCAGAACGGGTTCGGCCTTTTCTGAAAATGGGTAATTTCACGGAGCCTCCCCCCAGCGAGAACGGCTGTTTTGAGCAAAAATACAAGAAACGGTCGCAAATGTAATAGCGAGGCCCCGTCGATCTCCCTAAGGTTAATCCCTTCGAGTGAAACAAACTTCCGTTGTCACTTTTGGGAGCCCGGGAGAACGTCTGGTTCATTCGGGTGTATGGCTTCTTGCAGGACGCGCTGCGTCCGGAGGAGTTCCCTGAACGCTAATTCATCTCAAAGGAGCATCTTATGAAGAAGAACCGTGCCCTTCGATGGCTCTTGGCAGCCTCGTTCAGCCTGGTCTCTTTTGCCCCGGCCTGGGCGGCTGACTGTGTACACAAGATTGGAGGACTGGCGCCTCTGTCTGCGCCCGGATCCGTTACAGGCGGAGAGGCCATGCGTGACGCCATGATGCTGGCGGAGCGAGACGTCAACGCCGCTGGTGGCGTGTTGGGGTGTGACCTGAAGGTGGTGATCACCGACACCGAGGGACTTCCTGAGAAGGCGACCGCGATGATGGAGAAGCTGATCACCCAAGAAGGCGTTGTGGGCGTCGCTGGGGGCTATCACAGCTCCGTGGGCGTGGCCTCCAAGGACGTTGCGAACGCCCGGGGCATTCCGGTCGTCTTCGCTGAAACCTGGAACGACACCATCACCGGAGACAAGCAGAAGTACATCTTCCGCATCGCCCCCCTAAGCTCCTGGGCTTCCGGAGTGATCTGGCAGTTTGCCGCACAGGCGCCCGACGTGAAGAAGGTGACCATTGTCACGGAGAACACCGACTACGGCATTCCGGCTGCTAAGGAGTGCGAGCAGGGCCTCGGTGGCCGCGGAATTGAGTCGGTGACCTTTGGCGTGGACATCGGTACCCAGGACTTCGCCGGCATTGTGGAGCGGGTGAAGGCAGAGAATCCGGACTACGTCATCGTCCTCCTCACCGGAGAGGCAGGCTATAACTTCACGCAGCAGGCGGCAGACGCCGGCATTGGTCCGATGGACATCAAGTTCCATGCGAACCAAGCGGGTCTGGAGAGCAAGGCCTGGTGGGAAAACGTTCCGGACGGCAACATGGCCTTCATGGCGCGGATCGGCATTCCGGAGAGCATGTACAACGCTCGCGCCAAGAAGTTTGCCAATGACTATAAGGCCAAGACCGGCAAAACCGGTGTGGAAAGCTACGCACTGGAGGCTTATGACTCCGTGGGGGTGCTGGCTCAG
The DNA here is from genome assembly GCA_965662235.1 of uncultured bacterium. Lineage (GTDB taxonomy): Bacteria > SAR324 > SAR324 > SAR324 > NAC60-12 > JAYPUA01. Next base: position 15,230 of record CBFIGY010000032.1, read on the forward strand.
GCCATCAACGATGCCGGCTCCACCGATGGGGACGCCATTGTGAAGGCCCTGGAAAACGTCTCCTACGACGGTGTTCTGGGACGCATCTACTTCCCGTATGGGACGCAGAAGGATCCGTCGGCAGACGGCAAGGGGGACGAGTGGTGGCACCAGTGGCCCGACGTCGCCATCACCATGGTCCAGTACCAGGTGGAAGGCGAGGCCTCCAGCGGCATGACCATTGTCTATCCGGACGCGTACAAGACGGGTGAGCCCAAGTACGTCGACTGAGCATGAGTGCACGTGGTGGCTCCGGGAGTCACCACGTTTCCTGCCACCTCCCTTCCGTAACTCCTCACGTTTAGTGGTTCAATGGAATTCTCATCCATCTTCTGGTGGACAACCCTCTGGCTTCTGTTTTGGGGAGTTGTAGGAAGTTTTGGGACGCGTCGGATCTACCTGAAGAAGGATCTGGACACGTCCAACGCGGTCCTCATGGGGTCGCTGGTGGGCGCAGCCTTGGGGCCTGTGGGCCTGATTCCGCTCTGGCAAAAGACCCCTGAAAGCTCCACCCGCCTGATTGCCATCCCCTCATTGATGATTGTGGGGATCCTCATGGTGGCATTTGCCTGGGCGGATCCTCAGAACAACTGTGTGGCCAACGGCTCGTTTGTCCTCTCACAGTTTACCAATGGCCTGATCATCGGCATCATCTACGGACTGATGGCGCTGGGCCTGACGTTGATTTTTTCCATTTTGGGCATTGTCAGCTTCGCTCACGGCGAGTTCTACATGATCGGGGGCATGCTGACGTACTACGTAACCGTTGTTTGGATTCCGGGACTGTCTCCGATCCTTGGCATCCTCTTCGCGTGTGCTGGAACCTTTTTGCTGGGGGCCTTGTTTGAGCGCCTCTTCCTCACCCCCATGTACGATGGGCGCATTGAGCGTCCTGTGGAATACGGCATCCTCGTCACCTTCGGACTGGCGTTCACGCTGCAGTACTTTGTGCAGGCGGTGGCCGGCTCCAATCCGGTGAAAGCGCGGCGCTTCTTCGACTTCCCCCGCCTGCGTCTGCCCTCAAAGGAGGACCCGTGGCTGATCAAGACCAGCCGGGGCAACATGGAGCTGTTTGACACCCTTTCCATCTCCAACCCCCGCTTTGTGGCTGCAGTGATCTCCATCCTGGTGCTGCTGTCGCTGCTCTTCTTCCTCTACAAGACCTGGACGGGCAAGGCGCTACGGGCGGTCAGTCAGGACCGAGAGGCCGCGGCCATTGCGGGCATCAACCCCCACCGCATGAACATGCTGGCGTTTGCCATGGGGGGAATGATCGCTGGACTTTCAGGCGCCACCCTGGTGCAGGCCTTTTCTTGGTTGCCGCAGGTGGGGATGATCCCGGCCATGCGTTCGTTTGTGATTGTGGTCCTCGGAGGCCTGGGCTCGCTCCCAGGGGCGTTCCTGGGCGGCGTCATCATTGGGCTGGTGGAAGCCGCCGGCACCGGGTGCATTCCGGATCCACAGAAAGCCTCTTCTTACATCCCCGCCTACGGCATGATCGTCCTGACCCTGACCCTCTTGCTGCGTCCGACCGGCTTGATGGGACGGCGCTTTGCCAGTGGAACGCACGGAAAAGTATGACCCGACAGCAAACGCTCTGGCTGATCAGCATTGGTCTGGTGGCCTTCTTCCTGTTCTTCCCGTTTCTGTATGGCGGGCAGGATTACGACTACATCATGCACATCTGCATCACCGGATTCTTCTACGCGATCCTGGCGTCCAGCTGGTCGATGCTGGCCGGATACGGGGGGCAGTTTTCGTTTGGGCACATGGGCTTCATGGGACTGGGAGCGTACGGAACCGCGCTGTTCAGTCACTACTTCTTCCTCTCTCCGCAGCCGACCAACCTGTGCACCGAGTACGCGTTTGGCGACCAGTACCTCATCATCAAGGATGCCGTTGGCGTCACCTCCAGCACCCTTGCGCAGGACTGCCTGACCAAGGCCATGGACGCTTGGGGCGGAACCGTGGAGATCACCCCCATGCCGCTCTGGCTGGGGATCCTCTTGGGCACCGTGCTCGGGGGACTCTTCGGGCTGCTGATTGGACTTCTGGTGCTGCGGCTACGGGCGGCGTACTTGGCGCTTTTCACGCTCGGGTTCTCTGAGATCCTGCGGGCGGCGATCAGCGCAGAGATCGAAATCACCCGGGGCCAGGCAGGCATTGAACTGCCTCAGCTCTTTGAAGGGGGCGTGACGTGGTTTGGGCATGAGTTCAGCCAGACCGACAAGATTCCGCCCTACTTTGTGATGTTTGCGCTGCTGCTCTTCTGCCTGGGCGTGCTGGCGTGGCTGGCCCGGTCCCGGTTTGGACTGTTTGTCCGGGCCCTCCGGGAGGATGAAGATGCCGCCGCCGCGCTCGGAATCAACACGATCCGCTACAAGATCCTGGTCTTTGTCATCACTTCGATGATGGCCGCCCTCGCAGGTGCTGTGCAGGCCCACTACATCGGCATCATCACCCCCAACAACCTCATCATTTTGCAGATGAGCCTGGTGGTGGCGATGGCCGTGATTGGCGGGCTGGAAAACTTCGCTGCCGCGGCCATTGGCGCCATCATCATCGAGTTCATTCTGGAGCTGCTCCGGAACAGCTTTGTCATCGGAGGCGTGGAAGTGGACATGACCATCTGGCGGCTCGTGTTCTTCGGGGTCCTCCTGATGGTGACCCTGCGGTTCTACCGAAACGGCCTCATCACTCCGATCATTGAATACTTCACCCGAGCGCATGTGGCCTCCGAGACCGTCGCCAAACGCCAGCGGGGCAACTCGTCGACTTCGGTGCCATCATGATTGAACTCTCAGTCAAGAATCTGAAAAAACGCTTCGGGGGTCTGCAAGTCCTCAAGGGCGTGTCGTTTGACGTCAGTGGTCCCGAAATGATTGGCCTGATTGGACCAAATGGTGCTGGCAAGACGACCCTGACCAACATCCTCGATGGCGCCATCAAGCCCAGCAGCGGCACCGTGTACCTCAATGGAGAACGGATCGATCAGCTCGCTCCGTTTGAGGTTGCCCGGGCTGGGCTGGGCCGGACCTTTCAGGTGACACGTTCCTTCCGGCGGATGACGGTGCTGGAGAACCTCTTTGTGCCCGCGCTGGCCAAGGACCTGACGGCAAGCCGGAGCGAGGTGCTGCCGAAGGCCATGGAGGTGTTGGAGTTCCTCACCATCGACCACCTGCGCAACGAGTACGCTCAGGCCCTCTCCGGAGGTCAGCAGAAGCTGCTGGAACTCGGGCGTCTGCTGATGCTGGATCCAGACATCATCATTCTGGATGAGCCCTTTGCCGGCGTGCACCCCAAGCTGATGGAAGTCATCTATGGCTACATCCGGCGGGTCAATGACGCCGGGAAGGCCATCATCCTCATCAGCCACCAGATGGACTCCATCTTCTCCCTCTGCAACCGCCTGCTGGTTCTCAACTACGGGGACCTGATTGCCGACGGCTCCCCGGAGGACGTCAAGAAGGACCCTGCAGTCATTGAAGCCTACCTGGGCAGTGACGAGGACGAGTCTGAACCGTCCCGCTCTTCCACCCCTTCGCCAACACAGGAATGATGCCGGCACAACGCTCCGGAGAAGCGGTTCTTGATATCCAGAACCTATACGTGGGATACTACCGAGACCTGAACATCTTGCAGGACCTCAGCGTGGTGGCACGTCCCAAGAGCATCACCACCATCCTGGGGGCCAACGGGGTCGGCAAGTCAACGGCCCTGAAGGCGGCCTTCGGGTTCCTGCGTCCCAATCAGGGGGAGATCCTTCTGGACGGCGAAAGCATCCTCGACATCCCGACGCACCAGCGTATCCTCAAGGGGCTGGCGTACATTCCTCAGCAGCCGGGGGTCTTCAAGGACATGACGGTGGAGGAAAACCTAGAGCTTGGGGGCTGGACCTTCCGGGGCGACAAGAAGCAGGTTCGGGAAAAAATTGAGGCCAATTACGAACGCTTTCCCATCCTCAAGGAAAAGCGTCGTCAGGTGACCGGAGAACTCTCTGGCGGACAGCAACGGATGGTGGAGATCAGCCGGACGCTGATGGCAGACCCGAAGGTGCTGCTGGTGGATGAGCCCACCGCCGGACTCTCCAAGATGCTCGCAGAGGAGGTCTATGAGATGCTCAAGATGCTGGCCACTGTGGATGAGCTGACCATCCTCCTCGTCGATCAGGAAATCCGGCATGCCCTCAAGATTGCCGACTACGTCTATGTGCTCGAGCTGGGGCGCAACAAATTTGAAGGTCCCGCTTCTGACTTCACCGATCTGGAGCAGGCATTCTGGGTCGGGGACTCGTGAACTGAAACCCCATTTCTCCTCCAGGAGGCCCTCATGTCGTCTGCAAAGGCGTCCCACCTTTTCTACCAAACCCGCAACCGCAAGCCCCGGGTTTCCCGGTCCAAGGGCGTTTATCTCTGGGACCAGGCGGGAAACCGTTACCTCGATGGCTCCTCCGGGGCCATGGTCTCCAACATTGGACACAGCCACCCCGTCGTCATTGAGGCGATGCAGCAGCAGCTCAATCAGGCGGCGTTCGCCTACCGGCTGCACTTTGAAAATGATGCCGCAGAGGCCTTTGCTGAGCAGCTGGCGTCCGTCATGCCGTCCGGGCTCAACCGCGTTTTCTTTGCCTCCGGGGGGTCAGAAACCGTAGAATCGTGCCTCAAGCTGGCCCGTCAGGTCGCACTGGCTCGGGGGCAGGGGAGTCGCTACAAGGTCATTGCCCTGAGTCCTTCGTACCACGGCTGCACCTTGGGGCTTCTTGGGGCAACGAACTATGGTCCGCTGAATGACCCCTTCACCCCCATGTACCAGAACATGCCTCAGATTCCGGCGCCCACGGCGTACCGGGATCGGGATGCCCTGAGCCTTGAGGAACGCGGCCTCCGGTACGCCAACCTGCTGGAACAGGAGATCGTGGCGCAGGGTCCGGAAACCGTCCTAGCCTTCCTTGCAGAACCCGTTGGAGGCGCAACAACCGGGGCACTGGTGGCGCCGGAATCATACTACCCGCGTGTCCGGGAGATCTGTGATCAGTACGGCGTCCTCCTCATTGCCGATGAGGTCCTCAGTGGTGCCGGACGGACCGGCGAGTACCTAGCGCTCTCGCACTGGAACGTGCAGGCGGACCTGGTTGCGCTGGCCAAGGGGCTTGCTGCCGGATACTGTCCGCTCGGGGCCGTGGTGGCCCGTGAGGATCTGGTGGAAGACGTGCTGGACCACGGAGGCTTCATGCACGGCTACACGTACGCCGGCAACCCGCTGGCCTGTGCCGCTGGCAAGGCGGTGCTAGAGGTCATGCTCAAGGAACGTCTCATGGAGCAGGCCACCCATCAGGGCAACGCACTGAAGCAGGGGCTCCTGAACCTGCAGCAGCAGTTTCCCTTCATTGGAGACGTCCGGGGCAAGGGACTGCTGCTGGCCTTTGAGCTGGTTGCTGATCCGGAGACGTGGGAGGTGCTGCCTCCGGAGTGGAACGCGCATGCCCGGATGGTGGAGCTGGCGTATGAGGAACAGCTGATCCTCTACTCCCGCAGAACCCGAGGCGGGTACGCAGGGGATCACCTGATGGTCTGTCCGCCCCTCTGCATCCAGGATGAGGAGGTGGAGGAGCTGCTTGAAAAACTGCAACGGACCCTCCTGCGCTTTGCGGAAGAACGGGCCCTGCCGGTTGTGTCTTCCTAATTGCGGAGCCTGCTTATGTCTCAACAGAAAGTCATCATCACCTGTGCGGTCACCGGGTCCATTCACACCCCGAGCATGAGCCCGCACCTTCCGGTAACGCCTGCAGAGATTGCTGAGCAGGCGATTGCGGCGGCTGAAGCGGGGGCAGCCATTCTGCACCTGCATGCCCGCAATCCTGAGAACGGCGCCCCGACGCCGGATCCGGAGGTCTTCATGCAGTTCCTCCCAACCATCCACCAGAACACCAACGCGGTCATCAACATCACGACCGGCGGCGGACAGTACATGTCGGTGGAGGAGCGCCTGCAGGCCCCGCTTCAGGTCTGCCCTGAGATGTGTTCGCTCAACATGGGGTCCATCAACTTCGGCCTCTTTCCGGCGCTGGAGCGTTTTCAGGACTGGCAGCATGACTGGGAACCGCAGTTTCTGGAGGACACCCGGGACTTTGTCTTCCGGAACACCTTCAAGGACATTGAGTTCATCCTCCGTGAGCTGGGCGAGCAGCGGGGGGCTCGCTTTGAGTTTGAGTGCTACGACGTGGGGCACCTCTACAACCTCAAGCACTTCTGGGACCGGGGCAAGGTGAAGGCGCCGCTGTTCATTCAGTTCATCTTTGGCGTCCTCGGAGGCATTGGCCCAGACCCCGCCCACCTGGTTCACATGAAGGAAACCGCAGACAAGCTGTTTGGAGACGCCTATCGGTTTTCCGTGCTGGCTGCTGGGCGGCATCAGATGGGCATGATCACCAACGCGGCAACGTTGGGAGGAAGCGTCCGGGTGGGACTCGAGGACAGCCTCTACTTGGGCAAGGGACAGCTGGCTCCGAACAACGCGTCGCAGGTGCAGCGGATCCGGGAGATCCTGGAACGCCTCTCGCTGGAAGTGGCGACTCCTGAGGAAGCCCGAGAGATGCTGGACCTCAAGGGCCAGGCGCAGGTTCAGCTGTAGGACACCATGATTGCGTACTTTGACTCCATTCAGCTGCAGCATGAGCCGCAGTTTTTCCTCTCCAGCGGTGCGCCGCAGCCCAATCCGGAAGTGGCTGCACGGGCTCAGGCGCTGCAGCAGGCCCTGCAGACCGAGGGGCACACGCTTCAGCAACCGCAGGCCTATGGGGTGGGACCCGTGGCCGAGGTGCACACTGCAGAGTACCTCCAGTTTCTGCAGCACATCTACCAGCGTTGGCAGTACATTGAGTCCGGATCGTCCGAGGTCATTCCCAACATCCACCCCAACCGGGCAGGACTGAGCTATCCGGACTCGGCTGTGGGGCAGGCCGGGTGGCACCTCTTTGACACCGCCTGCCCGATTGGTCCGCACACCTGGACCTCCGCCCTGGCCAGCGCCAACACGGCCGTGGCCGCAGCGGCCCAGGTTCAGGAGCACGGAGGAGTGGCGTATGCCCTCTGCCGTCCTCCGGGACACCACGCGCACGCTGAGATGGCAGGTGGATTCTGTTACCTCAACAACACCGCCATTGCCGCTCAGTTCCTCCGTCAGCAACGGAGGCGGGTGGCCATTGTGGACGTGGACCTGCACCACGGCAACGGCACCCAGAGCATCTTCTACGACCGGAATGACGTCCTCACCGTGTCGCTGCACGCTGATCCGGCCCGGTTCTATCCCTTCTACTGGGGACACGTTCAGGAGCGGGGATCCGGACGGGGAGAAGGCTTCAACCTCAACGTTCCACTGCCTCGAGGAACCGGAGACGCTGGATACCTCAAGGCCCTAGACAAGGCCCTCACCCGAGTGGCCGCCTTTGCTCCTGAGGCGCTGGTGGTGGCACTGGGACTGGATGCCCATGAACGCGACCCCCTGGCTGGGTTGGCCGTGACCACTCCCGGCTTCAAGCAGATCGGGCAGCGTCTCGGACAACTCCACCTCCCGACCGTTCTGGTCCAGGAAGGAGGCTACCTGTCTGACGACCTGGGCCCCAACCTGATTCACTTTCTCAACGGGTTCTCCGGCGCCTGATCCGGAGCCCTTGGCTTTTTCCTGTTCATCAAAGGACTTCCCATGCAAAACGCACTGGTGCTGGCTCCCCAGACCTTTAACTTTGATCGTGCCAAGACGGCCTTTGGCCTGGTTCGGGGCAGTGACCGCTTCCAGATTGTGGGGGTGGTGGACCCGGACCAAGCAGGTCAGGATGCGGGCACCGTGGTGGACGGCACCCCCCGGGGGATTCCGATTTATGCCTCGGTTGCAGAAGCCTGTGCTCAGGCAACAGCGCCTCCAGAGGTGGCCATTGTCGGCATCACCACGTCTGGCGGAAAGCTGCTTCCGGAGCTGCTCAGCGTCATTGAGGAGGCAATTGAGCAGGGACTGGGCGTGGTGAACGGGCTTCATGAATTCCTCTCGGACAAACCGGACCTGGTGGACGCAGCAGCGCGTCGGCAGGTGTCGCTGCTGGACATCCGCAAGCCTCGCTCCAAGATGGACCTGCACTTCTGGACAGGCGAGATCACACAGGTTCGGGCGCCCCGTCTGGCGGTGCTGGGAACCGACTGTGCCGTGGGCAAACGGACCACCACCCGCTGGCTCTGGGAAGCCTGCAATCAGGCGGGTCTGCGGACGGAGATGATCTTTACGGGACAGACGGGCTGGATGCAGTCGGGACATGACTACGGCTTCATCTTCGACTCCACCCCAAACGATTTTGTCTCCGGAGAGCTGGAGCATGCCGTGGTGCGGTGCGACCGGGAACAGAATCCGGACCTGATTCTGCTGGAGGGACAGTCGTCGCTGCGCAACCCGTCGGGGCCGTGTGGCTCCGAGTACCTCTGTTCCGCCATGGCCCGGGGGGTGATCCTTCAGCATGCTCCGGGTCGCAAGGTCTTCCGGGCTCAGGCGGCGGAGCTGCCCATTCCCGACATCAAGGACGAGCTGGAACTGATTCGGCTCTACGGCTCCCGGACCCTCGCGGTGACCCTCAGCACCGAGTGCCTCAACCCGAAGGACGTGGAAGCCCTGCGCGCTGAGCATCAGGAGCGCCTGGGCGTGCCCGTGCTGTTGCCCAAGGAACAGGGCGTGGAAGCCCTGATTCCGCTCATCCAAACCTTTCTTGAAGAGGAGCAGGCCCGATGAAGCTAACCGGTGTGCGCGTGTGGCAAGAGACCATCCGTCTGACTCAGCCCTTCAGCATTTCCTACAACACCAGCGACGAGGTCACGCTGCACTTCCTGGAGCTGCAGGCCGAGGGCAACGTCTTGGGCTACGGCTCCGCGTCTCCGGGAGAGCAGGTGACCGGAGAAACCGATGCCTCCTGTGCGGCAGCACTGGAACAGCTTCAGGGGCTGCAGGGGGAAGACGTGCGGCACCTGCCACGGCTGCTCCGGACCCTGCAGGAGCAACTGACCGCCAATCCGGCAGCGCTGGCAGCAGCAGACATGGCGCTGCATGACCTGCTGGCCCGGCGTCTGGAGGTGCCGCTGACGCAGCTGCTCGGACAGGCACAGACGGCGCTGCCAACTTCCAACACGCTGGGGCTCCGGACCCTGGAGGAAACGCTCAAGGAAGCTGCCGAGAAGCGGGCCCAGGGATTTTCGGTGCTGAAGGTGAAGCTGGGCAAGAGCCTAGAAGAGGACTTGGAACGGCTGGCAAAGCTCCGGGAGCACCTTCCCGCTGACACGAAGCTCCGGGTGGACCCGAACCAGGGATACGGCCTAGCGGAGCTCCGGCAGCTGCTGGCCCAGCGGGAAACGCTGCGGCTCGAGTTTGTGGAGCAGCCCCTCAAGGTGTCGGCAACGGAAGACCTCCGGGAGCTGACTCCTGAGGAGCGGAAGCACCTGGCGCTTGATGAAAGCCTGAAGTCGGAAGCCGACGCCCTGCGTTACGGCTACCCGGAGCCGTACTGTGGCATCTTCAACATCAAGCTGATGAAGTGTGGGGGTCTGGAACCGGCCCGCCGGATTGCGCACCTGGCGTCGGTGTCAGGAATTGAGCTGATGTGGGGGTGCAACGATGAAAGCCGGACCAGTCTGGCGGCAGCGCTGCATCAGGCCCTGGCGTGTCCAAACACGCGGTACCTGGATCTGGATGGGGACTTGGATCTGACACGAGATCCGGCCCAGGGAGGGTATCACCTCCGTGACGGGGTGATGCATCCCTCAGAACAGCCTGGGCTGGGAATTACCTTCGCCTAGGGGGCCTGGACGCGGAGGCTGACCTGTTCCTCCACCGCTTCTTTGACCTCAGGCACAATGTCGGAGAAGAATTCCTTTTCCAGCAGGATCAGGCTCATTCCATCGAGCCTCACACGCGGATGAAGCGTGCCATAGGTCTTGCGCTTGTGCAGGCGGGCCAGGAGTTTGTAGTAAGAGTCTTGCTCCGAAGGGGTCTTGGCTCCGCTGGAGAGCTTCTGGACAATGATTTCCACCTCAGACAGCAGAAACTCTTCTGGAAGCGACAGCACCAGGGTGTTGTCCTGCAAGACTCGTGTTTCTCTGATGGAGTCCATAACGCGGTTTCATGATCCACCCGGTTAGGGCGGAGGGGGTGAGCTGAAGAGTTCATCCATGAGCCCGGTGCCCTTGGGGCCACCGAGGGAGTGAGTCCATCCAGGAACAGAAGGATTTCGCAAGTTGCGTACCACCTCCTCTCCTTTCCTCCTCCGGAATCCTTCAGCGGGTCACCCACCAGGGCGTCAGCGTGGGCGGCTGACTGAGGTCCACCACCTCCCCGAGCTGCGGAATGATCTGGGACACCCCCTTCTCGGCCGCATACTTTTGTGACTCCTGAGGGGGCGCGTACCATTCGTGCAGAGCCAGCTTAAACTGTCCCCAGTGGATGGGCACCATCCAGTCGGCCTTGAGGTCCACTGCCGCCTGCACCGCTTCTTCCGGAAGGTTGTGCACCTCACGCCAGTTCGGGTGGTACTGCCCACTGTCAATGAAGGCCACATCAAAGCGTCCGAAGCGTTCTCCAATCTCCCGGTAGTGCTGGTCGTACCCGGAGTCTCCACTGAAGTACACCCGTTGCCCCTCCTGCTCCAGCACCCATGAGGCCCAGAGGGTCACCTGAGTCTGCCCCGTCCGTCCTGAAAAGTGCTGGGCGGGAGTGCAGGTCAGGGTTAGGTCCTGAAAGCGAGCCTCTTCCCACCAGTCGAGCTCGGTGATCCGAGAGGCGTCGATTCCCCAGTACTGGAGGTGTGAGGAGATGCCGAGCGGGACAAAAAACGCCACCTCCTGATCCCGGAAGAACTCAATCGTTTCCATGTCCAGGTGGTCGTAGTGGTCGTGGGAGATGACGATGACGTCGATCTTCGGCAACGCCTCCAGCGCAAGAACGGGAGGCTGAAAGCGTTGGGTGATCCACTTGACCGGAGACGCGGCTTTGGAGAAGACGGGGTCGATCAGGATCCGGGTGCCTTTGACATTGAGGAGGAGGGTGGAGTGCCCCAGCCAGATGAACTTGACGGCCGGACCATCGGCGAGAAAGGCCTCCAGGTCCACCGGTTGCTGAACAGGAAGGGGCTGTGCCGGAGTCTGGTCCGGAATGCCGGAGAAGAAGAACTCCCCGATGGACCGAAGGGTGATCCGCTCATTCATGAGCTGCAGGACCTCCGGACGGCGGTTTTCAAACGCCTGCTTGTCCGGATTGAAGTGGGGAGACTCAGCCAGCCGGGCCAACTGAGGCCCCTTGGGCTTCTCACCGAGCTCTCGCCAGGTGGAACAGGAGGAAAGGGAAACGCTCAAGAGGCTCACCAGGAGAAGGAGGAAAAGAGGACGTGAGGGCATGAAGCAGCGTCGGGGGCATCCTAGGGAAAGAAGGTCCCGGGAAGGACCCTCTGGAACAGGCCGGACCCCGGAACGGCTAAAGGCCTCCTGCGGGTCCAGCATTTCAGGTCAGGCCAGCTGATTGGCGAGCGGGAGCTTGCGGATGCGCTTCCCGGTGGCGGCAAAGAGGGCGTTGCAGACGGCCGGAGCAATCGGTGGCACTCCGGGCTCCCCGACGCCCCCAGGAGCTTCCTGGTTCTGCATGATGCTCACGGAAACCTCCGGCGCTTCCGCTAGGCGCATGATGGGGTAGTCGTGGAAGTTGCTGTTGACCACGGCACCGTCCTGCAGCGAGATCTTTTCATTGAGCATGGCCGACAGGCCGAAGCAGATCGCGCCCTGAACCTGAGCGGTGATGATGTCCGGGTTGATGTGTCGCCCGCAGTCAATGACAGCATAGACGCGGTGCACCCGAACCTGGCCCTGCTCCACCGAGACCTCGGCGACTTCCCCAACGATGCTCTTGAACGACTCGTGGATGGCGACCCCACGGAAGCGTCCTGACGGCAGTGGGGTGCCCCATCCGGAGTCCTGGGCCAGCTGATCCAGCACGGCCACGTACCGGGGGTGTTCCTGCAGCAGGGACTTGCGGTACTCCAGCGGATCCTTCCCGGCGAGGTGAGCGGCTTCATCCACCACCGATTCAACGGTGAAGGCATTGTGCGAGCTGCCGACGGAGCGCCAGAAGCCCACCGGAACTCCCGGATCGACAATGGTGTAGTCCACGTTGTGGGAGCCAACCGCATAGGGAATCTTGCCGGCACCTTCGGTGGAGGTCATGTCCCAGTCCAGCCAGTTGAGAACGGTGCCGACAAACGCGGCATCCATCAGACGGTTCGTGATCTGGGCCAAGATCGAGGGGCCAGCCAGCTGATGATCCCAGCGCTCCGGCAGGCCCTGTTCGTTGAGCTGCACCTGCACCCGACTGAGGTAGGCGGGTCGATAGAAGTCGTGCTGCGTGTCTTCCTCACGGGTCCAGACCAGCTTCACCGGCTTTCCCACAGCCTTGGAGACCTGCACCGCCTGGATGACATAGTCAACCTCGGCCCGGCGTCCGAATCCGCCTCCGAGGTAGGTGCAGTTGATGGTCACCTGTTCCTCCTCCAGCCCGGCCACTTCTGCCGCCTTGGTCCGGGCGATTCCCGGAAACTGCGTGGGCGCCCAGACCGTGCAGCGGTCCGGTTGCACATCTGCGGTGCAGTTCATGGGCTCCATGGTGGCGTGGGCCAGGTAGGGCAGTTCATACTCAACATCAAGCCCCTTGGAGCCTAAAAGGTCCGCCTTCCCCGTTTTATCAAGTGCCTGCGTGTAGCTCGCGTGAACGGAGGCATCGGAGACACCGGCAGTCGTCCCTGTGGAGAAGGTCACGTTCAGCGCCTCAGCGCCCTTCTTGGCCTGCCAGAAGCGGTCTGCCACCACCGCCACTCCGTTCGGGAGCCGCACCACGGCCACCACGCCCTTGATCTTCTTGGCAGAGGCCTCATCCACCGACACCACTTCTGCTCCAAAGACCGGGGACTGCCGGACAGCGGCGTACAGCATGCCGGGAACGGTGACATCAATTCCGAATTCAGCTGTTCCCGTGACCTTCTCCAGACCGTCCTTGCGGGGAACCGAACGGCCCACATAGCGGTAGGTTTTCGGATCCTTGAGGGGCGGATCAGACGGAATCTCTAGGCGTGCGGCTTCTGCAGTCAGCTCCTCGTAACGGGCGCTCCGTCCTGATGCAGCATGCTGGACAACGCCTGCTTCCACGGTGCATTCGTCCACAGGCACCTGCCAGCGGTTGGCAGCGGCCTGAACGAGCATCAGCCGGGCAGAGGCTCCCAGTGTGCGGAGCGGCTCCCACCAGGCGATCACGGAGTTGCTTCCTCCGGTGCCCTGCATGCCCATTTCCGGATTGTTGTACTCCTCGTTGGCTGGTGCCAGCACGGTCTGCACCTTCTCATAGTCAACGTCCAGTTCCTCAGCAACAATCATGGAGAGCGAGGTGGTGATGCCCTGACCCATCTCGGCGGACGGGATGACCATGGTGATGGTGCCATCGGTGCCGATCCGGAGCCAAAGGCCCAGCGCCGTGTTGTCGGGCTCAGGAACGCTGAGGATCTGCTTGGAGGTGGAGGAGCAGCCGAGCAGGAGGCCACTGCCAGCGAGCCCGGTGAGAACGGAAGAGTAAAGAAACTTGCGACGGGTGAGTGTCATGGTTGACTCCTTAGGCCATCAGTTCGGAAGCACGGCGGATCGCCTTGCGGATTCGGGGGTAGGTGCCACAGCGGCAGATGTTGGTCATGGCCGCATCAATCTCGGCGTCACTGGGCGTCTGGTTGTTGGAAAGCAACGCCGTGGCCGCCATGATCTGTCCGGACTGGCAGTATCCACACTGCGGGACCTGCTCCTCAAGCCACGCCTGCTGCACAGCGTGCAGTCCCTCTGCGCCCACGCCTTCGATGGTGGTGATGCGGGCGGTGTCTGGAACCGCGCTGACCGGGTAGCTGCAGGAACGCACCGGAACCCCGTCCACATGAACGGTGCAGGCGCCACACTGCGCAATTCCACATCCAAACTTGGTTCCGGTGAGGCCCACTTCATCGCGAAGGACCCACAGAAGCGGAGTGTCGTCGTCTACGTCAACTTCAACCGGTTGGTTGTTGATGGTGAGCTGTTTCATGAGGCTCCTGCCAGAAAGTGGTGAAGAACAACTAGGGAGTCAGAGACTTCCAGATCAGGGAAAAGGTTTGCTGGGCACAGGCGTCTACCTCCTGCGGACTCAGCTGCTGGTCGAGCGCATACTGAATGGTCGCCTCGCACTGGGCAACCACCATCGTGTGAATGAAAAGCGGGTCCAGAGGCGCCAACAGTCCGACCTCAATTCCCCGACGCAGCAGGCTCAGGCTGCCCTCCTCAATCTGTTCCTGAACCCGCTGACTGACCGCATTTTCCTGCCGAAGCTGCAGCATCAGCTGATGCTGCTCAGGGTGCTTGCACCCCCACTGAATGTAACTCACGAGAATGAGGCGAAACAGCTCCTCCGAGACGGCCGTGGACTCCAGCGCAAAGTTGATCGACTCCTGAACCTGCCCCTTGATCCGCAGGTACACCTCGTCAATCAGTTCATCCTTGGAGGAAAAGTACGTAAACAGCGTTCCCGTGGCGACTCCTGCCGCCTTGGCAATGCGGGCTGTAGTGGCCCCCCAGAAGCCTTCTTTGACAAACAACGCTTCAGCAGCATCCAAAAGAGCGTCACGTTTTGAAGGGGCTTCACTCATGGTTCATTCAGGTTCAACAGGTGTTCGAAAAACAGTAAATCAGCTCCACGGTCGGGCGTCAACTGAAAAATGACTAGTCAGTCACTAAGGCGTGAGAGCCGGGCAGGGACGGGTGGAGGGGGAGCCGGCAGGTCCCCGCACAAGACCCGCGGGGGGCGTTCACAGCTCGTTGGCACGGGAAAGCTGGTTGATGGCCTTGGCGACCTTGGGATCGTCCGACCGCTTCCGGAGCGTTTCCAGGGTGCGGTTGCTGAGGGTGGTCAGGCTTTCTGAGACAGGGGCTCGGCCCCGGCGGATCTGGGCAATGGTCTGGGTGCAGAGGGAAGCCAGCTGCAGGAGGCAGTTGGTTTCAAAGCCTGCCTGCGGGTTGACGCCCAGGTTGTCCATGTTCTTCTGAGAAAACAGCAGGGCCTCTTCTAGGAGCTGAGCGGTCTTGTTCGTCAGCTCCGGTTTCTTGAGAAACCGGTTCTGCAGCTGCAGGGTGAAGACCTCTAGGCGCCGGGACTCCGCCTCATAGAAGTTGAGGAGGAGGGACTGTGGATCGGCTTTGCGGAGGGCGTCTAACAGCAGCCGCTGCTGCTCCTGAAGCAGGGGCAGTCCCATCAAAAGACGGAGGAGGGTGCTGAGCTCCTGCTGCTGATTGGCGTTGGGTTTGCCACCCAGCGCGACTTCCTTGTACTTGAGCAGAACCGGACCGTTTCCTCCCTTGGCCTTGAGGAGCTTGGCGAGTTCGCTGATGTAGGACCGCCCATTGCGCAGCTCCCGAAGCTGCTTCTGGGCCCGCTCATCGTTTTCCGACTCATCGGCCAGACGGGCCTCATCCTCCTTGAGGGCGTCATGGAGGGCAATCAGGAGGAGGGACTGCAGGTGGCTGGCTAGGTAGAGCGAGGACTGCTTGAGCTGAGTGGGGTCGAGGTTGTTCAGGTGCGCCAGGATCATCGCATCGGAGACCGCTGCCAGGTTGCTCTTGAGGGGGCTGGAGGAAAAGTGCAGGATCAGTTGGGTCCGGGCGTCGAGGTCCCAGGGATCGCTGTGGAGGGTGCTGGCCAGTGTCAGGGCGTCTCCTCCCAGGGCCTGCGCCAGCCGGGTGCCAAAGGCATCAAGGTCCCTGGCCGGAGGCAGCTTCCGAGACTTCATGGCCTGGTTCATGCCCTTGAGCGCGCCACTCACCAAGGCGTTCTTCTTGGCGGCCCGCATCTGAGACTGAGGGCGTTGAAACTGCCGTTTCAGGAGGTCCAGAACCTTGAGCGGCTCCTGGTAGAAGGGAAGGTCTCGAACACGGAGGTCATGAAGCGACATGAGGGCTTTCTCGGTAACAGGGGGAAGCGCTCCCAGCAGTCGCTGACGACCGCCAGAGGGTGTCGATGGGGTGAGAGCCGGTGGGGACCCTCAGGAACATTTTTCGTCTTCGTGTGATTTGTAAAATTTCCTATCTTTTTCACGGTAAGCCATCCCTGACACGCAAGCCAGCCAAAAACGGAGGCGGGCCCCGGCCCCAGAACCAGGCGGGTGCGGGTTTCCATTTCCTCCACCAGCAGAAACCCGTATCCTAAAAGGAGCGTAGCCCGGCGCTTCCCGGGGGCTTGCTTTCGGTGACGGGACCGAGCCCCATTGATTCCCCTTGAGATCAGGAAAAGACAATGGAATACAGCTTCAATAAAATTGTGGATCTGTCCTTTGAAGAGGCAATTGCTCGGACCACGGCGTCCTTGCAGGAGCAGGGCTTTGGGGTGCTGACGGAGATTGATGTGACGGCGACGCTGAAGAAGAAGCTCGATGTGGACTTCCGGAACTACCGCATTCTGGGCGCCTGCAGTCCCACGCATGCCTATCAGGCGCTGCAGGCGGAGAGCCGAATTGGCACGATGCTGCCCTGCAACGTGATTGTGCAGGAGACAGAGGCCGGGGTGGTGGAAGTGTCGGCGATTGATCCGGTGGTTTCCATGCAGGCCGTCGGCAACGCCAGCCTCGGCGAAGTCGCCAGCGACGTCCAGAGCCGCCTCAAGCGAGTGGTGGAGAACCTGTAACTGCCCTTTGCCCCTCCCTTCGGCGGAGCGCATCCGGGAAGCCTCACTCGGCCCCTTCAAAGCCGGACAACTCCACCGACTCATCAGACTTGGGTCGTGTACTTAGCCTGGTACAAAAGATCATTCTCCGTAACATGAAACGGCTATGCACCCAAACCAACGAGCACATCTGCAGGGACCGCGCTTCGAAGTTCAAACTCGACATTCATGGGTGCGTTGCCTTCTACCCCATTGACATCCACGACACCTAGGTAGATGGCTGTTTGATGGGACGTCGACTGCACAAAGAGGTGCAGTGTCCGTGCATTCTCCCGGTGATCGAGAATGAGTCTGCCTGATGCATTGTCCTGTCGCTGACGGTTCTGGCTTTGCCAGCAAAAAGTTTTTGGGCCCTTGAATGAGTTGACGTACTGAAAGGTCTCCTTGGCGCCACTGGTGTCAAGTTTTGTGATGAGGACAATGTCCAGCGGTTGCGGATCCCCTGCTGTGAAGGTGACCACCCCTACGTTATGGCGAGCTGGGTCATACTGCAGGCCAAAGTG
>CBFIGY010000033.1:0-31078 GCA_965662235.1 uncultured bacterium
TGATCTGGAACGAGATGATGGCGGCCAGCATCATCGGCATCATTCCGGTTCTGTTCCTGTTCATGTTCCTACAGAAGTACCTGATGGCCGGTCTGACGGCTGGAGCCTTGAAGTCGTAATCCTTGCTTCCCTCAACCTCATGTGGAGTCTGCCCATGGTTCGATAATCCTGCTGTTGCGTTGTGTTGCCTCAGGTGAGGCGTTACTGATTTGAACCCATTGAGAGAACAAACATGAACCTGAAACAAGCCTTCATGCGCTCGGTGCTGATTGGTGCCGGTGCCCTTGCTTTTGCTGGACTGGGACATGCCCAGGAGTTGACCTTTGTGATGTGTGGCGGAGAAGCCCGAGAGGCGGACCAGCAGACCATTGATGCCTTCATGAAGGCCCGCCCGGGGGTGAAGGTCAATATGGAGGTGGTGCCGTGGGGAACCTGTCAGGACAAGTCCATGACCCTGGCTGCCGCAGGCGACCCGGTCAGTGTGGCCTACATGGGCTCCCGGACCCTGAAGCAGCTGGCAGAGAACAACCTGATTGTGCCCGTCACCATTCCGGCTGCCGACCAGTCCAAGTACCAGCCCGGCATCCTCAAGACGGTCTCGCACATGGGCAAGTTCTGGGGCTTCCCGCACGCGTTCTCCACAAAGGCGCTGTTCATGAACTGCGACGTGGTGGAGCAGGCAGGGTTGACCTGTAAGGGACCTGAGAGCTGGGATGAGATGTACTCCATGGCCAAAACCATCAAGGACAAGACCGGAATTGCGGGTGTCGGGTTGGCTGCCAAGGACTTTGACAACACCATGCACCAGTTCCTGAACTACCTCTACAGCAACGGAGGACAGGTCATTGATCCGGACACAAACGAGATCACGCTCAACAGCAAGCAGGCGGTGGAAACCTTGGACTTCTACGGCAAGCTGGTCAGTGTGGCTCAGGAAGGTCCTACCGCGTTTGAGCGGTCTCAGATCAAGGACCTGTTCAACGACGGGAAGGTGGCCATGTACATCGACGGTCCCTGGGGACGTGGACAGCACAAGGAAGGCATGCGGACCATCACGGTGCCGATTCCTGCCGGTCCTAGTGGCGTGAGTGGAACCCTGCTCATCACCGACTCGATTGCTGTGTTCAAGGGCACCGGACACGAAGACCTGGCCATGGAACTGGCCCGGGCCCTGTCTTCCGGTGATGCACAGTACAACCTGGACCAGACCTGGGGCCTCACCCCCATCATGAAGTACGATGAGGGCATGGTCGACAGTCCTTACTACGCGGGAGACGCCTACTGGAAGGTCTTCATTGACCCCATCACCACCGGAGGTCCGGAGCCGCTGTTTGTGGACTACAAGTCCCTGCAGACCGTCATGAACAGCATGATCCAGGGGATTGTGCTGGGAGACGGCAACGCAGAGGACCTGGTCGCTCAGGCCGCTGAAGAGCTTGAGGAATTCAAGTAAGCCTCAGGCTCAGCTCCTCTTTTCACGCTCCCGGGGGCTGCCTCGGGGGCGTTCTTTTGAAACCTTTTTGCGGACAGATGGGGTTTTCAGCATGGCCGCTGTTACATTGAAGGCAATTGACAAACAATTCGGCGCCACTCAGGTCCTGCATGACATCAACCTAGAGATCACAGACAAGGAGTTTGTTGTGTTTGTCGGACCCTCCGGATGCGGGAAAACGACCCTGCTCCGGATCATTGCGGGGCTGGAGGAAGCGTCTCAGGGAGAGGTCTGGATTGACGGCAACGAGGTCTCCACGGCTCAGCCGGTGGAGCGGGGCATTTCCATGGTCTTCCAGTCCTATGCGCTTTATCCGCACCTGACGGTGTTTGAGAACATTGCCTTTCCGTTAAGGGTCATGAAGATGCCGGAGCCGGAACTGCGTCAGCGCGTGGAAGCCGCCGCGGCGACCTTGCAGCTCACGGATCGTCTGCAGCACAAGCCCGGACAGCTTTCTGGGGGGCAGCGCCAGCGGGTGGCGATTGGACGCTCGATTGTTCGGCAGCCCAAGGTGTTTCTCTTTGATGAGCCGCTTTCGAACCTCGATGCCGCGCTCCGGGGGGAGATGCGGGTGGAGCTTTCGAAGCTGCACCAGAACCTCAATGCCACCATGATTTATGTGACGCATGATCAGGTGGAGGCCATGACGATGGCGGACCGCATTGTTGTCCTCTCTCAGGGCTGGGTGGAGCAGTTTGGCACCCCGATGGAACTCTATCACCGTCCCCGGACCAAGTTTGTGGCCAGCTTCATTGGGCACCCCAAGATGAACTTCCTTCCCACCCGCTGCGAGGAGGCGTCGGCCTCCGGAGTGACGGTGACGCTTCCGGGCGTGGGCGCCTTGGAGCTTCCGGTGGACCCACAGGAAGGACTGAAGGGGCAGGCCCTGGAAGTGGGAGTGCGTCCGGAGGATCTGCTGCTCTCTGAAGACACCTCCGGGCTGCCCATGGAAGTCCAGGTGCTGGAACGCTTGGGGGGAAGCTCGTTGGTGTATGGCCGCATTGCTGGCACAGAAGGCTGCTGCGCCATGCTGCCAGGAGACGCGTTGGTCCGGGAAGGAGCAACGGTGCACCTGAAGGTGGTTCCTGAGCAGCTACACGTCTTTACCGCCTCCGGAGAAGCCCTGCGGCGCCAGAAGGTTCCGGCGGTGCTCCTTCAATAACCTGATTCTGCAGAAACTCATGCGTGTTGCAATTGTGGGGCTCGGCCTCCGGGCGGGTCATGTCATTGGCTTGATGAAACAACAGATGCCCGAGCTGGAAGTGGTGGGGTACGTGGACCCCTCTCCGTGCGGGATGGAGCGGTTGGGAGAGGCCCAGCCTCAGCGGAGCTACCCGGACCTTCCAGAGATGCTTTCAGATGCTCGTCCGGACCTGCTGTTTGTCGGGTCCCCCAACCACCTGCACCTCGAGCACATTCGGCTGGGACTGGAAGCCGGAGTGCAGGTGTTTGCGGAAAAGCCGGTGGTGACCACACTGGAAGACACCTTCACCCTTGCCGAGCTGCTGGCTCAGCATGGGCCCGACCGGGTCATGGTCGGACTGGTCCTCCGGTACTCGCAGCACATGCGGGACCTGCGGTCGGCACTGGCCGACGGACTGTTGGGGCCGATTGCGTCCATTGAAGCCAACGAGCACATTGCCCCCTACCACGGTTCCTTCTTCATGCGGGACTGGCGGCGCAAGGTGGCTTACTCCGGAGGCTTCATGCTGGAAAAGTGCTGCCACGACCTCGACATCTACAACATGGTCACGGCCAGTCGCCCGCAACGGGTGGCCAGCTTCGGCAGCCGCCGGTCCTTTGTTCCGGAGCAGGCGCCTCCGGCAGGCGCTCATGACGACGTCTATCAGGTGAAGAAATCCTTCTGGGAAGCGACCGACGATCCCTTTGCCTCTGATGCGGACATCATTGACAACCAGACGGCGCTGATGGAGTTTGAAAACGGC
The DNA here is from genome assembly GCA_965662235.1 of uncultured bacterium. Taxonomy (GTDB): domain Bacteria; phylum SAR324; class SAR324; order SAR324; family NAC60-12; genus JAYPUA01. The sequence continues at coordinate 3,439 of CBFIGY010000033.1, forward strand.
GTGGGGATGACCTTTCACACCAACATCAACACCCCGGATGAGCACCGGCGCTTCTGCATCATCGGCGCACAGGGCATGGCAGAAGGAGACTTCGTCCGAGGCTTCCTCCGGGTGACCGAGGCCCGAACCGGTCAACGCCTCATGGACCACGACTACACCCGGAATGCTGCCGCCAAGACCGCCCACTACGGCGCAGATGAGCTGATGGTGGCCGACCTAGCCGCCTACCTACGTCAGGAACAGGGCGCCCTGCCGGTGTCGATTCTGGACGCGTTGGAAGCCGGGGTGGTGGCACTGGAGCTGGATGCCGCCCGCACCACCGGAACCGTTCGGGACCTCACGCCCCTGTGGACGCGTTTGGACGCGTTTGGACTGCGCCATGGGTGACTGGCTGCTCACCCTAGACGGAGGTGCAACCAACTGCCGGGCGGTTCTCTACCAAGGGGATACCGTGGTGGCACGGGCCAGTGGTCCGGCTGCCAACGCGTGGTGGGGCATTGAAGAAAGCGCTCAGAGCATCCTCAGCACCTGGGAAGCCGTGGCCCAGCAGGCCGGACTCTCAACCCGTCCAGAAGACAACCGTGTCCAGCTGGTGGCCGGACTGGCTGGGGCCGAACTGAACAGCCTCCGGCAGGCCCTGGTGGCCCGCCTGTCAGGCTTCCGAGACATCAAGATCCTCACCGACGGGTATGCTGCCCTGCTTGGTGCCGGTGAGGGGGAGCCCTGCACCTTGATGATTGTCGGCACCGGTTCGGTGGTGCACCGGTTGGAAGCCAATGGACTGAGCCGCATTGCCGGAGGCTGGGGCATGGTGGCCGGAGACCGGGGCAGCGCCGCATGGATTGGACTGGAAACCGTCCGGCGCTGGCTGCAGTGGGAAGACGGCAGCCGCTCCCCTGATGGCAACTCGCCCCTCCGGGATCAGCTCAATCAGCTCATTGGCACCTCGCGTGAGGTTCGCTTGGCGTGGCTCAAAGACGCAAAGCCCGCGGACTACGGAGCCCTTTCCCGCTGGGTGGTGGCCGCTGCCGAAGCAGGAGATCCCTTTTCAGAGCGCCTGATGCGACGGGCGACCGACGAGGTGGCCGACAGCCTCCAAACGCTCATTCAGGACGATGACCGGGGTCTGGTCTTCTTGGCCGGTGGTCTGGCGGAAACCTTTCAGGACCGCCTGCAACGGCACCATGGGTTTCTGGTGAGCCGACCCAAGCAGGATGCCAACTACGGCTGTTACCTGGTGGGACGTCAGCAGGCGCCCGATGAGCGACGGGCCTGACGTGGCCGATCCAAAGGCACCCCGGGTGCTGGGACTGACCGGGGGGATTGGGTCCGGGAAGTCAACCGTGGGACAGTGGTTTGCCGATGCCGGCTTTCCCACCCTCAATGCAGATCGGCTGGGACACGAGGTGCTGGCGCCTGGACAGCCCGCCCATGCTGAGGTGGTGGCTCACTTTGGCGCGCACCTGCTTCTTCCATCTGGCGCCATTGACCGTCAGCAGCTCGGGGCGATCGTCTTTTCCGACCCGGAGGCGTTGCAGACGCTGAACGCGCTTACTCATCCTCGGATTGCCGAAAAGGCCCAAGAAGCCGCCCGTGAGCTGGCGCAGGTCCGCCCGGACCGTCGGGTGGTGCTGGAAGCTGCGTTGCTGATTGAGGCCCAGTGGGACCGTTTCTGTGAGGTTGTGTGGGTGGTGGAAGCCCCTCCGGAGCAGGTGATCCGGCGTCTGCACCAACGTAACGGACTCACTCCAGCTCAGGCTCAGGCCCGCATCAACGCCCAGCTGGCCCCAGACGTCCGTCGGGCTCACGCCCAGGAGGTCCTCTGCAATGATTCGACACTGGAAGACCTGCATCACCAGTGGTATGCTGCCAAGGAGCGCTGGCTGTCAACCTGAATCCTCGGAGGACTGATGAGAAAGCACCTGCATCTGGTCGTAGACACGTACCTGCACCCCAGCATTGGGCTGTTCTGGCAACGTCACGGGCTCCGCATCATGGAACACTTGGTCCCGAGCGCGTTCTCCTGCACCTCTCGGGGCAACGGGCTGGAAGCGGTTTTTGATAAGGCGGTCCGGGGGCGAGCCCGCAAGGTGGTGGTCATTGCGACCCCTGAGGGCGTCCGGAATGCCTTCAGCTGGCTCATGCAGATGGACCCGGAGGACCGAGCCGCGGTGCAGGTGGGCTTCTGGCCCCTCACGTCACTTGAGGTGGCCACCTGGATGCTGCAGTTTTCGAGCAGCCTTTCCCCGTTCTTGCAGGTGTTCCGGACCGGACACACGCTGGCTGTGGACGTGGTGAAGGCGCAGTACCTGACCGATGAGCTGCACACCACCTACTTCTGGAACGATTTTCTGCTCAGCAGCACCCACCCTTCAGCCCACTCCATTCTGTTCCTTGATGATGAGGACTACGCCCAAGAAGGCGCAGCCCGTTACCGCATTCGGCATCACGATCAGCCGCTGAGTTCCCTGGCGGCAAATCCGGGGAAGTTCTGCCGCAACGACAAGATGCGCCTCTTTGCTTCTGATCCGGTGCTTTCGCAGAAACGTGCCTGGACTCCGCTGACGCGCAAGGAACGCCTGGTCCGGACGGCGCGGCAGCTGGAAATTCAGGGCAACTGGGCCAACCTGGTGCTGCACTCGGTTGACGTCCGGGATGCCGTGCAGTCGATCCACTTCGAAGTGGTCCGCCGAGCCTTTTCGCTGATTGTGCCCATGATTCCCATTCGGCAGCCGGAACCCATCCGCGAACGCATCCTCTCCCTCCCTGTCCGGAACGTTGCCACGGCCCGGGAGCTTCCCTCCCGTTCCATGCGTTCAGGGAAGGACAAACGCAACCCGCTTTCCTGACCCTCCCTCCGCCTTCCGGGCAGGAGGCAAGCTGGACAAAAGATCGGCTTGAGCTTCCTGCCTGACCCCCGTACGCTTATCTGTTTTTGTCAACTTCGTAACTGAAAGAGCGAACACATCATGTTGAACGAGGAGATCACCAGTAAGATCGACGAGTTGGCCGAGCGTGTGGAGAGCCTAGAAGGGTATCTTTGAAGTCGCCGACAAACGTGAGCGACTGAACGCCCTTGAGGCCGTGACCACCGAGGACAACTTCTGGGAACGGCATCAGGATGAACGGACGCCGATTTTGAAGGAGAAGTCTGCGCTGGAGAGCGTGGTGGACGAATGGGACCAGGTCTGCGGCATGCGGGACGACTTGGAAACCGCGACCGAGCTTTACCGGGAAGAAGAGGATCCGGAGCTGCTGCAGGAAATCAAGGACACCTGCCAGCGTCTGGAGACGCAGCTGGACGCAATGGAAATCCTGGGACTGTTCTCAGGAGAGAATGACACCAGTGATGCCATTGTGACCATCCACCCGGGAGCCGGAGGAACCGAGTCCACGGACTGGGCGTCCATGCTGTACAACATGTACCTCAAGTGGGCCCAAGAAGAGGGCTACAAGACGGAGCTGCTGGACCTGCTTCCCGGAGAAGAGGCAGGCATCAAGTCAGCGACCTTTGCGGTCAAGGGCCAGTATGCCTATGGCAAGCTCAAGGCAGAGGTGGGGGTGCACCGGCTGGTCCGGATTTCCCCGTTTGATGCGCAGAAGCGCCGGCACACGTCCTTTGCCTCCGTGTTTGTCTATGCTGACGTCGATGAGGAGATTGAGATCGACATCCGTCCTGATGAGCTCAAGGTCGACACCTACCGAGCCAGTGGCGCTGGAGGCCAGCACGTCAACACGACCGACTCAGCCGTCCGCATCACCCACCTTCCCTCTGGCATTGTTGTGCAGTGTCAAAATGAGCGGTCTCAGCACAAGAACCGCGCCACGGCCATGAAGATGCTCAAGGCCCGCCTGTATGACCTGCAGCAGCAGGAGCTGAACAAGGAGAAGGAAGAGGCCAACAGCAAGAAGCAGGAAATCGCCTGGGGCAGCCAGATCCGGAGCTACGTCCTGCACCCCTACCAGATGGTGAAGGACCACCGGACCAACTGTGAGACCGGAAACTCGCAGGCCGTCCTCCAGGGAGGCGCCCTGAACCCCTTCATCAAGGCAGCACTTTCTCAAAAAGTCTGCTGAATGCCAACGGGGCAGCCCCCTGCCCCCCTAATGGAGAGTCCGAAATGGCTGCAAGCTTTTCCTTTGATATTGTATGTGAAGTGGATGCTCAAGAGGTGTCCAACGCGGTGGATCAGGCGCAGCGTGAGATCACCAACCGCTATGACTTCAAGGGCACGAGCTGTGCGATCGACTTTGAGCGCGGCGACATGGCCCTCAAGCTGACAGCAGATGACGAGATGAAGCTGGACACGGTCCGGGACATCCTCCTCAGCAAGCTGCTCAAGCGGAACGTTCCCGTCAAGTCTTTGGTCTATGGCAAGGCGGAGCCTTCGGGGAAGGTCCTCAAGCAGGAAATCACCATTCAGCAGGGGCTGAGCAAGGAGCAGTGCAAGACGCTGAATGTGCTCATCAAGAACACCAAGCTGAAGGTTCAGTCGCAGATCCAAGGAGAAGCGGTCCGGGTTTCTGGAAAGAGCAAGGATGACCTGCAGAACGTGATGAACGAGATCAAGGCCAAGGACCTCGACTTTGACGTCCAGTTCACCAACTACCGCTGACCCCTCTTCCGTTCCGGCTGGACCCTCTCATCTGTGAGAAAACCAGCCGTTTCAGATTGCAAAAAAACGAACCAAAATGTCCCAAATTGTTAATTTTCGACCGCATTTGGGAGGTTCTTTTGAGCAAATGCTGAATTTTTTCAGTAACTTGATTTGAAGCAGGCTGGAATTTTCCCTCCAATTTTCGACCGCACCCTCTCATTGATTTTCTGACACGAATCAGAGAAGATACTGGTTCGCAATCGCAGGATAGGAAGCATCAGGTCCATGCCGGGGTCCAGAAGGACCCCGGCTGCACGGAGTCAGTCCTCTTCCGGGAGGAGCAGGTTCAGCAGAATGGAAATGATCGCAACCGGGAGCAGCCCTGAGGTCAACAGGACCTTCAGGTTGTCAGGCAGGTGCTGCAGCGCCGAAGGCACCGACTGCAGTCCGAGTCCCACCGAAAGCGCCACCGCTAGGATCACCATGTTGCGGCGACTCCACTTGACGTCGCTGAGGATGTTCAGTCCCGCACTCACCACCATCCCAAACATCACAATCACCCCTCCACCCAAGACGGAGATCGGCATGGACGCGATGATGGCGCCGATTTTCGGAACCAGTCCACAGAGGATGAGAAAGACACCTCCGATGGTGACAATGGTGCGGCTCATCACTCCGGTTAGGGAGATCAGCCCCACGTTTTGACTGAAGGAGGTGTTGGGCAGGCCCCCGAAGACGCCTGCGAGTGCGGTGCCCAGTCCATCGGCAAAGGTTCCGCCGCTCAGCTCCCGGTTGGTGGCCTCTCGATTGGCGCCGCCTTTGGTGATGCCTGAGATGTCACCAACGGTCTCAATGGCGCTCACCACAGCCATCAGGCACATGCCAATCACTGCGGCCGCGTTGATTTCAAAACCGTACTTGAACGGCACCGGCACCTCAAACCAGCCCGCCCGGGCAATTCCACCAAAGTTCACCTCTCCGAGCAGGATCGCCACCAGGTAGCCGGCGACCAGGCCCACGAGGATGGCGGCGCTGGAAAGCACCCCCTTCGAGGAAAACTTCACTCCTAGGGACACCACAATCACCGTCAGGGCCATGGTCCAGTTGGTGAGGCTCCCGAATTCGGGCTTCCCCATCAACGGAACCCCGCCCGCAGCATACTGGATGCCCACCGGGATCAGCGCCAAGCCAATGGCCATGACCACGACTCCGGTGACCAGTGGCGGCAGCCAGTTCCGGATTTTGCTGATGATGGTGCCCAGCAGGGTATGGAAGATTCCTCCCAAGAAGATCGCCCCGAAGAGCGCCCCCATGCCCGCCGTCTTGACGATGGGGATCATCACAGGGATGAAAGCGAAGCTCGTTCCCTGCATCACCGGCAGGCGTGCTCCGACGGGTCCCAAGCCCACCGTTTGAAAGAGGGTCGCGATTCCGGCAAACAGCATCGACATCTGGATGAGGAAGACGAGGTCCGGTGAGCCAAAGCTGTACCCGGCGGCCAGCCCCACAATGATGGCTGGGGTGAAGTTGCTGACAAACATGGCCAGCACGTGCTGGAGCCCAAGCGGGATGGCTTTCGAGAGCGGAGGGACAAAATCAGGGTCTCTCAGCTGTTCGGGGGTGATGGTGTCATTACTCATATTGAATCTCCTGAAGCGGGAGGTTTCAAGGAGCGCACTGACGGGGGAGCGAGCCAGAAGCGGTTCCCAAAAGCGAGCCTGAGGCAGGCTCAGTCCGGTGCCAGGCGGCACCGAGTCACGAAGGAGGTTGCAGGAGCTTCTCCAGGCGCAGGTGCGTGATCTGGATCTGCTCCGCCGCCGCCGTCTGGAGTTCCTGGTTGCGCTCCGAGCCAAGGCGTCGGTTGAGCAACGTGAGCAACTCCGTGGCGGACTTTCCGGAGGCACAGACGATGTAGATGAAGCCGAACTTCTGTTCGTACTCGACATTCTTCTGCGCCATCTCGGCCTTGAGGCGCTCATCCGCGCTTTGCATGCCGGCCTGTTCGCCTGAGGTCCAGCCCGCCGTGTTGTGGGCCACCTCCGGAGGCTTGGGGGCCCCGATGCGGGGGTGTGCGGCAAAGGCTTGAAGCCAGTCGGCCTCCTCCATTTGCTGCCACACCTCATCGGCGCACCGGTGCAGGGTGGCCGCGTCGGAGAAGGGACGTAAGGCGAGCATGCCGGTCACCCAGCGTGGAGCCCCGCAGCACTTGAGCAGGGCCTCAGCGCTGTCGGCCTCCGGCAGCGCATTGAGTTCTTCAAGCGTCATCAGCTTCGTCGTGCTTCTACGATTTTCCGGAAGGAGCCCGCCTGAATTTCCTCAACGGTCACTCCGGCGGCTTCCACGTCTTCCGGGTCAATGGCCCCTGAGTTGAGCGCCCGGAAGAAGAAGTTCAGCAGCCCCTGTCCGGTGGCGGCATCGTCAAAGACGTCTCCGCTCAGCGTGGCCTTGGACGCCTGCTCAACAAAGTTCTTCAGACGGGTGGTGGATTCCTGAACCTGCTCAAGGAAGAAGGCGGCACACGCGGCATAACGTACGGGAATCTGCGCCGGATGCAAGTCCCATCCTTGGTAAAATCCATGAGCAAGGGAACGTCGGACGTGTCCATAGCTGAGACGCCAGGCGCGGTGGACGGTTTCTAGGTTCTCACGGACCTGCACCGGAGAGAGGCTTTCACCGCGGTGGGGGGCAACCGGCATGATGTTGGTGGCACCGTCGGAGAGGAAGATGCCGGTGCCGCCGAAGGCGACCTTCATGACGTGTCGGGCAAAGTCACAGACGGCGCTGTCCATCTTCTGGTAAGCGGCAATGAGGTCGCAGGAGGCCGTGTAGTCGTAGGTGCCGAAGTGGGCGCCCAGGCAGCGTCCGCGCGCCGCGTTGGCGATCTTCCGGGCGGTCACTTCGCCGTTGGCATTGAAGACCGACTGCGTGGTCTCAATCATCACCTCCATCTTGAGGGATCCGGGGGCCATGCCCTTTTCTGCCTCAAAGATCTCAAACAGCTCCACGAGGGCAGACGCCTGCTCGGGAACCTCCACCTTGGGCAACGTCACCACAAAGTTTTCTGGGAGGGTGCCTCCGGTTTCTTCCAGCAGGGTGCTCAGGAACAGGTCTAGGGTCCGGATGCCCCGCTCCGAGAATTCTCGGTTGAAGGGCTTGATGCGGATGCCGACAAAGGGTGGCAGGATTCCCTGGTTCATGGCAGACACCACTTCCTTGGCGCCCTGGATGGCGACGGCGTCTTCCTCTTCATCTGGGCGGATGCCAAAGCCGTCTTCGTAGTCGAGCCGGAAGTCTTCCACGGCTTCGCGTTCCAGCTTCTTGAGCACCTGCGTGTAAACCCGCCATGCCAGCCACACCGGCTGATTGGCCGTGGAGACGCCACGGGTTTCCACGTCTTGCACCAATGCCTCCACCTCACTCAGGCGGGTGGGAAGCGTCTCGGAACCGGCTAGGCCAAGGGCCTGGGCGAAGGTGATGAAGTTGGGGGCGTAGTCCTGCAGGCTCCGGATGGCAAGCTTTCCCATCTTGGCCGCTAGGTCGGCCTTGAAGAGGTGAGCGCCACCGTAGATGGTGTGCACTGGCTGACGGGCAAGGGACTTTCCGGGGTAGTCGTTGATGAACTGCTGGTTGGCGTCAGCCAGACGGCTCAGGGTGGAGCCAATGCGGTCGGGGGTGAGGGTACGGGTCATGGGGTCTCAGTCAAAAAAAGAAGTTAGATGGCTTTGGTTCCAAAGAGGCGTAGGCGACTGACTCCGCCATCAGGGTAGATGCTCAGGCGAACGTGGGTGACCGGGCCAATGGTCTCAAGCTCTTCCTCAAAGGTGTGCTGGGCGTCTGCCTGCAGCTTGACCTCTGGGAGCAGGGACATCCAACGCAGGCCGGGGTCGTCCCAGCTTTCTGGAGTGGTGCCTTCAGGCAGGTTCAGGGCTTCAAGGCTGCAGCGGTCGGGGTAGTTGCCCTTGAAGTGGGCGGTGTCCACTTCGACCTTTTCCACCTCACCGGCACAGGCAAGCCGGAGGATGGCCCAGTCGTTTCCAGGCTCTCGCCGTCGTCGGGTTTCCCAACCGTCCCCCATGTTGATGCCCCGTCCGGGCGCCACTAGGTTGTCCATGTGCCCAAAGTGCTGGTCGTTGCAGGCCAGGGCCTTGCCCCCCAGCCGAGAGGCGGCCAGGTCGATCACCTCGTCTGGACCAATGGCCTTCCAGTCCACCGACGGTTCGCCATAGACCCGGAGGCGTGCGACTCCGCCATCGGGATAGATGTGCAGGCGGACGTGGGTCCAGCGCTGCTGGCTCTTCAGTTCAAAGAAGTTTTGGGTGCTTCCTTCAAGAGCAGACTTGGGGAGAAGCTCCGTCCAGGACGTGGACGCGTCCGGATCTCCTGTCACCTCGCAGGCCTCGACTGAGGCGAAGGGCGGGAAGTTGCCGGTGAAGTGGTTGGTGTCAATGTCGAGGGCCTTGATGCGTCCGGGAGCCCCAAGCCGGACGGTGCACCAGTCGTGTCCGGGGGTGCGCTTGCGGCGGGATTCCCAACCGTCCATCCACTTGCCATGGTCGTCAAACTTGCCGGGAATGAAGATGCCTCGTCCGGGCTTGATCAGGTTTTCCTTGGCGGCAAAGAAGTCATCGGTCGCATCAAGGACCACGGTGCCCAGCCGCTCTTCAGCAAGGTTGAGGAAGCGCTTGGAGTAACGATCGTCGTGTGGGTTTTCAATGAAGAGTTCCATAGGGGCTCAGTTGAAGTATTCCGGATGTTGCTGCTGGAGAGTTTCGATGTGCCGGAGCACATCATTGAGGTGATCCTGAAGCGCCTGCACCGCCTGATCCGGATGATGCGCCGCAATCGCTTCAAAGAGATCCCGGTGCTGCTGAACAATCTGTTCGAGGTACTGAGGGAGGTCGTAGGTGAGGACCCGGACTCGGTCCAGCTGGAGCTTGGCGCTGTCGATGACACGCCAGACCTTCGCAGAGTGCCCCACCCCGGCAATGAGGCGGTGGAATTCCTGATCCAGGCGGTAAAGCTCCTCGGTGTTGGGACGTTCCAGGCAGAACTGCTGGTTCCTCAGGTTGAGCTCCAGCGCCTCCGCCTGTGCCGAATCAATGGACGCTGCTGCCTGCTGCACCGTGGCCGCTTCCATTGTCATCCGAATGAAGTGGTCCTCCCGGACGTCCTCTAGGTTGATGCGAGAAACAAAGGTGCCCCGCTGCGGGAGGATCTCCACCAGGCCCTCAAAGCTCAGACGCTGGCAGGCCTCCCGGATGGGCGTTCGAGAAACCCCAAAGCGCTGGCAGAGGTCCTTCTCCGGAATCGCCTCCCCCGGACGGAGCTGAAACCCAATGATCTCCTCCCGCAGGATCGCATGGATCTGCTCCACCGTGTTCTGGCGGGGATTCAGCTTTCGGACGGGGGCAGATGCGGCCACGGGACTCCTTGCTCCAACACTCGGGTTGCTCGGCACAAGTAACAATTTTCTTGATACTTGTATACTAGTTTGTGAGGATTATGCCGCGTTTCTGGAGCTTGTCAAGAGTTCCGTGTGCAATTTGCTGCAGAAGGGGTTCAGGGGCGGTGGTGCTGGTGCCAGTGCCGAGCGATTTCTGCGCGTTGGCAGAGCCAGACCTGTTCGTGTCCCTGGACGTAGTCGAGGAAGCGAGCCAAGGCGGCGGCGCGTCCGGGGCGTCCGACGAGGCGGCAGTGGAGGCCGATGCTCATCATTTTCGGGGCCGTGGCTCCTTCGGCATAGAGGGTGTCAAAGGAATCCTTGAGGTAGGCAAAGAACTGGTCTCCGGAGTTGAAGCCCTGCGGTGTGGCAAAGCGCATGTCGTTGGCGTCCAGCGTGTAGGGAACGATCAGGTGGGGCTTGCCCTCGAGGCCTTCAACCCAGTAAGGTAGGTCATCGGCGTAGGAGTCGGCATCGTAGAGCAGGTCACCGGCTTCTTCGAGAAGGATGCGGCGAGTGTTGGGACCCGTGCGGCCGATGTACCACCCTAGGGGGGCGGACCCGGTCACCCGGGTGTGAATGGCCAGAGCCTCGCGGATGTGGGCGCGTTCCTCTTCTTCTGGAAGGTACTGGTAGTCGATCCAGCGGTAGCCGTGTGAGGCAATTTCCCACTGGGCGTCCAGCATGCCCGCAACGGCTTCGGGATTGCGCTCAAGGGCCATGGCCACGCCATAGACGGTGACGGGAATCTGCCGTTCGGTGAACAGCCGGTGGAGCCTCCAGAAGCCGGCCCGGCTGCCGTATTCATAAATGGACTCCATGTTCATGTGCCGGACGCCTTCTAGGGCCTGAGCGCCGACGATTTCTGACAGGAAGGCTTCAGAGGCCCGGTCTCCGTGGAGGATGCAGTTCTCACCGCCTTCTTCGTAGTTGATCACAAACTGAACGGCTACGCGGGCGTTTCCGGGCCACTGAGGATTCGGGGTGTGACGTCCATAGCCCACCATGTCTCTAGGATAAGTCATGCGAGTGTCCTTCTTGGTTGAAAGTTAAACGACCTGTGAGGAGAGAGTATCCGCAATTGTTGAAGACGTGCAACTAAAATTGCGCCTGCCTGTGGAGGCGTGGTCTTCATGAACTCAGTGAACCCTGCTTAACGAGTCACCCTTATGGAAACCTACCTGCTGGACTGGGCCAACCTGCTCATCCGTTGGCTGCACCTCATTGCCGGCATCGCTTGGATTGGGTCTTCCTTCTACTTTGTGATGCTGGACCTCTCGCTGCAGCCACCGAAGAAGGCAGAGGATGCGGCCCGGGGCGTTTCCGGGGAGCTGTGGGCGGTGCATGGTGGCGGGTTTTACGTCAGTCAGAAGTTCCTCACCGGTCCCAAGGGAGAGCCGCTCAGCGACAACCTGCACTGGACCAAGTATGAGTCCTACACGACGCTGCTGTCCGGATTGGCGCTGATGGCGATCATCTACTGGTACGGGGCGAACTCCTACCTGATCGACCCGCGGGTGATGGAGCTGACGGCGGCCCAGGCGATTGGACTGAGCATCGCGTTCCTCGTGGGCGGGTGGATCATTTACGACGGCCTCTGCCGGCTGCTGGTGGGAAAGGACACGCTGCTGGCTGCTCTGGTGTTTGTGTTCATCATGGGGGCCAACTACACCCTCTTTCACCTCTTCAGTGCCCGGGCGGCCTTCCTGCACGTCGGCGCCATGATGGGGGTGTCGATGGTGGCAAACGTTTACTTCCACATCATCCCTGGGCAGGAGAAGATGGTGGGGCAGATCCGCCGAGGTGAGGAGGTGGACCCGACCCCGGGAATCATTGGGAAGCAGCGTTCGGTGCACAACACCTACTTCACGCTTCCGGTCCTCTTCATCATGATCAGCAACCACTACCCGATGACCTACAGTCATGAGCACGGGTGGCTGGTGCTGGGCTTGATCATGATGGCCGGGGTGCTCGTGCGGCAGTTCTTTGTGCTCCGGCACAAGGGGGACGTCCAGTGGTGGCTGCCGGTGGTCGGAAGCGCTCTCATGGTTGGGGTCATCTTCTGGCTGCAGCCTGAGGTGATTGACGGCTCCAGCCGTCCGCAGGTGAGCCTGAACGAACTCCAGGGGGTGCTCAACCAGCGTTGCACCGCCTGCCATGCCGCGCAGCCCACTCAGCCCGGATTTGCCCAGCCTCCGAAGGGGGTGATGCTGGAAACAGTGGCGCAGATTCAGCAGCATGCCCCCAAGATTGCCGAGACGGTGGCAAGCGGCTACATGCCCCTTGGGAACCTCACCGGCATCACCGATGAGGAGCGCCAGCTGATTGCCACCTGGTATGCCCAATCCACTGCTTCCAACTGAGTTGCCATGCTTCCGGAGATCCGTTACCAAGCCGATGAGACCTTTACCGCAGAAGACGATCAGCAGCTGCGGAACCTGCTGACGACCTGCTTCACAAAGCCACAGGACGCCATCTTCCAGACGCAGCGCTACTTCCGGGAACCCTACCCGCACCGCTGGGTGATTCCAGGGCCAGCGCCTCAGCTTTGGGCGCACGTGGGCCTGCACCTGAAGGAGGTCCGGACGGCGACGCAGACCTTTCCCATCGGAGGCATCTGTGAGGTGTGTGTGCATCCGGAGGTCCGGGGACGGGGCTACGTCCGGGAGATGCTGAAGGAGGTGCATGCTTGGGAAGAGGCGGCTGGGCTGCCGTTTTCGCTGCTGTTTGGAGAACCTGCGGTGTACCAGTCGAGCGGCTACCGGGAGGTCCGGAATGTGGTGTATCACCCCCAGGGCGGAGGTTGGGATGAAGCAGTGGTGCCGCTGCCGGTGATGGTCCGGACGTTGGGCGCCCACGTGTGGCCGGAGGAACCCGTGTTTCTCCCAGGTCCGAAGTTCTGAGCCGGAGGGAGCCGGAGCAGGGGCTGCTCCGGTGTCCTGAAAAAGAGGTCAGCCCTTGAGCTTGGCGATGCTGTCTTCCATCACCGGAAGGGCCTTGAAGAGGTCCCCGACGATGCCATAGTCCGCGACCTTAAAGATGGGGGCATCGGCATCCTTGTTGACGGCCACCACGACCTTGGAGTCGGACATGCCTGCGAGGTGCTGGATGGCTCCTGAGATGCCGAGGGCCACATAGAGCTGCGGCTTCACCTGAGTACCGGTTTGCCCTACCTGATGCTTGTGCGGGAGCCATCCGGCGTCACACACTGCCCGGGAGGCACCCAAAGCGGCTCCAAGCTGCTGCGTCAGCGGACGGGCCTTCTCGGCCCCTTCCGGACCGCCGACTCCACGTCCCACAGAAACCACAACTGGGGCGTCCGTCAGAGAAATTTCGTTGCTTTCCTCCACTTCCACTCCCAGGGTCTGAAGCCGGGCATCTGCTTCAGGAACCGTCAGAGCCACCGTCTGGGCGGCTCCGGGGGCCTGCTCTTCAAAGGCAAAGCTGCCTCCTCGGATGCTGAGGACCTTGACGCCCGCGTGCTTGAAGCGGCTCTTCTGCACAAGCTTGGTGGCCATGCAGGGGCGTTCCACGGTCACGGTGTCTCCTTCCACGGTCACGCCGGTGACATCACTCAGCGCGCCGACCTTCAGGCGAGCGGCCACCCGGGGGGTCAGGTCCCGTCCCATTTCAGAAGACGTCAGCCAGACCATGGTGGCACCAGACTGCTGGGCCGCGTCTGCGACCGCTTGGGTGTACTGCAGGGTGTTGTAAATGGCTAGGGACGCATCATCTGCAACATAGACGGTCTGGGCTCCAAAGCCAGCGGCAGCATCCGCCTGTCCGGCCACGCCCTGTCCAATCAGCACCGCATCTGTAGCCAGGCCCAATCGTCCGGCCTCACTCAGCAGTTCCTTGGTGCTCTCCTTCAGCGCGCCGTTTTTCAGTTCAGCAACAACAAGAATTTTTGACATGGGGGTCCTTTCAGGCAAAGAGGGAGGTCGATTCTTTGAGCATCTGCATCACTTGCGGAACGGTTTCAGCTTCGTCCCCTTCAAACTTGCGGCCTTCCTTCTGCAGCTGCGGCGTGTCGTAGCCCAGGGTTTCAATCATCAGACCATCGGTGCTGAGGACGCTGGCATCGAGGCCGAGGGAATCGAGAGGCACCTCTTCCATGGGCTTCTTCTTGGCCATCATGATGCCCCGCATGGAAGCGAGTCGAGCTTCGGCCATGCTGTCGTTGACGGTTGCCAGTCCGGGAAGGGCCATCTTGAAGATTTCAGTGCCTGCGTCTCCCTTGCGGCGCAGGGTGACTTCGCTGTCGGAGAGGTCCGAGAAGCCGGTGATGTTGGTCACCTGAGGCAGGTTGAGGAACTCTGCCAGCATGGTGGGGGTGAGTCCTGAATCCGAATCCTGGGCCTGTTTGCCGGCGAGCACGAGGTCGAAGGAACGGCCTTCCAGCACCTTGGCCAGGACGGAGGCGGTCTGGAACGAGTCCCAGCCTTCGGTGGAATCGCAGGAGACATGAATGGCCTTGTGGGCGCCAATGGCTAGGGCCTTGCGGAGGGCTTCCTGGACCCGGTCTGGGCCAATCGAAAGCACCGTGACCTCGCCGCCAGCGGCTTCTGTCATCTGCAGGGCGGCTTCGAGGGCGGTTTCATCCCAGCCTCCAATGACCCAGCTTACCCCATCTTCCACCAGAGCCCCGTCCTTGACCTTGATGTTCAGGGCCACATCCGGGGTCTGCTTGATCAGCACAATGATATCCATGTTCAGCTCTACAGAGGGCGACCCAGGCAGGCGCAGGGACCTGTAGTCGCGTTGTTGTTAGGGTGAGGGAAATGGAAAGCGGGCTTCCACTTCAGATGGCCTTTAGGCCCTTCAGTGTAGCGGATTGCGGAGTCCTCCGCCACTGTTGCGTCAGGGGGCGTCCAAGACGGGAATGGGGATGAGGCGGAAGGGGTGTCCGGTGGCCTGAAAGAAGCGTTCCAGGCTGTCCAGAGGAAGCTGGAGGGTGCTGGTGTTGATGAGGGGATGGCAGAGGATGCAGCGTTCTTGCCAGAGGTCCTCATCAATCAAAACCTCCACCTGGTGGTCGGGATCGTGGAAGAGACCGAGGAGGCTGACGGCTCCGGGTTCAAGGCCCAGGTGCTCCTTCAGGCGTTCCGCAGAGCCAAAGCTCAGCTTGCTGGATCCGGTGACGGCCGACAGGCGCTTGAGGTCCACGCGTTTGTCCTCTTCCACGGTCACCAAGAAGTGCCGCTCGCCCTTCTTGTCCCGTAAAAAGAGGTTCTTGGTCTTTCCACCTTCCATGTCAGGACTGAGGGCCTTGGACTCTTCAACGGTGAAGACCGCCGGGTGGTCAAAGCGGGTGTAGGCCAGTTGGTGCTGCTCAAGGAACGCGTAGAGGTCCGAGACCAGGGTGTCTTCAGAGGAGGGGGCGTGGGACATGGATTCAGTAGGAGGCTTCTTCAACTTCTTCCATCTGCTCAATGAACCGATGGACGGCTTCTGTGAGGGCGGAGCGCATCTCGGCACGTTCCTCGGCATCAGCGCACTGGAGGATCTGCTCGGCGTAGGTGGTGAGCTGCTGCAGGGACTCGTGCAGCTGCGCGTCGTCCATGCGGTAGTACCAGTGGGAGGCTGGCTCCTCGTCTTCTGTTTCAGGAATCTGCAGGGTCTGCTCCTCCTTGTAACGCTTCAGCGTCTCCCGGAGTTCCCGGATGGAAGGGGCGGCCTTGTCTCCCCGGGCTTCATTCCAGATGCGCTCTCGCTCCTCCGGAGTGTCGCAACTGCTGAGGAGGTAGGCGCCGGAGGCGGTGTAGCGTCCAATGAGCTCAGGCTGCTCGGCATAGGTCTCTGCCACCTTGCGACACTGCATGGCCGAAGAGTAGGGCATGTTGATGTTTTCGGCATACCACGACTTGACCTGATCGGTGGTCAGTCCGGACTTCCGCAACGCCCGGTGCAGGGCGCTCAGGTGGAGGCCGAGCTGAAAGTAGTCATCGGCAATGTTGTCGATGTAGCGGTTGATCTGGTCCACCACGAGCTTCATGCGCTCGGTGCCTTCATCAACCTGGTCGGGGTGAAGCTCAAGCTCAGGCACAAAGAAGGTGCTCCGGTGGACGTTCACCGGAGGGGCAACCGGGTCCAGCAGCTCCGTGGAGCCTTCTTGCTGAATGGCGGACTGGGACTTGAGTTCGATGTTAAGTGCCTTGGCCATGGCTCCGTCGCTCCTTTTCCCGGTGTGCAATGCGGCGCATGATTTCCTTGCAGAGGGCGTCATACATGTAGGCTCCGCGGGTGCGTCCTCCGCGGTAGTCAAAGATGTTCTGGTGAAACGCAGGGGCTTCTTGAATGGAGACGCTCTCCTCGATGTGGTGCTCAAACATCAGCTCCGGCCAGCGTTCCTGCAGGCCCTTGCGGATGGTCTGCGAGAGGTTGGTCCGGGGGTTGTAGCGGGTGATGGCGACCCCCAGGATCTCGGCCTTGCACTGTCCCAGGGACTGCTTCTGGAACTCGGCAATGTACTCCATGATCTGGTCACAGCCACTGTAGCCCAGGTAATCCGTCACCACAGGAACAATGATGTAGTCCACGTACATGAGCAGGTTCCGGCTCAGGTCGCTCCAGCTGGGGGCCGTGTCGACAATGACAATTCCTTGGGTGATGGGCGCTAGGATCTCCCGCAGGAGGATGTCCTTCTGCCGAGACTGAGCGAGCAGCTGCGTGGCTTCCACAATGTCGGTTCCTCCGGAGGGAAGGAAGTGGAAGTGCTTGTCTAGGGTGAGGAAGTCGAAGGTCTTGACGCGTCCCAGAATGATGTTGGCAAGGTTGCAGACGTGGTCACGCTGAAAGATGGTCGTCACGTTCGCTTGAACATCCGAATCAATCAGCAGCACCTCCCGGCGGGCCTTGGCAATGCGGGCTGCCAGGTTGACGGAAAGGCTGGTCTTGGCCTGTCCACCTTTCATGGACATCACAGCGATTTTGATGCTCACGCAGCTCCAGGGAGAGGTCTTGAATGCTTGAACGCAAAAGCTTATGAAAGTAGCAACGTCCGGTCAAAAGACAAGCTGACTCACCACCGTCTTGAAAATCCGTTCGGGACACCGGCCTTCCCCTTGGCGTTCGGCAGGACCCGTGGCAGAATGGGGCCGTTGTTTTCCCCGCCCAGGGCCCTGGCCCTGTTGAACCCTTCTTGCCACAAGGACCCCGATGATGGACTTTCTCAAGCGACTTGGACTCGACTCCCTTCTTTCCGGTGCTGTGACCGGTTCCCAGGCTCATGCCTGCACTGGCCCGACGTTAACGGTCACCTCACCGATCGACGGTCGAGAACTCGCACAGGTGCAGCAGGCCGGGGTTCCGGAGTATGAAGCGCTTGTGCAGCAGGCTCAGGAGGCCTTTCAGGTGTGGCGCACCACGCCGGCGCCGCAGCGGGGCGAGGTGGTCCGGCAGATCGGAGAAGCCGTCCGGGCGCACAAGCAGGACCTAGGCGCCCTGGTCTCCTGGGAGGTGGGCAAGATCACTCAGGAGGGCGAGGGCGAGGTTCAGGAGATGATCGACATCTGTGACTTTGCTGTGGGACTGTCGCGTCAGCTCTATGGCCTCACCATGACTTCTGAGCGTCCGGGGCATCGGATGTTTGAGCAGTGGCACCCGCTGGGCCCCATTGGGATTGTGACTGCGTTCAACTTCCCGGTGGCGGTGTGGTCGTGGAATGCCATGCTTGCTGCCGTCTGTGGCAACACGATGATCTGGAAGCCAAGCCCGCAGGCGCCGCTGTGTGCGCTGGCTCTGCAGAAGATTGCCGGCGCCGTGCTGGAACGCAACGGACTGCCCGCAGGCGTCTTCAACACCATCGTGGGCTCTAACGAAACCATTGCGACCCGACTGGTGGAAGACCCCCGCCTGCCTCTGATTTCAGCCACCGGTTCCACGGCAATGGGAAAGGTGGTGGGACAAAAGGTGGCCGCCCGTCTGGGACGCTCGTTGCTGGAGCTCGGAGGCAACAATGCCATCATCCTCACACCCAGCGCCGACCTGAAGCTGGCGGTGCCCGGAATCGTCTTTGGGGCCGTGGGCACCTGTGGCCAGCGCTGCACCAGCACCCGGCGGTTGATCATCCACGACTCCATCTATGAAGACGTCAAGGCACGTCTGGTCCGGGCCTACCAGCAGCTGGATGCCCGCATTGGGGACCCCACGCAGGAAGGCACGTTGATTGGTCCCATGATTGATTCGGCGGCTGTGGATCGGTTCCTGGCAGCGATTGAGACGGTCCGGTCCAGTGGCGGAACCCTCTTGCACGGAGGAGAGCGGGTGCCCGGGATGCCCTCGGACCGGTACGTGCGGCCGGCGTTGGCCGAGGCGGAAAACGACTGGCCGGTGGTGCAGCAGGAAACCTTTGGGCCGTTGCTGTACCTCATCCGCTACCACACCTTGGACGAGGCCCTGGCGCTGCAAAACGGGGTGCCGCAGGGGCTGTCTTCTGCGATCTTTACCCAAAACCTGCTGGAGTCAGAGCAGTTCCTCAGTGCCGCAGGGTCCGACTGCGGATTGGCCAATGTCAACATTGGCACCTCCGGAGCAGAGATTGGAGGCGCTTTTGGAGGAGAGAAGGAAACCGGCGGAGGTCGGGAGTCCGGATCTGATGCCTGGAAGGCGTACATGCGGCGCCAGACCAACACCCTCAATTATTCTTCGGAACTGCCGCTCGCCCAGGGCATTCGTTTTGACCTCGACTGACACGGGTCGGTGACACGTGTTGTGAACCAGTGCCGGGGTCTGGAAAACGGGCCTCGGACGTTTCCATGCTGCCCCTGCCTGGTGCAAAGGGGCCCCTCACTTAGGTGATCCCCATGATGCCCCTATCCCCCCATTCTGCCCTGCGGCAGCAGTTCCTCGAGGAAGGTTACCTCGCCCTTCAGTCCCTCTTTCCGGAAGAGCAGCTCAGGGAGCTTCAGCAGGAGGTGGCCCGGTTCCTCCGGGAGGTGGTTCCCACCTTGCCCAACACGCAGGTGTACTATGAGGACAAGCAGGACCCCTCAACGCTCAAGCAGGTGCAGAAGCTCTTTGAGCATGACGCGTTTTTTCAGAAGCTGATGCTTGAGGGGCCGATTCGGGAGCTTGCGGAAACGGTGCTGGAGGACGATGTGCGGCCGGTGAACCTGCAGTACTTCAACAAGCCTCCTGGGGTGGGAAAGGGAACCCCGCCGCATCAGGATGGGTATTACTTCCACCTGTCTCCATGTGAAGCCGTCACCGGGTGGCTGGCGTTGGATGCAGTGGATGAAGAAAACGGGTGCCTCCACTACGTCCGGGGCTCGCACCGGGCAAAGGAGCTGCGGCCTCATGGCCCCACTCAGCTCCTAGGATTCTCCCAGGGCATCACGGACTTTGGAACAGAAGCCGATCGAGCCGGCGATGTGGCGCTTCCGGGAGCCGCCGGCACCTTCCTGCTGCATCACGCCCGAACCATTCACTGGGCAGGCCCCAACCGGTCGGCGACCCGACCCCGTCGGGCCCTAGGCTTCATTTACTACGCCCAGCGGGCTCAGGTGAATCAGCAGGCCCAGGAGGCATATCAGCAGGCGCTGGATGCCCGCTTAACCCAGACTCAGCAGATCTGAGGTGGTCCCTGCTCCAGCCCCCTCATTCTTTTAACCGAAGACCCCACCAATGAAGGAGCTTCATGCCTGAAGACCTGCCGAAGTTTTATGAAACCTTCCTTCCGATCCTCGAGGTCCTTTCCTCTGGGGAGCCGATTCACTACAACGAGCTGCGGAAACAGGTCCGAGATCGTTACTACGCCCACCTACCCCCAGACCTGCTTGCCCAAAGAACCCAAAGCGGGGACCTGCTGATCCTGAACCGAGTCGGGTGGGGAAAGGCGTACCTCAAGAAGGGGGCGTATGTTCATCAGCCGAAGCGGGCCCTGGTCCAGATTACGGAGAAAGGACAGCAGGCGCTTGCCAGAGGAGAACTGACCCTGAAGCAGTTGAAGGAAGATCCAGTGTACCAACAGAACCAGGTTCCACCGCACCTCAAGCGACCCGGGACAGAGTCGTCGTCTTTGTCAGAAGACGCCACCCCTCAGGACTTGATCGACCAGGGCTTTGCCCTCCTGGAACATGACCTGCGGGTGGAACTCCATGAGAAGCTGAAGCAGACGGACCCCTACTTTTTTGAAAAAGTGGTTCTTCGGCTGCTGAAGAAGATGGGGTATGGGGACTTCATTGAGACCAAGAAGTCAGGAGATGGAGGGATTGATGGGATCATCCATCAGGATCAGCTGGGGTTGGATCAGATTTACCTTCAGGCCAAGCGGTATTCTGAAGCCAAGGTCAGGGAGAAGGACATTCGGAACTTCATTGGGGCGATGAGCGGAGACACCACAAAAGGGGTGTTTGTGACAACGTCTTCTTTTGACGAAGGGGCCGTGCAGAAAGCGAAAGAGGCGCACCACCAGATCATCCTCATTGACGGAGAGCGACTTTCGGCGCTCATGTGTCAGTTTGGTGTCGGGGTTCAGGTGGCAAACACGTACGAGGTGAAGGAGGTGGATCAGGATTTTTTTGAGATCGGCCTGTAAGCCTCAGAGGACAGCCCACCCGCTTGGGCGGAGACGCAACTTTCCGGTTTCCTGAGACGTCAATCGTGGTAGGGTAGCGCTCCAGGCGATTCGGAGGACCGGATGGCTGTTGGACGTTTGACGGAACCCCTGACTGAGGAGGTCTTCATGCTCCCTGCTCCTGCACTTCGGCACCTCTGTGACCTGACGGTGGAACTGGATCCCATTCTGGAACTGGGGCCTGCCCCTGAGGGAAAGCGCCGCATCATCCCCATTGTGGGCGGTTCGTTTTCTGGAGAGCGTTTGCAAGGACGCCTGCTGCACCTGGGCGCAGACTGGCAGTGGGTCCGTCCGGATGCAGTGGCGGAGCTGGACGCCCGTTACGCGATGGAAACAGACGACGGGGCCTTGATTGAGATCCGCAACTTTGGGTACCGGCATGGGCCACCGGACATCCTAGAGGCCCTGGCTCGGGGGGAGGAGCCGGCTCCGGAAACGTACTACATGCGGACCCTGGCCCAGCTGGTCACCGGCGATGAGCGGTACCGGTGGTTGAACCGGATCCTGTGCCTGGGAACCGGAGCCCGCAAGGCCCGCGCCGTGGAACTCACCCTCTATGAGGTGGAGTAGGGGGGCGGGCGCTGAGGAGGAACGGGTTACGCCTGGTCGAAGAGGATGTGGACCTTGACGGTTTTCTCTGGGGAGCCGTCGGCGGTTTCAAAGGCCTCTAGGGCATTGGTGGCAGCAAACTCGTGACTGATCAGACTTTCTCCGTCCACCAGCCCCTGAGCAAACCAGTCGAGCACCGCCGGGATCAACCCCTTGTTGAGGCGGGAGGCGTAGAGGGAAAGCTCCTTCTTGATGAGGTCCTGCTGCTTGATCGGCACCGGTTCCGGAGAGAAACTCAGCAGCCCGATCCGTCCAGCCGGGGCCACCAGTTCAATGGCCTGAGGGAGGATCTGAGGGATGCCCGCACAGTCCACTACCAACGAGGGGCCGTCTCCCTGGGTGAGGTCGTTCAGGGCCTCTGAAAGCTCAGGGCTTTGTGGATCAAAGGTGAGGGAGGCGCCCGCCTGTTCCGCCCGTTGACGGCGCTCGGCCCCGGGTTCCACAACCACCACCTGAGCGCCCTTCATGCGGGCCACCTGGACCGCGGTGAGGCCCATGGTGCCTGCGCCAAAGATCAGAGCCCATTCCTGTTCCCGGACCTCGGTCCGTCCCAAAACATTTGCTGCAATCGAGTAGGGCTCCGCCATGGCGGCGAGTCGGTCTGAAACCTGATCAGGAACCGCGTGGGCGTTCCGGGCCGGCAAGACGGCGTAGTCGGCCATGCCGCCGTCTCGGTGCACGCCGATGACCTGAAGGTTCCGGCAGACGTTGGGACGTCCAATGGTGCAGGCCTGGCAGGTGCCGCAGTTGACCACCGGATCAATGACGACCCGGGCGCCGACCGTTAGGGTTTCCACCTCGGGGCCCACCGCTTCCACGATGCCCATGAACTCGTGTCCGACCACCCGCGGGTAGGTGGCAAAGGGGTTCAGTCCGTGGTAGATGTGCAGGTCTGACCCGCAGATCCCGGCTCGCCGCACCCGAACCCGCACCTCTCCTGGTCCGGGGGATGGTTGAGGCTTTTCTGAAAGGTTCAGGGCTTCAGGACGATCAACACTGACAGCAAACATAGGAAGGTTCCTTGAGGAAGGTCGTGGAAGGACTGAGGCGGCAGGTCCTCAGTCGAGAAGAAGGTTCGGGAGCCAGGTGGCCACTGGGGGGAAGTAGGAAACCAGCAGCAGCACCAGGATGTTGGACACCAGGTACGGGACAATGGCCTTGATCACCGGCGTCAGGGGGAGCTTCGCAATGTTGGCACAGATGAACAGGCACACCCCGACCGGAGGCGTGGTGAGGCCAATCATCAGGTTCAAGACAGCGAAGGTGGCAAAGTGCACCGGATCAATGCCCACACTCTGAGCCAGCGTCAGCAACGGGACAAAGAGGATGATCAAGGCGGCGATGGTCTCCATGACCATGCCCACAAACAGCAATAGGATGTTGATGAGGAGGATGACCAGGTACTTGTTTTCGGTGATGGAGAGGACCGACGACGCGATCATCTGAGGAATCCGCTCAGAAACAAGGATCCACCCAAAGACATTGGCGAGCCCAACCAGGACAAGGATGGCTGCCGAGGTCACCGCGCTGTCCAGCAGAATCCGGGGGACCGCTTTCACAGGGAGTTCCCGGTAGATCAGGGACCCGACGATCAGGGCATAGACGCTTGCGACCACTGCGGTCTCGGTGGGCGTGGTGACTCCACTCAGCAGACCACCGATGATCAGGGCGGTCATCGCCAAGGCCCAGAAGGCGCCAAAGAAGGAGCGGATGAGCTCCGGAAAGCCCTCCCAGGGCTGTCGCGGGTACTCGTTTCGCCGGGCAATGATGTAGGTGGTGATCATCATGGCAACACCCATGAGCAGTCCCGGAATTGCGCCGGCCAGAAACATCTTTCCCACCGACACTCCGGTCAGGGCTCCGACGATGATCATGGGGACAGACGGAGGAATGATCGGGCCAACGGTGGAGGACGCAGCGGTGACGGCTGCGGAGAAGCTGGCCGGGTAGCCGGCCTTGACCATGCCCGGAATCATCACGCCCCCAATGGAAGCCGCGTCGGCGACGGCGGTTCCGGAGACGCCTCCAAACAGCATCGACCCGGCCACATTGGAAAGCCCCAACCCGCCTCGTGCCCACCCGACCAGTGAGTTGGCAAAGCGGATGATGCGTTCCGTGATGCCCCCTCGGTTCATCAGGTTTCCTGCCAAAATGAAACCCGGAATGCAGAGCAGGACAAAGACGTCCATGCCGGCATACATCTTCTGCGGAATGACCACTAGGGGAATGCCTGCCGAAAGCAGGTAGGCCATGGAGGCGAGTCCCAACGTGATGGCCACCGGAATGCCAATGAGCAGTCCTCCAGCAAAGACCGCGATCAGAAGTGTCAGGCTCATGAAGGTCCCTGGACAGGTTTGCCGTCAGAGTGCCCCGTCAGCATGCGCAGCACCCGCATCAGTGAAAAAAGGAACAAGGACGTCAGGAGGATGAGGACGCTGGCATGGATGAAGTCCATGCGCCACTCCAGAGCCGCAGAGTGCTGCCGGGCGCCAATGGTGGTGTACTTCCAGGCTGGGAGGATCAGCAGTCCGCAGAAGACGCAGGTGGCTGTGGCTGAGAACAGACGGAGTCGCCAGGGCCAGGGGTCTGGGAGGCGCTCACAGAACAGATCGACGTTGACGAGGTCTCCGGACTGATACGAAAGGCCCACCCCAAAGGCGGCCAGGAAGAGGAGTGCGTAGCGGGTGAGCTCCTCGGTCCAGACAAAGGAGTTGCCGAAGGCCCGTCCAAAGATCTGCAGAACCACGGCGCTGATCATGACGATGAACGCGAGGCTGATGGCCACCTGGAAGATCAGGCGGAACCCCTTGTAGAGGGCAGACATGGGGGCCTTCTCGGTGAAGGGGGTGACGGCCCCAAGACCGCCACCCGAGGCGATTAGTTGGAGAACAGGTCGTTGACGATGCCCTTGATCTCAGGCTTGACGTTCTTCAGAACAGCATCCTTGGCCTTGGCCTGGAAGGCTGCGCCGTCAACGTCCACAAAGGTCATGCCCTTGCTTTCGAGGTACGCCCGGTCTGCCGCCAGAGAGGCTTCAAACAGCCCACGCTCATAGGCCTGAGCCAAGGCCGCTGCCTGCATGACTGCGTCCTGATCGGCGGCAGAGAGCTTCTCCCAGGTGGACTCGGCAATGGTCAGGTAGATCCAGGAACGGACGTGCTGGGTCAGGTTGACGTTCTTCTGAACTTCGTTGAAGTTCGCGGATCGGATCAGCGCCAGAGGGTTCTCTTGTGCCTCAATGGTGCCGTTCTGCAAAGAGGTGAACACCTCGGAGAAGGCCATGGGGCCTGGATTGGCACCCAGGGCTTTCCAGACGTCCACAAACAACGGTACGTTCGGCACCCGCATTTTCAAGCCCTGAAGATCAGCAGGGCTCTTGATGGGGCGGTTGGAGGTCAGGTTCCGAGGGCCACGGGCAAAGAACGCGATGGGGCGAATGCCGACCTTGTCGATGATCTGCTGCTTGATCTGCTGGCCGATGGCACCACTGGCCACCTCGTCCATGTGCTCAATGGACTTGTAGGCATATGGAATGGCGAGGAGGGCGGCCATGGGGGCCCAGTTCTGCAGGCTCTCCCCAGTGATCGTCATGTCGACGGTGCCCAATTGCATGCCGTTGATCAGGTCGATTTCCTTGCCCAGGGATTCGTTCGGGTACACCTCAACGGCAATGCGTCCATCGGTCAAACGGGCCAATTCATTCCCAAACTTGACAGAGGCCTTGTGCCAGGAGTTCTGCTCATTGGCCAGGTGTCCCAGCTTCAGCGTCATGTCTGCAGACAGCGCCGGCGCAGCAAAGAGGCTCAGGCCCAACGTGGCCAGAGCAAGGGTTTTGAGCTTAGGAAATTTCAGCATCATGGTTCTCCAGTTGATGTAAGGAATCAGGGTGGTACGTCGGCTTTCCCAGAGGAAAGCAGGGGGTCAGGTCGGGAAGGCCTCCTTCATTTGGTTAAAGCGGTTGTGGGTTCACCTCGGTTCAGGTCAGTCAATGAAGTACTCCGGCCGACCCTTGGTAATTTCAGAGAGGTCCTTGAGGATTTCACTCAGGTGCCGCTTCATGGTGCGCTGTGCCGCCGGGACGTCTCCTTGCTCAATGGCGTCAACAATGGCGGTGTGCTGCTCCACAAGCGGGCGAATCGGAAACTGAGCCGTGGCCAGGTAGCGGGCCCGGTTCATCTGAGACTTGATCCCCTCCACGACGCTCCAGGCGTATGACTGCCCTGCGGCTTCCGCAAGGGTCTGGTGAAAGAGGTCATCAAGCTCCACAAAACCCTGACCGCTCTCGGCCACCGCCTGCTGCTCGGCGAGCAGTTGACGCAGCGTTGCCACTAGGGTCCGGTCGGGAGCGGTGGCCAACCGAACAACGATTTCCGTCTCAATGGCACTCCGGACAAACTGAGCGCCCCGTACGGAAGAGATCGCGATCTTGCAGACAAACGTCCCCCGCTGCGGGCGGACCTCCACCAGCCCTTCCTCTGCCAACTTGATGAAGGCCTCACGGACCGGTTGCCGACTGACGCCATACCGTGCCGCAATCTCTGTCTCGGAGACCCGCACTCCGGGCTCTAGGTCGTTCTGAATGATGCGTTGACGCAGCAGCCGGTGAATCTGAGGACGAACCGCGCCTCCGGGTTCAATGCTTTGATCTAAAAATTGCTTCTTCACAGCCCTCAACTGAACCGCAGAGGGAGACCCATGCTCTCGGACGTCGTCTGCACCAGGAGCAGGTCCGCCTGTGGGGCCCTCCTCACTCAAGTCCGTGCACACGCCGAAGGCCCGAAAACCGCCTCACGGCTCTGCTTGAATTCCCAGGGGCTTGGCGGTGATTCCCCCGTTTCGGTGCAACGTTAAGCCATACTACCATACTTGTCAACCGCATTTTTCTCCGCTATGGTAGGGCTCCTGAACCCACCTTGACGGGGTTCCTGTCAAGAAAATGAGTGAGTCATCTGAAAGGAGTTTCATGCGACAGACATGGCGATGGTTTGGTCCGAAGGATTCGGTGACCGTTGATGCGATGCTCCAGGCTGGAGTCGAAGGAGTGGTGTCGGCACTGCATCATGTGCCGACCGGAGAGGTGTGGACCCGCGAGGAGATCGCGCGCCGGCAACGTGAGGTCGCAACCATGGAAAACGGCGACCCCTCAGGTCTTTGCTGGGAAGTGGTGGAGAGCCTTCCGGTTTCTGAGGACATCAAGAAGCAGCAGGGGGCGTGGCGTCAGCACATTGAGAACTACAAGGTGAGCCTGGCCCACCTAGCGGCTTCCGGGATTCAGGTGGTTTGCTACAACTTCATGCCGGTGCTGGACTGGACCCGGACGGATCTGCGGTGGCGCCTGAGAACGGGGGCCACGTGCATGCGGTTTGACTATGCCGACTTTGCGGCCTTTGACCTCTTTATCCTCAAACGGGCCAACGCCCAGGAGGATTACCCAGAGGCTCTGTTGGAGGAGGCGGCACGCCGGGTCGCAGAGATGAGTGACGAAGCGCAGCAGGCGCTGGCGAGGAACATTGTGTTTGGACTGCCGGGGGCTGCAGAGAGCTTCACGCTAGAAGACGTCCGCCACCACCTCAGTGAGTACGACGCGATTTCCGCGGATACCCTGCGTCAGTACTTTACGGACTTTCTCAGCGAGGTGGTGCCGGTTGCCGAGGAGCTGGGGATGCGGCTCTGCTGCCATCCGGACGATCCTCCCTTCGACCTGCTGGGGCTGCCCCGGATCATGTCCACTGAGGACGACTACACGCGGATGATGCAGGCGGTGGACAGTCCTGCCAACGGCGTCGCCCTCTGCACGGGCTCCCTAGGGGCGCGTCCGGACAACGACCTTCCGGGCATGATCACCCGGCTGGGAGATCGCATCCGCTTCCTGCACCTCCGCAACGTCAAACGCGAGACGCCTGCGGTCCGGGGATCCTTCTATGAAGCCGAGCACCTGGGGGGAGACAACGACATGGTGGCGATCATTGCCGCAGCGCTTCAAGAGGAGCAGCGGCGCAAGGCCGCCGGACGAGCGGACTGGGAGATTCCCATCCGCCCGGACCATGGGCAGGATATTTTGGATGATCTGTCTCGGGACTCGCAGCCGGGCTACCCGGCAGTGGGACGCGTCCGGGGGCTGGCCGAAATCCGTGGCATCATGACCGCCCTTTCGCACGTCTCCCGCACCGTCTGAACCGGTGGTTTCACCCCCCGCCGACCTTCTGGGGTTGGCACCGCTTCACAGAAACAGAACCCCCTCCACCGCTCCTCCTACCCATTCCTTTGGGAAATGAAGGGGCGGTTCGCTACCTCATGAGGATGAGTCTAGTGAGAAAAGGATGATCCCGCCTAAATTCTATCATTAGACTTAATTCACTGAGAATTTTGTTGGGAGCAAGTGGAGTTGCTGGGCAGCAAAGGAGTCACTCTCCAGAT
>CBFIGY010000034.1:0-30925 GCA_965662235.1 uncultured bacterium
AGCGAATTTTGGACGTCATCCGGAACCTAGAAAGCAGTGCGGTTCCGTTGCGTCCTTTGGTGGCTTGGGACGAAGAAAGCCTGCTCCGGCAGGCGCTTGAAGCAACACAACGCTGGGAGGCTGGAACGCCTCTGAGCCTGTGGGATGGTGTTCCGGTGGCGGTGAAGGACGAGTTTCACCTCAACGGTTTTCCCACACAGGTCGGAACCCGGCTGTTTGAAGAGGTGCTGCGACGCGACACTCCGGTGGTGGGAAAGCTCCGCAAGGCTGGAGCGCTGGTGATTGGCAAAGCGCACATGCAGGAGCTGGGATTGGGGGTCAACGGTTTCTCATCGGCATCAGGCATTCCCCGGAATCCCTACAACCCCGAGTGCTTTCCCGGAGGCTCCTCTGGAGGCTCTGCCGTTGCGGTTTCAGCAGGGCTGTGCCCGGTGGCCTTGGCTGCTGACGCAGGGGGCTCCATTCGGGTTCCCGCGAGCCTCTGTGGCGTTGTCGGCCTGAAGCCCACTTGGGGACGCGTGAGCACTCTGGGCAAATTCGACCTAGGGTGGACGCTTGGGCACGTGGGGCCTATGGGCGCTTCGGTTGCTGATACGGCACTGGCGTATGCGCTGCTTGGAGGTGCGTCTGCAGACGATCCCTGGACGCAGCAGCAGCCTCCATTGACGCTGCCGGATCCGGAGCACCTGCTTCCGCGACCACTGAAAGTCGGGGTCTTCACTCCTTGGTTTGAGGGCGCTCATGCAGATGTTCTGGACCCGTGCCGGCGAGCTGTGCAGCAGCTTGAAGAGCTGGGGGCGGAACGTCGGGAGGTCCGCATCTCTTCACTTGACAGCATCCGGGCGGCGCTGCTGGTGACCCTGCTGTCGGAGTGCACGGCACTGGCCCGTCCGTACCGCAAACGCTGGAAGGACCTGAGTCCGGAGGTTCAGCTGAACCTGCACCTGACCCGCTGGTTGCGGTCAGAGGACTACCTGCAGGCCCAGCGGGTGCGTACGGCGTTGCTGGAGGAACTCCGGGACCTGTTTCAGGAGGTGGACCTGCTGGTCACGCCTTCCACGGCCATCACGGCTCCGAAGATTCGGGAAGACGTCCAGGAGTCCGGGGAATCGGACCTCAGCACCACCGCACAGCTGATTCAGTTTGTTCCTCCTGCCAGCCTGAGTGGCTATCCGGCGCTCTCATTACCGGTCGGGTACACCCCCGGAGGCATGCCTGTGGGGCTGCAGCTGATGGCAGCACCATGGCGGGAAGACCTGCTGCTCGGCGTGGGCATGGCGCTCGAAGCCCGGATTCCGAAGCAGCCTCCGATGCTGCACTATCAGCTCCTTCCTCAGTAGGCGAGCCCGAGCTTCTGAAGCTTCGGACGGATCACGAAGCCGCAGTACCCGGCGCCGGGGTTGCGGCGATAATACCCTTGATGGTACTCCTCAGCGGGATAGAATTCAGGGGCAGGTCCGATTTCAGTCACAATCGGATCGGCAAATGCGGCGGCGGCCTGCTGCCGGGATGCTTCGGCTTGCGCCTGCTGGTCGGGATCGTGACAGAAGATCACCGAACGGTACTGTGTGCCCACATCAGCACCCTGGCGGTTGAGGGTGGTGGGGTCGTGGCAGCGCCAGAACAGCTCCAAAAGTGCCGCGTAGGTGGTCTGTTCCGGATCAAAATGCACCTGAACCACCTCGGCGTGTCCGGTGGCTCCGGTGCAGACCTGCTCATAGGTCGGGTGGGCGGAAGCCCCGCCGGCGTATCCGGAGACCACACGCAACACTCCGGGCTGCTGCTCATACACGGCTTCTAGGCACCAGAAGCAGCCACCCCCCAAGGTGGCAATCTGTTCTTGAGACATGCACATTTCCTAACTTTAGAGGTTGATTCGGCATCCGCTGATCAGCCACTTGACTGGCTTTACAAACGGGACGGACTATGAAAATTGTCGAAGGTTACCTCGGCTCTGACATTTTGATCGAAGGGCGCTTGTTTTCCAAGCAGGGAACACGAATTGACGGAACCTGCGTGGGGACCATCACCTGTGAGAGCAACATTGACGTGGGAGCCTCAGCGGTGGTGCGCGGCACGATTCATGGCGAAACCGTACAGGTCAGCGGGCACATTGAAGGGGAAGTGTTGGCGTCTCAACGCCTGACGGTGTTGCGGCAGGCGCAGGTCAAGGGAACCCTGGTCACCCGACCCGGAGGCCTGAGCATGGACAATGGGGGGCAGTTTGAGGGCGGATTCGTCATGAAGGACGTCCCCACCCCTCAAGAGCAGAGCCTGGAAGAGAGCGCGACCGACGCTTAAGCGGTCGTGGTCAGAGGCTTGGAAGCCGGAGGCGCCGAGGCCTCGGGTCGATTGGCGGTCGGCATCATGCCGGCCATGGGATTGGTGGCCGGAGGCGTGGGGGCGGTTGCAGGAGCACCTGCTGGATCCGCCTGCACGGTCATGGCTTCCTTGGGTCCGGAAGAAGTTGCCGGGACAGCAGCAGTACGGGTGTAGGTTCCCGCGCTGCGGTTGGCCCCCTTCATCAGCTTGGCAAACTCCTGATGCCGGAGCAGCTGCAGGACCTCTCCTCGCTTGTCCACTTCCTTCAGCCCCTTCTTGATCGTCTCCACCAACTGATCCACAAACGACTCATTCGGGTCGAGATTCAGGCGCTTGACTTCCGGAAGCTGCTTCAGAGCACTCAGGGCCCGGTCGTCTAGGGGCTTGAGTTCCTTGGTGACCGCTTTCCCAAAGCCTTCCACCAGAACGTCCGGGAGGCCGTCCTCTGTGATCATGGCTTCCATGCGCGTCAGGATCTTGAGGTACTCCGAGGTCTGGTTCGAGGTGTCTCCTGCCGCTGATGTCATCGACTCTGGAGGGGCCGAAGGGGTGCCCTTGGGCGCCAGCATCTCGGGTTTTTTCGGGCTCTCTGATGTGCCTGGGGTCTGTGTACTGATTTGCATGGTTCCTCGATAATTTTAGGTACGCTTCCCGAGGAAATTCAAGGAATGGGCCACGGGCTTTCCAGCTTGAACACGGGGGGCGGACTCGGAATAATGACGACCAACCCTTGACCATCACCTTTTTTCTAGGCCCACACGTGTTGATTCTCCCTGCAATTGATCTGAAACAAGGGCGGTGCGTCCGCCTGCTCCAAGGCGCAGCCTCAGCTGAGACCGTTTACTCTGATGACCCGGTTGCCATGGCCCAGAAGTTTGAAGCCGAAGGGGCTCAACGCCTCCATGTGGTGGACCTAGATGGCGCCTTTCAGGGGGCCGGTGCGAACCAAACCTCGATTGCGGCCATTGTGGAGGCGCTCTCCATTCCGGTGCAGGTCGGCGGCGGCATCCGGACCCGTGAGGACGTCGCACGGGTTCTGGACCTTGGAGCCACTGCAGCCATCGTCGGAACCATGGCGGTGAAGCGTCCGGAGGACCTCGAAGCCGCGTTGCAGGAGTTTGGCGGCGACCGGGTGATCCTGGGGGTCGATTCCCGGAACCGGCAGGTTGCTGTGGAAGGCTGGCAGGAAGGAACCGAGCTCGAAGATGTGCAATTTGCCCAGCACTGGAAGGCTCGGGGCGCCACACGGGTCATCTTTACCGACATTGCCCGAGACGGCATGCTGACGGGCCCAAACCTGGAGGCACTGCAGGACATGGCGGAGCGCTCTGGGCTTAGGGTTACCGCCTCCGGAGGCGTCTCTTCGCTGGAAGACCTCCGGCAGCTGAAAACACTGGAAGCCTCTGGTGTGGACCATGTGATTGTCGGCAAAGCCATTTACGAAGGCCGGTTCGGAGTCGCGGAGGCACTCGCATGCTAGCCCGACGCATCATCCCTTGCCTCGATATCAAGGACGGACGTGTGGTCAAGGGCACCAGCTTTGTGGGACTGCGGGATGCCGGAGATCCGGTGGAGTTGGCTCAGCGCTACAACGAACAGTCCGCAGATGAGCTGGTCTTCCTCGACATTGCGGCCACTCACGAAAACCGTGGCACCACCCTCGACCTGGCGGCTCGCCTGGCCCGGGAGCTCTTCATCCCCTTCACCATCGGTGGCGGCATTTCGACGCTGGACCAGATCCATGCCCTCGTCAGCGCTGGAGCCGATAAGGTGTCGGTGAACTCTTCGGCGCTCAAGAATCCTTCTCTCATTACCGAAGGCGCCAAACGGTTTGGCAGCCAGTGCATTGTGGTGGCCATTGACGCTAAACGCGTTTCAGAGGACCCTCTGCGTTGGGAGATCTTTACCCACGGCGGGCGACGTTCCACCGGACGAGATGCGCTGGAGTGGGCCAAGGAGGCCTTTGACCGTGGCGCCGGAGAGCTCCTGCTGACCAGCATGGACGCCGACGGACATCAGGATGGTTTTGACAACACGCTCAACGCGGCAGTGAGCGACCTGGTAGGCATTCCGGTGATTGCCTCGGGCGGTGGCGGAACCCTGGAACACTTCCGGGATGCCCTGACGGTGGGGAAGGCGGACGCGGTTCTGGCAGCATCGGTCTTCCACTATGGCAAGTACACCGTCTCGCAGGTGAAGGAGTTCTTGGCAGCAGAAGGCCTTCCAGTACGTCCTCCGGAGGAGCTGCAGCCATGAAGATCAAAATCTGTGGACTGACCTCTCCGCAGCAGGCGTTGGCCTGCGCGCAGCTGGGGGCCGATTGGCTGGGACTGAACTGCTGGCCGGGCTCCAAACGCTACATCCCGCTGGAAACGGTCCGAGGCATCACCGCAGCGCTTCCAGAATCGGTGGTGACGGTGGGGGTCTTTGTCAATGCCTCTGCTGCTGAAATTGAGGACACGGTTCAGCAAGGGGGGCTGCACTGGGCGCAGTTGCACGGTGACGAAACTCCGGAATTTGCGCAGGGACTGCAGGTGCCGTGGTTCCGGGCCTTCCGAGTGGGGCCGCAGTTTCAGGAAAGCGAGTTGGCGGCGTTTGCGCCCGAGCCCTTTTTGCTCGATGCCTGGCATCCAGGGGAATACGGAGGGACCGGTGTGCAGACGGACCTAGAAGTTGCCCAACGCTGTGCGGCCTCGGCAAACATCCTGCTGGCAGGGGGACTGACCCCGGAAAACGTCGGCGCTGCGATTGAGGCGGTGCGTCCGTGGGGCGTGGATGTGGCAAGTGGCGTGGAGTCGGCGCCGGGGGTGAAGGACCTTGCGAAGGTCAAAGCCTTTGTGGATGAAGCCCGAGCCGCAGCGGCCCGGGTGGAGTGAGGCGGGGCGGCGACTGAAGCCGCCGCTGTGTGCTTAGAGTGCGTCGATGGCCTGGAGCACCTGCTCGCCCATGGCCTTGCAGCCCACGGCGGTTTTTCCCGGCGCCATGATGTCTCCGGTCCGGTGGGTTTCCAGCGTTTTCACCACAGCCTTCTGGATCAGCTCATCTGCAGCCGTCAGGTTGAAGGAGTAGCGGAACATCATGCCCACGGACAAAATGGTCGCCAGGGGGTTGGCTTTGTCCTGTCCCGCAATGTCCGGAGCGCTGCCGTGGACGGGCTCATACATGCCGATGGTGCCTCCGATGCTGGCCGAGGGAAGCATGCCGATGGAACCGGTCATCATGGCAGCCGCATCACTGAGGATGTCCCCGAACATATTGGTGGTGACAATCGTGTCAAACTGCTTCGGAGCCCGGATGAGCTGCATGGCGGCATTGTCCACGTACATGTGGTTCAGCTCCACGTCCGGATAGTCCTTCGACACCTCCACGACCACATCGCGCCAGAGTTCCGTGGCTTCCAAGACGTTTGCCTTGTCCACTGAGGTCAGACGCTTGTTGCGCTTCATGGCGATCTCAAAGCCCATCTGAGCAATCCGCCGAATTTCCGACTCTGAGTACACCAGCGTGTTGCGTCCCACGCGCTCGCCGTTTTCTTCAGCCACTCCACGGGGCTGCCCAAAGTAAATCCCGCCTGTCAACTCCCGGATCACCATGATGTCAGCGCCTTCCACCACGTCCCGCTTCAGGGTGGATGCGTCCACGAGGTCACCGTAGATCACGGCAGGACGGAGGTTGGCAAACAGCTGCAGTTCCGAACGCAGCTTCAGCAGCCCGCGCTCCGGACGTACCGAGAAGTCCAGCGGCTCCCACTTGGGGCCTCCCACGGCTCCGAGAAGAACCGCATCTGCGGCCTTGCAGGCGTCCAGTGTCTCATCCGGAATCGGGGTGCCGGTTTGGTCGTAAGCGGTTCCGCCCACCGGGTGCTCACTCAGTTCCAGCTCGAGGTCAAAGCGAGCGGCGACGGCCTTCATGACCTGGATTGCCTGTTCAGTGACTTCTTGTCCAATGCCGTCACCAGGAGTGACCGCGATCTTCTTCTTGGTTGCCATTCGTCTGCCTTGGTTCAGTAAAATCAGGTGGGTGGGGGAGAGCTCCCCGGGTGGCGGAAAATCCGTGCAAACCAATCAGTTTAAGGGGAGTTCGGAACGCAGGCAAGCCAAACTGCGGGAAGCTCAGGCGCGGATGAAGGAGTTGAAGCGCATCTCGCGTCCGATGCTGGTGGGGTCACCGTGTCCGGTGATGACCTGAGTGGCCTCGTCGAGGGTGTAGAGGCGTTCACGGATGGAGCGCTCAATGGTCGAGTAGTCTCCGCCCCACAGGTCGGTCCGGCCAATGGAGCCCTGAAAGAGGGTGTCTCCGGCAACCAGCAGTTGCTCGCTTTCAAAGTGGAAGCACATGGAGCCGGGGGTGTGTCCGGGAGTGTGAAGAGCGACACCGCGTCCGTTTGGCAGAGCGACCTCTTCTTCGTGCTCCAGCTCATGATCTGGGGCCGGAACCGGCTCATAGGGAATCCCGAAGTACCGGCACTGGTCTTCCAGGTGGTCCCACAGCATCCGGTCTTCCGGGTGCAGCGACAGGGTGGCGCCAGTGGCTTCCTTCATCTTTCCAGACGCCATGAAGTGGTCTAGGTGCGCGTGGGTGTGGAGGATGTGGACCACTTCCAGGTTGTGCTTCCGGAGGCGCTCCAGGATCAGATCGGCATCGCCTCCAGGGTCAATGACAATGGCTTTGCGCGTCACCGGATCCCCGAGGAGGGTGCAGTTGCACTGCAGTGGGCCAACCGGAAAGGTCTCAGCAATCATGCGGGGAGCGTCCATTCAGTCCTCAGCCTTGGCTCGTTTGCGGGTAAAGCGCTTCTTGGTTCCCGGAGGAGGAGCCTCTTCAATGATCTTCCGGCAGGCCGGTTCATCCAACGAGGGCGCATCCACGTCCTTGGGGATCTTGTAGTTGCGCTTGTTGTACTTGATGTACGGACCATACGGGCCATTGAGGACCTGAATTTCACCGAAGTCGTGGATGGTCTTCTTGGCCTTGGCCTCCTCTCCTTCCTTGATGATCTCCAGCGCCCGTTCCAGGTCTACCGAAAAAGGATCCTCGCCCTTGGGCAGAGAGTGGTAAGCACTGCCGACCTTGACGTAGGGACCAAAGCGTCCGCGGCCCACCGAAATGGGCTGACCTTCCGGATTTTCCCCAAGGTCCCGGGGCAGCGCGAAGCACCCGAGCGCATCCTCAAGCGAAAGCTCATGCATGCTTCGACCTTCCGGAATGGAGGCAAATTTGGGCTTCTCCTCATCGTCCTTGGTGCCAATCTGCACCATGGGGCCAAAGCGTCCAATGCGGACGCTGACCTCGCGTCCCGATTTTGGATCAACGCCGAGCACTCGGGCCTGAATGGCTTCGGCGCGGGTGACGGATTTTTCCTTTTCATCAATCCGCTGGTGGAAGGGAAAGTAGAACCCGCCCATGGTGGCCACCCAGTCTTCTTCCCCGTTGGCGATGCGGTCGAAGTTCCGCTCCATCTTGGCGGTGAAGCCGGGATTGACGATCTCGGCAAAGTGGTGGGTGAGGAAGTCGTTGACGACCTCGCCGATGTCCGTGGGCTTGAGCCGTCCTTCCGGCGTCTTTTCCACATACTTGCGGTCCTGAATGACCGAGATGGTGGGGGCATAAGTGGAGGGGCGACCGATGCCTTCTGCCTCAAGTTTCTTCACCAGCGTGGCCTCTGTGTAGCGTGCTGGCGGTTTGGTGAAGTGCTGCTCCTTGGTGGGGTTCGTCTGAGGCGTCCCATCTTCTCGAGGCTCCGGAGGAGGAGGCTGGAGCGTGAGAGCCTGCCCTTCCTGCAACGGAGGCAGAAGGACGTCCTTCTCACCCAGCACCTGGCTTGGATCTTCTTGGGGCTTGAGGTAGGCGCTCAGGAATCCGGGGAAGAGGATGCGCTGTCCCTTGGCCTCAAGCAGGCACTCCTGTTCGGCTCCTGCAGCAATCCGGACGGTGCTGCGGGCGAAACGCGCAGCGGCCATCTGGCAGGCCACAGCCCGGCGCCAGATCAGCTCATAGAGGCGGAAGAGGTCCCGGCTGAGGTGCGCCTGAACAATTTCCGGAGTGTAGGAAACATCCACGGGCCGGATGGCTTCGTGAGCCTCCTGTGCGTTTTTGGAGCGGTTCTTAAAACGCCGGGGCTCCTTGGCAACGTGATCTGTGCCAAAGCGCTTTCCAATGACCTCCCGGATCTGCGTCACAGCCTCTTCAGCGAGGGTGACGGAGTCGGTCCGCATGTAGGTGATGAGGCCGCCGCTGTAGTCTGGAATCTCAAAATTCCCCTCATAAAGCTGCTGGGCTAGGGTCATGGTCCGTTTGACGGAGTAGCTCAGCTTGTTGGACGCTTCTTGCTGAAGGGTGGAGGTGGTGAACGGAGCCGGCGGCTGCCGGAGGGCCTCGCGCTCATCGACGCTCTGAACCTGGAAGGAGCCCGCCTTGAGGCTCTCTTCCACCGCTGTCGCTTCTGTTTCGGAACCGATCTTGGCGGCCTTGCCGTGCAGCTTCGTCAGTTCTGCCGAGAAGCCCTCAAAGGCTGCTGAGAGCTTCCAGTATTCCTCTGGGACAAACTTGCGGATCTCCTTCTCACGGTCCGCAATGAGGCGAACGGCAACGCTCTGAACGCGTCCTGCAGAGAGGCCCGGCCGGACCTTCTTCCACAGCAGCGGAGAGAGTTCGTACCCCACAGCGCGGTCGAGCAGACGACGCGCCTGCTGCGCGTCCACCAAGTGCCGGTCCACCTGCCGAGGGTTGTTGAGGGCCTGAAGGATGGCCGTCTTGGTGATTTCGTGGAAGACGATGCGCTTCACCCGTTCTTCCGTCAGCCCCAGCGCGTGCATGAGGTGCCAGGAGATGGACTCCCCTTCTCGGTCTTCATCAGTCGCGAGGTAAACCAGGGTGTCCTTCTTCAGGTGCTTACGGATGTCCTTGATGACCTTTTCCTTGTCCTTGGAAACTTCATAGTCCGGGATGAAACCCTGTTCAGGGTCAAACCCGAGCTTCCGTTCCGGGAGGTCACGGACGTGTCCCATGGAGGCGACCACGGCGTAGTCGTCTCCGAGGAACTTGCTAATGGTCCGGGCTTTGGCCGGCGATTCAACGATGATCAGCGAGCTTGGCATCAAAATACTGTCACAGGTGACCTGTCTCTGGGGAACCCAGGACAGCAAAAATGAAGGGTCCGCTCAAGGCACCTGACAGGCGTCTAGGAGGGGATCCTCTTGACCTAAAACCAGTTGGGCGGCCAGTTCTCCAAGCGCCTCCGAGGACTTGGCGGCTTTGCCGCATCCTCCTGTGGCAACGAAGAAGCCGGGGGCGACGGAATGCAGAAACGGCCGACCGGTGGCGGTGTAAACGGTGACGCACGGCTTATGGTGCATCGGAGACTCAGCGACTCCGGGAATCAGGTCCACCAGCGCGTTCCGCAGGGGGACTTCGTCTTCTCGGCTGCCGCCGGTCTGAAACCACTCCCGCAGTTCGGTTCCTGAAGCCGCAGTCCGGAGCGGGAGGTTGCTGCCGCCAATCTTGAGGTACACCTTTCCATCCGGATACGGAACCGGTGGGAGGAGGTACACGTCTTCCAACCGAGGGTGCTGGTCGTAGTCCACCAGCAGCGCCGGCATGTCCTGAAACGTCTCCTGCTGTGCCGCAGAAAGTTCTGCAAAGACGACAATCCGGGTCCGGAGCTGCAGGGGCAGGGGCGTGGGCAGCAGTTCGTTGACGAACCCCCCGCCGCACAGCAGCACCTGCTCCGCGTGGCAGAGCGTGCCCTCCAGCTGCACGTCCCAGCCGGTGCTTCCTGAGCGAACCGCTTGGGCTTGTTGCGGCAACCAAGTGGCTCCCGCTTGCTGGGCCAGCCGGGCCTGAGCGCGGATGAGCTGCCGGGGATTGATCCAGCCGGCGGTCCCGGTTTCCAGATGCCCCTTGAGTCCCGTTGGCTGAAGCCACGGAAAGCGCTGGGCCAGGGCGGAAGCCGACAGCGTCTCCAGCGGCAGCTCGAGCTGGGCGGCGACGTCCTGCAGCGACTGGTGCCGGGCGTCAAACCCGGGGGCTTCTGGTGCCAGCTGCAGGCAGCTTCCGGGATGAAAGAAGGGGACGCCACTGGCGGCTTCCAAGGCAGCGTAGCGGTCCACGGAGCGTCGTGCGAGTTCCGCCCAGAAGGGATCTGCGTCCAGCTTACGAGTGATCCGGGCCTCATCGTAGTGACTGGCAAAGACCCCGGTGTGCTGCGTCCAGTCCGTTGGCTCGGGAGGCGCCGCCACGGTGACCGCCTTTCCTGCCTGTGCGAGGTGCCGGGCGGCAGCGGAGCCAATCAGGCCCCCCCCTATGACAAGGACCTCGGTGCGGTGCGGCGTCACAGGAGTCAGTCGAGGCTGTTCAGCTCGGCTCGTGTCTTGATGACTCGGTCGAGCAGTCCAAAATCGAGGGCCTCGGAGGCGGTGAACCAGTTGTCCCGGTCAATGGCCTTCTTGATCTCATCATAGTCGCGACCCGTGTGCTCTGAGTAGATGTTGATGATGTGGTCGCGCATCTTCAGGATTTCCTTGGCTTGAATCTCACAGTCCGTCGCCCGTCCCTGGTAGCCCATCAGCAGGGGCTGGTGGATCATGATCTTCGCCTGCGGCATGGCGAAGCGGCGTCCGGGATCAGCGGCAAGGCTCAGCAACGAACCCATGCTGGCGGCAAATCCGGTCACCATGGTGGTGACGGGACAGGAGATGAAGCGCAGAGTGTCAAAAATGGCAAAACCCGAATAAATCTCGCCTCCGGGGGAGTTGATGAACACGGTGACGCCAGAGTCGGGGTCCTCCTGCTCCAGCACCACCAGCTGGTTCAGCACCTTGGCTGCCAGCTCTGAGTTGACCTGCTGGGAGATGACAATGGTCCGGGATTTCAGAAGCTTGGCCGCTAATCCCGCATTCTCGGGCGACTCTTCTTTTTTCTCCTCACTCATGATCACTTTCTCTCTTTCTCAAAATAGGGGGAAGAATATCAGTTTTGGTTCAAGTTAGGGGACGGTTTTTGGGAAAGCAAGATTTTTTGTCTCACCCTCCTCTCCCGTCTTGGTTCGAACCAGGAGTCCAGCTAGGCCTAGGGTCAGCTCAGCAGGGTCCGCTCCAGCAACCACCAGGCGCCCACGAGGGACACAACCAGCGAGCCCGGAACCACCACCCGTGGACGGTACCAGTTCTTTTGCTTGCCCCAGTACCCCACCAGGGCAAAGGCGATGGCAATCACCGTCAACTGCCCCAACTCCACGCCGATGTTGAAGGCGATCAGGCCCTCGAGGTAGGCGTCCCGGGGCAGTCCAATCTCAAAGAGGACGCTGGCGAAGCCGAGGCCGTGCAGCAGGCCAAAGACGAACACCACCACCGGACGCCACTTCTGAAGGTGATCGGTGAACATGTTTTCGACCCCCACATAGATAATGGAGGCCGCAATGAGCGGTTCCACAATGCTGGAAGGCAGCTGCACCCAACCGTAGATGCTGAGCCCAAGGGTGATGGAGTGCGCAACCGTGAAGGCGGTCACCTGGGTGAGGAGTGGCTTCCAGTGGGCGCTGAGGAGGAAGATTCCCAGCACAAAAAGAATGTGGTCGAGGCCCTCAGGGAGGATGTGCTCAAATCCGATCTTGACGTAATCCCAGAAGCGCTCAAGGCGACTCCGTGGGTCGACTCCCTCCAGGGGCACCGGGTCACTGGGGGTGCCGTTTTGCAGCCATGCCGAGTAGCCCTCTTCGTCTCCAGTGATGGGAAGGACCCGGATGACGCTGGAGCCAAAGGTGTCTTGCCACTGCCAGACAAAGTGGGTGGTTCCCAGAGGAACGGTTCCGCTCAGCACCACCTCTGAGATCCGTGCAATGGCGAGGTCTCCGACCTCTGGAATCCGGACGTCGCTCACCTCAGGCTCCCCTGGGGTGTCGTTGAAGCGGAGCTGGACCCCTTGGAGGAAGGGGGTGGTGAAGTTGGCAAACTCCTGGCGCAGGGCTTCCGGAGGCAGCTCACGCAACTCATTGTACTGGGTGGCGTTCGGGGAGTCGTCCGTATCTTCGTGGTTGGCGCCGATTCCGGAAAGAAGGGCTTCCAGATTGAGACTGATCGTGATGGAGTATTCTCCTGCAGGAGTGACCTGCAGGGTCGCAATGGCGGGGCGGATTTCATGGCCCCAGCCCACTCGACCTCCGAGGAGAAGTAGGAGCAGCACCAGCCCTCCGACTCCTTGCCAACGAAGCAATGAAGACCTCCAAAAAGCGTATCGAGTTGTCATGAAAAAAATCTCCTGGTTGATTGGGTTGGGAGCACTCCTGACCGTCCTGCTGGCTCCTGTGGGGCAGGCTCACGAGTTCTGGATTGAGCCTGAGGGCACTTCGGCCCAAGTTGGGGTTCCTCTCAAGGTCCGCCTCTACGTGGGGCAGCACCTGCGTGGGAATCAGCAGCCTTACATCACCTCTTGGTTTGAGGCGTTCATGCTGCATGACGCCCAAGGCTCACGGCCCGTGAAGGGCATGATGGGCGACATTCCCGCCCTCTCCATGAAGCCTCGGACTTCAGGATTGCAGATCGTCCACTATTGGTCCACCCCCGATCGCCTCAAGTACCTCTCTGCAGAGCAGTTTGCCCGCTTCATTGACTATGAGGGCCTGACCACCTTGAAGGCCCGGCACGAGGCCCGGAACCTTCCGCCCTTCGGCTTTGAAGAGGACTACGTCCGGTGTGCCAAGGCCCTGGTGCCTGTGGAAGACGCCACGGGCGCCGATCGCCTGATCGGGATGCCGATTGAGCTGCTTGCTGAAGAGAACCCCTACACCGGGGCTGCGGACCGTCTGCCTGTTCGCCTCTTCTGGCAGGGTGAACCGTTGGCCGATACGCAGATTCGGGTGTTTCAGAAGACGGAAGACGTCGTGGAGCGCACCCTCCGGACCGATGCCTCTGGACGAGCGTCCATTGACCTAGCAGGCGGAGGGTTCTTCCTTCTCAGCGCGGTGCACCTCACCGAACTGGATGGCAGCAACGGCGCCGTTTGGAAGAGCTACTGGGCCTCACTGACCTTCCGTCGCTGATCTCAGTTGAGCGGGTTGGCTGACGCCTCCACCTCGGCTCGGGTGAGGTGGTACTGGGTCTTGCAGTACTCGCAGGTCACCTCCAGGGTCTCTTCCCCGGGCTCAAACAGACCGTCGCGTTCCTGCGCATACACGAGGTGAATGTTCCGGATCATCTGCGCCTTCGAGCAAGGGCAGGCAAAGGTCACGGTCCGTTGGGCGAGTAAGCGGAATCCCAGAGGCTGCAGAGCTTCAGCAATCGCCTGCTCCCCCATCAACGCCCGGGCAAACACCTCGTGGATGCCGTGAGCCAGCGTCTGCCGGCGTTGCTCCAGCGCTTCCGGGGAGTAGTCATACTCGTCCGGGTCATTGGGAAGCGGAGGCAGCTGGTGCAGCATCACGCTCTGATCACTGTGGGGCGAAACCGTGACCACGCTGTTGACCTGATACGATTCCCGCAGCACCTGATTGATGATCTCCCGCAACGGCAGTTCCTCTGCCTGCAGAATCGACTGATAGGGCTTCCGGTTGTCATTAAACAGCTTCTGCACCCGGATGGTCCCGGTGAGCTTTTCGGGAAACTCCTGAAAGTCTTCCGGCAGAAGCATGCAGCGGGACGAGCCCTGGTGCCCGGTTTCCAGCTTCAGCCGAAAGTACGGGGCCTCGCTGTCGAGGTAGAAACCCAGCTGTTCCCGCCCCTTCAGCAGCGCAATCATTGGCTGCACGCTCAGCACCACCTCCCGGAAGTAGGCAAAGCCGTCTCCCTGAATCGGGTGGATCAGGGCGAGGTCCCGGATGAGCTTCTGGCCCTCCAGGAAGTACAGGGCAAATTCACGGGCTTCATCAATAAAGGTCAGGAGCCGACTCTCCGCAAGGTCATCAGGTACAGGGTTCAGCATGTTTCTCAGGGAACGCGTCACAGGGGTTAAAGAGAGGAAATGAGTCTCCTGACAGAGTAAGCGCAATCCGGATCTTTGTGAAGCCCGGACTTTGGTCCCCTCCCCCTGAGCCGACTGCAGACGCAGGGGACGGTTGACATTTTCGCGCAGGCACCGTCTCATGGCCACTCACCGACCCCAACGGTCGCTGCCTCAACCGCCTGGGACCGCCCCTGACTCCTTTCTTCACCAGATGCCATGCCTGCCCAAATCCGCAACCTCCAGTCTCAGCTGCTCTCGGACAACTGGTCCCTGCTGCACAAACACACCTTTGAACTGCAGCACCCAGATGGCACCTGGCGGTTCATGGAGCGGGAGACCCACAACCACGGAAATGGCAGCACCGTCCTCCTCTACCACCGCGACCGCCGTACCGTCTTGCTGACACGCCAGTTTCGCTTGCCCACCTTTGTCAACGGCAACCCGGAAGGAACGCTCCTGGAGGCGCCAGGAGGGCTGATTGAAGGCGATCCGGAAGCCTCCATCAAGCGTGAGGTGGAGGAGGAAACCGGCTACCGGATCCCGTCTGTCCAGAAGCTCTTTGAAGCCTACATGTCTCCTGGCACCATCACAGAGCTGGTCCACTTCTTCCTCGCCGAGTACACCGACGCGATGAAGGTCCATGCCGGTGGAGGCCTAGAGGAGGAGCAGGAGTTCATTGAAGTCCTTGAGCTCGACTTTGAAGATGCCTTTGCGCGGGTGGCATCCGGACAAATCAGGGATGGCAAAACCATTCTGCTCCTCCAGCATGCCAAGCTCCTGGGACTGTTTGAGTCGGCACCGCAGGAGGCCCTCTAAGTTCCCCAATAGCCTCTCTTTTTCCACCCACACTTTCCTCCCCAGTGATTCCTTTGGGGGTTCAAAGCGGAGAACGCCTTTGCGGAAAGACGCATCGTTTCGGACAAAAATGATGCGCTGCTTCCGGAGAATTTTTTCTGAAATGTTCTGAAAAATCAGCAAGGTTTGAGCTTGATTGCTCCCGGGCCATCGGTATGATCCTCCCATGCCCGCCGCGCCCTGCTGTCTCAGAAACCTTGATGCCCCAACGAATTGGAACCTCTCTGCTTTTGCTGATGCTGATGCTCTCTGGACTCAATGCTCAGGAACGGGGCGTGGCGCCGGTGGCTTCTCCTTCAACCTCCCCCTCGGCTTCGCGTTTGGCGCTGGTGGTGGGGAACTCGGCTTATGAGCACACCAGCCCGTTACGGAATCCGGCCAATGACGCCCGGGCCATGGCGACGGCGTTGGAGCAACTCGGTTTTGCAGTCACCCAACTGGTCGATGCCCGTCAGCGGGAGATGGAAGTCCAGATTGAGCGGTTTGGGCAGCAACTGCGGCAGCAGAAAGGCGTGGGGCTGTTTTACTTTGCAGGACACGGAATCCAAGTGGGTGGGGAGAACTTCCTGCTTCCGGTGGAGATTGCTCCAAAAACCGAGGCGGACATCAAGTATGACGCGGTTCCGGTGGGAAAGCTGTTGGGGCAGATGGAGGCGGCGGGGAATGGAATGAACCTTGTCATTCTGGATGCCTGTCGCAACAACCCCTTCAAGCGGAGCTTCCGTTCCGCTCAGCGGGGGCTGGCGCAGGTGGTGGCGCCCACAGGGACCTTCATTTCTTATGCAACCGCGCCCGGAAGCATTGCCGCAGATGGCGACGGAGGGAATGGTCTGTTCACCGAAAAACTCCTTCAGCATTTGCAGACCCCTGGGCTGAAGCTCGAAGAGGTCTTCAAGCGCGTCCGCATTGAGGTTCAACGCGACAGCAACAACCAGCAGGTGCCTTGGGATTCCTCTTCCCTGACCGGAGACTTCTTCTTCCGTCCTCGTCCGGAAGCCACCAAACCGGCTCGCCAGAAAGCGGCTCCAGCACCGACGTCTGCGGCCCTTGCCCGTCAGGCGTGGAAGCTTGTGGAGGAATCGAACAATCCGGACGCGCTTCGGGCCTTCATTCGGAAGTTTCCCCAGTCGCCGCAGCGGGAACTCGCGGAGCTGAAGCTCGTGCTCCTGAAACCGGATCTGGTGGAGCCTGAAGAAGCTCCGGAGCCGGTCCCAGGGCCACCCGAGCCTCCGGTGCCGCCCTACCAGGAGCCGCTGACCGGAATGACCTTCATTCGACTTCCCGGGGGACTGTTTCAGATGGGAAGCCTGCCTTCTGAAGCCGGGTACCGGGCTGATGAAACCTCCCACCCGGTCACCCTCAGTCCCTTCTGGATGGCAAAGACAGAAGTCACTCAGGCCCAGTGGAAGGTGATCATGGGCAGCAACCCGTCTCGTTTCAAGAGTGATGACCGGCCGGTGGAACGGGTGAGCTGGGACGAGGTGCAGGCCTTCATCAAACGGCTCAATGCACGGACCGGAGAAACCTTCACGCTTCCAACAGAGGCGCAGTGGGAGTACGCCTGCCGGGCGGGGACGCAAACGGTTTACTCCTGGGGCGTTCTGATTGGTGAGAACCAGGCCAACTGCCGGACCTGTGGCGACACGTGGCAGAACACTGCTCCGGTGGGACGCTTTGCCCCCAATGCACTTGGCCTGCATGACCTGAGTGGGAATGTCT
This sequence comes from uncultured bacterium, assembly GCA_965662235.1. Taxonomy (GTDB): domain Bacteria; phylum SAR324; class SAR324; order SAR324; family NAC60-12; genus JAYPUA01. The sequence continues at coordinate 16,831 of CBFIGY010000034.1, forward strand.
GGGAGTGGGTGCAGGACGCGTATGCGGATTATCCGGCAACTGAGGTCACTGATCCCGAGTCACGCTCGGGCACCTATCGGGTGAGCCGAGGGGGCAGCTGGTCGAACGCCGGGGGCCTGCTTCGGTGCGCCTACCGGAACTCCCATGATGCCTTTTACGCCAACAGCAACCTGGGCTTTCGCCTGAGCCGAGTGGCCGAGTGAGGAAACCGGAGACGGCGCCAGTGGTGAGCTTCTAACGCGCTGCAGAAGGGCTCCCAGAACACGGGCTGTCGCAGCAAAGCTCCCCCTCGGTGAAGAACCGAAGGCTGATCAAAAAAGCAGGGAAAACCAAGGGGCGGAGGCGAAGGGGTTTCGCCAGAAATGCGGGGCAACGGAGGCGTTGCAGTAGAATGGCTCCCCGAGCCGGACTCGAACCAGCGACCCGGTGATTAACAGTCACCTGCTCTACCAACTGAGCTATCGGGGAGTGAGCTAACGCAAACCGCTATCATACGAGGCCCCGATTCCCGATGCAAGCAATTTTTTTGAGAGCTTCGGACTTCAGGGGACCAAGGGGCCGGAGGAGCGGCGCGCTCAGGAGGGGTTTCTCACGAAGGAAGTGCTTTCTGATTGACTTTTGAGCGAGTTTTGCGAAAATTCGCACGCTCTGAACCGCCCGGGAGGAAGCCCGGGTCAGGCACCAGGGGGATCATTCCTTATTATACACCCAGTCAGGAGAGAACTCATGGCAGATAAGAACCTTACCCGCAGAAATTTGATTAAGGCAGGCACCGCTGCCTCTGTCGCTGCGGGGTTCCCGACGATTCTCACGGCGGCAAGCCACTCCTTCCGCAATGACCCGGGAAGCAAGCCAAACGTCGTTTTTGGCTTCAACGTCCCACAGAGTGGCCCCTACGCTGATGAGGGTGCCGATGAGTTGCGCGCGTATCAGCTGGCGGTCAAGCACATCAACGGTGAAGGCGACGGTGGTCTGCTGAACACCATGAAGCCGCTCTCCCTGAAAGGGAACGGAGTCCTGGGCAAGAAGGTCACCTTTGTGACCGGCGACACCCAGACCAAGTCGGATGCCGCCCGTGCTTCAGCACGGAAGATGATCGAGTCGGACGGCGCGATCATGATCACCGGCGGTTCCTCCTCGGGAGTGGCCGTGGCGGTGCAGGGGCTCTGCAACGAAAACAAAGTCATCTTCATGGCAGGCCTGACGCACTCCAACGACACCACCGGTAAGGACAAGAAGCGCTACGGCTTCCGGCACTTCTTCAACGCCTATCAGTCTGGGGTGGCTCTGGGTCCGGTGCTCAAGAGCGAGTACGGCACTCAGCGACGTGCGTATCACCTGACCGCCGACTACACCTGGGGCTGGACCCAGGAGGAGTCGATCAAGAACACCACCGAGGCTCTTGGTTGGGAGACGGTTCAAACCGTCCGCACCCCAGTGGGCGCGGGAGACTTTTCCCAGTACATCACCCCGGTTCTCAACTCTGGAGCCGACGTCCTCATCCTCAACCACTACGGGAAGGACATGGTCAACTCCCTGAGCCAGGCGATTCAGTTTGGTCTCCGGGACAAGCAGGTGAATGGCAAGAACTTTGAGATCATTGTTCCGCTGTTCTCCCGCCTCATGGCTCAAGGGGCGGGTGCGAACATCAAGGGCATCTTGGGTTCCACCAACTGGAACTGGAAGCTGACCGATCCGGCGTCTCAGGCGTTTGTGAAGTCGTTTGGTCAAGAGTATGGCTTCCCTCCCTCCATGGCTGCGCACACCTGCTACTGCCAAGCCATCCTCTATGCCAACGCCTGTGAAATGGCAGGGACCTTCAATCCGAAGGGAGTGATCCCGGCGCTGGAGGACTTTGAGTTCGAAGGCATGGGGAACGGCAAGACCCTGTACCGCGGATCCGACCACCAGTGCATGAAGAGCGCATTGGTGGTGCGGGGCAACATGAACCCCACCAGCCAGTTCGACCTCCTCGAGGTGGTTGAAGTGGTGGATCGAGAGACGTTGACCTACGATCCGGCCATCTTCGGAGGAAACCTCGGCCCCATCTGAGGCTGACTCTTCCTCTCTAAAGCCCAGGTCGCCTCTTCTTCTGGAGGCGACCTCCTTCGGCTTGGCCGATTCCCCCCGACTCTCTCCCACAAGCTCACATGGAAGCCATTTTGCTGCAGGTCCTCAATGGTCTGGACAAGGGCGGAGCCTATGCGCTGATTGCGTTGGGCCTCACACTCGTGTTCGGGACCCTTGGGGTGGTCAACTTTGCCCATGGCGCTTTGTTCATGCTGGGCGCCTTCTGTGCCGTCAGTGTGCAGAAGCTGCTGACCCTCTCCATGAAAATCAAGGACGAAAGCGTCACCTTCTTTGAGGCCTTCAAGGAGGTTCCTTATCTCGAAGTCTGGTTTGGAGACACCGGAAAGGTCATCATTGACCTGGCGGTCCCCATTTCCATCCTGGTCTCCATCCCCATCATGCTCCTGATTGGACTGGCGATGGAACGCGGGTTGGTCCGTTTCTTCTACAAGCGTACTCACGCCGAACAGATCCTGGTGACGTTCGGACTCGCCATTGTCGTCCAAGAGATCGTCAAGTCCCTCTATGGCGCCAATCCCATTCCCACCCCTGCCCCTGAAGTGGTTCAAGGCAGCGCTGATGTGGGAGTCTGGATGGGCATTGCAGAGAACGTGGTGGTCTACCCCTGGTGGCGTCTGGTCTACCTGCTGTTTGCGCTGTTGGTCGTTTGGGCCGTGTTTGCCTTCCTCAACTACACCACTTACGGAATGGTGGTGCGGGCTGGCATGCAGGACCGAGAAACCGTGGGGCTGCTGGGCATCAACATTGAGCGTCGTTTCACCATCGTCTTTGGGCTGGCTGCCATTGTGGCAGGACTGGCCGGGGTGATGTACGTTCCCATTTTGCCTCCGGACTACCACATGGGCATGGACTTCCTGGTCCTCTCCTTCGTGGTCGTGGTGGTGGGAGGAATGGGCTCACTGGAAGGCGCGGTGGCAGCAGGGTTCCTGTTGGGAATCCTCCAGTCGTTTGCTTCCATGAATGAAATCAAGAGTCTCCTTCCCGGAATCGACCAGATCATCATCTACCTGGTAGCAGTGGTGATTCTCTTGGTTCGTCCTCGCGGTTTGCTGGGACGCAAAGGCGTGATGGAGGGGTGAGATGAAGAATCCGAATGAACTGAAACTGATGGCGATCTTTTCCATCGTCATTCTCACCATGCCCATCTGGCTGACGCCCTTCGGCGCGTCTTATCCGGCGTTGCTGCAGAAGTTTGCCATCTACGGTCTCTTTGCCGTGGGCTTCAACCTGCTGTTTGGCCTCACGGGCTACCTCTCGTTTGGACACGCCGCCTTCTTGGGCGTGGGCTCCTATGCGGCCGTCTGGTCGTTCAAGCTGCTGACGATGAACGTTCTTCCGGCAGTGCTCTTTGCGATGGTCCTTTCTGGCGTCTTTGCCGCCTTGATCGGATACGTCAGCCTACGGCGAACCGGGATCTACTTCTCGATCCTGACCCTGGCCTTTGCGCAGATGTCCTACAACCTCGCGTACTCGGTGCTGACACCGATCACCAACGGGGAGACGGGCCTGCAGCTGACGCTGGAAGATCCTCGCATCCTCGATGGTGCCACAGAAGCCGCCGGCCTGCCCTCCACCACGCTGTTTGGTGTGGACATGAACGGCATGGGCGGGTTCTACTTCTGTGCGGTCATGCTCATCCTCGGGTTCTACGTGGCACTGCGGCTGACGAACTCTCCGTTCGGTCTGGCCCTCAAGGCCATCAAGTCGAACCAGGTCCGCATGAGCTACACCGGCTTCAACACCCGACCCTACATGCTGACGGTCTTTGTGATCTCCGGCATCTATGCGGGTCTTGCCGGAAGCCTTCTGGCCGTCACCGACCCCCTTGCCGGAGCGGAGCGGATGCAGTGGACGGCGTCTGGAGAGGTCGTGCTGATGACCATCTTGGGCGGCGTGGGAACCCTCTTTGGACCGCTGCTGGGCGCTGGGCTGATCAAGTACTTTGAGAACATCTTCTCGGCCATCAATGAAAATGACCTGATGAGCACCTTTGACTTCCTCCCTGACTTCCTGGCGCATCCGCTGGCAGGGCTGCTGGGGCTGTTTGTGGGAGAGGGCTGGCACCTCACCCTGGGAGCACTGTTCATGGCCATCGTCATCTTCTTGCCCGGTGGGCTGATGGAAGGCATTGAGAAGCTGTCTAAGCGGATCCGGCGTTCTGCCGTCGGTGACTATCCCTATCCACCGGATCTGATCCGCCAGAAAGCCGAAGAGGAGGCTGCCCGCCATGAGTGATTCCCACAACTACGTCCTTGACGTCAATGGCGTCAACAAGAGCTTTGGCGGACTTCAGGCCCTCAACAACGTGATCCTCCAGGTGGAACGGGGCACGACCCACGCGATCATCGGACCCAACGGGGCCGGGAAGTCCACCCTCCTCAACGTCTGCATTGGCCGCATTGTTCCGGACACGGGATACGTCAAGTTGAACGGCGAGACGATGACGGGCAAGCAGCCGCATGAGATCAACCAGGCCGGGATGGTCCGGGTGTTCCAGACCCCTGAAATCTTCCCCGACCTCTCCATCCTGCAGAATGTGATGATTGCCGCCTTCGCCAAGCGCGACGGGCACTTCACCTTCAACGGCTTCACCCGCCTGACGGAAGAGGCCGACCTGCAGAAGGAGTGCGAGGTGGTGCTGGAAGACATGAACCTTCAGGACCTGATGCACAACGAAGCCGGAAGCCTCTCTCGTGGAGACAAACGCCGGATGGAGATTGCCATGTCGCTCATTCAGCGTCCGGAGCTGCTCCTGCTGGACGAGCCCACGGCCGGGATGTCCCGGATGGACACCAACCGTACCGTTGAGACGCTCCAGCGCATCAAGGCCCGGGGCATGACCAAGGTCATCATTGAGCACGACATGCACGTCGTGTTTTCCCTGGCTGACAAGATTACGGTGTTGGCCCAAGGGACTGTTATTGCCGAAGGAACCCCGGACGAGATCCGAGGAAATCCGAAAGTTCAGGAAGCTTACCTTGGAGGAGAACACGAATGAGCGACACCACCCTGTCCCCTGCCGATCACGCGGCAGACGAACGCCGGCACCAGTACGCGTTCTTTTCCTGCTGGGACGTCCACGCCTACTACGGCGAGAGCTACATTGTTCAAGGCGTGGGTTTTGACATTCGGGAAGGCGAGGTGCTGGCGCTGCTGGGCCGGAACGGGGCCGGCAAGACCTCCACGCTCCGGACCATTGCCCGCATGGCAGACCCGCAGCTGAAGCATGGCGAGATCTGGCTCGACCACCAGCCTCTGCATGAGATGCAGTCCTTTCAGGCCTCCCAGCTGGGCGTTGCCCTGGTTCCAGAAGACCGCCGCATCATCGCCGGACTGACGGTGGAGGAAAACCTGAAGCTGGCTCAGATCGAGCCCCCGCATGGCTGGAGCCTAGAGCGGATCTACGAATCGTTCCCCCGCCTCGCGGAGCGTCGCAAGCAGGAGGCCGTGACCATGTCCGGAGGCGAGCAGCAGATGCTGGCGGTGGCGCGAGCCCTGGCACGTGACATCAAGCTGCTGATGCTTGATGAACCGTATGAGGGGCTGGCCCCGGTCATCCGGGAGGAGATCGCCCGGATTGTTTCGGACATCCGGGACCTGGGCATTACCACCATCATTGTCGAGCAGGACGCCATGGCCGTCCTCAAGTTCTCCGACCGTGCCATCATCATGGACATGGGCGAGGTGGTCTTCAATGGCACCGCTGCCGAAGTCCGGGAAAACAAGGAACTGCGCGAGCAGTACCTCGCCGTCTAACCCCTCCGAGGCTCGTTCCACCGAGCCTCATGACGGGCGTCAGGCGACGCTCTTCTGAAACGCGGCACCTGGGGCAATGCCCAGCATCGGTCCCAGGAACCGACCCGTCGCGCTGACCTCACAGCCCACACACGCCTCCGGCGTTCCCTCAAAGAGCAGCTGCCCTCCTTCAACGCCTCCTCCCGGCCCAAGATCGACGATCCAGTCCGCCGTCTTGATGACCTCAAGGTTGTGCTCAATCATCACCACGGTGTTGCCCTCCTCCACCAGGCGGTGCAGGACCTTCAGCAGGCGGGCCACGTCATCAACATGCAGACCCGTGGTGGGCTCATCTAGGATGTAAAGCGTCCCGCCCCGGGACCGTTTGGCCAGTTCGGCAGCCAGCTTGATCCGCTGAGCCTCGCCTCCGGAGAAGGTGTGCCCCGCCTGTCCCAGTTGCATGTAGCCCAGCCCCACTTCCACCAGGGTGTTGAGGATGCGCTTGATCTTGGGCTGCGCGTCAAAGAGCGCCAGGGCGTCAACAATCTCCATCTCCAGCACATCCGCAATCGTCTTTCCCCGGTACGTCACCGCGAGGGTTTCACGGTTGAAGCGCTTGCCCTTGCAGGCGTCACACGGAATCCAGACGTCCGAGAGGAAGTGCATTTCAATCAGGTGAAAGCCCTGCCCCTCGCAGACGGCACACCGGCCTTCACTGGCATTGAAGGAGAAGCGCCGCTTGGTGAACCCCCGGGCCTTGGCCTCGGGCATGGAGGCAAAGACGTCCCGAATCGGGTCCAGCACCTTGGAGTAAGTGGCCGGATTGGAACGCGGGGTGCGTCCGATTGGCTCCTGATCAATCACCATCAGCTGGCTGATGTACTCCACCCCGGTCACCCGCTCGTGCGATCCGACCCGTCCGGCGTTCTTGGTCAGCTTCTGCTGCACCGCCTTCTGCAGGACATCCACAACCAAGGAGGACTTTCCGGAGCCCGACACACCACTGACGACGGTCAGGGCTTCCAGAGGAAAGGTCGCCGTGAGGCCCTGAAGGTTGTTCTCTGTTGCACCCTGCACCTTCAACAGACGCTTTGGGTTGAGGGGCCGACGCCGTTCCGGGACTTCAATGCCCCACGCGCCACTGAGGTACTTTCCGGTCAGAGAATCCTGTTGCTGCACCTGCTCAGGGGTTCCTGCGGCCACTACCTTTCCGCCGTAATGTCCTGCCCCCGGGCCAATTTCCAACAGGTGGTCGGCCTGCTGAATGACGTCGAGGTCGTGCTCCACCAGGAGCACGGTGTTGCCCAGGTCCCGGAGGCGCTTGAGGGTCCGGATGAGGCGGTCTGTGTCCTGAGGGTGCAGGCCGATGGTGGGCTCATCGAGCACATAGAGCACCCCCACCAGTCCGGAACCAATCTGAGAGGCCAGGCGGATGCGCTGCGCCTCACCTCCAGAAAGCGTGGAGGCCCGCTGATCGAGGGTCAGGTAGTCCAGTCCCACGTTTGCCAGAAATTCCAGGCGAGTCCGGATTTCCTGCAGAGGCTGCTCGGCGACCAGAGCCTCACTCTCAGAGAGCGTCCACTGTGTCAGCTCCGCCCGGGCTTCCCGGACGCTCAGGCGGCAGAACTGACTGATGTTGCGGTCATGGATCCGTACGGCGCGGACTAGGGGCTTGAGGCGTTCTCCCTCGCAGGTTGGGCAGGGCTCGTTGCGGCGTCCTTCCCGGACTCCTAGGCCATCGCAGGTTGGGCAGGCGCCCACGTGCGAGTTGAAGGAGAACATCCGGGGCGTCAGCTCCTCCTCAAGGAAGAAATCATCGGCCACATCCGCAGGGACCTCTGAGAGGAACTCGACCTGATTGCGGTCCGGAAAGCGCAGCTTCAGCAACCCGTGTCCCTGCTGGAAGGCCACCTCAAAGGCTTCGGCGAGCCGTTTCTGCTCATCGGCTTCCACCCGGATCCGGTCCACCACCAGGTCCACGCTGGTGGCACGGGTCAGGCGAGGACGGAGGGATTCGTCCTCCCAGTCTTCCAGCAGAAACGGTTTGTTGTTCACGGCCAGGCGCACAAATCCTCGTTCCTGCAGCAGGCTGATGACGTTCTTGAGGTGATCCGGACGGTCGAGCAGCAGCGACTTCGAGGAGCGAGGGAGGAACAGGGGCGCCAGCACCTCCACCCGCTCTTCCGGATACTGAGCAACCACGTACTGCGCAGCGCGCGTGGGCGTGAAGAAGCGCAGGGGACGTCCGGACTGAGGCGAGTGCGGGGTGCCAATGCGGGCAAAGAGCAGCCGCAGGTAGTCGTAGATTTCCGTGGTGGTGGCGACGGTGGAGCGCGGGTTGCGGCTCGCGGTCTTCTGGTCAATCGCAATCGCAGGTGCCAAGCCGTCAATGGAGTCCACCGGGGGCTTGTCCATGCGTCCGAGGAAGCGCCGGGCGTAGGTGGAGAGGGACTCAACGTAGCGCGCCTGCCCTTCGGCAAAGATGGTGTCAAAGGCGAGGCTGGTCTTTCCGGAACCCGACAGGCCGGTGATGACGGTGAGCTGGTTGCCTGGAATCCGGACGTCGATGTGCCGGAGGTTGTTCTTGGAAGCGCCCTTCACCACGAGGTCCCGCTGCTCGGTCCGGAACCGGTGGACGGGCGAGGCTTCGGGGGTGGGTGAGGAACCCGTAGGGGAAGACGCCTTCGGGGCCGTTTGCAGGAGCGGCTTGAGGAAGCGTCCGGTCAGGGTTTCCTGAGCGGCCACGGCTTCCGGAGTACCGGTGGCCACCACCTGTCCGCCGTACTTGCCACCGCCGGGTCCCAGCTCAATGAGGTGGTCGGCGACCTTGAGCACATCGAGGTTGTGCTCCACCACCAACACGGTGTTCCCCTGCTCGACCAAGGCGTTGAGGGCCTTGAGGAGGATGCGGATGTCATGGAAGTGCAGGCCGGTGGTCGGTTCATCCAGGATGTAAAGCGTCTTGCCGGTGGCCTTCTTGCGCAGCTCGGAAGCCAGCTTCACCCGCTGGGCTTCGCCTCCGGAGAGGGTCGTGGAGGGTTGCCCCAGCTTGACGTATCCCAGACCAATGCTCTGCAGCGTCTCCAGAACAGGCAGGATCTTGGGCTGATGCGCAAAGAACTCCACAGCCTCATCCACCGTCATTTCCAGCACGTCATAGATGCTCTGGTGCTTGTAACGGACCTGCAGGGTTTCTTGGTTGAAACGCTTGCCCTGGCAGGTGTCACAGGGAATCTGGACGTCTGCAAGGAACTGCATTTCAATCGTTTGCACGCCGTTCCCCTGACAGTCTTCGCAGCGTCCCCCCTTGACGTTGAAGGAGAAACGCCCCTTTTTGTAGCCCCGAACCTTGGACTCAGGAAGCGCGGTGAACAGGTCCCGGATCGGGTCCAGCAGCTTGGTGTAGGTTGCAGGGTTGGAGCGAGGCGTCCGACCGATGGGCGCCTGGTCGATCTCAATCACACGGTCGATGTGCTCCAGCCCGGTGATGCGGTCGTGAGGTCCAGGAACATCGACACTGACGGGAATCAGGTGCTGGGCCAGGGCTTTCTTGAGGATGCCATCGATGAGGGAGGACTTTCCAGAGCCGGAAACTCCCGCCACGGCGGTGAGGACTCCAAGCGGAAAGTCAACGGTCACGTTTTGCAGGTTGTTGAGCTGTGCACCGTGTACGGTCAGGCGCTTGTCAGAGAGCGGACGCCGTGTGGTCGGAACCGGAATCTGCTCCCGTCCGGCGAGGAAGCTCCCGGTCAGCGAGGCCTCTGCCTGGCGGATCTGCTCCACGGAGCCTTCCGCGGTGATGTACCCTCCGTGATTCCCTGCGAGGGGTCCCACGTCCACGAGGTGGTCGGCGGATTCAATCGTTTCCTCATCATGCTCCACCACCAAAACCGTGTTTCCGCGGTCCCGAAGCTTGTGCAGGGTTCGGATCAGCTTCTGGTTGTCGCTCTGGTGCAAACCGATGGAGGGCTCATCCAGCACATACAGGACCCCCTGAAGCCCGGCGCCCAGCTGAGACGCCAGCCGGATGCGCTGCCCCTCTCCACCGGAGAGCGTGCCGGCAGAGCGGTCAAGCGTCAGGTACCCGACTCCGACATCGGCAAGGAAGCTGAGGCGTTCCCGGATCTCCCGGAACAGGTCACGACCGATCTTTTCCTCGGTCTCAGAAAGCCCAAGGGTTTCAAAGAACATCAGCGAGTCTTCAATCGAGGTGCTGGTGAGGTCGATGATGCCTCGTTCATGAAACCGGACCGCTCGGGCCATGGCATTGAGGCGTTGTCCGTGACAGGTGGGGCAGGTGGCTGAGTCCTGGTAGCGTTCCAGGGGACCTTTAACAAAGCGGAAGACGAACTCAAGGAGGGGAATGATGCCCGGCCAGTGTCCGGCTTCAATCTTCTTGCGGAGCTGCCCTGGGAAGCGGAAGACGTTGGAGACGCCGAGCGCCACCGTTCCTTGGCCTTCCAGCACCACCTTTTTCTGCTCCGGCGTCAGGTCCCGCCACCGCGCTTTCCACGGAATCCGGAACTTCTTGGCCATCAGCTGCAGGTGCGACTCGTCAATGCGCGTGAAGGTGAGGTTGCCGTTGATCGTGAAGCACTTGAGGGCTCCACCTTCGAGAGAAAGGTCTGGATCGCAGAGTTTGTTCTCCACAAACGTGTGGAGGGTGCCGAGTCCGTTGCAGGTTTCACAGGCGCCCTGAGGGGCGTTGAAGGAGAAGAGCCGCGGCTCCATTTCCGGAAGAGCCATTTGGCACTTCGGGCAGGCCAGCAGCTGGCTGAAGAGGTGGTCGGTGTCTCGGTAGTGCAGGACGACCAGGCCTTCGGAGAGCTTCAGGGCCTTTTCCACACTTTCGGTGAAGCGGCTCTTTTCCTCAGGAACCAGGGTGAGGCGGTCGAGGACCAGTTCAATGGTGTGCTTTTCGTAGCGGGCCAGGGCGATTTCCTCATCCAGGCGCCGGATTTCTCCGTCAATGCGGGCCCGGATGTACCCCTCCCGAGCCCAACCGGCGAGCTCCTTGCGGTACTCGCCCTTGCGCTCCCGGATCATGGGGGCGAGCACGAGGCAGGCCTCTTCCGCGGCTTCGATAAAGGCGTAGTCGGTGATCTGTTCCGGAGTCTGGGTGGTGATCGGAACCGCGCAGTTCGGACAGTGCGGGGTGCCCAGTCGGGCAAAGAGCAGGCGCAGGTGGTCGTACACCTCGGTGATGGTTCCGACGGTGGAACGTGGGTTCCGGTTGACCGTCTTCTGATCCACCGAAATGGTCGGGCTGAGCCCAGCCATGTGCTCCACCTTCGGCTTGTCCATCTGTCCCAAAAACTGCCGGGCGTAGGGCGAAAGGGATTCCACAAAGCGGCGCTGGCCTTCCTTGAAAATCGTATCAAATGCCAGCGATGACTTGCCGGACCCGCTCACCCCGGTGAACACGGTGAGGGCATTCCGGGGGAGGGTCAGGTTGACATTCTTCAGGTTGTGCTCGGCCGCACCGACAATGATCAGTTGCTCAGCCGATTCGCGCTCGCTCATGCAGGGGTTCCACCAGGAGGTTCATCAGACGTCCCATTGACAGGACAAACGACTCAGTCTGGCACGGAGCCTCAACCTGCTCAAGTTTATGCTGTTTTCTCACGGGTTCCTCACCCCTTCCTCACCGATTTCCGGCGCGGAAAATTCTCTCTTTTTAGAAGAAACCTCTCGGAAGTTGGGCTCAGGTATAACATTTATGAATAATACAATCATTAATTCAAATTTGACATTATACCTTAGGGACTTGATGATCGGCCCGTGCAAAAAAGCGCGCTGTCGAGTTTGGAACATCCATCAGAGGAGACGCATGAAACGAAGGGACTTCTTGAAACGAGCCGGGATTGTTGCCGGCGCATCGGCCACCACGTGGCTGCCGAGCACCGGGTTCGCAGCAGGTAAGCCGGTCGAGCCCATGACCCTGTTGACATCGAACGCCAGCTTTGACCCCGTCCGCCCGGAGATGGGACGCTTGATCACTCAGGCCTGCAAGAAGATTGGGTGGGATGTCACCTTGGCGGCAGAGGACTACAACATGGGCATTGGGAAGGTCTTCAATGAGAAGGACTTCGACATGTTCATTGTCCGCTGGACCGGACGAGCGAACCGGATTGATCCGGAGACCTTCACGGCGATGATGCACCACCGCGATGGGAACTACAACAAGTGGGGCTACAACAATGCCAAGGTCAACGAGCTCTGCGACGCTCAGCAGGTGGAGATGGACCCGCAGAAGCGTCGGAGCATTGTCCGGAACATCCAGGAGATGATCTATCAGGATGCGGCCAGCAGCCCGATCGTCTACCCGAGCATGACCAACGCGTACCGTGAAGATCGCCTCAAGGGGCTGGTGCCTCAGGTGGGAGAGGGCATTGGGAGCCTCTGGACGGACCTAGCCGCCTCGACCACTGGGGGAGATGGCTACATCCGGACGGGGCAGACGTCTCCGCTCAAGAACCTCAACCCGGTTTCGGTCACCGACTCCAACGAGTTCAAGGAGCTGCGGATGATCTACGACCGCCTGCTGCAGGTGGGACCCGACGGTGGCCTTGAGCCCTGGGCCGCGACGTCGATCAACGCTGTGGACGCCACCACCATTGACATCACCCTCCGGGACGGCATGAAGTTCCACGACGGGGTGCCGGTGACCGTGGAAGACGTCAAGTTCACCTTTGACTACCACAAGCAGTGGAAGGCGCCGTTCTTCATCTCCTCTCTGGAGAAGTTTGAGTCGGTGACAATCACCGGCAAGAACACCCTGCGCATCAAGCTGACGGCTCCGCATGCCCCGCTGATGATCAACTTCTTTGCCCAGATCTTCATCCTCCCGCAGCACATCTGGAAGGACATCCCGGAGAAGGTGAACGTGGACGACGTCCTGAAGTTTGCCAATGAGAATCCGGTGGGCAGCGGACCGTTTAAGTTCGATTACTGGGACCGTGGCAAGGAGCTGAAGGTCTCTGCGAACAAGGACCACTTCCGGGCGCCCAAGTGTGCCGGCATCATCCGGGTCACCTACGGCAGTCACGACGCCATGGCTGCGGCCATTGAGGCTGGCGAGTGCGACCGCACCCGCTACATCCTCAAGCCGGCGCTGGTTGAGGACCTGAACAAGATCAACGGCATTGTCGGACGCGGTTACGCCAGTCACGGCTGGTACGGCTTCATGTTCAATCACCTCCGAGGCCCACTGAAGGATCCCATCTTCCGGGAGGCGCTGGACCATGTGGTGCCGCGAGATGTCATTCAGATGGTCGTCATGTCCGGATTCGCGGAAAAGGGCGGCTCGGTGATTGCGCCCGCCAATGAGTTCTGGCACAACCCCGACCTCAAGGCCCGGGCGTCGAACATCAAGATGGCTCGCCAGGTTCTGGAACGTGGCGGGTACTCCTGGGACAGCAACGGTACCTTGCTCTACCCCGCTTGATCCCTAGCCCCCACCGGCTCCGTTCCCGCGACGGGGCCTGGGGGGCTGCTTCCGGTTTCCCACAGGTTCGGCTTCATGCTTGATTACGTCCTCCGGCGCCTGCTGTACATGCTCATCACCCTCTTTGCGGTGGCGTCCATCCTGTTCCTGCTGTTCCGTCTGCTTCCAGGCGAGGCGACCATGCAGGTCATCAGTCCGGCCATGGATGAGGCGGTTCAGAAGCGCATGAAGGCGGCCTTTGGGCTTGATCTGCCCCTCTGGCAGCAGTACTTCGTTTACCTCAAGAACCTAGTCACCCTAGAGTGGGGACGGTCCTTTGTCTCTGCCCAAGAGGTGACCGCCATCATTGCCTACCGCTTCTGGAACACGCTGTTGCTCATGCTCACCGGCCTCTGCCTCACACTGGCTCTGGGGATTGGGTTGGGCATCTGGATGGCGTGGCGTCGCAATGGTCCGTTGGACGTCGGAGGCACCATTGTGAGCCTGATCTTTCAAGCGGCGCCTCCGTTCATCACGGGGCTGCTGCTGCTCATGGTCCTGAGCTACCGGCTGGGGATCTTTCCCACTGGGGGGATGTACCCGCCTGGGCAACGTCCGGACTCGCTGCTGGATCTGCTCTTCATGCCAGCGTTTTGGGAACGCATTGTTCTCCCCACGATCACAGTGGGAATGTACTACCTGGCCACCCCGATGCTGGTGATGCGAGACAGCATGCTGGAGGTGCTCGGGAGCGATTACATTGAGCTGGCCCGTGCTAAAGGCCTCCGGCCCAGCCGGGTGATGTTCCGGCATGCCGCCCGCAACGCGCTTCTGGGAGTCGTC
>CBFIGY010000035.1:0-30828 GCA_965662235.1 uncultured bacterium
GACCTCGTGACTCAGACCTCCCAGCACAACGACTCCGGGAGTGATCTTGAGCAGCTCAAGGTCATCCAGCCAGTGACGAACAACGTCCTGGCCCACAATTGCCTGCAGGCGAAGCTTCGCAGCCTCCCAGCGTGTGAGTTCGAATTCCATTTCCTTTGAGGTCCACATCCATTTGAAACGAAGTCACTACGTTAAGGCCTTTGCCCCATGGAATTCAATATAAAAAATCCTCTTGTAAGGCGTGCACGTTAGCTCTAAAACATTGATAACATGATTCAAAATTCCCGGATTTATCACAATATATATCAAATCATTTTTAATAAAAAATTAAACAATTTCAAAAGACTAAGCTCAGGTCAAGACTTCCAAACGGTTTTCGTTTGATCCGCAACCATCCGGATGCCTTCGGAGTGATTCCGAAGGGACCTCATCCGACTTTTTCTCTTCTCGAAAAAACATATCTTCAATCAGAAAGGTGGGCGATATGAGCGACCCTTCCAACCTTCCCAAAATTGTCCAAGAGTACCGAGCCCTGCAGCAGCGCTTCCGCAGCCTGCTGCTGTCCTCCGTTGACGAGTCCGGGCACCCCCAACTCAGCTACGCGCCCTACGTGCAGGATGACGCTGGCGCCTTCTACCTCTTCCTCAGCGACCTAGCCCGTCACACCCGCAGTCTGAAGCAGCACCCGACCACAGAGGTCATGTTCATTGAAGAGGAAACCGAGGCGGAAGAAATCTTTGCCCGCAAGCGGTTGATCTATCAGTGCGCCGTCACCCTCCGTCCCCGGGACGCCCCTGAGGCGGAAGCCATTTTTGCGACAATGAAGGAAACCTTTGGGGACCTGATTGACGTCCTCCGGGGACTATCGGATTTCCATCTGTTTCGCCTGGAGCCCCAGTCCGGCAGTTACGTCCGTGGGTTTGGACAGGCGTATGCCATTGAGGGCCCCGAGTTGGATCAAATCCGGCACCTGCGCTCTCAGTAACCTCTCCGCACGGGCATTCCCCATACCGCCCCAACGCCCCAGCGGAGCGTTTTTGAGCCGAACCGGCATCGGCACCCATCTGGGAAGTAAGCCTTGGGACAAAATCCGCCGATTTCCGTTTTTTGTGGGAACCGGTTTCACGATGTGGTAGAAGTGAGCGGATTTCCTCGACATGGGGTTGAGGCCTTATCTTCTACATGAGACAGATCCCGCTTATGCCTACGAATTCGCTCCCTGAAAAATCTGCTTTTCCCTGCCCTCGAAAGGCTTCCCGGATGCTCCTGTTCGGTTGCTGCCTAGGGGTTGCTTCTTGGGCTCAGGCTCAAGACGTTGCTGAAATGGACCTGGCTCCGCCCCTTGAGCATGAAGCCAAGGTGTATGTTGACGCGGACAAAAACATCTACTGGCCAGAACAGAAGCCCATCTTCTTCTGGCTGGGCACCTCCAGTGGTCCTGACGCCAAGCTCTTCCCCATTCTGGGCTCCGATTCCCTTCCTCAAGGCGAGTTGGACAGCTATCGAGAGAATGGAATCAAGTTGGAGGTCAGCAGCAACCAGTACGTGCGTTGGCTGCACTACTACTCTGGCAAGGAGACCAAGCTGCGCTTTTTTGCCGATGGCATTGTCCCGGACTCTCGTCTGAAACTCACCGCGCCGCGCACCGTCACTCGTGATGGCATCACCTACTACGCAGAGGCCGTTGACGCCGAACTGACGGCAAAGGACCCGACCCTCGGTGGAAGTGAGGACATCAGCGCCTCCGGAGTTGAGAACCTGTACCTTTCCGTCAACGGAAAGACCTTCACGTCTTCTTCCGGAACCCGCTTCAACGAAGAAGGAAACTACCTGCTCCGTCACTACGCGGTGGACCGTGTGGGCAACGCCTCCTCTCCGGAGGAGTCCCGCTTCGTCATCGATCGCACGCCTCCAACCAGCACGCTTGACGTCGAGTTCACGGCACGGAACGGTTCGGTCATTGGCCCTCGCAGCATCCTCAAGCTGAGCAGCACTGACGCCCTCTCAGGCGTGAAGGAAGTGCGGTTCCAGTGGGGCGACGGTGACTTCAAAAAGGACAATGGGGAGCCCCTGAACCTCAAGGAACTCTCTGGGAAGGAGCAGGTGCTACGCTTCCAGGCTGAAGACTACTTGGGGTACCTTGAGCCCTTGCAGGAGCGCCGTTTTCAGTTTGATGCCGTTGGTCCAGAAGTGTCTCATGAGGTGGAAGGCGACCAGTACATTGACGGAAACCGCTTCTTCATTTCGCCGCGGTCCCGGATTCGCCTCAACGCGGTCGACGACCAAGTCGATGTCCGCCTGATTGAGTACCGTCTCAACCGTGGAAGCTTCATCGCCTACCGGGCGCCCTTCCTCCCGCAAACCCAGCGCGGCCCCCTCCGCATGGACTACCAGGCGTTTGATGAAATGAACAACGGCTCTGTCCTGGTGACCGCTAACTTCATTGTCGATGATCAGGCCCCGGTGACGGAGTTGAAGACCGAGGGAGCCACCTATCGCCGTGGTCCCAACACGATCTGGGTCCGTTCCGATACTCAGTTGATCCTTGAGACTCTGGATAAAGGCGCCGGCGTTAAGGCTCGCTACTACTCCATTGACCTCAAGGGCCAGCAGACCTACAACGGGCCTCTGACCATTCAGGAAGAGGGACAGCACACCTTCGAATACTACGCCCTGGATCAGGTCAACAACCGAGAAGTGGCCACCCCGGCGCTGATCGTTGTGGACGACCAGGCTCCTGAAATTCAGGCCGTTTTCAGCATCCCAGCAGTGGCAGAGGACACGATGAATGGCGAGACCGTTTCGGTCTATCCCCTTTCCACCACGCTCTTCTTCAACGGCATCGACAACTCTGCCAACCTGAAAGTCCTGAAGTATCGGTTCAATGGTGGTAAGGTGACGGTTTACGATCAGTCCATCGTCCTCAAGGAGGCCGGGGACTACGTTTATGAGATCGAAGCCGAGGACAACCTCGGGAACACATCCACCAAAACCATTCGGTTCAAGGTCCAGAACCTCTGAAGCAGACGTTCGGGCCCAACCGCTTCTGAACGCTTATGAGGATGATTCATCAGCAGGCCTCGTCTTGGGGCCTTCTGGCACTTGCCGGGTTTCTGCTGTTCACCTTGACGGGAACCGCTTGGGCCCTTTCTCTGTACGTCAGCTATCCGGACCTCGATGCTGCCTTGACCGATGCCGCCACAGAAATGGCAACAGCGGCCTCGGTTCCTGAGCGCCTGCAACCCAAGCTGGCGGTCATCAACCTCCTAGAACGCACCCGTGCGCGACGGGATGAAACCAGTCAGCTCCTTGAACGTCAGCTGCACTCTCAGCTCCGGCAGCGGCTCCCTCAGCAAGTCATTGCTTTGGAGCTGCTGGAGCAGGTCCGGACCAACTGGAGCACCACCTTTCCAGGCACCACCCGCACCCCTCTTGCAGAAGACCTTGCTGGAGAAGTGGGTGCCGACTGGATGGTCACCGGCGACTACCGCCTGAACAACGGCCTGATCCAGCTCCGGCTGCAGGCCTATGATTTTTCAACAGAAGAGGTCGTGTGGCAGGGGCTGTTGGAAGCGCCGGCGCCGGCATTTGCCCCTGAGCCCACAGTCGCAGCAACCGACTCTGTGGAGCCCCCTGAGCCCCGGTCTTCTGAAGAGCCCGCGCCAGCAGCCGCTCCTCTTCCGGCACCACCGTCGATCGCAACGCCCCTTCCCCTGCCAACGCCTCCTCTGCCCGATGCGACTCCAGCAGACGCCGACCTGGCAGCGACGCCTCCGGTTTCAGACAACCTGAGTCAGGAGCCTGGGTTCGAAAGCGAAGCCGCCTTGGGCCTAGAACCGGAACCTCCGCAAGACCCCTCTCCGCAACCAGAGGGCATGGTGTTGATTCCGGGAGGCACCTTCTTAATGGGACGGGCCGCCGGCAATCCTGACGAGTTCCCCGACCACCGGGTGGAACTGAGTCCGTACTGGTTGCAGCAGCACGAAGTCACCAACGCTGAGTTCGACCGCTGTCCCAAGTGCGAGCGTGGCAGCGGGGGATTCGACTCCATTCGGCCCAATGCCCCGGTCGTCTACGTGGACTGGGAAAATGCGGCCCGCTACTGTGCGTTCCGGGGCTGGCGCTTGCCCACAGAAGCCGAGTGGGAGTATGCGGCCCGTGAGGGAGGCTCGTGGGAAGTGGCGCCACTGCCAGTTCTGAAGACGCAGGCCTGGTTTGCCTCGACCCTGACGGCGGACACGGCTGCTCGTGCCCAACCGGTGGGACAGCTGGAAGCCAACGCCCTTGGGGTGCACGACCTGCTCGGCAATGTAATGGAGTGGGTGGGCGATTACTACGCGGGCGATTACTACCCTGCGATGACCGTCTTGAAGGATCCGACGGGTCCGGAAGAGCCGGTCCAACCGGAGTACCCCGCTCGGGTGGCACGAGGAGGAGCTTGGGGGGGCTTTGGGGACGCGAGCACCCTGACAGGTGTGCAGCCGACCAAACGCTACGCATTTGCGCCGTGGGTCCGGTCGTTCCAGATCGGCTTCCGGTGCGCACGCGACGCCTTCTAAGCCGTCAGTTCCCCCGCATTCCGGAATCTGCATGAATTTTGCTTTTCTGCAACTTGATCAACGGGGAGAAGCATTTTTCCCCTCCTTTACTGCATTGAATCTGTAACCTGAGGAACCATGGCTGGACTGCTTCAATCCCTGGCAGGAGACGACAACAAGGGCATCTTTCACGACATCAAGTTCCTGGAAGATGTGCCCATGATGATGTCGGTGGAAATCGGCAGAACGGAGATGAACCTCAAGTCCATTCTGAGCCTGAAGAAGGGGTCCATCATTGAGTTCACCAAGATCGTGGGGGAACCAATGGATGTGATTGTGCAGGAGCGCCTGATGGCGCGAGGCGAGGTGGTGGTGGTGAACGAGCGTTACGGCGTCCGGATCAGTGAGGTCACCCGTCCGGACGAGAAGATCGGCGACAAGCGCGAGTGAACGTCAGAGCGCTTCCCAGCGCTTGCGTTCCTGCATGAGCAGGTCGATGGCCGAGCGGTACTTCTGCTCCATGGCATCAAGGATGCGGAAGGACTGGTTCTTCACCAGCTTCAGTCCCCGCTCCGTCGGCTGAAACGAGGAGATGTGCCGCAGGATCCAACCGTCACGAGCCACATCCACAAAAAAGACCCGGGTGGCCTCCTCGGCTTCCTGTCCTTCAAAGCGAAAGCGAACGGCAATGCGTCCCCGCTGCTCGCCCATCCAGTAGCTCAACGCCCCCCACTCTTCATGCTCCAGGAGCCCGTTCACGGCACTGGGCCAGTGTCCCAGGATCTCCTCTTCACTGATTCCTTCCAGGACCGTTTTTTCCTCTACCGACATTGCTGTTCCTTTTGAAATAGGCGCCGAACGCTGTTTCGCGTCACCGGGTCAGACATCCGAAATGTCGCACGGTCATGCAGGTAGTGAGCCCAGCCACTGGCAAACCCGAACGTTGCCAGCAACATCCACCACGTGTGCTGCTGCGCCAACGCCTCCAGCCACGGAATCCAGTCCGCCGTTGCGCGAGGCGCCCCGGGCAGCCCATCAAACTCCAGCAACGGAACCAACGGCACGGTCAGAAGCGAGAGGAAGGCCACCTTGCGCCAGCGGTGACCTCTGCCGGTGTCCGGATTGCTCGACAGCGCCGCCTTGAGGCCCACGCTGACCATCCAGTGCTGGAGGGTCCACACGGCCAAAAACTGTTCCGGCCGCAGCAGAAACGCGCTGACACCCAAACTCCCCAACCCGAGCAAGTACGCCTGCCGGGGCGTTCCGACCTCCGGTTCGCGGAGCAGCGCCCTCACAATCACTCCTCCGACTCCGATCACGCCCACGCCCTTCAGCACGGTGGTCCAGGCCTCTGGAACCATGATGAGCGGCAGAGGCAGTTCCGGATCCTGCAGCAGCGACGCCCCTTGCAGCAGTTCCGCCAGCGGAATGGCCACCACCCCAATCCACAGGCACAGCCGCCAGTCCTGCTTCCGAGGCGGCGGAGCCGGTTCCGAGGCGGCATACAGGCGCAGCATGCCAAAGTGCTGGGCGGCAAAATGATGCAGAATCAGTCCAAAGTCGATCAGCAACAGCGTCGCCAGCCGTGCCGTTGTGGAGAGGCCCTCCGCAGGAAACAGCAACCACAGGCCGATGCCTCCCAACAGCGCCAGGCTCTTCAGCAGCAACGGACGTCCCTGCTGGGCCCGGACCTCCCGGAACTCCTCGGTGGTCCAAAATACCCAGGCGCTCGCAAAGCGGTGTGCGAGCCACAGCGTAAGCACCAGAAACAGGTACAGCGGAGACCAGATGGCGTCCGGAAGCAGCAACACGAGGACCGGAAGCCAGAGGCCTCCGTGAAACCAGAAACTGTCCCACGACGGAGTGAACAGCCAGGGGGAGGAGGAAGACGATGCGGATGAGGAGAGGGTTACTGCGTTCGATCCCATAAGAAGTCAGCTAGGTGCCGTCCGGAAATGGGAAGCGCCTGCTGCTCCATGGCTCCCGCAATGTTCATGAGGCACCCGCAGTCAGCGGTCAGGAGGCACGAGGCTCCTGTGTTTTGGACATCAGCCACCTTGTCGGCCACCATTGCGGCAGAGAGCTGCGGCTGTTTCACGGCAAAGGTTCCTCCAAAGCCGCAACATTCAAATTCCCGTTCCAGCTCCACCAGCGTGACGTTCTTCAGCTGCTGCAGGAGCTGTTTGGCTTCATCCCCCAGACCCATCTCACGTTTGGCGTGACAGGAGGTGTGCCAGGTGACGGTCACCGGTTCGCCCTGATCTTCCAGCTGCACGTTCAGCACCTTCACCAGAAACTCGGAGAGTTCAAAGACACGGGCGGCAAACGCCTGCACCTGAGGCAAGCGCGGGTCTCCTTCAAAGAGGTGCGCGTAGTGCTGACGCATCATGCCCCCACAGGAGCCCGAGGGCACAATGACCGGATGCGGAGGAGGAAAGGTTTGGATCTGCTGCCATGCCACTTCCCGGGCTTCTTCCGGGAATCCGGAGTTGTACGCCGGTTGCCCACAGCACGTCTGGTCCTGCGGAAAGAGCACCCGAAGTCCTTCTCGCTGCAGCAGGCGAATCGCCGCCATGCCCGCTTCCGGATAGGTCAGATCGACCAGGCAGGTGCCAAACAGGTAGACGGTCTCAGGCTTCTTGGACACAGAGGATTCCCGGTGAAGGTTCACAAGCAGTCAACCCCGACACTTTATCACG
The DNA here is from genome assembly GCA_965662235.1 of uncultured bacterium. Taxonomy (GTDB): domain Bacteria; phylum SAR324; class SAR324; order SAR324; family NAC60-12; genus JAYPUA01. The sequence goes on from CBFIGY010000035.1 coordinate 7,238, forward strand.
CCCGGCCGGGCTGGCAACCGGAAATCATTGATGAAAGAGCCACAGCAGCAGCGAAAGGGTGGCCGGGGAGATCATGGTGGTGATCAGCATCGCGTTGCTTGCCAGTGCGACGTTGCTTTGATAGCGGACCGCAAACAGGTAGGGGTTGATGCCCACCGGCTGAGCCGCCAGCACCACCGCCACTTTGGCCCACAGCACCGGCTCCACCTGCAGCACCCCAAAGGCCAGGGTTGCCACCAACGCAGGATGCAGGAACGACTTCACCAGCACCACCAACCCCACGTCCTTCCAGCGCCCTGCAATCTTGAAGCGCGTCAGCGTGGCTCCCAGAGCAAAGAGCGCACAGGGGGCCACGGACTGGCTCATCAGCTCAGCGACTCGATCCACTGGCGCCGGCAACGTCCAACCTAGGAAGTTGAGCGACATGCCAGCCATCAGTCCCAAAATGATGGGGTTGCTCAGCAGCCCCTTGAGGGCGTTGAAAAGCACCGTTGGCACCGAGGCGTCTCGCCCCCTGGCCATTTCCATCAGCAGGGTGATCAGTGGGAAGAGCAGCGTGGAGTGAAGGCTGATGATGAGGAACAGCGGCAGCGTTGCTTCTTCCCCGAATGCCATCAGCACCACCGGAATGCCCATCATGACCGTGTTGGGGAAAGCCCCGGTGAATCCCTGAATGGCGCACTCTCCAAACCCCCGGCGCAGGAGGGTCCGGGTCAGCAGCACTCCCAGTGGAAACAGGGTCAGCGAGGCCCCGTAATAGGACCCAAGCAGCTCCCACGGCAGCGTCTCCGGAAGGGATGCTCGTGAGAGGGTCCGCAGCAGCAACAGCGGCACCGCAAACCGATAGGCGTAATCCGTCAGGCCATCGATCATCGAGGCAGAGGCCCACTGCTTCCGCGCTGCCACCCACCCCAGGCCGATCACGCCAAACACCGGGAGGGTCACATCAAAAATCGGATTCACGTCAGGCGGAACAGGAAAGAGGCGGTTGAGGAGGCATGAACCAGTTCGTCAAAATGGAAGCCCCCTACCTTCCTCCGAATGAAGAAGAACTTCAAGACCCGGCCTGAAAAACGGTTGTTCTGCCTTCCGCAATGTGCTGTGATGAAACTTCATGATTTCTTCACAATTGAATGCAATAATTCCTGAATTCGGATTGACAACCTTTTGGGGGGGACTCCCATGAGAAAAGGAGTGGTGCTTTTGGCAGTACTCATCGGCGCATCAGGCGGGATCGGCTGGATGGCCTATGAGCGAATGCAGTCTTCCACCTCTTCCGGTTCCGGAGGAGGCTGGGGAGGCCGAGGAGGCAACCGAGGCGGAGGCGCTGTTGCCGTCGAGGTGATGCCCGTACAGCGCCGCACGATGCAGGACCTCGTCACGCTCACAGGAACCCTGGAGCCCCAAACCCGCTTCCTCGTCGCTCCGAAGGTTTCCGGACGTCTGGACTCGCTGCTGGTGAACATGGGAGACGCCGTGACCAACGGACAGCTGGTTGCCAAGCTTGATGACGCTGAGGCGGTGCAGCAGATCCGGCAAGCCGAGGCGGCCCTCAAGACCGCTCAGTCAAGCCTAGAGGCCTCGCGTGAGGCGGTTGAGCAGGCCGAACGGGACCTCCGTCGCATCCGAGACCTCAGCTCCCGAGGCCTGGCCCCCCAGAATCAGCTCGAGAGTGCTCAGTCGCAGCTGGCCACCCGCGAGGCCAACCTCCGGATGGCGCAGTCCATTCTCAATGAACGTCGCTCCAGTCTGGAAGCCGCCCGCATCCGGGAAGCCTACAGCGACATCCGGGTCAGCTGGGACTCCGGAGGCGAAACCCGAGTGGTTGGTGAGCGTTTTGTGGACCCCGGCACCCTCCTCAACTCCAACACGCCTCTGCTCTCCATCCTGGACCTTTCCACCCTCACCGCTGTCGTGACCGTTACCGAGGTGGACTACTTCAAGCTGCAGCCTGGACAGAAAGCGGAGGTCGTGGTCGAAGCCCTACCGGACCAGCGCTTTGCCGGCGAAATTGTCCGCATTGCCCCGTTTCTCCAGGAAACTTCCCGAGAGGCGCGGGTCGAGGTGGCGGTCCCCAACCCGGAAGCCCTCCTGAAGCCGGGAATGTTTGTTCGGGTCGCGGTTGAGCTGGAGCGCCGAGAGTCTGCGCTGGTGATTCCACAAGCGGCATTAGTCAACCGAAAGGGGCCCGGCGTGTTTGTCGCAGACCGGGAAACCAACCTGGCCACCTTCACTCCCATCCAAATGGGCATCACCGACAACGACTGGATTGAGGTCCGCTCTCCGGAACTTTCGGGAGACGTGGTGACCTTGGGCCAGCACCTCCTCAAGGACGGGGCCGCCTTGCTCATTGCAGAGCCAGGAAAAGCGGCGGCGCCCCGTGGACGGGAACGTCCCGGAAAACCGGCAGACGGTGATTCCCCGTCGGGCCCAGGCAAGCGTCCGGCACAAGGCGCGCAGAGCGAAAAAGCCCCTTCCGGGCGCCCTGCGTCAACAGAAGCCCCTCAGGTCGCCGAACGGACCTCCGGTCGTTCCTCGGCGGCTCAGTAACTCCTCTTCGGTTCTGCTTCCAACGGAGTCTCCATGTCTCGATTTTCTGTGCTGCGCCCCATCTTTGTGTCCATGGCCACCCTAATCGTGGTCATCCTAGGAGGCCTTTCCATGTCCCGGCTTCCGATTGACCTGATGCCTGAGATCACGTTTCCGACACTCAGCGTCGTCACGTCCTACAGCGGTGCAGCGCCAGAAGAGGTGGAAAAGCTCATCACCCGCCGCATTGAGCAGGCCCTCAGCGCAGTTCCCGGGGCTGAGTCCGTTTCCTCCACTTCCAGCGAGGGGAACAGCTCCGTCCGCATCTCCTTCGCCTGGGGCTCCAACCTCGACGAAGCCGCCAACGACATCCGGGATCGCCTAGACCGCATCGCCGGCAGCCTTCCGGAAGAGGCCAGCCGTCCCACCCTCCGGAAGTTCGACCTGGCCCAGTTTCCAGTCCTCATCCTGGGCGCCACCAGCAGCCTCAGTCCCACAGAAACTCAGCAGTTGATTGACACTCAGGTCCGGTACCGGCTGGAGCGACAGCCCGGAGTCGCCTCCATTGACATCTGGGGAGGGCGCGAGCAGGAGGTTCGGATCACCACCAACTCCGACAAGTTGCGTTCCCTTGGCCTCTCCGTTCAGGACATCACGGGCGCCCTGAAGCGCCAAAACGTCAACCTGCCCATTGGCTCTCTGCGTCAAGGCAACTACGAATTGATTGTCCGGGCAGCAGGCGAATTCACCCGGCTGGAAGACATCCGCAACACCCTCATCACCGTCCGAGATCAGTCCCCGATCTTTCTGGGAGAAATTGCCACCGTCGCGCTGCAGGAAAAGGAGCAGAGCCGCATCATCCACATCAACGGTGAGCCCGGAGTGCGCATTTCGGTCAACAAGCAGTCTGGCGCCAACACGGTTGAGGTGGCCCAGTTGGTGCTCGATGAGTTGGATCGGGTGGCCCGTGACCTTCCGCAGGTGCAGATCATTCCCCTCATCGACACGTCACAGTTCATCCAAAACTCCATCCGGAACGTCATGACCTCGGCGGCGTATGGAGGGGTCTTTGCGATCCTCATCCTGTTGACCTTTCTCCGGAACCTCCGGAGCACCGCCATCATTGCCACCGCGATTCCGGTCTCCATCATTGCGACCTTCATCCCCATTCAGGGGGCAGGCTTCACCTTGAACCTGATGAGCCTTGGAGGCCTTGCCATTGGGGTGGGGATGATTGTTGACAATGCCATTGTGGTGCTGGAAAACATCTACCGGCACCGTCAGTCAGGCATGCCTGCGCTGGAAGCCGCTGCTGAGGGAAGCCGAGAAGTCACACCGGCGATCCTGTCCAGCACCTTGACCACCATGGTCATCTTTTTGCCACTCCTGTTTGTCCAGGGCGTGTCCGGAATCATGTTTGCTCAACTGGCCTACGTCATTGGATTCGCGCTGCTGTGCTCACTGGGGGTGGCGTTGACGGTGATCCCAATGCTGGCCGCTCAGGCACTGAAGCAGGCGCCGGCCACCCCTAACCGAGAGCCCTGGCTGCAGCGTCAGTACACCGACCTCCTCGCCGGCGCGCTCGCCTATCCCAAGAGCACGCTGCTCGGCATCCTCTTTGTCTTCACCGGGAGCCTCGCGCTCTACCCACTCATTGGCCAGGAGTTCATGCCGGAAGCCGACCAAGGGGAGGTTCGGGTGAACGTCGAGATGGACATTGGCACTCACATTGACGCGCTGGCCGCTAAGTTTGACCTAGTCGAGTCCCTCATCCGGGACAATGTTCCTGAAGCCAAGCACCTAGTCACCAGCATGGGCGGCAGCAGCTGGCGCAGCCGCGGTTCTCACCAGGGGAGCGTCCAGGTGGCGCTGGTCCCGGCTGATGAACGGTCCCGGAGCAGCGAACAGATCGCCGCCGATCTGGGAAAGAAGCTTGCTGGTATTCCGGGAGTTAGCGTTCGTTCCAGCCCCGGACGGGGGCTCTTCATCCTCCGAATTGGTCAAGGTGACGGGGAGCGGATTCAGATTGAGATCCGGGGATACGATCAGGAAGTTGCAGCCCAGCTGGCTCGGGACATCCAGAGCCGCATCCGGGACATTCCCGGCATTGGCTACGTTCGGGCCGCCCGTGGGGAGCGGAGTCCGGAACGTCGGGTGGAGGTGGACCGTGACCGGGCCGCAGACCTTGGCGTCTCGGTGGCTGATGTCGCCGGCACCCTGCAGGCGTACCTAGCCGGTGTCTCAGGAGGAACCTTCCGGGACGCAGGAAATGAGTACAGCCTGATCCTGAAGGTCGAAGACAGCGAGCCCTTGACCCTGGAGCGCCTGCTGGAACAGACCGTCCCGAACACACAGAAGGTGCCCATCTCCCTGAAAAACGTGGCCCGTCCCGTTTCCACAACCGCGCCCACGGAAATCCGCCGGCAGGATCAGGAGCGCATCGTCAACATCTCAGTCAGCATCTCCGGACGAGACATGGGGTCGGTCGTTTCAGACATCCGTGCAGCGCTTGCGTCTCTGCCGGTTCCGGAAGAGTTCAGTGTGGTCTTCAGTGGCGACTATGAGGCGCAGCAGGAGGCTTTCCAGGAGCTGATCATTGGTCTGCTGCTGGCGATCTTGCTGGTTTACATGGTGATGGCGTGCCTCTACGAGTCCCTCCGGGATCCGTTGGTGGTGCTGTTCAGCGTTCCGGTCGCTGCGATTGGTGTGCTGTTGGCGCTCTTCCTGACCGGAGACACCTTCAACATTCAGTCGTGGATTGGCTGCATCATGCTCGCCGGGATTGTCGTCAATAATGCCATTTTGCTGGTTGACCACATCAATCATGAACGCCGCACGGAAGGCAAGGACCTCCGGGAGGCAATCCTCTTGGCTGGACAGCACCGACTCCGCCCCATCCTCATGACCGCGTTGACGACCATTCTTGCCATGGTTCCTCTTGCCATTGGCATTGGAGAGGGCAGCGAGGCTCAGGCGTCTATGGCTCGGGTCGTCATTGGAGGACTATTCAGCTCCACCGTGATCACCCTCTTCCTCATCCCGATCGTGTACCAGTTCGCCGAGCAGTGGTTTCCTCAGAAGGCTGCCGCTGGCGAGACGGCGCCTCATCCGGCAGCAGCTTCGTCTGCAGAAGCCGTTTCGCCTTAAACCCGAGGCTAGACCCGTCCCTGCCGCCGGAGCACAAACACCCCGCTGGCAATGATCACCAGGGAGCCGGCGATTGTGTTGGAAGACGGGACCTCCCCTAGGATCAGGTAGGCATTGAGGGCGCCAAACACCACAATCGAGTAGCGGCCTGTTGACGTCACCGAGAGGGGCGCCCAGCGTACCGTCAGGACCGACATGAGGTAGCCCACCGTGACCATGCTGGCGGAACCAAGCAGCGGCCACAGCGGTCCCTGAAGCGACGGCACGCCCCTCCCCACCGCCATGATTCCGGCGGCTAGGGTCACCAGAAGAGAGGTCATCAGCACCACCTCGATTCCGGAGTACCCAGTTGGCATTCGCTTGGTCACCAACTCCCGGAACACCAGCAGCGTTGTGGCCAACAGAGGAAAGGCATAGGTCAGCTGAAAGCCTAGGTCATCCGGCCACACCACCACCAGCACCCCCACAAAACCAGACCCCACTGCCGTCCAGGTCCGGCGATCCACTGATTCCTTGAGAAACACCGCTCCTGCAGCCGTGATCATCAGGGGCGCCGACAGCATGATCGTGTACACGTCTGAGAGCGGAAGCAGCAGCACCGCGGCAAAGAAGGAACTCGTCAGCGCCACCTCAATCAACCCTCGGCCGTGCAGCAGGTTCGGTGGCCAGAAGTGCCGCACACGCCCCTCCTTGCGAACCAGCAACCACCCCAGCGCAAAGGCGCAGACCATCAGCCCCCTCAGAAAGAGCACCCAGAAGATGCTGTCGGACTGCGGTTGCTGAGCCACCAGCAGCTTGACCCAGGCATCGTTGACGGAAAAACAGAACTGTCCCAGCAACATGGCCAGGATTCCAGGCAGGTAAGAGGGCGGAGCCTCAGCAACAGAAGTCATGCGTCCGGGATTGAGGGCGACAGGGGTGAGCAGCAGCGCCCCAAGCCATGAGGGCTTCCTCTGAAATATCGACTCCGCCCAAGAAGCACAAGTTGAACGCTTGCCCCCGAAAGCACTTTTCTGCAGAGGCCAACCCGGAGGAGTCTCAAATCACGATATGCTGGAACTCGCCTTGCAGAGTTTTGGGAAAGGATATAAAGTTTCGGTCTTTCGCCATCCCCCCTTTTTGACAACTGAGGCATTCATGGATCAGCAATTTACTTCGTCTTCTGAAGAAGAGTCTTCGTGCGTCGACACCACCTCTCCCGTCTCCCTTCCTGACTTCAACCGAGCGGCACCACTGACGGCGCCGGAGGCGGTACGGCTGGACTCCATTCTTCCGGCGGAGCCTCTTTTGCTGATGGGCGCTGGCCCGGTCCCCATCTCCCAGGCGGTCGCCCGGGCCAATGGTGTGGTCATCAACCACCTCGGTGAAACCATGGACACGGTCATCCGGAACCTCAAGCAGATGACCCGCTACGCCTTCCAAACTGAGTCTGACAAAATCTTCGGCGTCTCCGGTCCTGCTTCAGCAGCCATGGAGATGGCCATCACGAACCTGCTCTGGCCCGGACGTCGGGCACTGGTCCTCAAGGTGGGCACCTTCAGCGGTCGTCTGGGAGAAATGGCGGAAGGCGTTGGTGCTGAAGTGGACCTGCTGGAAGCCGACTGCATCCGTCCCATCTGGGCTGATGAAGTGGCCGCGGCCTTCCGGGAAAAGCACTATGACGTGGTCACTGTGGCACAGGGCGAAACGTCCTGCGGCGTTCACACCTCGGAGCTCCAGGAAATCGCTCGGATTGCCAAGTCACATGGGGCCTTGGTCATCACCGACGCCGTGGTCACGCTCACCACCATGCCGCTGCTGATGGACGAGTGGGGCATTGACGCCGCTGTTGCCGGAGGACAGAAGGGCCTGGCGTCCATCCCCGGGGTTTCCATGCTGGCTTTTTCCGAAGAAGCCTGGAGCGTTCTGGAGCAACGCACCGAACGTCTGCCGCACTGGTGCTTTGACGCCAAACGGGCGCAGCAGTTTTGGGGTTACCAGCAGTATCACTACACCGCCCCGGTTCCTGGCATCCTCGCCATGCATGAAGCCATGCGGCAGATCTGCGAGGAGACGCTCCCGCAGCGCTTCCGGCGGCACCTGATCAGCTCCAAGGCGCTGCAGGCAGCGGTTCAGGCAATGGGGCTCGAGCTGTTTGTCCCTGAGTCCTATCGCCTCAACTCCGTGGTCGCCATTCAGCTTCCAGAGGGCGTTGACAGTGCCGGCATCCGTAAGATCATGTCGTCCCGCTTCAATGTGGAGATCTCCGGAGCCTTTGGACTCGACATCGTCCGCATCGGACAGATGGGAGAGCAGTGCCGTTCCCACAACCTCTTCAAGGTCCTCTACGCCCTCGGCATGAGCTGCAAGATGCAGGGCGTTTCCCTCGACGTCAGCTGCGGCATGGCAGAGCTTGAGCGGCACCTCAGCTTTGACCCAGAAATGCACGTCCCCTGAGCATGAGTGAGCCCGGGCTGACCTTCCGCTTTGACCGAGGAACGCTGCTGCTGGACTGGAATGGCACCCCCGACCTCCCTTCAGAGGTCCGTGCCCTCCTTCCAGGCATCGACTGGGATGAACGGACCCGCGAGTGGCGTGCTCCGGCCTGGCGGTACCGGGACCTCATCCTCGCCGTTCACCGACGGGGCATCCCCTATCACGACACCGCCCGGGCCTTTCAGCCCCTAGACCTTCCCCTTGCCACCGCCATCACGCCCCGCCCCTACCAAGCCGAAGCCGTCACCGCTTGGGAACAGCAGCAACGCGGAGTGGTCGCCTTGCCGACAGGAGCCGGCAAGACCATCCTCGCAGTTCTCCTCATTGAGCGGACCCGACGTCCGACCCTCGTGCAGGTGCCCACCCTGGACCTGATGCGGCAGTGGCAGGACATCCTTCAGCAGAGCTTCAATCAGCCGATCGGCCTCCTTGGAGGAGGCGTGAAGGACCTCCAGCCCCTGACCGTGGCCACCTACGATTCGGCACTCATTCACCTCCCTCAGATTGGAAACCGCTTCGGCTTCCTCGTGTTTGACGAGTGCCACCACCTGCCCAGCGAGCAGTACCAGCTGACCGCTATTGGCTCCCTGGCCCCCTTTCGCCTGGGCCTCAGTGCCACTCCGGAACGCAGCGACGGACGGGAAGCACAGCTTTACGAGCTCTGTGGACCACTCTGCTACGAGGCCCACATTGACGAGCTTCGGGGGCAAACACTCGCTCCTTATGATGTGGAAACCCTGCAGGTGGAAATGCTTCCGGAGGAGGCCGACGAGTACGCCCTCCAGCGGGCCCGTTACACCGCGTTTCTTCGGCAGGAACGCATCGACATGAGTGGTCCGGATGGATGGCGGACCTTCTTGTGGAAGAGCAGCCGCTCGGCTCAGGGACGGGAAGCCTTCCAGGCCTACCTCGCCCAGAAACGCCTGAGCCTCGCTTCAGCGGCCAAGGAAAGCTGGGTCTGGACGCTCCTGCGCCGTCATCAAGGAGAACGCATCCTCATCTTCACCCAAGACAACGAAACCGCCTACCGACTGGGCCGGCAGTTCCTTGTTCCGGTGCTGACGCACCACACCAAGGTGCAGGAGCGGCAGGCCTTTCTGCAGGCGTTTCGTTCCGGCGCCTACCCTGTGCTCGTGACCTCGAAGGTGCTCAACGAGGGCGTTGATGTTCCAGAAGCAAGCGTCGGCATTGTTGTCTCCGGCAGCGGCAGCATCCGGGAGCATGTGCAGCGGCTGGGACGCATCCTCCGGGGACGTCCAGGCAAGCGGGCCATTCTCTATGAGCTCGTTTCCCGGAACACCGGAGAGCAGTTTGTCAACCAGCGACGCCGGCAACACCGAGCCTATCACCGCTCCCGCTGAAGCCTCGGGGTGCTGCCGGCTTGATTCCCGTTTTAGGCTGCTGAAATCGGTGTGGAATTGGCGAGGCCAGGAGCTGAAGCAATCCGTTTGCCCCTTGGCAAAGGCGTTGACTCCGCCCCCAGACGTCGGTAAGTTAGAGACGCCCTGACCCCTTCAGCTCCAGTCCGTCAGTCCCTCCGGGAGGGCTTCATCGAATCTGAACATAAAGATGATGAGCTAGTGAGTGTCTGTCAACCTCCATTTTTCAAGGAAACTTCCATGAACCTCTTGAAGAAAGCCTGTGTGGCCTCCCTGATGAGTTGGGCGGCCCTGAGCACTCCGCTCCATGCGGAAAACCTGAAGCTGGTGCTGACCGGCGACATTTACGAACTCGACTCTTCGGCTGGTCGAGGCGGCATGGCCAAGCTGGCCACCGTGGTCGAAGCCCAGCGGGCCTCTGCCGACCATGTGCTGTTTGTGCATGCGGGAGACACCTTCTCTCCTTCACTGCTTTCCGGATTTGTGAAGGGCAAGCAGATGGTGGAGCTCTTCAATGCGATGAAGCTGGACCTGATGGTTCTGGGGAACCACGAGTGGGACTTTGGTCCAGAAGTGCTCCGGGAACGTGTCATGGAGTCCAACTTCCCCATTCTGGCCAGCAATGTCCGAGAAGCGGACGGACTGCCGATTGCCGGCACCATCCGGACCCACATGGTCAATGTTGGTCCCTACCGAGTTGGTTTCATGGGACTCGTCACCCCGATGACCAAGGAGCTTTCAACGGTTGGCGGCATGACCTTCGCGCCCAACTTGGACTCGGCCAAGCAGCTTGCGGATGAACTCCGGAGCCAAGGCGCCGATCTCGTCATTGCCCTTGCTCACCTGGACTACACAGAGGACCTAGAGATCGTCAACAGTGGCTTCGTGGACGCTGTGCTTTCCGGGCATGATCACTACAAGATCACCTGGGACAATGGCCGGAGCGTTTGGATGGAGTCTGGAGAAGATGCCGAAGCCGTTGCGGTAATGGACATCAGCATGGACCGCGACGGGAAGGGACGCTTCAACTGGGAAGCCAGCATGGAGATGATCGACACCCGTCACGTGCATGCGGACCGCTACATCACAGGCATGGTGAAGCAGTATGAGGAGTTCCTCAGCAAGGAGCTGGACGTCACGATTGGCAAGACCTCCGTGGAGATCGACAGCCGCAAGTCGTCGGTCCGGAGCAAGGAAACCGTCATCGGCAACGTGATCGCCGACGCGATGCGCAACGAGGTCCAGGCGGACATTGCCATCGCCAACGGGGGCGGCATTCGGGGCAACAAGATCTACACGCCCGGAACCACCCTCACGCGTCGGGACATCCTCACGGAACTGCCCTTTGGCAACAAAACGATCAAACTGGTCTTGACCGGGGCACAGGTCCGGGAGGCGCTGGAGAATGGCGTCAGCCAAGCCGAGAAGGGCGCTGGTCGCTTTCCTCAGGTGTCAGGCCTCAGCTTCACTTGGTCGCCCAAAGCGGCTCCGGGACAGCGTGTGAAGACGGTCCTCGTGGGCGGGAATCCCCTCCAGGATGGACAGAGCTACACCGTGGCCACCAACGACTACATGGGCGGAGGCGGTGACGGCTACAGCGTCTTCAAGGGGGCTCAGCGGCTTGTTGATGAAAGTGGCGCCCGCTTGATGGCCAACGCCGTGGCCGACTTCATTCAGCAAAACGGTGGCTTCAACGCCGAATTGGAAGGACGGATTCGCGAGCAGTAAGCTCCGTTGCCCACGGGTTCCTCGCCCGTGGGACATTTCTGCAGGAGGCTAGACTGCTTTCAGGTCGGCCTCCACCATCTCCTGAATCAGCTCAGACAGGCTGTACTTCGGTTCCCACCCCAACACCTCCTTGGCTCGAGTCGCATCTCCGAGCAGCAGGTCCACTTCTGTGGGCCGATAGTACTGAGGATCCACCTGCACGCGAATCACCCCTTCTGCATCACGCCCGATTTCCTGCTCCTCGCTTCCTTCCCAAGTCAGCTTGATGCCCGCCACCGCGAAGGCTTCCGTGGTGAAGTCTCGGACCGTGGTGGTGACTCCAGTAGCCAGAACAAAGTCACTGGGCTCCGGATGCTGCAGGATGCGCCACATGCCCTCCACGTAATCCCTAGCGTGACCCCAGTCCCGTTTGGCGTCCAAATTTCCGAGAAACAGGCACTGCTGCTGTCCCTTGGCAATGCGTGCCGCCGCTCGGGTGATCTTTCGGGTCACAAACGTTTCCCCACGGAGCGGGGACTCATGGTTGAACAGGATCCCGTTGCTGGCGTGCATGCCATAGGCTTCCCGGTAGTTGACCGTAATCCAGTACCCGTAAAGCTTGGCCACCGCGTAAGGAGACCGAGGGTAGAAGGGGGTCCGTTCCGTTTGCGGGGTTTCCTGCACGAGCCCATAAAGCTCTGAGGTAGACGCTTGGTAAAAGCGGGTCTTGCCTTCCAACCCCAGAATCCGGATGGCCTCCAGCAGTCTAAGGGTCCCGATGGCGTCCGAGTTGGCCGTGTACTCCGGCGTCTCAAAGCTCACCTTGACGTGACTCTGTGCGGCGAGGTTGTACAGTTCATCCGGCTGGGTCTCCTGGACAATCCGGAGGAGGTTGGTCGAGTCCGTCAGGTCTCCGTAGTGCAGAATGAAGTTCCGGTGGTCCAGGTGCGGGTCCTGGTAGAGGTGATCGATTCGCCCCGTATTGAAACTGGAGCTGCGGCGTTTGATTCCGTGAACAACGTAACCCTTTTTTAGGAGTAACTCCGCGAGGTAGGCGCCATCTTGTCCTGTAACACCTGTTAGGAGAGCCGTCTTCTGTGTCATGCGTGGTTTTCCAAATACCAGTGATAGGTTTGCTCCAAACCAGAGCGTAGAGAGATGCGGGGGCTCCACCCCAACTGAGTGAGCTTGGTTGTATCCAGAACCTTGCGGGGGGTGCCGTCCGGACGGGAGGTGTCCCACGTCAGGTTTCCTTGGTAGCCGACAACGGCAGCGATCGTCTCTGCCAGTTCGCGGATGGTGCAGTCACGTCCCCATCCCACATTGACGATTTCCGGCTCATGGTAGTGTTCCATCAGAAACAGGCAGGCGTCCGCCAGATCATCGCTGTGCAGGAACTCCCGCTTGGGGGTTCCGCTTCCCCAAACCGTGACCTCCGGCGCCTGCTGAGCTGTCGCTTCATGGAAACGACGCATCAGGGCAGGAAGCACATGTGAGTGCTCCGGATGGAAGTTGTCATAAGGCCCGTAAAGGTTTGTCGGCATTGCGGCAATGAAGTTGGCGCCGTACTGCTTGCGGTAGGACTGGCAGGCCTGAATGCCAGCGATTTTGGCAATCGCATAGGCGTCATTGGTGGCTTCCAGGGCCCCTGTCAAGAGCGACGCCTCCGCGATGGGCTGCGGGGCAAACTTGGGGTAGATGCAGGAACTGCCGAGGAACAGGAGCTTCTGGACACCCGTTCGCCAGGCTTCGTGAATGACATGCGTTTGAATGAGGAGGTTCTCACGCAGAAACTCTGCCGGAAAGCTGTTGTTCGCCTGAATCCCTCCCACCTTGGCCGCCGCCAGAAAAACGTAATCCGGACGCTCCTCCTCAAAGAAGTTCCGGACGGATTCTGCTTGGGTCAAGTCCAGCTCAGCATGGGTCCGGACCAACAGGTTCTGGAAGCCTCGCTGCTGCAGAGCCCGGAGGAGGGCTGAGCCCGCAAGGCCTCGGTGTCCGGCGACGTAAATTCGATCTTCAGGATTCATGACGTTCATTGAAGCAGAGAAAATTCAGCCCCCGAAGCCCACATCAACCGCCTCAAGCCGCGGCCTTTTTTCTTTTTGGTACGGTGGCTTTTGGAGAGTAAAGCCTTGCAAGGATAGTGATTTTTTGAGTTATTTCAAATCAAAACCCATTTTGTCAGAGTCAGATTTTTGGGAGCTCTGCGACGGTCCATTGTCGCAGCCAGCAGCTTCCAGGTCCCCCTTCCTCGCCTCCCTGAGAAAAGTTTTCGGGAAAACGGTTCCTTTTCAAAAACACTTTTTGAGCGCCCTCCGCTACGATTCCTGCAGATTTATGCCTCAGGAGGTTGCATGCATACGAATGACGCCCGTCCCCTGGTCGGAACCTTAAACCATCCCAGCCTTTTTCAAGAAGCCGCTTACCTGCAAGGAACGTGGTGCGCGCCTGCAGGTGTGCCCCAACAAGACGTCCTCAATCCTGGAACCGGAGCCGTTATCGGTCAGGTTCCGGTTTTGGGCGCTTCCGAAGCGCAAGAAGCTGTTTCGGCAGCAGATGCCGCTTTTGCCTCATGGTCAACGGCACTTCCTCAGGAACGGGCCGCCTTGCTCCGTCGCTGGTTCGAGTTGATGCTGGAGCATCAGGACGACCTGGCCCGCCTGATGACCGAGGAGCAGGGCAAGCCACTCTCTGAAGCTCAAGGAGAGGTGGAGTATGGAGCCTCGTTTGCGGAGTTCTTTGCGGAGCAGGCTCGGCGTCCGGATGTTCTGAGCATCACCTCGCATCTTCCGAACGCGGAGGTCGAGGTCTGGATGGAGCCACTGGGCGTTGCGGCGCTCGTGACCCCCTGGAACTTCCCGAACGCCATGTTGGTCCGTAAGGCGGCGGCAGCGCTTTCGGTGGGGTGCACCGTGGTTGCACACCCCTCCATGCAAACCCCCTACTCGGCACTGGCTCTGGCCGTTCTCGCCGAAGAAGCTGGATTCCCGCCCGGTGTGTTCAATGTCATCACTGGGGCCCCAGAGGTGATTGTTGGAGAGTGGATGCAGGATCCTCGCGTCCGGGCCCTGTCCTTTACGGGCTCCACCCCCATCGGGCGGTTGCTGTACCAGCAGTCAGCAGATACCCTCAAGCGCCTGAGCCTTGAGTTGGGGGGACACGCTCCGTTTCTTGTGTTTGAAGATGCGGATCTGGAACGTGCGGTAGAAGAGGCGATCAAGGCGAAGTTTGCCACTTCTGGACAGGACTGCCTAGCGGCCAACCGAATCCTGGTTCACACCTCGCTCTATGACGCCTTCTGTGAACGCTTTGCGAACGCTGTTCAGTCCCTGAGCGTCGGGTTGGGCAAGGATGATCCGGACATCGGCCCCCTCATCAACGCCGCAGCCGTCCAGAAGCAGCAGGAGCATGTTGCCGATGCCCTCCAGCACGGAGCCCAGTTGCTTTGCGGAGGTGCGGTGCTGGAGCAAGGACCCAACTTCTTTGCCCCAACCGTCCTCAAGGATGTTCCCCGCAGTGCCCTCATCATGCACGATGAAACCTTCGGTCCAGTGGCGCCAATTGCTGCTTTTCAATCTGAAGAAGAAGCCGTATCGTGGGCCAATGACACCGAATACGGACTGATGGCATACGTCCACACCCGCAACCCTTCCCGCATTTACCGGGTCAGCCGAGCCCTGAAATTCGGCATGATTGGAGTCAATCGCACCAAGGTCACAGGCGCCCCCATTCCGTTTGGCGGCATGAAGCAGTCTGGATGGGGACGAGAAGGCTCGCGCTACGGGCTGGATGTCTTTGCTGACATCAAATACGTCTGCAGAGACTGGTCCTGACTCAACTAACCATAAAGGAATCCATGCTTGATAAAAAAATCCTCGAATCATGGGATCGAGAGAACTTCTTTCACCCCTCCACCCACCTGGCTCAGTTTGCCCGTAGCGAAGCCCCCCAACGCGTCGTCACCGGAGGCGAAGGCGTCTTCATTAAGGACTCCGACGGCAACACCCTGCTGGATGCCTTTGCGGGGCTCTACTGCGTTAACGTCGGCTATGGTCGCAGCGAGGTCATTGAAGCCATTGCCGCGCAAGCCCGGGAACTGGCTTACTACCATGCCTATGTCGGTCATGGCACCGAAGCCAGCATCACCCTTGCCAAAATGGTCCTAGACCGAGCCCCGGAGCACATGGGCAAGGTCTACTTCGGCCTCTCCGGTTCTGATGCCAACGAGACGAACCTCAAGCTGGTGTGGTACTACAACAATATCCTTGGGCGTCCGGAGAAGAAGAAAATCATCTCCCGCTGGCGAGGTTACCACGGTTCCGGCCTGATGACCGGATCCCTGACCGGGCTCGACCTCTTCCACAAGAAGTTTGACCTGCCCCTGGACCGCGTCCTCCACACCGAGGCGCCTTACTACTTCCGCCGTGCCCCGGAACTGGAGCAACTGAGCGAAGTGGAATTTTCCCAGCACTGCGCCACGGAACTGGAAAAGCTCATTGAGCAGGAAGGTCCGGAGACGATTGCAGCCTTTGTTGCAGAGCCGGCTTTGGGAACCGGAGGACTGGTGCCTCCTCCAGAAGGGTACTGGGAAGCGATCCAGCCCATCCTCCAGAAATACGACATCCTTCTCATCGCAGATGAGGTCGTCACCGGTTTTGGACGCCTGGGGTCGATGTTCGGCAGCCAGCACTATCAACTGCAGCCTGACCTGATCACCATTGCCAAGGGCCTGACCAGCGCCTACGCGCCTCTCTCAGGCTCCATTGTCTCCAACCGCATGTACGATGTCCTCATGCAGGGCACGGACGAATACGGACCGATTGGACACGGCTGGACCTACTCGGCGCACCCCATTGGCGCCGCTGCTGGAGTCGCCAACCTGAAGCTGGTCGACGACCTGAACCTGGTGCAGAACGCCAAGGACACCGGTGCCTACCTGAAGGCGCAGCTTCAAGAGGCGCTTGCGGCCCATCCGCACGTCGGAGAGATCCGCGGGGAAGGCCTGCTTCTCGCCGTTGAGTTTGTGGAGAACCGCGACTCCCGAACCTTCTTTGACGCCAGCAAGAAAGTGGGCCCCACTGTGGCCGCCAACCTTGCGAAGCAAAACGTCATCGGACGGGCCATGCCGCAGGGAGACATCCTTGGCCTTGCCCCGCCCCTTTGCCTTCAACGTTCTGAAGCCGACCAGATTGTGGACGCGCTCCGTCAGGCCCTGGAACTGACCTTCTGACCCCCTCCTTGACCGCGTTGGGGCTCCGGCCTCAACGCTCCCGCTCCCACGACTTCTCCTTGAACATTGCCCCCCTTTGCGTCATGGTGTCGCAACTTGCCGGGGAGGGCCAAGCACCCGCCTTGCACCCCCTCTGTTCACCAGACCCCCGAAGCCTTTAGCTCCAACGTCCGGAAGTTCATGCCTCGATTCGCGGCCAATCTGTCCATGCTCTTCACTGAAGAGCCCTTTCTGGATCGTTTTGCCGCTGCCGCACAAGCAGGGTTCCACGGCATTGAGTACCTCTTTCCCTATGCCTTCTCTCCCGCTCTGCTCAACGAAATGCTCGCAGAGAGCGGACTGGAGCAGGTGCTCTTCAACCTCCCTCCTGGAGACTGGGATGCCGGAGAGCGTGGCCTCGCTTGCCTCCCAAACCGTCAGAGCGAATTCCGCGAAAGCGTCCACTGTGCACTGGAGTATGCACAGGCGCTCGCGTGCCCGCGTCTGCATGTGATGGCAGGCATTCCTCCAGCAGACGGGTCACCGGAAGAGGCTTTGGAAACCTATATCATCAATCTAAGCTACGCGGCAGCCCAACTCGGAGCCGCTGGCATCGAGGCTCTGATTGAACCGATCAACACCCGAGACATGCCGGGGTACCTGTTGAACCACTCGAAGCAGGCGCTGGAAATCCTACGGCAGGTCAATGCTCCGAACCTGAAGGTGCAGTACGACATCTACCACATGCAGATCATGGAAGGGGACCTTGCTCCGACTCTGGAGCAGCTGCTCCCCCACATCGGGCACCTCCAGCTGGCAGACACGCCCGGACGCAACGAGCCTGGAACCGGAGAAATTCACTACCCGTTCCTCTTCCAACACCTGGACCGGCTGGGCTACTCCGGATGGATCGGCTGCGAGTACCGTCCCCAAACCACGACCCTGGAAGGCCTCGGCTGGATCCGTCCCTGGCTGAAAGCGCCTGCACCTTGAAGCTTCCTCACCTTATTGTGTTCCCCTTGAAGGAGGATTATGCCGTTTCCCCACGCCATTCGACAGCAACTCGACCAGATCTGTGGCAAGGAGTGGGTCAAGGATGACCCCATCACGCTCTACACGTACCGGTGTGACGGCCTGACGCTCTACACGGCTCCTCCTCTGGGAGTGGTTTATCCCGGTTCAACAGAAGAGTTGGTGCAGGTCGTCAAACTGTTTCACGCTGAAGGCCTTTCCTTTCTGCCACGTGGTGCGGGAACCGGACTGTCCGGGGGCGCCGTCCCTCATGAAGGAAGCGCCATCATCGAAATGGCTCGCTTCAAGGAGATCACAGAAGTCGACTGGATCAACCGGACGATCACGCTGGGACCTGGGGTCATCAACCTGCGGATCACCGAGCACGTCAAACCGCACGGCTATCATTTTGTCCCAGACCCTTCCTCACAAAAGGCCTGCACCATCGGAGGAAACGTGGCGGAAAATTCCGGAGGCCCCCACACCCTCAAGTACGGTGTGACCGTCAACCACGTCCTCGGACTGGAAATGGTCTTGCCGGATGGCGAAGTGGTGACGCTCGGGGGCTCGTTTCACAACATGCCCGGCCCCGACCTCCTTGGCCTTGTCATTGGCTCAGAAGGAACCTTTGGCATTGTCACCAAGGTCATCTGCCGCCTCACGCCCAATCCAGAAAAAGCCGTCACGCTGCTGGGGGTCTTCTCCTCGGTCCGGGGCGCCTGTGATGCCGTTTCCGCCATCATCCGCAACGGAACGGTTCCCGCGGCCATGGAATTGATCGACAAGACCGTCATCCACGCTGTCGAAGCCGCCCTCAAGCCCGGCTTCCCCCAAGACGCTGAGGCGGTGCTCATTGTCGAGCTGGAGGACCTTGAGGATGGACTGGAGGAAGAAGCCCAGCTTGTGGCAGAGATGCTGACTGCCAACGGCGCCCGCTCGGTGGAACGTGCCAAGGACGACGCCGAACGCGCCCGCATCTGGCGAGCCCGGAAAGAAAGTTTTGGTGCCATCGGACAAATCTCCCCCAGCTACTACGTGCAGGATGGGGTCATTCCCCGGAGCAAGCTCCCGGAGGTGATTGACGCCATTGAAGCCATTGGACGGAAGCACCAGCTCATTGTCGCGAACGTCTTCCACGCCGGTGACGGCAACCTGCACCCGCTTATCCTCTTCAACTACGAAAATGAAGACGAAATTGAACGGACCCACCAAGCCGGTGAGGAGATCCTCCAGGTCTGCCTGAAGCTCGGCGGAGCCCTCTCGGGAGAGCACGGTATTGGACTGGAGAAGCGCAAGCTCATGACAGAGAACTACCTCGAAGCCGACCTCAAGAACATGGGCTGGGTTCGAGAATTCTTCAACCCGGAGGGCAAGCTGAACCCCGGGAAGGTTCTTCCTCATCCGGGACGCTGTGCGGAGTCCAAGATTCCGGCACCCGCTGAGCTGAACGCCCCCAAACTCGTGGCCCGGAAGTCCGGAATTGCCGTATGACCCACGCTGTCCCCTCCTCCATTGATGCGGCTCAGAGTTGGGTCCAGGAACGTATCCGGACCCAGGAACCCTTTGTCATCCGCGGAAACCGCACCCGCTTTCACCCGACAGACTTCACGTCTCCGGAAACAGAGCTACACCTGAGTGCCCTGACCGCCACCAACTTCTTTGACCCTGATGACATGGTGGTCGGTGTTGAGGCCGGGGTCTCGATTCAGGCCTTGCAGGAACAGGTAGGCGAACGCAACATGGTGCTCCCCATCAATCCTTGGTTCCCGGATTCCAGCATTGGTGGGCTGCTTGCCTCAAATGACGTGGGCCCCAACCGCATGAACATGGGCGGGCTCCGGGACTGCATCATTGGCCTTGAGTACCTCAACGGTGAAGGCGACCGCGTCCATGCCGGTGGCACCGTCGTCAAGAACGTTACAGGTTACGACCTGAACCGCATGATGCTGGGCAGCCTCGGTGGCCTCGGCGTGATTACCGCTGCGAACTTCAAGGTCATGCCCCGTCCGGTTGCTCCGCATGGTCTTTATGCTCGCTGTCCGGACACGACGTGGCTTCATCGGGTGGCTGACCTTCACCGGGCTCGGTTGCCGCTGGACTGGATTCAAGCCCTTTCGCCTCTGGAAACCGGTCAAGCGGACTGGGTGGTTGGCATCGGCATTTCGGGAAACACCGACCGGCGCCAACGCCTTCAGCAGGAGATCCAGTCGCACTTCCCTCAGCCCCTGCAGGTGCTTGCCGAAGGAGAAGCGTCTTCGGAATTACCGTATCTGCCTGGGACCGACCGGCATACGGGCTGGGTGGCTTCACTCCGGCGGCAGTGGGCGCTTCCGGAAGGGCACCTGCACGTAATGCTGCTGCTGCCCACCAGCGAAGGCCTCAACCCGATGCACCTAGAGTCGCTTCAGCAAGACGGCCTGCACCTGGCCGTGCATCCAATCGGCGCAGACCTGCACGTCTTCCTCAAGGATCCGGACCGTACTGCTCAGCAGAAGCTACTGACGTCTCTGAAAGCCGTTGGGCGTCGGGTGCAGGGAAGGCTCGTGTGGGGCAGTGCTCACCCGGATTTGGGATATGCTGACCTAGAGGAATTGGCGCAGGCACCGGGTTACTCGCTGGCGCAGCGTCTCAAGCAGCACCTGGATCCCGCAGGAATCTTCCACGCTCCGTTTTATCAGCAATGACCCGTCTCGACCCGTTATGTTCCGTTTAATCTTTTTGTTGGGGAAAAAGCGATGACGAACCCTTCCGCAGCCTCACCTTCTGCGGCTCCGGCTCCTCTGGCAAAGCAGCGCTTCCGGGAGGCTGAGTTTGACAACATCCTGATGTGTGTTCACTGTGGCCTTTGCCTAGACAGCTGCCCCACCTACCGCGAACTGGGAGACGAGAAGGACTCACCACGGGGGCGACTGTACCTCATGCGTGGGGTTTGGGAGGGGGAACTGGACCTGACTCAAGACGTCATCGACCCGCTGAGCCGGTGCCTCGACTGCCGCGCCTGCGAGACCGCCTGCCCGTCTGGGGTGCCTTATGGTGAGCTGCTGGAAAAGGCTCGAGGAGTGATTCATGAAACCCAACCTCAGAGTTTCAAGGAAAAAACCCTCCGGACGCTTCTCCTCAAGGGACTGTTTCGGTCGACCGCGTTACTGACGCTTGCCAGCAAACTCCTGAAGGTTTACGCCTGGACTCGCCTCCCGCAGCTCATCACGCATCCGCAGGTGAGTCGGTTCTTCCCCAAGTCCTTCGTTTTTCAGCAGCACCTTCTGCCGGATTGCTCCGGACGCTCCTTCAAGCAGACGTACGCGGATCAGCAGCTGCAGCCTCAGGGCGTGGAGGAGCCTCTGGGCAAGGTGGGGCTCTTCTCCGGATGCATCATGGATGTCTCAGAGGCGGCCGTCCACGAGTCCACACGCCGGCTGCTGCAGGCCGTGGGGTACACGGTGGTCGTGCCTGCGCAACAGGGCTGCTGCGGCGCCTTGCACGTGCACAGCGGCGACCGTGACACCGCCCGGAAGCTGGCCCTGAAGAACCTAGATGCATTTGAAGGACACAAGCTGGATGCCCTGGTGACCAATGCGGCCGGATGCAGTGCGCAGCTCCGTGAATACCATCACCTCTTTCCCCAAAGTGACCCTTCTCACCTGCGCAACTGGGACGCCATTGAGGGCCGTGTGGTGGACATCCTTGAGTTCCTGTCGCAGCATCCGGAACAGCTCAAGCGCCTCCGCTGGAAAACCGAAGAAGAGGTCGTGCTCTATGACGCCCCCTGTCACCTCATGCACGCTCAGAAGGTGGACGCCAACCCCCGGGCTCTGCTCAACAGCCTCCCTGGCGTCACCCTGGTTCCTTTGACGGAATCGAACTGGTGCTGTGGCTCAGCGGGCATCTACAACCTCATTCAGCCAGAGCTGTCTCACGCCATCCTTCAACGCAAGATCGACTCGGTCCGTGAGACGCTTCAGGCGCATCCCGGTGCCCTCACAATTGTCACCGGGAACCCAGGGTGCCTCTACCAGATTCGGGCGGGCTTAAAGGCCGAAGGCCTCCCCCTCCGGATCCTGCACCCAGCGGTTTACCTAGCTGAACGTCTGTTGGACTAATCCGCCTGTGCCTCTTCCTCAATAAGGAGTCCCTTGAAACTCAACAAGAAAAACGTCCTGGCCCTCATGGAGGCTCACGGGGGCTTGCTCAGTGCCAAGCAGCTGCGAGGTCTCTTGGGACTGAGCAAGGCCGACACCTCCAAACTGAAGGCCTGGCTGCACAAGCAGGTCAAGCGTGGGTCAATGATTCAGCAGGGATCACGCTACGGCAGCGCCCGTCTGCTCACCCGAGCAGAGCTGAAGCCAGAGTCCTCCAAAAGGAAGCATGTGGACCCAACCCTTGAGCGTGGCAAGCCTCTGCGCGGTCTGGCACAGTCCGGAATGCCTTCTTCCAGAAAGGGACGGCTCACTGGGGTGTTCATCCGCAACCCCCGTGGATTTGGCTTCATTGCCACCGGAGACGGACAGGAGGATGTATTTGTCGGTGAGCGAGATCAGCTCAACGCCATGGATGGGGACAAGGTGGAATTTGAGCTGTCTCAAGCTCGAGGCGCCCGGGGCAAACGCAAGGGACGCATCGTCCGGGTGGTCGAGCGCAGCAACTCACGGCTCCTTGCCACCCTGCACCGTCGCAAGTCAACGGTCACTGCGGTGCCCATCAACTCCAACCTCAGCTTTGGCACCCTGCTCATCCGGCCCGAACACGACCTGCCTGAAGCCCAGCATGGGAGCCTGGTGGAGGTGGAGCTGATTCCTGAGGAAGAAGGCTGGCGAGGTGGAAACGTCAACCGTCCGCTGGCACGCCTCATTCGATCCATGGAGGGGATTTCGGTCAATGAGCTTGCCTTCGACCGCATTCTCCAGGAGAACCAGATTCGGCATGAGTACCCCGAGGCGGCAGTGGCACACGCGGAAGCCTTTCCCACACGGGTGGTCCATGACGCGACTTCCGGACGCGTGGATCAGCGGCACCTTGGATACGTCACCATCGACGGGAAAACCGCTCGGGACTTTGACGATGCCGTCTATGCTGAGAAGCATCCGGACGGCTCATGGACGCTCTATGTCGCCATTGCCGATGTGGCCCACTACGTCCGTCCTGGAGATGCTGTGGATGCTGAGGCCTATGCCCGGGCCACCAGCGTTTACTTTCCCACTCACGCGATCCCGATGCTTCCGGAGGCACTTTCCAACAACCTCTGCAGCCTTCGGCCTCAGGTGAACCGGTTTGCGGTGACGTGCGAAATGCACCTCGACCCCAGCGGCGCCCGGACCCGCCACCGCATCTATGAAAGCCTGATCCGCAGTGCCGGACGCCTGACCTACGACGACGTGGAGGACGTGCTGCAGGGCCGAACCTCAACCATCCGCAAACCGGAGATCCTGGCGCGCCTCAAGGAGATGAATGAGCTGGCCAAGATCCTTTCGCAACGCCGTGAAACGCGCGGGGCCATTCAGTTTACCTTTGCCGAAGAAACCGTTGAGTTTGATGCCGAAAACCGCATGACGGGCATGGGTCGCCGTTTCCAAAGTGATGCCATGAAGCTGATTGAGCAGTTCATGCTGGAGGCCAACGAAACCGTGGCCCGGCACTGCGTGGACCACAAGCTTCCGGCCCTTTACCGCGTTCATGAGCGTCCGGACTTCAAGAAGCTTTCTCGGCTACAACAAACCTTCTGGCGCTTCGGGGTGAAGACACCAATGTCGCGACTGCATGAGCCTCAGGGCTTCAATGAAGTGTTTCAGCAGATTGAGGAGTACCCCAACCGGGATCAGTTGCAGGTCCTGCTGCTCCGCTGCATGGCTCTTGCGGTCTACCAGCCCGGAAACCTGGGGCACTTTGGACTCGCCGCCGAGTACTACTGCCACTTCACCTCCCCCATTCGGCGTTACCCAGACCTGACCGTGCACCGGGCACTCAAGCAGTGGCTGGCAGCCGAACGAGACGCTGAGCCTCAAAAAGCAAAGAAGCGGATCAAGGACGCCCTTCCAACGGTTGATGAAGCCCTTGGGGAGCACTGCTCCATTCAGGAACGTCGGGCGGAGAAGGCGGAGCAGCAGAGTGTGGATCTGATGAAGGTTGCCTTCCTG
>CBFIGY010000036.1:0-28883 GCA_965662235.1 uncultured bacterium
TCGCACCGCCACTGACACCAAGAAGGACGGCCTCTTGATCATCCAAATGCTTGATTAAAGCGGCAACCTGATCGCTACTGTCTTCCCACCAATCACTCTCCCAGTGCTTGATGCGATCTGATTTTCCGGTTCCCAAGAAATCAATAGCAGCCACACAGTACCTATCGGAGTAGTGGTTGAGTTCATTCTCATGTGCAGCTGATGTTGCCGTATTTCCAGGCAAAATGATTAAAAGAGGACCTTCCCCCTTTAGCTCATAAAAGATGTTTTTTTCTTGAAACTTAAAATACGGCATCATTCCCTTCGATTCAATTGATCAGCATCCATCCAAGCCACACCTTGTTCCCGAGCCTTGAGTCCCGGAAAGTCAATAGGAGCAGGGAGGTTCCAATTGATCGAAGCATGAGGGGCCCTGAGGAAGCTGTTGGTGTTTTTTCGGAAAGGCTACTGAGCCCCCATGAACAATCAAGCTTTCCTCCTGCAAATGATCCAAAAATTTCGCCAAGGTGCGACGGAGGGCTGGTCGCGCGTTTGGGGGCGCTACGGGGTTCCCGCGCGGATCATCGGTTGGAAGGCCTGTGGGGGCTGAAGGGGGGGCTTGAGGAGCAGGGAGCTTCTCGGGGCTGCGGCGTCTTGAGGAGGAAGACGGCCTCAGGCAAAGGGAGGGGGCGCTTGGTTTTGTGGGGGACTGATTGGGACGCTGAAGGACCGGCGGCCTTTGAGTTCTTGAAGGAACTCAGTCGCTGCTCTTTTTTGGTGGCGGAGAGAGAGGGATTCGAACCCCCGAGGAGCTTGCACCCCTAATAGATTTCGAGTCTACCGCCTTCGACCACTCGGCCATCTCTCCGCGGCAGGAAAGCCTGTAACTTTCCGTAGTATGCTAGAAGGGTTTGACAGAGGCGAGATAAATCATCACCGCCGAGGTCAGGAAGATTCCAATGTGGACAAACATGGCCAGTGGCTTGGGAAGCTCATGGTTGCGGATCTGCCGACCATTCATGAAGCCAAAGGCGATCAGGAGGATCAGCAGGGTCAGCTTCCAGTGCAGCCACTTTCCGCTGGAGAAGGCTTCCGTCATCATGGCCAGGTACAGGCCGGTGGCCACAGCAATCCCCAGAATGGGATGGTAGATGAAGCGGTGCACCCGCAGCTGAATCCATTGGGCGCCCTCCAGCTGGACCGGGTCGTTCATGCGGTACCGGAAGACCACAGACAGAGACTGGACAAAAAGCGTTCCGACCACCACACAGACCGAAACGACGTGCAGGGCCAGCAGATAGGGGTAGTAATCCATTTCGGTTTCCTTGGGAGCGTTGTTCAGCCAACAAGATAGCGGGAAGGTTCCCCGGTTTTCAAGCCTGATTTCGTGGCAGAGGCGAATTTCGTCTTTGAACTTCCCCTCCACTGCTTATCCTGAAAGTGCTGCTGGATTCAGCACCTCTCCCCAAAATTCTGACATTTTGAGAAAAGGGTTTATGGACTTTAAGCCGAAGAAGCGATTTCCGAAAAAAGAACTCAACAGTTGGCTCCGGGCTCACAAGGACTGGAGCGATCAGCAGTGGACGCAGCTGCTGGGCGACCTGACGGATCAGGGATTTCAGGAGTGGACCACCAGTCAGCAGGGCAAGGACGCGCTGGGGCTCTACCTTGAGACGAATCGGAAGTAATGCTGGACCACGCTGAGGCCAAACGGCGCATTTTGGAGGAAGTGAGCCCCCTTCCTGCAGAAGAGCGGCCCTTCGCCCGTTGTCATGGGGCCGTGCTCGCGACAGCGCTGCTGGCCCCGCACCCCATGCCTCGTTTTGACAACTCCGCAGTGGATGGCTACGCCGTCTGTGCTGCGGAAGTGGCCTCAGCGTCGGCAGCCACTCCGGTGCTGTTGACGTCACTGGGATACGTTCCTGCCGGCAACCCGGGAGACTGGACGCTGCAGGCGGGACAGTGTGTGCAGGTGGCAACCGGAGCCCCCACTCCGAAAGGAGCCGATGCGGTGGTCATGAAGGAAGATGCGACCCGGCATGACGACGGTTCGGTTTCCATCCGAGAAGCAGTGCGTCTGCGTGAGAACATGCGTTACTGCGGAGAAGACATTGGCGCAGGAGACGAGCTGTTTCCCGCGGGAACCCGCATTGGCGCCGCCCAGCTGTCTGTCCTGGCCACCATGGGATTCACGCAGGTGCCAGTGACCCGGACCGTCCGCGTGGGCATCGTTTCCACCGGAAGCGAGTTGCTGGAGGTCCATGAGTCTCCAGGACCCGGACAGATTCGCGAGTCCAACCGCTTCATGCTGGAAGCACTGGTCCGTGAAGAAGGGGCGCATCCGGAAGTGGTCGCCAAGGCTCCAGACGAAGAAGAGGCGCTCCGGGAGCTGTTCCTGCACGCGCTGGAAGGAGACCTGGCCCTCATCTCCGGAGGCGTGTCGGTGGGAGAAAAGGACCTGACGAAGCGGGTTCTGGAGCAACTGGGAGTCGAGCCACTCTTCTGGAAGGTCCGGGTGAAGCCGGGCAAACCGCTCTTTTTTGGCCGACGTGGCTCCACGTTGGTGTTTGGCCTTCCCGGAAATCCGGCGTCTAGCTTTGTGCTGTTTGAGGAGTTTGTCCGCCCTGCTCTGCGGAAGATGCAGGGACGTCGGAGCCTGGAAGAGCCCATGGTGTCTGCAACACTGGAAGCCGAGGTGCTTGAGCAGGCCAGTCGCCTGCAGTTCCTCCGGGGACAGCTTCGGTTTGCCGAAGGCCGTTACTGGGTGCGTCCCCTGCCCATTCAGGGGTCCCACAGCATCAGCTCCCTGGTCCGAGGAAACTGCCTGATTCGCATTGAGCCAGATTCGGGTGTGATTCCTGCGGGAACCGAAGTTCCGGTTCGCTTGCTTCGGAATGAGATCTGAGTATGCCCACACTGAAAGAAGTTGCTGATTTTCTAGGCGCCGAATGGTCCGGACAGGGAGACCTCTTGCTGCACCGAGCGTGCGGTCTGGACGATTTTCAGGAAGGGGGCATTGCGTATGTGGTCAACCCTGCCGGCCTGGCGAGTGTTCCGGTTTCGGCCGGCTTGGCCAAGCGAGGGGTGCCTCGGTTGCAGGACCTGCAGCTGTCCGGACGGGCGCTGGTGGTGCCTCCGCAGCTGCGTGATGAGACGCAGAACCTGATCTATGCCGCAGACCCCTTGGCGGCTCATGTTGCCCTGACCGCGTGGCTGCATCCGGAACCTGTTCCGACCTGGGACATCCACCCGACAGCGGTGATTGCCGAGGGCGTGCAGTTGGGAGAGGGCGTGAAAGTGGGGCCTCACGTGGTGCTTTACGAGGGCGTTTCGGTAGGAGACCGGACCTGCCTGCACGCAGGCGTGGTGCTGATGACGCAGGTCACAGTTGGGGCCGACTGCACTCTCTACCCGAATGCGGTGGTGCAGAGCCACTGCGTCTTGGGAAACCGCGTGCTGGTTCAGTCGAGTGTGGTCATTGGGGCCGATGGACACGGGTACTTCCAACGCGATGGCGTCAACCGGAAGATTCCCCAAGTGGGACGGGTGGTGGTGGAAGATGACGTGGAAATTGGCGCTGGAACAACGATCGACCGGGCCCGCTTTTCTGTGACCCGCATTGGCCAGGGCAGCAAGATCGACAACCAGGTCCAGATTGCCCATAACGTTGACTTGGGACCTCAGGCGCTGATCTCTGCACAGACGGCGGTTGGGGGAAGCGTCAAGGCTGGGAGCCACCTCATCTTGGGAGGACAGACGGGCGTCCGGGACAATGTGGTCATTGGAGACCGGGTGGCCGTGATGGCGCGCGGTGTGGTGACCAGCAACACTGCAAAT
Source organism: uncultured bacterium (assembly GCA_965662235.1). Lineage (GTDB taxonomy): Bacteria > SAR324 > SAR324 > SAR324 > NAC60-12 > JAYPUA01. The sequence continues at coordinate 3,817 of CBFIGY010000036.1, forward strand.
GAAACCATGATTGCTGGCATGCCCGGACGCCCTGCGTCCGAGTGGCGGCAGATGCAATCCAACATCGGACGGCTGGAAGAGCTCTTTGAGCGCGTCCGGAAACTTGAGCAATCCTCAAACCCGTAATGTTTGCCGGACCTTCTTTTATGGGAACCCTCCTGCAGGTCCTTGACATGATGCTGGGCCTGTTGAGCATGATGATCGTTGTGTACGCGATGCTTTCCTGGTTCCTTCCTCACAACCAACACCCCGTGCAGCGCTTCCTCCAGGGAATGGTGGAACCCCTTCTTGCTCCCATCCGTCGGGTGGTGCCTCCAATGGGAGGCATGGACCTTTCGGTGATGGTGGCGCTGTTTGTGATCTACCTGATCCGCTCAGTGCTGCTTCCGGTCTAGCGGGCCAGCCGCTTCAGTTCCAGGTTGGCCTGATCGGCGCCGGTGGTGCCTGGGTAGAGCTTTGCCGCGGCCTGCCAGTAGCGTTTGGCCAGCGGAAGCTCGTTGCGTTCCTGCGCAATGCGACCGAGTAGAAAGATCCCCTCTGACGTCTTGTAGCCCTGAGTGTCTGGGCGGTGCTCATAAGTCCGGAGCATCTTGCGGATTGCGGCCTCAGCTTCGTCAAACTGTCCCAGCTGAAAATGAGAGAACCCGGCCCAGTACTGGGCTTTGGGGGCATTCATTTCATTGGGAAAGCGTTTGAGGAAGTCTTCAAACACCCGGATGGCTTCATCGTGTCGGCGTTGCACCAGCGCAATGGATCCCTTGTTGTAAAAGTTGATGGCGCCTGGAATGCGCTGAAGCACCGTTGGATTGGCGGTCTCAACGAGGTCCGGATCAAACGGGGTTTCCTCTTCTTGCGAAGACGCCGTCCGGGCTGGCGGTTGAGGCTTCCGGGGCGGAGGCGGAGGTGCGGGCTTCAGGTCGGCCTCTTCCACAACCGGCTCCAGGTCAGAAAGCTCGGTGCTGGAACGAGTGGCTGGCGGCTGAGCCTGCTCCATGTTGGGCGTTGACTTACGCTGAATCAGGGAATAGGTGATGACGGAATCTTCTGCCGAACCGGTTGAGGCCTTTGAGGAACTGGAGGCTCGGGAGGAGCTGGACGAGGACGGGGCACTGTCTGCCCGGACAATCGTCAGACCCTTCGGTTGAGACGCAGGGGCAGACTCCTGTCGGACGGTTTGGGCGATCTGGGTGGTGACGCTTGAGGAGCCCGAGGAGGGGCCGGCCTGGCTGAGCCGCTTCTCAACGGCCTGCTCCATCAACGAGAAGTTGGTGTCCCATTGCTGCTGAGAGGTATCCAGTCGAGTTTGCTGATCCCGGACCTCTTGCCGCAGTTCAGCGACCTCTCGCTCCAGGCCCTGCATGTACTCCTGCAACGCAACGAAGTCCTGCCGCAGCTGAACCAGTGCGTCCTCATCGGGAGAGGTTGCGGGGGAGGACGAGAGGGTGGGCGACGCCGTCGCAGTGGTGGGGGAAGGCGAAGGAGCCGGTTCTCCGGGATTGCCTTCTGGAAGCAAGGATCGGCAGCCAACCAGCAGCAGCGTCAACAAGAGCAGAGGAATCGTGCGCAACATGAAACCAGCCTGAAGTTTTATTAGGGAAGGGCGCGAACCCGTTTCAGGGAGTCTCGCAATTCCTGGGCCAACTCAGGCTGACGGTTCAGTTCATAGGCGCGGGCAAGCTGGTTGGCGACTTGAGCGGTTTCCGGGTACTCCGGATAGTTGAGCAGCAGGTAGCGGTAGCGGGAGATGGCCGAGGGGTAGGCTTCTTGGTCGAAGTACCAGTTTCCGACCAAACGCTCATACTCTGCAAGGTCCGCCCGGGCCTTCACCTGATACTCTCCGACGTCCTGGAGGTAGGGGCTGTTGGGGTAGAGCATGGCAAACCGCTGGTACTCCAGCAGGATCTTGCGGTTGGGCTCCATGTTGCGGTCGTACTCCCGGGCTCGGAAGAACAGACCGTACTTGTTGCGCTCGTAGTTGAGGGCGATGATGCGGTGCAGGACGTAGGGCGTGAGGTGACTCTGTGGGCTGTTGAGCAGGAATGCCCGGTAGTCAGACTCCGAATCCGCCCACTGACCACGTTCAAAGTTGATGTCGCCCAGCTTCAGGTAGGCGAGTGCCGCCATCCGGGAGCCCGGATGCTCGGTGACCAGCTCACGGAACTGACGTTCGGCTTCAGTGGCAAAGCCGTCTTCATAGGAAACGTACGCCTGCTGGTACATCTCGCGCGCAGGCACCCGGACCTGTTTAGGGGCCTCGCTGCAGGCGCTGATCAGGAGCAGACCTCCGAGGCTGAAGAGGAGTAAACGAGTCATGCTTTGCGTCGTCGGTAGCGAATCAGGGTGACCTCGTTGCCGCGTTCATTCCAGAAAACCTCATCCATGAAGTTGGCCAGCAGCACCAATCCCTTGCCGTTGGGCTTGAAGAGGTTTTCCGGGTCAGAGAAGTCTGGAAGCTCCGTGTGCGCGAAGCCCTTGCCTTCATCCCGGATGACAAACTTGTTGGAGTTGCGGCTCAGGTCATAGCTGATCGAGACCCGTCGCTCGGCATAGACCTCCTGCTCCCGACGTCGGATGGCCTCTTCGTACATCGCCTGAGGGTCCTCACGCCAGCTGCGGTCGAGCTCTAGGTTTCCGTGGAAGATGGCGTTTTCCAAAGCCTCTGTCAGAAACAGGTTCAGGAGGTAGGCGTCTTCCGGACTGATCACACCATACGAGTCGACGTCTCGGGTGATGAAGGCCACAATCTCTGGGAGGGACTCAAACTCGTTGCCGAACTCAAGGGTCCGGGACTCCTGAACGAGGTGCTCAAAGGGAAAATCGAGGGCGGTGGGGGTGCGACGGAGCGTGTGGATGCGCTTCAGCGTCCGCTGAAACTCAAGGCCCTTCAGGGGACGGGTCAGGAAGTCACAGGCCCCGAGCCGGAGCGCGTTGAGGATGCTTTCCGGCTCACTGGTCCGCCCAATCATGACAAACGGAATCCGTGGGTTGAGGCTCCGGACCTCCTTGAGCAGCTCCAGGCCCCCAAGCTTGGGGAGCGTCAGAGCACTCAAGACGGCATCCGGTTGAAAGTCCCGGAAGTGCTTGAGAGCCTCCTCTCCATCAGACGCAAAGTAGGCTTCATGCTCAGAGCCGCTGAGCAGGGCTCGGAGTTGGTCCAAGGTGTCTGAGTTTTCGTCTGCAATCAGCAGCATCATTCGCCCTCCGGGGATAATTTGACTTCGGAACGCGAGATCGTATCAAATCCGCCCCTCAAACTCAAAGTCATTCAGCGCGCTGCAGTCGCTGCAACCCCGCCTGCAGGTCGGCAATGAGGTCGGCGGGATTCTCCAAACCGATGTGCAGGCGCAGCAGAGGGCCGTTGAAAACCCATGGGGACGCGGTGCGCATGCTCCGGGGGTTGGTTGCCAGGATCAGGCTTTCGTAGCCACCCCAGGAGTAGCCCATGTGAAACAGCTCCATGTCGTCGAGCAAAGCTGTGACAGCCGACTCAGAGGCCGGGTGCAGTTCCACACCAAAGAGCCCGGAAGCGCCCAGGAAGTCCCGTTTCCAGAGGTCGTGTCCCGGGGCACCGGGCAGCGCGGGGTAGAGGACCTGCTTGACCTGTGGTTGCTCCTGAAGCCACTCTGCTACAGCAGTGGCATTGAGCTGATGCTGCTTGAGGCGGACTGCCATGGTCCGGAGCCCCCGCTGTCCGAGGTAGAGGTCATCCGGGCCTGCACACTGTCCCCACTGCCACGCGGTCTCCCGGAGCGCCCCCCAGGTTTCTTCTGTGGTGACCACCAGACCCAGCATGGCATCGGAGTGTCCCACAATGTACTTGGTGCCTGCGTGAATCGAGACATCGACGCCGTGTTCGAAGGAGCGGAAGTAGAGCGGCGTGCCCCAGGTGTTGTCCATGAGCACCTTCAGGCCATGGGCATGAGCGACTTCAGCAAGTGCCGGAATGTCCTGCACCTCAAAGGTCTGTGACCCTGGGGATTCCGTAAAGAGCACCGCCGTGTTGGGTTGAATGAGGGCCTTGAGGTCAGAGGCGTTGATCTGAGGATCGTAGTAGGTGGTGGTGACGCCGTAGCGCTTGAGGAACCCTTCGCAGAATTCACGTGTGGGACCATAGGTGCTGTCGGTCATCAGCAGGTGGTCACCTGCCTTGAGGAACGCCGTCAGCGCCGCAGCAATGGCCGCGAGCCCTGAAGGAAACGCCATGGAGCGGTGCCCGCCTTCAAGATCGGCAACCGCATTTTCCAGCGCCCAGGAAGTGGGGGTGCCCTTGCGTCCGTAAAACATGAGCTGCCGGTCGTCCACCCGTGCCTGACCCCGTTCTTTGAGCTCGGCAACCGTGTGGGAGAGAATGGTCGAGGCCCGGTACACCGGCGGGTTGACGGTGCCGCCGTATGCCTGAGGATCACGTCCTGCGAGGACGGTACGGGTTTCCGGATGCAAGGAGGGGTTGGTTTTGCTCATGAAGCTCTTTTGGGGCTGAAGCCGGCCGACACCTGGGAAGGGTGGGCGGATGCGAGGTTGCGACCAAGGAGGGTCGGTGAAAAAACCTTTATTCTACTGTCCAGGCTGGGTTAGAGTCCACGCGTTTATGCTTGGATGCTTCCTTTGGAAAAAATGATGACTCCTGAAGAATTGGAACTGGCGCTCGAGGCCGTGCTGTTTTCAGCCTCTCATCCGCTCTCCCTCCGGCAACTCAGCACCCTGCTCCCGGAGTGCCGTCCTGCCGAACTGAGGGCCGCGAGTCAGCGGTTGAACACGGTTTATGAGGAAACGGGGCGGGCCTTTCGCATTGAAACCGTGGCCGAGGGGCTGCAGCTCCGGACCCTTCCGGAACACCGTGGCTGGGTGCAGAAGCTGGACTCGATCAAGACCATCAAGCTTTCCATGGCCCTGTTGGAGACGCTGGCAATTGTGGCGTACAAGCAACCGATCACGCGTTCAGGAGTCGAGTTTGTCCGGGGCGTGGACTCGTCTCATACCCTGCGAACCCTGATGCAGCGACGCTTGATCCGGATTGTGGGCAAGGAGATGCTTCCGGGACGTCCCAGCCTTTATGGCACGACCAAGACGTTTCTGGAGGTGTTTGGGCTTTCTCAGCTGAAGCACCTGCCGGATTTGGCAGAGTTTGGTCTCGAAGAGGCGATTGCTCCTCAGCTGGAGCTACCGCTGGAGGCTTCTGCTGAAGACGATTCGCCGTCAACGGGGAAGCCGAGCGCCTGACCCCACTTCCGCCACAGCGCATAGACCCCGCCGTACCAGGCCACGAGCAGTCCCAAAAAGAGCCACTCGCCTCCGGGACGCCTCACCTGTTGGGCCACTTGGCTGATCTGAAATGCGTACTTCTGAAACACGGCTTCCGGAAGAGCCTTCTGAGCGGCTTCCATGACGGCCGCCTTTGAGGAAAAGTCCTCCGTGCGCAGAGGAAGCAGTTCGGTGACCTGAGCCTCGGGCATTCCACGGCGTTGCAGCGTCCAGAGCGCTTGGCCATCAAGCTTCCAATCACTCCAGACCACCGGGAGCAGCAGGGTCAGGGCAACGGCTGGCAGCACCACCAAACCTACAATCAAAGTGGCATACTGAATGTCTCGCAGAGTCGGCATAAGGAGTCCTTTGGGAAATCAATTTCAGGGACTTAGCTAATCACAGGTCCGGGGAACCTTCAATGCCGGAACCACCGAGAAGTGATTTTCTGCTGGCGTTGGGAGGCGCCTGCCTCTATATTTTGGGCAGAAACCCTTCACTTCAAAAAGCCCGCAATGTCAAAAACAAAACGCAATCAGGCGCCTTCTCGTTCCCAGCAACGGCGTCAGCAGGCTCAGCTTCTGGTGGTGATCACCAGCGTGGTGATCTTAGCCGCTGGGTTCTGGTTATGGATGGGATTTGAGCCCGAAGACACGGACCTTTCTGCCATTGGGCAGGGGGAGAACATTGTGGTACAGATCCATGACCCTGGCTGAAGCCTCTGCCGTGAGCTCAAGCGAGTGGTCCACTCGCTCCAACCTGAATACGAAGGCCGCATCCGTTTCATCATCGCCGGCCTGAACACGCCAGAAGGTCGGGCCTTTGCGCAGCTGAACAACGTCAGCAACGTCACCCTGCTCTTCTTCAAACCAGACGGAACCCGGATTGCCACCCTCACCGGACCGCAGGAGCCGGATTACCTGCGCCGTGCCTTTGATCGGGCCTTCCGGCTGTAGCAAGCCCCCGGCAGCGCTTTGGGAAAACCTTGCTGGCGCTTCCGCATGAGCCTCCGGGCTTCGGCAGCATCCCAACCGCGGCCTCCTTTGAGGTCGCAGGTCCGGAAGTTGCTGCTTTCCTTAACTCCGCCCCTTGACCACCCCCCATCTGTGAAACAACCATGACGCGCAAACGACTGTTCCGAATCCTGCTCCCCCTTTTCAGCCTCAGCCTCCCCGCGGCGGCACAGGCGGAAGATCCACCGCCGGTTGTGGACTTTGGCTTCCTGAGCGGGCAGATGGTTTCGCGCCTGGCGCTTTCTGCGCTTGAGGCCTGTGAAGCACAGGGGTATGCGGTTTCGGTGGCTGTGATGAACCGAGAGGGGCGGCTGGTGAGCTTTGTTCGCTCTCCTTTGGCGTCTCCCATGACCGGAGAGATTGCTCAGGGGAAGGCTTACACCTCTGCCCTCACCCAAGCCGCAACGCACCAACTGGAAGGCGCAGAAGGGGTCTCGTATGCCAACGGCGTGGTGCCCGTCAGAGGAGGCATGCCCATTCAGGCCGCGGGTCGCTTTTATGGCGGTGTAGGTGTTTCCGGAGCACCGTCTTCAGTGGACCTCGAATGCGCGCAGGCGGGCCTGGACTCGATCCTAGAAGAGCTGGAGTTTTTGGACTGAGGGAGGCGAGGGGGAAGCCACCAAGCAGGGTTGCTCGGTGGCAGCGATCCGGAGGATCAGCGAGTGGACTTGGCGATGGTGATCAGGCCACCGTTCGGGCCCGGAATGGCTCCCTTGATCAGGATCGCGTTGTGCTCCGGCATGACGCGGACCACCTGCAGGCCAATTTCAGTGACCGTGGTGTTTCCGTACTGACCAGCCATTTTCTTGCCCTTGAACACGCGGGCTGGGAAGGCACACTGACCAATGGCACCCGTCGAGCGCTTTCCGCGTCGGTGTCCGTGCGAAGCCGGGTAACCTCCGAAGCCGTGACGCTTGACCACACCCGTGAAGCCGCGACCCTTGGACTTTCCTGTGATCTTGACCTTCTCACCAGCATTGAAGAGGGAGACGTCAAACACCTGTCCCACTTCAACTTGGTCAATGTCTTCCACCTGGAATTCCTTCAGAAACCGCATCGCAGGCTGTCCCTTGAAGTGTCCCTTCATCGGCTTGTTGAGCTTGCGCTCCGGAATCGGCTCAAACCCAACCTGAGCTCGGTTGACGCCATCTTTCTCTGCCGTGCGCTTCTGAATCACCGTGACGGGGCCCGCTTCCAATACGGTGACGGGGATGACGGTGCCGTCCTCCTCAAAAATTTGGGTCATCCCGACCTTGCGGGCAAGCAATCCGTTGATCATGTCAGCCTGTTTCCACTAGAATAGTATAAAAGCAAACTCACTTTTATAGTGGAATTTAAACCCGAGGGCAAGCGCTTTCTCAAGTGCGGCCTGTTAATTGTGGCCTGATCTCGTTTGAACACTCCTTCCTCCTCTCCTGCTCCGTGGTCCTGGAACCAGAAAACGCTGTTGCTGCAGCTACAGGTCCAGCCACGTGCCGCTCGTACCGAGTGGGCGGGCTTGCATGAAAATCGCATCCGCCTCCGCTTGAACGCTCCCCCCGTTGAGGGCAAGGCCAACCGCGCCTGCATCGAGTGGGTGGCGAAGAGCTTTTCCGTTCCGAAATCCCGGGTTACAGTAATTCGGGGACAAAATGCACGGCTCAAGACCGTCGCCATTGACCAACCGGACCCCACGCTTGCCGAGGAGGTGCTGCAGCGCCTCCTGCACCCTGAATCCTGAACCGTAATGCGCCTTCCCAGCTTTCTCGGGCTCCTGTGCCTCTTTCCTCTGACGGTCGGGGCCGCGTGCCCCATTACCGGAGGGCTTCCTCCGCAGATGCAGGCCGACCTGCTCAACGGCCTTTATGAGGAAGGCATCCACCTGTCCGCCTTTGCCGAAGACGCCGCCTGCACCCTCCGGGAAACCCCAGACCATCCCAACCGGGACATTCTCCGCTACCGTCTGGCGGACGCCTATCAGCGCTTGGGAAACACGGAGCAGGCGCTGGAAACCTATCAGGCGTTTCTCCGTGCTCAGCCAGAAGACGCAACGCTTCGTCGGCAGGCGCTGATGGAGGTTCTGGAGCTTCAGATGGCGCGCAAGCAGTACGATGAGGTGCTCACCACCAGCGACCAACTGCTCGCTGCGGAACCGGAGCCGGCTCAAGCCGCCCGTGCCTGGTTCCTGAGTGGCAAGTCCCGTTACCTGCAAGCGGCCCAAACGGAAAAAGCCGAGTGGTACCAGGAGGCCATTCAACGACTGGAGCAGGCCCGTCCGCTAGAAGCCGATCCGCAGCAGGAACGCCAGACGCTGTTGGGATGGGCCTGGTATGCCCTGGACAATCCGACCTTTGCGGAACAGGCCTGGCGAGCAGAACTCAACACGCTCGAAAACGATCCGGAAGCTGCCAGCCGCTTGTTTGGGTTGGCTGTCAAGCAGGAACAGCAGCAACGTCCCCAGCAGGCCATTCGGCTTTATGAAGAACTCACCACCCGTCACCCGGAGGCTCCAGAGGCCGTGAAGGCATCTTTCCGGAAGGCGGAAACGCGGTACCGTGCCACCTTGAGTCAGTCGGGAACCCAGGGCATTCCTCCGGAGGCAAGCGACCAGCTGGTGGCGGATTATGAGGCGTACCTTGCCACAGGAGATGCCGAATTTGCTTCCACCGCCCAGCTGCGTCTGGGCACCCTCCGGGAGCTTCGTGGGGAGCTGGGGTCGGCCTTGGCCGCTTACGAAGCATACCTGACCTCTGAGGCGGGTCGAAACGACGAAGCCCTGCGCTTCCGAGTGGCTCACCTGTACCGGAAAAACGAACAGCCTCAGCAGGCGCTGAAGCAGTTTCAGGCGTATTTGGAAAGCGGTGCTCCGGAACATCGGGCAGACGCGTTTTATGCCATTGGGGTGCTGCAGCAGGAGCAGGGCAACACCCCTGCCGCCATTACCGCCTACGAGCAGGCTCGCGAGGATACCGCCTACCAAAATCGTCCGGAGCTGCGGCAACTGCTGCTTGGGCTGTACCTGCAAGTAGGAGACTCCGCAGGCCAGCAGCGACTCCTTGAAGAGCAGGCGACGGCCGACAACGCCTCTGTGGAAGACCGCCAGCAGAGTCAGTTTCAGCTGATCACCCTGTTGCACCAGCGGGACGACTGCACCGGCGTTCTGAAGCGCCTCACGGATCTTCCGGACGACCATCCTCAGCGTGCAGAACTGCTCTTCATGCGGGGCGATTGCCACTTCCGACAGAAGCAGTGGGAACCTGCAGTAGCAGACCTCCTCCCTCTTCGCGGGCAAGCCCCCCACGCCCGTGAGTCGTTTCGCATGCGCCTGACCGCCTTTCGGGAGCTGGAGCGCTGGGTGGATGTAGCTGAGGAGATGCGGCTGGCTCTTGAGCAAAAGGCTGATGTGCTGACCGGAGACGACTTCCGTCTCTGGATTGAGGCCCTGAAGAAGACCGAGCAGTGGGAACAGGCCGATGCGACCTATCAGTTCTGGCAACGTCTTGCGCCCGTGACGTTTTCCAACCCTCAACTGCTGCTGGAGTGGACCGAGGTGCTCGAGCGCCTGGACCAGCCGGAGCGCCTGGAACGTCACTACAAGGACCTGCTCCGGATTGCTGAGAAACCGGAGGTGCAGAAAGACATCATCCGTCGGCTGGCCGGCCTCTATTCGCAGTCCGGACGCTACGACCTTTTGGCGCAGCTCTATGAGTATGAGCTGCTCCCGTTGCAGAAAACTGAGGAAGAGCAGCGTCAGACCTATTACACCCTTGCGGAGCTCTGTCTGGAGCAGCTGACGGCTTCCGGGTGTGCTGAGATCTGGCTGAAGAAGACGGACGCCGGCGGTACTTCTGAGCTGGAACTCTCTGCAGCATGGACCCTGAGTCAACTGGAAGAGCGGGCCGGACAGAATGATGCTGCCCTGAAGCGTCTCCAAGACCTCGCAAGCCGTCCGCTTCCGGAGCTTTGGGCGGCTCGGGTGCACTTCCGGGTGGGGGTCCTGCACCAGAAGAAGATGCAGTGGACAGAGGCGGTGGCTGCTTATGAAAAGGTGGTGGCCACACAGGTGAAAACCGAGCCTGCGCCTGAACTCAGGAAGGAAGCAGAGGCCCAGCTTCAGGCGATTCAGCAAAATCAGTCGGACCAGGAACTGCAGGCCCTCATTGATCAGCAGGACTGGCCCGGAGTGACTGCAAGGTTGCGGGCAGACTTCCAGTCTGGAAAACGGGAGCGGACCCCCACTTCAACACGACTGCTGCTGGATGCTGAAATTCAGAGTGAGAACTGGGAAGGGGTCAGTGAGACCATCCGGACCGAGGTGGAAGCCGGACGAATGAAGCTGGATGAGGCGCTGCTGCAAACCCTCGTTTTTGCCGAAAATCAGAAAACAGGAAAGGCCCGCAGCGAAGGCGTGCTGGGGGCGTATGCGCTGTTTGAGGAAAAGAATCCGGAGCAGGCGGGCACCGTGCCGATGCTGCTGGAACAGGCGCAGGCTGCTGAAAGCCTAGGGGGACGTCGCAAGGCAAAGGCGCTTTATGAGCAGGCTTTGGAAAAAACGGGTGCAGAGGACCTTCCACTGAGCCTGTCAATTGGAGCCCAGCTGGAACGTCTCTATGAAGATGAAGGCTACACGCAGGGCAAGGCGGAGCTGTATGACACGCTTTACCGGCTACTGGAAAAGGAGTCGGGACAGGCCAACACGCGTCGCGGGTACGCCGTGAAGCTGGCGATGCTGCTGCAAAGCGAGTTCAAACGGAATGATCTGGCACTGGAGTGGTACGGGAAGGCGGACGAAGGCGGGGTGAGCGATCAGGAACTCTTTGGGGTGCTTTCTGCTGCCGCGCTGGAGTCACAAATGGAGAAGCTGGATGCGGCTCGACGACGACTGCAGGAGGCGTCTCGGCGTGACCTTCCGCAAACCTCGCCTTACTACGTCCAACTGCACTTTCAGCTGGCGCAGGTGCTGCAGATGCAGGAGCAGTGGCAGCCCGCGTTGGAGCAGTATCAGCGTGTGCTGCAGGCTCCGGAGTCTGCTGTCAATCAAAGTTATCAGGCCAATGCCGGACAGCGGGCCAAGGAGATTGAGAGCTACCTCAACGAGCTGAAGAAAACGGCTCCTGAGAAGAGCTAGGCTTCGTTGTCAAAGAGAGGAAGTTGATCAGAAGAGGCGTCCTCGGCACGAGGCGAGGCTTCCGGAACTGTGGGCTCGTAAGGCGCCACCTGGCTTCCTTTGAAGCGAGGGGCTTCTCGCTGAGCGAGCGCTTCTGAGGTGCAGAGCACTCGAGGCTCGCGGGCTCGGGTGCCATCAGGAAGGGAGTGAAAGACTCCCCAAAGGGACGGGGTCATGAGTAGGTCTCGCGGTAGCTTTTCCAGATGCCTGCTGAAGCGGCTTCGTACACCCCACGGGCAATGGCTCGGGCCACACAGTCCGCCGCCATCAGTCCCAAGCGCCCCACATCCAATGCCGGAAAGTCTCCCAACGTCTGGGTGCCGGTTGCCAGCACAAACACGGTGTCTCCGTCAAAGGGCGTGTGTACCGGCCGGATGGCTCGGGCAAAGCCGTCTTGCGCCATGATGGCTACCCGCTTGGCCTGTGCTCGGTTGAGGCGGGCATTGGTGCCCACGACACACAGTGTGGTGTTGGCTCCTTCCTGAAACGGGCTTTCGAAGTCAAAATCCAACTCCAACTCTCCCTCTGGGACCGGAGGACGCCGGCCGCCCAGTTCCCCTTGACGCTCAAAGGGCCACGCCCAGAACTCCGGACGGTGGGGCAGCGTAACGGAACCAAACGGATTGGCCACGGCCAGTGCACCGACGGTCCATCCGGACTCATGGGTCAGGGACGCGGTGCCGAGTCCTCCCTTCAGGGTGCCGGCTTTGGCGCCAGTTCCAGCACCGGCGGTTCCCAGCGCAAACTCAAGTCCTGCCGATTCGACCGCTTGGCGAGCCAACTGAGCATAAACCTGCTCACGGATGAGGGTTTTGTCGCCGCCGTTGTTGAGGTCAAAGAGGATGGCGGAAGGAACAATGGGAACCACCTGCCCTGCCCCCACCGGAAAGCCTCGCTCGTGTTCCCGGAGCCAGTGAGCGACCCCGTTGGCGGCTTCCAGCCCCATGGCCGAGCCTCCGCTGAGGACGATGGCGTGCACGACCTCCACAAGGTTTTCTGGCTGCAGCGCGTCGGTCTCTCGCGTGCCTGGACCGCCTCCGCGGCAATCAACGGCGGCCACAGCAGGGTGTTCCGGAAGCACAACGGTGACGCCGCTGAGGAGGTCGTGGGACTCCGCGTTCCCGACCCGAAGGCCGGGGACATCGGTGAGGCTGTTGCGTGGTCCCGGATGCATGTTACCCCGCAACTCAGAAGGAGGGATTAAGCAGAGAGGCGCTCAAAGGCCTTGCCCTGCTGATTGAAGAGGTGGCAGGACTCAGTGGAGAGACCGATCTGGATGCGATCGCCCTGAGACACCATTCTGTCGCCGTTGGCATGGACGGTCATCTCGCGGTTGCCGGCCTTGACGTAAAGGTAGGTTTCGCCTCCTAGGCGTTCCACGGCAAAGACTTCGCCTTCAATGCGAGCTTCTCCTTCTCCTTCAGGACTGAGGTGTTCCGGGCGGATGCCGAGGGTAACCGGAGCACCGGCCTGGGAACCGCTTTCCGGGCGGCAGAGCATTTCAACCTTCAGGCCTCCTGCAACTTCCACTTCCACCTTTGAGTCTGACAGACCGGTGATTTTACCGTCCATGAAGTTCATGGCTGGGGAGCCAATGAAACCTGCGACAAAGAGGTTGGCCGGGTTGCGGTAGAGGTCCAGCGGGGCGCCGACCTGCTCCACGTAGCCGTCTTTGAGGACCACGATCTTGTCTGCCATCGTCATGGCTTCGACCTGGTCGTGTGTCACGTAGATCATGGTGGCATTGAGGCGCTGGTGCAGCTTCGTCAGCTCAATCCGCATCTGCACCCGGAGCTTGGCGTCTAGGTTCGAGAGGGGCTCGTCAAAGAGGAAGACCTTGGGCTCACGGACAATGGCGCGCCCAATGGCCACCCGCTGACGCTGGCCACCAGACAGCTCCTTTGGCTTGCGGAGGAGGTAGTCGTTGATCTGCAGAATGTCGGCTGCTTCCCGGACGCGTCGGTCGATCTCTTCCTTGGGCTCCTTGGAGAGCTTCAGGGCAAAGGACATGTTCTCATAGACCGTCATGTGCGGATAGAGCGCGTAGGACTGGAAGACCATGGCGATTCCCCGCTTGGCCGGTGGCAGGTGTTCCACGCGGTCTCCACCAATGGAAATTTCTCCTGCAGAGACATCTTCAAGGCCCGCAATCAGCCGGAGTAAGGTCGACTTACCACAACCAGACGGACCGACAAAGACCACAAATTCACTGTCCTTGATGTCAAGGTCCACACCGTGGATCACCTCGACGTCGCCAAAGCTTTTATAGACTTGTTTTAAATTGACGTCAGCCATGATTTCCTCATCTGAGAAAGAGAAAGGTATTATTTCGGGGGGTGCTTGCTGGGAGATCCCTTCCAAGAAAATGCGCCAAGTTATGGCAAAAATCAACCTTTTATGAGAAATGAGTTCCGCATGGACTCCGACTGAAAGCCCTCGGAGGTTCCGGAAAGGTTGAATTGCCGTTGGTGTGGTCCGACCCCTGTTGATTGCCGAAAGGTCAGGGGGGCTTCCCGGATTTCTTGGAAATCCTCGGGGCGGGCGCCTCCCACCAGTGAGAGGAGAATTTCCACCAGACGTCGCCCGATTTCTTTGACAGGAGGACGCAGGGTGGTCAGGGGCGGGGTGCTGTAGCGTGCGAGTTCCAGGTCGTCGTACCCGATCACCGAGACATCCTGACCCGCCTGAAGGTTGAGCTGGCTGAGGGCCCGGAACACCCCGGGCGCCGCTTCAGTGAAGCAAAGCAGCCCGGTAGGCGGGTCCGGAAGCCGCATCAGCTCCAGGGTGTGCAGGTACCCTCCGTTGTCGGGAGAGGTGCCCTGGGTGCTGAAGACCAAAGCGTCATCCCAGTCGATCTGAGCGCTCTGCAGCGCTTGATGGTAACCCTCGGCACAGCACTTGGGGAAGAAGAACACCTCCGGACCATTGATGAGCGCAATGCGCCGATGTCCTAATTCCAGCAGGAACTCCCCAGCCTCGCGAAAGGCCTGGGTGCCGTTGACGTCCACAAACGCATACGGCTGCTCGGATTCGGTCCGTCCGTACACAACAAAGGGAAACTGCTGCTGCTGCAGGTACTGGATGCGGGGATCTTCCAAGCGGGATTGCACAAGAATGATACCGTCGACACGCTTGCCCTCTACCATGCGGCACAGGGCCTGATTCTCGTTTTCCACATCGGGGGCCACCGTCAGGACAAGGTCGTGTTCCTTAACTGCCAGCGTTTCGCTGATGCCCCCCAGCAGCTCGGTGAAAAAGGTGTCGTTGAAGTAGTTCTGCCCCGGAGGCAGGATGATGCCAATGGCCTCGGTACGTCCCTTCTGAAGCCGCCGCGCCACAGGATTCGGCTGATACCCGTGCGCTTTTGCTTCCGCCCGGACTCGACGTCGAGTGGACTCGCTGACGTCCGGGTAGCCCGCCAGCGCTCGAGACACCGTGGTGGTGGAGAGGCCCAGTAATTTGGCCAGCTGCTTGAGATTCGTCGACATCTGAGGTGGTATAGAAGAGAGCCCTGACCAACAGCGGACGCTTGAGGCGTCCAAAACGTTTTGGGGTCACAGAAATAGCACTCGCTCCGGGGGATGTCAAGAAAGGGCGCGGCTTCTCCTTGGAAACGTCTTGCTTTGAATCATCGCTTCACCTATTTTGACTAGGTTTTTTCACTGAATGAGCCGCGGCGCCTTCAACGCTTCTGAGACTAGCCTTCTATGGAAACTATGTCCTTTCCCGTCCTGTCCCTGATCATCTTCTCTCCCCTGTTGGGAATCGCGCTGGCCGCTCTGTTCCGCGATTCAGGCAATGGGACTCCTGCCAAGGTGGGCGCGTTGTTGAGCAGCGTTCTGACTTTCGGGATCAGCTTGTTCGTCTGGTTTGGTTACGACGCCGGAAGCATTGAGCTGCAGTTTGTGGAGCAAGTCCCCTGGATTCCGAGCTTTGGAATTGAGTACTTCCTAGGAGTGGACGGCCTGAACTTCTTCTTCATCCTGATTGTCGCCTTCATGACGCCCCTGGCGTTGCTGGGCGCCTGGAACGTGTCCGACCGGCCTTGGCAGTTTCAGATTCAGATGCTGCTGCTGCAGATTGGGATGCTCGGGTGTTTTGCTGCCGTTGATGTGATCCTCTTCTACGTGTTCTTTGAGGTCACGCTGGTGCCAATGTACTTCCTGATCGGTATCTGGGGCGGGCACAACCGGCTGTATGCAACGATGAAGTTCTTCATCTACACCATGGTTGGCTCCTTGATGATGCTGGCGGCGCTGCTGTACACGGCTTCGCTGCACCACGACCTCACCGGTCGCTGGTCGTTCAACATCTTCGACTGGTACGGGATGGGGATTTCGGCAGAGGAGCAGTACTGGCTGTTCCTAGGCTTTGCCGTTGCCTTTGCTGTGAAGGTGCCGCTGTTTCCGCTTCACACCTGGCTTCCGGATGCGCACTACGAAGCTCCCACCGCCGGTTCCGTGCAGCTGGCCGCAGTGTTGCTGAAGCTGGGGCCCTACGGTTTCCTACGCTTCGCCATGCCGGTTTTTCCAACGGCGGTCTACGAGTTGGCGCCGGCGATCATGATCCTTTCCATTGCCGGCATCCTCTACGGTGGCTTGGTGGCCATGGTGCAGGAGAAGATCAAGAAGCTGATCGCCTACTCCTCGGTGGCACACATGGGGTACATCATGCTGGGACTGTTTGCCCTCAATGAGCAGGGCATCTCCGGCAGCTGGATCCAGATGATCAACCACGCCATTGTGACCGGCGCGCTCTTCCTCACCGTTGGCATGATCTATGAGCGCACCCACACCCAAGAGATTGTGGACTACGGCGGCGTTGCGCACACGATGCCCCGCTTTGCGGTGTTCCTGGTCTTCTTCTCCATGGCCTCTGTGGGGGTTCCGGGACTGAATGGCTTCGTGGGTGAGGTGCTGACGATGATCGGCGCCGCACAGGTCAACATCTGGTACGGCATCCTTGCTGCTTCCGGAGTTGTGGTGGCTGCGATCTACATGCTGTGGATGGTGCAGCGTGTGGTCTTTGGTCCGCTGGTGAAGGACATGGTGAAGGGGCTTCAGGACCTGAACCTCCGCGAAGTGGCGGTGCTGGTGCCGTTGCTGTTCTGGACGGTATACCTAGGGGTTTACCCGCAGCCCTTCTTCGATCGGATTGAGCTGAGCGTGAGCCACTACATTGAGCAGATCAAGTCTCAGGAACCCCGCTTTGCCCAAGATGCCTTGCACAGTGAGGACGTCTGGTGGCTGAGCGCCAAGCGCTAAAACCGCACCCCTCCTCCGGGGGCCTTGGCTTCCCGGAGGCACTCCTCTCAAGTCCCTCTTTTCCCCCTCAAAGCACCCTTTCCCGGACCTCAGGATTTGCGCTCAGGCGACTCCTGGAACCCGTTCGTAGTACTCTGCATACTCTTCCCGCACCTCTGGGAAGGGGCGATAGACCTCGAGGAAGAACTTGAAGGACGCCATCTTGACGTACGAGTAAACCGGGGCAGACGAGAGGCTTGCGATCAGGATGCGGAGCACCGGATCTTCTAGGGTGAGCAAGGCTCCCAAGGGGATGATGATCACAAAGATGGCAGAGAGCACGAGGCGGGCTAGGTAAAACAGCCACGACCAGTTCCGGACGCGTGCATCCAGCAGCAGGCGCCAGAGCAGGAACCGCTTCTGGGCAAAGCTAGGGTGCTGCAGCACGGCCAGTTTGGAAGAGTAGGAGAACCCTGCCATGCCCAGCGGCCAGTAAAGTCCAGCAAACGCAGCCGGGAGCAACAGGGCCCAGGGGTTCGTGGCGCTCTGCCACCACCCCCATCCGGCCAAGTACCCCACTCCCGTCCAGAGCCCCCCAATGCCGACGACGGTGCTGATGGCCAAGGCGTCCCAGGCCACCTGCTCCCAGCGGAGACGCTGCAGGGCACTCAGCAGGTGCCACCGTCCCCCTTCCTCACGGTGCATGAGGCGCATGTCACTGGAGGGCCACATGGAGGTCAGCTCCTTGAACGCAAACAGCACCGCCAGCACGGCAAGGGTACGCCAGTCCAGCAGCAGGCTCGTCAGCAGGCCCGGAAGCTCGTCAAACGTCCAGGCCGCCAGCGCCTGAAGCTCGCGACTGGTGGGCTTCAGCCAGTGGGGCGTTCCTCCTCCCAGCGAGTTCTTGAGCAACCGGTCCAGGATGATCAGGACGGCGACGAGGAGGAAGAAGGATTTGTAGCGGATCAGTTCCCGAACGGAATCAATCACTAGGATGTTGAGCAGACGCTGCATGGGTCAGGGAAGCGGGCGTTGAGGAATGGGACCAAAGGTCCGGGAAGGAAGCGGGGTCTCTTCCAGGAGGCGCCCCATTTCCGTAATGGCCTGATCCAGTTGCGGGTCCTGCTGGAGGGCGTAGGCGTGAGGGGGGTCTTCCACCACCAGGTCGGGGTCGACGCCATAGTTTTCCACCGACCAGCCGAGGTGGTGGAACCAGATTGAATACTGGGGCTGAGTGGTGGTGGTGCCGTCCACCAGACTGTAGCGACTGTCAATGCCAATCACGCCACCCCAGGTCCGTTTTCCCACCAGCGGTCCCAACTTGAGGGCCCGGAAGCTGGCACTGAACATGTCTCCGTCTGATCCGGTGAAGCTGTTGGCAAGGGCCAGCAAGGGGCCTCGGACGGTGTGGTAGGGGTAGGACTCAGGAACCCCCCAACGCGGGACATCGTAGCCGAGGTGCCGGTGCATGAGTTTTTCCAGAATGAGGGGCGACACCATGCCACCGGCGTTGTAGCGCGCGTCAATGATGAGTCCGTCTCGGTCAACCTGAGCGAGGTACCCGCGGTGGAACTCCGCAATGCCCTCGGTGCTCATGTCCGGAAGGTGCAGGTAGCCCACCCGTCCGTCAGTGGCTTCCAGCACATACTCGGTGTTGCGGCGGACCCACTCGCGGTAACGGACGGTCCGTTCACTGGCCAGGGTTTCCACGCTGATGAGGCGTGTTTCTTCAGGCTTCTCTGCAGGAGCCACAGTGAGGAGCACTTCCTGACCAGCGAGGTTGACCAGCAGCTCATGAGGCAGGGTGTGGGCATCCACCGGCACTCCTCCAACAGCAAGCAGCCGGTCTCCCGGCTGCACGCGGTTTCCGGGTTCGGCCAGCGGTGAGTGGGCGCCTTTCTTCCACAGGTCTCCCTGGAGGATTTGCTCAAACACCCAGCTCTTCTCTTGGGCGTCATACGTCAGGTCCGCTCCGAGCCACCCAACGGGGTAACGGGGAGCCCGCCGGTAGTCTCCGCCATACTCATAGGCATGCGAAGTTCCCAACTCCCCTTGCATCTCCCAAATCAGGTCCGAGAGCTCCGAGCGCGAGCCCAGCCGGGGCAGCAAACGCGCATAACGGGCATAGACCTTTTCCCAGTCAACCCCAGAGAGTTCCTCATTCCAGAAGAACTCACGTTGAAGTCGCCAGGCCTCCCGGAACATCTGTCCCCACTCCGCAGGGTACTCCACAGAGAGGCGAATGCGGGAAAGGTCGAGCCACCCGCTCTTCCGGGAAGGAGGACCATCGAGCTCTTCCGGAGGCTGCACTCCTGCTTCCAGAACCCGGATGCGGGCGCCTGAAACATAGAGCAAGGTGCGTCCGTTTGGCGTGACCTGGATTTCGCCTACTTCTGGAACCAGCACCTCCCGTTCCTGCTTCTCAAAGTCATACATCCAGAGCAACCCATCGTCTCCGGCCTCCTCAGGCGTGGGCTCATCCAAATCGCCAGAAAGCGGGTACTCTGTGAACAGCACCTTTTGCTGGTGGACCCCCATGACCTGGCCATAGATGCTTTCCGGAACCGGAAATTCGACAATCCGCTCACGGATGCCCTCAAGGTCGATTTCCAGAGGAGGCACCGTTTCCGCTTTCTTGCCACGCTCTTCTTTTTCAGCAAGCTCTTCCGGCTCGTCTTTGGCGCCAGGCGCATGCGGTTGCGGACGGAAGGGGTTGGGCTGGTGCTCCCTCAGCAGAATCAGGTAGGGCTTGATGGAACGGCTGAACGAGGTGGCCGTCTGCACCGTGTCCCAGACGGGGTTGTAGGTCCGAGAGGAGAGGAAGTAAAGGTAGTGCCCTTCGGGATCAAAGGAGGGGGTGAAGTCGTAGCGAACCGGATCGCTGACCTGCACTGGCGCCTGCGGTCGCAGCGTCTTCCCAGTCTTGGGAACGCCGAGGCGTACTAGGAAGATGGCACTCAGCTCCGGACTGATGAACTTGCTGTAGGCGACCCAGTGCCCGTCTGGAGAAAAAACGGGCTCGCTGATTTCCTTGAGCGGAGAGGAGTCAAGCAGGCGCAGGGAGCCGGTTTCGAGATTCACCACCCAGAGTTCCATGCGGCTGGTGGTCACCACCGCGTGCGGATGGGTGGGCGAGGTGACCAGGTCCTGCACCCGTCCAAGGGGCAAACGGACGCTTTTCTCTGGTGTCGGCGTCGGCGCAGCGGGAAAGAGGTCGAGCCGTTCCTCTCCAGAGGCGTCGGAGACGGCGATCATCCGACTGTCGCTGAGCCAGCGGGGCAGGCGGTAGCGGACGCCATTGCGTTCGCCGAGCTGCACCACAGCCTGCTCCCACAGAGCCATGCCACAGAGTTTCCCCCGTGCCGTCAGTGCCAAAGCGTGCCCCTGCGGATGCAACGTGACCTCTTCTAGGTAGTCGGGCCCCTCAAAAAAACGACGCTGCAGCCGCACCTTCTGGGTGGCCCAAGGCAGCTCAATGACCTGCTCTCGTCCGGGCTCTGCGGCTTCCTGAGGGTTGAGGATCCAGAGGTCTCCTCCGCAGTGAAAGACAACCCGCCTCCCGTCGGTGGCCGGCATCCGGACGTAGTAGTCACGCTGAAAGGTTTCAGGGCGAAGGTCCTGTCCATCCGGAAGGCAGGAGTAGAGGTTGCCGATGCCTTCGTGATCGGACACAAACCAGAGGCGTCCCTGTAGCCAGAAGGGGGCCACCGGGTTGCCTTCCAGCTCCGTCAGCAGCCGGGTGAAGGTTCCTGCACCAGAGGCATCGACCCAGACTTCGCCAACCATGCCCCCGCGGTAGCGCTTCCACCGGGAGTTGGAAAGGGTGTTGCGTCCCAGCACAACAGCGGTTTTTTCCCAACTGACCGTCATGGCTGGACCAAACGGAAGAGGCGTGATGGGGCCTCCGGAGGCAGACACCTGAAACAACCGGGCGTCCGCGCCACGGTGGTGGATGGAGTCGTGCGTGCTCCGGAAGATCACCGATTGACCTTCTGGACTCCAGCCGACGACATGGGTCACCGCGTTCAGCCAGGTGATGCGCTGAAGGGGGCCTCCGGAGGCGGGGAGCACGTAAACATCGTACTCACCTTCCTCCATCGCACACACGGCCAGGGTCTGTCCGTTGGGAGAAAAAGCAGGGCTGCGGATTTCGCTGGAGGTGTTGGTGAGTCGCCGAGCCGGTCCGCCGGCTACGGATGCCAGCCAAAGGTCGTCTTCACAGATGAAGGCCAATTGCTCACCTTGAAGCGTGGGCTGAAGGAAGTAGCCGTGGGGTGAAGACACAAAATCAGGTTCGGCGGTGCGGGTCATTCAGTACCTTGAGTGCGAGGATCAGGTCAGCTTTAGAGGTCAATGGAGATGCGGAAGACGATGCCTTCAGAGCTCTTGCGGTTACTTTCGACAATCCGCTTTCCGGCAAACGCTTCCAGCTCGGTAAGGCGGCTCTTCAGCTCCTGAAGACGGTCGTAGCTGTCAATGAGGCCGTTGAGGGCGAAGCGAGAGGTGGTGTACTCAACGCGGTCAATCTGAAACTGAGTGGGGCCCGCGTCAATCAATCCGGAGAGGTTGTTGAGGAACTGGAGCATGGTGTATTCGCGTTGCAGGTACGACTGCCCGACCTCAATTTCAATCTGCCGCTTGCTGATCCGGTCCCGTAACTCCAGCACCCCTTCTCGGAGGGCGGTTGACTCAATGCCCACCTGCCGGAGCAACTGCTGAGCTGAGGATTCCGTCAGCTGAAGCTCCTGCCGCAGCAGCTCCTGCCGGAGGACGAGCTTCCCCACCTGCAGCGAAAGCAGCACGCCCCCGAGCAGCGCGGCGACCAGCAGCGACTTCCGGTGCCGTTTGGCAAAGCGCTTCCACGGCGGCGTCTCCGTGAGCAATCCCAGCGGCTTGGGGTGGCTCCCCGGAAGCACCTCACGCTTGAGGTCCTCCAGGAGGCTCCACACCTGTCGGTTTTGCAGGTCAAGGAGGCTTCCGGAGGCGACGGCGACACCACGCTCATCCACACGTGGCACGAGAGCGGTGCCCGATTCCTGCTCAGCACGTTCCCGGGACTCGGCTTCATGGATGAGTTCCTTGAGGTTTTCCGGCGGGGGCGTGGAAGCGGATTCTGAAGGAACCGACGGGGGCGATGAGGCCAGCTGCTCGGCCTCGGGCACGGGAAAGGCTCGGAGCCGGACCAGCACACCATCCCACTGAAAGAAGGGCGCAAAGATGCCGTAAAAACGAACCTCGCTCTCTGAAAGGGCGCTTTGCAGGCGGAGGAATCGCGTGAACTCACCGGCCAAGCGCATTAGCTCTTGCCGAAGCGGGGCCCATTCGTCGGCTTCTCCGTGCGTGCCCCCGGAACGTCCCAGCGCATGCAGAAAGGCTTGGAGGCCCTTGGCGGTGTGGGGCTGCGTTAAGGAATCTAGGCGGCTGGAGAAGGTCTGGACGGCCTGCCAGAGCGCGCCTTCCCGGGAGTTCGCAAACACCTCATCTGGTCCCACGTAGATCTGAAAGGTGGCTTCGTCTGGCAGCGCCTGCAGGGCGCAAGCCGTTGTCCGGACGTCCCGGAGGGTAAGGTCACGCTCTTGAAAGAGGTGCTGAATGGCGTCCAGCAGGTCCTTGGCAATCAGCTGCACCCGGACCTCGGTGGGAGCATCGGTCTGCCGGTGCGTGGAGAAGGAGTAGCGGTAGGCGTCCAACTCATGCAGCACCTCGCTGGAGAGCGCAAAGGGGAGGGCCTGCCGGATCTTTGCCGGCTCCGAGAAGGGGAAGTTGAGGTGCCGCAACGCTGCCCAGCGGGTGGGGATCAGGAGCACCGCTGAGCCTTCCCGGATGTTCTGTTCCTCAAGAAAGGCGGCCAGGTGTGCAAGTGGCGCCGGCGTCGGCTCATCCGGACCTGCCGGAGCCTGCCAGTGCGAGTGCCATTCCAACAAGCGCGGACGCCCCCGGAGGTTCCAACGGGCGCTTTCAATGAGGGCATCGCTCAGGGTGAGCAAGTGGAGGAGGTCATCCATTAATGCGATCCTTGTCCAAGGCGGGATTCCAACTGCTGGACCTCTTCCCAGGGGGGAGGGGGAAAGAAGCAAGAGGCCTGCGTGTCGGCCATGCCTCGTAGAAAGACATAAAACGCGCCCCCATATTGGCGGGTGTACTGTTCTTCCGTCCGGATCCCCAACCAGCGCAGGACGGCGATGAGGTAGATTTCCAGCTGCAGCTGGTACTGCGTCCGAACCGTTTCCTCAAGGGTCGCAGGACGGTAATCGCTCAGGCGATTGCTCTTCCAGTCCAGAAAGTAGGTCTTCTCTCCCTTCCGGAGGACGAGGTCGATGCTGCCTTGCAGGAATCCATTCCGGACCGTCCAAGGCTGTCCCCAAGTGTCGGTGGAGGAAGCAGACGCTTGAGGCTGCAGCAGGTGAAAACGGCCGGTTTCAGGCTCCGGAAGAGGAAAGTGAAACTCCAGCTCATGGAGTCGTTCGGAACACTGATGCAGGATCAGCTCCGGATCCTTTAGCAGCGGATTTTGGAGGGTGTGCCAGAGCAGCTCTGCCGCTCGGGTCGACGCTTCCGGAGGCAGTTGGTAGCGCAAGCGGGTGTCTTCAAAGAGGTGCTGCACCCGCGGGTTCTGCAACCACTCGTCTGGAGACGCAACCGCAGCAGACTCATACTCCACCTGTTCCAGCAGCGTGTGCAGGAAGTTCCCCGTCTGGACGCCTCCGGGCAACAGTCGATCCTGCTCATTGGCTGGGCCGACCTCGGGGGCCGGCTCATCGGGTTCCCGACCTTCGGTCAGCTGATCAGCAGGCCGCAGGTGTCGGGACTCTTCGGCGCGCTTGTGCCAGCGGGAGAAGGAGCCAATCTGAAATCCCAGGTGGGCCTTCCGGAGGGCTGCGAAGTGGGCTTCTGGCGCCGGAGTGGGTTCGGGAAGCTGATCCAGCCAGCGAGGGTTCTGCGGTAGCGCTGCCGCCAAGGCCTGGTACTGCTCGGTGAGGGACGCCAGCTGAGACACCCGCTGCTTCGAGGCGCCGAGGGCAATCGGCTGCTTCGAGTAGAGGTCCGGAGCGTGCTGGACCAGTTCCGTTAAGGAGGGCTGAAGGGCGTGCATCATGGCTCCCGCAGCGAGCGGCAGCACGGTTTTGGCCGGCTGTTTGGGGCCTGTTGCGGTTTCTGGAACCTCAGGCAGATACGGCAGATAGAGCCGTCCTGCAGCCCGGGTCAGGGCCACGTACAGCAGCCGCTGATTCTCTGCCTGGATCTCCTGATCAATCAGGCTCTTGGCGTCCGAATCCGGAAGCAGGTCGTACACGCGCTGCTCCTTGAGGTGATAGCTCCACACCGTCTGGCGGTTGCTGGCGCCTCGGACGCCTCCAAGGTCGAGGAAAACGACCGGAAACTCGAGACCCTTCGAGGTGTGGATGGTCATCAGCTGAACGGCTTCCTTTTGTGCATCCTGCCGAAGGGTGTCGTCGCCTTCGTCTTCATCTTGCTGAGGATTTTCCACCATCCGCTGCAGCCACGCAGCAAGGTCGTTGAGGGAGTAGTTCCGGGCCAAGGCAACGCTGCTGAGTCGCTCCAGCAGTTGTTGGTAGTTGAAGACGCTCCGTGAGTCGGAATTCAACAGCAGCTCGCGTTCCAGCACCTGTGTCTGGTGCAGCACCTGTTCCAGAAGCTGGACAAAGCGCCGCTGTTCCGCCAGTTGATTCCATTCCAGGAAACGGTGCCGCAGCTTTGAAAATTCCGAGGCTTCCCACGCGCTTGAGAGCTGCTGCAGGGAAAGGTTGAAGAACCGGGTCAGCCAGGCCTTCTGGACCCAGGCACGTTGGGTGGGAAAACGGATCGCATTGAGGAGGTCCAGCCACTCCAGCGCCTCTCGGCTCTGAAACAAGCCCGCCTGTCGGTAAAAGGTGTACGGCAGCCCAACGCGCTCCAGCTCTTTCCCCATGGCAACCGCTGCTGAACGGGTGCGGGTGAGGATGCAGATGTCCCGAAGCTTGAGGGGACCGGTGGTTCCAGATTTATCGCACCAGTCCGGAGGCTGTTGCTGCAGCCTCAGAATTTCCTGAGCCATGGCCTGCTGCAGCGCCTGGTTGACTCCTGGGGCTTTGGTGTCTAGGCAGTGTCGAAAGAGCGGGTTCCGGAGCACGTGCCAGCGTTCTTCAGGAAGCACCTCCCTGAGCGCCTGGTCAAATGCCGCGACTCCCACAAAGGTTTGGTGGGCCAGACTCGCAATCAGCTGACGGGCCTCCTCCTCCTTAAGGTCCTTGAGCACCCCGGTTTTTGAGGGCTTCAGGACAGACTTCCCTGAAGTCTGTACCGTAAACCGTGGAGGCACCTCCAGCAGGTGCAACGCACGGCGGTCTGCGGACCCTGTGAGGGCGACTTTGGGGTTGCCGCAGGCCACCGGACGGTAGAGGATGGCGTTTGGTTCTGTGGGAG
>CBFIGY010000037.1:0-26493 GCA_965662235.1 uncultured bacterium
GGTGCCGATGCGCGGCATGTGGTCGTACATCACGCGGTAGCGGTGCTTGGCCAGAAACGGAAGCTGGTCAGGTGTGAAGAACGGGTGGGCGCCCAGGCAGATCATCCGACCCGAAACGCTGTCGAGCCCAGCCTGCATGCGCACCAGGTGCTCATTGAGCACCTGAGCCACCTGCCCCAGTTCCTCACGTGGGGCATCAGACAGTTCCAGCTGTCCGCCCGGCTCCACGGTGATGTTCCAGCCTTTGGGTTGCTGGACCCCCAGCAGCAGCCGTGTCCCGGCTTCCTGGGCTTCGTCAATGCGGGTCCAGGCTTCTTCCCGAGGTCCCTGTCGCATCACCTCTTCCAGCACATGCTGGACTCCCTGTTCCTCTCCCATCGGCAGAGGCGCCCAGGGGAAAGAGGTGCCTTCCGGAAGCTCCCAAGTCCCTGGAGATGAGGCACTGGGAACCACAGCAAAGTTTTCAAACTCGAGTCCTAGCAGATCACGGGGGGGATGTGTCCGGCGGGAGAGGAGGTCATGAAAGTAGGAAGCAATTTCAGCAGTTTGCATAAAGGCCAATCCAAAAAGCCCTTTAATAAAGGATCCCGGCAGCAACGGCCGGGGATCAACGAAAAACTCAGGTCACCCATCCCACCATCGAACGACTCATTGCGGAAATCCAGCTAAATGCGCTAAACCCCGGAAGCAGCATGCTGACCACCACCAGTCCCATGAGCGCCTGCGACCCAAAGCTCAGGTTCCAGGACTCGTAGCGGCGTCGCAGGTCACGGGGAAGGAGCTGAGGCAACACGTAGCTGCCATCCAGAGGACCGAGGGGAATCAGGTTGAACAGGCAGAGGTTGAAGTTGATGAACATGAACCAGAACAGCAGTTCATCCAACGGCATGCCCATCACCTCAAACACCCCAGCGCCCGCAAAGACCTGCCAGAGGATTCCTCCTGCAATGCCGAGCAGCAGGTTCATGCCTGGCCCAGCAGCCGCGACGTAGAAGTCGGCATTGGGCACCCGAAAGTTCCGGGGGTTGACCGGCACCGGCTTGGCGTACCCGAATCCGACCATCAGGAGCATCAACGCGCCAAGGGGGTCTAGGTGTGCCATGGGATTGGTCGTCAGACGCCCCATCATCTTGGCGGTCGCATCACCGCACCAGTTGGCCACTAGGGCATGGGCAAACTCATGCAGGCTCAGCGCAAAAACGAGGCAGAAGGCCAGGATGATCAGCAGTTGAGGTTGATCCAACAATCGAAACAGCATCGCATCTTCACCGAGAAGTTGTGGGGAATGAATCGTCTCACCACGCTACCACAGTCGCCCGCAACAACAAGCCTTCTCGATCAGGCCCCGGATCCAGAGCCTGCGCGCTTCTGGGCCTCACTCACCTGACAGCAGTGCCACTCCGGAAGGAGAAGGGAGCAGTTCACTTAGACGGGTACCATCATCCCCGCTTCCAGAAAGCACGTTTCTCTTTCAGATTGCGCCCCTGCCAGGGGTCTGATAAATTGATTTTTTCTGGCATTTCCCTCTTTCCTCACCCTGCAGCCGTTGGTCTCTTCATGCCCTCCTCTTCTGAACTTCCTCCGAAGCAACTGTACAAGGAGGGGCTCTGGCACCTCAAGGCGCAGGACTACCCCAAGGCCTCTGAGCTCATTGAGCAGGCCATTCGGGGCGTCCAGAATCCTCCTCCGGACATGTGGCGCAACCTCGGCTGGAGCCAGTACCTGCGTTTTGAAGACCTCCTCTCCTCGCGTAAGACCAGCCGTGGACTCGCGGCCCTGAGCAGCGCCCGCGCCGCTTATGAACGGGCTGAGAAGGGATACGTCCGCGCCTACCGGAGCGAAGAAGCCCCCGACCGCAAGGACCTCATCAGCCGGCGCATCACCGACTGCCGGAGGCGCCTGATTCACCTTGAAGGATTCCTGGAGTACCTTGAGCGCCGGGAAGCGATCCTGACGGGGCAGAGCCCTGAAGCAGTCGCTGCGGAGCATCCCAACGTCAAGCTCCCGCCACGCCGGCCCTCCTCTCAGCCGACGCCCGCCGCTCCTCCAGCAGCCGAGGCGCTCGACCCCGCTTCCGCCAGCCTCAAGGATCAGGTTCAACAAATGGTCGGACGCATCAGCAGTTGGCTCAAACCAGAACAATAGCGCCTCTTTTTTAAGCAAACCCTCAATCCGTAAGTAATTTCTCTCCTCTTTTTCTCCTCCCCCCTTTCTCACAAAGGGCCCCCTATTTTTTTGTTGAATTCCTGAATTTTCGTGCCTAACGTGGAATTCGGGCTGTTTCTGGACTTCCAGATCCGCACGCCACAGGCTTCTCTTTCATGATAATTTTCTCATTCATTGAGAACCTTCTCAGAGATCGAGAAACCTGTACCTACCTGACCTCAATTAGGAGCTGAACATGATTCCGCCATCTTTTGAGTACTTCACGCCGTCCAGTCTACCGGAGGCGATCGCCCTGCTGCATGAGCATGGGGACGACGCCAAGGTGCTGGCAGGGGGGCACAGTCTCATTCCCGCCATGCGCATTCGCTTCGCCGAGCCCACGCATCTCATTGACATCAGCAACATCGACGGGCTGAGCTACCTCAAGGAAGAAGGGGGCTACCTGAAGATTGGGGCGATGACCCGTGAGGTCGCGTTGGAAGACGAGCCCTTGATTGCTCAAAAGTACCCGCTGCTGCTCGACACCGCCAAGATGATTGCGGACCCTCAGGTCCGGAACCTGGCCACGGTGGGAGGAAACCTGGCCCACGGTGACCCGGCGAATGATCACCCGGCGACCATGCTGGCGTACCGGGCAGAGGTGGTCATTGTCAGCAACGCTGGGGAACGGGTGGTTCCGATTGATGAGTTCTTTACCGATTTCTTCACCACCGCCGTGGAGCACGGAGAGATCCTGACAGAGATCCGCATTCCGGTTCCTCCGGAGCGAAGTGGAGGCTGTTACCTCAAGGTGGAGCGCAAGGTGGGGGACTATGCCGCCGCC
Source organism: uncultured bacterium (assembly GCA_965662235.1). Classification (GTDB taxonomy): domain Bacteria; phylum SAR324; class SAR324; order SAR324; family NAC60-12; genus JAYPUA01. The sequence continues at coordinate 2,990 of CBFIGY010000037.1, forward strand.
GCCGCGGCTGTGCAACTGACCCTCGGCGCCGATGGCAGCATCACGCAGGCGGGCCTAGGCCTGACCAACGTCGCTCCCGTTCCCACACGCATCCAGGATGCTGAGCAGCTGCTGATCGGCAAGCAGCCCGACGAGGCGCTGTTTGCGCAGGCCGGACAAATTGCCGCTGATGCCTGCAGTCCCGTTGACGACCTCCGTGGGTCGGAAGCGTACAAGCGTTCACTCGTCAAGGAATTAACACAACGTGCGCTGCGGAAGTCCGTTGAGCGTGCCCAAGGGAGGAACTGAACCATGTCCAAGCACAGCGTCAAGATCGACATCAATGGAGAGACCATCGAGCAAGAGGTGGACTCACGCAAGCTTCTGGTGCACTTCATCCGGGATGACCTGCACATGACGGGCACCCACATCGGGTGCGACACCTCCAGCTGTGGCGCCTGCACGGTGCTGCTGGACGGAAAGGCGGTCAAGTCCTGCACCGTCTTTGCGGTTCAGGCCAATGGCAAGCAGGTGGAAACAATTGAGGGCATGGAGCAGGATGGGCAGCTGCATCCTCTGCAGGAAGGCTTTCACGAGGAGCATGGGCTCCAGTGTGGCTTCTGCACTCCTGGAATGATCCTCCGGGCCAAGGAGCTTCTGGAGAAGAATCCGAACCCGACTGAAGAAGAAATCCGCTGGGGCATTTCCGGAAACCTCTGCCGCTGCACCGGTTATGTCAACATCATCAAAGCCATTCAGTATGCTGCTGAAAAGATGAAACAACCCCAACAGGAGGCCGCATGATCATGTGCAAAACATCCCGCGACGTCGGGGGCATGGGGCACAGCCTCAAGCGTAAGGAAGACGCCCGCTTCATCCGAGGCCTGGGCAAGTACACCGACGACGTGCAGCTTCCCGGCATGCTCTACATGGACATTGCCCGGAGCCCGTTTGCGTACGCCAAGATCAAGAACATTGACAAGGACGCCGCTCTCTCCATCCCGGGAGTGCTGGCCGTCATCACCGGGAAGGACCTGGAGCAGTACAACCTGCACTGGATGCCGACCCTGATGTCAGATACCCAGATGGTGCTTCCCACCGACACCGTCATGTACCAAGCCCAAGAAGTGGCGGCCGTGATTGCCACCGACCGCTACATCGCGGCAGACGCTGTTCAGGCGCTGGAAAACTCGATTGAGTATGAGCCGATGAAGCCGCTCGTCGATCCGTTCAAGGCCCTTGACGAGGATGCGCCGCTGCTGCGTCCGGACAAGGAAGGCAAGACCAACAACCACATCTGGCACTGGGAAACCGGGGACCGGGAAGCCACCGAGAAGGCCTTCAGCGAAGCCGACGTGGTGGTGAAGCAGGACATGTACATCCCCCGCATCCACGTGGCGTCCATTGAAACCTGCGGCTGTGTGGCCAGCTACGACAAAGCCGAGGGCAAGCTCACCGTCTGGATGACCACCCAGGCGCCGCATGCCATCCGGACCGTCATTGCTCTGGTTGCCGGACACGTGGGGCTCTCGGAAGAACGCATCCGTGTCATCTCTCCTGACATTGGTGGTGGATTTGGCGGAAAGGTTCCGGTCTACCCAGGATATGTCATTTCCATCGCCGCGAGCTTCCTCATCGGCAAGCCCGTCAAGTGGATTGAGGACCGCTCCGAAAACCTGCAGGCCGACTCCTTTGCCCGCGACTACCACATGTCCGTGGAACTCGCGGCTTCCAAAGAAGGCAAGATGCAGGCTCTGCGGATCAAGACCCTTGCCGACCACGGCTACACCGATGCAGCGGCCAATCCGTCGAAGTACCCTGCCGGCATGTTCTCCATCTGCACAGGCTCCTACGACATCCCCACCGCCTTCACCGAAATGGATGCGGTTTACACCAACAAGCCACCAGGAGGCGTTGCCTACCGCTGCTCCTTCCGGGTGACCGAGGCCATTCACGCCATTGAGCGGGTGACCGACGTTTTGGCTCAGGAACTCGAAATGGATGCCGCGGAACTGCGCTTCAAGAACTTCATTCCGGAAGACCAGTTCCCCTACCAGTCCGCCCTGGGATGGGAGTATGACTCCGGAAACTATGCGCCTGCTCTGCGCTTGGCCATGGACAAGCTCGACTACGAAGGCCTCCGGAAGGAACAGGCCGAGAAGCGCGCCCGTGGCGAGTTCATGGGCATCGGCATCTCTAGCTTCACCGAAGTAGTCGGCGCCGGACCGTCCAAGGATTTCGACATCCTGGGCATCAAGATGTTCGACAGCTGTGAGATCCGCATTCACCCAACCGGGAAGGCGATCGCTCGCTTCGGAACCAAGTCTCAGGGACAGGGGCACGAAACCACCTATGCCCAGATCCTGGCAGAGGAGCTTGGCATTCCGGCCACCCACATCCAGATCGAGGAAGGAGACACCGACACGGCTCCTTACGGTTTGGGCACCTACGCGTCCCGTAGTACTCCCACTGCCGGAGCCGCCGCCGCCAAGGCCGCCCACAAGGTCCGGGACAAGGCCCGCAAGATTGCTGCCCACCTGCTGGAAGTCAGCGAAGAGGACCTTGAGTGGGAAACCGGTAAGTTCTTTGTCAAGGGCGCTCCGGAGAAGTCCACCACCATTCAGGACATTGCCTTTGCGGCCTACACCAACCACCCGCAAGGGATGGAAGCCGGCTTGGAAGCGGTTCATTACTACGACCCGCCCAACCTGACCTTCCCCTTCGGCTCGTACATCTGTGTCGTTGACATTGACAACAAAACCGCTGAGATCAAGATCCGGCGCTTTGTTGCCATTGACGACTGCGGCAACATCATCAACCCGATGATTGCCCAGGGCCAGGTGCACGGAGGTCTGACCATGGGCATGGCGCCCGCCATGTTTGAGGAGCTGGTCTACGATGAGGAAGGCAACATCCTCAATGGAACCTTCATGGACTACCTCCTGCCTACGGCGGTGGAAACCCCGGCCTGGGAAACGGATCACACGATCACGCCCTGCCCGCACCACCCCATTGGCGCCAAGGGACTGGCTGAGTCTCCCACCGTTGGGGCGCCTCCGGCCATTGCCAACGCGGTTGTCGATGCTCTGTCGCACTTAGGGGTGAAGCACGTGGACATCCCCATCACGCCTTACAAGGTCTGGCAGATCCTCAAGGACAAGGGAGTCGTCTCCTGATTGCTTGAGTTCGGGGGTGGTCCGCCACCCCCTCTTTCGACCACCCTCAACCATTGGAGTGCCCCCGTGAAACCTGATCTCCCCGCCGATCCGGACTCGGTCGTCACGCTCTTGGACCAAGCCGGATACGTGGTGGATGAGGCCCTCGCCACATCCGTCTTCCTCCTCCTGCAGATGGGCAAGCCCATTCTCCTGGAAGGTCCCTCGGGAGTGGGAAAAACCGAGCTGGCCCAAACCCTGGCCCAGTCCCTGAACACGCAACTGATCCGCCTGCAGTGCTACGAAGGCCTAGACATCAACAGCGCGGTCTACGAGTGGAATTACCCCAAGCAGCTCCTGGCCATCCGCATGGACTCCGCCGAGCCCGTCTCCCGGGAACAGCGGCAGCAGGAAATTTTTGACGAGGAGTACCTGCTGGAGCGCCCGCTGCTGCAAGCCATCCGAGCACAGGACCAAGCCCCCGTCTTGCTGATTGATGAGGTGGACCGTGCCGACGAAGAGTTTGAAGCCTTTCTGCTGGAACTGCTTTCCGCCTTCCAGATCACCATCCCTGAGCTGGGAACCCTGACCGCCCAGCACCGCCCGCTGGTCATCCTCACCTCCAACCGCACCCGGGAACTGAGCGACGCCTTGAAGCGGCGCTGCCTCTACCACTGGATCACCTATCCTGATGCGGAGAAGGAGCAGGCCATTCTGCAAAAGCGGATGCCGCAGATTCAGGATCAGCTGGCACAGCAGACGGTCCGCTGCATCCAAGCCCTCCGGGAGCTGCGCCTGAGCAAGGCCCCTGGAGTCGCAGAAACCCTTGACTGGGCGCAAGCGCTCCTGGTGCTTCAGAAGGAGCAGCTCGACGTTGCTACCTTTGAGCGCACCCTGGGCTGCATCCTCAAGTCCACTGAAGACATGGACGCCGTCCGGAACCTGGGACTGGAGACCTTCCTCCAGGAAGCAGCCTAATGTCGGCCCCTGTCTTCTGGCAGCAGGAGACCCTTCCAGACGCGCTCCTGGGCTTCTGTCGCCTGGCCCGGGAGAGTGGCTTCCGGGTGGGCGTTCAGGAGGCGCACGCGGCGTTGGAAGCGGTCCGGATCGGTCCCATCCACCACAAACCGTACCTCCGGGAAAGTCTGCGGGCGCTGCTCTGCACCTCTCAGCAGGACGTGGAGGCTTTTGACGCCCTCTTTGAAGCGTACTGGTCCACTGAGCCCCTTCCCTATCAGCGTTCCAACCGTCGCAAGAAGGTCAACCCGCTGGGCGTGGTCACCCGGGAAAGTCGGTCGCTGCTGACCTTCATGAACACCGGCGCCGAACGGGAGGATTCGGTCCGAGAAGATCAGGAGGTTTCCGGAGCCAGCCTCCAAGAGGCCCTCCGCAAGACGGACTTTTCCAAGGTGCCTCTGGCTCATCTGGAGGAGCTGGAACGGCTCACCCAACGCCTCTCGGAGCAACTCAGCGCCCGCCTCTCACGGCGCCTCAAGCCCTCGACACGAGAGGGGAAGCTCCACCTCCGCCGCACCATCCGGCAGAACCTGCAGCACGGGGGCGAGCCCCTGCACCTGAGCTACCGGACCCGGAAGCTCCGCAAGCCCGGACTCGTGGCTCTGCTGGACATCAGCGGCTCCATGGACCAGTACAGCCTGTTCTTCCTCCGGTTCCTGCACGCGCTTCAGCAGAACTTCCGGCGCATGGACGCCTTCCTCTTCAGCACCCGCCTCACGGCTATCTCGGAGAAGCTGCGGACCCGGCAGTTTCCGGAATCGCTCCGCAAGCTCTCGGAACGGGAAGAGGCCTGGTCCAGCGGCACTCGCATCGGAGAGTGCCTGCACCACTTCCATGAGGTCCACGCCCGCCCCCTGCTGTCTCGTAACACCATCGTCCTCATCCTCAGTGACGGATACGACACCGGAGACCCGGAGCTGCTGGGCCAGCAGATGCGCCGTTTTCACGGACGGGTCCTCAAGACCATCTGGCTGAACCCCATGCTCGGCATGGAGCGCTACGAGCCCGCCACCGCAGGCATGCAGGCGGCGCTGCCCTGGGTCGATGCCTTTGTTGCTGCTCACAACCTGGAAAGCCTTCTCGACTTGGAGAACCTGTTATGATTGATCAATTCTTAAAGCATGCTCAGGAGCTGCGGGAGCGGCGCGAGCCCTTTGCCCACGCCATTGTGGTGCGGCATGGCAAGCCCATCTCGGGAAAGCCCGGAGACAAGGCGATCATCCACCAAGATGGCTCCCTGCACGGCTGGATTGGAGGCGGCTGCACGCACCCGTTGGTGGTCAAGGAAGCCCTCATGGCCCTCCGGGACGGAAAGCCCCGCATGATCGCCGTCAATCCTTCGGGCACGGCTCAGCCCCTAGAAGGCGTCACGCAGTACCAAATGACCTGCCACAGCGGCGGCGCCCTCGACGTTTACATTGAGCCCGTCCTTCCGGAACCGCAGGTGGTGGTGCTCGGAAGCTCTCCGGTCGGAGAACACCTGAAGCGCCTAGCCCAAGAAATTGGCTACAGCGTCCCCGAGGAGATCCCCACCTCCTGCTGCGGAACCCTGCAGCTCGAGCAACTGGGGCTCAACGCCAACAGCTACCTGGTGGTGGCCACGCAGGGAGAGGATGACGAGACGGCGCTGGAACAAGCGCTGCGCACGACGTCCCCCTATGTGGCCTTCATTGGCAGTCGCAAGAAAGCCGGAGCCCTTCAGGAATACCTTCAGCGTCAGGGCATTGCCCCAGAGCGTCTAGCTCAGCTCCGGACCCCTGCAGGCCTCGACATTTCCGCCCACTCGCCAGCTGAGATTGCCGTCAGCGTGCTGGCCGAAATCATTCAGGTCTTCCGGACGCAGCCGCCTGCGTTTTCCAACCCGGAAGCCCTAGCGGTCCTAGAACAGGAAACCGCAACCGACCCCATCTGTGGCATGAGCGTGACCGTTGCGTCAGCCAAGCATCAGGCGGAGCACCAAGGACAGGCGTATTACTTCTGCTGCGCCGGATGCCGCACCCGCTTTCTGGAAAATCCAGAGGCGGTTCTGGCCAACGCTTAAAATCTACAATTCCGGCATTTTGTGAGATTATCCGGAAAGCATCCCTTTCAAAATTGTGATACGCTGAGGAAAGTTCTGAAAGTTTGTCACGTTTGTCACCCCTGCATGAGGAGTCAATAATGGAAGTTGTTGCCGATAAGGTTTTTGAAGTCAATGCCCCTGTTGAGGACGTTTGGGGGCTTCTGAGTGACCCGTCTCGTGTGGTCGTTTGTGTTCCGGGCGCCCAGCTGACGGAAATCCTCGACGACCATAATTTTAAGGGCAAGATCAGCGTTAAGATTGGACCGGTGACCAGCAAGTTCAATGGAGACGCTCAGTTTGAAAAGCTTGACCCGGAAAACAAGGAAATGGTCCTGAAGGGCGCAGGCGCTGACACCGGCGGTAAGGGAAGTGCCAACATGACGATGACCGTCCGGCTTTCCCCCAAAGGCGACGGCACCGAGGTCAGCAGCAGCATGAAGCTCTCCATCACCGGAAAGCTCGCCCAGTTTGGCTCCCGGATGATTGTGGCGGTGAACGACAAGATCTTCGACCAGTTTGCCAAGAGCTTCAGCAAGATGGCCGAATCCGGAGGCGCCACTGAAGAGCCCGCCGCTGCTCCTTCGACCCCAGCCCCGGCCGCTCCAGCAGCTGAGCCGGCCGCAGCATCCACCCCTGCGGCTCCGGCGGCAGCAGCAACGGCAACCGCGTCCGCTTCCACCGGAGTTGACACCAGCGCCCTGGAAGCCCGCATCGCGACCCTCGAAGCCACGGTGAAGCGTCTGGAAACCCAGGTCCGAGTCGTTCAGTCTCAGCTCAATTCAGACAACGAGCCTGAGCCCGTTAATGGCCTCCAGCTGGTCGGCTCGGCCATCATGAGCATGTTTACGGGAAAGAAGTAATCCATGATCACAGCCATTCTCCTGGCTGCTGGTGAGTCCCGACGCATGGGGGAGCCCAACAAGCTCCTCCTGCCCTTCCGGGGCCGCCCCTTCATTGCCCACATTGCCGACCAGCTGCTGCACTCCGCCGCTGACGAAGTGCTTGTGGTCACCGGTCACGAACGTGCAGCGGTAGAGCAGGCGTTGGCAGAGCTACCGCTGCGCACGGTGCACAATCCGGAATACGTTCAGGGCATGACCACGACCATCCGGGCTGGGGTTCAGGCTGCGGCTCCGGAGACGGAAGGCTACATGATCTGCCTTTCCGATTTGCCCTTTATTGAGGCCTCAGACTACACTGAATTGATCCGGAGTTTCCAACAGTTCCAAAGCTCGGAACCCAAGGTGATTGTCCGTCCCGTCTATGAACAGCAGCCGGGCAATCCAGTGCTCTTTTCCGCCTCCTTTCGGGACGAAATCCTCTCCCATGAAAAGATGGAAGGATGCCGGGGGCTGATCAAGATGCACCGCGACTGCGTGCGTCTGGTGCCCATGCTCAATGACCACACGCTTCGGGACATTGACACTCCGGAGGATTACGAACGGTACCTGCAGACAGCCTAACGCACACCACACACCACAACGCAACCCCCGCCCTTCCTCTATCAAACACCTGGAACCCTTATGTCCGCTGAATACTTTGAGAAGATCAATGAGCTGACTCACGCAGAAGTTCCCTTTGCTACGGCCACGGTCATCAAGATCACCGGGTCCGTTTCTGCCAAGCCAGGTTCAAAGTCGATTGTTGACGCCCAGGGCGAGACCCTCTTTGGCTGGGTGGGGGGCGGTTGTGCGGAAAGCGCCGTCCGTGAAGCGGCCTTGGATGCGCTCAAGGATGGCGAAACCCGCATTGTTCCTCTGGACCTTGACGACGAGGTGCTGGGCGTGGGCATGCCCTGCGGAGGCACCATGGAAGTCTATGTGGAACCCTTCCTGCCCCGTCCGGAGCTGATGATTGTCGGGCATGGACGGATTGCTGAGATGCTCGGAGAGCTGGGGCACGCCCTGCACTTTCGAGTCACCGTCAACGACCCGGGCGCCACCCGTCAGCACTTCCCTCATGCAGAAAAGCTGATCACCTCCGATCCGGACTTTCAACAGATGGAAGTGGGCCCGAACACGTACGTGGTCGTGGTGACCCAGCACAAGGGAGACCAGCACTCCATCAAGAAGGCGCTGGAGGGAAATGGCCGCTACATCGGCCTGGTGGCCAGCACCAAGCGTTCGCGATTGGTCTTTGAGTACCTCCGGGACGAAGGCGTCACGGATCAGCAACTGAAGCGCGTGCATGCGCCCTGTGGCTTGGACCTCGGAGGCACCAGCCCAGAAGAGATTGCCCTGAGCATCATCAGCGAGATCGTCAAGCTCCGCCGCGGGGGCTCCGGGACGCCGTTGATGGAGCTCAAGCAGTGCGGCATCTGAGGGGGGTGACGTGACCCTTGCGACCTCCGACCTCCGGGCGCAGTTCCCCATTCTCCAACGTCCCATCCATGGGCATCCGCTGGTGTACCTGGACAACGCGTCCACGACCCAGAAGCCTCAGGTGGTCATTGACACCCTGACCGACTTCCTCACTCAACGGAACGCCAACATCCACCGGGGCGTGTACCTGCTTTCTGAAGAATCTTCAGATGCGTATGAGCAGGCCCGGACGGCAGTGGCTCGTTTCCTTAAGGCACCGCAGGCGGAGCAGATCCTCTTCACCCGTGGCACCACCGAGTCCATCAACCTTGTCGCTCAGGCTTGGGCCCGTCCTCGTCTGCAACCGGGTGACCGGATCCTCCTGACGGAGATGGAGCACCACTCGAACCAGGTTCCGTGGCAGCTCGTGGCCGAGAAAACCGGAGCCACCCTTGAGTATGCTGAAATCAGTGACACCGGAGAACTCTCCTTGGAGGCCCTGGAAGCCCAGCTCCAGTCGGGCCCCCAGCTGCTGACGCTGACCGCCATCTCCAACGTGCTCGGAACCATCAATCCGCTGCCGGAAATCATCGCACTCGCCCACCAGCACGGAGTTCCTGTTTTGGTTGATGCCGCCCAGGCCGTGGGACGCTTTCCGCTGGATGTCACCGCCCTAGACTGCGACTTCCTCGCCTTCTCCGGACACAAACTCTATGGTCCCACCGGCATTGGCGTCCTGTACGTCAAACCAGAGCGGTTCGCCGAGATGCAGCCCTGGCAAGGCGGCGGTGGCATGATCTCCCGAGTCGGACGAGACACCTCCACTTGGGCAGAGGGACCGGCCAAGTTTGAAGCCGGCACCCCCCCGATTGCTGAAGCAGCAGGACTGCAGGCGGCCATCGACTGGGTCGAGGCTCAGGGCGTCTCCGCCATTCAGGCCCATGAACGGGAGTTGACCGACCTGGCACTCGGGCGCCTGCTGGAGGAGCCGGACGTACACGTGGTCGGGCCTCCGGATCCACAAAAGCGGTCCGGGCTGGTCTCCTTCACCCTCGACGGCATCCACCCCCATGACATTGCTCAGATCCTTGATGAGTCTGGAATCGCCGTCCGGGCTGGACACCACTGCGCCCAGGTGCTTCACCAACGCCTAGGCGTTCCAGCTACGGTCCGGATGAGCTTTGGCATCTACAACACCCTTGATGAAGTCAACAGGGCCATCGACGCGCTCGAAGCGGTCCGAAAGGTTTTTGCATGAGTGACTCCCTGTACCGTGATGTGCTCATGGAGCACATGAAGCGCCCCCGCTTTACTGGAAAGGTTGACCCTGCCGACCTTCAGGCTTCAGTCAACAATCCTCTCTGCGGAGACGAACTGGAGCTGACCCTTTCCCTAGAAGGGGACCAGATCACAGAAGCCCGGACCCAGGCCCGAGGGTGCTCGGTCTGTGTCGCGTCGGCTTCGCTGATGGGAGAGGCGCTGCAGGGGTGCCGCTTGGCTGATGCTGCTGCGCTCAGTGCCGCTTTCCACACCGCGATGGACACCGGGACCCTCCCGGACCCTGCGCCTGATTTCTTACCGCCTCTCATGCAGATTCGCCAGCACAAGAGCCGCGTCAAGTGCGCCTCCCTTGCCTGGAATGCCCTGGATGAGTGCCTCCGTAACGCCCCTTCTGAGCCGTCTTCATGATCGCCAATCCGCAACTCGACCGCGTCCAGTCTCTGCTTGAAGAGCAGGACTACATTGCCGACCGCAGCATCGTCATGTCCGTCTACCTGGCCATGACCCTGCACAAGCCTCTGCTCATTGAGGGACCTGCCGGGGTTGGAAAAACCGAGATTGCCAAGGTCATGGCCCGGGCGCTGGACACGGACCTCATCCGCCTGCAGTGCTACGAAGGCCTCGATGCCAACATGGCGCTCTATGAGTGGAACTACCAGCGGCAGTTGCTGCACCTGAAGATGGATGAAAACAGCACCAAGACGCTTGAAGAACGTGAAGCCACCATCTTTGGCGAAGAGTTCCTCCTCAAGCGTCCGCTGCTGCAAGCACTCACGCATCCCAAGCCTCCGGTGCTGCTCATTGACGAACTGGACCGGGCTGATGAGGAATTTGAGGCCTTCCTTCTGGAAATCCTTTCCGAGTGGCAGATCACCATTCCGGAAATTGGCAGCATCAAGGCCGAGGCGCCCCCCTACGTCATCCTTACCGGCAACCGGACCCGAGAGCTCTCAGACGCCGTCCGGCGCCGCTGCTTCTACCTCTGGATCGACTATCCGGAGTATGACAAGGAACTTGCCATTGTGAAGAACAAGGTGCCTGAAGTGGATGGCAACCTGGCCTCTCAGCTCTGCCAGTTCATGGAGCTGATGCGGGAGCAGAAGCTGGAGAAGACTCCGGGCGTTGCCGAAACCCTGGACTGGGCCAAAGCCCTGGCCGCGCTGCATCAGAACCACCTGGATCCGGAAATTGTCGAAGAGACCCTGGGCCTCGTCTTCAAGGACCGCAACGACGTCCGGCAGGTGAAGGAGTCGCTGGCGAGCTTCCTGGAACGCGTCGGCGTTCACGCCAAGGAAATCCCCACCGTCGAAGACTGACGCCTCCGGAAGCCTACCATGTCGTACCTCTTTGAAGACCTTGCCCTCCGTCGGGAATTCAGTGCCAACGTCGTCGGCTTCTGCCGCTGGCTCCGCAAGCATGGAGCCGGCCCCGGCCCTGGAGACCAGATGGATGCCCTCCGCGCCCTAGACGCCATTGACCTCACAGACGAGGAAGACTTTTACTGGACCCTCCGGACCACCCTGGCCAAGAGCCGCCGGGAGCAGGAAATCTTTGATGAGCACTACCGGAACTTCTGGTACGTCTGGGACCGCGCGGAACAGCTCAACTACCGCGATGAGAAGGAAACGGAGGTGCCCAAGAACGTCATTGACGAACGGCCCCGGAAGCAGCGTTACATCAGCATCAACGACTGGCTCAACCATCAGGATGAAGCCTCAGATGAGCAGGAAGCCGCTGGATACAGCCCCTTTGAGGTCACCACGGAGCGGGACTTCAGTGGCTTTGCCGGAGAGGACTTGGAAGAGGTGGCGCGGTTGATCAATGAGATTGGGAAGTCCCTTGCGGTCAAGTTCAGCCGCCGGACCATGCAGTCCAACCGACGGGGGCCCCTTGACTTACGCCGGACCATGCGAGGGTCCCTGCGCCGCGGAGGCGACATCCTCGACTTGGCCCACCGGCAGCGGCGACGGCAGAAGCTCAAGCTCGTCCTCCTCTGTGACGTCAGCAAATCGATGGACCTCTACAGCCGCTTTCTCATTCAATTCATCTACGCCTTCCAGAGCGTTTACAAGCGCATTGAGACCTTTGTCTTCAGCACCTCCCTGCACCGCGTCACCGAGACGCTGCAGGCGGAGGAACTCGAGGAGGCCCTTCAGGAGCTGGAAGACACGGTTCCAGACTGGTCCGGAGGAACCAAGATTGGCGGGTCGTTGACGGAGTTTGTGGAGCAGCATGGGCTGGCGTTGCTGGACCCGGGGACGATTGTCCTCATTGTCAGCGACGGCTGGGACACTGGCGAAGTGGAGTTGCTGGAAGACAGCATGCGGGTGATCAAGCAGCGCTCCCGGAGCGTGATCTGGCTGAACCCGCTGATGGGGAATCCGGAGTATCAGCCCTCAACCCGGGGGATGCAAGCGGCGTTGCCCTTCATTGACATCTTTGCCTCCGCCCACAACCTCAACAGCCTCCGGAGGCTGGTTCGGCAGCTGTCCCGCGTTCAGCACGGTCGACAGCTGCGTGCCGCCTGAGCAGCGGCTCCGGGTGCCTAGGCGTTGACCTTGAGCGGGTAGTAGTGGAAGCTCTCGTAGCGCCCGTACTGCGCCAGGGAGCGCGCGTACTGCAGGGCGCCTTCCGCAGTGGTGTAGTAAGGCAGGTTGTACAGCAACGCCACCCGTCGGATGTGACTTGGGTCCACCGCCCGCTTGCGTGGAGCCGTCGTGTTGATGATGATCCCCACCTCTCCTGCATGAATCCGGGCGTGGACGCTTTCTGCGGATTCTGGATCTAGGTTCGTCCGAGCAACCGGCACCCCTGCGGCTTCCAGCACCTGCGCGGTTCCGTCCGTGGCCAGAATCTGATAGCCCGCCTCCACCAGTGCCTCTGCAACCGGCACCATTTTGGGCTTGTCGGCATCCGTCACCCCAATGAACGCGTAGTGCTTTTCCAAAAGCTTCGGGTTGTAAACCGCTACCTGAGCCTTGACAAACGCTTCCTCAAACGTCTCTCCGCGTCCCATCACCTCGCCAGTGGACTTCATTTCCGGACCCAGCTCAGTGTCAGAACCGGCAAACCGAGCAAATGGGAAGACGGTTTCCTTCACGGAAAACAGTTCCGGCTTCTGGTACTCATACCCCAGGCTGTCCATGGTCGCGCCCAGCATCAACTGAGTCGCATACTTGGCCAAGGGCTTCCCCACCGACTTGCTGACAAACGGCACCGTCCGAGACGCCCGCGGGTTCACCTCAATGACGTACACCGTGTCATCCTTGACTGCAAACTGGACGTTCATCAGCCCCTTGACCTTCAGTTCCAGCGCCAGAGCCTTGGCCTGCGTCTCAATTTCCGCCACCACGGCGTCACTCAGTCCATGAGGTGGCAGGGAACAGGCGCTGTCTCCGGAGTGAATGCCGGCGCGCTCAATGTGCTCCATGACGCCTCCAATCTCAGCGTTCTGCCCATCCGCCAGCACATCCACGTCCACTTCCACGGCGTCTTCTAGGAAGTCGTCAATCAGCACCGGATGCTCTGGTGAAACCCGAGCAGCCTCTTCAAAGAACTCCTGGAGCTGCGATTCCGACTGCACAATCATCATCGCGCGACCTCCCAGAACGTAAGAGGGTCGGACGAGGATGGGATAGCCAATGGTTCGGCCAATCTCCCGGGCCTCTTCCAGCGAGCGCGCCATGCCGTTTTGGGGCTGCTTCAGTCCCAGCTTGCCCAGGAGCTCAGCAAAACGCTCCCGATCCTCTGCACGGTCGATGCTGTCAAAAGGCGTCCCCAGCAGCCGAACTCCCGCCTCATGCAGGGGCTTGGCCAGCTTCAATGGGGTCTGCCCTCCCAGCTGCACAATCACTCCCAACGGACGTTCCAGCTCAATGATGTGCATGACGTCCTCAAAGGTGATCGGCTCAAAGTAGAGGCGGTCCGAGGTGTCGTAGTCCGTGCTCACCGTCTCAGGGTTGCAGTTGACCATGATCGCTTCATACCCCAAATCACGGGCGGCAAACGCGGCATGAACGCAGCAGTAGTCAAACTCAATGCCCTGTCCAATGCGGTTCGGACCACTGCCCAGGATCATCACCTTCGGCGCATCCGTGGGCAGTGACTCATTCTCTTCCTCATACGTTGAATAGAAATAGGGTGTTTCAGACGGGAACTCCGCGGCGCAGGTATCCACGAGTTTGAAGACCGGAAGCACGCCCCACTGGCGGCGGTGTCCGGTGATTTCCCGCTCCGTCACTCCCAGGAGGCGGCTGAGGCGCTGGTCCGAAAAACCCGCTTGCTTCCAGCTCCGCAGCATGACGGGGTTGACGTCGCTCCAAGGCTGCGCCGCAATCTGCTGTTCCTCGTCAATCAGAGCCCGCAGCTGAGCCAGGAACCAGGGGTCAATGAAGGTCAGCTCAAACAGGCGTTCATTGCTCCATCCGTGTCGCATGGCCTCTGCCACGTACCACAGGCGCTGGCTGCTGGGCTGCCGAAGCTTCTTCCGGAAGAAGTCTTCGAGGTCTCCGTCGGCCTCCAGCTTGGGCTCGTCCAGTCCGGAGCTACCGACTTCCAGTGAGCGTAGAGCCTTCTGAAAGGACTCCCGGAAGGTGCGCCCGATCGCCATCACCTCTCCGACCGACTGCATCTGGGTGCCAAGCAGGTCCTGCGTCAGCGGGAACTTCTCGAACGTGAACCGGGGGATCTTGGTCACAATGTAGTCAATGGAGGGCTCAAAGCACGCCGGAGTCTTGCGGGTGATGTCGTTCGGGATCTCATCCAGGGTGTACCCCACCGCCAGCTTGGCTGCAATCTTGGCAATCGGGAAGCCTGTGGCCTTTGACGCAAGGGCGGAGCTGCGGGACACACGCGGGTTCATTTCAATGATCATCACCTGCCCATCTGCCGGATTGACGGCAAACTGGACATTCGACCCGCCGGTATCAACGCCAATCTCACGCATCACCGCCAAAGAGAGGTCCCGGAGGTGCTGATACTCCCGGTCCGTCAGGGTTTGCGACGGGGCCACCGTGATGCTGTCTCCGGTGTGGACGCCCATGGGGTCCAGGTTTTCAATGGAGCAGACGATCACCACGTTGTCCTTGCGGTCCCGCATCACCTCCAGCTCATACTCCTTCCACCCCAGAATCGACTGTTCCACCAGCACCTCCTGCGTCGGAGACGCGGCCAGGCCGGCTTCCACAATGCTTTTGAGCTGAGCCTTGTCGTAGGCAATCCCGCCTCCGGAGCCTCCCAAGGTGAAGGAGGGACGGATGATGAGGGGAAAGTCGGTTTCCTCAGCCATTTCCAGCGCCTCTGTCACCGCGTGGATGATGCGACTGGCGGGCATCGCAATGCCAATCTTCTCCATGGCGGCCCGGAAGAGCTCGCGGTTTTCGGCCTTGTTGATGGCCTCAATGCTGGCCCCGATCAGCTCCACCCCAAACTCGTCCAGCACCCCGGCCTCATGCAACGAAATGGCGGCATTGAGCGCGGTCTGCCCGCCCATTGTGGGGAGAACGGCGTCTGGACGTTCCTTTTCAATGATGGACCGGAGGGCGCCCACCGTGATCGGTTCAATGTAGGTGGCATCCACCAGTCCCGGATCCGTCATGATTGTCGCCGGGTTGCTGTTCACCAGCACAACCCGGTACCCTTCCTCCTTGAGAGCCTTGCAGGCTTGGGTTCCGCTGTAGTCAAATTCACACGCCTGACCAATCACAATTGGTCCGGAGCCGATGAGCAGAATGGAACTGATGTCAGTGCGCTTGGGCATGGAGGAGGATGCGAGGTTAGGAGGTTAGTGAGTTTCAGATGCGCCCGAAGAGGCGGTAGCCGATGAGGCCGAGGTATTCGTGCGCAACGGTGCGTAAGCGAGCGTAGTTTTCCCAATCGAAGAACGTCCACCAAGGATCTGGTCGACGGGGGTAGCCGAGATTGGCGGCATAAGGATAGGTGGTGACTCCCAGTTTCTGGAAGACCGCGCTGAGGCGATAGAGGTGGTAGTCGTGGGAGACCAGCAAAATCCGCTGGGCCTCATGTTCGCGTAGAATGCGGACGGTTTCAATCCCATTCTGGTAGGAGTCCACCGACCGGTCTTCAATGATGATGGCCTCTTCAGGAACCCCCATGCCCTTGAGGATGATGTGCATGCCCTTGGTTTCCACAGGAGGCTGGTAGGGCTCCGTGACGCCTCCGGCAATGATCACCTTGGGCGCCCACCCTTCCAGGTAGAGCCGACCTGCGGCATACGCCCGGAGCGTGGACCCTGGGGTGGGGGCTCCGGATTCATGCACTCCTGCAGAAGCCACCACAATGGCATCCGCTTCCACCTTGACGCTATCGGGAGTCAGGAGCTTCAGCGGGTACGCAAAGGCTTGGTAGAACACGTGACTGCTGCCGATCAGCAGCACCGCCCAGAGCCCCCACAGCCACCGGAGTTGCCTTGCCTGCGAAGGACGCTGGAGCAGCATCAGGAACAGGATCAGCGCGACGGCGGCCAGAAAGAGAAACGGGCCAAACGCCAGTTCCTCCGCGATGAATCGCCAGGATCGGTCCATACCCTCGCTTCAGCGTCCGGTCGCCGAGGCGCCCGGGTTCGCCGACGCAGCAGGGGCGCTGCCTCCCGGAGGCGGTGGTGGAGGACTGGAGTTTTCAATCACCCGCACCGATCCATCGTAACGTCGTTGAATGAGCACCTGCTCCCGGGCTCGTTTTGCGGAACGTTCATAGTCCTTCAGGCACTTGCGAAAGGCCGTCAGCTCCTCCAAGGTCTCTCCGTTTGCCAAATCCTTGCACTGCGAAATAGACGGCATCGAGTCTTGTGCCTGAAGCGTGGGAGCACTGACTCCCACGAGGAGGAGGCTTCCCCAAACCCAAGATCGCCCCACCCGCCTGAGAGAAGGCTGGAGCTTTCTGAGGATTGCTTGTAAATTCAACAAGATTTTTCTAGCCTGTAGCTGCTTCAACAAGATTCACGCTCCTTGCCTGATGCTCAAACTCCTCATTGCCATCGTCGCGGTTGCCCTGATTTACTGGCTCTACCGTCAGCGGCGCTACATCTTCAATCGACGCCCCCAACCGACTCCCGTGGTGACCGCCTTGGAGGCCGTGGAAATCCGGGCCTTGCTGGCGGCAGAGACGCCACTGGAGTGCCTAGAGAGTGACGGCTCTCGACACGGGGAGGCCTTTCAGAGCAAGACCCCTCCGGACCTCCCACATGGTCCGGGATGCCAGTGTGAAAGGGTTTCGTTATTCTATACGTCCGCGGATGTTTTTCAAGGAGCTTCCGAAAGCACCCCCCGGAAAACCACGCTGGGGGAGCTGCCGGGCGCAGAGGCTGCGCCCCTGAAACGGGCCCTGCTGTCGCTCCAAACAGAACCGTGGGACGACTGGGACCGCTTCCTTGCCGAACACCCTCTGGAACGCTTTGCTCCAGAACACCGTGAGGCGCTGGAGTCCCTGCTGCAGCACGCCTGGGAACGACGCCAACCGGTTCCTCCTCCTGACTCCACCTCTGTGACCTCGGCCCCATCTGCTTCATGAGAGTGATCCTCCGTACCATCAAATGGCTGTTCTGGACAGGCTTCCTGCTGGGACTCATCGTCGCTGGAGGAATTGGGTACCACCTCTATGAGCTCAGCAAGGACCTCCCGCACAACCTTGCTGAGGAGCTCCACAAGCGCAACGACCTGCTCCCCACTGTTCTCTACGACCATGACGGCAACCAGGTCGAGGAGTTCTTCATTCAACGCCGCATCCCCGTCGGTTACGAAGAATTTCCGCCCCACCTCATTCAGGCCCTGCTGGCCAGCGAGGACACCCGTTACTTCTCTCACTTCGGCATTGACCCCTTCCGGATCCTGCTAGCACTGGGCGCCAACCTGCAGGCAGGGCGCATTGTGCAAGGCGCCAGCACGCTCACTCAGCAGACGGCCCGGATGTTCCTCCTCAATCAGCAGAAGAACATCGACCGCAAGCTCCGGGAGATGCTCCTGTCCTTCCGGATGGAGCTCGAGTACAGCAAGACCCAGATCCTGGAGCTGTACCTGAACAAGTACTTTTTGGGCAATGCCGAAGGTGTGGAAGCCGCGTCTCAGGGCTACTTCGGAAAACACGCCCATGACCTGTCTCTTGCCGAGAGCGCCTTGCTCGTCGGCATGCTTCCGGCCCCCTCCCGCTACGCCCCGCACGTCAACCCGGACCTGGCTCTGTCGCGCCGCAACCTCGTCTTGCGTCGCATGCACGAGGAGGGCTTCATCAGCACACCCGAGCTGACCCAGGCCCTGCGGGAGCCGGTGAAGCTGATGCGGGCCGATGATCCAACTTCTGAAGCCACGGCCTACTACGTGGAACACGTTCGGCGTTACCTGTTGCAGAAGTATGGGCTGGAGAAGCTTTATCAGGGGGGACTGAAGGTGACGCTGGCGATGGACCTGGATCAGCAGATTGCCGCACATGAGGCCATGCAGAACGGGCTCCTGGAATTGACCAAGCGCCAGGGCTATCAGGGAGCACAGGCGCAGGCGCCAAAGGACAATGCCACCGGAACGTTCTCTGAGCCTGCGATTGAGGAGCTGCTGCAGGACAACCGCATCCTCCTCAACAGCATCGTGCAAGCGGTTGTCATGGAGGTCGGAGACAAGCGGGCCATGCTCAACCTGGGGCAGGGGCAGCAGGCCGAGTTGCCCTGGGAAAGCGTCCGGACCTGGCGCAAGGCTCGTGAAGGGGAGGACTACCCTCTGCCTTTCCGGAACCTCAAGGACGCGGTCTCTGTGGGAGACGTGGTTTCAGTCCGCCTGACCGACTACGATGCGTCGGCCCAGTACTTCCGGGCGGACCTTTACCAGAAGCCCTCCGTCAACGGGGCCCTCCTGGCCATGCAGCCCAAAAGCGGACACGTGACGGCCATGATCGGCGGGTACCGTTTTGAGAACAGCGAGTTCAACCGGGCGATTCAGGCCCGACGGCAACCCGGTTCGTCTTTCAAACCACTCGTCTATGCCGCAGCCCTGGATGCCGGCTACACCCCCTCCAGCACCCTAGTGGACAGCCCCCGCGCCTACAAAACCGGAAGCCTCACCGTCGGAGACGAAGAGGTGTGGATGCCCCGGAACTACGGCAACAAGCTGCTCGGCAACGTGTCCCTGCGGACGGCTCTTGTCAAAAGCCTCAACCTTCCCACCGTGGGACTGGTGGAAGACCTCGGACCGCAAACGATCATTGACTATGCCCGGCGCTTTGGCATCACCTCCACCATGCGCCCGAACCTGACCATTGGCCTGGGCACCTTCTCCATGACGCTTCAGGAGATGACGAACGCCTACATGATCTTTGCCGATCGAGGCCTCAAGAAGGAGCCCATCTACATCCTTGAAGTCAAGGACCAGGGCGGCGAGGTTCTTGAGCAGGCGGAGGTTCAGGAGCAGCCGGTCATCTCTGCCGAGACAGCCTTTCTCGTCACCGACATCATGCAGGACGTGGTTGAGCATGGCACCGGACGACGCGTCAAGGCGATTGGACGTCCTTCTGCGGGCAAGACCGGCACCACCAACGACTACGTGGACGCTTGGTACATCGGTTACATTCCGCAGCTGCTGACCGGCGTGTACGTCGGCTACGATCAGCCCCGTCCGATGGGCCCCAACGAAACAGGCGCCCGAGCTGCAGCACCCATCTGGATTGATTTCATGAAGTCCGCCATCTCCAACCTGCCCACAGAGCAGTTCTCGCAACCTCCTGGCGTCGTGACCATCAAGGTGCATGAATCCGGACGGCGCGCAAGCCCCTGCGACCCGCCTTCGGAGGTGCATGAGGAGCACTACAAGCTGGGCACCGAGCCCCCTTTGGACGCGGCGTTGCTGGGGTGCGGAGGAAGTAGTCTGGCAGGAGGAGGAGAGGAGTCGGGAACCGCTCAGGCCCTCACGGAAGCGGAGCCTGAGCTTTAAGAAGAGGCGTCAGCCGAGGCTCAGTTGACCGCTTGCTTCAGCTTGGAGCCCACCTTGAACTTAACCACCTTCGAGGCCGGGATCTCCATGGGTTGCTTGGTCTGCGGATTCCGACCCGTTCGGGCAGGACGCTCTGAGACAGAGAAGGTGCCAAAGCCCACCAAGGTGACCGAGTCGCCGTTGCTCATGGCGCCTTCGACGGCATCTTGAAACGCTTTCAGGGCCCGCTCCGCGTCCGCCTTCGTCAAGTTTGCATTAGCAGCCATGGCATCAATCAGTTCTGCTTTGGTCATGTTCGAGTTTTCCTTAAAGGTGTCATGAAGTTTGAGAAAGGCAGCGTTGCTGGAATCCTTCCCTGGATAACCAACGAATCCGCACTCCGCGGAGTCGATGAAACTCCGCTCGGCACTGAAATCACCGAGTTGGATTGACAGAGTTTCTGCTGATATAGCTATCCGCCTTACTGTTACATGTCAAGCCTGGACCTCGGGAATTCCGCCTCTCATCAGGGTTCAATCGGTTTGGGCCCCCTTTTTTTCTGCTGGGATTGAATTCAATTGATGCTCACCGCAACCTCCCCCTCCCCCGAATCGTCCTCACTGTTTTTTGGTGTCTCCGTGCTGGTCCATGCGAGCCTGATTGCGTTGGCGTTGGCGGTCAGCCAGTGGACTCCGGAACCGGTGGAGCCCCTCCGGGCCAGCGTGGGGGTGAAGTATGCCCTGGCGCCTCAGGCGACTCCTGCGGTGAAGCCCCCACCGGCAGCGCCCCCCAAGCCGAAACCGGCCCCCAAACCGAAACCCACCCCCAAGCCTGCGGCGACTCCAGCGCCTCCGAAAGAGGTCGTTCCTCCGAAACCGGAACCCGCACCTCCGAAGCTTCAGGAAAAAGCACCTCCGAAGCCGGAACCCGCGCCTGCCGCCTCAGAGGCCTCTCCACCGACGCCTCCGCCAACCGCGCCCGCCAAACCGTCTTTGACCACTCCGCTGGCCCTCCCTACGCTTCCGGGTGTAGCCCCACCGGTGTCGTCTCCGGGCGTGACTCCAGGCGCCCCACCGCCCTCCACGCGGGTGGGAGGCGCGGGCATGCGTCCCAGCCCACTTCCGTCAACAGGACGGGTTCAGGGCCCCCCTACTCCGCCAACGGCTCCAAAGCCGTCCAATTCGCCCCTGAAGCTGCCCAAGGCCGCCCCTGTGCTTCCGCCCAGCAATCAGGTGGGCACCGCGTCGTCCGGGCTTCCAGCGCCTCCAGCACCTCCTTCCACGCCCCCGGCTGCTCCAGCCACGGCGCCTCCGGCTCCTGCTGCTTCAGCCCCGGTGCCCCCAACGCCCACCCCCAGCGTCCCCACACTTGATGCCCCGACGCTGCCGTCGGCGTTGCTCACTCCAACCACCGACCTGCCGTCCCTCAATGCCCCCACTCCACGGGCTCCGGCTCTGGACGACGCGGCTCCGACGTCTTCCACTGAAACAGCACCGGTCCCGCTGTTTGAAGAAAACGCGCCTTCGGCTCCGGCACAGCCTCCGGTTCCTGAAGCTCCGCTGCTCTCGGGTCCAGAGGTTTCCTCAGATCCGGTGGCTCCCGAAGGCAACGGGGGAGACGTTCTCCAGGGCATTCAGCAGCGTTTGAAGCTCCGGAACGCGGAACGGGAATACAACGTGCACCTGCAGAAGCAACTGAAGCCTCGGACCGGCTCTCAAAGCGGAGCGTTTGTCCGAGTCGAACTGCGCATCTCCTCCAACGGAACGATCTTAAAGCATGAGATCAAAGAACAAAATGCCTCGGAAGCCTTCCTCCTGGCGGTTGAGCTGGCCATCCGCAACGCTCAACTTGACCCTCTTCCCGCCGAGTTGGCCAAAAACCCACCCTACGTCGTGGTGGTCCGGATTGAGTAAGCTGCTGCTGCTCATCGCCCTGCTCCTGCCACCTTCTTGGGGAGCGGCTCAGACGTACTCCAGCGAAGAGGTCGTCATCAGCGGACTGGGGTTCGCCCGCTACTCCGTCATCCTTGCGCCGGATGAAAGCTACACGAACCACCCGCAGTCCCCACGCTGGAGCCGCCTGATCGACCGCAACCTCTGCTGGAGCGGCGTGTTTCAGGTCAAGGACTCTCGCTACAACGCCTGCCGAACCCGGACCCCGCAGCCAGACATGCAGGTGCTGCTCAAGGTCGCCCGGAATGCCAACAACCAACGGGTGCTCCGGCTGGTGGTGGCAGACACCCTCGGCAACCCCCTCTTTCCTCAGGACCTGCTGCTGGAAAATGAGCAGTTTCAGGAAGAGGAACTGATGGCCCTCGTCAACCGCATGACGGAACAGCTGACCGGCACCCCCGGGATTCTCGGCAGCACCATTGCCTTCAGCCTCAAGCAACCTGGACGTCGGAAGATCATTGCCCGGATCAACACCCACGGACAGAAGCTCTTCGGAGTCTCCCGTAACCAGAACATCAGCCTCTTTCCCCGCTGGTCCCCAGATGGCCAAGAGATCATCTACACCACCCTCGGACGGCAGGGCACAGCGATTTGGCTCGATCGGCTGGACAATCAACAGCCCACGCCCCTCCTCGTTGGGCGTCCAGGTTCCGGAATTGGTGTCACCAGCGGAGGCACTTGGTTTTCCGATAAACAGAACCTCATCCTCACGCTCAGTCAGGACCGGAACGTTGACCTCTATCAGCTCAACCTCCAGAGCCGGCAGCTCAAGCGCCTCACGCGTCACAAGGCCATTGAGACGCTGCCCTTTCTGGCTCCTGACAACGAGCGGCTGGTCTTTGTCTCCGACCGGACCGGCCGGGAACAGATCTACTACTATGAGCTTGCCACCGGGGTCACCTTTCAGCTGACCTTCAGCGGCTCCAGCAACTCCGACCCTGCGTGGTCTCCCGATGGCACCATGCTCCTCTTCTCAAAGGTGCTGGGCGGCAACAGCCAGATCTACCTCATGGACCCCTTCACCGGTGAACAGCGCGCCTTGACCCGCTACAGCTACAACTCGGAGCAGCCCACCTGGTCTCCTGATGGCAAGCAGATCGTCTTTTCGGCCAACCCCAGCGGCGTCTATAAGCTGTATGCGATGTTCATCGATGGAACCGGGATGCGTCGGATCACCCGGACCCCCCGTGACTTCGAAGAAACCGGTCCCAACTGGACCCTCCGGAGCTTCTGACCATGGGCGATGCCGATTGGGGTCCGGAGTGGTTTGAAAGTGCTGATCCCGACCACATCCGGAGGGAGAAGCACAAGGCTCGGGACCTCCGACAGTCACAGTGGTGGAAGAACCGCCGGGCCAGCAACCGCTGCTACTACTGCCAGCAGGAGTTTCCCGCCCGGGAACTGACCATGGACCACATTGTTCCCCTGGCCCGAGGGGGCTTTACCACTAAGTCCAACGTGGTTCCCTGCTGCAAGGAATGCAACTCCCAGAAAAGCTACCTCCTTCCCGTCGAGTGGGAGGCCTACCTCAAACGCCTCAAGGAAGGCTGATGCCAAGAGTACCGGTTTGGCAAAGTGGGTTACGACGGCTCAGCACAGCACTTTGACTGCTCGCTGGAGTGTATTGGACAAATTTCAGTGACTTCAGTGTACTCATAGCCCTCCTTGCTTGGCGTTACATGTACAGCATGCTGTCACTCGCTCAGATCGTCAACCGAAATTCAATAAAATCAGATACTTGAGTTTATTCTGGGGCGGAGATTGGGGAGTTGAGCTGTAGTGATGGGTAGATGCTCTCTCTGCAGGATACTTTTTCAGTTTACAATGCAAGATCAGTTGGGTAGGATCAC
>CBFIGY010000038.1:0-24991 GCA_965662235.1 uncultured bacterium
TCAGCGCCGAAGGGAACCGAAGAGCGGCCTCCCCACTTCCCTAGTCGGAGCCAAAGGCAGCCCTCCGTATTTTTCCGGATATGATTCTTATTCTGTCAGAATCCGTCAGTATTTGTCAGAAGTAACTGTTCAGCAGGGGGGCTCAGGGAGCGAACTTGAGGGGGAGTTCTTGGCCGAGGAAGAGGCTCTCGAGCGCGTTGAGAATGGGTTGGTTCTGCTTTTTGAGGGAAGAGCAGCAGGCGCGAATGACGGCAAAGTGCTGGGCTCCCTGAAAGGAGCGGAAGGTACCGATGGTCTTGAGTTTGACCTTGGGCATGCGGACTTCACGCTCTGAGTCGTTGTTGGTGAAAGGGACTCTGGGGTCGCTCATGAACCGCAGAACCTCTTCTTTGTGTTGGTCGAGTCGAGTGATGAGGTTGACGGTGCTGGTTTGCGGCGTCTTCCCTGGGCATCCGTCTGGGGGCACCCTTGGGTTGAGCTTTCGAGCGGTTTCCAGCAGCTGGTCATATTCGTCTCGGAACTGCTGTTGGGCTTGGTCAGAGAGCCCGTCGGGGTGCCTGTAAGTTTCCCTGAGAATCCTGAGGAGGAGTTGGCTCATCTCCAAAGCCCAAGCTTGCTCGTTGACCTCATGTTCAAACTTGAGTTGACGGAGGTGGTGGGCGTTGCACAGGGCGTGCGTGCAGGAGTAGTGCTGATAGCTGGTAAACCCATCGTGCACCAAGACGCCTTGATATCCGGAGATGAGTCCAAACTCATCGAAGGCGCTGCGCCCACGCTTTCGGTGGACTCCCAGCCAAGTCAACCGAGCGCTGACCAAGACGTGCAGCCAGGCTCTTCCCTTGGCACGCAGGCCACTTTCGTCGGCACCGAGAACCGGGCTGTTGAGCAAGGCCGCTGCGATCTTTTCGCAGATCGGCTCGAGCTTCGAAGCCGCCTCGGCGACCCAATTGATCAGGCTCGCTCCCGAGGGACGAGTGCCGCAGAGACTCTCCAGCAGCTCGCAGGTGCGGGCCACCGGAATCATGTGGTGC
Organism: uncultured bacterium; assembly: GCA_965662235.1. GTDB lineage: Bacteria > SAR324 > SAR324 > SAR324 > NAC60-12 > JAYPUA01. Next base: position 1,032 of record CBFIGY010000038.1, read on the forward strand.
TGGTGCAACCCGACGGCGAGGGCCTTGAACCGAGGGCCATACTGCACCGGCGATTTCAGGGAGGCTGGGTGAGACGCCACCTGAGGCTTGGCACAGCGGCACCGTCCGCGCCAAATGCGATGCTCGGTGACCTTGATCGGTAGCGCAGGCAGCTCAAAAACCTGGCGGGCTTCATAGTCCTGAGCCTCGATCGGAGCCCCACAGGTTTCACAGGTGCACTCCAGCAGGTGATCCACGATGTGATCCGGTACCTCGACCTGCTCGCGGCGGTGACCTTGGTGTCCCGGAACTCCACCGGCAGGACGGTCACTGCGTTCGCGCAGCGTCCGTGTCTTCTTACGAAGACCATCGCTCGAAGGAGGCTTGGACGAGTTGTGACTGTCTTTGGCCTGTTGGCCACGAAGCCGGTCCATTTCAGCCTTCAGAGCCTTGTTCTCTGCTCGCAAGACGGCGACTTCCTGGCGCAGGGCCTGGACGTTTTTGAAGAGCTGATGAATGGTGTCGTCTTTCTCAGCGGGGGAAAGCCGGCTGAGGTCAGGAAGGTGTTTCATAGCTGGCTTATCGGCAGATCGCCCTTTTTCTTGAGCCCTCCCTCTCACAGAGCAGGGGAGGGGGTGCTGAACAGTTACTACAAAAAATATTCCGGTGCCTCTGCTGCTCAGCGCCTCCTTTGGAAGGGAAACAGGAGGAGAAGAGGGGGCGAGGTGGCAAAAACTGCCCAGGGTCAGACTGCCGGAGGAGGCACGAGCGGATCGCCACCACGGAAGCGCTCATACTGCGCCTGCAGGTACGACTCTCGGGATTCCGGAAAGGGGGCCTCGCGGACGGCTTGCCGCAGCACCTCAATGGCCTTGGACGCGTCTCCGTTCTGAAACCAGGCCTCTGCAAGGGTATCCCAGTGGTCAATCGAACCCTCCTGCGCGACCGCTTGCTCGGCAAGCTTCAGGGCACGCTCCGGTCGACGCTGGGTCCGGTCTGGATGCGTGAGGTAGATCCAGGCCAGGTTGTTCAGGATCATGGGGTGGTTGGGATGCTGCTCCAGCAGCGCTTCATAAAGGGGAATCGTCGCTGCCTCCTGACCGGCATGAGTCAAGGCGATCGCCTGACGCAGCAGGGCCCAGGTCGCTTGTGGGTGCAGGGTGAGCAACTCCGCGTAACGCTTTGCCGCCTCGCCGGGTTGGTCGGAGCGTTCCAGCACCAGCGCTGTCCGGGCGAGCACCCAGGGGCGGAGGGCTTCCGGAAGGTCCGGATGAGCGAGCACGGTCGCATAGGCTGCTGCCGCCGCCGCCGGCTCTGCCTCCTGCCGAACGGCCTCGGCAAACTGTTGCCACGGCGCAGAGCCATTTTTTAAGGAGCTCGATTCACGGGCGGTCACCTGCTGCAACGCCCCGTGCAGGACCTGCAAAGCGGCTGAAGCAGAGGCCTCCAAAGACTCCGGAAAAGCTGGTTCCGGGAGGTTCTCAATCAAAGCAGACCACGCTTGCTGAACCCGTGGGTCGCCTCCAAACCACGCCTGCTGCTGCTCTTCCGGAAGCTGAAGGACCAGCTGCAAAAGAGGCCACAGGTTGGCGCCGGACGTTTCCAAAGAACGCATCAGCGTCTGTTTGGCGGCTTCGGGCTCATTCAGGTGATGCTGCAAAACCGCGAGCTCATTGAGCAGGTCTTCATTTTGCGGAAACCGATTCTGCAGCGACTCCAGTAGCGTTAGCGCCTGCGTCCACTGGCGTTCCCCCCGGAGGCGTTCGACTTCCAGCAGCTGCAGCGGGAGCGACTCCGGAAAGCGAGGAGCCGCCTGCGCAACATAGGCGTAAAACGCACGAGCGCTGCCATGCTGACGAAGCCACTGGGCCTGCTGCAGAGCCCCCCACTCCGAGTCCGGCTCCTCCTTGAGGAAAATCGACAGCTCTGCTTCTAGGGCTCCGGAACGGGCCTCCTGCCGGAACAGTTCAATGAGCTGCATCCGGGCCAGCTGCGCCTGCGGATCTAGCTGGAGCGCCTGCCGGAAGTCCTGCTCGGCTTGAGGCAGATTGTCGGAGAGCCGAGAGAGGCGCCCAAGCTGAATGAAAAAATCGGCCTGCGTTTTGGAGCCGGGAAGCTCCTCAAAAGCGGTCCGGGCGGCCTCATAACGTCCACGTCGATCCAAGAACTGCGCGAGCTCCAGCCGCAGCGTGGGGACGTCCGGAAACAGCGCCACTCCCTGCTCCAGCGTTTGCTGAATGGCATCAAAGCGCAGCTCCGCCCAGTGCAGCTCCAGCAGACGCCGGAGCACAGGCAGAGACGGCTCTTGCTTCAGCAGCGCCTCGTAACGCGTCCGGGCTTCTTCCAGACGCCCGAGCTGCTCATCTGCGAGCGCAAGCTGCTGCAGCGCCCAAGGCGTCTCAGGCTCTTCCTGCAGCCCCGTTTCCAACGCTTGCTTGGCCTCTTCCGGTCGGCCCTGTTCCAGCAGCAAGCCTCCCAACCGAAACCACCCCCACGCGTACTGAGGAGACGCTTCGAGCGCTTGCCGGAAGCCAGCCTCCGCTGCTTCGGGACGTCCGGTCCGGTGCAGGAACTCGGCGTGATGGGCAAGGGTCCAGGCTCGGTCCGGAGCAATGCGCTTGAGGTGCTCCAACGCCTGCTGCAACCCCTCGACCGAGTCCGGATCCTGGGGATTGAGGAGGCGCTCCTGCACCGTGATGTAGCGGCGCAGAAATTCTTCTGACTCCGGAGCCCGCTCCACCGCATGACGGAGCGATTCCAGGGCCCGGTTCCACTCGCCTTGGCGTTCCCAGAGGCGCCCGAGTTCCGCCCAGGCCTCCGGATTTCCGTCATCCAGGCGCACGGCTTCCACCAGCGCCTCCTGAGCAGGCGTGAAGCGGTTTTCCTGCAGATTCAGCAAGCCATAGAGCAGGAAGACGTTCGCTTGGTTGCTTCCACCGTCCAGCAATCGCTCCAGTTGAGCCCGGGCTTCTGCTCGTTTCCCAGCACGCATCAGCAGCTGGGCGTAGTCCAGCCGCAGGTCGTCATCGTCTGGAGTTTCCTCCAACAAGGCTTCATACACCAGCAGCGCCTGTGGAACGTTCCGGGCGGCCAACAGGTTGGCCTTGAGCCGCCGGATCAGCGATGACTCCGGAACCCGCTGGTGCCCAATTTCTAGGACGCTCAGGGCATCTTCAAAACGCCGCTCTGAACGATACAGGTCCGCCAGCCGGACGTAGCCATGTTCATTTTCAGGAGCAATGCGAATGGCCGCCTGCAGGCGCCCTTCCTGAGTCTCAGGAGCCGGACGGACCAGGCAGCCGCCCAGAGTGAAAAGGAGCAGGAGGAGGGGAAGGAGGCGATGACGCATGATGATTTTGCACAGTGAGGGAGGGCAAGGAACTTCAATGCCATCAGTAAAAGCGACGTTGCCTCAAGACTCAAGTGTCAGGGTTTTGCCTTGCCGCTTTCCCGGAGTTGCCCAACTCTGAAGGAGACCGCTTTCCACTGACATGGAACCCCCTTGACTCATGACATTAGGAGATCGCATGCAGGCTCAGACCCGCTGGCAGGGAGCCCTTCGTTTTGGTTTTTGGCTCCTTTGGGCCTTGATGATCGGAGGCGTGGCTTCCGCTGGAATTCTGGCGCCCTTGGGGTTCCGGACGGTTCCAGAGCTCCTGCCTCCGGAGGCGGCATCTCAGTCGCATGCGGTGATCAGCCTGCTGTTCACGCTGTTCTTTGAACGCTTCTTTGCGGCCTGCGTGTGGGGCTTTGCGCTGCTGGCGGTGCTGGAGCAGCAGACGGCGTGGCAGGAGTGGCACACCGCCCCCAAGCGGGTGCTCCTGCGGCAAGGCTGGCTGCTGGCTGGGCTGGGAGTGTGGGCGTGGCTGGGCTATGGCCTGGTTCCGGAGATGGCTGCAGCAGTGCAGGATCCATCACGTTGGGGACAGGCTGAGGTTCGAGAAGCCTTCCGGGCCATGCATGAGTCGAGTGGCATCTGGGTGCAGGCGGGAACCTTCCTGACGCTGCTGCTGCCGTGGGTGTCCGGAGTTTCCGGGCTGCGGTCGCGTTAAGCCGAGGTCCCGGAACCCGAGGCGGTCCCTGATTCCGGAAGCGGAAGGACCAGGGTGAAGGTGGCCCCGTGCCCAGGGGTGGAGTGGCAGCTGATGCGCCCTCCGAGCCCCTCGATGATCTTGCGGACAATGGCGAGCCCAAGCCCGGTTCCCTTGCCGGTGGGCTTGGTGGTAAAGAAGGAATTGAAGATCTGGTCCTGCAGCTCTAGGGGAATGCCGGGACCGTTGTCGCTGACCTGAAGGTGGACCTCTGCCTCCTGCACCTCTGCAGAGAGCGTGATCTGTGCGTCAGGTTGTCCCGCAAGCGCATCCTTGGCGTTGTTGAGGAGGTTCAGGAACACCTGCTCCAGCTGGCCGGGTGCGCCTTCCAGGACCGGGAGGTCGTCTGGAAGGGCATTGTGGAAGGTGATGTTCTGGTTCTTCAGGGCCTTGTTGACCAAAAGGAGGGCGCCATTCAGAGGCTCCTGGAGGGTGAACAGCCGTTGCTCCTCCGTGGCATCCTGCCGCCCAAAGGTCCGGAGGTGGTCCACAATCTCGCTGATCCGCTGCACCTGTGTCAGTCCGTCCCGGAGGTCCCGGGCAAATTCCTCAGGCTCCGGCATCTGGTCCTCCTCGTCTAGGTCTTCCTTCCAGAGCTGAAAGACGCTCTTGAGGAAGGTGAGGGGGTTGTTGACCTCATGGGCGACACTGGTCGCCAGTTCCCCGAGCGCTGCGAGCTTCGCCTGCTGCAGCATCCGGTAGTCGGCCTCGCGTTGCACCGCTTCAATTTCCTTGGCCACCAGCGCCTCCTGGTACTGCTCCTCCAGCTGGTGCCGTTCTGTGATGTCAGAGGTGGTACCCCGGTAGCCTTGGAACCGTCCCTGATCATCGTAAATCGGTTTTCCACTCACCCGGACCCACCTGCCGGAAGGCTGCTGGTACTCGAAGTCTCGGAAATTTTCCTGGGCGTCCAGTTGCGCCAAATGGGTGTCCCACTTCTCTCCTTCTTCCGATGCCGCTTTCAGCTCATAGCGGGTCCGCCCCAGCAGGTCTCCTCCGGGAAGGTTCGGGTCCCGGGTCTGGACCCAGTTGAACCGGTGCCGCGGATCGGTTTCCCAGAAGATGTCACTGGACACATCGGCAAAGTCAAACAACCGCTCCTGAGTCTTCTGCAGCGCCTGGTTGAGCTGCAGCAGCTGCGTGTTCTTGGCCGAAAGCTCGGCATTGACCTCTTCCAGGCGGTGGTTGGCCTGCTGCAGGCTGCCGTAGGCGTGGCTGACCTCTTCCAGAAGAATGTTGATCAGGGGAACGATCGCCTGCGAGTACGAGGGCTCCAGCTGGTCCGGAAGCCGAACCGTGTAGTCTCCTGTCGCAAAACGGACCATGTACTGCAGGAACTCGTCACGATCGGTCTCGTCGGTGCCAATCGTTTCCGGAGGCGAGGAACGCGATTGGGGATTTCGCAGCCAGCAGAGCGCGTCATCGAGGTTGTCAAAGATGCGGTTGGGGAAGGGGAACGAGAGGATCTGCTGGTGGAAGGCCGCTCGGTAGCGTTCCTTGGGGGACGTCAGGTAGAGCGCAGCCGCATTGATCATCTGGAGAACTTGTTTTTGGGTGATCTGCTGGCGGATCTGGGGAATCTGAGGCGCGTTGTCAAGGATCAGCAGCGCGGCGGGAAGGGTGATGCCCGGCAACCGGTTGATGGCTCGGATGAACTCTTCGAAGTCTTCAGCAGTGCCTACTAGATCCGGAATGTGCTGGACGCAGACAATTCCCGGTTCATGGATCCAAAGCCTTGCGGTCCGGGTCTCCACAACCGCGTGGCCGGGAGGGGGCAGAGAGCCCATGGAGTTTTTTCCTTCAGAAAAATAAATGACTCAGAGTCAGAAAATTATTTTCCTAAATCTGATTCTTTTCAGGATAGATAAAATGGTCTTTTTAAGATAAACCGACCCCAACTAGGAGTCAACAGAAACCTGGCTTGCGGGACATTTTTAGGGGCGGGGGCGGTCGCAGGCGTCGATCAGGGACTCCAGGTGTTCCCGGTAGGCTGACTCGCCTCCTTCTTCCCAAGAACGGAGGAGGGCGGAGCCGACAATGGCGAGGTCGGCATGCCCATGGAGCTGCCGGATGTCTGCCGCAGTGGAGAGGCCAAATCCGAGCCCTAGGGGCAAGGGGGTGTGCTTGCGGCAGCGGTTGAGGAAGTCCGTGACTGAGGAGTCAAGCTGGGTTGACTTTCCGGTCACTCCCTTGCGCGCGACGCAGTAAAGCATGCCGGCGCCATGTTCGCAGATCTCCTGCAGGCGTTTTTCCGTGTTGGTGGGAGTGCAGATGAGAATGGGGTGCAGTTCCCGTTGGCCGCTGAAAGAGGCGAGGTCGCCGAATTCTTCAAAAGGCAGGTCCGGAATGATGAACCCCACCCCACCGCTTTCGGAGAGCCGGGTGGTGAAGGTTTCGTAGCCCATCGCATACGCGGTGTTGGCGTACCCCATCATCAGCAGGGGAAAGTCAAAGGCGGCAGAAGCCTGTCGCATCAGCTCAAAGTAGTCCTGAGTGTGGATGCCGTTGCGCAGGGCTTGCTCATTGGCCTGAACAAACAGGGGACCGTCCGCAATCGGTTCACTGAAGGGCATCTGCAGTTCCACCAGGTCCACCCCGACCTCCTGCATGATTTCCAGCATCCGCCAGTTGGCATCAAGCGACGGGTAGCCCACGATGGCGTGGGTCATGAGGAGCACCCCTCGTTCTTGTTTGCGGTGATGCAGGTAGTTTTGCAGGTTCATGGTCAGGCGTGTGAGGAGGTGTCCAGTTGAGCGGCTTTCTGGCGGATGAACTCTTTCCATTTTTCATCGCCAATGGCCTCAGCGATGTTGAAGATGTCTTTGTCGCCTCGTCCGGAGAGGTTGAAGAGCACCGAGTCGCCTTGAGGCAGGTCGGTCATTTCATCGAGAATGGCGGCCAAGGCGTGGCTGCTTTCCAGCGCCGGAATGATGCCCTCCTTGCGGATGAGGAGCTTGGCGGCTTCAACCACCGCCTCGTCCGGAGCGGCCGTGAAGCGGATGCGACCGGTGTCGGCAAGGTGGCTGAGAATGGGGCTGATGCCGACGTAGTCGAGTCCTGCCGAGATGGAATGCGTGTGCCGCATCTGCCCTTCCTCGTCTTGGAGAAAGTAGGTTTTGTACCCCTGAGCAATGCCGACGGTTCCTCCTGCCAGCCGTGCCGCATGCTCTCCGCTGGCCAGACCGTGTCCTCCGGCTTCCACCCCAACCAGCTCCACCCCACGGTCGTCCACAAACGGGAGAAAGATTCCGGAGGCGTTGGAGCCTCCGCCAACGCAGGCGTAGATGTGATCAGGCAGGTGTCCGGTGAGGGCACGGACCTGGTCACGGGCTTCATGCCCAATGATGGACTGGAACCACGACACCATCTCGGGAAAGGGGTGAGGGCCGCAGACGGTCCCGAGCACGTAGTGGGTGTCTTCCATGCTTTCGGTCCAGTCCCGCATGGCTGCGTTGATGGCATCTTTGAGCGTGGCTGTTCCTTCCGTGACCCCGATCACCGTGGCGCCGAGTTGCTCCATCCAGAAGACGTTGGGACGCTGGCGCTCCACGTCTGTGGCGCCCATGTACACGGTGCACTCCAGCCCCAGCCGGGCGGCCATGGTGGCCGTGGCAACGCCGTGCTGACCGGCTCCGGTCTCGGCAATCACCCGACGCTTGCCCATGCGCTGCACAAGCAGGCCCTGCCCCATGACATTGTTGGCCTTGTGAGCCCCGGTCTGGTTGAGGTCCTCCCGCTTGCAGAGCAGCTTCACCCGGCCCCCAAAGAACTGAGAGAGGTTGTTGAGCGGAGTCACTGGGGTGGGACGGCAGGAGTAGCTCTGCATCAGCTCCACATAGTCCCGCCAAAACTGAGGATCAGCCTTGGCTTGCTGAAAGGCGTCAATCAGCTCATCAAACGTGGATCGCAGAATTTCGGGAATGAACATGCCTCCATACGGACCATAGAATCCGGTTTCGGTCGGCGTGACAGTGGGGCTGAGCATCAGGCAATCACATGAAGGGGGAATCGGCGGAAACCGACACCCGGTTGACAAGGGGAGGAGGGAGCAAGGGCATCACGGATTGAGGGCTTTCTTGAGCATCCGGATGAGGTCCTCGTGTCCTTCGTTCTCGGCTTCTGAAAGGGCAGAGCGTCCAAACTGGTCGCGGATGTTCGGGTCAGCCCCCTTTTGCAGCAGCAGGGCCACGGTATCGGAACGTCCCTCTCGGGTGGCTTCAATGAGGGCGGTGCTGCCGCTGACGTTTTGGGCATTGATGTCGGCCCCGTTTTCCAGCAGCAGGGAGGCAATGAAGGTCCGGCCTTCGTCTCCGGCCAGCATGAGGGCGGTGACGCCTTCGCCATCTCCGGTCCCAACGGCAGCGCCTTTTTCCAGAAGCAGTTCCACAATGCGGTCCCGGCCTTCTAGGGTGGCGAGCATCAGCGGGGTAATGCCTTGGTTGTCCTGAGCATTCACCTCGGCTCCTGCTTCAATGAGACGCCGGACGACGTTGTAACGTCCAAAGGCGCTGGCCTCCATGAGCGCAGTCCGTCCGGCCTCATCCCGCTGGTTGGGCTGGGCGCCGGAACGCAGGAGCTGGTTGACCTTGCTGAGGCGTCCTTCAATGGAGGCGCTGATGAGCTGATAGAGCTGCTGAGGGCTGTCGAAGGTTTCAAACGTGAGCGGCTCGACTTCCTCCCGGCGGCTGTCAAAGAGGTCTTCGGGGGTGAGGCGACTGAGCTGTCCGCTGTCCGGATTGGCGCCACGGAGGATGAGGTAGTTGACGGCGTCGGTGTACCCGTTGCTGGCTGCCGCAAGGACGGGGGTGAAGCCTTCGTTGTTCTGGTCTCCAACAGGGGCGCCGGCGTCCAGCAGCATGCGGATGATGCTCAGGTGTCCTTCAAACGCGGCCACAATGAGGGCGGTCTCGCCGTTCCGGGTTTGGGCGTTGACGTCGGCTTCCCGCTCCAGCAGCAGTCGAACAATGGTGGTCTGGCCTTCAAGGGACGCGTAGATCAGGGGAGTGGAACCATCGTCGAGGCGGGACTCCAGGTCGGCCTTGCCGTTCAGGAGCAACCGAACCATCTCCAGGTCCCCTTGACGGATCGCCATGGTGAGGGCGGTGCTGCCCAGGTTGTCCCGGATCTCTGGATCGGCTCCCTGTTCCAGCAGCAGCTGGCACATGCGAGACTCCCCCAGCGTGGTCGCCAGCATCAGCGGCGTCCGGCCGGATTCATCTTGGGCATTCGGATCGGACTGGGCCCTGAGCAAGCGTTCCAAGCGGTCCCGGTTGCCTTCCCAGATGGCACTGAGGAGCGGGGTGCTCTGCGCCGAAGCCACCTGCCCCATCAGCAGGAGCCCGCACAGCACCCCTCCTGCAACGGCAAGCAACCGTGTCGAAAAGACCCGAACGGGCGAGCAGGGCATGAACTCCTTAGGGCTGGGAAAATGAGGCATCCGGACGCAACCTGTGCGGAAGGCCGGAGTGCCGATGCTGGGTTTGCTGTACGGCTTGTTGCCAGACCTCCCATGTTCCAGAGAGCAGGACCGAGTGCTTGGCTCGGGTGACGGCCGTGTAGACCATTTCCCGAGAGACCAGGCTGGAGACGGTGGTGCGCTGCAGGTCCTCTGCATCCGGAAGGATGAGGGCGACATGGCTGTATTCGGAACCCTGGCTCTTGTGAACCGTGATGGCATAGGCCAGTTCGAGATTCCGAAGTTCATGATCATAAAACGTCTGGTAGCCGTCATCAACAGGAAAAACCAGTTTGTTCACGGGGGCTTGTGATTGCGCCTCCTGGATCCTCAGGCACACGCCCTGGTCACCGTTAAAGATCTGGCGTTCATGACTATTTCGGGTCGCAATGATGGGGGCGCCTGGGAAGACGCCGGACGCTGGAGCGCCCAGCAGTTGCCGGATGCGTTCGTTCAGGGCCTGGGTTCCGGAAGGAAGCACACGGGTGAGGGCCAGGAGGCGGGTTTGGTGCAATTCGGTGAAGGTCGTTTGCCACCACTCGCGGTTGGTCTGCAGGTCGTCTTCGGTAAAGACGTCTTCGCGCAGACGCTGCAGACGTTCCTGCCGGTGGAAGCGGTTGAGCCACTCTTGCAGCAACGCGTCATGAGCCCGGGCTCGTCGAGGACGGCAGTAGAAGCGCACCCCCTGGGCCTCCCATTCTGGAAGCGAAGGAACCTCGGGCGCAAGCTGCGGAAAGGCTTCTGTGGTTTCAGGATTGGGGTTCCGGATGGCCTGAGCCAGGTTCAGAATGGCGCCGCCACCTCCACCAGCCTGCTGCCGGAAGCTCTGACGCAGCTCCACTGTGGGAAGAAAGGTCCGGGGCTGCACCGGAGCCGGCGGCTCGGTTGAGAGAAGTGCCTCGGCATTGGGGTGCACCTCCCGGAGCCATGACGCCTGCTGCCGGCTCCAGAACTCAGGCTCTGAAAGCAGATTGAGGAAGGCTGCTCCGGTGCCCACCGCTGGAAGCTGTCCGGGATCGCCGAGCAGGATCACCCGTGGCACCGAAGGCATGCCGGGGATGCGAGACTGAGTGGCCTGGAAGAGGTGCTGCATCAGCTCAAGGTCAATCATCGAGGCTTCATCCACAATGATGACGTCTGCCGTGAGTGGGGAAAGGGCGTTCCGTTGGAAGCGTTTGAGCCGGGGGGCGTACCCGAGCAGGCCATGGAGGGTTTGGGAGTGCTGCAGAGCGGCCCCCAGCTGACGGTCCACTTCCGGAGGTTCCTTCAGGGAACTCAACCCTGCCCGTAACGATTCCAGCAGACGCCGAGCCGCCCGTCCGGTGGGCGCACAGAGCACCGGATTCAGTGGTGCCGGAGTAAGCCGAGCCATCAGTCGCAGGACGGTGGTGACCACCGAGGTTTTGCCGGTTCCGGGGCCTCCGGAGATGAGCAACGTGGGGGCCGTGAGGGCCAGCAGGCTGGCAAGCTGCTGCTCAGAAGCAAGCTCCAGGGGCGTGGTTCCCTGCTGGAGCGGATGCTGGCGCTGAACCTCTTCCCAGGCCTGGCGGACCTGAGCCACAGGAGGCCGATCGATTTGCAGGGCCTGTCGCTCCTGCAGCGCACACGCTAGGGCCCGTTCCTGCTGAAAGCTTCGGTGCTGAAAGAGGAGGTCGAAGGCCCAGATGAGGGGCGCCGTCGCTGAGGCCGAGCCGATGAGCCGGGGGTGCGTCTGAAGCACCGTGTGGAGCGTCTCCGGCGTCAGGTCTCCGTAAAGCTGCCACTGGGTGAGGTGCTCGCTCCACGTTTGGCAAAACTCAGCAACAGGCACTCCGGAGCTTCCCTGCTCAACCGCCTTCCGGACCTCCAGCAGCGCTGCACAGAGGATGACGGCGTCCGGGGTGTCTGCGGCAACACCACTGCTTTGGACAAGGCTGAGGGCCTGGTGGACAAAGGCCGGACTGAGCGTCTGGCGTGTGAAGTGGTCCAGCAGAAAGGACAAAAATGGGAGCGACGGTCCGGGTCCCAACACGCCCTGGAGCGTGAGGCCTCCGGAGTCGCCCACAGGCGCAAGGGAAGAGGGTGGGGTCAGCGTGGGGGGAGGTTCCACGGAGCGGGGTCGAAGTCGTTCAGGGAGTCGAGGATGGCGTCTACGTCATCGAACGGAGTCCGGTCCATTTGCGGATCCGGCACCACAATCACCGACATGCCTGCCGCCCGCGCGGCCTTCATGCCAGAAGGGGCGTCTTCAAAGACGAGGCAGCGTTCCGGAGGCACCCCCAGACGCTGGGCGGCAATCAGGAAAATGTCTGGCGCCGGCTTGCCCTGCTTGATCTCGGGGTCGTCTCCGTTGACCACTAGGTCAAAGTCCTGAAACCACTCCTGGTGCCGCTCCGTCTTGAGGGTGAAGAGGCGTTTGACGGAGCTCGTTGCCACCGCCTGCTTCACGCCGTTTTGGCGCAGGTGTCCGGTGAGTTCCGGCGCGCCCGGAAGGGGCTGTACCTGGGCAAACAGCTCCTCAAGGGTGCCGTTGCGACGGTCGAGGTACTCCTGGGCGGTGATGGGGAGTTCCAGCTCAGAGACAATCATCTGTGCCGACTCCATTGCCTTGCGGCCAATGACACGGGACTTGAGGGACCAGTCGAAGACCTTCCCGTACTGGGAGGCGATCTCCTGAGTGACCTCGGTGTAGAAGCTTTCGGTGTCCAGCAGGAGGCCGTCCATGTCGAAGAGCACCGCTTCAATGGGCTTGGGCATGGTTCAGAACAGGTTCGGGAGGTAGCGGCTGAGGTCGACGGACTGTTCGCCTCCCTGGCGGAGGGTGTAGCGGACGGTTTTTTCGTCTGCCCAGGAAAGGTCCAGCCGCGCCAGCACGTCGGTGATTTCCAGGTCCCGGATGCTCCGGTACCCTTCGGTGTCGTGCCGGACGACATGAAGCCGGAAGGTGTAGGTCCGGTAGGGGTCGGTGCCGTCACTGGGTTCGACCATCTCCGACTTGATGATGTTGTAGAACACGGCGTGTGTGTCAGAGGCCACCAGTCCGGTGGCTGTCCGGGAGCGTCCGAGCAGCGGCTGAATCTCTCCTCGGAAGAGGCGGAACAGCTTCAGGGTCCGGGAGTCGGTTTCCAGCACCTCGTAGTAACGGTCGTCAATGGGCTGGAGTCGGAGCGTGTTGGCGTTCTCCGCTTCGGCCACATCCAGGCGCAGGGCTCCAGAATTTTCCCGATAGAGGTAGACAAACTTGCCCTCGAGGCCGTAGATGAGCTGAGCCGAGAGGATGATCCGACGGGGATCAGATGCGAGCCACTGCTCCTCAAAGTAGAGGCCGTTTCCGGGCTGATTCGGCGGGTAGATCTGAAAGGCGTCCTGCTGGAGGATCGCGGTGTCGGTGCTGCGTGGAAAGAACTCCACCGCAAGGGCGCTGCTGAAGGACAGCGAGAGGCCGAGGGCGGTGAGGAACAGGGTGAGCAAGTGTTTCATGACGAAGGGACTGTGGGGCAAGGAAGTCTGGAATTTTGCAATTCTGCTAATTCATGGCTTTTCCTGCAAGGCAAAACTTGGGAAGCTGAAGGAAACGCACCTCATGCGCATGCGCATTGCATGACTGAACTCCGGAGGACCGACGGGTCCGACTTTCGCTCAAACCAATTCTTGCTGTTGTGACTTCCACTGCTGGCCCTTCTTTTGACTTAACCTGTGCGGTTCCCCGTTCGGGTCGAACGCTGCGCAACTTTCTGGGGAAACTGAAACAGCTGGGCGCCCCAGCTGAAGAAATTGACCAAATTTCAGCAGTGCTGGATCAGGGAAAGGCCCTGAGCAGCCCCAACCTCAAGGAGGTGACCGAGCAGCTGCAGGGCTTCCTGCAGAGTGCGCCGCCGTGCTTTTCCGTGTTTGTGGACCGCAAGCGCTCCCGGCGTCCGTACCGCATCGGCTTCTTGGGATACGAGTGGGAGCTCGCAGGGCACCGGCTCCGGATTGAGGGGGAGGAGCCCCACAACGGTTCCTCCCTCATTCGTCTGGACGAGGTGGACTTCACCATTGTCGGGCTGGACGAGTTGCTGTCGATGACGCAGTACTACCTGCGGGACCCCACCAATGTGACCAAGTGGGGCATGTACAACTACCACCTCGTCAAGCCCACAGGCATCCGCATTGCGGGCTCAGCCATGCTGACCAGTCCTAATGCGACTCTGCAGCAAGAGGTGCAGGACGTGGTGGGCTTCTTCCTCATTTCCAAGCCTGGAGGTCGGGGCCGGAGTCCGATCAGCCTAGAAACGCTGGCCCGGCACGGGCGCCCCGTGTTTGTGAAGGGACGCTACACCGGAATCGTCCATGCCGCGTATCCGGGGCTCCGAGTGGTGTCGGTGGAAGACGTGGAAGACGCCGTGCTGGAAGCTGAGGTGGGCAGTGTCGGCATCGAAATTGTACAGAGCGGCAACACCCTGAGGCGCAAGGGACTGATGCTGCACGGCTCTCCGCTCTTTCTCTCGGAAAGCCTCTACGTCGTCGATTACGACCGTTACGTCCACAACCCGGCGCTCCGGAAACTCATTGAATCACTGAAGCCGATCGGATACTTTGAGGACGAACGGCTGCAGCACTTTGCGCGGTGGTACGCCGCTTTGGAACACAACATGGGAGACCAGTGGGTGGAGCGTCCGCAAGTGAGTGACCTCCTGTGTGGGCCCCATGATGTTACGGAAGGCCTCAGGCCCTACCGTTTGCAGACCCGGCACTGGAAGCCGGATGATCAGTATCAGCGCGAAGAGGCGGAAGCCCTGGTGGAACGCGCCTGTCAAAAGCTGAATCGGTACTACCAGCAGGTACGGGAGCACCTCGTGTCGCTGGGCTGAACCCGACAACTTCTCAAAAGCGAACATGCTGAAAAACCATCACGTTCTGACTCGCCTCCTGATGGGGGTCCTGGGACTGAGCCTGCTGCTCAGTGGCGGGATGCGGACCGCAGTTGCGCAGGGCACCCAGAGTCTGTTTGTGGACAATGAGGCCGTTGCCGGACGCGTGGCCAACTCCATTCAACGCTCCGTGCCGGCCCAGTTCACCACCCTGGCGATCTCCCGGATCAAGCTGGAGAACACCCAGCTCAACCTCAACATCAATGAGCTGATCGACTACATCAACGTCAAGGTTGTCCGGACCCAGCGCTTCCGGGTCACCGACCGGTCGAAGCTCCAGCTCATTCTGCAGGAACAGCGCATCCAGCTCTCCGAATTTGTCACCCCGAACGAGTACCGGGAGCTCGGCAACATCCTAGGGGTGCAGCTGTTCATCTACGGGTCCATCTACAAGGAGACGCTGATCCTCAAGGCCATCGACGTCCAGAACTCCTCCATCGTTTGGGCCGACGCCTTTCCGCTCTTTGAGGAACGGGACCACTACCTGCTCCTCAATGACCTCAACGGCAAGTTCATCGACTCCCTGCGACGGGACGAGGAGCGCCTGAAGGAGGAGAAGATCCGGCGTGTGAGTTTCTGGAGCATCGACACCCCCAAGTCCTTCAGCTCCGAAGAGGTCATGGACTACCTGACCGTGGCGATTTCTCAGGAGTCGTTGCTGAGCGTGGTGGACCGGGAGAACCTCAAGCTCATCTATCAGGAACAGCAGCTCAACACGGCCGCCTTCATTGATGAAAACCAGGCCCGGCGTCTGGGGGAACTCTATGGGGTGGACGCCTTTGTCTATGGCACCATCAACACGCGTCCGGATGGCGAACTGGTGGCCTCGTTGAAGATGATGAGCATCTACACCGGTGTCATCCTCTGGGCAGACCTGATCAAGTTTGGGGTGCCACTCCGTGAGCAGACGGCGCTGGTGAACCCCTTCACGCAGAAGCTTCAGCAGCGCAAGCCTCAGGATGCCAAGGACCAGGTGCTCATTCCCGGAGGTGTGTTTGTGATGGGCAGCAACGACCCGCTCTACAGCGACGCTTCCCCTGAACGGACGGTGCGGGTGAAGGCCTTCCTGATTGACATCCAGGAGGTGACACAGGATCAGTACTACGAGTTTGTCCAACGGACCGGACACCGCGAGCCCGTTGGCTGGCAGGAAGGACGTTACCCAGACGGACAGGCGGACCACCCGGTGGTGGGCGTGACCTGGGAAGATGCCAAGTTCTACTGCCAGTACGTTGGCAAACGGCTGCTGACGGAAATTGAGTGGGAACGGGCCATCCGGGGACCGAAGGGACGCAAGTACCCCTGGAACGGAACCGGCTTTGCGCCCAACTTTGCTGTAACGCGCGAATCCGGGGCCGAGGGTTCGGTTTCTGTGAATGAACGGAACCGGGACATCACCCCAGAAGGCGTCATGCACCTCTCCGGCAACGTCCGGGAGTTTGTGGCCGACCACTACCGACCCTACACCTCTTCCTCGACAGAAGCCGGAGGCGTGGAGCGTGTGGTGCGCGGATCGTCCTGGGCGTTCAATGCGTTTGAGGCCGCTGGCTACTACCGTGGGCACACCCGCCCCAATCTCGCATGGCCCGACACCGGGTTCCGATGCGGCAAAACCCTTTAAGATGAGACCATGTCTGGACTGCTGATGCTCTTGGGGAGCCTCCTCATTTTTGCCAATCCTGAGGTGCGGCTGGATGCGGTCAGTCCCCACTGGAACCAGACGAGCGCGTTTCACGGCGCCTCCGGACTGGGTGGGTCGCTTTATGGACACTACCGGGACAACCGGGCCATGCGGCACTCCCTGAACCTGCGGACGGTGGAGAACGGCGATTACCGCTCCACGACCTACTCCCTTGGGGTGGACGCCCTGCTTCCTCTGCAGCAGTCTCCGATTGAGCTCGCGGTGGGAGTTGAGTTGGGCAGTGCCGACCTGCGTTATCAAGACGGCTCCGGCTCAGAGTCAGAGCGCCTCGGAGGTGACCTGCATGCCGAGGTGGCCCAGTACTTCACCGTTGGCGACACGCTGCTGTTTGGGTTTGTCCGACCTGCGTGGCAGTTCTATGAGTTCGATGCCGCCTCCGGAACCGGCTTCAGTCTCTCGTTGGGCGTCGGCAGCCGGTTCTAACCCTCCTTCTTCTTCTCAGTCCCCTTCCCACCTCCTCCGGACCGCCCCGGAGGTGAGGACCATCGGAGCAAGGCCACAATAAAGACGCGCGGTATCGCGTCGCCTCACGATTGAGCTGCTGATTTCAGATCAAGAAGTCATCCTCTTGAACGTAGGCGATCATGAAGTCGTCTATGGCAAGTGAAGCAACCATCCATGTGATCAGTACCCCCGCCGGCTGTTCAACAACATCCTCAATCTGTCCTGATCGCCATGTTCAACGCCCTCCTCAATCGCCTTTCCCTGTGGTTTGAATCCCTCCCGGATCGGCTGCGCCCTCACCGAAAGGGGATGTGGATTCTCTTTTTCCTGTTGACCGGACTTCTGGGAGCAGGGATCTCCGACTTGAAATTGGACATGACGCTGGAGTCCTACTTTCAATCGGACGATCCGATGAAGCAGGATCTGGATCGCTTTCGCCTGATCTTTGGGAGCGATGAGTCGAGTTACATCATCTACCGCGCCAAGGACGGTGATGTCTTCTCCCCGACGTCTCTGCGAGCAGTCCAGGGCATTCAGCAAGAGCTACAGCGTTACCGACTCCATCTGGAGCCCGGAACGTCTCATCCATTGGATCATCTGAGGGAGGTCCGAACGCTGCTGAATGCTTCTTACCTGGAGGCCACTGAGGATGCGTTGATTTCCCGACAGTTCATCGGAGATCACCTACCGACAACCCTCTCTGAGCGAGAGGCGCTCCGTCAAGCTGCTTTGGAGCAGCCGGATTTCCCCCTCCTCTACTTTTCCCCCGATTCCCGCTTTGGGGGCATGGTCCTACGGACAGATTTTGGAACCCGCGTTCAGCTTCCAGACAACCCGGATGCAGCAATTCCGACAGAGACCACAGATGACTTTGGCTTTGCGGAAGAGCCGCTGCTCGATCTCTCCGGAGACTCCGTGGAGGTCGCCACGACCAGCCGAACCGAAGGGCTTCCCGAATACCAGGCCACCGAGATGGAGGAGTATGTCGCTTTTTCCAAGGCGGTCTATGAGATCTTGAACCGACCGGAATATGCCGAGCATCTGGAGTATCACCCGGTAGGGATGGCAGAGCTCTACTACTTCTTTGTCGAGATGGTGATGATGGAGATGGGTTGGATCTCCGTTGGGTCCATCGTCTTGATTCTCGGTGTTCTGGCGCTGCTCTTTCGTTCCTGGAGTGCGATGGTCTGGCCGGTGGGGATCATTGTCACGACCTTGATCTGGATCATGGGTCTGGTTGGTTGGAGCGGCGAACCCATGAGTTCAATGGTCACCATCATCGTTTATTTGATCCTGGCCGTTGGCGTCGCAGATGCGGTGCATATTCTTTCGGGCTACCTTTACTTCCGCAACCACGGCCAAGATCATGCGCAGGCGTTACGCTCCACTTACCGCAAGAGTGGTGTGGCCTGTGTCCTCACCAGCGTGACGACGGCGATTGGACTGCTGGCGCTGCTCTTTGTTCCCATTGTTCCCATCAGTACCTTCGGCATTTTTTCCGCGCTGGGAGTGGGGTTGGCGCTGCTCCTCACGCTCTTCTGGCTACCGCTGATGCTGGACCTCTGGTCTCCGGTGGCCCAGGTGGAGTCTGACGAAGCAGACCGCATGCACCTGATTCAACGCTGGCTGCGCAAGGTAGAGCCGCTGAGTTATCAACATCCCTGGCGGATGACCCTCCTGTTCTCCGGATTGGGCGTATTTCTGCTGATCGGAGCCTTCCGGGTGCATGTTGATTCGAACATGGTCAACATCATCAAAGAAGGCGTCTCCCTCCGAGAGACCTATGAACTGGTCGATCAGCAGATGAGTGGAACCAACAACCTAGAGATTCTCATCAGCGGAGACCAGCCGGACCTGCTCAAGGACCCGGAGGTGCTGAAGGCCATGGAGGCACTGCAACAGCACCTGGCAGAACAATACGCTCATTTGGTGACGCGCACCTTTTCTCTGGTCAATGTGGTCAAGGATTCCTATCGGGTACTCAATGAAGGGCGCCCGGAGAGGCATCAAATACCCAGCGATCGTGCGGTCCTGGCAAACACTCTGTTCTTGTTCAACAACGCCAACCCTACGGAACGTCGGCGCGTGGTCACGGACGATTATGCTATGGGAAGGATCTCGGTTCAGCTCCGGAATGCAGGATCACAGGAATATCGAGCGTTGATTGAGGAGGTTGAAGCCTGGGCCGCGCAGCGATTTGCTCCGTTGACCCAGACGTATCCGAGCTTGACCGTCAGCGCAACCGGGACCATGGCCTTGACGATGGTTCTGACGGACTACATCAGCTGGTCGCAGATCAAGAGCTTTGGCTTGGCCTTGGTTGTCATTTCGGGGTTGCTGTTGCTGGCGTTTGGTTCGCTGCGTGCCGGGCTGGTTGCGCTCTTCCCCAACCTCTTCCCGATCCTGACAATTTTTGGGCTGATGGGCTGGCTCAACATTCCGCTGGATGCTGACACGCTGTTGATTGCCCCGATCACCATCGGCATTGCCGTCGATGACACCATCCACTTTCTCACTCACTACCGCGCCGAGATCCAGCAGCGCCAACAACCGCAAGAGGCCATCCGCCATGCCTTTCGCGAGACAGGACAGGCAATTTGCTTCACGTCGATCATCCTCTCCCTGGGCTTTCTGATCTTTGTCTTCTCCCTGCATCAGGGGCTGAGCAATTTCGGAGTGATGAGCGCCATCGCCTTTCTGGCCGCGTTGTTGGCCGACCTCTTGTTGCTGCCTTCGCTGTGCCTGCTGGCCAACCTTCGATTTCCCACTTCCAAACCCACCAAGGAGTTCTCATGAGTTCGATCTCACGAAGTTGCATCGTTGTCCTCTTTCTGGGGCTCTATTCGTTGGGGGCTCCGCTGCTCTCGGCTCAATCACCGCGGGAGATCATGCAGCAGGTTCAGGACCGAGAGGATGGACGTACCGAGGTTTCCCGTATGAAGTTGGTGACCTGCCGGACGGTCAAGCGCGAAGGCCGGCTGGTGTGTGCCGAGGAACCTCGCATCAAGCTGTTTGAGAGCGTTCGCAAAGAC
Organism: uncultured bacterium; assembly: GCA_965662235.1. Classification (GTDB taxonomy): domain Bacteria; phylum SAR324; class SAR324; order SAR324; family NAC60-12; genus JAYPUA01. Next base: position 20,627 of record CBFIGY010000038.1, read on the forward strand.
GTTGGACCCAGTGAACAGGACACTCGTTCCGTGACCATCATTCGGGAACCGGCCGACGAACGTGGAATCGGCTTCTTGCAATACGACTACTCGGAGCAAGGCAGGGATTCGGACCAGTGGATGTATTTGGCCGCCTTGAAAAAGGTGAAGCGCATTGTCGCGGGAAATTCCGATGAGCCGAAAACCGGCAGCTTTTTTGGTTCCGAGATTGGCTATGAGGATCTGGAAAATCGGCACCTCGACGATTATGAATATCGCCTGATCAAGGAGGAAACCTATCAGCAACACCCCTGCTGGATCATTGAAAGTCGACCCATTCCGGAACAAGCCGTTCGCAGCAACTACAGCCGCTCCATCCAGTGGGTGGATCAGGAGCGATTCCTGAGCCTCAAAACACTGCTGTATGACCGACAAGGGCAGCCCCTCAAGCAAATTCTGGCCACACAGGTCGAGCAGCAGGACGGGATCTGGATCACGCGACAGCTGCAGGTCTTCAATGTCCAGACCCGCAGGCAAACCAGCATGATGATTGAAGCGCTCGCCTTCAATGTGGAGGTTGCCGATGAGTTCCTCACCCAACGTGCGCTGACCGACGCCGCCTTTCGCGAGGGGACCCTCCAGCAACTCACTCAGTCGTTGCAATGATCCGGCACCTGGTCTGGCTCTCGCTCTTCCTCACCGGCCTGAGTTCTTCTCTCGGAGCACAGGAATCCGACTTATTGGAAACCGGTGACTTTGGTTTTGAAGAAGAGTTGAACCTTGTGCTGCCCATCCCGGAGGAGTCACCTGCGGAAGACCCAACGTTTGGGGTGCAACCGCGCTGGACCCTTGATTCCTGGATGGCCTACCGCCTTCACAGCAAACGGCTGGTGAGTCAACGTCTCTCGCTCAGGCTGGAGCTGGAGCAGCTTTGGGGCGAGCGTTGGTTCTGGCGCTTTGACGGCAAAACCTCGTGGAACCTGATTTATGAAGAAACCTTCTATCTAGGTCGGGATTATCCCGAAGACGTCCGTGAGGAGTTCCGCTGGCAGAATCACTGGCGGGAGGGATTTCTCCAGGGGCGTTTTGGCGCGTTCTCTTTGAAAATGGGGCAGCAAGTTCTGGTTTGGGGCGAGTCTGATGCGGCAGTGGTCACCGATCTGATCAGTCCACGGGACCAAACCGAGCTTTTCTCCACTCCAGTGGATGAGTCGCGAATTGGGCAACGCCTGCTGACCCTGGACTACTATCCTGGCGCAAATCAGCAGCTCACGTTGTTCTTCAACCCAGACCCTCAGGTCAACCGCTACGCTCCCGTCGGACATGAGTATGCGCTCTCCGCAAATGCAGGAGCGGTGATCCTTCCGGAGCAGTTGCCCAAATTTGGCAAAGAGACCGAGTTTGGGATGCGCTGGAGCTTCACTCGAAACGGAGTGGATGTCAGTGGCAGCTGGGCAGACTTGATCGACAACGACCCCGTTTATGTGTGGCAGGGTCTGGAGTTTGGGCTGAAGAGCGAAAGCTTGACTCCAGTACCTGTTTGGGAACCGCAGTATCGTCGATTTCAGTTGCTGGGAGGAGGAGCTCAGGTCAGTTCAGGAGATCTTCTCTGGAAGGGCGAGGGCGCTCTGTGGCTGGGAAAGGACTTCACTTCGACCGAATCTTCCGGAGATGGAACCCGTGAGCGCAAGGTCCGTGTCCTCGCCTTGGGTGTGGAGTACAGCGGAAATGCAGGGGCTTTGTGGTCTCTGGAGGCCTCTGATCAGTGGATTGAGGATTGGGATGCTTCACTTTTGGGGACCCGTGAGCATCAAGACCTGGTGTACGCGAGTTGGTCCCGCTCATTCCAAAATGAGACGCTGCTTCCGCAGTTGGTTCTGGTCCACCAGCCCAGTTTGGGAGAATGGATGCTCCAAGCCGAGTTCCAGTACGACTGGAGCGATGTCGTGCAATTCCACATGGCGACCCAATCTTTTGAGGTCCACCACGCCGATTCTACACTCGGGCAACTTGCCCAGTTCCGCCAGTTTTCCTTGCAGCTTTCCGCCGTCTTTTAGCCCAAATCTTTTGGAGACGGGGCGATGTTGGTCGCTCTTAACCCCGCACTCCTCAGCCCCTCCCGAATTCCTTCTCAATGGGCTCAGATCCTGTACCTCTTCGTTGCAGAACCCGGGCAATTCGCTTTTCATGCGATTGCCCTGTCCGCTGGCGCTTTGCACTGGCAGGAACCGTGTAAAGCTGCTACTTTAACACGTTTACGAGTTTACCTTCCCAACCCTGTTTTGGCATTCCTGCATGGCCCAGAAGCCTGTTGATCCGCAACGCATCCGGAACTTCTCCATCATTGCTCACATCGACCACGGCAAGTCGACCCTGGCGGACTGCCTGATGCGGGAGACGGGCGCCATCACGGAGCGTGAAGCGCAGGAGCAGCTGCTCGACAACATGGACCTGGAGCGGGAGCGGGGGATCACGATCAAGTCTCAGTCCGTCCGGCTGGAGTACGTTGCCGAAGATGGAGAGGAGTACATCCTGAACCTCATTGACACACCCGGACACGTGGACTTCACCTACGAGGTTTCCCGTTCGCTGGCCGCGTGTGAGGGCGCCTTGCTGGTGGTCGATGCGGCGCAGGGAGTGGAGGCCCAGACCCTGGCCAACGTTTACCTAGCATTGGACAACGACCTGGAGATCCTTCCGGTGCTGAACAAGATCGACCTCCCCACTGCCGAGCCGGAACGGGTGGCGCAGGAGATTGAGGACATCATTGGCCTGGACGCCAGCATGGCCGCCCGGGTGAGTGCGAAGCGCAGCCTGGGGGTCCACGAAGTCCTAGAGCAGATCGTCCACCTGGTTCCTCCTCCCAGCGGCAAAAACGCCAATCCGCTGCAGGCCCTGGTCTTCGACTCCTGGTTCGACCCCTACTTGGGAATTGTCATCATGATCCGCGTGGTGGAAGGTGAGGTCCGGGTGGGAGATCGGGTCCGCTTCATGGCCACCGAAAAGGACTATGAGGTCACCCAACTCGGGGTCTTTACGCCCTTCAAGAAGGAGCGGGAGGTTCTGGGACCAGGAGAGGTGGGCTTCCTCTGTGCGTCCATCAAGACCATTGGGCACACCAAGATCGGGGACACGGTGACGCTGGCAGAGCGTCCCTGCGCCCGCCCGCTGCCCGGGTACGCTGAGGCCAAACCCATGGTCTTCAGCGGCATCTACCCGGTGGACACGGAGCAGTATGAAGACCTCAAGGAGGCCCTCCGCAAGCTGGCCCTCAACGACTCCTCCATCACCTATGAACCAGAAACCTCGGTCGCGCTCGGGTTTGGCTTCCGCTGTGGCTTCTTGGGGCTGCTGCACATGGAGATTGCACAGGAACGGCTGGAGCGCGAGTTCCGGCTGAGCCTGATCACCACGGCGCCCAGTGTGATCTATCACGTTTACCTGAACGACGGCGAGGTGATTCATGTGGACAACCCCTCTCAGCTCCCTCCGGTGATGGGCATCGACCGCATTGAGGAGCCCTACATCCGCGGACGGATCCTCACGCCTCCGGAGTTTGTGGGGGGCATCATGACCATGGCGCAGGAACGTCGCGGGACCCAGATCAACATGGAGTACCCTTCCCCCAACCGGGTGCAACTGGAGTACGAGTTCCCCCTCAATGAAATCGTCATGGACTTCTACGACCGCCTGAAGTCGGTCACCAAGGGATACGCGTCGTTTGACTATGAGCTGGATGACTACCGCAAGGGCGACCTAGTCAAGCTGGACGTGATGCTCAACGGTGAGGTCGTGGACGCCCTGTCGCTGATTGTTCCCAAGGAAAAGGCCTACTACAAGGGGCGGGAACTCGCCAAGAAGATCAAGGAACTCATTCCCAAACAGATGTATGAGGTGGCCATCCAGGCGGCGATTGGTGCCAAGGTCATTGCCCGGGAAACGCTGGGAGCAATGCGCAAGGACGTGACCGCCAAGTGTTATGGCGGAGACATCACCCGGAAGCGCAAGCTGCTGGAAAAGCAAAAAGAGGGCAAGAAGCGCATGAAGCGCGTGGGGACCGTGGAAGTCCCGCAAGAAGCCTTCATGGCAGTCCTCAAGGTTGATCAGGGGTAACTCACCCCTTCCCGATCAGCCCGTTTGCAGCCTTCTGTTCCGTTTCTCCCCCCTCTGCTCCACTCCCTCTTTCTCTGTACCCTTCTGCCTTGTCCCCAGAGCCCGGCTGAAGGGAACACGCCTCTCGGTTCCGTTTCTCTGCAACATGAGTCGAAAGGGAGACTGCTGAGACAATGCGCGCCGAGAGTTTTTTCGTACCCTCACGAGCGAGCAGGTTCACCACCAGCACTACCAGGGTCAGGAGGAAGCAAAGAAAGATCTCTTTGAATACCT
>CBFIGY010000039.1:0-24640 GCA_965662235.1 uncultured bacterium
GGGTGCGGATGATCTGTGGCTTTGCCATGATGCAGGCCTTCAACATTGCGGTGGCCCTCTCGGTGACGCCGTTTCAGATGTGGAAGATTTCTCCGAACCTGACCCTCTACTGCGTCCTGCCCATTGTCATCGCCTTCACCATTGTCCGGCTGGGAATGCGTGTGCTGGTGCGGAACATGAGGGCCCGGATGACTTCACTCCAGAACCTCTCGGGCTTCACCGTCGCCTCGCTCTCCGGAATTGACGTCATCAAGAGCTACGAGATGCAGGCCTGGAACGTGGAGCGCTTTGAGCACTCCAATCAGGACATGGTGACCCGAGCCCTCCGCATCGCGTGGGTCCGTTCCTTCATCATGCCGATCCTGTCCAACCTAGAAAACATCCTCAAGCTGCTGATCCTCGTTATTGGGGGGCAGATGGCGCTGCAGGAGCAAATGACCCTTGGTGAGCTGACGGCGTTCATCAGCTACGCCGGACTCCTCACCATGCCGCTGATGGCACTGGGATGGGTCACCACCATGATTCAGCAAGGACTCGTTGGCATCGCCAGCGTCCGGACCGTGCTTTCGCAGGAACGGCCTCATGTGGACACTCCGGACCTCCCGGAAGCCGAGCGCACCGCACTCTTCACCCAAGGGGGCCTGAAGGTCCGCAACCTGTCCTACCGCTTCCCCGACGGTGCCACCGACGTCCTCCAAGGGGTCAGCTTCGACCTCAAGCCGGGTCAAACCATCGGCATCCTCGGACGCATCGGGTCCGGAAAGTCCACTCTGGTGCAGTGCCTGAACCGCTACCTAGAGGTGGAACCCGGTACCATCTCGCTGGGAAGTCAGGATCTGATGGCCCTCAGCTTTCAGGATGTCCGCCGGAGCATCCGGACCGTGACCCAAGAGCCCTTCCTGTTCTCAGACACGGTCCGGGAAAACATCGGGTTTGCCCTTCCGGAACAGGAAGATCCGTTTCAGGGACGCTTTGAGACCCTGCTGCGGTCCTCAGCTCTGGAAGAAGAGGTCCAGCGGTTCCCCAAAGGCTCGGAAACCCTCGTGGGCGAACGGGGGATCATGTTGTCCGGAGGACAAAAGCAGCGCATCAGCCTGGCGCGTGCCATGAGTCAGCCCTGTGACATCCTCATCCTCGACAACGTTCTCTCCGCAGTGGACTACGACACCGAACGGTTCCTGCTGCAGGAAATCCACTCGCTCCTGCACCCTGCTCACGGGCGCCCGCCTCTGGTGAACGCCCTCGTCATTGTTTCCCACCGTGTGACGTCCATGGAGCAGGCCGACCACATCCTTGTCCTTGACGAAGGCCGCGTGGTGGACCAGGGATCTCATGCAGAACTGATCCGTCGCCCCGGGTACTACCAAGAGATGTGGCGTCTGCAAAACGAACCGATGGCCGCCTAAGAGGCTGCAGAAACGGGCTGAACGGGCTGAGGCTTCCGGGCCGCCCAGAAGCACACCGCCCCCACTCCCGCAGAGAGCGAAATCAGCTGAAACGCGAGCGAGTAGTTCCCCATCCGGTCCACCAGGATCCCTGACAGGACCGGCCCCCCCATGGTCCCCAGCATCACAATCATTGAGGAGAGGCCCATGATCAGTCCAAACGCCTTTGGCCCAAAGTAGTCCGCCCGCAGCGCCACCATCAACGGCCCCCGGATGCCCCAGGCCAGTCCGTGCAGCATGGCAAAGGCAAAGATGAAGGGAAGGTCCCGGAAGTACACCAGCAGGCTCAGCCCCAGCCCATGCGAAATCATGCACCCCACGCAGAGCAGGCGCTTGTCAAAGCGGTCCCCCAAGTACCCGCCGAGGAGCTGCCCCGTGAACTGGAAGGTGCTGACGGTCGCAAACACCAGTCCGGCAGTGGTCAGGCTCATTTCCAAACCAGTGGTCAGAAACGGAATCAGGTGCACAATGACCGTGGAAACCGTGAGCAACGCAATGCCATGCCCTGCAGAAATCAGCCAAAAAGCCGGTGTGCGCAACGCTTCTTGCCAGGTCAGAGAAGGGGCGGTGCTGAAGCGGGAATCCGTCGAGGACGGTGCTGAAGGAAGGGCTCCGTCGACCACCGTGCCCTTTTCTTCCGGACGGTGTCGCACCACCTGCACCAGCGGTAGGCCCAGGCCCAAGATAAGGATTCCGGACCCAATGGCCACTGCCCGCCAGCCATACTGCTCCATCAGAAAGGCAAGAACCGGAATGCTGAGACCGCCAAACGAATACCCCATCTGCGACCACGCGACCGCCTTGGTCCGGTGCCGGCTGAACCAGTTCACCACCGACACCATCAGCGTGTGAAAGCCCCCCAGACTTGCCCCCAGGGAAATCAGCACCACCGTCAGGTAGTAGGTCCAAACGGAGTGGATCTGCGACAGCAGCAGCATTCCCACCCCATACATCAGCATCCCAATGGTCAAAATCCGCCGTGGTCCATAGCGGTCCACCAGCCATCCCTGGAAGGGGCCCAGCAGGCCACTTTCGACCCGGGTGAGCGCAAAGGCGACCGAAATCATCGTCATGCTCCACTGAAACTCCTGCTGGAGCAACACCGCATACGCGCCGTAAGACTGCATCCACAGCAGCGAGCCGAGGTACTGCACTCCCATGCCTGCCGCTACAATCCACCAGCCATAAAACCAGGTCCCGTTGGGCCGAAGCAGTTGATCCAATCGCTGAGGCAAGACCCCCGAAATTCCCTTAGCCAACATCAACCGGTCCCGTGGCTTTTCGGGCCAGCTTGAGGAACGCCTGCTGCTCCTCCTCGCTCAATCCGGGAAGAATCTCCACCTGAACCGCCCGGACCACAGGCAGAGCGGCTTGGAAAATCTTCAGCCCCTCTTCGGTCAAACGGACTTCCCGTGCACGACGGTCCCGCTTGCGTGTCAGCCGCCTCACCCAGCCCTTTTGCTCCAGCCGGTCAATCACGCCCCCAATCGTCGCACGATCGTAGGCAATTCGGGACGCAATGGTCGCTTGGTCAATTCCCGGGTCTTCGTGCACTGTGCTCATGGCCGCAAACTGAACGGGCGTCAGGTCCAGCCCGGCCTCCTTGACTCCCTGCTGAAACACATGCACCGAGGTCTGGTGCAGTCGCCGGATCAGGTGTCCGGCCATTTCATAAATCTCCAAACGACAGGCTCCTTAACTTCGGGTTGGCTTCCTAGGGCTTCAGCCTCCAGAATTCCAACCCTTGTGTGGTTCACCATCAGCGTGCTCCCTAAAATACAGACGGGGGCCGCTTTTTAGATTGACGTCAAATAATAAGTATACAAATAATATGTGCGCTTGAGGATCCGGGTGCCGGGAATGCGTTTGGCTCCCTTGGCGTGTGAGCGTTCTCAGTGAGCCCGCTCTTGGGTCCGGATGCTGGCCGTTTTATGCTCGCATCTTGGACAGAAAAAGTAGAGACCGAATTAGCCGGTCGTCCGGAACATCAAGCGCCCGCCAACGGTTCACCGTGTCGCCCCGTGGCGTTCCCAACGCGCGTGGTGGCCCGCACGGAGCCTTCACCTCCCGCCCCTGGGCGGATCATTCAGGAGAGGACAACCATGTCGGATCTTCCCATCATCATTGCCGGCGGTGGCATCGGAGGCCTCGCGGCCGCCTGTGGCCTCGCCCGGAAGGGTCATCGTTCTATTGTCGTCGAGCAGGCGGCTCAGCTTGGCGAAATTGGCGCCGGAATCCAGATTGCCCCGAACGCCTTCCACTGCTTCGACTACCTCGGCGTCGGCGATGAGGCCCGTGCGGTTGCCGTCTACATCGACCAGCTGCGGTTGATGGACGCCAAGACCGCGGAAGACATTGCCTCCATTCCGCTCGATGAGCCCTTTCGGAAATTCTATGGCAACCCCTATGCCGTGGTGCACCGTGCCGACCTGCACGGTGTCCTCCTCCAGTTCTGTGAAGCCAGCCCGCTGGTGGACCTCCGGACGAGCCACGTGGTCACCGGATATGAGCAGGATGGAACCAGCGTCACGCTGCTGACTCAGAACCAGCCTCCCATCAAGGGACGCTGCCTGATTGGCGCCGAAGGACTCCGCTCCCCCACCCGCGCTCAGATGATTGGCGATGGGGAGCCCCAGGTTTCCGGACACACCACCTACCGGTCGGTGATTCCCGTGGAGCAGATGCCCGAAGACCTGCGCTGGAACGCGGCCACGCTCTGGGCGGGTCCCAAGTGCCACATCGTTCACTACCCACTGAAGGGAGGAAAGGTCTTCAACCTCGTGGTCACTTACCACCGGAACGTCAAGGAAGCCATCACCGGCAAGCCGGTTTCCAAGGAAGAGGTGGCTCAGGGCTTCGAGCACATTCACCCCAAAGCCCGGCAGGTCATTGAGCATGGATCCGACTGGAAGCTCTGGGTGCTGTGTGACCGCGAGCCCATTTCCAACTGGGTCGATGGCCGGGTGGCGCTGCTGGGAGATTCGGCTCACCCGATGCTGCAGTACTTCGCCCAGGGGGCCTGCATGGCCATGGAAGACGCGGTCGCGCTGTCGCACTGCGTGGAGCAATTTGACGACATCGAAGACGCGCTGCAGCGCTACCAGCACATGCGCAAGGTCCGGACCGCCCGGGTGCAAATGAGCTCCCGCTTGATTGGGGAATACATCTACCATCCGGCAGACGCCAAGGCCGATGTCCGGAACCACGTCATGCAGTCCCTGACCCCCACCGACTGGTACCACAAGCTCAACTGGCTCTACGGGTCCAATGGCTTGGAAAACCCGGTCCTTTGACTGCGCCGCTCTTTTTGTCCGTCAGCGGTTCTTCACCAGAAACCGTCAGGCGGACAACTGGAGCTTCAAGGCGTCACCAGCAGTGCGCCCTTGGCAACCTTCTTGACTGTGTGACCGATGCTTCGACTCCACAACTTCTTCCGCTCCTCCACCTCCACGCGGCTCCGAGCCGCGCTGAACCTCAAGGGCCTGCCCTACACGTACCAGGCTTATGTGCTGCGGAACGGTGAAACCCGGACCCCCGAGTACCTGAAGCGGAACCCGCAGGGTCTGGTGCCGACGCTGGAGCGGGAGGATGGTTCCCACCTGATCCAGTCCCTAGCCATCATCGAATGGCTCGAGGAGACGCATCCGGAACCCCCACTGCTGCCTGCTGACCCAGACGGACGAGCCCGGGTGCGGGCCCTGGCGTACATGATTGCCTGCGAAATCCACCCCCTCAACAACCTCCGGGTGCTGTTTCGCCTCCGGGACCAGTTTGGCGCCGATGAAGCTGCGCAGCAGGAGTGGTTCACGCACTGGGTCACACTCACCTTTGACGCCTTGGAAACCCTGCTTGCGGAAAGTCCGGAGACCGGGCGTTTCTGCCACGGCGACACCCCGACCCTTGCGGATGTCTGCCTCTATGCCCAGGTCTGGAACAACCGCCGCTTCGACCTGCCCCTTGACCCCTGGCCCACTGTGGCCCGCATCTTTGCCGAGCTGGATCAGCTGCCCGCCTTCCGCGAGGCCGCGCCTCCGCATCAGCCTGACGCCGCCTGACCCTCAACCAAGGAGCCCGTGATGTCGGAACCCCTCAACCATGAAACCGTCAACCACGCCATGCAACCTGAAGACAGCCCCGCCTTGCGGGCGCTCTACCAGGGATTTGCAGAAGCAAGCCTGATCCCGCTCTGGACCCAGCTGGGGGACCTGATGCCCACTCACCCGAAGCCACAAGCGGTGCCCCACGTCTGGCAGTGGGCCAAGCTGCTTCCGTTGGCTCAGCAATCTGGCGAGCTGGTCCCGGTGGGCCGTGGGGGGGAACGTCGGGCCATCGGACTGGCCAACCCCGGACTCGCCCCCCACGCCTACGTCAGTCCCACGCTGTGGGCGGCCATTCAGTACCTCGGCCCCCGAGAAACAGCCCCAGAGCACCGCCATTCCCAGAACGCGTTCCGCTTTGTTGTGGAAGGCGAAGGCGTCTGGACCGTCGTCAACGGAGACCCGGTACGCATGAGCCGCGGCGACCTGCTGCTCACTCCCGGATGGAACTTCCACGGTCACCACAACGACACCGATCAGCCCATGGCCTGGCTGGACGGGCTCGACATTCCGTTCAGTCAGCAAATGGATGTCGGCTTCTTCGAATTTGGCCCCGAGCAGCTTCCGGACTACTCAACGCCTCCGTATTCCCGTGGTGAACGCCTGTGGTGTCATCCAGGCCTGCGCCCCCTTTCTCAGCTGCAAAACACCGTTGCTTCCCCCATCGGCGCCTACCGCTGGGAGTTCACCGACCGGGCTCTGACCGAGCAGCTGCGGCTTGAAGACGAAGGGGCTCCGGCCACCGTCGAGCCCGGACACGCGGCTATCCGTTACGTCAACCCCACCACCGGCGGAGACGTCATGCCCACGATCCGCTGCGAGTTTCACCGCCTCCGTCCCGGAACCGCCACCCCCGAGCGACGTGAGGTCGGCTCAACGGTTTTTCAGGTGTTTGACGGCAGCGGCGCCGTTGTTCTCAACGGAGAAACGCACTCCCTCGAGAAGGGAGATCTGTTTGTGGTGCCCAGCTGGATTCCCTGGTCCCTTCAAGCGGAAGGCTCCTTTGACCTGTTCCGCTTCTCCGATGCCCCCATCATGGAGCGGCTCCACTTCATGCAGACCGAAGTCCGCCACCCGTAACCGTCCTCTTCCCCCGGAGCCGAATGCCTCGGCTCCGCTGGCCTTCCCCCTGTCCGCCCCTCTTTCTTCCTGCACCCAGCTCCGGCTCACCGGCGCTTGGATGCGGACTCGTGTCCCCAACCCGAGGGTTTTGCTCGGAAACGTCCGGGAGCCTGTGCTACGATGGCTCCCTAGCGGTGCTTCCTGCCCACCCACCCGTCCGTTGACCAGAAACCTGCGGACGCCACTGCACTCACAAGGGGGATGAAACATGACACTCAGGAAGGTTTCACTCGAAGACAAATACACGCTCGAATCCGGATACGCGTTTCTCACCGGCATCCAGGCCCTGGTCCGGCTTCCCATGGTTCAGCACCGGCTGGACCAGGCTGCGGGACATCACACCGCAGGCTTTGTCACCGGTTACCGCGGTTCTCCCCTGGGCACGCTTGATCAGCAGATGCGCAAGGCAGAAGCCCTGCTCAAGCAGCACCAGGTTCGTTTCCATCCCGGAGTCAATGAAGACCTCGCTGCCACCTCCGTGTGGGGCACGCAGCAGGCTCACCTCTTTGGCGGTCAGAAGTACGATGGCGTCTTTGGCATGTGGTACGGCAAGGGACCCGGCGTGGATCGTTCCGGAGACGCCTTGCGGCACGCCAACTTGGCCGGGACCATGGCCCGCGGCGGTGTCCTGGCGCTGCTGGGAGACGACCACACCTGCGAGTCCTCCACCACGTGTCACCAGAGCGAATTCGCCATGATGGACGCGATGATCCCGGTCTTCAATCCCTCAGGTGTCCAGGAAATTCTCGACTACGGCCTCCTGGGCTGGGCGCTGTCTCGTTTCTCGGGAACCTGGGCGTCCCTCAAGTGCATCCACGACACAGTTGAGTCCACCGTCTCTGCCGAAGTAGACCCCGACCGCGTGCGCATTGTGCTTCCCGACGACCCGGAGTGGATCCATGCAGACGTCCACATCCGCTGGCCAGACACCCCGCAGGCGCAGGAAAAGCGACTGCACGAGGTCAAGCTCCCGGCCGTGATGGCCTTTGCCCGAGCGAATCAGCTGGACCGCGTGGTCTGGTCAGCTCCCGAGGCGACCTTCGGGATCGTTTCCACGGGAAAGTCCTTCATGGACGTCCGGTTGGCTCTTGAAACCCTGGGGCTGGATGAAGCTCGGGCGCGGCACTTGGGGGTCCGGCTTTACAAGGTGGCTCTTTCTTGGCCTCTTGAACCACTGGGGCTCCGCGACTTCGCCCAGGGCCTGCGTCGGGTGCTCGTCGTTGAAGAGAAGCGGGGGTTGCTCGAACCGCAGGTCAAGGAAGCCCTGTACGGTCTTCCGGAGCCGCCTCAGGTGGAAGGCAAGCGAGACGCCTCCGGAGCCATTCTCTTCCCCTCGACCATGGCGCTCGACCCCAACCAGATCGCCCTTGCCATTGGAGAGCGCATCCTTCAGCAGGCGCCTGACGAAGCGTTGCGCGCTCGGGTGGAGGAGCTGCGGCACGCCTTGGCTGCTGAACTTCCTCCTGAGCCGATGAGCCGGCTCCCGTACTTCTGTGCAGGCTGCCCACACAACACCTCCACACGGGTGCCTGAAGGAAGCCGGGCCCTTGCCGGAATCGGCTGTCACTACATGGCTCAGTGGATGGACCGCGGCACCGCTGGCTTCACTCAGATGGGCGGCGAAGGCGCGAGCTGGATTGGGGAGGCGCTGTTCAGCAACACGCCCCACGCCTTCCAGAACATGGGCGACGGCACCTACTACCACTCCGGACTCCTTGCCCTGCGAGCCGCAGTGGCCGCCAGAGTCAATGTCACCTTCAAGATCCTCTACAACGATGCTGTGGCCATGACGGGTGGGCAGCCCATGGACGGTCCTCTGACGGTGGCACAGATGACTCAGCAGGTCCTTGGAGAAGGCGTCCGCCGCGCCGTCGTGGTCACCGATGAGCCCGAAAAGTATGGTTCCGGCTCCGGATTGGCCAAGGGCGTCACCGTTCACCACCGCAAGGAACTCGAAGCCCTCCAGCGTGAGTTTCAGGACCTCAAGGGGGTGACGGTCATCATCTACGATCAAACCTGTGCTGCCGAAAAACGCCGCAAGCGCAAGCGGGGCGAGTTTCCGGATCCGGACCGACGGATCTTCATCAATGACGCCGTCTGTGAAGGCTGCGGCGACTGCGGGGTCAAGTCGAACTGCGTCGCGGTGCTGCCGCTGGAGACCGAGTTGGGCCGCAAACGCCAGATCGATCAGTCCGCCTGCAACAAGGACTACTCCTGCGCCAACGGACTCTGCCCCAGCTTCGTCAGCGTCCACGGCGGGACCTTGAAGAAGCGCAAAGCCGTGCCGATGAATGAAGCCGCCCCCGCGCTTCCGGAGCCCCCGCCCCTTTCCATCAAGGGGACTTACAACATTGTCGTCACCGGAGTTGGAGGCACCGGAGTGGTCACCATCGGCGCCCTCATCGGCATGGCCGCACACCTCGAAGGCAAGGGCGTGGGCATCATCGACATGATTGGCCTGGCTCAGAAAGGAGGCGCTGTCCTCAGTCACCTCAGGGTGGCCAATCGCCCTGAAGAGGTCCATGTTCCACGGATTGCCTCCCACTCGGCAGATCTGATTTTGGGCGGCGACCTCGTTGTCTCCGGAGGCAGCAAGGCCCTCTCCACCGTCCAAAAGGGCCGCACCCGGATGGTCGTCAACAGCTACGAAATGGTCACAGGAGACTTCACCCGCAATGCCGACTGGCTTTTTCCCAGCCTGGAGCTGAAGCGCAACATTGAAGCGATCGCGGGAGACGGAAACGCCGAGTTCATTGACGCCACCCGCATGGCAACCCACCTGCTGGGAGATGCGATTGGCGGCAACCTCTTCTTGCTCGGATTTGCCTTTCAACGCGGATACCTTCCGCTGAGCGCGGCGTCTCTGGAACAGGCGATTGAGCTGAATGGGGTTGCGGTCGAAATGAACCTGCAGGCCTTCCGCTGGGGTCGGCAAGCCGCCGTGGATCTGGGCTCGGTGCGCAAGGCCGCGTTTGTCCCAGAATCCACGGCCTCGGCACCACCCAAGAGTCTGGAGGAATTGATTGCTCACCGGGAGCAGGAGCTGACGGCCTACCAGGGTCGAGGCTACGCCCGCCGTTACCGGAAGCTCGTGGAGCAGGTCCGTCAGGCTGAGCAGCGTCTGCCCCTGCGTTCAACGGCATTGACCGAAGCCGCGGCTCGCTACTACTTCAAGCTCCTGGCTTACAAGGATGAATACGAGGTCGCCCGGCTCTACACTGACGGGAGCTTTCAGAAGAAGCTGGAGGAGACCTTTGAAGGGACCCCGGAGCTCCGGTTGCACCTGGCGCCCCCCCTCTGGTCCCGGCGAGATCCCCAATCTGGCGAGCCCATCAAGCAAACCTTTGGTCCCTGGATGTTCCGGGCCATGAAGGTTCTCGCGGCCTTCAAGTTTCTACGCGGGACCCCGCTGGACCTCTTTGGTCAGACGGAGGAGCGGCAGATGGAACGGCAGCTGATTCGAGACTACGAAGAACGGGTCACGCGCCTGCTGCCTCGTTTGACGGCTCAGACGCATCCCACGGCGGTGGCGTTGCTGTCGCTTCCGGAACACATCCGTGGCTTCGACCTCGTCAAGAAGCGTCACGTTGAGCAGGTCTGGAAGCAAGAGGCCGAGCTGTGGGCGCAGTTTGACTCCTCTCCTCATCCTCAAACTGAAGCCTCTCCCAGCTAACCTGTTCCATGCGCCGTTTTCTGCAGGGGGGTGCCCTGTTGCTGGGGGGACTGCTGTCCCCCTCTTGGCTCTGGGCCGCCTGCCTCACCCCCATGCTGCACCGCAACCAGCTTCCCCCCAGCGCCCTCTTTCTGCAGCTCACCCCTGAGTCCGCCTGTGTGCTGGCTCCGGGAGAAGTGGAAACCCTGCTGAGCGTTCAACACAGCAACACCGCGATTGTGTCGTTTCAGACTCAGGACCAGCAGTCCTCACGTTTTGTCGTCGACCATGAGCGGCAGGAACGGACGCTGCGGGTCAGCCTCGGAGGACCCGAGCGCTGGCAGACGTCGCTGACCGTCCGGCACATTGAAGACAGCACCGGGCACTGGGACAGCTTCATGCGCGCGTTTCATGAGGACCTGAACCTGCCCTACACCTCCCGGAAGCTGCTACCCGACTACAGCTACTCCTACCTCCAGTACAACAAAACCCGCTACCGCTCCGGAGACGAGTCTGGACACCTGAAGCGACAGACCCCGGAGCAGGGCATGGGCGATGTGGTTCTGACGCTCAAACGGGGGCACCTGCCGGAGGCGGAGGAGGGATGGAAGTGGGGTCTGCGTCTGGACGTCAAGGCGCCGTGGGAACGAGAGGCGCCCACGCTCGGGTCCGGAAACTGGGACCAAGGCTTGGGGGCACTTCTAGAGGGAAGCATTCAGAGGTGGCACTTCCTGCTCAACGCAGGAATCGTTCACCTGGGGAAAACCGAGCACACGGCCTTTGAACAGGCCTCGCTCCTCTTTAACGGAAGCGTGACGGTCGAGTGGCAGCTGAGTGAGACCTGGGGCGTGAGTCTGCAGAACCTCGCCTCTTCGCCCCGGTACGTGGTTTCCGGACCGGTCATCCGAGGCATCAGCTCATGGGAATCCACCCTGGGCGCTTCTGCGAGCTGGCGTTCAGGCGCCCACCGGGTCACCCTAGGGTTTACGGAAGACCCCAGCTACAACAGCTCAGAAGACTTCAGCCTGATCCTGCAGTGGCTCCGGACCTTTTAGGCGTTGAAGCCTGGGAGGCGTTCCAGCATGCAGCCGTTGATCTTCCAGGTGCCATCGGCCTGCCGCTCCATGGTGTAGTAGGCGTTGTAGGGAATGCCGTCGGGCCCCACCACCTGCACAACCTGCACGACGGCGCCATGGTGTTCCACCAGCTGCCCAAACTCCACGGAGCGGGGTCGGTACACCGGCTGGTAGCCCTTGACGACCATGTCCATGAAGCGTTCCGGATTCTGGAACATCCGCTTGATGTTGGGCGCTGCGTAGGAAAACGCCAGCGGGCCGTTGTCTTGCTGAAAGGCATCCAGCTGCCCCTGAATCACAGACATGATCGCTTCTTTGTCTCCGGATGGTTGCTGAATGTCGGACCAGGCGGGAGTGCTCCAGAAGAAGGCAAGGAGCAGGCAGAGTGACGTCAACAGCGTGCGCATGAGGCCTCTTGGGAGATGAGGTGGAAGAAAGATGAGGAAACTTCTGCAAACCTCTGACCACCTCAGTATGACGCAAGGAGCCCTGATGTCTCTCCTTTTTTCTCTTTTTCCAAGGAAGGTCTTTTATTTTTCCCTTTTCACAATAAACCCATCGGATCCAGATGAATCGTCAAATTGTCCTCAAGTCCCGCCCCATCGGCGCCCCTCAGCCCAGTGATTTTGACCTTCAGGAACGCCCGCTTCCCGACCTGAAGGATGGGGAACTGCTGGTGGAAAACCACTGGCTTTCCCTCGACCCTTACATGCGGGGGCGCATGAGCGACGCCCCGTCCTATGCCGCCCCGCTTCAGATTGGCGAGGTGATGGAAGGCGAAACCGTTGGGAAGGTGCTGGCCTCGCAAACCCCTCGTTTCGCCCCCGGTGACTGGGTGGTGGGACGTGGACGCTGGCAGACGCACGCGGTGCTTTCCGCTGAGCAGGGACGCAAGCTGCGTCCGGACTTCCCGAAGCCGTCTCTGGCACTGGGCCTCCTGGGCATGCCCGGCGTTACGGCCTACACCGGACTCAAGCACATCGGCCAGCCGCAGCCGGGAGAAACCGTGGTCGTGGCCGCAGCCTCGGGCGCCGTTGGAGCCGTGGTGGGACAGCTGGCCAAGCAGTCCGGATGCCGGGTCATCGGACTCGCCGGCACCGAAGACAAGTGCCGCTACGTCACCGAATCTCTTGGATTTGACGCCTGCCTGAACCACCGGGCCTCCGACCTCGCACCACAGCTCAAGGACGCCTGCCCTCAGGGCATTGATGTCTACTTTGAGAATGTCGGCGGCCGGGTCTTTGACGCCGTGTTCCCGTTGCTGAACGACTTTGCCCGCATTCCCGTCTGTGGCCTCATTTCCTTTTACAATGCGACTGCGCTGCCCACTGGACCCGACCGGACGCCCCTGCTGATGCGGGCCATCCTCACCAAGCGCCTGACCTTCCGTGGATTCATTGTCACCGACTTCCTGGCCGACTGGCCGGAAGCACTCCAGGCCCTAGAGCAGGCCTTCACTGCAGGGACGTTGCAGTACCGCGAGCAGGTTCTTTCTGGACTCGAAGCCGCCCCTCAGGGACTGATTGATCTGCTGGAAGGGAAGAACTTTGGGAAGGTTGTCGTCCAGCTGAAGCCAGAGGACGCGTAAACGCGATCGCGCTGCAGAAAGTCAGAAGGGGTAAAACGCGCCCACAGCAAACTGCTGACGTCCGTAAAGGAGGCGACGGGTGGTGAACTGCTTCTCGGCAGAGTACCGGAACTCCCATCGGAGAAGCCCCGCTGGCCAGAAACCGGTCCCGACTTCCCACGACTGGGTTGTTGCCATCGGTTCGCCTTCGGTGGCAGGAGCACGGTACTGATCCAGCTGCAGCCCCACCCGCCCAAAGACCTCGACCTGAGGCCAGAGCCACCCGACTCGGAACCAGGTCCGGGTTTCCAGCCGATCCAGCGTGGGGTCTTCTAGGTTGAGGCGCCGTGCCTGAATGAGGACGCTCCCGCGTCGGTCTCCATCGCGCTGTGCGGCCCTTACACTGACCCGTTCCACCTGCCCCTTCTGTCCGGGCTCAATGCCGCCCTGCGGGCGCTCTTCGGCCACTTCAAGCGAGAGCCGTCCCAAGAGGGAGTGGTCGCGCCAGAGGAAGCCGACATACGGGCGGTGCTCTCGAGTCACCAGACCTGCCAGGTTTTCATCCGGAAGCGAGGCCCAGGTGTCAACGCCCCCCTGCAGAGCCCACTCGGACCGGTCCCGGACGCCGTGCTGCCACTCCAGCTCAAGGCGCAGGTGGGTTTGATCCAGCTCCTGCAGCTCCGGACGGTCGTAGCGGGTGCCGGTCAGGTGCAGGCGAGTGGCCACGCGTTCCTCAATGCTCTGGTGCCGGGTCCACTCCACATCCAGAAACTGCCGAAGCCGTTTCCCTCCAGGAGGCCCCTCTGAATCAGCTCGCAAGAAGGGGTTCGAGTCATAAAGTCCCTCTGCGCCCACCAGCCCCTTCAGGTCATTCTGCTTGCCCCGAAACCGAAGCGCCGTCTCAGTTTCCAGAAAAACACGGAACACCTGAGTCTCTTCCGCCAGCACCGTCCGGACCCGCACAATCACCTCGCTTTCCTGCGGGGTGACGGGCAGCCGTTGTGACACCACCAGCTCATAAGACGGCTCCGACTGCGACTGCTCCTGCCCATCCACCCAGACGCCTAGGATGGGGGCCATGGCGCTGATCCGGATCTGAAAGAGGTAGCTTTCTTCTTCGGGAACCCGCAGACGCAGCACAGTGGCTTCGTCACGTGCTTCCGGAAGCGCCAGGAGGGCCTGTTCCTCCACAGTGTAGACGTCAGGAATGAGGGGCAGGAAGAGGAGGTGCGAGCGGTCGTCGTCCGTTGGTTGAGGCGGAGGCTTGGTGTACGCAGAGCACGCCAACGCCAAGGCCTCCTGGTCGGTGCCTCGAGCCATCAGGGCGCCTTCCAGAAAGGGGCGGCACTCCGGAGGTGGCTCCCGCCAGACGGTTTTGGGCTTCGGCAGCAGGCGGAGGCGTTCCGCATTTTGAGGAGAAAGGAAGCCGCACAGCGAGTTGATAGCATCTTGCGACACCCCCTGACGCTCCAGCTGGGCGCGCTGCTCCAGTGTGCAGGACTCTTTGGCCAGCAGCCCCTCTGCCATCAGCAAGCACCCCACGAGCAAGCACCCAGCCAGCGCCCCAATGCCCTTCAGCGGGAACCGCCTAATCCTAGCGCCCATCACGCTCTCCAAATTCAAACTCCTCACGGCGCTGCATCAGCTCAAACATCTGCTGTTCCTTACGCTGCACCGCCTCATTGAAGGGCAGAGGAGTCGCGCTCAGGGGCAAGGGGGCATGCAGGCCCAAGAAGGTCAGCAGCTCTTCCTCCGGAAAGGCTTCCCACGTCAGGAAGTGCTTCTGCTGCTCAGGAGTGGCCGGACGGGGACGCGTGGGCAAGCGCCGGTGGAGGAGGACACTGAACTGACCGGCCTGCAGTTCCAACTGAGGCGACGCCTGCCCCGCCGGCTGCACCTGGACGGTTCCCTGCCGGACCCAAACCAGGGTTTGCTCATAGGCCGCCAGCACCCGAACCGTGGCCTGCTGAAACCGCAACACGCCCTGAGGCACCTGCACCTCCAGCGGATATATCCGGTCATTCCCCCGAAACGATGCCCGCCCGTGACGCAGTTGAAACCGGGTGGTTTCATTGTCGGGCACCAGTGTCAGGTACGCGGCGGGTCCCAACTCTCCGCCCTGCGAACGTCCCTCCATCCGTAAGGAGAGGCCTGAGTCAGGAGCCGTCTGCAGAGCGCCTCCGGGGAAGGGAGCACTCTTGCGCTCCCCTTCCAGCAAAACCTGGGGCTGCTGCAGACGCGCAGTCCCCGACAGGAGCGTCACCTGCCCCAGCGGCACCGCGTGGCCAAGGAGGGGAAGCATCAGGAGGATGACCCAAAGGCTCGTAAGACGAATCATCAGCGTGAAGGAAGTTGGGCAAAAATCAGCCGGTGCTTAACTCTGTGGACGCCAGCATACCGAGCCTTGGGTTGGAGGAAAAGCCCGGAAACCAATTTGCTGTTAAAGTTTTTTTCCAAGGTGCCGATGAAGGAGTTAACGCGGCGGGATGCCGATTGAGACCCCCTTCAGGGAAACTGTTATGAGAATCCGAAACAACTTTGCGGCCCTAGATAGCTTGCGAATGGCGCAGGCCAACAACAAAGCCGTTACCAGTTCCATCGAAAAGCTCAGCTCCGGACAAGCCATTAACCGTGGCGCCGATGGTCCGGCTCTGCTGGTGGGAGCAAACAGCATGCAGAGTACCGCAGTTGGTCAACTGCAGGGACAAAAAAATGCGGAAACGGCCATCACTTTGCTTCAGATTGCCGAAGGATCTCTCAGTGAAATCAGCGGGATCCTGACTGAAATGAAGCAGCTGGCGGTTCACGCGGCCAACGAAGCCGTCAATGACGACGCCATGCTGGAAGCCGACCAATCGGAATTTGAGCACATGCTCAACGCGATCAATTCGATTGTCGATGAGAGCACCTTTGGTGGCCGGAACCTGCTGGACGGCAGCTTTGGGGTCAACGGCACCACCGTCGGCGCCAACCTCCGCTTCGTCAGCGCTGAGCCGAACACGCCTTCGTCCCCGGCGCCCGGATTCCCCATTGACATCATTCAGGTCCCGAAGCAGCCTTACATCAAGGGTCCGGAGCCGCTGGTGCTGGATCAGATCCGCCAGCCGCTGCAGCTGACCTTCGAAGTGGAAGGGCGCGTGCTGCAGTTCGACACCTCCACCGGGGAAATTTCCAAGATCCTGGCTGAGCTGGTCGACAATGCTGACAAGCACCCCGACCGCTTCCCTGTGGAGCGCCTGAATCAAGACGTCCGGGAGCAGCTCAACACCTCCCTCAACCGTTTCTTTGAGCGGGCCAACTTTCCCCTGGAGTCCAGCATCACGCATGATGGTCACCTCCAGGTGACGCACCACGAGTACGGCAGCGACGTGTACTTCACGGCCACCAGCAACGTGCCGGGCATCTTGACCAAAATCGTGGGAGATGCGGAAAACTGCGTCCCCGGTCAAGACGTTCAGGGCACCATTGCCGGCAGTGACGGCACCGGAGAAGGACGCTTCCTCACCGCACGTCCCGGATCGCCTGCGGAAGGCACCACCATTGAGTTCACCGGACAGCCGGCCCTGGTGGAAGAGCCCATTCTTGATGAAGCGGGTCGCCAGGTCGGCATCGACTACCGGCTGCAGACAGATGAGGAGTTCGTCGGCAGCTACGACAACCCCATCGTGGAAGGTTACCTGCACATCTCGCAGCAAACTCGCTCCATTCAGTACGGTGGCAAGAACGACGAAGGCGTCTCCTTCTCGATCCAAAGCGTCCGGACCAACCGACTGGGCCAAGGCACCCACAACGAGAGCCAGTTCAACAGCCTCGCTGATGTGGACCTCCGTACTCCAGAAGGCGCCAAGGATGCCATCAGCGTCGTCAACAAGTCCATTGAGGACATTTCCATGCTCCGGGCTGACCTGGGATCCTTCCAGCGCAACGCCGTGGAGAAGCATGCGGAAGCCTCTGCTGTCAACTCTGACGCCAACGCCGAAGCCGGTTCCCTTCTGCGGGATGCCGATGTGGCGGAAGAAGCGGCCAAGTTGGCCCAGAGCCAGATCATGCTCAACGCCAGCCAGTCCATGCTGGCCCAGGCCAACCAGAAGCCCAAGCAAGTCCTCTCGCTGATCCAGCAGTAACGGATTGAGCCCGGAGCTTCCCGCTTCGGGCCCCCTTCCTTGCCCCTCCTGACGGGTTCCCGATGATCTTCTACGACTACTTCCGTTCCTCCGCCTGTTTTCGGGTCCGCATTGCCCTGCGTCTCAAAGGGGTGGAGGTGGAGCGACGCCTGGTGCACCTGCTCAAAGGCGAGCAGCACTCGGAGGCTTACAAAGCGGTGAATCCGCAGGGGCTGGTGCCGACACTGCAGCTTGAGGATGGAACGCGCCTCACCCAGTCGCTGGCGATCATTGAGTTCCTCGACACGCAGTCTCCGCAAAATCCTCTGATTCCAACTGACCCTGTGGCAGCTGCTCAGGTCCGCAAGCAGGCCCTGGTCACCGCCTGTGACATCCACCCTCTGAACAACGTCCGGGTGCTGAACCACCTCCGCCAGCAGTTCGGGCAAGACGATGAGGGCGTTCACCATTGGTACCGGCACTGGATTGCCGAGGGCTTTCAGGCCCTTGAGGCGCTGCTGGAGCAAGACGCTGGAACCTTCTGCTACGGGGATCAGCTCTCACTCGCTGACGTCTTCCTCGTCCCTCAGGTTGTGAATGCTCAACGCTTCAGCTGCCCGCTGGAGGACTTTCCCTTGATCCGGAAGCACTTTGCCCACCTTTCGGCACATCCGGACTTTGCCGCTAGCTTCCCGCAGCAGCAGCCTGAATTCGAAGGCTGACCTTCCCGCTCCCTCCTCCTGGGCTAGAATGCCGGGGAAGGAGGCGCCGGCTCTCCAAAATTCTTGTAAATTCCATATTTTTCCTCCGTCCGTTTGTGTTATGATTCGGATTTGAGCCTTTTGACTGTTGCCCTGTTGTTTCAGAGGTTGATTGGAGGAAAACCGACTTTTTGATGGATGGGAGCGCGCCCTGCTGCTCTCAGTACAGCTTCCCGAACAGACCCCCGAAGACGTCCAGCACTCCCTGGAAGAGCTCCGCTTGCTGGTGGAATCCCTGGAGTGCACGGTTGTTGACCAGATCGTCCAAACCCGTTCCCAGATCCACCCCGCCTTGTTTTTTGGCAAGGGCAAGATGCAGGAGATCAAGAACGCCAAGCATCGCCTTGAGGCCAACGCCGTCATTGTGGACCGTTCCCTGAGCCCGAAGCAGGTGCAGAACCTGGAGCGCGAGCTGAAGTGTCCGGTGCTGGACCGGACCCAGGTCATCTTGGAAATCTTTGCCCGCAACGCCCGTTCCCGAGCGGCTCAGCTGCAGATCCGCTTGGCTCAGTCCGAATACCTCTTCCCCCGACTGGTTGGCCTCTGGAAGCACCTGGACCGAGAGCGGGGAGGAATTGGCGTCTCGCGGGGAACCGGGGAGAAGCAGATTGAGAAGGACCGCCAGTACCTGCGCAAGCGCATCAACACGCTCAAGGAGGACCTGCGGCGGCTGGAACGGGAACGGGACACCCAGAAGAAACGGCGCTCCCACTGCCTGCGGGTCAGTCTGGTGGGCTACACGAATGCCGGCAAGTCGACCATCATGAATGCGCTGACCAACGCCCAGCTGATTGCAGAGGACCGGCTGTTTGCCACCCTCGACTCCACCACGCGGCTGCTGGAGGAGGGCATCCGGCCCAAGATCTTGCTTTCCGACACCGTTGGGTTCATCCGGAACCTCCCCACCGAACTTGTGGCCGCCTTCCGGTCCACCTTGGAAACGGTTCGAGACGCCGACCTTCTGCTCCACGTGGTGGATGCCAGTGGCGATTATGAGGAACACATCCAAACCACCCTAGGAGTGCTGGATGACCTCGGAGCCAACTGCATCCCGGTGCTGCTCGTGTTCAACAAGATTGATCGGCTGGACCCCATTGAGCTGGCCTTGCTGCGTCACCGGTTTCCCGACGCCGCATTTGTCTCCGCCCTGGATGAGGGAATTTCCCGGCTGCAGGACCGCATTCGGGAATTTTTTGAGCAGCGCATGCAGACCGTCACGGTGCAGCTCGACTACCGTCAGTCTCAGCAGCTTTCGGAGATCTACGAGTGGAGCCGAGTGGATGAGATCGACTATGAAGAGCAGGGCATCCGGCTCCGTTTGACGACCCTGCCGGGCTACCTCAACCGGCTCCGGTCCCGCCTGGCCCCTCACTTCAAGGAGCTGCCGGCCGAGGAACTGGTCGCATGAAGCCAGTGGTACGGGTCGGGGTCGCTCAGGTGAACGCGCATGGGGACCTTGCGGAAAATTTGGCGGTCGCCGAGAAGCTTCTGCAGCAAGCCGCCCACGAAGGGGTGGAGCTGATTGCGTTTCCGGAGATGTTTCTGCACCTCAGCGCAGACCGGGACGACAAGTTTGCCGTTGCCGAGCCGGTGGACGGTCCCCTGGTGCAGCAGTTTCAGCAGTGGGCCCAGCGCTTCAACCTCTCCATCCTGATGGGCAGCCACTACGAGCCCATCCCGGAGGATCCGGAGCGGCTGTACAACACGTCGGTCTTCATTGACCGCACCGGTGTGGTGCAGGCCGTTTACCGGAAGATCCACCTCTTTGATGTCCCCACGCTGGATGTCCTGGAATCGTCCCTCATTGCCCCGGGTCAGGAGCCCGTGGTGGTGGAACACGAGCTGGCCTGTCTGGGCCTCAGCATCTGCTACGACCTCCGCTTCCCAGAACTGTACCGGCACCTTGCCGGCGCCGGAGCAGAGATCCTGTTGGTGCCGGCCGCCTTTTACCTTGAGACCGGGAAGGACCACTGGCTTCCGCTCCTGCAGGCCCGCGCCATTGAAAATCAGGCCTACGTCCTTGCGCCCGCCCAGTGGGGGTGGCACTACGGCTCCCGCCGCTCCTTTGGAAACTCCGTCATCATCGACCCGTGGGGAACCCTCTTGGCGACGGCTCCAGAAGCCACCACGCTCATCACCGCACGTCTGGAACATGAACGGCTGCAAGCCGTCCGGGAACGCGTCCCGGCGTGGCAGCACCGACGTCCACACCTCTATCCCATTCCTCACTCTTCCAACTGATTGATCCGCCAGCTTCTCATGGATAAATTTTATGTTGAAGGGGGTGTCCCCCTGCAGGGACAACTGACCCCCTCCGGAAACAAAAACGAGGCCCTCCCCGTCTTGGCCGCAACCCTCTTGACTGAGCAAACCGTCCGTCTCCGGAACGTCCCTGAGATTCTGGACATTGCCACCATGCGGGAGCTGCTGGTGAGCCTAGGGGCTCGGGTGGAGCCGTGCGGGGATCACGCCTACGAGTTTGAAGCCCGGAGCATCCTCGGGCACGCCCCCGAATTCACCAAGGCGGCCCGCATCCGGGGTTCCTTCCTCCTGGCAGGTCCGATGCTCGCCCGCTTTGGGCAGATCTCCCTGCCGGTTCCTGGAGGCGACCAGATTGGGCTGCGTCCGGTTCAGACCCACCTGCTGGCGCTCCGGGACCTAGGCGCCCGCATTGACGTCGAAGGGGGCATTTACCGGATGACCACCGACGGCCTCAAGGGAACCGCCATCCAGCTGGATGAAGCCAGCGTCATGGCCACAGAAAATGCCGTCATGGCCGCAGTACTGGCAGAGGGCGAAACAGAAATCTACAACGCGGCCTGCGAGCCACACGTTCAGGGCCTGTGCCGCCTCTTGGTGCGCATGGGCGCCCACATTGACGGCATTGGCACCAACTGCCTGCGCATCCAGGGCGTCTCCACCCTCAACGGAGCCGACTACGCCATTCAGCCCGACCACATTGAGGTGGGCTCCTTCATTGGGCTGGCGGCCATGACCCGTGGGGAAATCTGCATCAAAGACGCTGGTGTTGAGCACCTCCGGATGGTCCGCCTGATGTTTGAGCGTCTTGGCGTGACCACCCGCATCGAAGGCAACGACCTCTGGGTCCCTGGTGAGCAGGACCTGCTGGTGCGTCCCGACACCCCCGGTGGTATCCCGAAAATTGATGATGGCCCCTGGCCTGCGTTTCCGGCTGACCTGACGAGCATCATGACCGTCACGGCCACTCAGTCTCGCGGAGCAGTGCTGATCTTTGAGAAGATGTTTGAGAGTCGCCTGTTCTGGGTGGACAAGCTCATTTCCATGGGTGCCCAGATCATTCTGTGCGATCCCCACCGTGCCGTCGTTTCTGGTCCCTCACCGCTCCATGCGGCCAAGGTGACCTCTCCGGACATTCGGGCAGGCATGTCTCTGTTGCTTGCGGCCCTGACGGCTCAGGGAACCACCGAAATCGGTAACGTTTCTCAAATTGATCGCGGATATGAGTGCATTGAGCACCGCCTCAACGCCGTCGGCGCCCGCATCCGTCGTGTGAAGGAATAGCCGCCCTCCCCCTTCTTTTCCCCTCTGGAACCTCCTCCTCTGCCCCCGATCTCCGGGGGCTGTTACAATTTTTCTGAAAAATTTCTTTTCATTTGAAAAATTTCTTATTTAATCTGCCCTTCAGGTGGGAGGTTCTTCTGTGAGAGAAGCCTCCCGGTTGATTCCTTTTTTCTTTCCACAGGGGGATTTTCACATGGATATGAACAACCACCGGATGCGGTTCGGGGTGTTTCTTGCGCCTTTTCACAAACCCGGCATCAACCCAACGCTGGCCATTCACAACGACTTGGAGCTGGTGCAGTGGCTAGACCGCTGTGGCTACGATGAGGCGTGGATTGGTGAGCACCACTCGGCTGGCTCCGAGATCATTGCCAGCCCAGAGATCTTCATGTCAGCGGCGGCTCAGCACACCCGGAACATCAAGCTCGGGACCGGAGTCGTCAGTGTCTCTTACCACAACCCACTCTGGGTGGCCGAGCGACTGGTCATGCTGGATCACCTGACCCGGGGACGCGTCATGCTGGGGATGGGTCCGGGATCGCTCCCCACCGACGGAGCAATGATTGGCCTGTCTCAGTCTCAAACCCGGGGCCTGCTGGAGCAGGGGCTGGACATCATCATGCAGCTGTTGACGTCTGAAAAACCGGTGACGTTCAAGAACGACCGCTGGGAGCTGAATGACGCCCGCTTGCACCTGCGGCCTTACTCCAACCCGCTCTTTGACATCTCTGTTGCCGCCGTTGCCTCTCCGACAGGACCGAAGCTCGCAGGCCGTCACGGCATTGGACTGCTCTCCATTGGAGCCACCACAGCAGCCGGCTTTGACGCCCTGGCGCTGCATTGGAATGTCATGGAGGAGCAGGCTCAGTACTATGGCACCTCGGTCAACCGCTCCAAGTGGCGGCTGGTGGGACTGGTGCACATTGCCGAGACGCTGGACCAGGCGTACCGTGATGTGGAGTATGGGATTGAGCAGTGGTTTGACTACTTCCAGGCGGTGGCCGCGTTCCCGCAGATGGCGGTGCCGGGCAACAACATCAAGGAGATGATCGAGTTCATCAACGAGTCTGGCTTTGGAGCAATCGGAACCCCGGACATGTGTGTGAAGCAGATCGACCGCCTGTGGGATCAGTCCAACGGCGGCTTTGGGGCCTACCTGATGCTGGCGCACAACTGGGCGAATCCGGAAGCCACCAAGAAGAGCTACGAGCTGATTGCCCGACACGTCATGCCGCAGTTCCAGGGGCAGGCGCATTCGACCAGCCAGGCCGCCGACCGAGCACGCAGTGCCCGTCCTGAACTGGCTGCCGTCCACTCCAAAGCGGTGGAAGTGGCGACCCAGAAGTATCAGGATGAGGTCACCGCCCGGAGCTAATCCTTCCTTGGGAACACTCGGTTCCCGTTAACTCTTCAAGATGGAGTGCGAGCGCTTGGCGCTGGAGACCAGGGTCAGAGACCGGCGGTTTCCTCGCAGGCGCCAGTGCTCCATGAACTCATCCATCACATCCACTGCTTCCGTCCACAGCACCTCCTCCGCCATCAGCGTCAGATTGGATCCGTCGGCATACAGAGCAATTTTCTGCTTGGGCCAGATTTCTTGAAAGATGAGGCGGGCCGTTTCCTCGGAAACCGGCTCTTCAAAGAGGAAGGAAACATTGATTGTTTCAAGAGGCACTTCTGTTTGAGCCATCGTGGGGTCCAGAGAGAGGAAGAACAGGGCAACCTGCCTGAATCAGGTCCTTCACTGTAGCAAGGCTTGCGCCGGGAAAGAAGTCAGAAGCACCGGGGGCCGCAACACCGAGGGATCCCGGGAGCATTCCTGACTGCGCCTCTAGGCGATCAAGCTCCGGAAAACGGATCAGCAGCCTGAAAACTCAACCTGAGGCGCTTCCTCGGTTCCCCAATGCGTGTTGCACAGCTGAGCCCGGCGAAAGTCCGCATGCAGGAAGGAAGCTCGGTAGAGAACCGCGCCTGTCAGATTCGCCCCTCCTAGGTCACTGTGGTTGAGGTTCGCATTGCCCAGGTAAGCCTGCAGCAGATTGGCTTTCTGGAGGTCCGCTCGCTTCAGGTCGGCCAGCCGGAGGTTCGCTTCCTTCAGGTTGGCCTCAATCAGGTTCGCCTGACTCAGATCCGCTCCATCCAGCTGGGCTCCTTCCAGGCTCGCTCCAGACAGATTGGCGTAACTCAGATCCGCCCAGCTGAGGTCAGCGCCGTTGAGCAGGGCAGCCGTCAGGTCCTGCCCCCTGAGGTTGGCCCCTTTGAGATCACACCCCGGACACTGTTTGCTGGCCAGAAGGCTCTCCAGATCCGCACGGTCAAAGGCTGACACCGGCTCTGGAGTCAGAAAGAGCAGGGCACTCGTAAACAGACTGATCCCGAAGAATCGAAGGGGAGGAGGCATGAGACCGTTTTCACAAAGCGATTGAATTCAAAAACTTTAAAATAGACGGCCATTTTACCACACCCCCTCTTCAGGCTTAAAACGGAAAACATCCTCCTCCAAGCTGAGGAGGACGCCTTCCCAAGAGGTCTGTTCGTCCACACACCCGTGGAAAACACCTCTGCCACACCCGTGTACAGCTGAACCTTCGCCCTGTCTCTCATCATCCTGATCCAACTGATGAGGCAACCTCCGACCAAGGCTTGTGTTCCCCCAACTGATTTCATCCCAAAACAGAAATAACTCGATTGTGCCGTCTTTTTTTGATCTGATTCAGCAAATCCCGTAGAAACCTCTCAAACGCAATTTACTAACTCAATGAATTGATAAGTTTTTTCGGAGAATTTGCGTTTCACCATCACTCGCCAAGGCGAACATGAGAAACCGGAAGGGACCGGTGGGTGGAGGCGCAAGGCCGATGGATCCGATCGTTCCCTCCGGCAAGACACTAAACCGATCCATTTACGCTCCGTCGCTTTATCATTCTAAAAGGAGGCACCAATGCCCTCGTCGACCTCACCCCTATCACACGACGACCTCAGGCTGCATGCTCAGTTTGCTCCACGCACTGCTGCTCCAGGTACTCGTGCAGGAAGGCATCAGGGTGAGCAGAATAAAACCCCTCAGTGCAGCGCCGCTCGGCCTCATGAATTTCACTGGGGTTCCCGCAGCTGGGGCGATACCCCAAGTCGGAAGGGGCACGCTGCAGCAGGCGTTGAACCGTGCGAAGGGAAATACCGCACGCCTCAGCCACCTTGGATTGACTCCAGCTTTTCTGTCGGAGAGCGTGAACTCGTTCACGGATCGCTAGTGGAGTCATCTTGCACCAAAATG
>CBFIGY010000040.1:0-23405 GCA_965662235.1 uncultured bacterium
CAGACAGACAGACAGACAGACAGACAGACAGACAGACAGACAGACAGACAGACAGACAGACAGACAGACAGACAGACCTCTTTTCATTCTCAAATACTTTTTGTGACACCTTCAAGCCAAACAGCATCCGCTCCGCAAAACGCTTTCCCTCAACCGGGCGCGCCTTTGTTGGAGTTGCTCGACTTTTCCTCAGACGCATTGATGATCACCCGCGTCTCCGACGCCACTGTCCTCTACGCCAATCTTTCGCTGGCGCAGCAGATGCACACCACTGTCGACGCGCTCGTGGGGCAAAGCGTTGTCTCCCTCTACCCCGACCCTCAGTCTCGTCAGGAGATGCTCGCCACCTTGATGGAGCACGGGGAGCTGAAGGATTACCGGTTGGAGATTGTCTCGCCCAACGGCCAACGCTTTTTCACCCGTTCGCACCTCAAGCTGATGGATCATGAGGGCGAAGCCATCATCCTCTCTTCGCATCAAGACGTCACCAAAGAGGAGCAGCGTGAGGAAGAGCTGCGGCAGCTCAACCGGAATTACAAGGCGATCCTCAACTCCTCAGTGGAGCCCCTGCTGATCACCCGGATTGCCGATGGGAAGGTTCTCTATGCCAACCAGCAGATGGCGAGCCTGATGAAGACCTCGATTTCGGAGCTGCTTGAACAGTTTGCCCCCAGCTTTTACCGAAACGCCGGCGATCGTCAACTGCTGCTGCATTCTGTCAAGCACGGATGGAGCATCAGCCAAACCCGGGTGGAGCTGCTCAACCGAGATGCTGAGGTGGTGGTGGTTCGGGCGAGTGCTCAAGCCATTGAGTTCAGTGGCGAACCGGCCCTGGTGGCGTCCTTCCGAGACATCACCAAGAAGGAGGCGCTGGAGAGGAAGCTGGAAGAGACCCTGGAGCTGCAGGCTCTGGCCAACCGCAGCATTGGCATCAGCTACTGGACCTGGGACATTCAGAAAAACGAGCTTCAGTGGGACCCCTTTGGCTACGAACTCTTTGAGATTGACCTCGACACGCCCGACCTCTTTCCCGCTTTCATGGAGCGCATTGACGAGCGCGACCTGCCCCAAGTGCAGCAGACCATTCAGGAAAGCCTCCAGGTCGCGATGAACGCCGTGGTCCCGACCGACCACAAAGGGCGTTACGAGTTCCGCATGAACCTACCCAGCGGCGCCACCAAGGTGATCCGCTCTGACTTCCAGATCCGCCTCCTCAACGGACAGATGATGATGCTCGGAACGTCTCAGGACGTTTCCGAAGAGGTGCAGCTCCGGAACGCCTACCTGGAGCGTCTGGGGCACATTGAGTTGCTCACCACCCATGCCGGAGTCGGTTTCTGGGTGCAAGGAGAAGAACAAACGGCTTGGTGGGATGAGGGCCTGAAGCAGATGTATCAGGTGGGTCCAGAGGAGCAAACCGACTTTCAGGCCATTGTCGCCCGCTTGCACCCCATGAGCCGCGAGGAGCAGCTGCAGCGACTCGAAGCCGATAACCAAAAGGCCCTTCAGGGACAATCCGTCAAGAGCCTCTTTCACCTCTGCCTACCGGATCGAAGCGAGATCTTTGTCGATCACTTTGTGCAGGCCAAGGAGATTGGGGGGGTGCGTCGGTTGATTGGGGTCGCCATTAATGTGACCGAACGCGAGCAGCAGCTAGCCCAGATCAGTGAAAACTACGAACTCATGCTGCTCTCCAATCATGCGGCCAAGATCGGTTACTGGACTCGAGACCTTCAACTGGATCTGCTCCACCATGACGACTACTGCAAGGAGCTTCTGGAGCTTCCGGCTTGGTCACCGACGTCCTTGCTCAAAGAACGGCTCAAGCCGGCTTCACTCCCTCTTCTGGAACAGGTGAGGGAAGAGACCAAGGCCCAGGGATATGGCGTGGTCGAGTTTGAACTGGAGCTGCCCAGTGGCAAGCGACGGTTCGTTCGCTCGCATCAGCGGTTCATCAACTTCAGAGGAAAAAAGCAGGTTGTGGGGCTCAGTCAGGACATCACCGCAGAGGTGGAGCAGCGCGAAGCACTTCAGCGACAGGAGCGATTTGCGGCGCTGGGGCAACTGGCAGCCGAGATCAACCACGACCTCAAGCAACCCCTCTCCATCATTGACCTCCGGTTGTTTCAGTTGCATGAGCTGCTGGACGCCACGCAACGGGAGAAGGGGCAACGTGCGCTCAAAGCGGCCCAGGCGGCCTTGAACCACGCCAAGTCCATCATCGCCCGGACCCTCAGCAGCACCCGGAGTGAGGATGAACGCGACCCACAGCCCCTTTCTTCGATCATCACGCAGGTGGCCGACCTGTTCAGCACCACCTTCCGGCATCAGGAAATTCAGTGGTCCTTCCGGAACCCATGGGAGGAGTGTCCCGATGAAGAGCCCCTCCTCTACCTCAACCGCGCTCACCTCATTCAGGTCCTGCAGAACCTGCTTGCCAACGCGGTGGATGCGATTGAAGAACGACGCCGCAACGGCACCCTTGACGACAAAGGAGTCATCTGCGCAGCGCTTTCTGAGACTGAGGATTCTGTGCAGCTGGAGCTTCAGGATTCGGGAATGGGGATTTCTGCGGAAAATCAGAACAAGGTCTTTGACCAGTTCTTCACCACCAAGGGAGAGCAGGGCACCGGACTGGGGCTTTCCATGTGCCTGCGGGTGCTGATGGAGCACCAGGGGAGCCTGACGGTTCAGGACCGTGAAGACGGGAAACCCGGGGCCTCGTTTCGGCTGACGCTTCCGAAGCCGATTCTGACGCCGGTGCCGGCTTCAGACACCTGATCGGAAACGAGACGGGTCAAACAGCTGAATCGGATGGCGGGTCTGTCCGGATTCCGCCAAGTCAGCCAAAACCTCCCCCATCACGCTGGTAAACTTGAAGCCGTGCCCGGAGAATCCGGCCGCCAGGGAAACTTGAGGAAATTCGGGATGCACACCAAGGACAAAGTGCTCATCTGGCGTGTTGGTGTAAAGGCAGGTTTTGGCGTCCAGCAGCTCCCCATTGAGGTCCGGCAGCCGCGAGGCAAAGGCCTTTCGCATGCGCTGCACCTCCATCTCTGAAACCACCCGATCCACCGTATCAGGATCACAGGTGGGCCCCACCCGGAAGTACGCAATCTTCGCGGCCTCTTCGCGGGCATCTAGGGCAGGGAAGCCATAGAACTGATCGCCTCCGCGGGGCTCCCAGATGTAGATCGGCATCCGGTCCGGTTGCCAGGCGTCCAGCCCCTTCTGGGGGCGGAACCAGAACAGCGTCAACCGCTGCACCTCCAGCGGCAGGTCCAGTTCCTTCAGCCACTGCGCGTTCCAGGCACCGGTTGCGATCACCAACCGCTCCGCATGGTACGTGCCCTGAGTGGTCTCCACAGTCACCCCTCCGGCTTCGGCCTTCCAACTCACCAACGGCTCTTCAAAGCGCAGCTCGGCTCCGTGCCGACGGGCTTCCTGCTGAAACGCCAAACAGGCGCGCTCCGGACGGACAAAGCCTGCAGGCTCCTCATAAAACGCCACCTCCTCCTCATCTAACCGGAAGTTCGGGAAGCGCCGGTGCACCTCGTCCGGAAGCAGCAGCTCGTGCGAAAGGTTCCACTCCTCTGCCGACTGCTTGGCTCCTGCAACCGGTTCTGAGTCGTGTGGCCCAATCATCAGGCCTCCCGTCTGCGTGAAGACTTCGCTTCCGGACTCTGATTCCAGCTCACGCCACAGCTCGTAAGCCCGCTGCAGCAGCGGCACATAGGCCGGATCCTCAAAGTAGGCCAGCCGGATGATGCGGCTGTCGCCGTGACTGGAGCCCTGGTCATGAGCCGGGGTGAAGCGTTCAAGGCCGAGGACGGACTTCCCTCGCTTGGCCAGCTGCCACGCGGCAGCACTGCCCATCGCCCCTAGGCCCACGACGATGACATCAGACCGCATGGGCCTCCGGAGGGAAATCACTCGTCATCTTCATTGACAAAGCCAAGGTCTTGAGGATTGAAGGCGTTGTAGTTCGGGTCACTGCTTGACAGCGGCTGCAGGATGACCTGGAAGTACTGATCGCTGTCGTTGTCCGAATCATCCACTCCGGTCACCGTCACCGTTTGCGCTGTGCTCCAGGTGCCGCTTGTGAAAGACAGCGTGGAGACGCTCACGGTTCCTTCCGTCACATCCGTGCTGTAAAGCGTCAGGTCCACCTGACTGGACGGCGCCGAGGCAAGCGTCACCGTGAAGGTGGAGGTACCACCTGCTTCGGTCACCTTCGCGCTGCTGGTCGGAGACGTCAGGAGCACACCGTATGAAGCAGCGGTATCGTCATCCGCATTGACGAAGCCCAGGTCCTGCGCATTGAGGCCGTGGTAGCGGGCATCGGCACTGGAAGCCGGCATCAGGAAGACCGAGTAGGCCACAGAACCATCCACGAGGCTGTCATCCTGCGCCAACACGCTCACGGTCTGAGGCGTGTTCCAGTTGCCACTGGTAAAGGTCAGGGTCAGGTTGTCCACGCTTCCGGTCAGCAGCGCCTCAGAGCTGTCACTGACGTACACCGGCAGGGTGACGTCGGCGGTAGGCTTCGCAGCCAAGGCCACGGTGAAGGTTCGGTTGGTGCCCGACTCCAGCGTGGTCGCATTATCCGGAGGCGTAACGAGGATGCCCGGGGTTCCGGACTCATCGTCGGTGACCAAGAAGGAGACGTCTTCCGGATTGAGGCCCTGGTACTCTGCGTCGCTGCTCGACGACGACCCCAGAATCACCCGCACCGACTGGTCACCGTCGGAGAGGTTATCGTCCTGCGCATTCACCGTCACCGTCTGAGCCGTCGTACTGGAGAAGGTCAGGGTCAGGTTGTCGCTGCTGCCCAGCAAGGCTTCGCTGTTGTCACTGATGTACACCGGCACCGTGACGCTGGAGGTCGGTGAGGTGTTCAGCGCCACCGTAAAGGTGAGGGTGCCGCCGTTCTCCGAAATCGCCACTCCGCTCGGAGCGCTCACCTGGAAGCCCGCCCGGTCGTTGTCAACGTTGACCAACGAGACGTCTTCCGGATCCAGGTAGAGGTACTCAGAGGCCGTTGTGGACCCGTTGTTGACAGAAAGGTTGACGCGGTAGCGGACGTCTCCGTCTCGGACCCCATCATCCTGTCCGGTCACCGTCACCGTCTGAGGCGTGTTCCAGTCAGCACTCGTGAAGGTCAACGCTCCTGTGGAGACGGTGCCTTCTGACGTGTTGCTGCTGCTGACAGCCAGCACCACGTTCAGGCCCGTGATGGGGGCGCTGGTCAAGCGAACGGTAAAGGTGGCATTGTCGCCCTCTTCTGACGTGTTCGCATCCGGAGCACTGACGAGGAAGCCGGGGGTTTCATCGTCAATGGTCCGCAGCAGGACGGTTTCGTTGTCCAGAGCGGCATAGTCCGCATCAGACGTGCTGTTGATGGAGACGGTTGACGCGTACGCCTGGTCGCCGTCCACGGCGTTGTCGTCGCGTCCGTACACCGTGACCGTTCGGACGGAGTTCCAGTCCGCCGTGGTGAAGGTCAGGGTTTCGGAGGTGTCTGCCGTTCCGGCGCTGCTGAAGGTGGCTTCAGAGCTGTCCGAGAGGGTCAGCCCAACGGTCACAGAGGCCGTCGGTTCCGTATTGAGGACCACCGTGAAGAAGGCGGTGCCGTTGTCTTCGGTCGTCGGACCGCTGGCCGCTGAGACCTGCAGGCCCGGCGTCTCGTCGTCCTCGTTGGTGCCCAAGACGTCTGCCGGGTTGAGGCTCGTGTAGCCGCTGGTGTCTGTGGAGGTGCCGTTGTCAACGCTCAGGGAGATCTTGAACGGCTGGTTGCCATCGCTGAGGACGTCATCCACCCCCGTGACCGTGAAGCTGAACTCGCTGCTCCAGTCAGCTGAGCTGAAGGAGTGGCTGGACGGGCTGACCGACGCCTCGGACGTGTTGTCTGAGACCGCCTGGACCACCACGGTGCCCGAAGGCTCACTGGTCAAGCGGACGGTGAAGACGGCACTGGTCTGCCGCTCAGAGACGGCTCCGGAGAGCGCGCTCACCAAGAAGCCGGCGGACTCGTCATCCACGTTGTTGAGCAGCACCGAGACGTTGTCGAGCAGGTCGTACCCGGAGGTATCAAGCGTGCTGCCGGTGTTGACGGCGACGTCCACGGCGTAAGCCTGGTTGCCGTCAAAGACCGAGTCGTTGACACCGGTCACGGTGACGGTCTGACGTGTGCTCCAGTTGCTCGTGGTAAAGGTCAGCGCGCCAGAGACGGTGCCTTCGGTGGAGTCACTGCTGGTGACATCCAGGACCACATCGGCAGTGGGCTGGCTCTGGAGCACGACGGTGAACCAAGCGGTGCCACCGGACTCGGTGGTGGCTCCCGAGCTGGCCGACACGCTCAGGCCCGGAATTTCGTCATCCTCGTTCACCACCAGCACCGTCGTGTTGTCCAGCAGGTCGTACTCGGCGCCACTGGAGGTCCGTGCCAGGGTCACGGTGTAAGCCGTTGCATTGTCCCGCAGGGTGTCGTCCACACCGGTCACCGTCACGGTCTGCTCGCTGTTCCAGTTGCCACTGGTGAAGGTCAGGGTGCTTGGCGATACCGTGCCCTCAGTGGAGTCGCTGCTGGAAACGCTCAGCACCACATCCGCCGTTGGCAAGGAGGTCAGGCGAGCCGTGAAGAAGGCCGTGCCGCCGGACTCGGTTGTCGGTCCGGAGAGCGAGGAGACCCGAAGGCCCGGAACCTCGTTGTCGACGTTCTTGAGGAAGACGTACGAGCGGACGGTGTCGTTGTAGGTGCTGTCGCTGGAGCTGTTGTCGGCAGCCACCAGGATGCGGTAAGACACGTTGCCGTCGGTGTCATTGTCATCCTGTCCGTCAACCACCACCGTCTGCCAGCCATTCCAGTTGGTGTCGGTGAAGGTGAGGGCCTTCGTGGTGACGCTGTTGTCCAGCAGGCCCTCGGACGGGTCTTCGCTGGTGACATTCACCGTAACGTTGGCCGCCGGTTGGCTGCCAAGACGGACCGCAAAGGTCGCCTGTTCACCCAGCTCAGAGGTGGTTCCTGACATGGGACTCACCACCAGCGAAGCCAGACGGTCTTCCACGTTCTGCAGAGCCACATCGAGCGGGTTCAGCCCGTTGTAGCCGGCGTCGGTGGAGGTCACAGCGTTCAGGTACACCACAAAAGGTTGGGTGCCGTCACTGACGTTGTCCTGCTGGCCTTGGATGTAGATGGTGTGGTTGTCGTTCCAGTCTGCTGGAGCAATCACCAGGCTTTGTGTGCTGGCCCAGGTGCTCTGATCCAACGAGAGCTTGGCCTCGGTGGCGTCACTGACGGCCAGAGGCAGAGTGACCGAAGCCGTGGGCCGGCTTGCGAGCTGCACCGTGAAGGAGGCGACGGTTCCTGACTCTGCCACGTTTCCGGAGAGGGCGCCCAGCCGGACTCCGGCCGTGTCGTCATCCCGGTTGGAAAGGAAGACCGATCCCGGAACCTGGTTGGCGTAGTTCCCGCTGGTCGTCGTTGTCGTGAAGGACAGCTCCACCGCCTGGTCGCCATCGCTGAGGTTGTCGTTGACGCCGTAGGCCGTCACCACCTGGGCCGTGGTCCAGTTTCCGCTGCCAAAGCTCAGAGACGTGGTGCTGCTGCCTCCGGCAAAGGTGATCTCTCCGGTGTCTCCCGACGTCAGGGTCAGGTTCAGGGTGGAGGTAGGCGCATAGATCAGGTTGACCGCAAACTGCGCGGTGCCGCCACTTTCGCTGGTGCCTCCGCTGGGGGTCGACACGTAGAAGCCCCAGTTGTCGTTGTCTGCGTTCGTCATCACCACGTCCTGCGGATCAACGCTGCTGTAGCTCGGATCCTCGCTGTAGGCGAGCTGCAGGTTGATGGTGTAGGCCTGTTCCCCATCCGTGAGATTGTCGTTCAGGCCGGTCACCGTGAAGGTCTTCAGGGTGTTCCAGTTGGACGACGTGAAGGTGAACAGCTCCGGTGTGACGGCACCTTCCGTCGGATCCGCGCTCTCTGCAAGGAGGAACACGCTTCCGGAAGGTTCGCTGTTCAGTCGGACGGTAAAGCTGCCCGTGTCTCCGCCTTCCGAGGTGGCATTGTCAAGGACGCTCACCCGGAAGCCTGCGCTGTCGTTGTCCGCGTTCGTCATGATGACATCGCGCGGATCAAGCCCGCTGTAACGAGAGTCACTGGTGATCGGCGGATCCACAAAGACGGTGAACTGCTGGGCGCCATCGGTTTGATTGTCGTCTGCGCCGGTGATGGTAACGGTCTGGTAAACGTTCCAGTTGCCGCTGTTGAACGTCAGCGGGCTGGAAGTGGTGACCGAAGCCTCTGTGGCATCCACAATCACCACCGGAACCTGCACCACCGCGCTGGGTTCGCTGTTCAGACGGATGGAGAAGAAGCCGGTGCCCCCGCTTTCCGAAGTGGTGGTGTCGTTGTCCACCAGCGTAAATCCGGCGGTGTCGTCATCCACGTTCCGGGCGGCCACATCCAGCGGATCCACTCCGGCGTAACGGGAGTCGCTGCTCGTCAGAGGCGCCAGCAAGATTGCAAAGGCCTGGTCGCCATCCATGAGCGCGTCATCGACGCCCTGCACGTAGACGGTGTGGTCACTCTGCCAGTCTGCCGTGGTGAACGTCACTGAAGCCGTGGACGCGTAGCTGCTTCCGTTATCGGAAACAAGCCCTTCCGTCGGCACATTGGACGTCACCCCAAGGGTAACGGACGCGCTGGGCTCATAGGCGAGCTTGACGGTGAAGTGGGCGGTTCCGTTGTCTTCTGAAACAGGACCACTGATTGCGGACACCAAAACGCTGCTGGGACCGTAGCTTTCGTTGTCGGTGTTGACTCCGAAGACATCCGCCGGGTTGAGCCCGTTGTAGCGCAGGTCCGTGCTGCTGGCGTTGGCCAGGGTGACCGTAAAGGCCACATCGTCATCACGTAGCACGTCATCCTGTCCCACCACCGTCACCGTCTGAGCCGTGGAGAAGTTTCCAGGCCCAAACACGAGGCTTCCGGAAGCCGCAGCGGTGCTTCCGCCCACTGACAGCAACGCCTCGCTGGAGTCGCTCACAGCCAGCGCAATGGAGACCGACGCCGTCGGGGCCGCCGTCAGGCTCACGGTGAAGGTCGCGTTGTCTCCAGACTCAGAGGTTGCGCCACTGAGGGTGCTGACCAAGAAGCCCGGAATTCCGGACTCATTGTCGGTGGTCGTCAGCGAGACGTCCTGCGGGTTCAGGCCGGCGTAGTCAAGGTCGGTGCTGACCGTTTCCCCGAGCACAATGGTGAACGGCTGAGTGCCGTCCGTGTCATTGTCGTCCTGCCCAATCACGGTGACCGTCTGAGCACTGGTGGTTCCGGTGCTGAAGGTCAGGGTCAGGTTGTCAACACCCCCCGTCAGCTTTGCCTCGCTGGGGTCACTGGTATAAACCGGGAGCGTCACATCTGCACCAGGAGCGGTGTTGAGAGCCACCGTGAAGGTCACGCTGGAGCCTGATTCCGAGACCGAGAAGGCGCTTGGAGCAGAAACCCGGATGCCGGACGCTTCGTCGTCTAGGTTCACCACCGAGACATCCGCAGGGACCAGGTCCGCATACTCTGAGGCGCTTCCGGACTGGACGGCCAGGGAGACGCGGTAACGGACGTCTCCGTCCAGATCGCTGTCATCCTGCCCTAGCACGGTGACCGTCTGGGCGGTGCTCCAGTTTCCGGTGCTGAAGGTCAGCGTGCTGGACGCCAGCTGCCCTTCTGTCGTGTCACTGGAGGTGAGGTTCAGCGTTACTGCCGCAGACGGTTGCTTGGTCAGCCGGACCGTAAAGGTCGCATTGTCCGCCGCTTCAGACGTCGATCCGCTGATGGAGGAGACAAAGAAGCCCGGAGTGTCATCGTCCAGGTTGGCAAGAGCCACATCCTCCGGAACCAGTCCCGAGTAGCGGGCGTCACTGGAGGTCGCAGCCGCTAGGTTAACCCAGAAGCCCTGAGTGCCATCGCTTTCATTATCATCCACGCCACGGACCCGGATCTCGTGCAGGCTGTTCCAGTCTGCTGGCGAGAAGGTGACGGTGTAGCTCTGAGTGGTCGTGTTGTCGGGCTGCAGCAGAATTCCTTCTGTTGAGTCAGACACCGTCGCCACCACCGAAACATTGTCGGTGGGCGCCTTCGTCAGACGCAGGGCAAAGGTGGCAATGCCACCGTCTTCCGACACACTTCCGGAAGGAGCCGTGGCAATGAAGCCCACGCTGTCGTCATCCTGGTTGGTGCCCAGAACGTCGGCCGGGTTGAGGGCCTGATAGGCCGTGTCTCGACCAACTGTTGTGGAGTTGTCCACACTCAGAGAAATCTTGAACGGCTGCGCACCGTCCGTCACGTTGTCATCGACTCCGGTGACCGTGAAGGTCGCCTCGCTGCTCCAGTTGGCGGTGGTAAAGGTGAAGCTGGCCGGCAAGACGCTGGCTTCTGAAGCATTGTCGCTGACGGCGTTGACGACCACGTCTCCGGTCGGAGAGCTGGTCAGCCGCACCGTGAAGTAGGCACTGGTGCCCGACTCTGACACGACGCCACTGAGGGCACTCACCAGGAAGCCTGAGGTCTCGTCGTCCACGTTGCTCGTGAAGAGCGTCACCGCTTCCACCGTGTCATAGTCGTCATCGGCGGTGTTGGCCGCATCCGGAGCCACCTGAACGGTGTATGCCTGATGCCCATCGGTCTGTTGATCATCAAGCCCGTAGAGCGTCACCGTTTGGGCACTGTTCCAGTTCCCGGTGGAGAAGGTAAGGGTGGTGTCGTTGTCGGTGCTGCCCGCAGTGAACGTTGCCTCGGAGTCATCCGAGAGGGTCACCTGCAGCTGCACGGAGTTGCTCGGCTGACTCTGTAGCCGAACTTGGAACAGAGCGGAGCCTCCGGTTTCCGTCGTCGGGCCACTGATTTCTGAAACAATCAGGCCTGGCGTCTCATCATCCTGGTTGAGGACCAAGACGTCCGGCGGGTTGTTGTTCCGGTAGTTGGTATCCGCTGTTCCGGTATCGGCGCCTAGGATGATGCTGTAAACGGCGTCGCCATCGTTGACGCTGTCATCCACGCCGGTCACGGTCACGGTCTGCTCAGCCGCCCAGTTGCTGCTGCTGAAGGTCAGGTTGTCTACCGAGGTCGTGCCTTCGCTGAGGTTGTCCGACGCCACAGTCAGGGTGACATCGGCCACCGGTCGAGCCGTCAGCCGTACCGTGAAGTACGCCCGTCCTCCCGACTCCGTGGTCGGGCCACTGATGTCTGAGACGCGGTAGCCCGCTGCTTCGTTGTCAAGGTTCTTCAGAACCGCATAGGTGTACACGCCCTGGTAGTCCAGATCAGCAGAGCTGTTGCTGCCGGTAAAGGTGACGGTGTAAGCGGTTGGTCCATCGGTGAGGTTGTCATCCACGCCCTCAATGGTGACCGTCTGGAGGCCATTCCAGTTGGTGTCATCAAAGGTCAGGTTGTCGCCCGCAAGCACCCGTCCCTCAGACGTGTTGTCCGAAGAGGCCAGCACGTAGACGGCGCCCGACGGTTTCGACTTCAGACGAACCGTGAAGAGGGCCTGCTCGCCTGCCTCACTTGTGGTTCCGGACACCGGTGCCACCACGATTTCCGCGTCAATGTCCTCCACGTTGGTGAAGCCTAGGTCCGTGGCATCACGTCCGGAGTAGTGCGGATCGCTCGAGGTCGCGGCGCGCAGCTCCACCAAGAACGGTTGGTCACCGTCGGAGAGGTGATCGTTCACGCCCTTGACGTACACGAGGTCCTCGGTGCTCCAGGTCGTGTTGTCAAACGTCAGGGTCACATTGTCGGTCCAGGTGCTGTTGTCCAGTGAAACCTGGGCCTCAGTGGCATCGCTCACAAAGATCGGAATCTGCACCGCTGCCGTCGGTTCGCTGTTGAGGCGGACCGTGAAGAGGGCTCGGGTGCCGGATTCCTTGACAATGCCAGGTGTGGATCCCACCAGAATGGAGGTCTGCACCCCGGCTGAGTCATCGTCCCGGTTGGTGAAGAAGACCTCACGCGGCACCTTGCCCGCGTAGTTGGAGCCGGCGTTGGTCGAGGCACTGAACTCAACCGCAAAGACCTGATCGCCATCGCTGATGCGGTCGTCCACGCCCTTGACGGTCACCGTCTGGGCCGTGGTCC
Source organism: uncultured bacterium (assembly GCA_965662235.1). Taxonomy (GTDB): domain Bacteria; phylum SAR324; class SAR324; order SAR324; family NAC60-12; genus JAYPUA01. Next base: position 12,131 of record CBFIGY010000040.1, read on the forward strand.
AGGTGCTGTTGTCCCACGTCAGGGTCTGGGACGCAACGGTGGCACCGGACACGACCACCACGCCTTCCGTGGTGTCTGAGCTGGAGGCTGCTAGGGTAATGACATCGCTCGTCTCCGGGGCCACGGTCGGACGGATCGTCACCACCGCAATTCCGCCATTTTCAGACGTGGTACCCGTTTGAGAGACAATCTCAAAGCCGTAGTTTTCGTTGTCTTCGTTGATCACAAAGACGTCCGGAGGATCAAGCAGCTGGTACGCCGGATCGGCACTGTAGACCGGTTCCAGTGCAATGCGCACCTGCTGGTCGCCGTCGGTGATGTTGTCGTTGAGCCCTTCAAGCGTCAGGGTCCGGGCCGTGCTCCAGTTGGCGCTCGTGAAGGTAAGGAGCTCCGGAGTGACATTCACTTCCGTCGGGTCGGTGCTGGTCAGCGTGAGGATGACGTCAGCCGACGGCTCACTCGTCAGCGCGACCGTGAAGGACGCCGTAGGAGTGCCATCTTCATCCGTGTTGCCACTGACCGCAGAGACCACAAATCCGGCTGTCTCATTGTCCAGCGTCTGGAAGCGGAGCGGCGCCGGCGCCAGGTTTCGGTAGCGAAGATCGCTTGTGCTGGCATCTCCACTGAAGGTCACCGAGAAGGCCTGGGTTCCATCTGCCAAGTCGTCATCCACCGATAGCACGCTCACGGTCTGTGCCGTGCTCCAGTTTCCAGAACCAAAGCTGAGGCTGGAGGTGGAAAGCGTGCCCTCTGTGCTGTCTAGGCTGGAAAGCGACAGGGTCACCGGATGCGTTGGAGCCGTCCGGAGGGCCACGGAGAACGAAGCATTGTCTCCGGACTCCGTCAGGACTTCGTCCAAGAGCGCCACCACAAATCCGGCGCTGTCGTCATCGACATTGACACCGGTGACATCAGCAGGGTCCGCATTTCGGTAGCGTGCGTCCGCCGTGTCGTTGTCGGCCCCCAAGAAGATGGCAAAGGTCTGGTCCCCATCGCTGAGGTTGTCATCGACACCGGTGACGATCACCGTTTGCAGACCGTTCCAGTTGCTGGCGGTGAAGGGCAGCGCCGTTTTGTTCACGGTCGCTTCTGCCACGTTTCCAGAGGCAACGGTCAGGGTGACGTTGTCAGTCGGTTCGCTGCGCAGCCGCACGGTGAACGAAGCGGTGGTGCCGTTCTCTGAAACGCTGTTGCTGAGCGCGCTGACGAAGTAGCCGCCTTGATCGTCATCTAGGTTCCGGAGGGCGACATCGTTCGGATCTAGGTAACGGTAGAGGCCGTCGCTGGTTCCGTTGTCCACCGTCACTTGGATGCTGTAGCCGACGTCCCCATCGCTGAGGTTGTCGTCCACGCCGGTCACCGTGAAGGTCTTCAGGCCATTCCAGTTGCTGGCGGTAAAGGTGTAATTGTCCGAAAGCAGCCCCTCTGTCGGGTCCGAAGACGCCACCACCACTGTCACATCGTCGGTGGGCTCACTGCTCAAGCGAACGGTGAAGGTCGCGGTTCCTGAAGCCTCTGTGGTGTCTCCGGAGGCTAGGGAAACGGCGACTCCAGCCGTGTCATCATCCAGGTTCCGCAACGGAACCGTCTGAGTGATCAGAGCCTGATAAGCCGCATCTCCGGCGGTGGCCGCTATTCCGATGGTGTAGTTCTGATGATCATCGTCCACCCAGTCATCCTGTCCCACTACCGTCACCGACTGCGCCGTGCTCCAGTTCCCGGAGCCAAAGCTGAGGGTTTGGGTTGTGCTGGCCCCGGCGAATCGTCCCTCTGTAGGCGCATTGCTGGTCAGCGTCAAGGTAGTGGTGGCCGTTGGCGCACTTGTCAGGCGGACCGTGAAGGTAGCGTTGTCGCCTGCTTCAGATGAGTCCGGATCAACCAACGTGTAAACGATGCCTGCAGACTCATCATCCAGGTTCTGCAGGGTGACATCGGACGGATCAACGTTGTGGTACCGCCAGTCGGACGAACTCAACGCCTCCAGTGCCACCACAACGGACTGAGAACCATCGCTGAGGTTGTCATCGACCCCTTGGATCCAGACTGTGTGATCGGCCTGCCAATCTGCGGCGCTGAAGGTCAGGGTGATGTTGTCGGCAAAGGTGGTGTTGTCGGCAGAAACCTGAACCTCAGAGGCATCACTGATGCGGACTCCCATGGAGACCAACGCGCTGGGAGGTCGGCTCAGCTTCACCGTAAACAGGGACTGCGTGCCGTCTTCGGCAGTGGGCCCACTGAGGGTGGAGATGAGAATGGCCTCCGGACCGTAGGTTTCGTTGTCAAGAACCGTCAGTTGGACGTCTTCCGGGTTGATCCCGTTGTAATCCGGATCGTTTGCGCTGATGACCGTGCCGAGAATGGTCCGGACCGGTTGGTCACCGTCTGTCAGGTTGTCGTCAACCCCCACCAGCGTGACGGTCTGGGCCGTGGAGTAGTTGCCCGCTCCAAAGCTCAGGTTGAGGGAGCTCACTCGACTCGATCCATTCCAGAGCATCGCTTCTCCGGGATCCGACACGTACACCGGCACTGTGACGGTGTCACGCGGTTCCGTGCTCAGCACGACCGTAAAGGTCGCATTGTCGCTTCCGGATTCGCTGATCGAGAGCGTGGACGGTGTGCCAACCTGAACGCCAGGGACGTCGTTGTCTCGGTTGATGAGGCGAACATCCGGTGGATTCAGGTTCGTGTAGGCCGATTCGGTTGAGGACTGCACGGACACCACAATCGCATAGGCTTGGTCGCCATCCTTCTGAGTGTCTTCCTGCCCAATGACCGTGATCGTTTGGGCGGTGCTCCAGTTGTCGCTGGTAAAGGTGACCGTCGCTGTGGCGGTGCTGTTGTCGATCTGTCCTTCACTGGTGTCGTTGCTGGCCAGCGCCAGGACCACCTGATTTCCCGGTGCCGGAGAGCTCGTCAGCCGGACGGTGAAGGTCGCGTTGTCGCCCCACTCGCTAGTGTCCCCGCTCACCTCCGAAATCAGGAAGCCCGCGGTTTCATCATCCTCGGTTGCCACCGAGACATCATCCGGATTCAGGCCGCTGTACCGAAGATCAGTGGACACGGCAGCACTCAGGTCGATCAGGTACGACTGCGTGCCATCCGTCAGGTTGTCATCAACCCCACGGACCCGGACCAGGTGCGAGGTGTTCCAGTCGGTCGGACTGAAGGTCAGGGTCAGGTTGTCAGTAGTGGTGTTGTCGCTCCGGACCAGAATGGCCTCATCGGTTGCACTCAACGAAGCATAAACCGTCACATTCGCAACCGGCGCCTGCACCAGACGGACCCAGAACAGAGCTTCCCCGCCATCTTCCGTGGCCGCACCACTGACTGGACCAATGACAAATCCGGGACCATCGTCGTCACGGTTCTTGAGCGTGACCTTGGTTTCAATGGCATCCGTGTAGTTGGTATCCAGTGACGTGTTGTCAGCAGTGAAGGTCACCGTGTAGGGCTGATCGCCATCCGTCAGGTTGTCGTTGACACCCCCGATGGTCACCGTCTGCAGGCCGTTCCAGTTGGTTGGAGTAAAGGTCAGGGTGTTGCTGGAAAGCAGCTGTCCTTCACTGGTGTTGTCCACCGTCACGTTCAGCTTCACTGTGTTGAGCGGACGGGATCCCAGACGCGCCAAGAAGATCGCCTGCTCGCCATCTTCACTCGTGACTCCGGATTCGGGAGTGACCACGATGGACGCCGAGACATCTTCACGGTTGCTCATGGCCACATCCTGCGGATCCAGCCCGGAGTACCAGGTGTCTCCAGAAACCACGGTTCCCAGTTCCACCACAAACGACTGATCGCCATCAGCGATGCCATCGTTCTGTCCCTGGACGTAAATGGTCTGGTCCTGATTCCACTGAGCTGCAGCAAACGTCAGGTTGTCCGAAACCTGCCAAGTAGCGTTGTCCAGAGAAATCAGAGCTTCCGACGGATCGCTGGACGAAACGGGGAGGGTCACGGATTGTGTCGGCTCACTCATCAGCTTCACCGTGAAGCGTCCGATGCTTCCGGACTCCCCAACGTCACCGCTGACGGTTCCGACGGAGACACCGATGGTGTCATCGTCCTGCGTCATCAGCGCCACCGCGTTCGGGGCCTTGCCGTAGTAGTTAGACGTGTTCGGAGTGACCGTATTCGCAAACTCAACGTGGAAGGTCTGAGATCCATCAGAGAGGTTGTCGTTGACTCCCTGGACCCGAACCGTCTGGGTGACGTTCCAGTTGCTGGAGCTGAACACCAGATTGCGGCTGACCGCGGTGCTGTTGTCTGGGTTGAGCAACAGGCCCTCACTGGCGTCATCCACACTCAAGGTCAGGGTCACATTGTCCGCAGACGGCAACGGAGGCAACCGCAGGCTGAGGGTGAACTCGGCAATGCCCCCGTTTTCGCTGAGGGGACCACTGACGGCGCTGACCACAAAGCCGTAACTTTCGTCGTCAACGTTCACAACGGCCACGTCCGGAGGATCCAGCAGGTTGTACTCTGCGTCCGTGCTGCTCACCGGCTCCAGTTGCACAAAGAAGGACTGGTCGCCGTCGTTCAACTCATCGTTCACGCCCAGCACCGTCACGGTCTGAGCCGTGCTCCAGTTTCCGGAGCCGAAGGTCAGGCTCGCTTGACTGAGCACCCCTTCTGTTGCATCAGAAGACGCCAGCGGCAGCAGAACATCAGCGCTTGGCTCGCTGGTCAGCTTCACGGTGAAGGTCGCATTGTCGAAGTTCTCCCCGACATCGCCACTGATTGCTGAGACCACAAATCCGGCCGTGTCATTGTCCAGGTTCCGGAAGGTCAGGCTCGCCGGGGCCCGATTCAGGTAACGGGCGTCTGTGGTGTTGGCATCTCCGGTGAAGCGGATGGTGTACTCCTGTGCCCGGTCTGGGATTGGGTCGTTTTGTCCCACTACGGTCACGGTCTGGGCTGTGCTCCAGTTCCCCGGACCAAAGCTCAGGGCCGTTGGGCTGGGCTGTCCCTCCGTGCTGTCGAGGCTCGCCAGAGTGAGGTCCACTGTGTCCGTCGGTTCACTGAGCAGAGCCACCGTGAAGGAGGCATTGTCGCCGGACTCAGAAGTCGTGTCGTCCAGCACATTGACCACGAAGCCTGCGCCATCGTCATCTAGGTTCAGGCCTTCCACATCTGCAGGATCCAGGTTCACGTAGTGCGGATCCGTGGTGTTCAGGTCCGCATCCAGGTAGATGGCGAAGCGCTGATCCCCGTCACTGAGGTTGTCGTTGAGTCCCCGGAGGGTGATGGTCCGTGCTGCATTCCAGTCACTGCTGGTAAAGACCAGGGCGCTGGCGGTGTCGTTTCCGGAACCTCCTGACGGAGCCGAGGCCACTTCCACTTCCGTGGCATCAGAGACCCGAAGGGGCACCGTGACGTTGTCGGTTGTGGTGGAGTTGTCCCCATCATCGGGCTGGCTACGCAACCGGACCGTGAAGGTGGCGGTTTGTCCAGATTCGGTGGTTGCGCCACTCAGGGCAGACACCACAAAGCCGGCTGTGTCGTCATCAATGTTGATCAGCTCCACATCTGACGGATCCCGCCCGACGTACCGGCTGGCAGTTGTTGCTGAATTCGGGTCCAACAGAACCAGGAAGGACTGGTCCCCGTCAGAAATGTTGTCATCCACGCCCACGATGCGGATGGACTGGAAAGCGCTCCAGTTGTTGGCATCAAAGGTGACATTGTCGGTACCGCCTCCGGAGATGCTGGCAATGACGCCCTCCGTTGGGTCCTTGCTTGAGACGTCAATCACCACCGTTCCCTCCGGCTCACTGTTGAGCTTGAGCTTGATGATGGAGAAGTCGCCCCACTCCGACGTGTAACTGTTGATCGTCATGGTGAAGCCGGCGGTCTCATCATCGACGTTCTGCATCACCACATCTGGCGGATTCAAGCCCCGGTACTTCAGGGAGTTGGTGCTGTTATCCGGACTCAGGACCACGCGGTAGCTCTGATCCCCATCGGACCGGTTGTCGTCCACCCCGGTGACCGTCACCACCTGCTCCGCGTTCCAGTCGCTTGCCGAGAAGGTCAAGGAAGCGGGGAACACGGTTCCCTCGGACGTGTTATCGCTGGCCAGGTCAATGCCGACGCTGCCATTATCCGGTGCTGAGGTCAGGCGCACCGTAAACGTGGCGGTTCCACCAATCTCACTGGTCGGCCCGCTGGGCGCCGATACAATAAAGCCGGCGGTTTCGTCATCCAGATTTAGAATTGCCACATCTTCCGGATCCAAGCCCAGATAGGTGGCATCGCCCGTCATGCTTCCCAACGTGACGGTCCAGAGCTGGTCACCATCAGTCAGGTTGTCATCAACCCCTTGGACGACAACAGTCTGAGGCGCGCTCCAGTTGATCGCAGTGAAATCAAGACTCGTTGCTCCAAGTGCTCCTCCAGCACTGACCAAGGAGCCTTCGTCGCTTCCTGAGACGGAGAGCGGAATCGACACGTTGCCCGCAGGAGGAGCGTTGAGGCGTACGGTGAACCAAGCTTGCCCACCTCCTTCATTGGTGGCACCTGAAATTTGAGAAACCTGGACTCCAGCAGTTTCATCATCCAGATTGACCCCTGTTACAGTTTGTTGCGCCAAACCATCGTACGTGCTCTGAGCCGATACGCTGGCTCCCACTTGGACCGTAAAGCTTTGGTTACCGTCTGTGAGGTTGTCGTCAACCCCGGTCAACACCACGGTCTGCCAGGCGTTCCAATCCGTACTGGTAAACGTCAGATTGTCCGGAGCTACAGTCAATTCATCCGCAGTCCCACTGCTGTTGTCCACACGAATGGGGAGCGATACGGGTTGCGATGGTTGATTGGCAAGACGGACGTAGAACTGAGACGAAGTACCTGACTCACTTATCAACACGCTAGAGGGCGATACTAGGAAGCCGGCGCTTTCGTCATCATTCGTTTGGACAGAAACCGCGGAGGGAACCTTTCCGTCGTAAAACGAGTCATTCGACACCGCGCTACCAAAAACCACCTGGTAACTTTGAGTGCTGTCCTGCAGAACGTCGTCTACTCCTGTCAAAGTCACAGTCTGAGCACTCGCATAGTTCGCGCTCGAGAAAGTGAGGTAACTTGGGGAGACGGTTCCCTCTCCAGGGTCCGAAGAAGAAACGCTAAAGCTTACATTATCACTCGGCGCAGTGCGCAGACTTACTGTCAATGTTGCCGTTGTCCCAGTTTCTGAAACCGCACCACTGATTGCCGACACCACAAAGCCTGGCAAGTCATTGTCTCGGTTGACAAAGTAAGCCGTTTGCGCGCTTGCACCATCAAAGTCAGCATCATCCGAAACTGCTGCTCCCACTGTCACGTGGAACGTTGCGTCGCCATCACTGAGGTTGTCATTGAGTCCTGCCACCGACACAACCTGCCAAGCATTCCAGTTAGCCACCGTAAAGGTCAGATTGTCTGGAGAAATCCGGGCTTCTGAGGAATCGCTCAAGGTCACGGGTACCCGAACCACCCCATTGGGAGGGCGACTCAATCGGACAAGCAGTTGCTCGCTGTGACCCGACTCTGAAACTTCCAAACGACTTCCAGGCGTGTTCGCAGTCACCGGAGACACTTCAATTCCAGCAGACTCGTCGTCGCGATTGTAAAGGGTTACAGTACCTGGATTTAAGTCGCGGTATGCAAGGTCAGCCGTATCATTGTCTCCCGTTAGCAGGACTCGGAACTGCTGATGTCCGTCGCTTATGTTGTCATCCACCCCTGTCACTGTGAACACTTTCAATGAGTTCCAGTTACTAGAGGTGAATTGATGGCTCGTTGGTGTGACTGTTCCTTCTCCCGAGTCACTGGAAACCAGGGTGATATCGACGGCACCACGTGGTTGACTGCGTAACCTTACCGTAAAGGTTGCTGTCCCTGCAGTTTCGGACACGTCTCCACTTGCAGCGGAGACAATAAAGCCAGATGTATTCTGATCGAGGTTTTGCAGAGTTACATCAGGTGGATCCAGGTTTTGGTAACCAACATCAGCTGTCGTGGAGTCTCCTGATAAGCGAACGGCATACTCCTGATCACCATCAGATAGGTTATCGGGCTGGCCCGTAACCGTTACTTCATAAGGTGAGTTCCAGTTCGACGCATTAAACGTAAAATTGTCACTTGAGAGGATTCCCTCTCCTGGATCCGTTGAGACAAACGACACCACGACGTTTGCACTGGGCTCGCTCTTCAACGAAACCGTAAAGAGTGCCGTCTGTCCGTACTCATCGGTATTCCGCGAGGCCGCACTTACCCAGAACCCCGGAGAATCATCATCAATGTTGACAACAGGGACATCAGGTGGGTTGTATCCGCTGTACTTGGGATCGCTGGTCACAACCGTTCCCAGAACCACAGCGAAGGTCTGGTCGCCATCAGACAGGTTGTCATTGACACCGGTGACAGTGACCGTCTTGAAGCTGTTCCAATTCGAGGTGGTGAAGGTCAGGTTGTCTGGGCTGACGGAGCCTTCGCCCGCGTCATCCACGCTGAGACCCATGCTCACCGATTGGGTGGGCTGGCTTCCCAACCGGACAGTAAAGGTGGCCTGCCCGCCTCTTTCTGAAACATCTCCTTTGAGAGCTGACAGGAGCACGCCTGTGGTCTCATCATCTAGGTTGACAACAAAGACATCCTGTGGATCACGTCCGTTGTAGAAATTGTCCGTGGAGACCGCAGGATCAAGCTCGATGACAAACGTTTGGTTGCCATCGGTTTCATTGTCATCCAAACCAGTGACCACCACATTCTGGTAGGCATTCCAGTTTGTTGGGGAGAAGACTAGCTGCGTTTTGTCAGTCGATCCCTCCGTCGCATCGCTTACCGTGAGGCCAATAGTGACATTGTCCGTTGGCGGACTCGTCAGGCGCATGGCGAAGATTGCTTGTCCACCCGCCTCGGTCACGTCTCCGCTAATGTCACTGATCAGGTATCCGGGGGTTTCATCGTCAACATTGGTGACGAACACATCGGGCGGATCCAATACGCTGTAGGCTTCATCCTGAGTGGAAGCGGTCTCGATCTGCACAATGAAGATCTGGTTGCCGTCCGTCAGGTTGTCGTTAACGCCAGTGACCCGGACATTCTGGAAGGCATTCCAGTTGTTGGCGTCAAAGCTCAAGGACAGGAGATTGCTGACGGCTCCCTCAATGACTCCTTCACCCGTGTCGCTGCTGGAGAGGCTCAAGGTCACATTGTCCGACGGCTCACTGGTGAGGCGAATTGCAAACATCGCCTGTGCCCCATCTTCACGGGTGTCTCCACTGATGTCGGTGATGATGTAGCCGGAGGATTCATCATCCAGGTTAGTCACAAAGAGGTCTTCCGGATCCAGCCCCTGGTAATCAGGATCAGTAGTGCTATTGTCCGCACCAATCTGAACCACGTACCCCTGGTTTCCATCAGTGATGTTATCGTTGACGCCTTTGATGACGACCAGTTGGTCGGCGTTCCAGTTGGAAGGAGAAAAGCTCAGCGCGGAGGAAACAGGGCTGGTGATGATTCCCTCTCCGGAATCACTGGTCGACAGGCTCAGCGAAACTGGGGCACTCGGCTGGCTGGAAAGGCGGACGGCAAAAGTAGCGGTGCCTCCTCGCTCCGTGGTTGGACCACTGATTGAGCTCACCCGGAACCCAGCACGCTCGTCATCAAGGTTGATGACGCCGACACTCCGGTTGATCGTAAAACCGTTGTAATCCGCGTCCGAAGCCGAGGTTACCGAGTTGAATTCAATCCGGTACGCTTGGTTGCTGTCAGACAGGTTGTCATCCACGCCCACAACCGTCACGGTCTGGTAGGCGTTCCAGTTGGAGGTCGAGAAGCTCAGTGAGAGGTTGTCTGAAAGAGTGGCGCCATCCTTCAATTTTCCTTCGCTGTTGTCCGACGTTCCCATGGAAACCGTGACCGTGTCTTCAGGTGGCACGCTCAAACGCATGGAGAAGTAGGCTTGGCCTCCGGATTCGTCCGTATCGCCCTGAATGTCCGTGATGTCGAAGCCCGCCGGAGCCAGATCCAGATTCTTCAAGAGCACGTCTTGAGGATCAAGGGACCGGTAGCGCAGATCCGAGGTCGTATTGTCCGCCAGAATCCGAATCGCGTAGCTCTGATCGCCGTCACTCAGGTTGTCCGGGACCCCGGTCACGGTTACGGTACGGTCCGAGTTCCAGTCACTTGGGGTGAACTGGATCTGGCTCACGCCTCCGGATGTCACGGTCGCGCCATTGCCCGCAATTGAGGTAATGGCCCCTTCATCAAGCGCACTGCTCTCTAGGTAAACCGTCACATTGGCCAAAGGCTCCGAGGCCAGGCGGATGGTGAAATCGGCCGTGTCTCCTGACTCGGAAGTATCCCCACTAATGGAGCTGATGTAGAACGCCCCCTTGCCGGTCAGGTCAAGGTTCTTCAACGTCACATCAGCAGGATTCACATACTGATAGCGAGTGTCCGTTGTGCTCGAATTGTCACTCAATACAATCGCATAGCTCTGGTCTCCATCACTCAGGTTGTCTGAGACCCCGGTGATCGTCACCAACTGATCCGCATTCCAGTCCGTGCTCGTGAACGTCAGATGAGACGGAGAAACCGTCCCTTCGCTCAGATCAGAAGAGCTCACATTCAAAACCACCTGGCGGCCCGATTCCGGAGCTGAAGCCAGACGAACACTAAACGTCGCCGTCGCACCGGACTCATCCGTGTCATTCGAAACTGCAGAAACGTAGAACGCTCCTTTGTCCGTCAGGTCAAGGTTCTTCAAAGATACGTCCGGAGGATCCACAAAGCGGTAACGCGTGTCTGTCGTCGTGTTGTCCGTGAGCACAATCGCGTAGCTTTGGTCTCCATCAGAGAGATTGTCCCCAACTCCCGTCACCGTCACCGTCTGCGATGCGCTCCAGTTCAAACTCGTAAACGTCAGCTGCGGTGAAGAAGAAACCACCCCTTCTGTCTCATCGGATGAGGAAACATCAATCACCACATCTGCCGTCGGAGCCGTAGCCAGACGTACCGTAAACGTCGCCGTTGCACCGGACTCATCCGTGTCATTCGACACTGCAGAAACGTAGAACGCCCCCTTGCCTGTCAGGTCAAGGTTCTTCAACGTCACATCAGCAGGATTCACATACTGATAGCGAGGGTCCGTTGTGCTCGAATTGTCACTCAATACAATCGCATAGCTCTGGTCTCCATCACTCAGGTTGTCTGAGACCCCGGTGATCGTCACCAACTGATCCGCATTCCAGTCCGTGCTCGTGAACGTCAGATGAGACGGAGAAACCGTCCC
>CBFIGY010000041.1:0-23379 GCA_965662235.1 uncultured bacterium
TCTGTCTGTCTGTCTGTCTGTCTGTCTGTCTGTCTGTCTGTAGATTTGTCATGAGACATGGCATTCACCAGGAAGAACAGAGGAGGGCGGGTCCAAGTAAGTCTAGGGTTTGCAGAAGTTATCGTTTCATCTTCCGGGTGTCAAGTATAATAAATTACATTGACCAAATACTTGGTCAAGAAAAGATAATCATTTCATCATCAGTTTGTTAGAGAAGGCGCAGCCAAGGCGTTTTGTCCTGAGTGCCAGGAAAAAAGATTAGACGGACGCACAAACGCGGAAGAGGCGAGCGGAGGGAGAGTAAAAGGGGGGCTCCACCAGACGTGGCTGGTGGAGGAAAGGTCTGGGAGTCAGGCCTCAGGGGGAAGGACGGCGCGGGAGCCAAAGATGGATTGGTAATGCGCCCGCTGCTTTTCCACGGCAACGAGGGCGTTGCGCATGAGGATGGACACGGTCACAGGGCCGACGCCTCCGGGAACCGGAGTGACCCAGCCGGCAACCTCTCGGACGGCGTCAAAGTCAACGTCTCCCACGGTTCGGTGCTTTCCCTCCGCATCCACCACCTGGTTGATGCCAATGTCAATGACCGCAGCACCGGGCTTCACCATGTCTGCGGTCAGCAGTCGGGGTTTGCCAACAGCGACAAAAACGGCATCTGCCGCTCGGGAGTGCACGGCCAGGTTCCGTGTCATGTGGTGGCAAACGGTCACGGTGGCGCCTTCGGCAAGGAGGAGGAAGGCGATGGGTTTGCCAACGATTTCAGAGTGTCCAATGACAACAACGTTCAGGCCTTCCAGCTGCAGGTTGGTCTGGCGCAGCAGTTCCACCGAAGCCGTTGCGGTGCAAGGGGCCAGTTCCACATCGCGGTAAACGATGTTGCCAATGGAAGCCGGGTGCATGCCCTCGACGTCCTTGAGGGGGTGAATGGCGGACTGCAGCTCCCGGATGTTGAGGTGCTCCGGAACCGGGCGCTGGAGGATGATCCCGGTCACCCGCGGGTCTCCGTTGAGGCTCCGGAGGGCGCCAATCAGTTCCGCCCGTGAAACAGACTCAGGAAAGTTCCGTTGCTCAAAGGCAATTCCCACCTTCTCAGCGGTCCGCTTCTGGTTCCGGACGTACAGCGCCGCGTCAGCGACGTCTCCCACGGTGAGCGACACCAGCTTCACCGGCCACCCGTGCTCAGAGAACCAGGCGACCTGCTGCCGGACCTCTTCCAAAATGCCCTCTGCGGTGGGCTTGCCATAAAGGATATTGTATTCAGACGGTTCGGGTGCGTGGGCCATGAATCAGTTGGGCTGAAGGGGTGAGGGCGCAGGAAAAAGCCTTCAGTCTGGACAAATGGTGGCAAAGCTCAAGACAAGCCCATCGCGGTGCCGGGGAAGCTTGCCGTTTTCCGGAAAACCGCTAGCGTAGCAGCGTTCACGTTCCTCATGCCTCCTACCGCCCAGGATGCGCATTCATTGGCTCATTCAGGAAACCTCATGGACCAGCACCGTACCTCCGACTGGCAGGCGCTTGACGCCCAGCACTTCATGCATCCGTTCACTGACACCCGTGAACTCGGACAAAAAGGAACCCGAGTGATCACCCGGGCGGAAGGGGTGTACCTTTGGGATTCGGACGGAAATCAGGTCATTGACGGAATGGCCGGCCTCTGGTGCGTCAACGTCGGTTACGGACGCGAGGAGCTGGCGCGGGCCGCGTATGAGCAGATGCAGGCTCTGCCGTATTACAACAGCTTCTTCCAGTGCACGCATCCTCCGGCCATTGAGCTTTCGGCCAAACTGACCGAGCTGAGTCCGGAATCCTTCAACCACGTCTTCTACGTCAATTCAGGCTCTGAGGCCAACGACACCGTCCTCCGGATGGTCCGGCACTACTGGAAGCTTCTGGGGCAACCGCAGAAGCGGGTGGTGATCAGTCGCCTCAACGGTTACCACGGCAGCACCGTTGCCGGCGCAAGCCTCGGTGGTCAGAAGTTCATCCACGAGGTGGACGATTTGCCAATTCCCGACATTGTCCACATTGAGCAGCCCTACTGGTATGAAAACGGAGGGTCGCTTTCTCCGGAAGCGTACGGCCTGCACGCGGCCCGGGAGCTGGAGAAGAAGATTCTGGAGCTGGGGGTGGACCGGGTGGCCGCGTTCATTGGAGAGCCGATTCAAGGAGCCGGAGGCGTGATTGTGCCACCTGAAACCTACTGGCCGGAGGTGCAGCGCATCTGTGACCAGTATGGCATCCTCCTCATTGCCGATGAGGTCATCTGCGGGTTCGGGCGCACCGGACACTGGTTTGGCTCGGAGTACTACGGCATCCGTCCTGACCTGATGCCCATTGCCAAGGGCCTGTCTTCTGGGTACCTGCCCATCGGAGGCGTGCTGGTGGGCGACCGCGTGGCCGAGGTGATCATTCAGCAGGGCAAGGAGTTTGCCCACGGCTTTACCTACTCCGGACACCCCGCCTCCTGCATGGTGGCCCTCCGGAATCTGGAAATCCTCGAGCGCGAAGGTCTGGTGGAGAAGGTCCGGGACGAAACAGGCCCCTACCTCAAGGAACTCTGGGGACAGTTTGCCGACCACCCGCTGGTGGGAGAGGTCCGGAACGTTGGGCTACTCGGGGCGCTGGAACTGGTGGACGACAAAACCGAGCGCCGCTTCTTTAAGGATCGCGGAAAAGTCGGCACCCGCTGCCGGGACCTGTGTGTGCAGAACGGATTGGTGATGCGGGCGGTCCAGGACACCATGATCCTGTCTCCGCCGCTGGTGGTGGAAAAGACCCACCTGGAGGAGATTTATGAGAAGGCGCTCAAAACCCTGAACCAACTGGCTGAGGAGCTGGGACGCTGACGCTCCGGAGCCTGAGCCTCACTGAAGAAAAAACGCATGCCGAAACTAGCGATTGTGACAGGCGCCGGAACCGGAATTGGACGGGCGCTGGCTCAAAAACTTGTATCGAAAGATTTCACGGTGCTGGCCATGGGACGCCGAGAGGAGCTGCTGCAGTCCCTGCAGGCGGAGCACCCGGAGGCGGTGGAACCGGTAGCGGCTGACGTGGCCACTGAGGAAGGGCATCAGCGCCTGCTGGACGCGCTGCAGGGGCGTTCGGTGGACCTGCTGGTGCACAATGCGGCGGTGCTGACCCCCAATGGAATGCTGGAGCAGGTTCCGCGGGAGGAGTTCCGCAAGCACCTGGAAATCAACCTGGAGGGGCCGCTCTACTTGACGCTGGCGCTGCTTCCCCACTTTTCTCCCAACGCCCGAGTCCTGCAGGTTTCCTCCGGTGCGGCACATCGTGCCATTTCCGGATGGGGCGCCTACTGCGTGTCCAAGGCCGCGTTTCACCAACTCTACCAGGTGCTCAAGGAAGAGCTGGCTCCGCGAGGGGTGCAGGTTGGCAGCGTCCGACCCGGGGTGGTGGACACGCCGATGCAGGCCCACATCCGCAGCCTGAGCGCCGAGGCGTTTCCCAATGTGGCGATGTTCCGGGAAATGAAGGAATCGGGGCAGCTCACGTCTCCAGAAGAGGCCGGGCAGTTCCTCTGCTGGCTCCTGCTGGAGACCGAGCCGGATTTCTTTGTTGAACGGGAGTACGACATCCGTGAGCCGGAGCTCCGGGAGCTCTGGTTGCGCTAGGCCAACGAGAGTCCGCCTCCCGGATGGTGGAGCGCCTCCCAGAGGGCCTGGCACCAGCGTTCCCCTTCCTCCGGATCGGCAAAGCACGGCAGCACCTCATCTTCCAAAAATGCCTGCACGGCCTCGCCACCGGCGGTGAGTTCGAGCTCCTGCACCCGCGCCAAGGTGGCAGCAAAGTCGGGCGCCCCAGTTGGCTTCACAGGGTGGTGCAGTTGCGGTGACTGCCGTCGCAGAAGGGCTTCTTGCTTGAGAGCCCGCAGCGGCACAGTGCCACCGACCCCTCTCGCTTCTCCTCCGTTCCGTCTTCATGCACAATGGTCGCTCCACCTTTGATGAGCAACGGGCCCTTGGAGGCAACCTGGATCTTCAGTTCCTGTTCCATACGGATTTCTCCTGTCTAAATGGGTCAACAAGGTTGGATAAATCAGGGGGATTCCCTACTCACTAGGCTATTTGTGATCGGCCAGTTTGCAAGCCCTTTGGTGGACAAATCTCGTTACAATTTCCTATATGCGAAATAATTGACAACGTATTGGTAAATTGAGACGATCTTAGAAAACAATTGTAAGGTCGTCATGGATACACGAACTGAACTCTCACAAGAAGAAGAAATGTCGTCAGATTGGTCCGAGCTCCCCGGAAAGAAGGGGGCCCCGCCAGAGGAGCTGGTCGAGAACGACGAGTTGATGATGTCGGACCTAGAGGAGGTTGAGGAAGAGATTCCGGCATCAATCGACGAGGAAGAGTTGACGGACACCCGCCGTTCCACGATGGTCTATGACTATCCGAACGACGACCCCGTTCAGGTGTACCTGCGTGAAATGGGCCGGCACAAGCTGCTGACCCGTGAGCAGGAGTATGAGATTGCCCAGGAAATTGAAGAAGGCAGCCACGATTTGCTGTACGTCTTTGCTCAGTCGGAGCTGGTGCTCGGACACCTGGTGCAGCTGTCTCAACGCATCCGGAGCGGTAAAGCCCGCGCACTTGGGCTGATTGCCGGAATGGATGACAAGGAGAACCTGATTGAGGATGAAGAGACTGCGGCCGAACTGCTGCTGGGGCACCTGCAGGCGGTTGAAGGCCGATACGAGTTGCTCAAGGAAGCACACCGGAGCGAAAAGCCTCAGGAGGTGATGGAGCAGATTTATGAGGAAAACTATCAGGTCCTCAGCAAGATCTCCTTCAGCTCCCGGCAGTTTGACTCGATGTGTCAGCTGCTGATTGAGCACCGGCGCAAGATCTTCCAAACGCAGCAGCGGGTTTCCCGACTCTCGCAGCAGGTGGGGATTTCTCTGGAAGAACTGGAAAACCTGCTGGACCGTCACAAGCGGTTCCAGGTCCGGACGCAGCGTAAGATTGAGAAGCGGGTGGAAGAACTCACCGGCCTCCCCTTCACGCATGCCCGGAGACTGGCTGAACGCATTCAGCTCTACAGTCGCCACATCATCAGCCTGCTGAGCAAAACGGGTCGGACCTTGGAAGACTTCCAGGACCTTGTCAAACGGATGGAGAGCGCCGAACAGCGGGTGAAGCAGGCGAAGACCCGGCTGATCAACGCTAACCTGCGTCTGGTGGTCAGCATCGCCAAGAAGCACACCAACCGGGGCCTGCAGTTCCTCGATCTTATTCAGGAAGGCAACCTGGGACTGATGCGGGCGGTGGACAAGTTTGAGTACCGCCGTGGCTACAAGTTCTCCACTTACGCGACCTGGTGGATTCGCCAGTCCATCACCCGCGCAATCATTGACCAGGCCCGGACCATCCGGATCCCGGTTCACATGATTGAGACCATTAACAAGTTGCATCACACCTCCCGGGCGCTGGTCCAGGAGTACGGACGGGAGCCCTCGATTGAGGAGCTGGAAGCCCACCTGAAGCAGCCTCTGGACAAGATCCGGGACACGCTGCGGGTGGCGCGAGACCCCGTTTCGCTGGACATGCCGATTGGAGACGATGAAGACACCCACTTGCGGGACTTCATTGCCGACCAAAATGCCATGGATCCGGACGAAAAGGCGTCACGCAAGAGCCTGGAGTCCATGCTCCGGGGCGTGCTGGACACGTTGGGAGACCGCGAGTCACGGGTGGTGAAGATGCGTTTTGGCATTGATGAACAAAAAGAGTACACGCTCGAAGAGATCGGGCTGCACTTTGATGTGACCCGTGAGCGAATCCGGCAGATTGAAGCGAAGGCGCTGCGTCGCCTCCGTCATCCCTCCCGCAGCATTCCGCTGGAACCGTTTCATGAGGTCTGAGTCCTGAGCACGGAACACGCTCCCATGAACCTCCAAGCAAGCCTTTCACACCTTCAGCAGCAGTTTCAGCAACACATCATTGGGCAGGCGAACCTCCAGGAACGCCTGCTCATTGCCCTCCTTGCCGACGGGCACCTCCTAGTCGAGGGCGCTCCGGGGCTGGCGAAGACCCGGGCCATCAAGACCCTGGGGGAGCTGATTGAAGGCGACTTTCACCGCATCCAGTTCACTCCAGACCTCCTTCCTGCAGATGTCACGGGCACCGAAGTCTTCCGTCCACAAGATGGCAGCTTCGCCTTTCAGCCGGGTCCAATCTTCCACAACCTGGTCCTCGCGGACGAGATCAACCGTGCTCCGGCAAAGGTGCAGTCAGCCCTGCTCGAAGCCATGGCAGAACGTCAGGTGACCGTTGGGGGCAAAACCCGTCCGCTGCCGCCGCTGTTTCTGGTGATGGCAACCCAGAATCCCCTTGAGCAGGAAGGCACCTACCCGCTTCCGGAAGCACAGCTGGACCGCTTCCTCATGCACGTCGAGGTGGCGTTTCCTTCTCTGGAGGAGGAACAGATGATCCTCGCGCTCTCACGTCGAGAGGCCCTGGCACAGACCGAGGTGCAGGTCAGCACCCCGGAACCGCTGGAGACGGTGCTGTCGCAACGGGACCTGTTTGCCGCTCGGCAGGAGACGCTGCAGGTGTACCTGGCCTCGCCGCTGGAACGCTACCTCGTCGAGCTGGTGGAAGCAACCCGGCATCCGGACCGTTACGGAGATGACCTAGCAGAGTGGATTGCCCTTGGGGTCAGCCCCCGGGCGACGATTGCCCTCGACCGCTGTGCTCGGGTGCGCGCCTGGCTCCGGGGACGGGACTTTGTTTCGCCGGACGACCTCCAGGACCTAGCGCCGGATGTCCTCCGGCACCGGCTGCTGCTGAGCTATGAAGCTGAAGCGGCAGGAGTGACCGCTCAGGATGTGGTCCTGCACCTGCTCAAGCGCGTTCCCCTACCCTGAGCCATGCCGGTTGCTGCAACGGATCTGCCTTCCGGAATTGCGCTTCAACCGGGAGAACTGCTCGCGCTTTCTGGAACTCCCAAACGCTTTCCTCCCCCTCGGCGACGTCACCAGGCGCGTCCCGGGCCCTACCTGTCGAAAATCCGTGGCCGCGGGATGGAGTTTGACGAAGCCCGTCCCTATCAGCCGGGCGACGACGTCCGTAGCATTGACTGGCGGGTGACCGCCCGCAGCGGAAAACTCCACACCAAGCTCTTTCATGAGGAACTGGAACGTCCGGTGCTGGTGGTGGTGGATGGCAGCAACAGCATGCGCTTTGGCACCCGGACTCGGCTGAAGTCGGTTCAGGCCTGTCGGTATGCGGCGCTGGTGGCGTGGGGCGCTCTGGCCCGTGGAGACCGCATTGGATCAGTCTTGGCCGGACCCGACGGTCTGCTGGAGACGCGGCCGCAGAGCCGGCGCCCGCACCTGCTGACGCTGCTGCAGCGTCTGGGAGATTGGCACAATCACTTCCTGCAGGAGCCTGAAGTCCCGTCAACCCTAGAAAATCCCCTCCTTGAGGCGCTCCGGATCACCCGACGCCTCGCCCCAACCGGAAGCCTGATCTATGTGGTGAGCGACTGGCGGGCAACGGAAGAGAGCATCCTGCAGACCCTCGGCACCCTGAAGCGGCACCATGAGCTCAGAGCCATCCGCATCTATGATGGGCTGGAAGAGCAGCTTCCTCATTCCGGAACCTACCCGGTTTGGTCCACGGGTTCCCGCTCGGAAGTGGTGTGGCTGGACTGCCGTCAGGCAACGCTGCGGGAGGAGCACGAGCAACGCGCACAAGCTGAACGGACCGCCCTGGAAGCCTCCATGCGGCACGCTGGCATCCCCCTCCTTTCGGTCCGGACGGACGAAGACCTGCAACACCTTCCCCTCCACTGACGCATGCCTCCGGATCCGCTTGCTCAACTTCGAGACGTTCACCTGCCTCCTCCTGTTGCCTTTTGGCCTCCGGCTCCCGGCTGGTGGATTCTGGGGGGGCTGGGAGTGCTACTGCTCGCTGCTCTGGCACTGGGGCTGTGGCGCTGGTGGCAACGAGGGGCGCCCCGACGCGCGGCACTGCGCGAGTTGAAGCACTTGGAAACGCAGTCTCTGAGTGACACCGAACGGCTGCAGCAGGTGTCTCAGTTGCTCCGGAGGCTGGTGCGTTTGCAGCAGGAAGCCGGCGCAGCGGCTCTTTCCGGAGAAGCGTGGCTCCAGTACCTCGATCAGCAAAGCCGCGGCAACCTCTTCACACAAGGGCCCGGACGGCTCTTGGCTGAGGGACCGTTTCAAGCACGTGTGCAGGAACCTGTGGAACCGGCTGTGGATGCCGCCCGGGCCTGGATTCAGGCGTGGAAGCCCAAGCCCCGTGGACCTGAAGAAGCGGGCGGACCGAATGCCGCCGGCGTTTTGGCCGCTTCGCCGCGGGTGCTGCCTCCGGCCCAGACGGAGGGCGCATGAGCCTGAGCGATTCCTTTAGCCTAGCGTGGCCGTGGATGGCGCTGCTGTGGCCGCTTCCGTGGCTCGTGAGGCGTTTCTGGCCCGCAACCGCTGAACCGATTCAGGCGATCACGGTTCCGTTTGGGGTCACCGCGTCCGGGGGAAGTCCAAGCGGGCGCTGGCAGATTCTACGGGCCGGTGGAGCCTGGCTGTGCTGGACCCTGTTGGTGCTGGCCGCGACCCATCCGCTGTGGGCTGGTGATCCGGTAGAAGTGCCGCGGTCGGGCCGAAACCTCATGTTGGCCGTCGACCTTTCTGGAAGCATGAAGGAGGAGGACCTGCAGCTGAACGGCAACCCCGCCACCCGTTTGGAAGTGGTGAAATCGGTCCTCAATCCCTTCATTGAACGCCGCAAGGGAGACCGGTTGGGGCTGATCCTCTTTGGGGATGAAGCCTACCTGCAGACGCCCCTGACCTTTGACCGCGTGACGGTTTCTCAGATGCTCCGGGAGTCGGTCATTGGGCTGGCTGGCGAAAGCACGGCCATTGGCTCGGCGATTGGTCTTGCGGTGCGGCACCTAAGGGACCTTCCGGAAGCACAGCGGGTGCTGATTCTGTTGACCGATGGACAGAACACCGCGGGTGAGCTTTCACCAGAAGATGCCCTCAAGCTTGCTGTGGAAACCGGGGTGCGCATTCACGCCATTGGGGTGGGCGCGGATGAGATGCTCATCCGGACGCTCTTTGGCACACGGCGCGTCAATCCATCTGCTGAGCTGGATGAAACGCTGCTCCGGTCGTTTGCGAATCAAACCGGGGGGCAGTACTTCCGGGCGCGAGACACTCAGGACCTGGAGGCGATTTATCAGGAGCTGGACCGCATTGAACCGGTGGAGCAGAGTCAGGAAACGTATCGACCGATCACGCCCCTGTTTCCGTGGCCGCTAGGGTTGGGGGTACTGCTGAGCCTGCTCTTGGCGCTGGGACCTCCGGTGCAGCAGCTGTGGAGCCGTTTGGGGGCCTTGAAGGAGGGCGCATGAGCTCGTTTCACTTCCTCCGTCCCGAGTGGCTGCTGGTGATTCCGGTCGCGTGGCTGCTGGCGTGGTTCCTGAGCCAGTTCCGCAAAACGTCCGGCGACTGGGGTCGGGTGATGGATGGGCACCTGCTGAACTTCCTCAGTGGCGCCACGGCACCGCGGTCGGTGAAGACGCAGCGCTGGGTGAGCTTTGGGCTCATGTGGACCCTGCTGGCGTTGGCGCTGGCGGGCCCGGCTTGGGAACGTTTGGAGACGCCGGTGCTCCGGGCGGCACAAGCACGGGTGGTCATCCTTGACCTGTCGTGGTCCATGCTGTCTCCGGACGTGAAACCCAATCGGTTGGAGCGGACCCGGTTCAAGCTGCTGGACCTCCTCAAACGCTTCAAGGAAGGCGACACGGCTCTGGTGGCCTACGCCGGATCTGCGGATGTGGTTGCTCCGCTCACACCGGACACCAACACGATTGCGAACCTGGTTCCGGTGCTGGAGCCCAGTCTCATGCCGGTGCCGGGAAGCCGTCCGGAACAAGCCTTTGAGCTTGCGGCTTCGCTGCTGACCCGTCAGCAGATTCCGCAGGGGACGTTTTATTGGCTCACGGATGGCCTCGCTGCTGATCAGGTGGAAGCGGTGCAGGCGGCCTTGGGTCCGAATCGGCTCGTGGTCCTTGCGGTGGGAACCGAATCCGGGGCGCCCATTCCAACCGGGCAGGGGGAGTTCATCCGGGACGCCCAGGGACGCATTGTGGTGCCGCAGCTGAAATTGGAACCGCTCCAGCAGGTCGCAGAACCTTCCGGAGGAGGTGTGGTGCCGGCACGTCTGGATGATCAGGATCTGGATCAGCTGGTCCGGTGGGAAGCCCAGGCGACGGAGTTTGCAAAGGAAAGCGACCAGCAAGTGGCGGAGCGTTGGCGCGATGAAGGCATCTGGCTGGTGCTGGCGGCAGTGCCCTTTGCGGCGTGGCTCTTCCGGCGTGGGATGATCTGGATGTGGTGGGGGGCGATGCTGCTGCTTCCCCCGCCTGCCCAGGCGTTCAAGTGGCAGGACCTCTGGCAGCGCCCGGATCAGCAGGGGCAGGTTCTGTTTGATCAGGGCGTTGCCGATCAGGCGGCGGAGGCTTTTGAAAATCCGGAGTGGCAAGGAGTCTCGCACTACCGGGCTGGGAACTTTGAGCAAGCCGCTCAGCAACTGGAAGGCGTGGAAACCGCTCGGGCGCAGTACAACCGTGGAAACGCATTGGCCAAATCGGGCAAGCTGCAGGAGGCTCTTGATGCCTACGATCAGGCCCTTGCGCTGAGTCCGGACGATGAGGACACCCGCTTTAACCGCGACCTTGTGCAACAGCTCCTGGATCAGCAACAGAGCCAGCAGCAGAACCAACAGCAACAGAATCCGCAGCAAAGCCCGCAACAACCGTCTTCGGACTCGTCGCAAAACCAACAGTCGGGGCAGCAGCAACAGCAGAGTCCGCAACAGGGGCAGCAGCAGAACTCGTCTCAAGGCGCCCCACAATCCGGTGATTCCGGTTCGTCTCAAGGCTCTTCAGCCGATTCGGCTTCAGCGAACGCGGCAGAGAAAAATCCTTCGGGGCCGCCCCCGCCTCCACAGAATCCTCAGGAGGCTCAGGCTCAGCAGCAGGCGAACGCCGACTCAGCGTCACCGGAGTCTCAAGCCTCTGCCTCTGCAGATGAACAAAAGCCAGAAGCTCCTCCAGAAAATACATCATCGGTGACACCGACCAAGAAGCCTCCGGATGCGGAGTCGTCTCCGGAGCAGCCGGTCGCTGTTCCCCGTCCCGGAGATGAGCTGACGCCTCAGCAGCAGCAGCTGGAGCAGGCGCTCCGGCAGGTTCCTAATGATCCCGGGCGGTTGCTCCGGAACAAGTTTCGCCTTCGGCAGCAGCAGCGGGGGCGCCCTGACCTTAACCCTGACCAACCTTTTTGGTGATGCAGCGTATTTTGCTTTTTTGGGCTCTGGCTTTGGTGGTTCCGCTGATGGCACAGGCCAAGGTGACCGCCTGGGTGAGCCACAATCCGGTCTCGTTGGGCGAGACGTTTGAGCTGTTTGTGGAGGCAGAGGGGCTTCCGGATGATGCCGAGCCGGACGTTTCGCGGCTGGGGCCGTTTGATGTGCTCTCGCAGAGCGTCCAGAGCAACACGACCATTGTCAACACCAGTGTCACGCAGAGCCGGCGCTGGACGTTTACGTTGCTTCCCAAGCAGGCGGGGAAGATGGCCTTGCCTCCGATTCGGGTGGGCCCGGAGGAATCGCAGGCGATTCCACTGGAGGTCCGAAACCAGCCCCGTTCCGGGAAGGGGGAGGATCAGGTGGTGTGGCTGGAGGGGGAGCTTTCGAAGGAAGAGGTGTACCCCGGAGAGGAAGTGGATTATGTGGTTCGTATCTTCCGGACAGTCGATGCCAGCAACGAGAGCCTGTCATCGTTCAATCCTCAGAATGCCGACCTGGAACGGTACGACCAGCAGACGGCGGTGCAGGTGGTAAAGGGGCAGCGGGTGAAGGTGACGGAGCTGCGGTATGCGATCTTTCCTCAGCAGCCGGGGGAGTTGGTGGTGCCGGGGTTGCGGTATCAAGGAGACATTCCCGATGGACGGCAGCGAGATCCGTTTGACCCCTTCAAGCTCATGCGCCGTGGTGGCAAGCGCATTTACCGCGAACTTCCTCCTCAGACCGTGAAGGTGTGGGAACGTCCTCCGGAGGTCAAGGGCTGGTGGCTTCCGGCACGGGACCTGAAGATCACGTCCAGCTGGGCGCCGGATCCTCCAACCTTTCGAGTGGGCGAACCCGCAACCTGGACCCTGCAGCTTCAGGCGCTTGGCGTGAGGCCTGGTCAGCTTCCGGAGCTTCAGCCCCAGCTTCCTGATGGCCTGAAGAGCTATCCGGAGCAGCCTCAGCTGGACACCTTCCGGGAGCCGGAGGGCGTGAAGGCGTACCGGACTCAGGCGATGGCACTCATTCCCTCGAAGCCCGGCACCTTGACGATTCCGGAGCAGCGGGTGGCTTGGTGGGACGTGCAGACTCATCAGCTGCGGGAGACGGTGGTGCCTGCACAAACGGTGACGGTGCTTCCGGGAGCCGAAGATGCCGCGCCTCCGGTGCCGTCCAATCGCCCAGCTGTGGCAGAACCGCAGGCGGCGCTGCAAACGGAGGCTCCGGTAGCCGGAGCTGGCGCAGAGAATCTGACGCTTTGGCAGGTCGCCACCGGCGCACTGGCTGTGGGATGGGGGCTGACCCTGTTGGCGTGGTGGGGAACGCGTCGTCGAAGAACGGGCGCAGGCCTAGAGCCGGAGACGGAGAACCCGTCCGAGCAAGCGGCATGGAAGCGGTTGCAGGAAGCGGAGGAGCATCCACCGCGCTTCCGGAACGCTTTGCGAGAGTGGATTGCGAGCCGGTGGCCGGAGGAACCGGCGACTCTGGAAACGCTAGGGCGGCATTGTCCGGAGGCCCGTGAGGCGTTGCAGGCACTGGAGGCCGCATGCTACGGGATGCAGTCAAACGGCTGGGACCGCAAGGCGTTGCTGCTGCAGCTGAAGCGGCTCCGGGAGAGCACGTCCTCTGCGTCCGCGGCACCGGCCCTTCCGGAGCTGTACGCCTGATTGACGCGCCTGTGGTTTTTCCGGGACCCCGCGACAGCGCACTTGATTTCATCACAATTCCGCCTAGGATTGAGGGGTTTGCTTTTCCTCCGCAAGGGGGGTGTTTGAGTTTCATTGACAGCGAAAGGACCATTTTGAAGAAGCAACTGGGCATCGGAATCGTGATGCTGTTGGGGGGGCTGATGCCAGGAGGAGCGCAGGCGGAATTGCGGTCCATGATCATCGGAACCGGAGGCGTGACGGGGGTGTACTTTCCGGCAGGCGGAGCAATTTGCCGGCTGGTCAACGAGGCTCAGACGAAACTCAATCTCAGGTGCCTGGTGGAAAGCACCGGCGGCTCAGTGGAGAACCTGGAAGCCCTGCGTTCTGGGGAACGGGAATTCGGAGTGGTGCAGTCGGATTGGCTGTATCACGCTTACCGGGGGACGAGCAAGTTTGCCGACGTGGGCGCTAATCCGGAGCTGCGGGCGATCCTGCAGCTGCATGCGGAACCGCTGACGCTGGTTGCACGAGAAGACGCGGACATTGAGACGGTGCAGGACCTGTCGGGCAACCGGGTGAGCCTCGGTGAACTGGGGTCGGGGCAGCGGGGTCTGATGGAAGTGCTCCTGCGCGGGCTGGGTTGGTCGCAATCGACCTTCTCTGCAGTGAAGGAACTGCCTCCCCGGGAACAGATTCAGGCGCTGTGTGACGACCAGGTCGATGTGGCGGCATTTGCCACAGGGCACCCGAACGGCTTGCTGAAGGAAGTGACAACGCGCTGCGACAGCGTGCTGGTGCAGGTGACGGGTCCGGTGGTGGACCGTTTTGTGGAGGACTTCCCCTTTTACCGGAAGACAACGATTCCGGAAGGCATGTATCGTGGCACCTCAGCACCAGTCAACACCTTTGGCGTGGGAGCCATGCTGGTGACCACAACGCAGGTGCCTGATGATGTGGTGTATGGCGTCACTGAAACAATTCTGAGCCAACTGGCGGACCTTCAGCAGATGCATCCGGCGTTCTCACTGCTTCGTCCGGAAGAGATGGCGGACGCGGGTCGGGTGGTTCCCATTCATGACGGGGCTCAGAAGTACCTCAAGGAGGTCGGCTTATGACCCGATCTCATTCAACACGCTGAAGGAGTCACCATGCGTTCCGGAACCTCAGTCCCGCAAACGGAAACCTGGTCGGCGCCTCAAGTGGGTGCAGGCTATGCGGTACTGGCATACGGAGCGTGGGGGCTGCTTCCGATCTACTGGAAGCTCTTTCCAAACATCCCGGCCATCGAGGTGGTGGCGCACCGGATGCTGTGGTCCCTCTTCTTTGTCGTTGGCCTGATTGCCTTCCAGCGACGCCTTCCTGAGCTCAAAGCCTACCTCGTCCAGGTCAAACAACTGGGTGTTCTGCTGCTGACGGCCTTCCTCCTTTCGGCAAACTGGGGGGTGTACGTGTATGGTGTCAACAGCGGAAACGTGGTCCAGACCAGCCTGGGCTACTTCATCAATCCGTTGATCAATGTGCTGTTTGGCTTCCTGTTTCTGCGGGAACGTTTCAACCGGTGGCAGTCGCTTGCTGTGGGACTGGCGGCCATTGGGGTGGCGAACTTTGTGTGGAGTGTGGGAGAGTGGCCGTGGATTGCGCTGAGCCTGGGGGTGACGTTTGCGCTGTATGGGCTGCTCCGGAAGCTTGCCCCTGCGCCTCCGCTGATTGGCTTGGCGATTGAGACCCTGCTGCTGGCACCGGTTGCGGCGGCGCTGATTGTCTGGTGGGATTTTGCCGGCGTGGGCGCATTTGGAACGGAGGGCACTCAGGACCTGCTGCTGCTCTCTGCAGGGGTGATGACGTCGCTGCCGCTGCTCTGGTTTGCCAATGCCGGAAAGCGTCTGCGGCTTTCGACGCTGGGGCTGTTCCAGTACATTGCCCCGACCCTGCAGTTTTCTCTGGGGGTCTTTCTGTACGGGGAACCCTTTACGCCGGCACACGCTGTGACCTTTGCGTTCATTTGGATCGCCTTGGTGATTTACACGAGCAACACGCTCTGGAGCAACCGGAAGGCGCGACAGCTGGCGCAGCTGGGATGAACTTCTGGTTCCGCAAATCCTCCTGATTTTTCTGATACCCCCTCCCTCCTGTTCAAGGCTGATCTGAAACCAGTCTGGGCGCCTCTTGGCGTCCGGGAAGATCGGGTGCCCATGTCTGCTGAAAAAAGACGTAATTGTGTTTTTACTTGTGTTTTTAGTTTTGGGTTAGGATGATTCTTTGATTTGCAGGTTTGCTGCTTTAACAGCGGATTTTCGCCATTCTTTCGAAAACCGCTTTTTTTATGACGGAACCGGAATGGATTCCGGAGGCTGGAGAGGGTCGTGAGTCGAGAAGAGAACGCGGAACGCATCAAAGAAGAGCTTCGGGCAACCCTGGCGAAGAACATTGTGTCAGCCCGGAAGGCCAAGGCCAAGGTGCTGGGGCGGCACTACACTCAGGAGCAGTTGGCCGATGACTCCGGGATTTCGACCACGGCCATTGCGCAGATTGAGCGTGGCGAGGTGGACCCGCGGCTTTCAACGATTGCCGGCATTGCGTACGCGCTGGGGGTGAATCCGGTGTTTCTGCTGTTTGGCAAGCAGGAAATTGAACTGCTGCACCAGATGATTCTGGAGCTGGATGAAGCTTCGCTCAGCGAGCTCTCGGTCCGGTTGTTCAGCGACAGCGTCAAGGAGATTGAAAAGCTGGCGAACTCGAGCCTTCCGAAGCACCAGGTGAAGGCTTCGCAGATGAGCGCCGGCGCAGTGGCGTTGAAGATCAACCAGCGTCTGGCCCAGAATGCGCTGGAGGCGGTGGAAGCGAGCCAGCACCTCACCGAGTCGGCCATGAGCGCCATGGATGAGTCGGTCAAGATTGGCGTGGGCACCAGCGTGGGCATTGGCGCTGCTGTTGCGGGCATCATGGGCGCCACGATTGGTGCCTTCATGGGCATGGCCAACAACGACATGTCCGAAATGCTTTCTGGCGAGACCCCTTCCGATCCCAACGCCTCGAAGTAACCTCCTTGAGTTTCCGGAGGCGCTTCCCCGCCTCCTCCCTTCCCGCTTTTGACTCCCGAGTCTCTTCTTACTCCTCCCGCTGTTTAACGCCCACTTGGGTTCAGGAAGCCTTTCGGTTCATGATGGGGCGCCCGGGGGAATTCGCTTGAATGTGAAGGGGCGTCTGAGACAATGTTTCTTTTGTCCGCCCTTAGTAACAAAATTTAAAGAAATATGAGCCAAGCATCGAACGCCCACCACCGACTCATCATTCTGGGGTCGGGACCTGCAGGACTGACTGCGGCCATCTATGCCGCCCGTGCCAACCTGAGCCCAGTTATGGTTTCAGGAAATGAGCCGGGAGGTCAGCTGATGATCACCACGGAAGTGGAGAACTACCCCGGGTTTCCTGATGGGGTGCAGGGGCCGGAGATGATGGACTTCTTTCGTAAGCAAGCCGAACGCTTTGACACGCAGTTTTTCAGTGGTGACGTCGTGAAGGCCGACCTCTCTCAGCAGCCGTTTCAGTTGGAGCTGGCCGATGGAGGCACCCTGACGTGTGACGCCCTGATTGTGTCCACAGGAGCCTCGGCTCGCTGGCTGGGTCTGGAGTCGGAGAAGGAGTACAACGGTCATGGCGTGTCGGCCTGTGCCACCTGTGACGGCTTCTTCTTCCGGAACCAGGATGTCGCTGTCGTCGGAGGCGGAGATACCGCCTTGGAAGAAGCCCTGTACCTGGCCAACCTCTGCAAGAGTGTGACGCTGATTCATCGCCGGGATGAACTCCGGGCCAGCAAGATCATGCAAGAACGGGCGGAACGTCACGAGCGGGTCTCCATCCTCTGGAACACGGTGGTGGATGAAGTGCTCGGTGACGGTAAAGGCATGACGGGCTTACGCCTGCGGGACACTCAGACCGGTGCCCTCAGTGACCGTGAGTTCTCTGGACTGTTTGTGGCGATTGGTCACACCCCCAACACCAAGCTCTTTCAGGGCCAGCTCGAAATGGATGCCAATGGCTACCTCAAGGTTCGACCGGGCTCAACCTACACCTCGATCCCCGGTGTGTTTGCTGCCGGAGACGTCGCAGACCCCATCTACCGCCAAGCTGTGACAGCAGCGGGCACGGGCTGCATGGCTGCCATTGATGCGGAACGCTGGCTTGCGGAGCATGAATCTCTCTGAATACCGCAATACAACCGTTTCATCATGTTAGATCGTTTCAATCACCTCATTCTCCTTCTGCAATCCCTCACCATTTTGGGACTGAGTTACCTGCTCTGGAACACGGACCCCGAGTCGGCTCCGGTGCTGCTTCTGGGGCTTGCCCTGCTGGTTGCCTTGGCAGGAGTGATCGTCGCCATCAAGTCGGGAGTCCCGACCGTCACGGCACAGGGCTCCGGACAGCGTCGGCAGGGGCTCGTCAAGTGGTTCAACCCCAGCAAGGGGTTCGGCTTCATTGAGCAGGATTCTGGAGATGACCTCTTTGTGCATCAGTCGGAAATTCAACAAGCCGGCTTTCGGTACCTCAACAAGGGAGACCGAGTGGAGTTCGAAATTGGAACCGGCAAGAAGGGGCCGGTGGCGCTTCATGTCATTCGTCTGGAAGCCGCCCCGGATCCTTATGTGGAAGAACGTCCGGAATCCATCTCCCGCGCCTCCTAACCCTTTTGGACTGCATTCATGAGCCAAGGTAAAATCGTACTCGCTTACTCCGGAGGTCTGGATACCTCTGTTATTGTTCACTGGCTGGCGTCTAAGGGCTGGGAGGTGGTGGCTCTCTGCCTGGACTTGGGACAGAAGGTGGAGGACCTGGAGGAAATTCGGCAGAAGGGCCTGAAGGCGGGCGCCTCGAAGGTGGTGCTGGAGAACGTGGAGGAGGAGTTCGTCAAGGACTACGTCTTTCCGTCCATTCAGTGGAACGCCCTGTACGAAGGAACTTACCTGCTGGGAACGTCACTGGCGCGTCCGCTGATTGCAAAAAAGCAGATCGAGTGGGCCCGTCAGGAAGGCGCAGTGGCTGTGAGCCATGGAGCTACTGGAAAGGGCAACGACCAGGTTCGCTTCGAGCTTGGCTACCTGGCGCTGGAGCCGGACATTCAGATCCTTGCCCCTTGGAAAATTGAGGAGTTTTACGAGCAGTATCCCGGACGTTCGGAGCTACTCGCTTATGCCGAAAAGCATGGCATTCCAGTCAAGGCAACGAAGTCTCAGCCGTGGAGTTCAGATGAAAACCTGATGCACATCAGCTTTGAATCAGGCATGCTGGAGGATCCGTGGCAGGAGCCGCTGGAGGAAATGTTTGAGCTGTCTCAGTCTCCGCAGCAAGCCCCTGACGCGCCGCAAACCGTGCTCCTCGATTTTGAGGACGGAGTTCCGGTTGCGGTTGATGGCGAGCGCCTGTCTCCTGCGAAACTGCTGACCCGTCTCAACGAGTACGGTGGTGAGCACGGGGTTGGACGTGTGGACATGGTGGAGTCCCGGTTTGTTGGAATGAAGTCCCGAGGCGTGTATGAGACGCCCGGAGGCACCATTCTGCACATTGCCCACCGTGCAATGGAGTCCATCACCATGGACCGCGGAGTGATCAACCTGAAGGATTCCCTGATGCCCCGGTTTGCAGAACTGGCGTACAATGGGTTCTGGTTCAGCCCCGAAATGGAAGTGCTGCTCGACATGGTCCGGAAGACTCAGGAACGCGTGACGGGAACCGTCCGGTTGAACCTGTACCGAGGCAATTGCATCGTGACGGGCCGCAAGTCTCCGTACAGTCTCTATGATGAAGACATTGCCACCATGGAAGCGGATCAGGGCAAGTATGACCCGCGTGATGCCAATGGCTTCATTCGGCTTCATGCCTTACCGCTACGCATCCAGGCCCGGTTGCGACAGCGCTGACTCTCCGCCGCGTTGCTCCCTCAATGCGGCACCACTCGACGAATCAGGGAGAACCTCCTATGAATTCTAGAAACATCTTTCCGATTCTTTCCCTGATTCTTCTGATCACCACTCTGGTTTTCGCCTTCCTCGACTTTTCAGGCCAGCCGGATCGGTTGCAAACGCGAACCGGCGCTCCGGCTCCTGCCACCAGCAACGGTGAAGCCCCCAGTCCTCCGGCTTCCACGACCTCCAGCAACGCCGATGCCGCACGGGTGCAGGAACTGGAAAACGAACAGAAGGAGCTGAAGCTGCTGCTGGAACGCCTCTCCGCTGAGCTGAAGGTGGCGCAGGACTCCAAGGGCATCCTAGACCAGCTTCTGCTGGGCCGTCAGGTCCTCCGGGATTTTGAGAAGCGCTTCCTCAGCCACCCCTTCTTTCAGAAGCAAGGGGGCTTTCTGGGGTACTTCCGGAAGCAGACCCAAACCTACCTGTCGCAGCAGGAAATTTCCATCCGTGCTCCAGGCGTCAGTGACGAAGAACTGGCGACCTTTCGGAAGGATCTGACAACGTGGACGATTGGACGGAGCGACGCTGAAATTCAAGGGGTGGCGCGCTACACGGCGTTTTTCTTTGCCGAGTCTCTTTATGCGATTCCCATGAATCTGCTGGCGTCTCGTTTGGTTCCGGAGCTGGAAGCGATCGACTTCAACACGCAGGTGCTCGTGCAGAACGTCAAGACGGTCGCCATCCGGGATGCGAACGGCGAGCTGGGCGAGAAAGGGCAGGTGGAGCTGGAACGGTACAACCTGGCCCAGCAGTTTTTCTTCCGCCGTGGCCCAAAGATCACTGGCCGCGTGGTCCTGTTTCTCAAATCCTACCTTTCCTACAGCGATCTCTGATGACGGTTCGGTTCGAACGCGAAATCCTTCCTCTGCATGAAACCGCAAGTGGTGCCCGCTACGAGATCGACGTGTGGCGCTACACGCATCCGGATGCAACGCAGGTTCTTTACCTGCAGGGAGGGGTTCATGGCGTCGAGCTGACCGGGGTGCCGGTGCTGTATGAGTTCATGCAGCAGGTCGAAGCAGAACAGCTGCCGGTGTCGTTCATCTGTGTGCCGATGGCGAATCCAATGGGGCTGGACAGCCAGATCATGGGGCAGCAGGTGGGGTACAACAACCTGCACACGAACCAACAGAACTGCTGGAACTGGAACCGGGTGGGGAACCTCCGGAACGAAGGCAGCATCGAAGGACGCTGGATCAAGACGCTGCTGGATCTGGCGGAACCGGCGACGACCGTGCTCGACTTTCACACGGCCGGGTTGGAAACCGCGCCGCACGTTTATGCGCACGTCAGCCAGGTTCACCATGCCGAGCCCCTTGGCTTTCCACACGTGCTCGCTTGGGAGACGCCGTCTGACAGCTTCAGCGATTCATGCTTCAAGCGAGGGCAGGTGGCATTGACGTTTGAGCTGTCTGAAAGCCGCGTGGCGCCCGAGGAAGGCGTGGAGCGAGGGCTTAGGGCCCTGCGGATTTTTTTGGGATTGGAAGAGGCTGCAGCGCCGGGAACCGTGTGGGTGATTAAGGAGCAATTGCTGAAGTGGTATGCTCCGGAGTCCGGGGTGCTGCAGTGGAAGGTGCGGGCAGGAGAGACGGTGGTGGAGGGGCAGCCGCTGGCGCGACTGTATCGACGGGAGGGCGTGCAGGAGCTGCTCAGCCCGATTGAAGGCGTGCTCTTGCTGAAGAACCCGATTCACGCTCCTCACCAGCATCAGGAACTGGCTAAGTTTTTGAAAACGTGAAGCATTTGAGCAAGAGTCCGGAGGCGGATCAGGGGCCTGCGATCCGTCTCGTTCGTTTTTTATTGCTGTTCCCCAGACGAGTGTTTACAATTAGGACCAAAACGGTCCGAATTAGGTGAGTCATGGCCGAGTGGGAAAACCGATTCCCCGAGAATGTTCCGGGACGTTACTACGTCGACAGTGAGTGCATTGAGTGCGGGCTGTGCGCAGAGATTGCGCCGTCCAACTTTTCGACGAACGTGGAAATGGGGTACGATTACGTCTCAAAGCAGCCCCGGAACCTCGATGAAGAGCATCGTTGCCTAGAGGCCTTGGAGTCCTGTCCGGTGGAAGCCATTGGGCAGGATGGCCTGACGGTTCCCACTGAGCCCTTGCCTGCAGCGACCCCAACCCTTACATCCTCTCATCCGTATTCTTAAAAGGAGCTTTCCATGAAATTCAAAGTGGTCTCTTCCGACGTCAGCGCCGAATCGGGTTCTGGACCCGCCAATGAGCGCATTGAGCAGATGGTCTCCCAGCACCCGGTTTTTCTCTTCATGAAGGGAACCCCGGAGGCACCCCAGTGTGGTTTTTCGTATCGTGTCGTGGAGGTGCTGAATGCGTGGAAGGTGCCGTTTTCATCGTTCAATGTGCTCAGCGATGAGAGCATCCGCAACGGCGTGAAAGAGTTTGCCAACTGGCCGACGATTCCGCAGCTTTATGTCAACAAGGAGTTTGTTGGCGGGTGCGACATCATTGAGGAAATGTCTGGTAACGGGGAGCTGGGAGAGCTGTTTCAGGAAGCGTATCCGGACCAAACGTTTGCCGCGCCTCCGCCTCCGGCACAGGTGCAGAACATTCACCCGGAAGACGCGGCCAAGATGCTCGAAGACGATCCAGAGCTGTTCCTGCTGGACGTGCGTCCCGAAAATGAGCGTCAGTTGGCCGCCGTCAGTCGCTCAAAGATGATTGACCAAGCGCTGGCTGAAGAAATCATCAACACCTGGGACCCGGAGCGTCCGCTGGTGTTCATTTGCCACATTGGGCAACGGAGTCTGCAAGCCGCAGAGTTCTTCACGCAGAAGGGCTTCCGGCAGGTCTACAACGTGACAGGAGGAGTGGACGCTTGGTCTCTGACGGTCGATTCCTCTCTTCCGCGCTACTGAAACGAGAGGAGGACCGCATGAGTGAAGGTGCATTGCCTCAAGTGGAACTGACGCCACGGGCCGCAACCGTTTTTCGAGAAGCGTGTCAGGCGGAAGGAAAGCCGTTGGAACAGTCGTTTTTACGGATTGGCGCGAAGCCGGGAGGCTGCTCTGGTTGGAAGTATGAGTTGGAATGGAATGGTCCGGATGACCTAGGGCAGGAAGACGTGGTGGTGACCAGCGAAGGGGTGCAGGTGGCTGTTGATCGTGAATGCCTTCTGGAAGTGCTGGGACCGGTCCGGATCGACTTCTCTGACAAGAACCTTGTGGAACAGGGCTTTGTCTTTGAGCAACTGATCAACGGACATCAGTGCGGATGCGGCGAGTCGTTTACGCCGGTCCGGGAACTTCGACAGGCGGTTTGATGGGAGTGGCGCTCGATTACTTGGCAGGGGTGTTGTGCTTTGGCCTCTTTCTTTACAAGTGGGTGATCATTGCAGCGGTTCTGCTGACCTGGGTCAGTGCCGACCCCTTCAATCCGATGGTGCGGTTCATTGCGCGGGTCACGCGTCCGCTTTGGGTGTGGTGTGAAACGTGGCTTCCGGTGGGGCTGGCGCACCTAAGCGCCTATGCGTCTTTGCTGGTGGTGGTGTTCGCCCAAGCGCTTCTGCCGGCGACACTCAAGTCGGTGGGGTTGTTGGCGGAGGGACAGGCCGGCTCCTCGCAGTTCCTGACGCAGATGGGCGGGCATGTGCTGCAAAGCTCCGGAGTGGTGCTTCAGAGCCTGCTGTTCTTCTTGATGCTGATCATGGTGGTCTGGTTCTTCCTGACCTTGGTCAATCCCGCCCTCAACAATCCGTTTGTGCGGGTGGTGCATGTGCTGGCTGATCCGATGATCACGCCCATTCAACGGTACCTTCCTCGAGCCCGCGTTGACCTTTCCCCGCTGGTTGCGCTGTTGCTCTTCTTTCTGGCCAACCGCTTTGTGGTCGCGCCTCTTGCGACCTTCGGAAACGGCCTCTCCTTTCCCATTTCCCTTTGTGTGTACTGAAGCATGTTGTTGTTGAGCTTCCACGTGGTTGCCATTGGCACCCTGGTGGGCATCGTCTGGACGATGGCCTACTCCTCTGGCAAGAAAGACGGTCTTGCTCAAGCTGCCAAGGAGCAAGCGATTCTGGAGGAAGAAGCGGCGGGTTAACTAATTCAAGAGCTTGGACTCTGGCGTAATCGTCTTTAACGAAAGTTCTGGGCGGTGATACTCAGGTACCAATAGCCTCATCGCTCCAAGGGCCGCATCTAGATCCGACGCATCCAAAGCTGAAAGCAGAGATTCCATTAAAGATTCAAAATAGGACCCTTCTGGAAGAGGCTCTTCAGAGCAAAAGATCCGAGGATGCTCCGTTGCTTGAGCGTAGGTAGGATCAATCAGTAACTCCTCGTAAAGTTTCTCCCCTGGGCGGAGTCCTGTGTATCGAATGGGAATGTCTTCCTCAGGTAGAAGCCCGCTCAGTTCAATCATCTGAACGGCCAAGTCCTTAATTCGGATTGGTTGGCCCATAT
>CBFIGY010000042.1:0-22348 GCA_965662235.1 uncultured bacterium
GCTCTGGCCGTGCTCCCAGCGCCAAGTGAGGGTGTCGAGGACGAGGGTGGAGCCCAGACGGACTGAGACCTCGTGCAGGTCGAGAAGCGGAGGGGGCACAGGGGGCATGCTCAGGAGAGGGCGCCTTCGGGGGAAAGAGCGGCTGCTGCTGCCTTTGGAGCTTCCTCCGGACGCTTACGGAAGAGGCCTCCGAGGTCTTCTAGGATGAGGTAAAGCACCGGAATGAGGACCAGGATGACAAAGGTCGAGAAGAGGACCCCGAACGCGAGGCTGATGGCCATGGGGACAATGAAGCGGGCCTGCAGAGACTGCTCAAAGATCATTGGCAGCAGCCCGAAGAAGGTGGTGAGCGTGGTCAGAAGGATGGGGCGGAAGCGCCGGACCCCTGCCTCAATGGCAGCCTCAAACGAGTGCATCCCCTCTCGCTTGTTCTGGTTGACAAAGTCGACGAGGATCAGCGAGTCGTTGACGACGACCCCGGTGAGGGCAACAATGCCCAGCACGCTGACAATGCTCAGTTGGTAATCAAGGAGCCAGTGCCCCGCCACGGCTCCCACCATGCCAAACGGAATGGCCGTCATGATGATCATCGGCTGAAAGTAGCTCCGGAACTGCAGCGCCAGAAGGCTGTAGATGAGAATCAGCGCAAAGATCGCTCCCTCCCGGACGCCAGCAAAGGTCTCACTCTGGTCCCGGCGACTGCCCCCATAAGCAACGGTCAGACCCGGAAAGTCCTCCTTGAGGCTTGGGACAAAATCCTGCTGCAGGGACTTCATGATTTCGTTGGTGTTGGAAACCGCATTGTCCACGTCTGCAGCCACGCTGAGGAGGCGACGCCCTTCCTCGCGGTTGATGCTGCTGAAGGTGCGTCCGAACCCAAGCGAGGCCACTTCACCGAGCAGCGCACGCTGACCGTTCGGCGCCTGCACGACAAGGCCGGCGAGGTTCGGCAGGTAGCGACGTTCCTCTTCCGGAAGCCGCAGCATGACGTTGACCTCGTCGCCATCCCGAACCAGCTTCAACGCCTCCACCCCTTGGAAGGCCGCCCGGACCTGCTGCGTCAGTTCCAACGCCGTGAACCCAAGGGCGAGCCCTTCGGGATTGACCTGAAGGCGGACCTCTTGTTTTCCAGAGTCAGAGTTGTCTTCAATGTTGCTCACTCCGGGGAACGTCCGCAGCTCTTCCTTGGTCCGGGCAATGGCCCAGTCCAGCATCTGTGTGTCCGGATGGCTCAGCCGCAGTTCTAGGTCAGAGCCGGAACTGAACCCGGTACTGGCCCGGAAGTTGATCGATTCCAGCCCCGGAATCTCCCCAACGCGTTTTTCCCACTTACGTGCAAATTCCTGGGCTGGGAAGCCTCGGATGTCCAGTGGTTTGAAGAACACCCGGACCCGGGCCTGGTGACTGCCCCCCTGTCCAACGGAGCTGTAGAGGCCTTCTGAGACAGGAACCCCTTGCTTCGCTTCATACTCGGCAATGAGGGCCTGTGCTTCGGCCACCAGCCGCTCTTCGACCAGCGCCGTTTGCTCAACGGGGGTGCCAAAGGGCATCCGAGCGGTGACAAAGATGAAGTCGCTGTCAATCCGGGGGAAGAAGGTGAAGCGCAGGTGCCCGCCCATCATCACGCCAACGCTGATGAGGATGGAGACCAGGGCCAGGGCAAATGTGGCGTAGCGGTAGTGCAAGGCCCACCGCAGCGTCTGACGGTATGGCCCCTGAATCAGCCACCGGAGCCCATCACTGAACCAACGCCGGAGCGGATAGAAGAAGGCGTCAATCGGCCAGAGCAGGGCCTTGGCCCAGGAGCCCACCCCGTGGCTGAGGTGCGCCGGGAGGATGAAGAGGGCCTCAATGAGGGAAAAGACGAGGACGCCAATGACGACATCTGGAATCTGCCGGAAGAACTTCCCGGTGGTGCCACCGATGAAGTACATGGCCATGAAGGCAGCAGCGGTGGTGAGAATGGTGATCAGGACAGGGGCTGCGATTTCCTGCACCCCATCGATGGCCGCTTGCAGCCCGGTCTTTCCCATTTCCCGGTGCGCCTGGATGTTTTCTCCCACCACAATGGCATCGTCCACCACAATGCCCAGCACCATGATGAAGGCAAAGAGGGACAGCATGTTGATGCTGACATCAATCTGAGGCATCACGGTAAAGGCGCCGGCAAAACTGATGGGGATGCCGAGCATGATCCAAAAGGAGAGCCCGGTCTCCAGAAAGAGGGCCAGCACTAGGAAGACCAAAGCGAGCCCCATCCACATGTTCCGGGTCAGCAGGTCAATGCGATCCTGGAGGATGACGGAGCGGTCGGCCAGCACAGCAACTTGGACGCTGGAGGGGAGCCGGGCCTGGTAGGCTTCGAGCACCTCTTGGACGCCCTTGGACACCGCGGTTGGGGTTTCGTCACCAACGCGGTTGATGTTGAGGAACTGGGCGTTCTTGCCGTTGAAGCGGTTGCGCTGGTCAGACTCCTCAAAACCGTCTCGGATTTCAGCAATGTCCCCAAGCGTGACCACTCCGGAAGGGGTGGTGATGAGGGGAATGCGGGCGTATTCCTCTGCCGTGTAGCGGCGTTCCTTGGTCCGGATGAGCAGGTCTCCTCCGGAGGTCTGAAGTCGGCCACTGGGCTGGTCCAGGGAGGTTGCGCGGATCTTGGAAGCAATCTGAGAAAGCGTCAGCCCCAACTGCTGGAGCCGGGCCTGAGGAATGACAAGGGTCAGTTCGTACTGCTGAACGGTCTCCACCTCCACCTGAGACACATCAGGGTGGTTGAGGAGCTCGTCTCGCAGGGCTTGGGAAATCTCCAGCAGCGCCTTGGGAGGGGCGTCGCCATAGACAGCCACGTTCAGCACCTCCCGCTGGATCTTTGCGGTGGTCACCCGAGGAGCGTCTACCTCTTCCGGAAGGGTAGAGAGGCGGCTCAGGGACTGTTCAATTTCATCCCGAATCCGCTGAGGGTCGTTTCCTTCAAGCAGCTCGACGTTGATGCTGGCCCCGCCTTCGTTGATCCGGGACGTGTACCGCTT
The DNA here is from genome assembly GCA_965662235.1 of uncultured bacterium. GTDB lineage: Bacteria > SAR324 > SAR324 > SAR324 > NAC60-12 > JAYPUA01. The sequence goes on from CBFIGY010000042.1 coordinate 3,030, forward strand.
GACGCCATCAATGCCACGGATGGCGTTTTCAGCAGGCACAACGACTGATTCCTCGAGGTCATCCGGAGTGGCACCTGGGTAGCTGTAGGAGACGGAAACAAAGTCGAGGGTGAATTCGGGAAAGACCTCCTGCTTCAGGTGTAAAGCACTCTGCAAACCCCCAACGAGGATGAGGATCATCAGCAGATTAGAGGCGACCCGGTGTCCGGCCATCCAGCGGATCATGAGCGCTCCTCCACCAGTGGCGTGTCAGGAAGGTTAGTGGTTTCCGGGAGGGTTTCTTCTGCCCCTTCAACGCGGAGCTTCAGGCCGTTGGCGGCGCCCTTCAGCGGTGAGGTGATGATGCGTTCTCCCGCGTCTACTCCGCTGGAAAGGTAAACCGCGTCCCGCTCCTGGTGGGCAATCTCCACGTTCCGGAGCTCTAGTTCAGAGGACGTGGTGGCGATCCAGACGGTTCCAAAGTCACGCAGGGCCTGAGCCGGAACCCGGATGACGTCTTCTAGCAAACGCCCGGGAAGGGTGACCTGCACAAAGGCTCCCACGAAGAGAGGGGTGCCTCCGGGGGCGCTGCGACGGAAGGGATCGTCAACGGTCAGGACCATCCGGGCCATGCGTCCCTGTGGGGTGAGCTCAGGGAGCAGGTGCTTGACCTGAGCCGTCCAGCGTTCCTGCCGGGCGCCCAGCTGCAGGCGAACCTCTGCAGGAGGCGCCGTGCCATTGAGCACCAGGTCGTCCATGCGGCTCAGCGGGATGTCAACGAGCACCTCTGCCTGATCGGTGCCCACCAGCACTGCCAGCTGGGTCCCGGGGGTGATGTACTGTCCGAGGTCTGAGGAACGGGTCTGAACGACGCCATCAAAAGGCGCCTTGAGGAGGATCTGGTCTCGGGCGTTTCCGGTGAGGGGGTCGATCTTGACCAAAACCTCCCCCTTCTTGAAGTAGCGGCCTTCCTCAAAGTGGGGGCCGAGGGCTGAAATGTTTCCTGCAACGCGACTGGTGAGCAGTACCCGTTGTGCGGCTCGGACCTGTCCGGACGTTTGCAGGAGGATGCGGGTGGAGGTCAGCTCTGCCGTGAGGGTGGAAACCAAGGCGCCTTTGAAGGGCGCCGCCTTTTTCTCAGCCATCGGAGGAGTCTGCATCAGCCACGCGGTCACAGCGCCTCCCACGATCAGGAGAAGGAACGGAGACCAGAGTCGGGGGGAAAGCAAACGTTTCATGAGGGCGCTCAGGGCTTCGGAAACAGATCAGGCGGCCGGGGCAGGAAGATTCTTTTCCAGTTTGTCTTCAGGATGCTGCGGGAAATTCAGGGTGAAAATCGTACCAGCGTTGACCACGCTGTTGACCGCAATGGAGCCGTCGTGGGCTTCCATGATGGCTTTGCAGAGGCTGAGGCCGAGACCATAGCCTCCGGTGTTTTTGTTGCGCGAGCGGTCGGTCCGGTAGAAGGGCTCAAAGATCAGCTCCAGCTCATCCTTGGCAATGCCTTGCCCAAAGTCCCGGACGTGGATGACGGTCTGCAGCGGCTGCATCTCTACGCTGATTTCCACGGGCGCCGAATCGGCGGGCGTGTACTTGAGGGCGTTGGTGATCAGGTTCCGCATGACGGTGCTGACCTGTTCCGGATCGGCAAACAGGGGCACCTCATTGGGAAAGTGCGCCAATCGCACCCCCGGAGCACGACTGTCGTACTCGGGCAGCAGCTCCTCCAGCAGCTCCCGGAGGTCGAAAGCCGATTTGTCCAGACGTCCGAAGCGACTGTGCAGCCGCGCATTTTCCAGAATCTCGGTGATCATCCGCTCCATTTCCTCCACATCGTTGCGGAGCAGCGAACGGGTGTCATCCGGAGGCAGAAATTCCAGTGCCACCTTGATGCGGGTGAGCGGAGAGCGCAGCTCGTGACTGACGTCCAGCAGAAGCCGCTCCCGTGCCGCCAGCATCGTCTGGATGCGTCCGGACATGTGGTTGAAGGCCCGGGTCAGGCGTCCCAGTTCATCTGTCCGGTACTCAGGCACCCGATACGTCAGGTCTCCTGCACTGATGGCCCGAACGCCGCGGGCGAGGTCCCGGAGGGGCCGGAGGATCCAGCGGATGGTGACAAAGGCGCCAAAGAGCACCAGTGCCACAACAACGAGCAGGGTGACGAGCCACCCCATCATCATGGTTTCATCCGGGAAGGCGCTGAAGAGGAACTTGCCCTCTGGCGTGTCCCGGACCACGATCATCTTGTTGTAACGCCGGGCAAACTGGACCCCGTTGTTTTCCCGCCAGCGCCACGAGTGCAGGGACTCCGGAAGCGGCACCAGTTCGCTGGTCGTCCACCCAGGGCCATTTTCAATGAAGCGGATGCCGAGTCCTGTTTCCTGCGTGATGCTCTTGGCTCGTTCGTGACTGGGCGGTGAGCCGAGTTCCCGGATGAGGTAGTCGGTGTACTTGACTGCATTTTCCTGGTACACCTGCAGGCGGGATTCCCCGATCACGTGCCAGTAGACGCCCCCAATGCCCATGTAGAGCAAGAGCCCCATGCTTCCCATCACCAGCAGCAGCTTGGTGAAGACGGAACGGAGGGGCCGACCGAGTTTCTTAAGCCCCATCTCCTTCCACACCAATGAACATGTAGCCGGTCCCCCAGATGGTTTTGATGAAGCGAGGGGTCTTCGGGTCGTCCTTGAGCTTCTGCCGCAGGCGACTCATGGTGATGTCCACCGAGCGATTGAAAGCGTCCCACTCAATGCCCCGGAGCTCTTCGAGAATCTGGTCGCGGTTGAGCACCTCTCCTGCATGGCGGATGAGCAGGGAGAGGCAGGCGAATTCCATGGTGGTCAGGTTGATCGGTTCTCCGTCGAGGATGGCCTGATGCTTCTGGAAGTCCACGGCCAGACCGCCGAATTCTTTCCGCATCTGCACCGCCCGGTGCTGACCGCGCCGCAGCACCGCTTCAATGCGGGCCACCAGCTCACTGGGGTCAAAGGGCTTCGGCATGTAGTCATCGGCGCCGGTCTCCAGCCCGACAACGCGGTCCATGGTCTCGCCGCGAGCGGTGAGCATGATGACCGGAGTGTTGTGCTGCTGGCGGATCTTCCGGCAGGTTTCAAAGCCGTCCATCTTGGGAAGCATCACGTCCAGAATGATGAGGTGCGGCTGCTCCCGTGCAATGGCCGCAATGCCTTCCTGCGGGTCTGTGCGGGAAAAAACCTCGTAACCCTTGTTGCCCAGGTAGGTGTGGAGGAGCTGGTTGAGCTTCTCATCATCATCAATGATCAGGATTCGCGTGTTCATGGAGAGTCGGTTGGGGGTGGAGAGCAGGCGTTATGCCGATGAAATCAGCTTAAGAGATCGCTGGACAGGGTGCCTCTCCGGCCGGTAACAGCTTGTATCATATTGTAGGAACCACCGGTCGTTCCCGGAGGACGGCGGCTTTATGAGCGGAGCCGAAGGGGCGCCGGGCTACTTCAGAGAAAAGGTGACCTTGAGGAAACCGGACTCATCCCGGACGACTTGGTAGTCTAGGTCCACTTCCTGATTGTTGGAGAGCAGCATCACCCCGTAGCACAGGCGCGTCTCCGGAGGTGGATCATCAGGGTGCTCACGGATGTAAAGCATGTCCTGAGGCAGCCCTCCCAGTTGATCGGGGAGGTCGGAGAAGCGGAAGGCCTCTGCCAGCTTGAGCTGAGCATCCGGAGAGTGGCAGGTGGGGAGGCGATTGAGCCACCATAGGGCGCCGAGAGCAGTGAGCATCAGGGTGGGGAAGGCTAGGGCGCAGTAGAGCAGCCAGCGCTGCTTCCACCAGGGGGGGCGAAATTCGTGCCCGCACTGAGGGCAGACCCGAACGCCAAGGGGAATCTCTTCACGGCACTTGACGCAGGGAACGGTGCCGCGCTCCAGAGCTTCATCAATGGCCCGCATGGTCTCCGGGCGGTGCTGAATCAGCTTCCGGGCCCGGTCACTGAGATGCTTCATCTCCACGGGACCTCCTGCTCAGTAGCGCATGCGGGGGATTTGCCGATTGGGGTCAAACTCGCACCGCTGGTCCCAGTCTCGACGTGAGGCACAGGGCGTGACCGTTTCGGAGGTGTGGCAGGTGTAGGTTTCTGGCGGGAGCCCCGTCTGCAGGGGAACTTCGTAGCGTCGGCCATCGGCAAAGCGCGCCACCAGTCCACCGGGAATGGGCTGAAAGCTCCGGAGTGCCGACTTGCGGGAGGGCGAGAAGTAACCCCACCACTCGCCGGTGAACAGGGTGGAGCAGACCTCTCGGACCCGGAGCGCCTGGTCCGTGGGATAGGCCAGGGAAGGCGCAGGGGCTGGGGAGTGGCAGGCTCCGAGGAGCAGGACCAGTCCCCACCAGAAGTTCCGGACGGAACGATGTGTCTCCTTGCGTGTCAAAAACGGGCTCCATTGGGAATCATCAAGTCCTTGTGGGACAAGGATAGGCAGAATCCCAGCAAAAACAAGGCCGCTCCCCGCCTAGAGCGAATTCACCCCCAAGGCGATTTCGATCTGTCCGAGCATGCTCCGTTCCTCGGGACTGACCTTGTCCCCAAGTCCCAGAAAGCCTCCTCCGGATGCCTCTGCAGTCGCCTTCCCCACCTGCAGGAACGCCTGCTTGACTTCACGGGCCTGTTCGCTTGGAACCTTCTGGTCGAGGATGGCTGCAGCCTCCCGGAGCTGTGAAAGGGCCTTTTCAGAGTGGGTGGCCGCCCGGAAGCGCGTGGAAACGCTCTTCAGTTCCTCGAAGGTGGAACCCAGCAGCTGACGTGTCAGCGGGTCCTTGTACTTCTTCCACTGAGCAAGCTGTTCACTGAGGGATCGCCCTTCGGCATCATCAATGAATTGATCGGCGCCGGCGACAGCCGTGGAAATCCAAAACGGTGCCAGCTGCAGGGTGTGCCATTCGTCAGCAGTGAAGGTTTCTCGCCAATTGGGGTCTTGTGCCATCTTTTTCAACTCTAGGGACAAACGTCAAAATCGAGGAAAGCCGAGGCTTCCGGAGAAGCCCGGATGGATGGAAATCCACTTTAACCACAATGACCTGGAATTGTTGTAACGGTTCGATTCAGCCGTTCGTCTTCAACCGGAGCACGTGCTCAAGGCTCCGTGATCACGGAGACGTGGCGGCGTCTAAGTCGTTGAGAATGAACACGACCAGCTCCTTGGGACCATGGATGCCATACACGAGCATCTGCTCAATGTCTGCCGTTTTGGAAGGTCCGGAGATCAGCAGAGCATTGGTTGGCAGCCCGTCGGCCCACTGCTCGGCTTCAAGAGCTTCTAGGAAGGTGTTGTGGAGGGTGGAGGCCTTGAGGACCGCCAGGTGAATGGGAGGAACCAGCGACATCAGCCGAGGCTCCTGAGGCGTGGGCCAGAGGATGAGGGACCCGGTGTCTGCAATGGCTGAGCGGACGCTGGTGAGCGAAGCGTCAATCGTGAAGAGCAGGTCCTTGGTGGACTCCACCGGCTCTGCGTAGGGAACGAGCTCCGGAACCGTCTCTGGTGTGCGCTTCTTGAAACCACTGACCTGCCGGGTCAGGTCGGTTCCTGGTCCCACTAGCAAACGTTGGATGCGCTTCTGGGCACAGACCTGTCGGAACAGAGCACCGAATCCACGGGGCTTGCACTCCACAATTTCCGTGTGGACGGCTTCCATGGACTCCCGGAGCCGGGTGATGCGTTCCTGAGGCGACCACTGCCGGTTCCGGATGACCTGGTCGTCCAGAGGCAAGGCCGGAGTGGAGGCTCGGTTGGACCGGAGGCGGTTCAGGATGGCAGAGCGGGCGGTCATGACGGTTCTCCAGAAGAGGGCACGGTGGTCTGCAGAGCAGCTTCTTCCAAGCGAATACGATGCCGCAAGAGGAACAAATTCGCAACCGACCACACCAACGACGTCATCCACGCGTTGTAGAGCAAGGGAACACTGGCGAGCTCCAGAACGACCCCGAGGTAGTTCGGGTGCCGGAGGGTCGCATAGAGCCCCTCGCGGATGGGAGCCTCGCCGGGGACAATGTAGATGCGGGTGCTCCAGCGGTCTCCAAGCGTCCGCATGGCGTAGCGACGCAGCGCAAGCCCAGCGATCAACCCTCCCAGCGCTGGGAGGTAGAGGGACGATGGCGGAGGGCCCTCACGAAGCAGCCCAGCCTCCAGGAGCATGGCGGGAAACCAGGAAGCATGCAGCGCTACCATCACCGGGTAGTGCTCGGGAGCGACCTCGAAGCCCCCGCGCTCGCGCATCCGAGCTTCGTTGTGACGGCTCCGGAAGAGCTCATTGATCCGCTGGATTCCAATGGCAGCAACCAGGATGGCGAAGCCCAGCAGTTCGGGAGTCATGACCACCGGAGCAGCAGCAGTTCTGCCGAAAACGCGGGCCCCATCGACAGCATCAGGCCATGGGCCGGCGCTGGCGGAGGAGCGCTCAGGGCCTGTTCCAGCAGGAGCAGCACTGATGAGGATGAGAGGTTCCCATGCTGGTTCAGGCTTCGGCGCACGTGGTCCAAGGTTCCGGGGGGAAGTGTGAAGGATTCTTCCAGTGCATCAATCACCTTGGGGCCTCCCGGATGCGTGACCCAGGCGTGGATGTCCGCAAGCGTCAACCCCTGCGTTTGCAGCAGTTGCTCGGCAAAGGGCCGGACCTGGCGAGCGTATTCCGGAACCCCTGGGCTGAGGACAATCTTCAGCCCCCGGTTTGTCACCTCCCAGCCCATCACGGATTCCGAGTCTGGAAAGAAGCAGGACTGACTGGCGACCGTTGCCGGACCCGCGGCCAAGGGGTGCTCATCGCCGACCATCAGTACCGCGGCGGCACCATCTCCAAAGAGACCACTGGAAATGAGGTTCGCAACCGAGAGGTCCCCCAGCTGCAAGGTCAGCGAGCAGAGCTCAACCGAAAGCAGGACCGCAGCTTCGCGGGGGTGCCCCACGAGGTAGTCATGCAGGCGCGCCACGCCTGCTGTTCCAGCAAGGCAACCCAGTCCGAACAGCGGCATCCGTTTGGTGTCCGGACGGAAGGCAAGGCGGTTCATGAGGCGCGCCTCCAGTGACGGCACCGCAATTCCGGTGACCGTGGTGGACGCAAACAGCGAAACCTCTTCTGGAGCCACTCCGGAACGGTCAAACAGCTGCGTCAGGACCTGCTCTCCGAGGCTCAGAGCGGTTTCGAGCCAGGCCCGGTTGGCCGCTTCAAAATCGAGGGTCCGGTAGCGTTCCATGGGCAAGGCCAGGTGCCGTCCGGAGACGGTGACACTCTTTTGGACTCGGTCAAAGACGGTGACCTCCAGCTGCTGCTGCTGCCAGACCTCCCGCAAGGCGGCACTGAGCTGTTCCTGCGTGTAGTAGTGTTCCGGAAAGCCGCTGGCGACGGCGAGGACGTGCGGCATCAGGACGACGGGAGCTGCTTCTGTTCCAGAAAATCCACCAGCTGTTCCACCGTCTGAAGCTCCAGAAAGTCCTCTAGGTCCACTTCGATCCCAAGCGTTTCCTCTAGGGTCATCAGCAGGTTGACAGCGTCCAAGGAACCCACGTCGAGGTCCTTCAGGTGGTCTTCGGGGCGGATCGTGTCAGGATCCAGGTCCATTTCGGCAGCAAGCGCCTGACGCAACAGGGCTTCCAGTTTCTCTCGTGTCATGACGGGTCGGGAGTAAAGGCCAGGACGGCGTTGCTGCCGCCGAAGGCAAAGGAGTTGGAGAGCACGGCCCGGATCCGGAGGGAGCGGGGGCCCTCGGCGACAGGGTCAATGGGACAGTTGGGATCCAGGGTGTCGCAGTTCCGGGTTGGAGGAACCCGTTGCTCCTTGACCATGAAGACGCTTGCCACGGCTTCTAGGGCTGAAGAGGCGCCCATGCTGTGTCCCAGCATCGACTTGTTGGCGGTCACCGGAAGCCGCTCAGACCGAGGCCCAAAGACCGAGCGAATGGCCTGTGCCTCCACCGGGTCGTTGACCGGGGTCCCGGTTCCGTGAGCATTGATGGCGTCAATGTCGTCGGGGAAGAGCCCAGAGTCTTCCAGCGCCAGGCGCATGGATTCTGCGACGCTTTCCAGGTCTGGGCTGGTCAGACTCTTGGCGTCGCAGTTGCTGCCGTACCCGACCAGTTCCGCAAGGATCGGAGCGCCTCGGCGTTGAGCGGTGTCGAGGGATTCGAGCAGCAGCACCGCGGCTCCTTCAGAAAGGACGAATCCGGAACGGTTCTGGTCAAAGGGACGGCAGGCGGCTTCTGGCGTGTCGTTTTGGTTCCGGACCAGCACCCCAAGGGCTTCCCATGTGCGCAGGAGCTCATAGGTGATGGGAGCTTCAGCGCCTCCGCAGAGGACGCGTTCCGCTTGCCCGGAGCGGATCCACTGAAACCCAAGGCCAATGGCATTGGCACCTGACGAGCAGGCCGTGTTCAGGGTGAGGTTGGGGCCCCGGAGTCCCCACTTGATGGCAATTGCGGCCGACAGGGAACTGTTCATGATGCGCGGAATGGTGTAGGCATTCAGCGAGCGCTGCGGGGTTCCGTAGAGGGCGTGGTAGGGTTCGGTGTAAGAAGCGATGCCCCCAATTCCGGTGCCCATGACCACGGCTGTGTGAGGGGCTGCCAAGGTATTGGCCAGTCCAGAACCTTCCCAAGCCTGTGCGGCAGCGGCCAGGCCAAGCAGGGCAAAGCGGTCGTAGCTCTTCAGCTCCCGTCGGCCGAAGTGCTCTTCAGGAGACCAGTCGGGCACCCGGGCCGCCAGCTGGCAGGTGGCATCTGAGGCATCAAAGTGATCAATGCGTCGCACCCCAGAGGTGCCGGCACAGAGGTGGTCCCAAAACTGCTGAGGGGTGGTGCCGAGCGGCGAGACCAGGCCCATGGAGGTGACCACGACACGCCGGGCCGCAATGGGGTTGGTGGTTGAGGTCAAGCAGAATCCTGAGACTTGAGGGCGTCGTCCCCTCGGGGGTGGTAGCGGTGGTACTCCTCCGTGTAATCCGGACGGTTCACGAACTGATACTGAAGGGTGGCATCCAAACTTACAAACCCAAAGAGTTCCCGGAGATCAGTGAGGTCCATGCCGTTTTGCAGCAGGTGCATGGCAAAGGAGTGCCGCAGAAGCCGCGGATTGAGGGGCCGTTGAATGCCTGCCCGCTTGGCGTGCTTACGGACCATTGCCCAGAAGCCCATGCGACTGATGCGGGTGCCGTTGCGTCCAGGAAACAAACAGGGGTCAGCGGGCGACAGCACCCTCGCGTCCCGGGCGTCGGCGAGGTAGCGTTCCAGCAGCGAGGCGGCTTCATCCGTGATGGGAACCATCCGCTCCGTCTTGCGACGGACCTTGATGAACCTCAGTTCCAGGTAAACATCGTCCACGTTGAGGCCCAGCAACTCGTTGACCTTGAGGCCACTGGAGTAGAGCAGCTCAAGCATGGTGCGGTCGCGGAGGCCGAGGTAGTGACTGAGGGGCGGAGCTTCCAAGAGCGCTTGGACCTCGTGAGGTTCCAGCATGTCCGGAGGCTGATCGGGCTCAATCTGGGGAAGCCGGACCTGATGCACCGGGTTGCGGGGCAAAACGCCCTGCTGCATCCAGAAGTCGAGGAACAGCTTGAGGGAGGAAAAGTGCCGGGCAATGGTCCGGGGACGGTAGACGCTCTCGAGGTCCTGTCGGTAGCGATCCAGGTCCTCAGGCTGCAGGCGTTGGAGCAATGGGAGCGGCTCGGTGCCTTCCGGAACCAGCCACTTGAGGAACCGCTGGACGTCCAGCCGGTGGCTCTGGAGGCTGTTGGTGGCGTATCGTCGAGAGACCAGCATCTGCAAGAAGGGCTCGACTAAATCCATCCGCGAAACGTACTTGATGAAGGAAAATCAGGGAAATCGAGAGGAGGGTAATTGAGTCACACCGCAGTGCCGCAGCGAAGATGCTTCTGGTACCTGGAGTCACCAGGTGGAGTGTTGTTTGAAAGAATCAGGCCTCCCATCCGGGCTCGCGCAACATCTCTCAGGGACGCACTCCGTGCATCACGAATAAGGTAGCAGAAGTGATCGATCCGAACACCTCAGCATGACTCAAAATCTGACCTTAGGGTGCCATACCTTCCGCAATCACGCAAGCAAATCAGGAAGGGTTGAGGGCGTGTTCCAACTTTTCACAAGCCACCTCAACGCGACGCATGAGGTCGGCATCCTGATTTTGCTGGATCATGCGTAACTTCAGTAGCTGATCCGTAATGTTGAGGGCGGCAAGAATCAGGGTTTGGGTGCCTCCGGAGAGGCCTGCTTGCTGCTGAATTTCCTCAATTTGTTGCTCCAGCAGTCGCTCCACCTGACGGACGTGCTCCTCTCCGTAGGCGCTGGCAATGGCAAAACGGTTGCCCTGGATGCTGATCTGATACTGTTTGAGTTCCGAGTCGGACACGGCTGACTGCTGTTGGACGGTTTTCAAGTCGGCCCCACGCCAACGTTCTCCCATCATTCAAGATGGGTGCCGCGAGCCCTTTCGCAATTGTGAAAGGTTTCATAGAGTGCTAAGCTTCTATCAGGTTTTTCCGGTCAATGCAACGCATTCGCATCCTTATCTTTCTCTGGAGATTCATTGATGAACGAGTTGGCTAGTGTCCCCCTTTCTGAAGACCTCAAGTCTGAGTTTGGCAGCCTGCTGCTGCTGGACCGGCTGATGCGTTTTGACAACCTACGGCGCGAACGGGAGGAATTGGAAAAAACCCTCGCCACGCTGGAAGCCGACCTCAAGGAACGCAAGAAGGGGTTCTTTCACTCCGATGAAGAAGAGTACGCCATTGAAACCCTCAAGGAAGACCTCCGCCAGGCCCGCCAGGCCCTGAACGAAGTGGAGGAGGAACAAAAGCAACAAGAAGGCAACCGCCTCAATGTGGCTCTGGCAGAACGGGACGAGTCTGGACTGGAACCGCTGGTGAAGGAAATGGAACGTCGCGGGTGGCTGGAGATCGGAGAAGACAACTTCTTCAAGGTGACAGAAAAGGGCGCTGAGGTGTACCAGCACCTGCTCACCCAGCAGCAGTCGTACATTGCCCACTTTGACGTGTATGCCTTTGTGGATCTCACGGAAGGCGTCTTTGCGGATCCGGAAAACGACCTGCTGGAAGGCGACCGCTGGAATGACCTCCGGGTGGCCGTGGCCGAGCATAAGGGCATTGATCCCTACCGCGTGGTCTTTTTGTCCATGCTCGCCTCGGAGGCGTTTTTTGAGGACCCAGACTGGAAGTTCAACCTGGCCATGGGCACGCTGTTTGACGAAATGGAAACCCTGACCCAAGAACAGATCCGGGTGGCAGACCTCGGCTTTGAGGATGAGGAAGGCGTGGTTTCAGGGACGGACGTGATTGAAGACATCATTGCCCAGGGCTCAGAGATTGCGCAGGCTCGGGCACAGGAACAGCGCCAGCGTCAGATTCAGTTTGAAACCCCAGATGAGCAGATCATCACCACCACCTACTACTGGTAAGCATGTCCTCTTCAGACGGTTGGGTCCATCCGGACATCAATTGGTTTCCCGGGCACATGCTCAAGGCCCGCAAGGAGCTGGCGGGTCAGCTCAAGCGGGTGGACGTTGTGCTGGAGGTCCGGGATGCTCGGATTCCGCAGACCTCCATCATTCCAGACTTTGAGGAACTGATCCGCAACAAACGACGGGTGGTGTTGCTCAATAAGTCCCGGCTGGCGGAACCTCAGGTGCTCCGGACCTGGGAGCAGCAGTTCAGCCGACAGGCGGACGCGCCACCGTTGCTGGTTGTGGATGTGCTGGAAAACCGGAACCTCAAGCGAATCCTGCCTCTGGCCCGGTCGCTGATGAAGGATCGCTGGGAAACCTTTAAGCGCCGCGGCATCCGTCCTCCGGAACTGAGGCTGATGGTGGTCGGCATTCCGAACGTCGGGAAATCCACCCTGATCAACCGGTTGGTGAAGCGTAAGGCGACTGAAACCGGACCTCGCCCCGGGGTCACCAAGCGGCAGGAATGGGTGAAGCTCGACCGGGATGCCGAACTGCTGGACACCCCCGGGATCCTTTGGCCAAAGATTGAAAGCGAAGAGATTGGCCTGCGGCTGGCCATCACAGGCGCCATCAAGGACGCCATTGTTGGGCAGGAGCGTCTGGGCGCGTTTTTGCTCCAGCGCCTGCAGGAACGGCACCCGGAGGCATTTGACCGCTACGGCCTGGATGAGGACGCCCGTGAAGGGGCTCCGCACGAGGTGCTGACGGCAATTGCCGATGCCCGGAAATGCCTGAAGGAAGGCGGAGAGCTGGACCTGTACCGAGCCTCAGAGGTTCTGCTGAGTGACTTCCGTTCCGGACGCTTGGGGCCGCTTTCACTGGATCTGCCTGATCCGGTCTGACCCCCTTCCTAGCGCCCGACTGCGTACCCCTGCATGCCACGTGGGTTGGCGCCTGCCTTGAGCAACCCGTCTTCCTGTGACACGGCACACAGCCGTCCCTCCGACCAGCCATCTTCCACCACAACCTGGTGCCCCCGCTCCCGGAGCGCCCGCTGCGTTGCTTCAGGAAAACGATCTTCCAGCACCAATTTTCCAGGCGCCATGCGTCGAGGAAAGAAGGAGCCCGGAAAGGACTCAGAGTGGAAGGACGGGAAGTCAATGGCTTCCTGCAGGTTGAGGTTGTGATGCAGGTGCCGGAGGAGGAAGATCAGTTGCCACTGGTCTTGCTGGTCGCCACCGGGAGTGCCAAACGCCAGCCACGGGCGCCCGTGCTTCAGGGCCAGCGAAGGCGTCAGCGTGGTCCGGGGCCGTTTCTGGGGCGCAAGGGAGGCCGGGAGCCCGGCTTCCAGCCAAAACATCTGCGCCCGTGAGTTGAGGCAGAAGCCAAGGCTGGGGATGATCGGGGAGCTCTGGAGCCACCCGCCACTGGGCATGGCGGCGACCATGTTGCCCCAGCGGTCCACCACGTCGACGTGGCAGGTGTCTCCTCGAGACTCACCGGACTTGCTGACGGTTGGTTCACCAATGCCCATGGCGTCAAACGGATCCGGCTGATTGGGATCAATCTGCGCGTAGTGCGGGAGGGTGCAGGGGACGCCGGGCAGGGTTCCGGGGCGAAGCTCGTGAGAAGCGTCGGGCCCCAGAAGCTTCCGGCGTTCGCGGTTGTAAGCTTCTGAAAGAAGCGCCTCGAGCGGAACCTCCGTAAAGTTGGGATCGCCGTAGTAGGCCTCACGGTCGGCCATGGCCAACTTGATGGCTTCGGTGACGGTGTGGACAAAATCGGCGCTGTCCGGAGGAAGAGCGGTAAAGTCGGTTTGATCCAGTAGAGCAAGAGCCTGCAGGTGAACCGGTCCCTGAGACCAGGGGCCGCACTTACAGACGGTGACGTCGCCTCGGGTGTAAGTGACCGGAGCCTCGTAGCTGGCAGACCACTGGGCCAGGTCGTCACCGGTCAGAACGGCGCGGTGCCGCTCACCGGTGGAATCCATCACCTCTGCCGTGCGGCAGAAAGCGTCAATGGCTTCTGCAACAAATCCTTGATAAAACGCCTGCCGCATGGCTTCCACCTGCTCAGAGCGGTCGGTCCGGGCCTGTCCTTCCTTGAGGAGGCGTTGCCAGGTGTGTGCTAGGGTGGGGTTGCGGAGCAGGGAGTTGACCGCTGGCACCTGATTTCCTGGCAGGTAAACTTCAGCGGACGCGGTCCATTCGTTCCGGAAGAGGTCCTGCACCTGCTCAAGGGTTGCCTTCACACGAGGGAGGACCGGGACGCCGTGTTCCGCATAGTGAAGGGCCGGGGCAAACACCTGCGCTGGGGAGAGCGTGCCGTAATCCCGAAGCATCAGCATCCAGGCGTCAAAGGCACCCGGGACCACGGTGGCAAGCAGTCCGGTACCTGGCACAAGGCTCAGGCCCAGGCTTTGGTAGTGCTCCAGCGTGGCCTGCGCCGGAGCCACCCCCTGTCCACAGATCACCCGCACGGATGACTCTGCCGCCGGGGCCAGTAACAGCGGTAAGTCACCTCCGGGGCCATTGAGGTGCGGCTCTGCCACCTGTAGCACCAGTCCGGCAGCGGTTGCCGCATCAAAGGCGTTGCCTCCTTGTTCCAACATGGCCATGGCTGCTGAAGAGGCAAGCCAGTGGGTGGAGGACACCATGCCAAAGGTGCCCACCAGTTCCGGGCGGGTGGTAAACATGTAGGACCTCTTGGAGGGGGTTGGGAGCGGTGAAAGGAGGCGCTTCAGTCCTTGCTGGTGTTCTTGACCAGGATTTTCAGCAACTCCGTTTGCTCACTCAGGTGAGTGTCGACCTTGTTTTCCAGTGACTCAAACCGGTGTTCGAGCGAGTCAAATCGGTTTTCCAGTGAGTCAAACTTGCTCTCCAGCGCTTGGAACCGAGTATTGGTGTCCTGCCGAAGTCCGTCTAGCCGGTCTTCGAGGGACTGAAACCGCTGGTTCATGTCGTTCCGCAGGCCTTTGACCTCTCGGTGCAGCTTGACGTCTCGTTCCACGCTGGTGTCATTGATCTCGGCGATTTTCTGGAACGACAGGCGCACCATCTCGACGAGGTTGTTTTCGTTGATCCGGGTTCGGTAAAGTGATCATGCCTTCCCCTGTGATCTGGGTGAAGTGGCGGGTTGGAACGGCAGTTGGGATGAAGCGTCCGGGGCGACGCGGGCTCCGGTTTCCCGAAACGCCTCTCTTCTGAAACCGTAACACGTTTATGGAAAGAGCACGAGCATGAATCAGGTCCCGGAGTGCCGGTGGCGTGGTGCATCCGCTCCGCTCACTCGGTGAAATCGCTCCGCTACGGGATTGAGTGGAAATTAGGTTGCTTTTTTAGAAGGCTCCCCTATTCTCCTTAATGCTGATTTTTAGGGGGTTTTTCTGACAAAGTTTCCGGAATGCTGAAAATGTTTGCAAAAACAATCTTCGCCGTCAGCTTAATCTGTTTCAGCGTCCAGGTCTGGGCGCAGGAAACGGTTCAGCTCCTGACCTACCACCTGCACCCGCCCTTCATCAATGCGCCTCAGGAAGGATTGACCTACTCGCTGGAGGGGTTTCTGAACGAACAGGCGAACGGCAAGTATCAGTTTCAGGTCGTGGAGTTGCCACGGAAGCGGCTTGATCAGGCCATTGAAGAGGACGGGCCCTGGGTGGCACTTTGGTCCAGTCCAGCCTGGTTTGGAGACGTGGAGCAGCAGCGCTACTGGTGGATCCCATTGCTGAAGGACAGCAGCGTGGTCCTTTCTCCAGCCTCAGCACCCGTCAACTGGAAGGGACCGGAATCGTTGAAGGGGCTGACGTTTGTCGGCATGCGGGGGCACCGGTACGTTGGCATTGACCCTTTGGTGGAAGCGGGAGCGATCCAGCGCATTGACAACAACCGAGAGGAAGACATTGTGCGGATGCTGCTGAACCAACGGGCGGACGTTGGGCTCCTTCCTGGCTCGACGATGAAGTACTTCAAGCGAAAGATGAAGCTGGAGGGCCGCATCTTCATTGCTCCTGAACCGCACTCGCAGATGACCCGACACTTCTTTGTGCCACGTTCCCGAAAGGACCTGGCGACCTTTCTGGAGTCCATTGACTTTGCGCAGAACCTCGAATGGCAGCAGGCGCTCGTCCGGTACGGTTTCGATTGATGGCACGGCATGACTGATCGCTCCATTGCGCTGAGGGATTCCATTGGCGTGCTGCTGCTGCGGAACGTCTTTGGGGTGTACATCCTGGTGGCGGCTCTGGTCACGGCACTGCACCTTTATGCTGAGTACCGGCACCAAAAGGAGTTGGCTCAGGAGAACCTCCTGCAAGCGGAGCTGATCCTCAAGCCGCTCTTTGCGGATGCGATGTGGCACCTGGATCAGGCGCTGCTGGAGAAGGCCAGTCAGGGCGCCCTGAATTTTCCGAGCGTTGTGGGAGTGATGGTCCTGGGAACCGAGGAGCAGGCGCTCATCAAGTACGGAGAAATCTCTGCTGCCCACCGTGGGTTTCCGTATCGGGATGTTGATGGAAAACCCCTCCCTCAGGGGGAAGTCCGGTATGAGGACAACCTCATTGAGCACCTCTTCATGCTGGACGATCCACTGAATCAGGAGGCTCCTGTGATTGGTCAGGTGCACCTCTACACAAGTCCTTTCATTCTGCTGGAGAAGGTCCGTTACGCCTTTGTCCTCATCCTCTTTAATGCCCTCCTGAAGACCACTGCGCTCTGGATCGTGTTCCTCTGGTTTTCCCAGCGCCTGCTGTCTCAGCCCCTGAAGCGTCTGATTGATGCGACCACCCACCTCGACCTGGAAGACACCTCTCCTCAGCATCAGATTGAAGAGCACAGCAAGAAACGGAATGAACTGAGTGTGCTGGTGGAAACCTATAACACGATGGTGGGCCGCATCATTCAGTCCAATCAGCAGCGTCGGTGTGCTGAGGAAGCCCTCCGGGCGAGTCAGCAGCGCCTGCATTTGGCCATTGAGGTGGCTCAGCTAGGGGTGTGGGACATTCAGCTGCAGACGAGGAAGATGATTGTCAATGAGCACTGGGCCCGGATGGTTGGGTGCCAGATCGAAGACCTAGCGACGGCTCCACACCTCTGGGAATCGCGCCTGCACCCGGAGGATCGAGAGGCGGTGCTGAAGCAGGAGCAAGCGCATCTGTCTGGGGCTGCCCCAACCTTTGAGGTGGAGTACCGACTGGTGCGTCCGGACGGGTCCCTGTGCTGGGTGGCGGCTTTCGGACAGGTGGTGGAGCGGACGGAGGCTGGGGAGCCGCTACGCCTGCTGGGCATTCAGATCGACATCACGGAACGGAAGCAAGCCGAGAAGGAGCTGAAGGAACTGTATCAGGAACTCTCGGTGACGCATGAGGAAATGCAGGCGGCTCAGGCGCAGCTGCTGCACTCCGCCAAGCTTGCATCCCTTGGCGAAATGGCCACCAGCATTGCGCATGAACTGAAACAGCCTCTGAGCACCATTGGGGTCAGCAGCGACCTGCTTCTGCAGTGCTTGGCCCGTCAGGACTGGGAACGTGCAGAAAAGCAAGCGCAGCGCATTCACTCGCAAAATGAGAAGGCGATCTACATCATCCAGCACTTGCGTGAGTTTGGACGGGACTCCCGGAAGGACGCCAAGCAGCCCATGGACCTCAGTGCCTTGGTTCAGGGAGCTCAGGAGTTGTTCATCGGGCACCTCCGGAGCGAACAGGTGGAGGTGAAGCTAGAGCTGGCTCCGGCACTCCCTCCGGTAGTGGGAGATGCCATCCAGGTCGAGCAGGTCCTCACCAACCTGATCCTCAATGCGACAGACGCGATGCGGGAGCGAACGGAACGGGTCCTCACCCTCCGGACTCGGACGGTGCTTCCGGAAGAGAGCCTCTGGAAACAAGCGGCTCAACAGGACCCTCCTCTTCTTCCGAATGGGCGGACGTGGGTGGCGCTGGAGGTGTCGGACACCGGCGGCGGCATTGCAGAGGAGCACCTCATGGACATCTTCCAGTCCTTCTTCACCACCAAGCCTCCTGGTGAGGGCACCGGCCTTGGGCTCGCCATCAGCCGAGGCATCGCGGTTGCCCACGAAGGGGCGCTGCTGCTGGAAAACCACCCCGGAGTCGGGGTGACCTTCACCTTGCTATTGCCAGCGTCCTAAGCATTCCTTAAGCTATTTCCTGAACCAGCGAGTGCTTGCCACCACGTCAGAACGCCTTGGAGCGTCTTGAAGTGGGTCATCCTGATTGCGTCACCGTTCCATGTCTGCCTACATCCTCCGCCGTCTGTTGCTGATTGTTCCGACCCTGTTGGGCATCATGGTGGTCAACTTCTTCATTGTGCAACTGGCGCCCGGAGGTCCTGTGGAGCAGATGATTGCGCAGCTGCAGGGAAGTGCCGTCAGTGCCACGGAACGACTCACGGGAACAGGCTCCGAACTGGGGAACTCAGGGTCCGGAGGCGGTAGCGGAAGCAGCAACAGCGTCTCTGAAAAGTACCGAGGCGCACAGGGGCTGGATCCGGACCTGGTGCGGGAGATTGAGCGCATGTACGGGTTTGACAAACCGCTCCATGAGCGCTTCTGGGACATGCTGAAGAGCTACGTGGCCTTAGACTTTGGAGAGAGTTTCTTCCGGGACCGTAAGGTGACAGAGCTGGTTTGGGAAAAGCTTCCGGTCTCGGTGTCCCTTGGTGTCTGGAGCACGTTGATCGTGTACCTGGTTTGCATCCCGCTTGGGATTGCCAAGGCGATCCGGCATGGGAGCCGGTTCGACGTCTGGACCAGCACGGTTGTGATTCTGGGAAACGCCATCCCGACCTTCCTGTTTGCCATTCTGCTCATCATTCTCTTTGCCGGAGGGGAGTACTTCAGCTGGTTTCCGCTGCGGGGACTTTTTTCCGAAAACTTCTCAGAGCTGTCTTGGTGGGAGCAGATCCTGGATTACTTTTGGCACCTCGTGCTGCCGCTGTTTTCCATTCTGATTGGCAGCTTTGCCACCCTGACCATGCTCACCAAGAACTCCTTTCTGGATGAGATCAACAAGCAGTACGTCATCACGGCCCGTTCCAAGGGACTGACGGAGCGCCGGATCCTCTACCGGCATGTTTTCCGGAACGCCATGCTGATCATCATTGCTGGCTTTCCGGCAGCGTTCATTGGCATGTTCTTCACGGGATCCCTGCTGATTGAAATCATCTTCAGCCTCGACGGGCTGGGGCTGTTGGGCTTTGAGTCTACGATTCAGCGTGACTACCCGGTGATGTTTGGAACGCTCTACATCTTCACGCTGCTGGGGCTGGTGGTGGGACTCATCAGTGACCTCACCTACACGCTGGTGGATCCCCGAATTGACTTTGAGGCGCGGCGGTGATGAATGAGACGGAACAAAAAATCTTGGCAGGCACCCGGGCTTGCTTGCTTGCCGAAGGGCACACCCGGACGAGTGTGAAGCGCATTGCAGAGTATGCAGGCGTGAATCATGGGCTGATTCACCACTACTTTGGGTCCAAGGAACAGCTGATCATTGAGCTGATTGAGCAGTTTCAGCAGGCGATGCACGAACGCATGACCCCCCCTCCCCCTCCGCCAGAACTCAAGCGTCCGGCGTTTCCTCCGGTCTGGCACCTCTTCAAGGAAGACAGCAACGATCGCCTGCTGGTGGAGTTTCTGGCAATGGCCACCGAGTCTCCTCGGGTGGCGGAGAAGCTCCGGGAGGTGGTGCAGTCTCGCCGAACCTACCTGCAGGGACGCTTCGGCTTGAATGCGGAGCAGTCCGCAATCCTGGCGTCGGTCATCATCGGGTCCTTGGTGCACCAGCAGCTGGATGCCAATTTTCCCATGGAAACCGTCGTGCAGCAGGTGCTTGCGTCCTTTCAACAAGAACCGGTGTCCTGAGACTGCTGCTCAGGAGGGCCACCGGACGACCTCGAACT
>CBFIGY010000043.1:0-21919 GCA_965662235.1 uncultured bacterium
GATGCCATAGGGCTCATAAAACCGTGCGGCAGTACCGATACCGCTGGCATAACCCCTTCCAGAACCGGCGAAAGTGGTGACTCGACCACTGATATCAAGAAAGACACTGAAGGAAATTGTTGAGGACGTGACCGAAACTCCATCGGCAGAGGTCAGCGTCTTCCCATCACTTGTTGACGCTGCCACCTTCAACTGGTAGTTGGGACTAGCACGCAATGTTGGGGTTCCCAAAGTAATCGTTGAGCCACTCACTGAATAATAGCTTCCACCACTGTTGTCCCAACCAATGCAGGTAGAAAAATTATCTACAGAAAGTTGAAATAGCTGATCCGCACAATGAGTCGAGTTGTCAGCGTACCAGTCACTTCCTAAAGCATCACTGAAGGTCAGGGAGATTTGAGTGCTGGCAGAAACGTTCGTTGCCCCATCCGCAGGCGTCGTACTTGTCACAGTAAATGTGCCCCCAGAAGCAGTCTGGCTGCTTGCGGAATCACAGGATCCTCCGATGAGCGAGGTGGATTGGCAGTGAAAGTTTTCCTGATCTGCTGGACTGCAGGCAGCCAGCAAGAGCCCCAAGAGGGTGAAGGTGAGCAGGAGCTTGCCGAATGGGGCAAGAGGTATTTTTCTAAGGAACATGGCGTTTCCCCAAATGAAGTGAATGAAAACAAACGAGGCTGAACCGTTTCAGTCAACTACCGAACCCCCATCGCCGGCAGAGAAGCCCTCGATGGAGGAGTCCTCCTCCACATACTCCTGGCAGTCGAGGAAGAGCTTGACCCGCTTTCCAGGTTGCGGGGTCAGGATCTCCAGCATCTGCTTTTTCAGTACTTCAAGCTCCAGTTCGCTCGCGGTTCCCTTGAGGACGAACGTGTAACTCGCGACCTCGCGACTGGTTTGATAAGTAACGATCACGTTGGACCTCCTGCGGGTTTTTGACGAAAAACAACGTTATCAAAATGCAGGAGTATGGGAGGAAGGAGAAACAGCGCAAAGGATTTATAGGCGCGGTTTGGGCGGTTTCAGCGCAAGTGACTGATGTTCAACAGGATAAATCGATGGGCGGTTTCTGGGCGGTTTCAGTTCAAGCAGCTGAATTTAAATGAAAAAATGAAAATCTACGAAATATCAACCCAGAGAAGGATCCGAGCCGCAGAGGCCCTGGATCCTTGTCGAAGGGGGAGAGAGGGAGGAGGATTCAAAGAAGAAACCCGCTGGATCGCGGGCTTCAGGAGCGGCTTTGATAGGTGCTGTAGAGTTCGGCGAGCATCTCTGAGAGCTCCGGGTGACGCGGGTGGTCTTGCGGAGTCCGGGAGAGGACAAACTCCCCGCTTTGTGCGACCTTTCTCCAGCGTGGATTGGGCGGCAAGGTGGAGGGAGAGAGGTACTGAGAGAGGTTGCGGGTCCTCCACTGGCCGGTCTGTTTTTCCAGATACGCTCCCCAGAGCTTGGACTCTTGAGCAAACTCCACTGGACCCTTTCCGGTCAGCTCCCTCCAGACCTCCAGAGTCAGCTGGAGCACCTTTACCAGCAACTCCCGATCTGAGGAGCGGCTCGGGACGTTTTGGGTGCTCGCCTTGCGCAGCCTAGAGAGTTCCAGATGAGCGGCCACTCGAGCCCACAGTTCGGCTCGCTGGACCGGCTTGGACAGGTAATCGTTGCCTCCGACCTCAAAGGCGCGGGCCATGTCTTCCGGACGACTGAGCGCAGTGAGGAAGAGGATCGGTAGCGCTTCCTTGGAAAAGCGCTCCCGGAGGATTTCGCAGACCTCAAACCCATCGAGCTCGGGCATCATCACATCCAGAATGATCAACTCGGGAAGGTGGCCCTGCTGGAGGTACTCGAGCACCTCTGCCCCCTTGTTGAAGCAGGAGACTGAGACCGTGAGGTCCTCCAGTTGCCGCATCATCGTGTAGAGGTTGACGACATCGTCATCAACGATCAGGATCTGCTCTCCTGACGTGCTTGAGGGTTCCGGACGCGTCGGGACCAGCTCTTGCGGCTTGATGTCGGGGGCTTCTGAGGCCAGGGGAGCCGGTGGCGCTGTTTCTCCCTGCGAGGAGAGCGGAAGCTCAATCCAGAACAGTGCGCCCCCCAGAGGAGAGTCTTCCACACCGATCCGGCCCCCCTGTTCCTGCATGATCTCACTGGAAATCGACAACCCCAGTCCCAGCCCCTCCGTCTGCTGCGGAGAGTTCTGGTGAAAGCGCTCAAAGATCGACTCACGGTGCTCCAGAGCCACCCCGGGTCCCGAGTCGTGCACCTCAATTCGCACTCGCTCCCCTAGCACCTTGCCTCTGACCTCAATCCTTCCTTGCTCCGTGAACTTGCCCGCGTTGAAGAGCAGATTGAGCAGAACCTGAAGCAGGCGTCCTGAGTCCGCCCAGACCGGTGGCAGCTCGGAAGCGACCTGGTTGGCGTACTCAACGGGCTTGCTGGAGAACTGAACCTGGGTCAGCGACAGGGCTTCTTCAACCAGCGTGTGGACGAACACGGTCTCCCGATGAATTTGCAAGCGGTGCTCTTGAATTGCGGCGAGGTCCAGCAGGTTCTCGATGAGCCGCTGGAGACGCTTTCCACTGTAGAGAGCGAGGGAAAGGGAGTGTTCCACGTGCGCCAAGCCTCGCTTGCGGAGCTTTTCCAGCACTTCCTCCGTCAGTCCCAGCATGCCCTGCAAGGGGGTCTTGAGTTCGTGAGAGGCATTTGCCAGCAGCGTGCTGCGAAACTGTTCTTTCTCCCGGAGGCTGCGGATCAACTCCTTGTCTGCCCGCCTCCGCTCCGCCTGAGCCTCTTCATTCGCCTGGTCTCGCTCCAGCTGCATCAGGTGAAAGCGGTTCGCCAGCGCCACCGAAAAAGCCGCGGCATCCAGCAACGCAACCGCCTCAATCCAGAGCCCGATGCTTGGGTTCCATGGAAGCACTCCGAGCGACATCAGGGGCAGCGAGAGCGCCGCAAGCACGAGCATGAACCAGCCCACTAGGGAATAGAGCACCACCTCTTTGTAGATCACATAGGACTGCAACATGGCCCAGATGATAAAGAGAATCAGTGCCGAGGTGGTCAGTGATAGCAGAACGAAGACGACCATGATCGACTGAGTGAGCCCAGCTAGGGTCACAGCGATCAACAGAACAAGCAGCAGCAGACGATGCGCCGCGCGTCTGGCCCTGGGGAAGTGCTTTTCAAGCGCCAGCAAACCGCTGGTGAAGCGAAATCCGGAGTATGAGGAGGCATAAATCAGAAGCAGCCCCAGCCAGTGGATGCCGTTGGACCTGAAGGGCATCAGGTCGACCCACACATGCACATGGATGCGAAAGAACAGGAAGAGCGCCAGGAACAAGGCGTAGTCGAGATAGACGACGTCACGAAGCCTGAGGTAGACGGTCAGGTAGATGAGGATGAAGACCGCCAGTCCTCCCCAGCACCACGAATAGAACGCATGCTCAAATAAGTTCTGCTCCCTACGGGCGTCCGGTTCCCAGAGGGAGACCATCGCCTTCATGTCGAACCGCGTCTCTAGGCGCATCAGGTAGTCCACCTGCTGCTCTGCCGGGATGACCAAACGGGTCTCCAGGAGAGCCTCACGAGAGGCCACGGTGCTCAGTTGATCGAAGCTCATGGAGGCCGCCAGCTGAGGCCCTTCTCCTGGCACCGTGGTGTACAGCTCCAGGGTCCAGAACTCGTGATCGATCTGAAAGATCACGGGCTGGTCCTCCGGACTCGGGTTCCTCACGGTGAAACGAAACCAGTGGGGACCATGAAAGACTCCGATACTGAAGACCGGGGTGGCGTTGGTCTGAAACTGAGAAGCGATCTCGGGAGAGAGGACCTCTTCAGCACTCCAAGGACCATTGGTTTCCTCTAGGTACTCCAGGTGAAGGCCCAGCGGGATCGAGCCAAATCCTTCGTTGAGGACCACAGGCGCAGGTTGTGCCCCGGCCCGCAAGGGAGCCAGCAGCAGCAGGACTAGGAAGGTAAAGAGGGGCTTCATGGAAGGGTGACGGGGGGCTGCACGTTCAATCTTGAACCGATTCATCTAAACTGTATGGAAAGCACCATGGCTCTCCTTTCCCGGACAGTTTATGCTTTGAATTTTCAGCAACTGCAAGGACAAGATGGGGACCCCAGCAAGTTCGCCTGAAAAACGTCGCTAACAGGGGGTCCACCTAGCAGAGGATGCGGAAGGCCCTTGGGGCGGTTCTGGATTGTTTTCGGGGGCTCAGACGAGCGTGACGTGCTTGATGTAGTCGCGGAGGTAGGAGTAGCTGATCTGGATGTGACCGTCGGTGGTCTGCAGGATCGACGGGTAGGAGTAATCTCCAATGAAGGCCCCTGTTTCATCATGTGCTGAGCGCCGGTCAGGATCGGCTTCGACCACCAGCTCCTGAGTCCAGGTCAGCCCCAGATCGGTTGATGAGGCAATCACCAGCGGGTTCCGGGGGACGCCCCAGACTGCACTGTTTTCGGTGATGGCACACTGCTTCAAGAAGGCTGCTTGGTCCTTGACCCACGGGGGCACCGAGCTTTCTCCGGGACGACCCGAGGCGCTGTTTTCATTGTAGATCAGGGCGATGCGGCCATCTGTGAGCTGGCGGGCCTGAACGGAGGCGTTGTTGTTGGGAAGTGCCGTCGGCTCTGGGGCAGACCAGGTCAGGCCCCCGTCGTCTGAGACGGTCCGGAAGATGCGGTCTGCGCGGCGACGGCGGAAGAAGGCCACACGGCAGTCGGCCTGGATGTTCATGTGCACGCAGCCCTCGCTTTTGGGAACCAAACGCGTTTCCCACGACTGACCTCCGTCTGCCGAAATTTTGACGAGGCTGGGGTCCTCACCAAAAGCGTTTTTGATGTTGCTGTGCCAGATGGGGAAGAGCAGGAGTCCTGCCGGGTTCACCACTGGTGCGTGGCGCATGAAGGTGCCGGGCTCATCAAACAGCTCTGTTGGCGCACTCCAGGTCGCTCCTTCATCCACAGACCGCCGAATGCGGACCACAGCGGTTCCCTGGTCGGTTTCGATCTGGGCGGTGTACAGCAGCCACAGCTCTCCGGAGGGGTGCCGGAACAGGGCCGGATTCTGCTCGGAACGGGTGGGATCATCCGACATCTTCTGCGCTTCTCGCCACTCGCCACGGCGATGGTCGTAACGGGACAGGTAAATGCTGATGTCCGGCGTTCCCTCCATGGAGCCTCCGAACCAGGTGCACAGGAGGTCCCCGTTTTCACACTCAAACAGGTTGGACGCGTGGTTGCTGGGGCAGGGGGTGGGGATCTTCTGTTCGTGCAGCACCTTCATGTTCGGCTCGTCTCCTCGTGCGATTTCAAGTCCTGCGGATTTCCTCCACCGGGAAGAGGTGGCAGGAGCGCCTCAGGCGGCTTCGTTTTCAATGTCCTTGGCCCGGAAGCACGCCACCAGGTGTCCCGAGCCCTGATCCTCTAGGTTGGGAGTGGCTTCAGCGCACCGCTTTTCTGCATAACGGCATCGCGGGTGGAAGCGGCACCCTGAGGGCGGATCAATGGCATTCGACACATCTCCTTGCAGGATGATGCGCTGGCGGTTGCGCTCATACTCCGGATCGGCCTCGGGCACTGCAGAGAGCAGGGCCTTCGTGTAGGGGTGAAGGGGACGCTGAAACAGGTCCGCCTTGCTGGCAATCTCCATGATCTTGCCCAGGTACATGACTGCCACCCGGTCGCTGATGTGCCGCACCACAGCCAGGTCGTGGGCAATGAACAGGTAGGTCAGGTGGTACTTCTCCTGAATGTCCATCAGGAGGTTGATGATCTGGGCCTGAATGGAAACATCGAGGGCGGAGATCGGTTCATCACAGACAATGAACTCCGGCTCACTGGCCAGCGCGCGTGCAATGCAGATGCGCTGCCGCTGTCCCCCGGAAAATTCATGAGGGTACCGATTGACCACGTTCGGGTTCAGGCCCACGTCCCGGATCAGCTGCGCAACCCGTCCCCCGATTTCCTTCTCATCACAAATCTGATGAATCCGCAGAGGCTCTGCGAGAGCCTCTCCAATCGTCATCCGTGGATTCAGGGTTGAATAAGGGTCCTGAAACACCACCTGCGCTCGTTTGCGCATGGCCCGGAGCTCCTCCTTGGAGAGCTTTGCCAGGTTGACGCCGTCGAATGTGACGGAGCCGCTGGTGGCCCGGTGGAGCTGCAGGAGGGCAAACCCGGTGGTGGATTTTCCGCAACCCGACTCGCCCACCAGTCCCAGGGTTTCCCCCTTGAAGATCGTGAAGCTGACTCCGTCAATGGCATGAACCACTGCCGTCTGATCGCCGAAGGCACCGAGCTTGACCGGGAAGTGCTTGACCAGGTTGTCCACTTCCACCAACGGTTGTTTTTCCGGACCTAAGCTCATTGTTCGGCACCTTTTTGCTGCACGTCCACCCAGCAGGCGACGTGGTGTACGGAATCAGTGTTTCCAAGGGGCTGAAGGGGGGGCACCTCCTGCGTGCAGCGATCGATCCGGTAGCTGCACCGGGGCGCAAACGGACACCCGCTGGGCTCTGCAAACAGGTTCGGGGGCGCGCCGCCAATGGACGGAAGGCGGCTTCCGGACTCGGTCTTGAGGCTCGGAATCGACTTCAGCAGCCCAATGGTGTAAGGGTGGCGAGGGGAGCGGTAGATCTCATCGGTTTGTGACTCCTCCACCACCAGGCCGCCATACATCACCATGATCCGGTCAACCATTCCTGCCAGCAGGCTGAGGTCGTGGGTGATCCAGATGATCGACATGTTGACCTTCTCCCGCAGGTCCTTGACCAGCTCGACAATCTGCGCCTGGATGGTTACATCAAGCGCCGTGGACGGTTCGTCACAGATAACAAGGTCTGGCTCACCAATCAGGGCCATGGCGATCATGACACGCTGGCGCATGCCTCCGGAGAGCTGATGCGGGTACTCCGTCAGACGGTGTTCCGGATTGGAAATCCCTACCAGTTCCAGGTACTTGGCCGCCTTCTCCAGGGCCGCGACCTTGGTCAGCTTCTTGTGGTAGCGGATGCCTTCAATCAGCTGCTCCCCAATCCGCATGAAGGGATTGAGCGACGTCATCGGATCCTGGAAGATCATCCCGACCTTGGCGCCACGGATCGCGTTGATCTGGCTGGAGCTCGGCTGAGAAATGTCCTCTCCATCGAGGATCACGGTGCCGCGGGTGACCTCGGCCGCAGGGGGCAGCAGCCGGATGAGGCTCATCATCGAGACGCTTTTGCCGCAGCCAGACTCTCCGACCACCCCAAGCATCTCGCCCCGGTCCAGGCTAAAGGACACCCCGTTCACCGCATACAGGTAGCCATCCCGGACCTTGAAGCGCGTGTGCAGGTTCTTGACTTCCAGTATTTTGCTCATTGAGGCTCGCTTCCTTGTCGTCGGGACCGCATCACTTCCACTGTCGCGGGTTGAGGGCATCGTTGAGGCCGTCTCCCAGAAAACTGAACGCGATCGTCACCACAGCCAACGCGGCAGCCGGAGCCGCCAGCACATGTGGATAGAGCTGCCACACCCGGAGGCCGTCGCTGATCATGTTGCCCCAGCTGGGGATCGGAGGCCGTACGCCCACGCCCAAGAAGCTGAAGGACGATTCCAGCACCATGGCCTCTCCCAGCGCTGCGCTGATGTAGACAATCACCGGACCAATCGAGTTGGGAATGACGTACCGGCGGATGATCTTTGACGTCGGGACGCCCAGCGCCTCTGCAGCCAAGACGTAGTTTTTGTTGCGCACCGACATGATCTGTCCCCGGATGATCCGGGCCGCCTTCGGCCACTTGATGAGCGCCATTGAGCCAAAGACGAGGACAAAGTCGACCCAGATCGTGTTGCGGTAGAACTCGTTCCCCGTCTCCATGAACTTCGCGTCCATCCAATTGACCATCGAGGGCTTCATGGAAACATTGATCACGATCACCACCAGCAGGGACGGAATCGACATGGTGATGTCGATCAGCCACACCACAAAGGCGTCCACCTTGCCCCCAAAGTACCCGCCAATGGAACCAATGAAGAGGCCGATGATGAGGCTGAAGAGCACGGTGGAGAAGGCCACCACCACAGCCGTGCGGGCGCCGTAGATGACGCGGCTCAAGATGTCCCGGCCCAGGTCGTCGGTGCCAAACCAGTGGGCCCAGGAAGGCGACTGGTTGCGGGCCATGAGGTCCTGATCCAGAAAGTCATACGGCGTGATCCAGGGGCCAAAGGCCGCAATGAAGAAGAGCAGTGCCACCAGGATCATGCCAATCACCGCCAGCTTGTTGGCCACCAGACGCGCGAAGGCGTCCTGGAGGAGGCTGATCTGCCGGTCTTCCGGCATTCCGTTGATCGCCAGGTCCGTCATTCGTCGTTCTCCGTTCGCTTTGCGGCTGCCCGGGGATCCAGCAGGGGATACGAAATGTCCACGAGCAGGTTCGAGGTCATGACCACCACTGAAAAGATCAGGACAATGGCCAGGATGACAGGATAGTCAGACGACTTGATCGCCGTCTCAGTCAGACGCCCCAACCCCGGCAGCCCGAATACCTTTTCAATGAGAATGGAGTTGTTCAGCGTGGCAATCACCAGCAGGCCGATCTGACTGACCACTGGAGTCAGAACGGGTCGCATGATGTGTCGTGCCACCACCTGATGATTCGGAATGCCCTTGGCACGAGCCGTCCGGACGTAGTCCTCGCTCAGCACCTCCAGCACTCCGGCGCGTGCCTGCCGGATGATCAGAGCCATGGGGTTGAGTCCCAAAACGAGGAGCGGCACCACCACCAGCGGCGAGAAGAGGCCATCCCATCCGTAGGGAACATCTTGGTTGAACCCCAGCACCAGGACCACAATGATCAACGGTCCAGACACAAAAACCGGGATGCCCCAGATGATCATGGCAAAGCCGACAATCAGGTTATCCAGCAGTTTGTTCTGGTTGAGGCCGGCAATCACCCCCAAAAGGATGCCGAGCAGAGACACAATGCAGATCGCCGAGAGGCCAATTTGCAGCGTCACCGGCAGCGCTGCCTGGATCATGGAGTTGACCGAACGTCCGGACACCAGCGAGTTGCCAAAGTCTCCTTGGACGACGTTGGCCAGGTAGTCACCGAACTGGACGAGGAAGGGGCGATTGAGGCCTGCAGCCTCCCGGATGGCCTCAACCCGAGCCGGGTCATAGGCAACGTCTCCAGGCGCTTGCAGAAAAATCAGTTTGATGGGATCACCCGCCCCGAAGAAGACGAGTGCATAAATGGTCAGAAGGAGGACAAACACCGACGGGATCCATCGAATGAGCCGGTTCAGAATGTAGCGTCTCAAGGGGCCTCCCTTCCGTGTCTCAAAAATCAAACGGGGCAGGTGTGCGCCTACCCCGAAAAAAGCCGTTGTTACGGCCGGCCTTGCTCGTCAATCTCGACGTTCCAGGGCTCAATCACCTGCCAGTCGTCGTTCTTGTCGAAGTTCTTCACCCAAGGCATGGCCCACTTGGACATCACATCGTAGTAGTACGGAATGTACATCCAGTCGTCACGGAAGATCCGCTGGGCCTTCCGGGCCATGTTGGTGCGCTCAGGATCGCTCACCCCTTTGGTAGACGCGGTCTCCAGCAAAGAGTCCACTTCCGCATTCTGGTAGCCGCCCATCTTGTTCCGGGCATTTCCGGAACCAGAGTGGATCGAGCCCATCAGGTACGATACGGCATCCGGCACTCGGGTGCCAACATCATCGCGGAAGATCTGAACACTTGCTTGGTCCGGACCCGAGTAGGTCTCAATGGCCGGCTTCATTTCCACCCCCTGGATGCCCAGGATCTTGCGCCACTGCTCAGCAATGTACTGAGCTGCGGCTTCGTGGGTCGGGGTGCTGATGCCAACAAACATGATCTTCGGCAAACGTCCGCTCTGTCCATACTTGGACGCGGCCAAAGCCGCCTTAGCGCCTTCCGGATCAAACGGATACTTTTGGTAGTCCGGATCGGTGCCCGCAACCTTGTTGAGGATCTGGCTGGCGGCGGTGAACGGACCGTCTGGGAATGCGGCCAGAGCCAGCTCAGCCGGATTGACCGCCATGATCAGCGCCTTACGCACATTGATGTCATCCATCGGCGCGCGCGTCGGGTTGAACCAGAACTGCTGTCCCTTGGCCAGAGCCGGACCGTTCAGGAAGCCCGGACCGAGGTCCTGGATGATGGTCGGTGTGATCAGCTCGGTCGCCGCGTCCATGGTGCCCCGACGCAGCATCAGCGTGGCGGTGCTGGGATCTGAGACCGTGGTCACAACGATTTTGCTGAGCTTCGGCTTTGGCCCAAAGAAGTTCGGGTTGGGCACAAAGGTAATGACGCCTTTGTCGAGGTCCATGCTTTCTGGCATGAACGGTCCAGACACCACCACTCCGTTTTGAGGCATCCACCAGTCTTGCTTCTCGTTGCCGCTGGCGTCTTCGGCCTGCGAAATCTTGACCGGAGAGATCAAGGCCGTCGCAATCTTTTGGTCAAAGATCGGATCAGCACGCACCAGGCTCACTTCCACCGTGCGGGCGTCAACAACCTTCAGGCCCGTCATGTCCTGCGCCTTGCCCAGGGACACGTCTTCAAAACCCGCCACGTCGCCGAGGAACAGGTTCACCCGGGAGTGCTTGGTTGCCGGTCGAGCCGACAGGTTCCAGGTGCCCACCACGTCGTCAGCGGTGATCGGAGAGCCATCGGAGAAGACCGCCTTGGGGCTGATCTTCAGGGACCAGACCTGGTACTTGCTGTCGGAGGTGACCTCTGAGAGCACGTAAGGGGTCAGCTTGCCGTCCTTGTCAAAGTACATGGGCGCCGCCCACCACAGTGACATCCAGCGGGCCGAGTGTCCGCCCCCTTGCAGGGGGGACCAGTTTTGTTCCAGTACGGGGTGTTGAACATTCAGCACCTGTCCCTCCGAGGCCGCCTGAGGCGCCGCCGGAGATAAGCCTAGCATCGACAGTCCCAGTATCAGGCTGCCCAACCATCGTTTTTTCATGCGTGTCTCCTTTTCATGTTCACACCCAGAGGGGATCTGTTGGTGACGTGCCTCGGCACAGCCTGCCGACGCTTGACGTCTGGTTAGTAAGCGACCTGATAGATCGCCTCAATGTCCGTAACAGCCAGATCAACTGGATTCCAGTCGAGCAGCCGGCGGATCGCATGAGCCTCGTGAGCCATTCCGGAAAGGTCCTCTTCCCGCACAGCGTGTTCACGGAGGCGCATCTCCAGCCCGAGGCTTTCGCAAAAGGCTCGAGCACGGTTCAGGACGTCCTTGCCTCCGGTTCCAGGAGCGCCGAGTGCGGCAAGGACCTTGTCGGTTTTTTCGGTCACCAGTGCCGCGTTGGCGGCCAGGGTGTGCGGAAAGATCAGGGCGTTGGCCAGCCCGTGCGGAATCTTATAGCGGGTGCCTAGGGGGTAGGCCACCGCGTGTCCGGCAGTCGTGTTGACCGGACCCAGGCAGACGCCTCCGTAGTAGGCAGCCAGCGCCAGTCCCGCACGGGCCTCCAGGTCGCTACCGTCCTCCACGGCGCGCTGCAGGTGCGTTCCAATGAGCTCAATCCCTTGGAGGGCATAGGCATCAATGATGGGGTGGGCCCGCTTGGACGTGAACGCCTCGACGCAGTGCGCCAGCGCGTCAATCCCGGTGGCGGCCGTCACATCCGGTGGCACGGAAACCGTCAGGCTGGGGTCGACAATGGTCAGGTCCGACAGCATGTGGAGGCTTTCCACCGCCACCTTCCCCAGCGTCTCCGGATCCGTCACCAGCGCCCGAGTTCCTACTTCTGAGCCGGTGCCTGCAGTCGTCGACACCTGCACGAGCCCCAGGGTCCGCGCAGGCGCCCGATTGGGTCCAGAGATGTCGGAGAGGGTCACCTCCTGCCCAACCATGACCGCAACCAGCTTGGCCAGATCCATTGCAGAACCGCCCCCGAAGCCAATGATGACATCTGCGCCTTCCGCCTCGCGGACCGTAGCCATCAGGTCGTGGGTCGTGGGCTCCTGTGTGAGGGCACTGCTGCTTTTGACCGTTCCCAGTCCCAGCACACTCAAGCGGGCGGCATTGACGGCATCGGCCACCACAAACGGACGCTGATACCCCCGTGCTTCCATCCAGGGAGCCAGCTTCTCGGTGGCCCCAACCCCAAACTCGACGACGGCAGGACGCAACAATTGAAGGGGAGTGGTTAGATTAAGCACGACGATCCTCCGGGGTTCTCTTGACGCCGTTAAGCGACTGAAGTTCATGAATCATTAGGGACCTCACGGTATTCCTGAGGAGGGGTGCAGGGACCCGGTTGGCGCCCTGCGGCATATTCCCGTAGAGCAAACAATTCCCTTGGTTCGCCACCCACAGCCTCAAGACCCTCCTCATGCAGAAGGGGCCCCAGAGAGCCTGAAACGCTTCCGGGGGAACGCGGCCCCCCTCAATGCGGCGCTATCCCAACATGGACAACTAGACAAGTCAAGCCCCTCATGTCCATTTTCCTCCTAAAAAAATCGTTTTAAGTGGAAAATTATTGACAAGTTTACAGATTTATCGGAAAACTAGGAAGGTCAACCGCAGGGAAGGAACGGCGGGCGTGCGCGCCGAAGCCCCCTGCTGGCAGCACTCCGGAACCGGTTTGACCTCTGCTGAAGGCGCAGGCGCCTCTTGGTCGGGCTTCCGTCAGGCTCCGTTCCCTTGGCGTCTCCTGTAAACAGCGGTTCTCCAATTGACAACTGATCGTGCCGCTCCTCACCTCCACTCCCACTCAAGAAGCCTCAATGAACAAAGAAGCCTTTGTCGCCCTGGTGACCTGCTTCCATGCAGATGAAACGGTCAACTACGACGCCACACGCCGTCAGGTCCGTCGCCAAATTGAGGCGGGCAACAACCTCATGGTGGCCGGAACCAACGGCGACTTTTCGGCACTGACGTTTGAGGAGAAGGTTCGCCTGGCGCAGGAAGTGGTGGAAGAGGTCAATGGTCGGGTCAAGGTCTTCATCAATGCGGGCATGCCGGCCACCTTTGAGACCGTGAAGCTGGCCCGCGCCTTTGCCCCGATTGGAGTTGATGGCATCGCCGTCATCACCCCCTTCTTCATTGAGGTCACTCAGGATGGGCTGGAGCGGCACTTCTGCTCCGTTGCCGACGCTGTCACAACGCCGGTCTACCTCTACGACATTCCTGCACGGACCCAGAACCACATTGAGCCCGAGACCGCCCGCAAGCTGGCGGAGCACCCCAACATCAGGGGCATTAAGGATTCCGGAGGAAAGCAGGAGACGCTGGAGGCCTACCTGGCGGTGGGACAGGACGCCCCGGACTTTCAGGTGTACTCGGGCCCTGACCACTTGGTGCACTGGGGCCTGCAAAATGGGGCAGCAGGATGCATTTCCGGACTGGGGAACGTGCTCCCGCACGTCCTGGCCCAGATCATTCAGGCCTTCAACGCAGGCGACGCCGCTCAAGCGGCTCAGGCTCAGCAGGTCTATGCCAACTTCCGGACCGAACTCTATGCTCTGGGTTATCCCCCGGCCCTGGTCAAGCGTGCGCTCTGGGTCATGGATGCCTCGGTTGGGGCCTCCCGTCAACCGGCACTCCTCCCGGACCCCAAGCAGGATGAGCAGATCAGCAACCTTCTGAAAAAATACGGACTTCTCGAATGAAAGACACCACCATGACTGACACTCCCATTGTCATCACCATGGGCGATCCCTCTGGCGTAGGCGCCGAGGTGATCGTCAAGGCCATGGCCGCCTTGTCCCCTGAAGCACGCCAGCGCTATGCCGTCATTGGCGACACCTCCGTCCTGCAGCGCGCCTGCGCGGTCTGTGGACTGGATCTTCCGCTGGTCCCTTATGGAACCGATGCGGCCGCCGGATCCCTGGCTGTGATTGAGGTGCCCATTCCCGGACTGCCCGATCAGTTTGGCGTCCTTGCTCCCGAATGTGGGGAGGCGGCGTTCCGTTACATTGAGCGAGCGGTGGAGATGACCTCCTCTGGCGAAGCGCAAATGATCGTCACCGCCCCCATCAATAAGGAAGCCCTGAACCGAGCCGGCCACCACTACGATGGGCACACCGGCATGCTCACGGCCTTGACCCACGCAAAGAGTTCGCGGATGCTGCTGGCCTCCGAAACCCTGAACGTGCTCCACGTCACCGCTCACGTTTCTCTGAAGGACTCGGTCGACCGAGCCACCTCTGAACGCGTGCTGGAAACGATTCTGATGGGCGATCACCACCTGAAGCGAATGGGACTGTCAGCGCCACGCATCGCAGTGGCCGGAATCAATCCACACTGTGGGGAGGCAGGACTGTTTGGGAAGGAAGATGACCAGCAGCTGGTGCCGGCCATTCAGGCGGCGCAGGAACAAGGGGTCAATGTCGTGGGCCCCATTCCTGCGGATACCCTGTACTACCGGGCGCACAAGGGGGAGTTTGACCTGGTGATCGCGCAATTCCACGACCAAGGACACATTCCCATCAAGCTGATCGCCTTTGATACAGCCGTGAATGTGACACTGGGATTGCCGATCGACCGCTGCTCCGTGGATCATGGAACAGCGTTTGACATTGCCGGCACGGGTCAGGCCAACCACGTCAACATGCTGGCGGCGCTCGATTACGCCGGAAAGCTGGTCGCCGAAAAGCAGGGCTGACGCCCCTTCTTCAGGAAAGACGGAGGTCGATCAGCCCGTCGCCAAACAGGCGATTGCAGGAGTGCTGCAGGTGGGCCCGCATCAATGCAGCAGCCCGCTCTGCATCCCGGGCTTCAATGGCGGCAAGGATCTCGCTGTGCTCCGCGAAAACCTCCTCCAGTGCCGCTGACCCATCAGACATGAGCGTCTGGCCGTGCATCTTCATGCCAACGTTAATGTGATCTCTTAGAGCACGTAAGGAGGCTTCATAGTAATGATTGTTGGAGGCCCGGGCGATGCCATGGTGGAAGGCAAAGTCAGCATCTTCACGGTGCGAGAGACTTCCGGTCGCGACCCGCATCATCTCCAGCGCTTCCTGCAACTCTTCCAAAATGGCTCCATTGTACCGCTCGGCGGCAAGCGCAGCTGCAGAGGTTTCAATGGTGATCCGGAACTCATAGCAGCGTTGGATGTCAGCCAGCGTCTCCACCTTCGCAAAGCCCACGGGTTTGGCTGAGGCCACCTTCACAAAGTTCCCTGCCCCTTGGCGTGTGTAGATCACGCCCTCTTCTCGCAGGTGCTTGAGCGCGTCTCGCAGCACCGGTCGGGAGACCCCCAATTCTTCGGCAAGTACCGGTTCAGACGGGAGGCGCTGGTTGGCCGGGTAGTCCCCGTTGGAAATGCGGTTGAACAGGACCTGATACACCCGGTCGGCCAGGGGTCGGTTCTGCCGCGGAGACAGCTCCTTTGGGGTCAGTTGCGCCTCAGTTTTCATTCAATTCTCCAAAATCAGGGCCTGCAGGCTCCACCAGGGCCCGCACAACGTCTGTTAGGGTTTGCGGAGGACCAAAGCCTCCGGACTTGGTGATGAGGCCCAACCCGGGGCGTCCCTCCAGGGCTCGGCAGTAGGGAAGGCCGGGCAGCAGTTCGCCCTGCACCTCAAGGGTTCCGATTCCCAGACGAGCCAGCACGGCGGAGGCGGTTTCGCCGCCACTCAGGATCAGGGTCGCCGGCTGGGTCACTTCCACCCAGCGAGCCACCCCGCGGGTAAACGCGTCGCCCACATCGGCAGCAGGCTGTGGCTGCGTTCCCGGGGTCAGCTGCACCAGCTGGTAGGTCCCTGTGGGCGGCCACGGATCCGGAACCACCCCATTCGGCGCCGGAATCACCTCCAGATGAGGCAACTGCGCCAGCGTCACCGGGTCACGTGAGCCAATGGCCAACAGCGCTGGTGCGCTGAGTACCGGAACCGTGGGTGCCTCCTGCTCCGGGACCAGAGTCCGAGCCAGTGCTTCTGCCAATCCTGCTGCCCCGACCAGCAGAGCCCCGGCAGGCGCCTGCGCCAGTCCCGCATCCAGTTGCGGGTCTGACGCGGCATCCAGCACCACCTCTTCCGGAACTCCCACCCTTGGGGCAACGGGAATCGGCTGCGCCACCCCTGCGCCCGTGACCGCCCCCCGGATGACCCAACGTCCTAGGCGGGGAATGGCCGGGCAAACGACCAGAGGTTGACCGGAACGTCGCAGTGCCGCCGTTTCGGCAGCAACGTGCCCCTTCAGGCGGCTGTCCACTTTTTTGAAAAGCACGGCCTCTGAGCCGGCTGGGTGGCGCTGCAGCCATTCCCGTACCCAGACCACACGTGCCACCGCGTCTGTGGCTTCCAGCTCCCGGGAGCCGGTCGAGACCGCGACCACCGAGGCCTTCAAGTCCATCGCCTGCTCCAGGTCTTCCACCGTCCGGGCACATACGGTGCGGAGGCCCCGAACCGCGAAGGCAACCGCCGAGTCCAGAGCTCCGGTCAGGTCATCTGCGACGACCACCACTTTCAGCTGACTCATCTTCGTCCTTCAGTCGCGTGGGCTGCTCTCAACCGGCCCGAAAAAAAACAGGCATTCCTTTCAATTTACAAATTTTACATGTTTTTACAAGTCGCGTTCTTCCCTGACACCACACGACCTCCGGACGGACGGGCTAAAGCGAGAGACCGCTTTCTGGCTCCACTCGGATGTCACGGGCGCTGTGCGCCATGATCAGGGTCGCAGCAAAGATCACAGCTCCCCCAATCCAGGTCGTCATCGAGACGCTCTGCCCAAAGAAAAGGTACGCCAGCAGGGCGACAAACGGAAGTCTCAGGAAGTCCAGCGGGGCAACCAGTGACGCTTCTGCCAGCGAGAGGGCCTGCGTTACGCATCCCATGGAAATGGCGCCCAAGAGGCCCTGCAGGGCCAGCAATCCCCACTGTTCCGGGGTCAGCGGCGTCCAGACAAAGGCGGCAAAGACGGCGGCCAGAGGAACGGTAAGGATCAGGTTCCAGGCAACTAGGGTTTGTGTGCCGTCGCGTCCAGACATGGGCTTCAGCATCAGCTGCACCGTCGCCGAAAAAAGAGCCCCTAGGAGCGCCAGCAGCAAGCCGCTGGAAATCAGCGAATCATGCCCTGGGCGGAGCACCAACAGCACCCCGAGGAACCCGAACACCATGGCAATGATGCGACTCCGCTTGGGCTTTTCAGCAAAAAACACCCATGCCCCCACCGTCACAAACAGGGGCGCCGTAAACGCAATGGCCGTCACATCGGCTAGGGACGACTGGGCAAAGGCGGCAAAGAAGGACGTCAGCGCCGCCAGCTTCAGCGCCGCCCGCACCGCATGCAGCGTCCGGTACTGAGACTGCAGGAGCTTCGGACGAGCCAGCACCCAAGGGAGGATGGCGATCAGTCCAAAGAGTGCTCGCGTGAACGCAATGGTGAAGGGATGCACCTCTGGCGAAACCGAGCGCACAATCACGGCGTCGATTGAGGCCAAAACGGCCACAACCACCATCAGCAACACCCCCGTGAAGGCGGTTCGCTCAGCAGGAAGGGCAAACTTGAGGGATCGCATCTGTGACGTCGGTGGCAAAAGACAGGGAGTGGAAACGAAGCCGTCTTCCGGATGCGGGGACGCTTTCGAGGGTGACCGGGGGTCTAGGTTACTACTTTACAACTGAATAAGTCGAGAAAGATTCCCGCTCTCTCAAGAACCTGTTCGGCAGGAGGCGGCTCCTTCAGCTCCGCTCAGGGAACGGGACCGTCCGGAATGGGAGCCACTCAGGACAAAAGGAGCGCACACGGAGCCACACCGCAGGAAGGTTGCCTCCCATGTTTCAGAGATGCGATCAGATCTTGAATTTCCCCCAGTTGTTCTGCATACTTGTGAATGCCTCACCGCTTCAGGTGCTTGTTCAAGCGACGCCCTCCGGCGCCTCGACCTGATGCGTCCTTAAAAGGACCGCTGTTGCGAGGCACCCTTATTCCTGTTGCACTTCTTGGTGAACAGCAAAAAAGCTCCCAATCGCTCTCGTAGTTAAACGGATATAACATCGGATTCCGGTTCCGAGGTTCCAGGTTCGATTCCTGGCGAGAGCACCAGCGTATCGCATTCCTCCTTTTCCTCGCTTCGTTTGCTTCCTGCAGAATCGACTGGACCTTGATCCGTGTCAACAGGCATGAAAGAATAGCTCGCTTCGAGCAGGTGCTACGGATTTCCGCCGTTGGCCTTTCTCTTTCGCATGGACATTTTCCCTTCTGGAAAACCTCCACAGCAGGAGCCCCCTCTCATTGAGTGCCCCATGAAAAACGGTTACGTCTTACGGATTGATCTCGACTTCATTAAGCCTCCCATCTGGCGTCGTATGGAGGTTCCCCCCAACATGACACTCGGTCAGCTGCACTTTGCGCTGCAACTCGCCATGGGGTGGGAAAATGCCCACATGCACCTGTTTCAGGTTGAAGGACAGGAC
This sequence comes from uncultured bacterium, assembly GCA_965662235.1. Taxonomy (GTDB): domain Bacteria; phylum SAR324; class SAR324; order SAR324; family NAC60-12; genus JAYPUA01. The sequence continues at coordinate 18,392 of CBFIGY010000043.1, forward strand.
TACGGAGACAAAGAGCTTGATGACTTTGATGAGCGGGTGAACGAGGACTGGATCATGCTGAAGCGTGTTCTCCGCGATGATGTCCGGAAGTTTCATTACCTTTACGACTTTGGCGACGACTGGAGCCACACGATCAAGGTCGAAGGCGAAAGCAAGTCCAAGGTGCACCAGATTCGGGTCTTGAAGGGGAAGCGCGCTTGCCCGCCCGAGGACTGCGGCGGACACTGGGGCTATGAGCACCTGCTGGACGTCCTAGCAGACCCTCACCATCAGGAACATGCTTCCATGAAGGAGTGGCTGGGTGGAGAGTTTGACCCGGAAGCATTTGACCTCGACGCCATCAACGAGCGCCTGCTGCGCTGGCAGCTGACCGGTCCGTAACGCCTCTACCGGAACCGGAATGAGCCCTTCGCCGGCTTGCCCCCAACGACGAAGGGAGACGGGCTTTTTCCCTGCTGCCTTCATGTACGTGAGTTCCTACTCAGGCCACTGTCGCCCCTCTGGCATCTGGAGGATCCTCAGCGGGTTCGTTTTCCTCGTCGGTGTTCTGTTTCCTCAGGGCGCCTGGGCGCAGCCGCCGGTTCAGGTGACACCAGGCTTTGAGCATCAGCTGCTGGGCCCGCACCTGGACTATCTGGAAGACCCCACCGGAACGCTGGAGCTGGCCGACCTGCTTTCTCCTGAAGTTGCTTCCCGGTTCCAACCAAACGATCAGTTCATTTTCAGTGCAGGACTGGTGGAGTCCCCCTTCTGGTTCCGCTTTTCGATCACCAACACCACCCGCCAGGTCCAAAAACTGATCCTGTTTCAGGACTACGAATTCAACCGCTTTGACCTTTACGCCCTTGATGCCGAGGGAGAGGTGCAGGAGGTGATTTCCAAGAGCCTGATTGAACAACTGGAAGCAGGGGTAACGCGGGAGAGCCTCCTGGGAACCTCCCTCACGGTCCCTCCCGAAGCCACCGGGACCTACTACCTCCGGCTGGACACGCAGTTTGACATGAAGGCGCTGCTGTCTCTGTGGACCCCGGAAGCCCGCACGCATCAAGACTTCCGGGAGCACCACTCCTATGGGTGGGCCTGGGGGGGCATTCTGATCTTCATCGTCTTCTTCCTCATCATCTTTCTCTCCCTCCAGGAGCGGGTCTACCTCTACTACTCTCTGTTCCTCCTTTCGTTCCTCAGTTTTCGGATTCTTGAACGAATCTGGGTGGACCTCTTCTTCTTCAAGGCCGAGTGGGTGTACGAAATCGTGCTGGCCTCCATCTACGCGACCCTCGTTTTTGGGGTCAAGTTTTCTCAAAACCTGCTCGGGATCGCTCAAACCTACCCGCGCTTCAATCAAGCGGTCAACGGAGCCTTGGCTCTGCTGCTGGGCGCGATTTTACTCTCCGGAGACCTCTTTTCCGCCTTTGCCTTCATCCCCTTCTCCATCCTGGCCCTGGTTCCTCTGGTGTGGATCATCGGGGTGCTGTCGTGGCGCCAGAAGAACGAGGTCGCCCCCTACTTCCTTTCCGGACTCGGCGTGCTTGCTGTCGCCTCCACGGCGTTCCCCCTCATGACTTTGGGGGTCCTGAACTACCACCCCCTCATCCGCCTCAGCATTGAACTCGCCTCTCTGCTGGACTGCATCATTTTCTCCATTGCGCTCTCCGTCCGCTTCCGTCAAACCTATCAGGAGCGTGACCAGTCTCAGCGCCAGGCCATTGAACGTCTCCGGGAAAACGGCCGGCTCCGCAACAGCTTCCTCGCCAGCATCTCCCATGAACTCCGGACCCCGCTGCATGGCATCATCGGCCTCACCGAAACCGTTCTGCGGGAGGTCTGGCCCCAGGCAAAAACCGGGACCCAGCTCAAGCTGATCCTCCGGAGTGCCAAACGCCTCAACCGTCTGGTGGACAACCTCCTTGATGTCTCCTTTGGCCCCCACAAGGGCCTGTCCATTTACCAAGAGCCCTTCTCGCTGGCGCCCCTTGTCCAGGAAATCCTCACCCTGGTCAGCTCTCAGGCCACGCACGCTTCAGTGGTGCTGACCAATGAGGTCCCGGCAACTCTACCACCCGTTTATGCGGACCATGCACGGATTGAGCAGGTCCTCATCAACCTCATTCGCAATGCGCAGAAGTATGCTCCGGAAGGCGGCGTGACCGTGCGGGCGTTCCCACAAGAATCCCACATTCGGGTGGAGGTTCTCGATCGAGGACGCGGAGTCCCAGAAGCCGACCGAGAACGGATCTTCCACCCCTTTGAGCAGGGAAAGAACGCTTCTCACCACGAGGAAGAGGGGCTGGGTTTAGGACTCAGCATCTGCCGAGAAATCATTGAGGCGCATGGGGGCACCATTGGGGTCGACGAGCATCTTGGCGGAGGAAGCTGCTTCTGGTTCACACTGCCTCAGGCTCCTGAAGAGGCAACCGCCTCGCCCCCCTCCTCTCCAACCGTTTGGGAGGACGAACCCCTTGAGCTTCCGGACTCGCTCAATCAGCGTTCCGAATCGTCGCAGGGAAGCATCTTGTTGGTGGATGATGAGTTGACCAACCTGCACATCCTCATGAACCACCTGCTGGAGATGAACCTGAACATCCACAGCTGCACCAACGGGCAGGAGGCCCTGGATCAGTGGCGCAGTAACGAGTTTGACCTGATTCTGCTGGACGTGCGGATGCCGAACATGGATGGGTATGAGATCTGTGAAATCATCCGGCAGGTGGACTCCAAGGAGAAGCTTCCCATCCTCTTCCTCAGTGCCCTGACGCGTAGTGAGGACATCACCCTTGGACTGGAGGCCGGAGCAAACGACTACCTCTTCAAGCCCCTTGTCAAAGCGGAACTGCAGGCACGGGTGCTTTCGTACCTCGAGCTGGCACGGTTGCGGCGCGCCAGAGAAGCGGGGCTTCCCCCGGAAGGCGCGTACTCCAAACAGGAGCTGCTTGCCCTAGCCATGCAGACGAGTGTTCAGGTGTGGGAACAGCGGTTTGGCAAGGACCTGGTTGCCCTGGCCCAGGAGTCGAAACTCTGGGGAGCCTACTTGGACAAAACCAACAGCGTTTGGAAAACCCCCAGCCTCCGGCAGTACCTAGCGGTGAGCACCATTCCCAGCAAGCCCCGCTGGCGGAAGGTGTCGCAGACCCTGGAGTTCCTGGCCTACCGGCTGGAGGAGTCCGATCCGGACCGTCAGAAGCTCCTGAGCCTGCTCGCGCAGATCCTGAACGCTTATTCCTGAAGAAAGGTTCCGGTCAGCAACCGGAGCGGCAAGAGGAAGGAAACAGAAGAAGGGAGGGGACCGGGCAAACGCGTGCCTGCCCGGGAGGAAAAAAGGAAGCGGTCAGACGACGTCGGAACCGCCGGCACCGGCGATGACGATCTTGCCTTCCTCTTCGAGCTTCTTGACCACCTTGATGATCTTCTGCTGAGCGCCTTCGACATCGGACACCTTGACGGGCCCAAGGTTCTCCAGATCGTCTCGGACCATCTCAGCCGCCCGAGAGGACATGGAGGTGAAGATGAGCTCCCGGATGGCGTCGCTGG
>CBFIGY010000044.1:0-21634 GCA_965662235.1 uncultured bacterium
CCAAGCCCTCCTCCAGCTTTAAACGTCTTCAACGGTTTATGCGCTCTTTTTCTGTTCCTCAGGCAGACGTCGCCCGCATGGTTACCGATCTTCTGGCCCCGGAGGGAGAATGGATCTTGAGCCTAGACCGTACGAACTGGAAGTTCGGGAAGCAGGATTGCAACTTCCTGGTCTTGGCATTGGTGAGTGGTCGGAGCGCGATTCCTTTATTTTTCAAAGAGTTGGGAAAGCAAGGCTCGTCCAGTAATGAAGAGTGCATTGAACTGCTCCAGCTCTTCGAAAAGCATCTCGACCCGACCAAGGTGGCTGCTTTGGTGGCCGACCGTGAGTTTGTCGGAGAGCGTTGGTATCGTTTCTTGAAAAAACACGAGATTCCGTTTTGCCTGCGGGTTCGCAAAGACCAGCTGCTCCTCAACTCCAAGGGCAAACTGGTCAAGGGCTCTCAGCTTTATCGCAGCCTCCGCCGTGGCGGCATGGAACGCTCGCGCACTGAACGGGCCGTTGGCGATGTCCCTGTCTATCTGGCGGCCTCTAAACTCCCTGATGGTCGGCTCTGGATTCTTGCCCACAGCTTCGAGGAAATGCCTGCGGAGAAGGTCGTCGATCTGTACCGGCAACGCTGGAAGATCGAGTGCTTGTTCCAATCCCTCAAGGGGCGCGGCTTCAACCTGGAAAACACTCACTTGGTACACCCTCAGCGCTTGGAGAACCTGCTCTGCATGTGCACTCTCGCACTGCTTTGGTGCCTGAAGACGGCCCAAGCGGTCCAGACGCTCAAGCCTCAAAAGAATGAGAAGGATGGACATCCTCGCGAGTCGGCGTTTCGTCAAGGGCTCAACCTCCTCGACACTTTGCTCTCACAGGTCATCCCTCTCCAAAGAGAAGCCATTCACATTCTCACAAGGCTCCTCCACAAACAGGCCAAACCCCCGCCTCTCACCCCTCTGCTCAGGTGGATCTAGAAAAACTGTCCTGCAGAGAGGTCGGGTACTGGATGTCTCCACCAGCGCCTATTATGAGTGGCTTCGAAATCCGGTGAGCCCTCACGCTCAAGCCGATAAGTCCTTGGCTCAGGAGGTCAAGGAGTCCCACCAGCAATCAAGAGGGATTTACGGAGCTCGCCGCATTCAAAAGGACCTGGAAGCGCAAGGGCGGCCGATCAGCCGCCGCCGAGTCCGTCGCTTGATGAAGGAACAGGGACTCAGGAGTCAGGTACAGCGTCGGTTTGTCAGGACCACTGATTCCGATCATGGTCTACCCGTAGCGGAAAACCTACTCAAGAGAGGTTTTGATGTACCCCACCCGAATCAGGTATATGTTACTGATATCACCTACATCCACACCGCAAGCGGCTGGCTCTATCTGGCCGTCATCTTAGATCTCTACTCACGCTCTGTCGTGGGTTGGGGTATGCGAGAGGACATGAGTGCAGGCTTGGTCACAGATGCTCTGAAAATGGCGATCCGTTTTCGAAAGCCGCCACCCGGACTCATCATCCATAGCGATCGAGGAAGTCAATACGCCAGCCATTCTTGGCAGAACCTCTTGAAAAAACACCAGTTTCTCTGCAGCATGAGCCGAAAGGGAGACTGCTGGGACAATGCGGTCGCCGAGAGTTTTTTTCATACCCTCAAGAGCGAGCGGGTTCACCACCAACACTATCAGAATCAGGAGGAAGCAACGAAGGATCTCTTTGAATACATTGAGGTTTTCTATAACCGAAAGCGAAGGCACTCCACAATTGGGTACCTCTCACCTTTCGAGTATGAAGAACTCAAGCAAGCCGCCTAGGCGCTGAGAAAATTTCTTCCGGAAAAGTGTTGCCACATCAAGGGGGCTACTGCAGACTTGAGGAAAGGATGGAGAGGCGCCTTCAGGAGCCCCTCCCACGCTCAGGAAGATGCGGGAAACCAGTTGCGGGTTCGGTTGGCAAACGCCACCAGCGACAGCATCACCGGAACCTCGACCAGCACCCCGACCACAGTGGCCAAGGCGGCTCCGGAGTGCAGGCCAAAGAGGCTGATCGCCACGGCCACGGCCAGCTCGAAGAAGTTGGAGGTGCCAATGAGGCAGGCAGGAGCCGCGATGCTATGAGGCAGGTTCAGGAATTTGGCAAGGACGTAGCCTAGGGCAAAGATGCCGTAGGTTTGCAGCAGCAGGGGAATGGCAATGAGACCAATGGTTTCCGGTTGAGCGATCAGGGTTTCCGCCTGAAACCCAAACAGCAGCACCACGGTTCCCAAGAGCCCCGCCACGGACCACGGTTTGAGGCGTTGCACCCAAGCCACAACGGCGTCGGCGCCCCTGCGGCGGGTCAGGAACGTCCGTGTACTGATGCCCAAGAGCAGCGGCATCACCACGTAGAGTCCGACGGAAAGCAAGAGGGTCTCCCAAGGCACCGAAATTTCAGTCACTCCCAGAAGGAGCGCGGCAATGGGAGCAAAGGCAAAGACCATGATCAGGTCGTTGACGGAAACCTGGACCAGCGTGTAGTTGGGGTCTCCGGAGGTGAGCTGGCTCCAGACAAACACCATGGCGGTGCACGGCGCCACCCCGAGCAGGATCATGCCGGCAATGTACTCCTGAGCACTTTGGGGATCCACCCACTCGGCAAACAGCCCCTCAAAAAACAAAGTCCCCAGCAACGCCATGCTGAAGGGCTTGATTCCCCAGTTGATGACCAAGGTCAGGAGCAGCCCCTTGGGACGGCGCCCGACCTCCCGGACAGCGGCAAAATCAATCTGAACCATCATCGGGTAGATCATGATCCAGATGAGCCCGGCGACGACCAGATTGACGTGTGCCACCTCCAGCGTCGCCACGCCGGCAAAGGCCTCAGGGTTCCACCAACCGGCGCCCACGCCCACCAGAATGGCCAGTCCCACCCAGAGGGTGAGGTAGCGTTCAAAAAGTCCCATCTGCCCTTCCAATTTCGTCCAGTTTGGTCTGCAGGCTCAGGCGTTCCAGCGAAGCCAGGGGCAGGTTCAAGAAGATCTCAATCCGTCGGTACAGCTGCCCATACGCCTGCTGAAAGGCCTGCATGCGCTCCGGGAGGGGGCCCTCAACGGCAGCAGGGTCAGGAATGCCCCAGTGAGCGGTCATGGGCTGTCCGGGCCAGACTGGGCAGGGCTCCTGAGCCGCTTGATCACAGACCGTGAAGACGAAATCAAACGGAGGCGCCTCTCGGAACTCCTCCCAGTTCTTGGAGCGCAGGTGAGCCGTTTCATAGCCCAGCGTCTGCAGCAGCTCCAGAGTCAGAGGGTTGACTTGGCCAGCCGGATGACTGCCGGCACTGAAGGCCTGAAAGCGACCGGCCCCGGCTTTGGCTAAAATGGCTTCCGCCAAAATGCTGCGGGCGGAGTTTCCGGTACAGAGGAAGAGGATGTTCATGATGCTCCTGAAGAAGAAGGGGGAAGGGATTCATCCGATGGAAACCCACACAGGTCCGGACGTCCTTGACAGCAGTCCATCACGAGGTAGGCAAGGAGGTCCCGAATGCCCTGTGCCTCTACGGCATAGCAAATCTGCCGCTGTTGCCGGGTGGCCCGCAGCAGCCCTGCGCGCTCCATGCGCGACAGATGTGCAGAGAGGGTGGGGGCCGGGACCTGGAGGCGCTGCGCTAGGGTGCCTGCCGGCAGCCCCGTTGGCCCTTCCTGAATCAGCATCCGGAAGATGCGCAGCCGCGTCTCCTGACCGAGCCCGGCAAACTTAGTGACCGCGTCTTTTATTTCCATAATTCTAAAAATATCAAAAAATTTATTCCACTGAGGTTTTGTTCGGAAAAAATTAGGGTGCTGTTCAAATTCAATTCAGTCCAATTCCGCCTCTGCAGGCTCGGCTCATGCATGAATTTTCATGCAATCCCGCTTCATTTTGTCCGAAAACGTTCCTCTCTAGGGGAGTGTAAACGGAACCTTAACCAAACCATTATTTTCCCTCAAACCTTCTGAAGGACCATGAGGGGCCTAGTGGATCCGTTCTCATTCCTCCGTGTTAGCTGGCTGTCATGAATCTGCTGTTTGTTAATTCTACGCATCACTGGGCGGGCATCAAGACATGGATGGCTCACCTTGCGGAGTTTCTGCACCACCAGGGGCATCAAGTCTCGGTCGCCTGCCGTCCGGAGGATCCGTTGAGGAAGGCGTGTGAGCAACGGGGAGTGTCCTGCTGGCCGATTCATTTTGGTCCTGACTACAACCCGATTGCCATTGCTCACTTCATGCGGCACCTGAAGCAGCATCAGGTAGAGCTGGTCATCACCAACGTGGCCAAGGATCGTCGTACGGCGGGAGTGGCAGCCAAGCTGATGGGCGCGTTGCATGTCAACCGACTGGGACTGCAGGGGGACCTGAAGCTCAATTGGCGCAATCGTTTGGAGTACCGCTGGGGAGTGGATGAGGTTCTGGTGCCGAGTCGCTCCCTCAAGACGTCCTTTCAGGAGACCCTGAACCTGCATGGCCGAGTGCGGTCCTTTCCCAATGTGGTCCGATCAGTCCAAAAGGCGTTGCCACAAAATCAGGTCCCTCAGCTTGCCACAGTGGCCTACCTCAGCCGTCGCAAGCAGGTGCACGTCATGCTGGACGTGCTGGCCTCGTTGCGGTCCCTTCCCTGGCACTTTCACATTGGCGGAACAGGAGAGGAAAGGGACGCTTTGGAGCAACAGGCCACGCAGTTGGGCCTGGCTTCCCGGGTGACCTTCCACGGCTTTGTATCGCCCTATGAGTTTCTGGTCGGCAAGGACATTGGCCTGCTGTACTCCACGGATGAGGGAATGCCGAACACGTTGCTGGAGTACATGGCAAGTGGAAATGCTGTCATCTCCTCCGACCTTCCGGGAGTACGGGAGGTGTTCCAAGAACAACCGGTTGGGCTCATTGTGGATCCGCATCAGCCAGACTCGCTGAAGCAGGCCCTGACTCGGTTGCTTCAATCGGCAGAGGAGCGGCAGCAGCTTGCCCGGAACGCTCTTTTGCTGGTCCAGAACCACCACGAAATGCCTCGGGTGTTTCACAAAATCGAAACGCACTTTGAGGCGCTGATTGCTCAACGGGGCCGTGCTTATGCCTACCGTCCCATCTGAGCCGAACGCTTTTTGACTTTGGGGAGCCCTTTGCAGTACCTGGTCACCGGACACGCCGGATTCATCGGTTTTCATCTCAGCAAGCGACTCCTGACCCAGGGACATGCTGTTGTCGGCATTGATGTGGTCAATGACTACTATGACCCTTGCCTCAAGGAAGCGCGACTTGAGCACCTGGCTGAAGTGGCTGCGGCGTCTGGAACCCCGTACGTCTCAATCCGAGACGATCTGGCACATCCGGAGGCAGTCGATGCCTGCTTCAGGGAGCACTCATTCGATCGAGTCGTTCACCTGGCAGCACAAGCTGGGATCCGCTACTCCCTAGAAAACCCACGGGCGTACGTGGACAGCAACCTGGTCGCCTTCACGAATCTGCTGGAGGCCTGCCGGTTTCAGCAGGTGGACCACTTTCTGTACGCCAGTACCAGCAGCGTCTACGGGGCCAATCCGGACATGCCCTTTGCCGAGCATCATGCGGCTGATCACCCTCTCCAGTTTTATGCGGCCACCAAGCGGGCCAATGAGTTGATGGCGCACAGTTACAGCCACCTGTTTCAACTTCCCACCACAGGGTTGCGGTTTTTTACCGTCTATGGCCCCTGGGGGCGCCCGGACATGGCGCTGTTTCGCTTCACTGAACGCATCCTGCAGGGACGCCCGTTACCGGTCTTTAATCACGGAAACCATAGTCGGGACTTCACGTTCATTGATGATGTCATTGAAGGCATCCTCATTGCCAGCGACGCGATCCCCACACCGCAACCTCCGGAGGCGTTGACACGTCCGGATCAGAGCACGGCGCCGTTTCAGGTGTTCAACATTGGCAATGGCGCCCCTACTCGGCTGAAGGCCTACATCGAAGCCCTTGAGCAGGCGCTTGGCCGGACCGCCCAGCTGGAGCTGTTGCCTCCGCAGCCCGGAGACGCTCCAGACACCTACGCGGACTCGTCCAAACTGGGAGCCCTGGGCTATGCGCCTCAGACGTCTGTGAAGGAGGGGGTGCAGCAGTTTGTGGAGTGGTACCAAACGGTCTATGAGCCGCTTCAGGCGTCCACCAAGCAGGTGGCTCAGGCGGCCTGACGTGACGGGAAAGGCGTCCAGCGGGCCCAGTCTTCCCTCCGGAAGGGCATGAAGGCGTTGGTGTGCTGAGCAGGAAGCGCCATGGTCTGTTGATACAAAGACGTCAGCAAGGCGGGCTCTGCTTCACGCGCAGCCGCTTGAAGGTCCGTGAGGGGGCTGCCGATGGTGAGCTGAACGGTCTGCCCGCACATGCGGATCATTTCGTGGAAGAAGAGGCTGAGCTTGAGGTTGTAGCTCAGGTGACTGGAGATCTGGAACAGGCGGCTGTTCTGGCCATGGACGTACACCGGCAGCACGGTCGGATTGGCCGCAGCAATCAGCTTGGCCAGGAACTTCTGCCAGGGCGCATCCACTGCGGGTCCGAACCAGCCCGGACTCACCGACGTTGATCCTGCTGGGAAGAGAATCACCGTCCGGCCGCTTTGCAGAGACTGAATGGAGCGGCGGAGCGTCACGAGGTTGTTCCGGCGGGCACGGTAGTCTTCCTTGAAGGAAATGGGCAGCACCACATCTTCAAGCTGATCGGCGGCATTGAGGATCTCCCAAGCGATGACCTGGTAGTCTGGACGCAGCGTCTCAATCAGGTGTGAGAGGACGACCCCATCAATCTGTCCATACGGATGGTTGGCCACCACCAGCAACGGTCCCTGTGCCGGAACCTGTTCCAAGGGGAGCCCGTTGGTTTCAATGGAGAGCTGCATCTGCTCCACCGTCCGGTGCCAAAAGGTCTTGCCGCTGCTTTGAGTGGCCACGACCTGCTCATAAATCCGGGCCAGCTTCCGTTTGCCCAGCAACTCCTCAGTGAGCTGAATCAACGTCCGTTCCCACCAAGGCATGTCGCCTTCAATGAAGGAAAAGTGCTGCATGTGCTGAATGCTGTTGGCCACGCGGGAAGGCATCACGGTTACCGTTGGAGTGAGAGAAAGAAAGCTGCCGGAGGAGTCCTCAACGTTACCCACCTTGGGGAAGCCAACTCGCCAGCAACCACTGGAAAATGGCGTCTTGAAAGGCAGCCCGGGTGGCTTCAGGAAACCACTCCGGCCACCCGAAAAGAGGCGCCAGAACGTCCGTATGCAGCCACATCAGCAGGTAGAGGTAGAGGCTTCCCCAAAGCGGGAGCGTCACCAGCAAAAGGCCCCACCCAAGCCACTGAGGGCGGGCGTGGACCGTCTTGCCCGGGAACAGCTCTCGTGGAGGCACAGCAGAGAGAGGAGTCATCAAGGTGACAGAGAAAGAGTCCTGAACGATCACGGATTCAAGGTGCCAAACGGGTGTTAAGCCTTGATGAAGACTCCGTAAGAGCTGTGTCTGGGAGCAGGGCGGTTCCGGACTGAGGTGGCCGGTGCCGGAGCGGTGAGGGCGGGGCTCCGTCCGACGGTGGACGGACGGCTTGCCTCCTGGAAGCGCTTCCTTGACACTTGGAAGACTTGCTTCAGAAAGAGGCCCCGCCTCTGGACCTTTTCGACCCTCCGGATTTCCCCTTTTATGACCTCCCGAATACTGGTTCTGGGCATTGGCGCCTTTGCTCATGCCATGATGCAGACCCTCAAGGATGCTGGCGCCGAAGTCGCTGGTTACCTCGACCGAGATTACGGACACTATGGCCCCTCTCAGGTGGGCCCGACCTGGACCCGTAAGGAGCACCCGTCGCCGCTGCCGCTGATCGAACGGTTTGCACCGGATGTGATCATCCCAATGGCAATCTCTTGGCGGGAGCAGCCTTGGGCAGAAGACGCCATTGCTCAAAAGATCCCCATCCTTTCCCCGTGGGGGGAGGCCTTGGACATTGAGGTCTCCCGCGAGCGGGCTTCTGAACTCTGTCAGCAATACGGGGTGCCTGTGCCACCGTTTTACCGCGTGTCCAACCGCCTAGAGGCCCGGGAGCTGATGCACCGTGACCCACGTCCGTACGTGATCAAGAACCCCATCTGCTCGCCGTTCAGTCCGGTCCACACGATCGTTTGCGAGACGGTGGAAGACACCCGAGGGTGGCTTGAGCGAGTGGATTATGCGGAGGGGGTGTTTCTGCAGGAGTACCTCGGAACCGTTGAGGCTGGGCACTTTGTTGCCGTGAGTGGTGGAAAGGTGATCAGTCTGGTGACCAATCAGGAGTACAAGCGAGCGTACACCGGAAACCTCGGCCCTGTTGCCGGAGCGCCAATGGCGGGCATTGTGGAGCAGGATCCGGACGACCGCTATGGACTGGCTCAGGAGCTGATTCACCCCCTGACGCCCTGGCTGGAGGAAACCGGGTTTCAGGGCATTTTACAGGTCACGGCGATTCAGCAAAAAGGACGGTGGCACGCCATTGAGTACAACGTGCGCCTTGGTGTCACCACCGGGGCGTTGCTGATGCGGATGCTGGCCAATCCTCTGGAGGTCCTAAAGGCCCTCGTGCAGAACCAGCCGGTGGCGCCTCAGTGGCATCCGGAACGGCGCTTGGGGTGTTCGCTGACGCTCGCCGGGTATGGCTACCCATACGTTGTTCCGCTGGCGCCGAAGCTTCCGGTGACCGTTGATGCCAGCATTGGGGGGGACCTGTGGTGGAACGAGGTGGATGCAGAAGGAGAGGCCCTTTACATGGTGTCCCATGACAACCTGAGCATGGGACACCGGCTCGCTGATCTGAACGCCTGTGCGCCCACACTGGATGCGGCGATTGCGCAGGTCTATGAGGACATCCGGAAGATTCACTGCCTCGGGAGCTACTACCGGACGGATCTGGGAGAGTCCCTGTGGCCTCCCGGAACAGGGTTTTGATGGAACCGCCTCGCCTGCACCAAAGCCTCCCGGAACCTTCTCGGCACTCCCAGCGGGCACTGGAGGCGCATCCGGACGCAACGGCACTCCGTCAGTGGGCGCAGGCCCAGGTTCCGGACACCGTGGCCGAGGCCCTGCGGCCTTGGCTTCAGCAGGTGCTGCTGGGATACGCGTGGGGATTGAAGGAACGGAACATGCGTCGGGAGGACCTCCGGCACCTTGAGCCCATCCCCCGCATCCTGGAGGACGTCTCAGGGCTCTTTACGCAGCTGGAGGGACACCCGGAGCAGCAGCAGGCTCCGGAGCTGCTGGCCCAGGTTTTCGACTTTGGGGTGCAGTGGGCGTATTACCTAGACTGGAAGCTTTACCTGTCGCAGGAGCTGTACTGAGTCAGGGGGCAAACTCTCGGGTGGCGCGGATGAACTCGTGGACGATCCCCGGTTCTGAGGCCGCGTGTCCTGCGTCGGGAATGACCCGGAAGTCGGCTTCTGGCCAGGCCTGGTGCAGGTCCCAGGCGCTGCGCATCGGGGTGCAGATGTCGTAACGGCCCTGAATGATCACCGTCGGAATATGCCGGATGCGGTCCACGTTTTCCAGAAGCTGCCCATCCTTCTCAAAAAACCCTCCGTTGCGGAAGTAGTGGCACTCGATCCGCGCAAAGGCCACCGCAAACTCCGGATTTCCAAACGACTCCACGCGCTGCACATTCGGATAGAGCGACAGGGCGCTTCCTTCCCAAGAGGCCCAAGCGCTTGCTGCCTGACGCCGCACCTGCGGATCCTCCGAGGTCAAGCGACGGTGGTAGGCTTCCAGCAGGTTGTCCTGCTCCTCCTCAGGAATGGGGGCCAGGTAATTTTCCCATGTGTCCGGATAGATGAAGCTGGCTCCCTCTTGGTAGAACCAGCGGATCTCCTTTTGGCGGAGAAGGAAGATGCCCCGGAGGATGAGTTCAGACACGCGGTCTGGGTGCGTCTGCGCATAGGCGAGGGAGAGTGTGCTGCCCCAGGAACCTCCAAACACCATCCAGCGGTCGATGTTTAGGGTCTCCCGGATCTGCTCCATGTCTGCCACCAGGTCCCAGGTGGTGTTTTCCCGCAGTTCGGCGTTGGGGGTACTCTGGCCACACCCGCGCTGATCGAACTGCACAATCCGGTACTTCTTGGCGTCGAAGTAACGGCGGTAATCAGGCTGGGAGCCCCCTCCGGGACCGCCGTGCACGACCAGGACTGGTTTGCCCTTCGGGTTTCCAGAGACCTCGTAGTAAACCCGGTGAATCGAGGAGACATCCAAGAAGCCTGTTTCGTAGGGAGGAATGAGGGGGTAAGGCTTGAGCAGGTGCTGTGACATCAGGATGCTCCAGTTTTAGGTTGGGGGGATCAGCAACAGTGCTTATTCCAGAGTACGTACTTTCTGCAGGTTTGCAACGTACCCTGGTGAGAGAAGAGGCGCTCCTGCCAGGAGGTGGTTGAGGTACTCTCGAGTGGGAGGACGGTCTGGACCGGTCCGCAGAGCGACGTAGACGATGACGTCACAGGGAGAGTCATCTTCCACCCGAAGGACCTGCATCGCCTGGCGCTCATAGTGCCCTTCGGCCACTTTTTCGTAGCCGTCGAGGATGGCAAGCTCCCGTTCCTCCACCTCATAGGCAATGCCTTCCACCTGCTTTCCTGGCGCAGGAACAATGTTGGCAGCACACCAGCCGTAGCTGGGAATTTCCTTATTGAAGTGCAGCTCGTAATCCGGCAGCCGGACGGCAAACCGTGGGGCATCCCAACCCACCCGCTCCCGCATGCGGGCCGCGTTCATGTTGGATCCGTAGGCAAAGTAAAGCAGGGAACTCATGCGTCTGTTTCAGTCAGGTTAGCGGATGGACCGCGTGAGGTAATCCAAAACGGGGTGGGGCTCCTGCGGGCTCACAAAGGCTTCCGGAAGGAAGCGAGGAGGCTCCACCATGCCCCGCTCCATCATGTGCTCAATGATGGGCTGATACGGCAGGTGCGTTTTGCCCACCAGGAGGCTCTCCATGTTTTTGCCGCTGCGGAAGTGTTCCAACATCATCCGGAAGCCACTCAGGTAAACGTGGTCCTTGGTGAAGCCACCGCCGCGGTAGGCCCGGGCCGTGACATCAAACGCGTGATGGGGATCAATGTGGTGCTGCTCCACCAAGCGTTGAAAGGTCCGGCTGAAGGGATTGGCTCGGAGCATGGAGGAAATCGCCACGACCCTCAAGGCCATTTCCCGCAGACGGGTGACGGTCAGGTTTCCAGAGAGGAACTCGCTCAAGATGGCCATCCCTTCTTGAGTTGTGGTGTTGACTGGAAGCCCGCTCTGAAAGACGTTCAGGGGTTGCAGGCGGGCATTGGAGGTGGTGAGGAAGTGGATGCCGATTTCATGGTTCGCCAGCGCCTGAGCTTCGCGACGAGACAGGGTGACGCCCTTACGGACCTTCAGGCCCTTGGAACTGGCGAGTGCCTTGGCAATGATCTGGGTGCTGTGCTCAATCGGGCAGCGGAAGCCGTATCCCTCAGACGTCTGATTGAAGAGCGTCTCCAGCTCGGCTGCGTTGAGGATGTGGTGCTCCTCCGGATCATGAAGCGGGGCGGCGTGCAGGAGGAATTCGGCGTTGTCCACATCGGCGGCACTGGGCTCACCGAAGTAGCGCATGCTGCTGTACATGAAACGCTCGGTCCCGATGCTAAACAGCAGGTCTGCCCGGTCGGAGTTGGACTGGACGACATCGGAGTAGAGCTCCTGCACCAGCGGATCATCAATGCGTTCCACCGGCACACGGTGCAGCGTCCGCTTGAACTCGAAGGGGTCGAGGACAATGGGACGGTAGCGGAATTCGGGTTCGTGACGGTAGTGGGAGGCAAAGAAGCGCCGACGCTCGGAGTCCAAGTTGACCGGAGTGACAAAACGGAGGAGGTCCGTGTGACGTCCCGCTTTCTGAATGGCTCGGTCGATCTTGAGGATCACCGGGTCCGGGAAAGCGCTGATTCCCTTTTTCATGTGAGGCCTGGTGGAAGGTGGAAGCGCGCACTCGCTGAGGGAGGCGCCTCCAAAGCTAGCAGATTCCAATCCAGAAGCAACTGCAGAAAGCGGCCGCTCAGTAACTGCCAGCGCGCTGCATGCGGTGCTCCATCCACCGGACGCCTTGGGAGACGATCACGATGAGGAGGAAGTACTCAAGAACGAGGAAGGTGTAGATTTCCAGCGGCCGGTACTGGCTCACCACCAGCTCGTTGGCGCGGCGTGTCAACTCCGTCATGCCAATCACCGAGACCAGAGATGACATCTTGATCATGTAGACAAACTGGTTCCCGATTGCCGGCAGCACCCGCTTTACCGCCTGTGGCAGAATGACCAGCCGCATCTTCTGCCAGTAGTTGAGACCCAAAGAGCCGGCCGCATCGTGCTGCCCACGCTCAATGGACTGAATGCCGGCCCGGAAGATCTCTGCCTCAAAGGGGCTGTCGCAGATGGCCAGCGCCAGCACGCCAGCCGCAAACGATTCCAGAGAGACATCCAACAGCACCGGTAGTCCGTAATAGACCCAGAGGATCATCACCAGCACCGGAACGGAGCGGAAGACCTCCACGTACACACGGTTGAAGGCCCGGGCGCGTGGATGAGACGAAAGGCCTGGCAGGGCCACCAGGAGTCCAAGCGTAATGGACAGGATGTTCGCCAGCACCGCGAGGAGCAGCGTGTCCTGAAGTCCGGCAAGGAGGAATTTGAGGTTGGT
This sequence comes from uncultured bacterium, assembly GCA_965662235.1. Taxonomy (GTDB): domain Bacteria; phylum SAR324; class SAR324; order SAR324; family NAC60-12; genus JAYPUA01. The sequence goes on from CBFIGY010000044.1 coordinate 12,666, forward strand.
CTGACCTTGGGGGTGGGTTGGCGACACAACGTGCCAGGCCCAGGTGTAGCTGGAGCTGCATCCGGCGGTTCCCAACAGGAGCACCAGGAGCAGTCCGGAGAGTTGTCTGTTCACAAAAATCAAAGGGGGTAAGATCCGTTCGCCGCCCAGCAAAAATGGATGGGGCGCTTAGCATTCATCAACACGGTTCACTCTTCATTATTCCGGATCCTCCCCCCGACACAAGCCGGAGACGAGCCGAAGGACAGAATCCTTCGGCTCCGGAGTGACTTTAGGAGGAGGGCAGGACCACCTTGTTGATGACGTGGATCACGCCATTTGAGGCCTCAATGTCCGTCTGAGTGACCTGAGCATCGTTGACCATGACCTTGCCCATCTGGGTCTTGACGTCAAAGGTCTGACCATTCAGGGTCGCCGGAGACAGCGACTTGCCCACCACGGCGGAGGACATCACCTTGCCGTCCAGAACATGGTAGAGCAGGATGCTCTTGAGCTGCTCCTTGTTTTCCGGCTTGAGCAGGTTCTCAACGGTGCCCGCTGGCAGAGCGGCAAAGGCCGCATCGGTCGGAGCAAAGACCGTGAACGGTCCTCCGGTGGCCAGTGTGTCAGCCAGGTCTGCAGCCTGAACGGCGGCCACCAGCGTGTTGAAGGAGCCTGCCTCAACGGCGACTTCCACCAGGTTTTGCTTGCCACCGTGGCCCATGGCCATCAGGGAATGAGCACCGATCAGAGCAGCGGCGAGCACCATCAGGGTTTTGCGGAACATTGCGATCTCCATTTTCAGAGAGGTTCATCAGAAAGCGCCGAAACCACTTCGGCACGGGTTCCCTCTCCCTGTTGCAGAGTCACTTCCATCCTGAATTTCTTGGGCCCTCTTTCGTGTATCAAATCATCTGTATCAATTTCCTGACAGGTTTTTTCTAGAGGAAGGAGCTCCCTAGCGGTGCTCGTCCTCACTGACGCTCTGTGATTCCCGGACGCTCAATGTAACAATCCCTCTACCGAAAACAGTGAGAAATGCTGAATGGGGAGACCATTCGGGATTTGTTTTTTAATTAAAATGAGAAAACACTCACTGATAAAACAACGAGGGGGACGGAAGGAGGTTGGAAACGGCGGGGAGCGAGCTTGAAGGGAAGCCGGGATTTGTGGAAGGTTGGGCTTGGTTTGGGGCCAAGGTCGTCCGGGTCGCAGGGCTACCGTTTTGTATTTAATTTCATGAGAAACCCTGCTATATTTTCGGCTTTCATCTCAGCTTTGAAGAGTCCGCAAACCCAACCGCCCCCATCGCGAAAAGATCATGGATTCCTACTCCTTTCTGAGCAACGCCGACCTCGGTGCCTACGACGACCTGTATCAGCAATTTCAGCAAGACCCCAACTCCGTCTCTCCGGACTGGCGCAAGTTCTTTGAGGGGTTTGAGTTTGCCCGCACCGACTACGACGCGCCGGCTGACGGAGCAGGAGGCGCTGTGGCTCCGGAGAAGTTTCAGAAAGAGATCGCGGTCAGCAACCTGATTGGCGCCTACCGTCAGCGCGGGCACCTGTTTGCGAAGACCAACCCGGTGCGTCCGCGTCGCAAGCATGAGTCTCCCATTTTGCTGGAGAACTTTGGCTTGGGAGAGTCGGACCTAGACACCACCTTTCAGGCGGGGGCCCGGATTGGTTTGGGGCCGGCGACCCTCCGGGACATCGTTGCGCATCTGGAGCAGACCTACTGCGGCAGCATTGGGGTGGAGTACAAGTTTGTGCGAACGCCAGAGGTGATCGAGTGGCTGGAGTCCCGGATGGAAAGCTGCCGGAACAATCCGGACATCAACCCAGAGGAGCGGAACCACATCCTCCGCAAGATCCATGAGGCGGTGGCCTTTGAGAACTTCCTCCACACGAAGTTTGTGGGGCAGAAGCGGTTTTCTCTGGAAGGGTGCGAGGCCATCATTCCGGCCCTAGACACCATTGTGGAGCACGGTTCCGAGCACGGGATCAAGGAGTTTGTCATCGGCATGGCTCACCGCGGACGCCTGAACGTGCTGGCCAACATCCTTGGCAAGACCTACGACGACATCTTCACCGAGTTCGAGGGTAAGGCGTTTGGCATTGATGGCTTTGCAGGAGACGTGAAGTACCACATGGGCTTCTCCAGCGACAAGAAAACCCGCAACGGCGAAAACGTCCACCTCAGCCTCACCCCCAATCCCTCGCACCTTGAGGCCGTCAACCCGGTGGTGGAAGGCATCGTCCGTTCCAAAATCGACCACCGCTACGGTGGCGACGAGAAGCAGATCGTTCCCATCCTCATCCACGGAGATGCCTCCATTGCTGGGCAGGGCATCGTCTATGAGGTTCTGCAGATGTCGCAGCTGGCAGGTTACCGCACCGGTGGCACGGTGCACGTGGTGCTCAACAACCAAGTGGGCTTCACCACCGACTACATCGAGGGACGCTCCAGCACCTACTGCACGGATGTCGCCAAGACCACCCTTTCGCCGGTCTTCCACGTCAATGCGGATGACATTGAGGCCGTCGTCTATGTGACGCAGCTGGCCCTGGAGTTCCGTCAGCGCTTCCACCGGGACGTGTTTGTCGACATCCTGGGGTACCGCAAACACGGACACAACGAGTCTGACGAACCGCGCTTCACGCAGCCGACGCTCTACAAGCTCATTGCCAAGCACCCGAATCCGCTGCAGGTGTACAGCAACAAGCTGATTGAGACCGGGAAGATGGAAGAGGCGGAGATCCGCAAGATGGAGCAGGAGTTCAAGACCTTCCTGACCGACCGGTTTGAAGAATCCAAACAGCGTGAATCCGCCAAGGTCATGTCCTTCCTCGAAGGAGAGTGGTCCGGCATCCGCCGTGCGCTCAATGAGGACTTCGACTACTCTCCGGAGACTGGAGTCGAGGACGCCCGCTTCCGGGACCTGGCCCGACGGATGACCCAGCTTCCTGAGGACATGCAGTTCTTCCCCAAGATCCGCAAGCTCTATGAAGACCGCTGGAAGATGGTGGGAGACACCGACCGGCTCGACTGGGGGATGGCAGAAAACATGGCCTACGCCACCATGCTGGACGAAGGACGAGCGGTTCGCCTCAGTGGGCAGGACGTGGGACGGGGGACCTTTGCTCACCGTCATGCTGTGGTGACCTCGGAGGATAACGTCAAGTACGTTCCCCTCAACCACCTCAACGATCACCAGGAGCGCTTCTCTGTTTACAACTCCCTCCTTTCGGAGTACGGGGTGCTCGGCTTTGAGTTTGGCTACTCCTACGCGGCTCCCACGGGACTGTGCATCTGGGAGGCTCAGTTTGGTGACTTTGCCAACGGCGCTCAGATCATCATCGACCAGTTCATCAGCTGCTCAGAAACCAAGTGGCAGCGGATGAACGGCTTGGTGATGCTGCTCCCGCACGGGTACATGGGGCAGGGCCCCGAACACTCCTCTGCGCGGGTGGAACGGTACATGGAACTGTGTGCCGACAACAACATGCAGGTGGCCAACTGCACCACTCCCGCGAACCTCTTCCACATCCTCCGTCGGCAGATGGTCCGGGACTTCCGGAAGCCGCTGGTCGTCTTCTCTCCCAAGGACCTCCTCCGGCATCCTCAGTGCGTCAGCTCGGTGGCCGAATTCACGGAAGGCACTCGCTTCCGGGAGGTCATCGACGATGCCGGGGTCGACGCCTCACAGGTCCGTCGGGTGCTCTTCTGCACCGGCAAGATCTACTACGAGCTGCTGGCACGGCAGCAGGAGCAGCAGCACCTGAACACGGCCATTGTGCGGCTGGAGCAGCTCTATCCGGTGCCTGAGGTGCAGCTCCGGGAGGTCGTCCGCCGCTACAGCAACGCGGAACAGTGGGTTTGGGTTCAGGAGGAGCCTGAAAACATGGGGCCCCTGTCCTTCATTGCCCGGCAGTTTGGCAAGCGGCAGCTGACGCCGGCACCGCTGCGTCTGATCGCTCGCCGCGAGAGCAGCACTCCTGCCACCGGATTTGCCAAGATCCACGCCATTGAGCAGAAGGAACTGATTGATAAGGCCTTTGCCGCCTGAACCAGACGGGCGGCACTGCCGCCCTGACGCCACCCCCGAAACCCAACCCCTCAAGTAAAACAGACCATGCCGATTGTAGATGTAAAAATTCCGAGCCCAGGCGAGTCCATCACCGAAGTCGAAATTGGCACCTGGCTCAAGGCCGATGGCGACCTGGTTCAGGTTGATGAACCACTTTGCGAAATTGAAACAGACAAGGCCACGCTGCCGCTGATGGCTGAGTCGGCCGGGGTGCTCAAGATTGTTCTGGAATCAGGCGCGACCGCCGCAGTGGGAGACGTGGCCGCTCAGATTGACACGGATGCGTCCGCTCCGGCGGCAGAGGCTCCCAGCGCCCCAGCCGAAGCACCAGCCGCTCCGGCCGAAGCCCCGTCGGCTCCCGCAGCACCTGCTGCTGCTTCGTATGCTGCCGGACACCCGGCTCCTGCCGCGGCCAAGCTGATGGCTGAGCAGGGTGTAGCGTCCGGAAGCGTCGCTGGAACCGGTCCGGGCGGACGGGTGACCAAGCAGGACGTTCAGGAACACCTCAAAGCGGCTCCAGCCGAAGCGGCTCCGGCTGCGACACCGAGCCCTGCTCCAGAAGCAGAAGCTGCGGCTCCGGCGGCTCCGGTGGAACCCCGGGCCCAGAAACGGGAGCGCATGAGCCGACTGCGTCGCAAGCTGGCCGAGCGACTGGTCTCGGTGAAGAACGAGACCGCGATGCTGACGACCTTCAACGAGGTGGACATGAAGGCGGTCTTTGACCTCCGGAATGCGCACAAGGAGAAGTTTGAGAAGAAGCACGGAGTCCGGCTGGGCTTCATGGGCTTCTTCGTCAAGGCTTGTGCTCAAGCCCTGATGGAGTTCCCGTTGGTCAACGGACAGATTGACGGAGAGGACCTGGTGACCTTCGACTACGTTGACATGGGCATCGCCGTCAGTGCGCCGAAAGGCCTCGTGGTCCCGGTGATCCGGAATGCTGAGTCCCTGACCATTCCAGAAATTGAAGCCGAGATTGTGCGGCTGGCCAAGCGAGCCCGTGACAACAAACTCTCGATTGAAGAAATGGACGGTGGCACCTTCTCCATCACCAACGGAGGTGTGTTCGGGTCCATGCTCTCCACGCCCATCATCAACCCACCTCAGAGCGCCATCCTGGGCATGCACAACGTTGTGGAACGGCCCATTGCGGTCAACGGTGAGGTGGTCATCCGTCCGGTGATGTACCTGGCGCTGTCCTACGACCACCGCATCATTGATGGCCAGCAGTCGGTCAGCTTCCTCTACCGGGTCAAGGAGTACCTTGAAAACCCGGCCCGGATGCTCCTGAGCGTCTGACCTTCCTGAAGAAGAGGAGGCGCAGGCCTCCTCCTTCCGATGGGCTCCTCTCGCTGGGTCCTCCCCCTCAAACCTTCCCTGTCGCAGCATGGCAGGCACAACCACATCGATTCTATGTCCGCATTTGACGTCACTGTTATTGGTTCTGGCCCTGGAGGCTACGTTGCTGCCATCCGCTGTGCGCAGCTGGGCCTGAAGACGGCCATTGTTGAGCGCTACTCCACCCTTGGAGGCACCTGCTTGAACGTGGGGTGCATTCCTTCCAAGGCCCTGCTGGATTCGTCGGAGCACTTCCACAATGCCACCAAGCACTTTGAGGCACACGGCATTGGGGTGTCGGAGCTGCAGCTCGACTGGCCCCGGATGCGGAGTCGCAAGGATGACGTGGTTTCACAGACCTGCGCAGGGGTGAAGTACCTGATGGACAAGAACAAGATCACCGTCTATCAAGGACACGGCCGCTTCCAGGACGCCACCACCATTCAGGTCCGCAAGGACGACGGAAGCGAAGAGACCTTCAGCACCTCCAAGGTCATCATTGCCACAGGCTCCAAGCCTTCCAGCCTCCCGGGCATCACGATTGACAAGGAACGCATCATCACCTCCACAGAGGCCCTGAAGCTTCCGGAGGTGCCGAAGCGCCTCATTGTCATCGGCGGTGGCATCATTGGTCTGGAGCTGGGATCCGTGTATGCCCGGCTGGGCGCTCAGGTGCAGGTGGTGGAGTACCTCGACCGCATCATCCCCAGCATGGATGGTGCTCTGGGCAAGGAGATGCTCCGGGTCCTCAAGCGACAGGGGGTGGAGTTCTTCCTCAGCCACGCGGTGCAGAGTGCGCAGGTGCAAGGAGACTCCGTGACTGTCTCGGCCAAGAATGCCAAGGGCGAGGAGGTGACGTTTCAGGGGGACTACTGCTTGGTGGCCGTCGGCCGTCGGCCGTACACCGAAGGCCTAGGACTGGAAAACATCGGCATCACGCTGACCGACCGCGGACAGGTTCCCGTCAATGATCACCTAGAGACGGCGGTGCCCGGCGTCTATGCCATCGGAGACGTGATCCGGGGCGCCATGCTGGCCCACAAGGCTGAGGAAGAAGGCACCCTCGTTGCAGAAATCATTGCAGGCCAGCAGCCGCACATCAATTACCGGAACATCCCCAGCGTCCTTTACACCTGGCCTGAAGCCGCAGGCGTGGGGTACACCGAGGAGGAGCTGAAGGCGGACGGCCGGAGCTTCAAGTCGGGCTCCTTCCCCTTCAAGGCCCTGGGACGGGCCCGGGCAGCCATGGACACCGACGGGCTGGTGAAGATTCTTGCTGATCAGGAAACCGACGAGATCTTGGGCATCCACATGGTCGGCGCCCGTGTAGCCGACCTGATTGCCGAAGCCGTGGTGGCGTTGGAGTACCGCGCCAGCGCAGAAGACCTTTCCCGGATGTCGCACGCGCACCCGACCTTTGCAGAGGCGGTGAAGGAAGCAGCGCTGGACGCGACGGAAAAACGTCCCATCCACCTGTAGGCACACCCGGATGCTCCCGTTTGCACAGACGCCTGCCGTCCGGTGGGCGATGTGGGCCACGGGAGCCCTAGTGGTGATCCTCAGCGTTCCGGTTCCGGCGCATCCGTTACAGGAGACTCCGTTACTTGACAAGTGGACGCACTTTGTGTTGTTCTGCGCGTTGGGTTGGACTTACCTGAATGCCGCCTTGGGCCTGCCAGTAGGATCCTTCCGGATCCGGTTACTCCTCGGCTGGGGGGCAACCGGACTCATGGGGCTGCTGACAGAGGGCCTGCAGGGGTTCCTGCCCTGGCGGTCGGCAGACTGGCTTGATGTCGGGGCCAATGTCATTGGAGCCACGCTGGCCGTGCTGTCCTACCCCTTACTGAGACGCCGTTTCTCTTCTCTTTCTCCATAAGCTCATGGCGCAACGAGATCGCATCCTCCTGGTGGACGATCAAGAAGACAACCGATTGGTGCTGGAAGACATGTTGCGCCGCCTCCGCTGTGAGGTGCACCATGCCGAGTCCGGAGAAGAGGCCCTGGCGCTGGCACAGGCCTGGCTTCCCGACCTGATCCTCATGGATCAGATGATGCCCGGACTGAGCGGGGTAGAAACCGTGTCACGGCTGAAGAAGCTTCCTGAGTTCGACCAGGTGCCCATCCTCATGGTGACCGCCAAAAGCGATACCGCGACGCTGCAGGACGCCTTTGACGCCGGTGCCGTGGACTACATCGTCAAGCCCATTGATCCGGTGACCCTGACGGCACGGGTCCGTTCGGCCCTGCGGACCAAGCACGCCTTTGATGAGATCCGTCGCCTGTCGCGCGACCTCATGGCGCAGAAGCAGGAGCTGAGCAACTTCACTCACATGGTCAGCCATGACCTGAAGTCCCCTGTGGTCGGCGCCGCAAGCCTCTACAACCTCTTCCTCTACCGTCTCAAAGACGAGTACCCCCAGGTCTGGTCGGTGGGTGACTTCCGGGAGCTGCTGGAACGCATTCCGGAGACCTTCAAGAAGATGCTTCGCTTCATTGACACCCTGCTGGCGTATGCCGAGGCCGGGCAGGTGATTGGCGAGCTGCAGCCGACGGAGATGGATCGGGTGGTGGCCATGGTGGTGCAGAACTTTGAGTACGCCCGACAGGAAGGCTTAGCCGAAATTGAGTGGAGCCGCTCCCTACCGGAAGTGGAGTGCGACGTGGTCCGCATGGCGCAGGTCTGGCAGAACCTGATTGCAAACGCCATCAAGTACCGGGGGGACCAGCAGCCGGTGCAGATCACCATTGGGCATGAGGTGCAGGGCGAAGTCCACCACTTCTGGGTGCAGGATAACGGTCCTGGCATTTCTCCGGACAACCATGAGCGGATCTTTGAGCCCTTTGTTCGGGGCGAGGATTCAGTGGAGGGACGGGGCATTGGCCTGGCAACGGTGCAGCGCATTCTGCAGGCCCATGGCGGTGCCGTGTGGGTGGACCCGACTTACACCGAAGGAGCCCGCTTTACCTTTTCCCTACCGGTCCGTCATGCTCCCTAGCGTTTTCACTTGGAAGCGTCGTCCGGAAGACGGCTACGATCTTCCGCCCATCCGGGCACCTCGCTTGGCGAAACGATCGCTGCGCTGGAGCTACTACCTGTCCCGGACCCCTGGGCTGGGTCGGTTCATTGCTTGGCTGATCTTACGGAACATCGGCCTAGGGCGGCTCCGCAAGCGCACTTTGCTGCAGCCCCCAACGTTTCACTCCCTGCATCCCCCTCTGCCCACCGACGGCTCCGCCGCCGAGGCACAGGCGTCGTGTGAGCGGTTTCAGCAGTGGTACACCCAAGGCTCGGAACCGCCGGAGTCTGGCTTCGTTCCAGAGTCCATTCCTGACTTTGTCACGGCTTACCGCTCCGGCAGAACAACCCCCCTGAAGGTCGCCCAGCGAATTTTGGACGTCATCCGGAACCTAGAAAGCAGTGCGGTTCCGTTGCGTCCTTTGGTGGCTTGGGACGAAGAGAACCTGCTCCGGCAGGCGCATGAAGCAACACAGCGCTGGGAGGCTGGAACCCCTCTGAGCCTGTGGGATGGTGTTCCGGTGGCGGTGAAGGACGAGTTTCACCTCA
>CBFIGY010000045.1:0-21240 GCA_965662235.1 uncultured bacterium
GGCTGGGCTCGACAGCGTTTCGGGTCGGATGATCTGCCTAGGCGCCCACCCGTTCTTCACGCCCGACCAGCTTCCGTTTCTGGCCAAGCACCGCTACCGCGTGATGTACGACCACATGCCGCGCATCGGCACCCTAGGGCGCTGGATGATGAAGGCTTCCAGTGGGGTGCAGGTCAACTTGGACTACCACTCTGTGGAGGACCTAGAGCGCAAGATGGTGGTGCTGAACCGCGCCGCGCCGTTCCTGGCGGCTCTCTTTGCCAACAGCCCCCTGCTTCAAGGGGCGCCAAGCGGCTTCCTGTCGTTCCGGACCCACATCTGGTCAGACACCGACCGAACCCGGTCAGGACTTCCAACCCCGTTCCTGAACCCTCGCTTCCGGGCGGAAGATTACGTGAACTGGGCACTGGAAGCGTCTCCCTACCTGCTGCAACGGGAAGGAAAGCTGGTCTGGACAGCGGATCACTCCTTCCGGAGCCTGCTGGAGGGAAGTCATCCTGAGATTGAGCCCACCTGGGCGGACTGGGAGGCGCACCTCGGCATGCTGTTTCCCGACATCCGCTTGAAGAACATCATTGAGGTCCGAGTCTTTGACAGCCTGCCCCCGCAGTGGGCCATTGCCATCCCGGCGTTGCTCAAAGGACTCGTGTACGAGGAATCCGGACTGGCTGCGGCTGAAGCCGTGCTGATGGACCTTCCTGCAGAGGCCTATCCGGTGCTCAGAGACACTGCGGCACGCGAGGCACTGCAGGGAACCGTCGGAAGCATCTCACTGGAACAGGTGGGGAAACGCTTGGTTGAAGGAGCGTTGGAAGCGTTGGGGAGTGCGGATGAGGAGTGGCTGCTGCCCTACTTTGAGCAGTTCACCAAAGACGGACGGGTGCCGGCGGAGGCGGTGCTGGAACGGTTTGCGGCCAGTCGCACCCCCGCGGAATGGTTGGAAGCCGAGTGGCAGGCTACTGGCCTTCCGGCAGGTCAATGGGCTGAAATGCCTGGTCTTGCGGCTTGAGGGCTGAAGTCCTCTGCACCGGCTCCCAGCTCTGAATCTGGACGGCGTAGCGACTGCTCGACTGCCCCATCTTGCCGATCAGGGTGGGGCGTCCGTTCACACGAACCGTTACCTTCCCTCCACTGTTCTGCAGGGGCAGCACCTGCCCCACCTTCAAGGACCCTCGGGTCTGCCTGAGGTCCACCTTTCCCAACTCACTGACCAGCTGATGGTGCGTCTGCTCCAGAAGGTCCATCATCCGGTTCCCGACACTTTCATAGTATGGCTCAACGGACTCAGGGGCTAGCACCCGCAGGGGTTCCAAGCGGTTGAGGGTCTTGTGCATGGCCGTGAAGGGAAGCGCCAGAATGACCTCTGACGAGCTGGCCTGCTCCTGGGACTGGAACTTGAGGCGGAGGACGAGGCAGCGTTCATGCGGCAGAAGCACCCGAGCCCGGTGGCGACTGGTGGTCACCCGCTTGAAGCGCATCTGGAAGTCGCTGATGTGGGTCCAGCTGTTCTCAAAGTCCTTGGCGGCAGCGTTCAGGAGGTCCTGCAGGGCCGCGTGGTGCTGCATCATGAAATCCTCTAGCACCAACTCACCCTCGTCCGGAAGCAAGGACCGCATGGTGGCCTGGACAAAGCTGTTGTCGAGGATCAGCAGCCCCTTGGCCAGCTGGTTGATGTCGACGATGTAGATTGGCTGCGCCCGGACGTGCTGAAGGAGGTTGGCAAACCGCATCCACACCACCTGCTCGGCCTGGACCTCAAACAGCAGTCCCAGACGCTCATAAAGCGTGGTTTCGAGCAGCGATGCCCACCGACGTGAAACGACATCCATCCAGGGAAACCGTCCGGTTTCGTACTCAGCCTCAACCAGTTCGTAAGGCTCCACATCCAGTTCGCTGGTGTCATGATGAAGCATGGTTCAGTCCTGCATGATGCCGATGATGCGCACACCCAGGCGCTCCTTGTTGATCAGGACCACTTCGGCGTGAGCAATGGTCTTGCCGTCGAGGACAAGTTCCACAGGCTCACCTGCCAGCTTGTCCAGCTCAATCACGCTGCCGTAGGTGATCTGGGTGATCTCTTCACCGGTGAGTTTGGTTCGGGCCACCTCCACCACGACTTCGTGCTGGAAGTTCAGCAACACCTCGGAGCCAGAGGCTGCAGGGGAGTTGGGTTGAGACATAGGTTGGTTCTCCACTGGAACGTTGGGGTGGTGGGAAGAGTCTCCGTAGCGAAGCGCTTCCAGGTCCGACTGGGGACGCGCTGAAACCGCCATGCCGGCAACTGCGACAATGCTGGCGGCTGAAGCACCTGCAACGGCTGAGAGGTCAGGCTCAGGTTGGGGCTCAAGTTCAAGTTCTGGGGTTTCCTCAGAGGCGTCCACCGGGTCCTCAAACGCAGCGTCCTCGGGAGGAAGGGGCTCTTCCTCTTCGGCAAACGGAACCTCCTCCTCTTGGAGTTCAGGGGCTTCGTCCGGTGCCTCCAAAGCGACAGGCTCTTCGGCAAACGGATCTTCTTCTTCGGCAAACGCATCCGGAAGGTCCTCAAGTCCAGATTCCTCAGGGAGGTCCTCAAGTTCGGACGCTCCGGTGTCCATGGACAGGGGGAGCTCTGCGGTTTCGTCTTCCGGAAGGTCGCTGATTTCGTCGTGAAGGTCCGGAGGGTTCTCCAGCGCTTCCAGGTCCTCTAGGTCACTGGGGGAGCCTTCGAGGGCGGGGCTGGCTTCATCCAGTGCCGCGGCTTCAGGCTCTTCCTCAGACAGGCTTTCCAGATCTTCCCATTCCGGGGCATCCGGAGGAACATCGCTTTCGGCAAGGGACTCGCCTTCAAACGCCAAGGGGTCGTCCTCGGCGTGAATCTCAATGAGTTGCTCTTCCTCGTCGTCAAACTCGCCGGTTTCTGGAAGAGCGGCCGGTCCTGCGTCCATCAATTCATCAGTGGGCTCGCTCAAAAAGGCCTCTTCGACAGGCTCCAGTTCCTCCAGCCCGTCGATCGCCACTTCGTCTTCCGGTGCTTCTGGTTCCAGCGCCACGGGTTCCAGTTCCTCTAGCTCTTCGAGGTCCTCAGTCGGCGCGTCTTCCTCTGCAGGGAGTTCAGGCTCGATCTCGGCGGTAGGGCCCATCTCGACCGCAGCGTCCAGTTCCGGCTCATCCTCCAGCTCAAAGTCAACCGCCTCTTCTTCTGGAAGGTCCTCAAGTCCCGACTCGTCTTCCAGCGTTGGAACGTCTTCCAGTGGCGCTTCGTCTGAGAGGTCTTCAAGGCCGCTCATGTCACCGAGGTCATCGAGCCCTTCAATTTCGTCAGACTCTTCAGGGAACGCCTCTTCTTCTGCAGCCGGTGCCGCTTCTGCAGCCGGTTCTGCGGCGGCGGATTCTGCAGCCTTCAGGGGCTTGGCAGAGACCGGTCCAGAGTTGAGGTCGTCATCCTCCCCTTCGAGGTCAAAGCTCAGGCCGGCTTCATCGGGTAGGTCATCAAGCCCACTCTCCTCGGTCAGGTCGTCGAGTCCACCTCCCTCAGCGAGATCGTCGAGTCCTCCGTCTTCTGAGAGCTCCTCCAGTTCGCCCCCGGATTCAAAGGCGGCGAGGTCATCGTCTTCTGCAGGCATCTCCATTCCGGGAATGCCTTCTTCTTCATCTCCAAAATCGTCGTCGTCCTCGCTGGGGGCTTCTTCAGCAGGAGCGGGCGCTTCGGGTTCTGAGGGGCCTTCGCTTTCGGCAAGTGCGGCTTCAAAGCCCTCAAACCCGAGTCCGGAGTCTCCCGGGGCTTCTTCTTCTTCAGGAGCCGGAGGGTCATCAAGGAAGTCATCGTCATCAGCGCTGAAGTCAAACGACTCGATTTCGTCACCTTCACCGGGGAATTGGGCGTCCGGAAGTTCTTGCCCGTCAAAGTCGTCGGCAGGGAGGTCGTCGAGATCGTTCAGTTCGAATTCGTCAGCGGGCATGGTTTCCTTGATGAATCCCCTTAAACCGGCTTCCTTGGTCACCAGGGGCGGAGGAAAAGAAGGCTTCAGGGGTTTGAGAGAAGGTCCGCAAGTTGCGCATTCTTAGCGTTTCGGCAAGACTATAAGTTGCATTTTGTTTTTGCAAGACCATACGGGGGACGCTGGACTCTCTTGGGAGTTTGTGGTACGACCTGAAGGCTTGCAAAGAGAGCTTCCCCGTCGGCTGCTAGCATTAGCTGAGAGCAAGGACAGTGCCTCAATGGGGGGAAGCGGGAGTTAAACTTGTTCCTGGAAGGAAAACAACGTGCTGGATAGACTGCTCTCGGGTGATAGCAACGAAGAGGTGAACGCGATCTTGGAGAGAGCGAAATCCCTACTGGAGAGTAAATTTTACGATCGGGCGATGGTGGAGTTCAACAAGGCGTTGGACCTCAACCAAGAGGTGGCGATGCCAATCGTGACCGACATTTATGGGCAGTCTTCAGGTGATCCCTCAGCGATGGTTGCGCTGGGGGTGAACCTGCTGGCACGCGATGAGAAGAACCTGGAGCTCGCCAACTTTCTGGGAAATGCCTACCGGAAGCAAGGGGAGCCCAACAAGGCCAAGAACCTCTACCTGCACTGCCTCAAGCAGAACCCGCGGGATGAGTTTCCCGCCTACAACCTAGCGGCGACGATTGCGAAGGTTGAGCTCTATGACGCCAGCGCCGTCAGTGCCGTCAAGCCCCTAGAGAAGCTGACCAATTACAAGCTCCCGGGCACACCGGAGGGCCTGGAGCGTCTGAAGGAAATCCACGAAAAGCTTCACCCCAAGAAGGACTCCCTCTCAAGCCTGTTGGCGGCAGAGGAAGAGGAGCAGGCGGCGGCTGCAGAAGCGGCTCCGAAGAAAGCCCCTTCTCCGTTGGATGATCTGGAGGATGAGGACTTCCCGGATGATCTGCTGTTCCCTGATGCTCCCAAAAAGGAAGCGGAGATCAACGTGGAGGAACCGCCTCCCCCGCCTCCTCCTCCCCCACCTCCTCCTCCGCCTAAGGCCAAGGTGGAACCGGAAGTAGAGGAATACCGCATCAATCCGGAAGAGTTGCTGGGATACGCCATGGAGCAGCTGGAAGAAGACAGCGAGCAGCAGCGGCAGATGCTCATGGACCTAGCGGTGTACAGCATGGAGGAAGGCAGCCCCAAGATTGCCCGACGCATCTTTGAAGGCCTCCTCCGGAAGGAACCGAACAACCTCGACTACCGCTGCTTCCTCGTGTGCTCCTTGGCCCAGATGGGGAGCCACGAAAAGGCAGAAGAAGCCCTGAACGGGATGCTCAAGCGCAATCCCAATCACCGCTACAGCAACGTGAACATGGGCATCCTGCTGCGCAAGCAGCGCAAGACCCAGCAGTCCCGGGTGTACTTCTTCCTAGCCGCCAAGCTCCTTGAGCGCTCCCAGGGGGAGTACTCCATCGACCGGTTTGTTGAGGAGGGGCGGAAGTTCATTGCAGAGGGCAAGAGCAAGAAGGCGCTGGACACGCTGGGACCGCTGACGGATGAGCTGGAGGACCTAGAGTTGCTGGTCAATCTGGGACGGCTTCAGCTGGCGGACAAGCAGTATGATGCTGCCAAGGAAACCTTCCTCAAGGCCGTCCGGATGGACCGGGGGAACAGCACGGCCAAGCGAGCCCTCAAGGAGCTGCGGGACATCTTTGTGATGCAGTCGGATGATGCCATCAAGCGCAAGGAGCTCGACAAGGCCGGGCAGCTGCTTGATCAGGCCATTGGCATTGCGCCGGCCAAGGAGCTCGTCCGTAAGGCCATGATGGTGCATGGCATGGTCAACAACGACCAGCGGGTGGCCAACCTCAAGCACATGCTCAAGAAGATGGAGCAGCGGGAACGGGACAAGGAAATTCAGGAGCACCTCGCCCGGGCGGAGCACCACGAAAAGGCTGGGCAGCTCATTGAAGCTCTCCGGATCTACGAAGCCGCTGTGATGATTGAGCCGCGCCAGGACCTCTACCGGTGCATGGTCGACGTGTGCCAGAAGCTCAAGCGCCAGGATTTGGCGGAAAAACTCACCGCGTGGTACCATGAGCAGCGCGAAGCATGGGAGGCCCGTCAGCGGTCCGGCGGTGAGGACGAAAGCAACGACGAGAAGCAAGGATGAGACGCCGGCCTCCCGGTGGCCCCATGAACGCGGGGTTGGACTCGCTGGTGGACATTGTTTCCAACAGCGTCGGCATCCTGGTCATCCTCTCCGTGTTTGTCGCCCTGCTGACCCTGGCACCTCAGGAAGTCAGCACTCCCGATTCTAGACAGCTGGAGCAGCAAGAGAAGATCGTCATCCCCTGGTCTCACTACTCACAAAAGGCGAGTCGCCTGCTGCTGTTGCGGGACAATCAGGTGGTGCTTTTTGACCGGGCGGCCGTCTACCGACGCATCCGCGAAGAAGTCACCGGTCCCGGACAGGTTCCAGAGCGCCTCGACATGGGCAACTACGAGGTCAACCTGATGACGATCTCCGGTAACGCCCACTGCCTCGACTTTTTACCGAACCGGGACGCAGGGCGCTGGTGGCATGAGTTCAAACGGTCGGGAGGCCCGATGGATCAGATGCTGGGGCAGTACCGTCCGGAAACAACCTATTTCTTCTTCTGGGTGCACCCTGACAGCTTTGAGCTGTTCCGGGACATCCGTCAGCTCTTGTGGAATGCCAATTTTGAAGTAGGCTGGAAACCCGTCCGGGCAGACACGCCGCTCCGGTACTGCACGGGATTTGGCCAGTTCCGCAGCTTTCAGCCTCAGTAATCGTTCAACCGTAGTCTTTGTGAAGTATGGTAAATCCCGCTGTGATGACCGTCGATGACGCCCTCATGCCCTCTGCCCCCATGCACCCAGAGGTGATTCGGGTGGAGGAAGGCGTGAGCGCCGAGGACTCGCAGCTCATCGCCAAGCTCAAGCGGCAGATCCGCGACTACGTCAAGCGCCATGGCAGCGAGGAAGAGGTCCGTCTCCTCAATCAGGCGATTGAGGACATCACTCGGTTCCACGCCAATCAGCGGCGCAAGTCTGGGCAGCCGGTGGTGGTGCATCCGCTGCGGGTGGCGCTTTCCATCTGCCAAGCTGGACTGGACGCTTCAACGGTGATTGCGGCCCTGCTGCATGATGCCATTGAAGATACCCCGATGACCAAGGACTACGTACGGGATCAGTATGGCCCTTGGTATGCGGCGATTGTCGATGGCCTGACCAAGATCCAGAATCCGGATGGTCCAAAGACCCGCAGTCACCAGGAAGCGACTTACCGGAAGATGCTGCAGTCGATGACCAAGGACGTCCGGACCCTGTTCATCAAGCTCTTTGACCGCCTTGACAACATGCGGGACATGGAGGCGATGCCGCACCACAAGCGCCGTCGCATCAGCCGTGAGACCCTTGGGGTGTATGTGCCGCTGGCGGAGCGCCTGGGCCTCCGGGACCTGAGTCGAGAGCACTCGGAGCTGTGCTTCCGGTACCTCTATCCGTTGCGCTACCGGAACACCAAGCAGCGGTTGCAGGACCTGTGGGAGGAACGCAAGGAGCGGGTGGACGCGATGCGGTCTCAGCTGCAGGACCTCCTGACGCAAGAACACCTGCAGCTGCAGTCGGTCGAGCCCGTGTTGATTGAGGTCGCGGACCATGTCATCCCCGGCATGCCGCTGGACCACATCCTCCGAGGATTCCTGATTGTGGTTGACAAACCGCAGTCGTGTTATCAGGCGTTGGGCATCCTCCACACCCACTTCAGCGCCATTCCTCTGCAGATCCGTGACTACATTAGCAACCCGATGTGGAACGGACACCAGGGCCTGCAGACCCTGATTCTGCTGGACGGCGAGCGGGTCTCCATTGAGATCGTCACCCCGCGGATGAAGGAAGGGAACCGCAACGGCGTGATGGCGTACTGGCAGGGGACGCCGTCGCAGCTGGCGGATTACTACCGGACCTACCTCGACCAGCTGGACCAGGTTGCTGGAGAAGAGCACCTGCGCATGACGGACGTCCTGAAGACAATGCAGCAGGACCAGGTTCAGGTGTTCAGTCCCAAGGGCGACGTCTTTGCTCTGCCCAAGGGCGCTTCGGTGCTCGACTTTGCCTACAGCATCCACACCGAGCTGGGGAATCAGTGCACAGGAGCGATGGTCGAAAGCGTTGGACGCAGCGGAGGGGCGCAGCGGGTGCCACGGGATCGGCAGCTCTTCCATGGAGAGCGGATCCGTATTCTGACCGATCCGTCGGTGCGACCTGCCCGAGACTGGCTGGAGTACGCGATTCTGGCCAAGAGTCAACTGCAGATCCGCCGGTCGGTGGGGCAGCAGAATGCCCTCCGGATGCGTCGCCTCGGCTATGAGCACCTGAAGGGAGTGCTGCAGAAATTTCAACTGCACGTTGAAGAGTGGCTGGAAGAGCCCAAGGTGCTGGAAGCCTTGGAACAGGAAAAGCTCAGCACCGAGCGTTTCCTTCAGGAGGTGGGCATGCAGAAGCGCTCTCCCCGGGACTTCATGAAGAAGCATGGCTTGATTGGTCCCGAACGCATGGGTCGGGTGCGGGAGATGCTTCGGTCGGGACGCTTTGCCTCGGTGTTTGGCGGCGCGGAATCGTACTTCCGCATTCAGAGCTGGGACGACCCCATGGTCCGGCTTCAGGAATGCTGTGCGCCGATGCCGGGCGATCGAATCATTGGGCTGCTGAATGATCAAAATGAAATTGAAGTGCATCAGCTCAGTTGTTCGGAGGTCGAGGCCTCCCGACAGACCCGGGTGCAGGTGCTGTGGGACCTGCCCAAGGACGAACGCCGCGAGCACATCATCCGGCTCCACACCAGCGAAGGACCTGGTATCCTCTACCGGGTCGTCAAAGTGATCAAAGACGCGGAAGCCAGCATCCGGGATGCTCAGGTTTCTGTGACCACTGAAGAACAGGCCTACCACCGCATTCGACTGGCCCCCGTCACGTGGGTGCAGTACCGAAAGATCTGCGAAGGCTTGCGGGCCTTGAAGGTTGTCCAGAAAGTCTGGTAAGCCTCTCAAGAAGGCGCACTCTGCCTGTTGACTGACTCCTCCCTCACGGAATTCATGGAAGAAACATCCCCCTCCTCGTCGCCGGACCTTGCCGTCTGGGTTCCTCAGCTGCACCAGGAAACGGGGCACCGCCCCGACCAGATCCGCGAAACCCTGAAGCTGCTGCTTGCGGACAACACCATTCCCTTCATTGCCCGGTACCGCAAGGAAGCCACCGGAGGGCTGGATGAAGTGGAGATCGCGAACCTGGCCGACCGGTTTCAGTACCTGCGCGACCTCGACGAGCGTCGTCAAACCATCCTCAAGAGCATCCGGGAGCAGGAAAAGCTGACCCCGGAGCTGGAGCAACGGATCCAGCAGGCGGAGACCAAACAGAAGCTGGAGGACCTCTACCTGCCCTACAAACCGAAGCGCCGAACCCGTGGGGTCATCGCCAAGGACAAGGGCCTAGAGCCACTTGCGGAGCTGTTGGTGGCTCCGGACACCACGGCAACGACTGTGCAGCAGTGGCTGCAGGAGCTCAACGAAGGAAGCGAAGCTCCCCTCTCAGCAGACGAGGCGCTTCAAGGGGCTCGGGACATCTGGGCGGAGCGTTTGGCGGAAATGGCTGACCTCCGGAATGCCCTGCGGGAGCGCCTGCACCGAGATGGACGGGTGGTGTCTCAAGTGGCCAGCGATCATGAAGGGAAGCCAAGTAAGTTTGAGGCGTACTACGATTTTTCCGAAAAGGTCGCTGCGATTGCTCCGCACCGCTACCTAGCCATCCGTCGTGGAGAAAAAGATGGCGTGCTCCGCATGCGCATTGAGCTCGAGGAGGCCCGGGCGCACGGACTGATGCGTCCCTACCTGCCTTCGTTTGCTCCGGCTTTTGCTGAACAAGGTGAGCAGGTGCTGGCGGATGCCTGGCAACGCCTGCTGGCGCCTACGCTGGAAACGGACATCCGGGTGGACCTGAAACTCCAGGCGGATGAGGTCTCCATTGACCTGTTTGGGCGCAACCTCAGACAGTTGCTGCTGCAGCCTCCGGGGGGAGCCAAGGTGGTGATCGGGCTCGACCCCGGATTCCGTACAGGCACCAAGTGGGTGGTGATTGATCAAACCGGACGCTTCCTCGACCACGGAGTGATTTATCCGGTGGAGCCCAAAAAAGACGTGAACGGGTCGCGCAACACGCTCCGAGGACTGATGGAACGCTTCAATGCGGAGATCATCGCCGTTGGCAACGGAACCGCGTCCCGGGAGGTGCATCAGTTTGTCCGAGAATTCCTCCAAGCAGAAGGCTTCACGGTGCAGGCCCTGGTCGTCAATGAATCCGGAGCATCGGTCTACTCTGCATCGGCGATTGCTCGGGACGAATTTCCGGAGCTCGACCTGACGGTGCGGGGAGCCATTTCCATCGCCCGCCGGTACCAGGATCCGCTGGCAGAGTTGGTGAAAATCGACCCCAAATCGATTGGCGTGGGGCAGTATCAGCATGACGTCAACCAGACCCGCCTGAAGCAGTCCTTGGACCGGACGGTGGAGTCGTGCGTCAACTTCGTAGGAGTGGACCTGAACCGTGCGTCGGCGTCGCTGCTGGGCTACGTCTCCGGCATCAGCGGCACATTGGCCAAACGCATCATCGCTCACCGCAACGAAAAAGGGGGGTTCCAGTCCCGCAAAGACCTGCTGTCGGTCAGTGGACTCGGACCCAAAACCTTTGAGCAGGCCGCCGGGTTCCTCCGCATTCCGGAGGCGGCGAACCCCTTGGACCGGTCGGCCGTGCATCCGGAAAACTATGGGCTGGTGGAGCAAATGGCGCAGGACCATCAACTGACGCTGGAACAGCTGGTGGGGAATGAAGGCGTGGTGGGACGCATTGACCCCAGCCAGTACGCTGAGGCCGGAAGCTTCACGGTCTCGGACATTCTTCAGGAACTGAAAAAGCCCGGACGTGACCCCCGAAGCGATCACCAGCAGGTGCAGTTTGACGACGCCATTCAGGAGGTGAAGGACCTGAAGCCGGGGATGCGCCTCAATGGCGTTGTGACCAACATCACGCACTTTGGCGCCTTCATTGACATTGGTGTGCATCAGGATGGACTGGCGCACATTTCTCAGCTGTCGGACAAATTCATCAAGGATCCGATGGAAGCCGTGACCGTGGGACAAGCCGTTCAGGCATGGGTGCTGGAGGTAGATGAAGCCCGCAAACGCATTTCCCTCTCGCTCCGGAGTGAACTGCAGACGGAGGCCAAACCGAAGGAAGGGGCCCGCAGGTCGGGGAAAGTGGAGCCACGCAAGCAGTCGTCCTCGGGACGGAAGCCCCAAAAACCGCGCGAAAAGCCATTGGCGACCGGGGACTTCAACAAGGACATGGCTCAACTGATGGCAAAGTTCAATAAACACTGATGCACATTCCTCCTTGGCTGGAGCATCTCCTCATGGCGGGATGCGACACGTTCTTCAAGTACTGGCCGCAGCCGGTTCCTCCTCCGGAGGTTCTCCGCGAGTGTCAGGTCATTGCCCATCGTGGAGCACACGGATTCAAGGGCCTTCCGGAAAATACTTTGGTCGCCTTCCAACGGGCGCTAGAGGCACCAGAGGTCACGGGACTGGAACTCGACATCCGCTGGACCAAGGACCTGACGCCGATGGTTTTCCATGATGCGGACCTGCTCCGGATGTTTGGCGAACCCCGGTTGCTGAGCTCGTTCACGGTCTCTGAACTGAAGGAACGCTTTCCGCTCATTCCGACCTTCGAGGAAGTGATTGCTCTGAGCCAGAACCGGGCGCACCTGATGATTGAGGTGAAGGAAGAGCCGTATCCGGAGCTGGAGCGTCAGAACCAGATCCTGGGGGACTTGCTCAAGGGTTGGGAACCGGGACGGGACTTTCACATCCTGCTGCTGGATCCCGCTCTGGAGCGTCTGGTGACCTTTGC
Organism: uncultured bacterium; assembly: GCA_965662235.1. Taxonomy (GTDB): domain Bacteria; phylum SAR324; class SAR324; order SAR324; family NAC60-12; genus JAYPUA01. Next base: position 11,907 of record CBFIGY010000045.1, read on the forward strand.
GCCCAAGTCGTGTTTCCTGCTGGTGGCCTTCTTCAATGTAGAGGCATTCAGCCGCACTTCCCTGGAGCAGGGATTTGGAGGCATTGGGGGGCACTACCTGCTCATCGGCCAGCAGGTGGTGACACGTCACCTAGAGGCCGGTCAGTTCATGGGAACAGGATATCCTAAATCAAAGAATGCTTTGTACCGCGAGCTGAACCGTGGCGTCCAGTGGATCTTCACCAACGATCCCCTAGACGTGGCCGCCTTGCTCCGTGAACACTCCAGAACGAACTAGAGCCTGATTTTGAGGGGAGTGCGTCTCCCCTTTTTTAGGGCTATTATTTATATTTAATTAATATTATGTAAATTTAAAAACAAAACCTCCCAAAAAAGTCCTCTCTCAAAAAGCGCCCCCACCCAAAGACAATCCTCATGCACACCGGCTTTTCTCTTGAAGGGAGAGTCACTTGCGTGTAGCTTTCCGGCTCATGCGAGTACGCTCACCAATTGGGTCTTCATGAAATTCCTGCTCCTTTCCCTCCTTCTACTGATTTCCGCACTGACCTGGGCACAGCCCACCCCCGTCTTGCTTACCGAAAACTTTCACTCCGTTCAACTCGGACCTTATCTGGAGTACTTGGAGGAAACAGGGGATCCTTGGACGGTGGAAGCCGTTTTGTCCCCTGAAGTGGCCTCTCAGTTTCAGGTCAATTCCAACGCCTTTTTCAGCAAAGGAGCCTTTCACCCCGCATACTGGTTCCGATTTACAGTGAGGAACCCCGGACCAGACGACCAGTCGGTGATCTTCCACATTGAGCATGAGTACCAGTTTCTGGAACTCTACGCGATCACTCCGGGGAACCCACCAGAACCCATTGCCCTGAAGAATTTTTTGACCCTGCTTGCATCCGGGGCCTCGCGGGAGGCCTTACTGGAAACGCGGTTGACGCTTCCAGCCGGTCAGCAGGTGGAGTACCTGATGCGCCTGAATACGGAGTTTGAGATGAAGGCGCTGGTGTCACTCTGGGAACCAGAAGCCCGCAAGGCTCAGAATTTTTTTGAGCATGGGTTTTACCTATGGTGTTGGGGTGGATTGACGATCTTCATCCTCATCTACCTCACCATTTACGTGGCCCTCCGGGATCCAGTTTATTTTTACTACGCGGCTTTTCTGACCTCCTTTCTGCTCTTCCGGTTTCATGAGCGGATCTGGCCGGACCTGTTTTTCGTCAAGTCTGCAGGGGTTTACTGGGTGGTGCTGATCACGCTGTATGGGGCCTTGTACTTTGGGTTCCGCTTCACCAACAGCCTCCTCCATTCAGATCAAAATTTTCCGACGGTCCATCGTTCCGTTCAGGAACTGATGCGAGCCGTTTTGGTGGGCTCTGTGATTCTGGCAGGGGTTTCTGGAAAGATCATCTGGGGCTTTGCGTTGCTGTCCCTCGTTGCTCTGGTTCTCATTCCCTGCGCACTTTGGGTCGCCCTGAAGTCTTATGTGGATCACCGGGAAGTGGTCATTTACTACCTGATGGGCTGGGCCCTGCTGCTTGTGGTCGCCCTCACCTTTCCGCTGATGACGCTGGGAGTGATTCCTTATGATCCGACCAATCGCATCTGGCTGGAAGCGATCTCCTTGTTGGATGCCGCCGTTTTTTCCATTGCCTTGGCGAATCGGTTCCGTTTGATTCAGGCGGAGCACCATCGTGCCAATGAGGAGGCCCTCCGGAGTCTTCAGGAAAAGGAGCAGTTTCGCAGCCATTTTTTGGCAAGCGTCTCCCATGAACTCCGGACTCCGTTGCATGGAATGATTGGGCTAACGGAATCTGCGCTCGAGGAAGCCCGTCAGCGCTGCTCTCAACAGACGGTCGAGCAGTTGAACCTTGTGGTCCAGAGTGGCTTTCGGCTGAACGAATTGGTCGGCGCCCTTTTAGATGTTTCCGCGGGCAAACAAGGGGAACTGAAGGTTCACTGCGAAGCGGTCGACCTGCATCTTCTGGTGGAGGAGGTGCTAGAAATCCTCAGGGCAGACCCCAGAAACGCGGATTCTCAGCTGCACAATCACATTCCACCCGAGTTCCCCCACGTGAAGGCTGATCACGCCCGATTGGAACAGGTGTTCCTCAACCTGCTGCAAAATGCCCTCACTCATGCTCCTCAAGGCGCGATTGAGGTTCGGGCGACTTTACAGGAAACGCAGGTCCGCATTGAGGTGCGCGACCACGGCCCAGGAATTCCGACTAAGGATCATGTCCGAATTTTCAAAGCCTTTGAACGACGTCCCACGGAAACCGAAGCCTTCGAACAGGGACTCGGTTTGGGCCTCAGCATCAGTTCTGAAATCATCAGGGCTCACGGGGGAAGCATGGGGGTGGAGAGCCCTCCGGAGGGAGGTGCTCTGTTCTGGTTTACCCTCTCAGCAGAGGCCACACCGTTTTCCGAAGAGGCGTTTGCAAACGGCTCCTCCCGGAAGCCGGTTCTGGAACGACCGCGCTTGCCACAGCTGCACCCTTCTGAACCAATGGGCTCCATTCTGATTGTCGATGATGAAGTTTCCAACCTCTACATCCTCCTGAACCACCTTGCGGAGAGCAAACTGAAGGTTCACAGCTGCACCAACGGTCCGGATGCACTGGAGCTCTACCAACGGGAGTCGCTGGACCTGATTCTATTGGATGTACGCATGCCTCTGATGGACGGGTACGAGGTCTGTGAAATCATTCGACAAACGGCTTCCAAGGAGGAACTGCCGATCCTCTTCCTCAGTGCGTTGACTCAAAGTGAAGATGTTTCGCTCGGTTTTCAGGCGGGTGCAAACGACTACATCTTCAAACCCTTTGTCCAGTCGGAACTGTTGGCCCGCGTGCACTCGCATCTGGAGTTGACCCAGCTGAGGCGCCAAAATTCCCAACGGATTGAGCCCGTTCACTCCAAACAGGCGTGCCTTTCTCAGGCGATGCAGGCCTGCCTCAGCATCTGGCGCCAAGAGTTTAATAAGGGGGAGATTGAACTGGCTCAGGAATCTAAACTCTGGGGCGTGTACTTTGACAAGAGCAACGCGACCTGGAAATCCCCCACCCTGCACCGCTACCTGTCCACCGCAACCCTCCCCACCAAACCACGCTGGCGCAAGGTCATCCAGACCCTGGAGTTTGCGATGCAGCAGTTGCCCTCCGATCATCCGGAGCGGGCGCGCTTGATGTTCCACTACGCTGAAGTTCAACGCTTCTTCACCTAGTCCCCTTTGAGAAGAGGCTCTGAGAGAATGACTGGAGACCCAGCCATTGCTCCGAAACCGCTCTAAACGCACTTTTTTTAAAATTCAGCAAAATCAGAATTTTACACCAAAACCACTCCAAACCGCTCTCTGCTTTTCTTTGGAAGACCCATCGGGACTTTGGTAGGTTCAAGTGGGTGTACTGAAACAGTCCGTCCACTCGGACGCGATTCGGTTGCTTCAGTCCTGTTTCAATCCAAGTCTTCTGGTGCCGGGAAGCTGCTCGTCGCTTCACCTCACGACTCAACGGAGCCCCCATGTCCCTGACGGATATTCGCCTAAGAGAGCTGCCCATCTATGAGAATCCGTTTGAGATTATCAACGTGATGAGGCGCCTGTTCCAGCAACCCAAGACGCAGTTCAACTCTGCTAAGCGTCGGACCGTGATGAGCTCTGCACTCAAAGGCGTGGGGCAATCGCTCTCGCACAAGCCTCTCCCTGAAGCCTCGGGTCCGGACGCCGCAGGTCTGCGCCTTTCCGAGGTGTTGGGGGACGATGCGCAGGAGCTGTCTCGACGTCTGATCAACGACCCCTGGGCACTGGACGCCCGGACTGAGATGCTGCTGATGTTCTCCGGAAGCTCCATCAAGGAGAACGTCGCGGCGCTGATGGATGCCACCCTGCTCGCCCACGTCAACAACCTTGACCCCACCCAAGCTCGGCAGCCGTCTCTCTACCTTGCGGCCCTCATGCAAAACCGCCTGCTCTCGGCGCTCTATGAGGCCCTGAAGGACGATGAGATGCGCCTAGTAGTGGAAGCCGACCGCGACGAACGGGCCAAAACCCAGCTTCAGCAAATCCGGAATGGACGAGCCTTTCTGGCAGAGCTGGTCCATATCCTCAAGGTCACCAGCAACAATGGCTCGGTTGCTCTGAAGCATAAAGAAATCGCCTTTGGAGGGAAACCCAACACGGATCTGCAGCAGCAGATCGACAGCCTCCTGCAGCTCTTTGCCATCCTTCCGCTGCTCCGCGAACAGCAGCAGCAGCTCATTGACGCCATCAAGAGTGCGGACAAAAAATCCCTGCTCGCCAATTTCCATGAAGCGGAATACCGCCGCATTGACATTGAGATCATCCAGCTACAGAACCGGTTCCTCAAGAAACCGGAACTGACCGAGCAGACCTCCAAGTTGATCCAGGAGGCCCTGCAGTTCTCCCAACAGAATGCGGACAACATTGGTGTCTCTCCCAAGCCCGGCTTTGAGACCGGGTGCCTGCTGCAATTGGCGTCGCTGTGCACCAAAGCGCTGATCCAAGTCAAACGCAGCGGGGAGGCGATTCCGGAAAGTCTGAGCACCCTCTCCAAGAAATCCGTTGAGGCACTGCGGGGGCGTTCTGATGATCCTCGTGTCGCCCGTGCCATCAATCAGTTGGTAAAGGCATCCGGAGGCTGAGCCTCTCTTTTTCCTCATCCCTCAATCAGGAAATTCGCATGTCTGACGACTCTCGCTTGAAGCAGGTCCACCTCTGCCCACACGACCGCTGGGAAGAGTTCACAGAGAAGCTCTTCTGGGCTGCCGTTCACCCCTTCCGCCAGGGAATGGGCATCTTCACCAACACCGACCGCCGCTACACCGGTGATCAGGAAGGACAGTTGATTCCGGAGCTTTCGCGCCGCATCAAGCAGGAACAGAAGCCTGAGGTGGTCAAGTTTCTCAAGAAATTCACCCGAGAGGGCTTCGATCACGTCTATAGCCTCAACGTGATCCCGGAAGAGAGCCCCTACGATTTTGTCAAGGTCACCGACACTGAGCTTCCCAACAACTCCTACTGTTACTTTATCCATTCTCAGCCGGAGCAGGAAAAGATGGGGCAGCAGGTGGTCAATGTTGATCGAGAAAAACAGGCGATTCTGGTCTACGCCCCGATCAACAGCGGCCTGGACTCGATGCGCATCATTACCGCCATCAACTCCATCCTGGATCCGGAGGAGGAGTAACGCTGCATCAGGCTCTTACGCTGACCTGTACCCGAGAGGCAACATGATTGTCGTGTACCAAAAATCCAATGATCGGTATCAGTTTGCCCTCAAGGGAGTCGCGACTCCGCAAGAGCTGGAAGCCTTGATGGCTCACCTTTCAGAAGTGCTTCGGCCGCAAGCAGGGGCACGGATTGAAGTGTCCTTGGACTGCTCCGAGTTTGAGGGAGAAAGCGCTCCCTCGGAACCCGCCTCTTACGATTGAGAAAACAAAACATCCATCCCTGAGAAACGCGGAACCCCCGCCGCTCCCTTCCACTGTCAGGAAATAGTTCGCTCCTCCTGATGAGCCTCCCTTCTTCCCGGAAAATATCCTTGTCCCCTCTTTGAATCAGGGGGCGTTGGGAAAACAGAAGCCCGCATCGGCACGTCTCTGAGCAAGCTTGCATGTCGCTTGCAATTTGCTAGAGTCTGATAAACGTATTCATTACGTAATCCTATTCTGTTTCAGTTTTCCGAGTGATTCATGTCTCAGTTTGATTCCTTAACACCAGAAGCCAGAGAGTGGTTGGCGAATGCAATTGCTGGCATGGTGCTAGCGGATGGGAGCGTGGACGCTTCCGAAATTGTGGAACTGCGGAAGAACGTCTCCTTCTTGGACTCCATTGCTGCAGAACGTCTGATTGCCCAGGTCAAGCGTCGCGAATTGGCAGAGCTTGAGGACATCCGTCTCGAAAAGCAGGCTGCATTTACGATCCTCAAGGAACTCACCAAGCTGGCCGTGGTCGACAAGGAGTTTTCTGACACAGAGGAAGAGTTTCTGCGCAACGCCACTCAGAAGCTGGGGTTCCCTACAGAGGTTGCGGAACGCATGGTCGCGGCAGCGCACAAGGTGGTTGCGGAGCTGCTCCAGGCCCGATTGACCTTCCGTAAGCACCGCATCCCAGCCATCTGCATGGACGTCACCCGAACCGGCTGCACGGTTTCTTCCAAAGCGAACCTCCCGGAAGAGCTTCAAGTGATGCTGGAGGTGGGGCACTTGGAAGAGGAGGAGGAAGACTGCTCCTCCTACTTCTCGCCCTTGCCAGCCAAGGTCCGTGTGGTCAAGCCGAGTGAGCAATCTCCCGGAAGTTACCTCGCTCAGGTGGATTTTGGGGTCCGCATCAACCTGAACCACGGCATCCTGCACCGGCTCTACCCTGGCAACTACCAGAAAGGAACGGCCAAGCCGATCAAGACGGTTCATGACAGAATGACGGGAGTGTACGGCGTCTGCCGAACCTGTGGAAACGAGGAAGTGGAGCTCTGGAGTCCTGCAGAAGGTCAGGAACTGACGTACAACATTTTTGGGTTGCCCAGCCTGGCCCGCGAATCGGATCCGGTGGCCGGCTTCAACTACCTGAATTATCAGCCGGCCGTATGTCCGCAGTGCTTGTTCGCGTCTCCGGACCATCGGCTGTTTTACATTCACGGCCAGCCCGTTCTGCCCCTCCAGGATGATACCCCGGACTTTCAGCACAAGTGGATCACGAGTGTGAAGACCCGACGCCAGCTTCAGGATGGAAACGTTAGCAACTGGGCCGACATTCATGAGCGGCAATTGGACGACGGACTGAATGCGTGGAAACTTGCCGTGGAGACCCACACCACTTTGAGCGAGTTGGGAAAATCCGCCAATGGGCGACAGCTGCAGCTTGCAGCATTCAGTCTGATTCAAGAAGCAGAGCTTCAGCTCCTCAGGGGCTTCCCCTCCATGGCACAAGGGTTGATGCAGCGAGCCATCCGGAACCTAGTCGAAGTTGAAGAGCGGCTCACCCAAGGAGCCCGGACTCATGCTCTGGCGCTGCTCGTCATGCTGTCGGTTTATGACGAAGACCAGAACCGGCTGAAGGACACCTTGACTCGGATGCGGGAGCACCGGAAGGCCATGACTGATGAAACCGAAACCGCATTGGTCAATGACTACTTCAAGTTCTTTGAGGGACTGATCAAGGACCCCTCTGTTTACGGAAAATCCCTCCGTAAAAACTTTGACCCCACGGATGAAGCCCCGGGAATTTCTGCCTTTGGCAAACAGATGAACTTCCCCGAAAGCATCTAACCTCCTCCTTCTTGTTCCTCCCTCATTTCCAGACCATCCGCCAACTGGCACCGGAAATGAGGTGATAAACCTATATGTTCGATAATGTAAATTTTCGAACATATAAGATTTCACAGATTCAAATCGCATCTTCATGCGAGACACGCTAGGTTAGGAATCTTGAACTCACACCAAGAGGAGCCATGAGTGACTATCAGTTGGTGTCCGACATTCCGGACGATTTATTGGAACATTACCTGACGCAACCGGTCATTGCCATTGATTCGGAAATGCACGGCCTGCGGCTGTACCGAGACGAGGTCTGCTTGAATCAGATCTGCGATGGTGAGGGGCGCGTGTGCCTCGTGCGTCCGGAAGGGGGATGCCCACCGAACCTGAAGCGACTCCTGACCGACCCGAACGTCACCAAGATTTTCCACTACGCTCTTTCGGATGTGGCCTTCATTCACACGTCGTTGGGGGTGCAGGTCCAGAATTTCTGCTGCACGAAGGTGATGAGCAAGCTGGTCCGGACCTACGGCCAGCGCCATGGACTGAAGGACCTGAGCAAGGAGTTGCTCGGAGTGGAGATGGAGAAGGAACAGCAGCAGACCAACTGGTCCCGTGCAGATCTTTCTTCAGAGCAGCTGAAGTACGCGGCCAACGATGTGCTGTACCTGGTGGCGATTTACGACAAACTCACTGAAATGATTGAAAATCGCCCTCCGCTTTCTACCGGAACCACGGTCAAGGAACTGAATGAACAGGCCCAGGCCATGCTGCCCGGAATGGTGAACCTCCTCATCCACGGATACGGTGACGAAGACCAGGGGTGGCAGACGACGTTATTCTGGCACTGAGCGACGTGGGTGCAGCTTCTTGAATTTTTCCTGAAGCTTTTCAAAGTTTTCCGGCTTCAGAGACTGCAGGCGCCGAACGTACCGCACGTCCCGAAACTGCTGAACGGACCGAATATCGGCTCCTCGGTCCTGAAATGCTTGGGCGGACAACTCCCGGAGCTGCCGCAGCCCCAACCCGAGCGGAGCAAGCTGCTCCTTCAGCAGTTCCCGGATCGCTTGGTCACTGAGTCCAGATCCCCACGCATTGACCCAAAAATCAGTGGTTTCCGGGAATTTCTTCTGCTGCTTCAGGTACTGCTGAAGACGCTTCCGGCCACTGGCTCCTAAGGGGACCTCCCACGATTCGGAGCCCATCACCACCACCATTCCTGTTTTTTTCTGATTCAACGAAGCCTTCTCCATCCGCGACAGTTGACTACTGGTCCAACCACAGCTGTAGGCGAGCTCAAGCAGAAGCCGGTTCCGGTTTTGCTCAAATCCGCGGGTGGGTTCTTCCAGCAACCGGTGCAGCGCTGCCACATCGCCTTCTTCCCGCTCCAGCTCCGGAAAGGGCTGCGTCCAGGTGTAGTGCTGAATGGGATTGAAGGGCAGGTCTCCCTGCTGAGCCAAGTACGCAAAAAAGGAACGAAGCCCAACCAACCGTGTGGCACAGGTGCCCACCTTCCAGTGCTCCTGCACCTGCATCTGCTGAAGGTAACGCTCCACTTCCCGTCGTCCCAGATCCGACCACTCAAAGGCTTCCGGAAGATCCAGCTGCTCGCTAAAGTTCTGACAGAATTGCAGAAAATGAGTCGTTGCTTTAACGTACAGCTCTATGGTCGAGACGGATAATCGTTTTTCAACTTGCAAAAAAAGTCTATAGTCGGAGATAATTCGCCTTTCATCCACTCGCATTCACCCCCTAAACGAGCCTACGTTCATGAAAAAAATTGAAGCCATTATCAAACCGTTCAAGTTGGAGGAAGTTAAGGAAGCACTGGGATCCGCGGGCATTCAAGGCCTGACCGTGAGTGAGGTCAAGGGGTTTGGCCGCCAAAAGGGCCACACGGAGCTGTACCGTGGCGCCGAGTACATCGTTGATTTTCTTCCCAAAGTGAAGATCGAGATCGTTGTTGCTGATGATGAGGTCTCGAAAGCGGTGGACGCTATTCAGACGGCGGCCCAGACCGGACGCATCGGAGATGGAAAGATCTTTGTCATCAACCTTGATGAAGCCA
>CBFIGY010000046.1:0-18015 GCA_965662235.1 uncultured bacterium
CCTCATGACTCCATAGGCCAGCATCCCCCTGTTCAGCGACTCAAAGGAGGCGCCGCGGGCAAAGTCGCGAAGAGGAAGACCCTCCTAAAGGAAGGCCAAGGCGAAGCCCCCCAAAGAACTTCTGAGCCCGAACCCTGCTCAAGGTGAGCCTTCTGGGCGAGAAAGCGAGGGGGCGGGATCGTCTCCCTTCTGTTGCTTCTGCCACATCTCCGCGTACTCTCCTCCCCGCTTCAGCAACTCTTCGTGACGGCCCCGCTCGCGGATTTCGCCTTCTTGGAGCACTAGGATTTCATCGGCATCAACGATTGTGGAGAGGCGGTGAGCGATGATCAGCGTGGTCCGTTCCCGGGACACCTCGCGCAAGGACTCCTGGATTTCCTTCTCCGTGTGGGAATCCAGAGCCGAGGTGGCTTCGTCGAAGATCAGGATGCGGGGGCCTTTGAGAATGGTCCGGGCAATCGCCACCCGCTGCTTCTCTCCTCCAGAAAGCTTCAGGCCCCGTTCGCCCACCTCAGTGTCGTAACCAAGGGGCAGGCCTTCGACAAAGTGGTGAATCTGGGCCAGCTGTGCCGCCGCCTGCACCTGCTCCCAGGGTGCCTCCGGGTTGCCATAGTGGATGTTGTAGGCGATGGTATCGTTGAACAGCACGGTGTCCTGTGGCACCACCCCAATCGCTTGACGCAGGCTCAGCTGACTCACCTCGCGCAGGTCCTGTCCATCAAGGGTGATCCGCCCCTGGTTCACATCATAGAAGCGGAACAGGAGCCGTGAAATCGTGGACTTGCCGGAGCCGCTTGGTCCGACAATGGCGACGGTCTGACCCGGCAGCACCCGGAAGCTGATGTTTTTGAGGATCTCGCGGTCCTGACTGTACCCGAAGGACACCTGCTCAAAGTCAATTTGACCGGGACCCCCGTTCAGCTCCTGGGCGTTGGGGGCATCCATCACATCCGGATGGTGCTCCAGCAGCTCGAACATTTTGTCCATGTCCACCAGGCTGCGCTTGATCTCGCGGTACACGACTCCTAGGAAATTCAACGGAAGGTACAGCTGGATCAGGAACGTGTTGACCATCACAAAGTCCCCCAGAGTGTTGTCGCCGTTGACCACTCCTGCAGCCGCTAGGGCCATGACCGAAATCAGCCCCACTGCGACAATGGCGCCTTGTCCTAGATTCAGCAGCGACAGACTGGTTTGGCTGGTGATCGCAGCTTTTTCGTAGCCTGCTAGGGCCTCATCGTAGCGGCGGTACTCGTGCTCCTCATTGTTGAAGTACTTGACGGTTTCAAAGTTCAGGAAGCTGTCAACGGCTTTGGTGTTGGCTTCTGAATCCTTGGCATTCATGGCCCGTCGAAACTTCAACCGCCAGTCCGTGATGACCTGTGTGAACAGCACATAGGCGACAATGGTGCCCGCAGTGGCAGCCGAAAAGCGCCAATCAAACTGCACAAAAAGGATCACAATGACCATTGTGATCTCCATCAGGGTGGGCAAGATGTTGAAAAGGATGAAGCGCAGTAAAAACTGAACCCCTCCCACACCGCGCTCAATCACTCTTGAAAGCCCTCCGGTCTGCCGCTCTAGGTGAAATTTGAGCGAGAGGTGATGCACATGCCGGAAGGTCGATAAGGCAATTTCGCGCTGAGCATACTGAGACACTCGGACAAAGATGAAGTCCCGAAACTCCACAAAGGCCTGCTGGAGCAGACGGGCTCCTCCATACGCGAAGATGACCCCCAGTGGAAGCACCACCAGCGCGTCTTCCACCGAAAGCTGATCAACCGCCTCCTTGTAAAGAAACGGAACGTACACCGTCACCACCTTGGCCATGGCCAGACTGAACAGGGCCAGGACCACCCGGAGTTTCAGGTCCAGACGGGCTTCAGGCCAGAGGTAGACCACCAAGGACTTCAGGGTGCGTCGGTGATTTTTACGTTCCTCTGAGCCCGTGGGTTCAAAGGAGGAGGTGTTGAAGGATCGCATGAACGTGATGTTGAAGAGGAACAGATGCCTGCGGCCGCAGTGGCGGAGGGGAAAGACGACGGTGCCGTTGCCCGTTACTCTATCGGGAGGCGTCAGAAAGTTCAATTGACCGGGAGGGGATCTGCAGGAACCACTGGACCAGACGAGCTGGAGCGCGAACAGCGGTCGCGGCTTTCTGGGTTGACATGCCTCAGGAGGCTTGGGACGATCAAAGGGCTCTGTTGATGGTCCACCCCCTTCCAGCTTCGACCTGTGCCTCCTGCGTTTTCCTTCCAAAAGTATGGCCTGCCTCCGGGAACCCTGGTTCCAGAAGGATGGGACGCGCCGCAAGGGCCCGGAAGCCTCTCGGCCATCCAGTTTGATCCCAGCAGCTACACCGAATACACGACGCTCACGACCGAACAGGTGGCCGACCTGATGCTGGAACCCAAGGGGCTGTGGCTGCAGCTGGTTGGGGTCCAGGATGCGGAGAGGGTGCAAGCGTTAGGGACGGTGCTGGACATGCCACCGCTGCTGCTGGAAGACGTGGTCAGTGCTCGGCAGCGTCCCAAGGCCGCGCAGCATGGCGACTGGCTCCTGGTCACCCTCAAGGAGATGCACGCGGAGGCCGGCAGCCAAGAGGTCCAGTCCTGTCAGGTCAGCTTTGCCCTCCGGGATCAGGTGGTGGTCAGCTTCCAGCCGTCGGGCAGTGTTCCCTTTGAGCCTGTTCGGGAACGCCTCCGTCGCGGCAATGGACGGATCCGCAAGCCCGTTGGTGACTACCTGCTTTACGCCTTGCTGGACCTGGTGGTGGACAAAGGGTTTCTGGTGCTTGAGGTCCTCCAGGAGGCGGTGGATGAGCTGGAGGAGGAGGTCCTCGGAAAGCCGTCGGAGGAGGTTCTGGAACGCATCTACCGCTTCCACCAGCGGGTTCAGCGTCTGTACCGGGAGGCCCTGCCGGTTCAGGACCTTTGCGATGACCTGCACCCCGAGTACTGCGAGTGGATTTCTGAAGACACCCTCCCCTTCCTCCGGGACCTCCGGGACCACGCCCAACGCGTCACCGATGCCCTGAGCGGGCTGCAGGACGTTCTCATTGGGCTCATCAACCTGAATGTGTCGCTGATTGGGTTCCGGACGAACGAGCGCATGCGGGTGCTGGCGATCATTTCCACCGTCTTCATGCCCCTCACCTTTCTGGCAGGAATCTACGGCATGAACTTTACCTTCATGCCCGAGCTTACCTGGCGTTGGGGCTATCCGGTGGTGCTGGGCGTGATGGCCTTGCTGGTGGCTGGAATCATCTGGGTGCTGCGCCGCAAGAACTGGTTTTGAGGGGCGGCTGTCCCGCAAGCGATCTCTAACTGCCTTTTGATCAAGGAATTCCCATGGAACGCGACCCCCGTATTGCGAAACTGCTGCACTTCTGGTTTGAGGAAACGGAGCCCAAGCAGTGGTTCATCAAGGAGGCCACCTTTGATGAAATGCTCCGGGAGCGATTTGGAAACGAGGTAGAGCAAGCGTTGGCAGGAAACCTAGCGGACTGGTCGGCCACCCCAGACGGTAATCTGGCCCGGATCCTCCTGCTGGACCAGCTGCCGCGGAACCTCTTCCGCCACAGCGCCCGGAGCTTCGCGGGGGACTCACAGGCGCTGGAGTGTTGCCTCCAGGGCTGGGCCCGTGGCGATCAGGAACACCTTTCCGACCCGCAGGTGAAGTTCCTCCTGATGCCGATGATGCACTCAGAAGATCTCGCCATTCAGGACCAGTCTCTTCCGCTTTTCAAGGCACATTGTGATGAACGGACCCACGAGTATGCGGTCCGGCACCGGGACATCATTGCGCGGTTTGGTCGCTTCCCGCACCGAAACGCACTCCTTGGGCGCTCCTCCACGGAAGAAGAGGCGGCGTTTCTCCTAGAGCCCAATTCCTCATTCTGATCCGCACTCCGGTTCTAGCTTTTCCGTCAAGGTGTTTTATTTATGATTTTTAAATTTAAATTAATATTATGTAAAATTAAATGATGGAGAATGCAAAGACTTTCAACAAAGCTGATCAAAACCCCCTTCAAAAGCTGATCAAGAACCAGCTGCCTCACCCCCTTCATCGGCATTCAGGGACGTGGGGGGGCTGAGTCAACCCCCTCCTGCAGCTGTGCTCAGACCCCGGGCGTTCCTATCGGCCTTACTCAGGGAACGTGGGATCTGGATCGACCTCCTGATAGCGACTTCCTCGTGGGCTTCCTTCGATTCAATCCAAAGGGGCTGCAGAGAGGGACTGACTGGGAGTGATGCTCCGTTCCCAGAGTGGAGTTGCAGGGAACCTACAGGGTCACAGGTACTTCCGCCAGGAGGACGGAACGACCAGCGGAGGCGGGTAGGCGAGTCCGTGAGCCTGCCGTTGAGGAACACTCCAGCCGACACTCCGGTGACACTCGGCGCCGTCTAGGGACGCCAGTTCCGGAAGCCAGCGCTGCACGTAACGGCCGTCCGGATCGTACCGTTGGGCCTGCAGAACGATGTTGAAGGTCCGGTTCTCCCGAGGATCATTGCCGACGCCAGCGACATAAGCCCAGTTGCCCCAGTTGCTGCAGACGTCATAGTCCAGGAGCCACGATTCAAACCACGCGGCGCCTGCTCGCCAGTCCTGTTTCAGGTCCTTGACCAGAAAACTCGCGACATTCTGCCGCCCGCGGTTGGACATGAACCCCGTTTGCCGCAGCTCCCGCAGGTTCGCATCCACAAACGGAACCCCCGTCTTGCCCTGAGTCCAGGCGTCAAAGCGCCCATCGCACCAAGAAGGGCCAGGCGTCCCTCGTAGCCCGGACGCTTGAAACAGACGGGTCCCGTACTTTCGACCAATCCACCGGAAGAACTCCCGCCACAGCAGCTCAAACTTGAGCCAGTAGGTGGAGTCGTTGTTCAGCACCTCTGCTTCATACCGTTCAATTTCAGCATAAACCCAGCGGGGCGACAGGCTTCCCAACGCAAGCCACGGAGAGAGCTTGCTGGAGTAGTTGGCCCCAAGGAGTCCGTTGCGGGTGACCTTGTACTCCTGCAGGGCATGGGTCTCCCAGAAGTAGTGCTGAACCCGTTGCTGACCCGCGACCGTGCCTCCCTGAAACGGCAGAACCGCCCGCTCGTCCATCAGGGGCGGCAACTGCTTGAGGTGCGCCCAGGCGGAAAAACGTCCCCAGTCGGAAACATCCGGCGGAGGGGGCAGGGTGGGTTCAGGAAGCGGAGGCCGGACGCGACTGGCGCGCTCCACCTGCTTCCGGAAGGTGGAAAAGATGTCGGGCAGGGTTTCCACGGTGAAGGGCAGGTCGGCTTCAGCAAAGAGCTGGTTCCCTTCATGAAGCACGAGGGTTCCGGGCGGAAGGCGGTCTTCAAGAAGCGCCTCCACCGTCGTCTCTTCCGAGGCAATCTCAGCATGGGCATGCAGGCGAGACGCGCCCTGCTCCTCCACGAGGCGAGGCAAGACGTCTTCGGGCGTTCCCCAGGCAATCAAGAGGTTCGACCCCTGGGCCTGCAGAGCAACCCGAAGGGCCTGCAGGCTTTCTTCAAGGAAGCGGATCCGGTGTCCCTGAGTCCGGGGAAAGCCCCACCGGGTGGGCTCAAACAGCCGAGGATCGAGGCAGTAAACCGGAAGAAGTGGTCCGCCCTCGGCACAGGCGGCTGTCAGGGCCGGGTGGTCGTGAAGGCGGAGGTCGTTTCGGAACCAGACGAGTGTTGGGGAACTTGCGGGCATCAGCACACTCCAGAAGGGTTGTAAGGTCCTTTTAGCATCTAATCAGGGTTCTGCCGGAAGCACAATGAGTTCTCCGGCTTGAGTTTGACTGGCACCTGCTGGCGGTTTTGAGTAAAACCACCCTCTCCAGTTGCCCCCCACTGGACTGTCCGGACCCTGCAACCCAACTCCCTGCATGCCACCCCCGCTGTCTCGATCCGTTTTACCGAAAGGTGCCTGGCTGCCCTGGGCGGGACTGCTGTTGCTGGCCAGCACACCGGTGCTGGCGCTGGTGGGTTTGGGCGTGTGGTTCCTTTGGATGCAGCAGTGGCACTGGTATGCCCTTTCGGCAGCAGTGGTGCCGGTCAGCCTAGCGTGGCTGGGCGCCTTGGGGCTCCGGAAACGGTACCGGCTTCAGGCAACAGAAGTGGAAGCCGATTCCAGCTGGACCCTCAAGGGGCAGGAGGCATGGCGTCAGGTGGAGCTGACTGCTCGGGCGGCCCGGAAGCATCCGGAGTGGCTGACCGATCCGGACGCCCTCCGCAAGGTCGCGTGGCGGGTGGTCCGGAAGGTCTCGTTTGCCTTCCATGGCCCCTCGGAAAAGGCCATGCTCGAACTGTCGGCACCCGAGCTGCTCCGGACCCTAGAACTCGCGCTTGCGGAACTGCGAGTGGACCTTTCTCAAAAAGTCCCCGGCAGCCACCTCCTGACGCTCGGGGACCTGATGCGGGCTCAGGAGTGGATCACGGTGGGGGACCGTCTCTACGACCTCTATCGGCTCCTTTCGCTGGGACTCACCCCACAGGCCGCGATCCTCCGGGAGGTCCGAGACTACTTCACCCGCAAGGTGGGGCATGCCACCCGGGATGAACTGCAGGGCTGGCTGCTGGAAACCCTCGTCCGCCGCTTCGGCTTCCATGCCATTGAACTCTACTCCGGACGGGTGGCCCTGGAGGCGGAAGCCCTCGAGCAGCACGTCACGCTGCCGTCCAAGGCTCAGGTGGAGGAAGCCCGGCAGCGTCAGGAGTTTCTGGAAACCGAGCCCCTGCGGATCCTCATCATTGGCCAGGCGGGTTCCGGGAAGACGAGCCTGGTGAATGCGCTCTTTGGGGAACTCCGGGCGGTGGAAGGCTCCGGTGGACTGCGTCGTTCCAAACGCCTCACGCCGCACCTCTTTGAACGAGCCGGGCAGGAACGCGCGCTGATTCTGGACTCCCAGGGCTACGGACATCCGGAGACGCATGACGCGGTGATGGACGCTCTGGAAGAAGCGGTTGTCGAGTGCGATCTGCTGCTGATCACCTGTGCCGCCCATGAAGCTGGCCGGGCTCTGGACGCACAGGCCCTGCAGCGGTTGCGGCAGCGCCTGAAGCAGCAGGATCAGGACCTGATGCCCTTCTTGGCGGTGGTCACCCACATCGATCGCCTTCGGCCCCTCCGGGAATGGGACCCGCCTTATGACATTGCAGAACCGGAACGCCTCAAGGCCCAGAACATCCGGGCGGCCCTGGAAGGGGTGGCAGAAGCCCTTTCCCTGGACCTCTCCCAAACCGTGCCTGCCTGCCTGCGGACGGAGCAGGTGTATAATGTGGAAGACGGCGTGCTTCCGGCAATCTGGGAGCAGCTTGATGACGCCTTGCGACGCAAGTACGCCCGGTGCCTGGAGGACTTTCGTGAAAAACGGGACTGGAGCCTGGCCTGGGAACAGGCGCTGGCCACCGGTCGCTTTCTGACCCGCCAAAGCCTGAAGACGTTGGGCCGAACGCTGAAGCGTGCGGAGGAGAAGACGTCCAACTGGCTGCCCTGATTTTTTCCTGTTGGAGGTCCCGATGAATGTCCCGAATCGCTTAACGTCGCTTGTCCGGCTCACCTTCCTGCTGCCTCTGCTGGTGGTGACGCTGCTGCTGTCCGGATGCCTCAAGGTGGCGGTGCCAACGGTTCCAGAAGCGCCGGCCGCCGCAACCGCCCCCTCGCCTCCGCGCTCCGAGGCACCGCTCTCCTTTGTCCCCTTCCCAGACCTGGGCGCCGATGCTCTGGCGGTGGGGGCTCCCACCCCTTACGGAAATACCTTCCAGAAGCCGTGGGTGCAGGCGATGCAGGCGGCGCGCTTGGGCAATGGCCCGGGAGCCCTGCAGCGTCTGACAGACGCGGAGCAGGCGACCTCGGTGCCTGGAGAACGCTGGGAGCTGGCTGTGCTGCGGATCCGGGTGCTGCTGCAGATGGGGCAGGCGGCGGACGCGTTGGATCAGCTGGAACCGGCCGCCCGCTGGGAAGAGGCCTTTCTGGGGCAGACACTGGTCACCACCTCCCTCCGTGGCGAGGTTCTGCTGTGGCTGGAAAAAACCGAGGAGGCGCGTCAGCAGGTGACCCCACTTCTGCAGGCGGCGCAGGGGTGGAGCTTTCCCACGGAGTACCCACTGCCTCCGTCCAACCTCAAGGAGCTGGTGGCGTTTTCCACCGCTTACCTCCAGAGCCTCACCGTCATGGGGGGCTCATGGGTACTGGAAGGAGAGCCCCGCAAGGCGCTTCCGTGGCTCCGGGCCACGGAGCAGGAGTACCGCCGGCTGCATCAGGTGGCGCAGCACGGACTCTATGGCCAGTTCTTTCACCTTCCTCCTGAAAGCCTCTATGGCCGGGCCCTGAACCTGGCCTTCTTGGGGTCTGTGGAACTGGAGCTGCGTCCCGGAACCGACCCGGTGGCCTTTCAGCAGGCGCAGGACGGGTTTCAGAAACTGCGCTATGCGCCAGGACTCCTGCTTGTGGAAGCCCTCAAGGCCCGGGCGTTGCTGCAGTCAGGACAGCTGGAAGCCGCTGAAGCCCAGGCCCAGCGCACCCTGAAGCAGGCGCAGCAGGCCCAGGCCGCCGACCTGATCTGGCGCATTGCCGCCTTGCTCGGAGAAGCGCAGGCCGCTCAGGGCAAGGGGGAAGCCGCTGAGCGTTCGTACCGGGCGGCCCAAGCGGCTCTGGATCAGGTTTCGGGAACCTTGGCCAGTGACCGGTCCCGGACCCGTTTTGGCGTCGGCAAGGCTCAGATCGACCAGTTCCTCATCAACCGAGACTGGGACCAGCAGGAAGCGGCCCAGCTGTTTGAGGATCTGGAGCGGGGACGCGCCCGGGCCTTCATGGACCTCCTCGCCGACCGGGGCCTTACCCAGAGCCCAGACCTTCCGGAGGTGCAGGCCCTACAGGCTTTGGATCACCGCATTGTTCAAGCTCGCCTGCAGCAGTCGCTGGCGCTTCCGGAGGCCCAGGAGGTGACGCCGCTGCTACAGGAACGGCAGACCCTGCTGCAGGCCTTGCGGACCAAGAGTCCGGACTGGGCCGAGGTCTTTAGTGTGGAGGCGGTGTCCCTGGCCGACCTCCAGGAGCAGCTGACCCCAGGGGAACGGATGGTGTATGTGCTGCCTCCGACAGAGGAAGGCGAGCTGCGCCTGCTGGTCATTGAGGCCGAGTCCACAGACTGGGTGACATTGGACGCGGAGCTCTACGACCTAGAGGAGGCGCTGGGCGATTTTGCCGCAGTGCTTGGGCTTCCGGATGAAGAAGAGTGGGCGGCGGAGACGCTGGTGGAGGTGCTGGATCACCCGGTGTGGTCTGGCGCCGAGGTGCTCTATGTGGTTCCCTCCGGCCCCTTTCACTTTGTGCCCTGGGGAGTGGTGAGCACCGAGGCTCCTGTGGTGGTGCTTCCGACAGGAAGCTGGCGCCTGCGGAAGCTGCAGCCACCGCAGTCCCGGCAGCCGTCGGTGGTGGTGGGAAATCCGGAGTTCGGAGGAGTGCTGGATCCGCTCCCCGGGGCTGAGGCGGAGGCTCGTTTTGTGGCGGACCTCCTGCAGACGCGTCCGCTGCTGGGACATCAGGCCACCTGGGAGGCCTTGCAGGCTCAGGTGGGACAGGGCACAGCGGTGCTGCACCTGGCCACCCATGGCATTTACGAAAGCACAGATCCGCTCCGCTCCGCCTTCTTCCTCACGGACCAGGAACAGGCGGTTCCGATTACGGCGTCACAGCTGCTGCAACAGCCGCTTCCGGCTCGGCTGGTTGTGCTTTCTGCTTGTGAAACGGGGCTGGGCAAAACGGTTGCCGGAGAGGACCTGCTGGGGCTGAGCCGGAGCTTCTACTTGGGGGGCAGCGTGGCCGTGCTGGCGAGCCTCTGGCCGGTGGAAGATGCAGGGACCCAGCAGTTCATGCAGGTCTTTTATCAAACGGCTCGGCAGTCCGGAAGCCTGGCTGACGCCTGGTGGGCGGCTCGGCAGGCCCTGCAGGATTCCGGGTTCTCTCCTTCGGTCTATGGCGCCTTTGTGCTCGGAGGCTCAGCAGGCCTATCGCTTTCTCCTCAACCTTGATAAGGAACTCCCATGAAGTTTACCGTCCGGGATACCCCTGTTTTTGCCACCACCGGAGGCCGCCCCTTTGACGCCTCTCATCCGGTCCTGCTGTTCTTGCATGGGGCCGGCATGGACCACACCGTCTGGGCGCTCCAGACGCGGTACTTTGCTCACCACGGGTGGGCGGTGCTGGCTCTGGACTTCCCGGGGCATGGGCACTCCGGTGGAGAGGCGTTGCCTTCCATTGAAGCCATGGCTGAGTGGATTCCCGAGGTTCTGGAAACGTTGGGAGTCCCGGCTGCATCGCTGGTGGGACACTCCATGGGGTCGCTTGTGGCGTTGGAGGCTGCGGCACGTTTTCCAGAGCAGATCCGCCAGATCGCGCTCCTGGGCACTTCCGCTCAGATGCCGGTGCACCCGGACCTGCTGGCTGCCGCCCAGGCGAACCAAACGGTGGCTCAGGAGCTCATCACCTCGTGGGCTCACGGACGCGCCGGGCACCTTGGTGGCGTGGCGGTTCCGGGACTGTCGCTGCTCGGAGGAGGAAAGGCGTTGCTCGGGCAGGCGCCTGCAGGAGTGTTGGGGTCTGACCTGGCCGCCTGCAACGCCTATGCGTCCGGCCTGGAACGAGCCGCTGCGGTGACGTGTCCGGCGCTGTGCCTGCTGGGCGCTGAGGACAAGATGACTCCGGCACGCGAGGGAACCCGTCTGGGGAAGACGTTCCCGCAGGGCACCGTGGAGGTGCTGGCCGGTTCCGGGCACATGATGATGCTGGAAGCCCCGGACGCAACGCTGGACGTGCTCCGAAGCTGGCTACAGCCGTGATGGCTGGGCAAAGACCCGGTCCAGACGCGTGAGGGCCTCGGCCATGCGCTCCGGAGAAACCGCAAAGCAGGCCCGCAGGAAGCCGGAGCCTTCTGGACCAAAGGCCTCTCCGGGGGCCAGCCCCACCTGAGCCTGATGCAGCAGGTCCTTGGCCAGCTGCACCCCATCGGTCAACCCCTCCACTTTCAAAAAGGCGTAAAAGGCTGCCTCCGGAAGGTCCCAAGAGACACCGGGCCACTGGTCCAGGTGTCCCATTAGCAGGTCCCGGGACGCCTCGTAGCGCCCAACGCTTTCGGCAATAAACGCCTCCCCGTGAGCCAGGGCTGCGCGTCCCGCCTGCTGAACAAATCCTGGGGGACCGGCAATGTTGAACTCCATCAGCTTCTCCAGCGTCTCCGTCAGACGCTCCGGACCCGTCAGCCAGCCGAGGCGCCACCCGGTCATGGCCCAGGACTTGGAAAAGCTGTTCACCACGAGCACCGCGTCCTCCGGAGTCGTCCACTCACAGAACGACGGGGCCGCCGTCGCGTCATAGACCATCCGCGCATACACCTCATCCGCAACAATCCAGATGCCCCGTTCCCGGGCAAAGGCGAGCACCGCCTGCTGCTGCTCCGCGGGCATCGTCCAGCCGGTGGGGTTGTTGGGGGAGTTGAGGAGGATGACGCGGGCGGACACGCAGGCGTCAAGGAAGGCCTCAAGGTCGAGGCTCCAGCGCCCGGCGTTCCACTGCAACGGAACCGAGACCACCTCGGCACTGAGGATCTCCTGCACCGCAGGCAGGTTGGGCCAGGACGGGGTGGTGGTCACCACACGGTCTCCGGGAGCCACCAGCGCCTGTGCTGCCACCATGAGGGCGTTCATTCCGGAGCCCGTGACAACGATGTTGCGGTCGGTGTAGTGGCTGCCGTAGAGGCGGTTGAGGTACGTCGCGAGCTCCTGACGCAGCGCAGGAAGGCCGGCGTTTGGTTGGTAAAACGTCTCGCCCTGATCAAGCGCCTGCTTGGCCGCCTCCCGGATGAAGTCGGGCGTGGGGACATCAGGCTCCCCAAACCAGAGGGGCAGGACGTCCGGAAGCGTCATGCCCAGGCGGGACACTTCACGGATCTTGGAGAAGGGCAGGTGCAGGACCTGCTCCCGGATGGCGGGTTGCTGGAAAGCGGACACAGAAAACTCCGGAACAAAAGGGGTTACATGCGGAAGATGCCGTACTGCGTGGGAGGCGTGGGAACCTGACGGGTGGTGGCCAGGGCAAGGCCCAGCACCGTCCGGGTGTCAGCAGGGTCGATGACGCCATCGTCCCAGAGCCGAGCGGTGGCATAATAAGGGTGCCCTTGGGTTTCATACTGCTCCCGGATGGGAGCCTTGAAGGCTTCCTCGTCTTCAGCACTCCAGGTGCTTCCGGAGGCTTCAAGGTTGTCCCGTTTCAAGGTGGCGAGAACCGAGGCCGCCTGTTCGCCTCCCATCACGGAAATGCGGGCGTTGGGCCACATCCAGAGGAAGCGAGGCTGGTACGCCCGTCCGCACATGCCGTAGTTCCCGGCGCCGTAGGAGCCTCCGATGACCACCGTCAGCTTGGGCACCTGTGCGCAGGAAACCGCGGTCACCAGCTTGGCGCCATCTCGGGCAATGCCCCCGTGCTCATACTGCTTCCCGACCATGAAGCCGGTGATGTTCTGGAGGAAAACGAGGGGCCGGTTCCGTTGGACGCAGAGCTCCACAAAGTGAGCGCCCTTGAGGGCTGACTCAGAGAAGAGGATACCGTTGTTGGCAATGATGCCCACTGGCATTCCGTGGATCTCTGCAAACGCGGTCACCAGCGTGGTGCCATAGAGGGCCTTGAACTCGTGAAACTCGGAGCGGTCCACCACCCGAGCGATCACCTCCCGGACGTCATAGGACTTCCGAGGGTCGTGAGGGAGCACCCCATAGAGCTCTTCCGGAGCGTAACGGGGGGCGTCTCCTCCTGCAGGGGCCGGGACGGGAGTGGGACGGGGGAGGCCACGCACGATGTCTCGGGCCAGGGAAAGCGCATGCCGGTCGCTGTGGGCCAGGTGGTCGGCGACTCCGGAGATGCGGGTGTGAACCTCGCCTCCGCCGAGTTCCTCTGGGGTGACCACCTCACCGGTGGCGGCTTTGACCAAGGGGGGGCCACCGAGGAAGATGGTTCCCTGGTTGCGGACAATCACCGTTTCGTCACACATTGCCGGAACGTAGGCTCCTCCGGCAGTGCAGGAACCGAGGACCACCGCAATCTGGGGGATGCCCTGTGCCGAAAGGTGTGCCTGATTGTAAAAGATCCGGCCAAAGTGATCCCGGTCGGGAAAGACCTCATCCTGCATCGGCAAAAAAGCCCCTCCGGAGTCCACCAGGTAGAGGCAGGGAAGGCGGTTCTCCCGGGCAATCTCCTGAGCCCGCAGGTGCTTCTTGACGGTCATCGGGTAGTAGGTGCCTCCTTTGACGGTGGCGTCATTGGCGACGATCATCACCTCCCGGCCGGCAACCCGACCCACGCCTGCCAGCAGTCCTGCTGCCGGAACCTCGTTTCCATACAGCCCCCAGGCGGCAAGGGGGGCAATCTCCAAAAAGGGGCTTCCGGGGTCGAGCAGCAGGTCAATGCGTTCCCGGGGCAAGAGCTTTCCCCGAGCCGTGTGCTTGCGTCGAGCCCGTTCCGGTCCCCCCTGAGCCACCTGCTTCAGGGTCGCCCGGAGGTCCTGAGCGAGTGCCTGGTGGTGCGCGTGGTTTTCGGCAAAGGCGGCTCCATGGACATCCAGTTTGCTTTCAAAGGGGGGCATGTCAACCGAATCTTTCTCAACCGAAGTTGCAATTTGTTCAAAAACGACCGGGATCTGAGACCCTGTTTGCAGAAAATCTTGAATCTGCTGGACGCCTTCGGCAATCATTGCCTTTTCTTTTTGAGCAAAAGCGTCTCAAAAGAAAGGGTCCCTCATGCGCAGGGGCCTCCCGTGGCGTCTCTTTTGCTTGAAATCAAGCCGAGCTTTTCTCACCTGAGTGGTGGATTCCGGAGGTTGAGCCTCTCTGGAAAACCGGAGTTAGGTTCCGCCTGCAGAGTCGGTTAGGTAGAAAGCCAGGATGCGGATTATGTCCTAAACTTTAATACGGATCAAGCGGACGCAATTAAAATGAGTACGGTGAGTTCTCTGGGGTTTTACATGCCGGCCGAATGGCGCCGACACACACGTTGCTTCATGGGCTGGCCCTGCCGGGAAAGTACATGGGGAGAAGGCATGCCTGCCGCCAAGCGGGCCTATGCGCAAGTTGCCCAAGCCACAGTGGCCTTTGAGCCGGTGGTGATGGTGGCGCGCCCGCAGGATGCCGACGAAGCACGAGAACACTGTGGTCCGGAGGTGGAGGTCCTCTCCATCCCAATTGATGATTCCTGGACCCGGGACAGTGGTCCCACGTTTGTCATTGACCGCAAGGGCAACCTAGCGGGCATTGACTGGGAGTTCAATCAGTGGGGGGCCGACTATCCGGACATTGAAGACGACGCGGACTTTGCGCGGCGGTTGCTCACTCACTATGGCATCCGGACCTTCTCGGCGCCGCTGGTGCTGGAGGGCGGCTCGATTCACGTCGATGGGGAGGGAACCCTGTTGACGACGGAGCAGTGCCTGCTGCACCCCAACCGCAACCCCGACCTGGAGCAGGATGAAATTGAGCAGCTGCTCAAGGAATTCCTGGGCATCCACCAGATCATCTGGCTGGGAGACGGGCTGCTGGACGATGAAACCGATGGGCACATCGACAACATCGCCTGCTTTGTGAAACCGGGAGTGGTGCTGGCTCTGACAACCAGTGATCCGGAGGATGAGAATTATGAGGTCCTGCAGGACAACCTCAGTCGCCTCCGACACGCCACCGACGTCCGGGGCCGCAAGCTGGAGGTGATTCCCGTGGAACAGCCGGAGCCGCAGTGGAAGGACGACGTGCGGCTGGCCATGTCGTACATCAACTTCTACCTCCCCAACGGGGGCGTGGTGCTGCCGTCCTTTGAGGATCCGGAACGCGATCAAGCGGCCCGGGAGACGCTACAGCAGGCCTTCCCGGACCGTAAGGTGGTGCAGGTTCCTGCAATGGACATTGTCTCCGGAGGCGGAGGCATCCACTGCATCACGCAGCAGCAGCCGGAGACTTCCACCAAGTAGGCGTTACGCCCCTCTCTTCAGAAAGGCGGCCCCAAACCAGGCGTAGAGCTTGATGTCTAGGGCCGTCCCAGCCGCTTCTTCCTGAGCAAACAGCTCCAGGGCGTCCTCCGGGGCCACGAGGAGCACTTCCATGAATTCCGAAGGCTCCCGCTCATGGATGGGATTCTGGTTTTCCGGAAGCGTCTCATCCACCCGGACGTGTGCGTAGGCGCAGCCTTCTGAGATCAGTCCGGGAGAAGAAAAGCCCCGTGGGCTGACCGCGGTCACGGTCCCGACGTACCCCGTCTCTTCCTTCAGCTCCCGCACAGCGGCTTCGGCAAACCCCTCTCCTGCGTCCACCAGTCCTGCCGGAAATTCGAGCACCGGACGTCCCACCGGAGGCCGGAACTGCCGCACCAGCACCACGCGTCCGGAAGGCTCCAGGGTGGTGACAATGATCACCGCCTCGGAGCGACTGGAGCGGTGCACGCACTCCCACTTACGGGTGGCGCCTCGGGCATCTTCATAGGTAATCTCCGCCAGCTCCGTCCACGTTGTCTTCAGGAGCGTCTTCTCGTGGAGCACCCGGCACTTTGATGAATCAGTCATGTGGTTCCTTGTTCAGGCTCAGGGCCGGTTACCCCACAATGTAGGTGCCGGTTCCGGTGGCAATGAGGACGCCCTGATCGTTGTGCAGCTCCATGCGGGCGACCGCGACCTTGCTTCCGGTCCGGAGGATGCTGCCGGTGGCAACAAACGAGCTCCCCAGCCCCGCACGGAGGTAGTCCACTCGCATGTCGATGGTGCCAATCTTGGCAAAACGTTCGGCAATCTCCTCAAAGGAGCGTCCCTCCATCTGCTTCATGATGCCGACCCACGACATCATCCCGCCGACGACGTCCAGCACCGACGCAATCACCCCCCCGTGCAGGTTCCCGCGGGTGAAGTTTCCCACCAGCTCCGGACGCATCTCAAAGCGGATGCGGATGGCCTCAGAGAGGTCGAGGGACTCCACCTTGAGGCCCAGGACCTTGTTGAAGGGAATCAGCTCTTCGGTGATCTCATGCAGAAGCTGAAGGAGGCGTTGTGTGGGCATGGAATTCCTCAGGCAGGGGCGTGCAGGCGTTTCTGAAAGCGGTAGTGAGAGACCAGCCACTCGTTCCCTCCCCGGAAGCCCCAGACCTCTGAGGTGGCAAGAAAGAACATCCGCCAGCGGTTGAACCAGACCTCTGCCTCTGCGCCATAGGTCTCTTCCAGCACCGGAAGCAGGGTGTCCCGCTCGGCATCCATGTTGGCCAGCCAGGCGTCAGCGGTTTTGTGGTAGTGCGTTCCGGGCAGCGACCACGCCTCTTCCAGAATCAGGTGCTGCTGAAAGAGGTAGGGCAGCTCATGAGACGGCATGATCCCTCCGGTGAAGAAGTACTTCCCCATCCAGTTGTCCTCCCCTTCGGTCTCAAACGCATAGGCGTGGGTCCGGTGGGTGAAGATGTGGAAGAAGAACTTCCCTTCGTCCGTGAGCCACTGGGCGACCCGTTTGAGGAGTTCCGACCAGTTGCGCATGTGCTCAAACATCTCCACAGAGACCACCCGGTCAAAGGTGGTTCCCGGCTCAAAGTCGTTCATGTCCTGGGTGATGACCGTGACATTCGTCAGCCCCCGTTCCTGCATCCGGGCCTCAATGAAGGCTCGCTGCGGGGCCGAGTTGGAAACAGCGGTGATCTGACTGTTCGGGTAGTGCTCTGCCATCCAGAGGGTCAGGGACCCCCAGCCGCAGCCCAGCTCCAGCACCGTCTGTCCATCGGCCAGCTCTGCCCGCTCACACGTCACTCCGAGCATGGAGGCTTCAGCGGCCTCCAGCGTGTTCAGTCCTGGAGGAAAGTGACAGCAGCTGTACTTAAGGTGAGGGCCCAGGACCTTCACAAAGAACTCCGGGGGCAGCTCGTAGTGCTGCTCATTCGCCTTGTCGGTGTGGAGGGCAATGGGGGTGGTGCCCATCTGCTGAGAAAACTCCCACAGCTTGCGCTTCTGGGCCGCCGTGCTGGGAGAACGTTCCTCCCAGAGGCGCTGCCAGCAGAAGCCGCGGATGCCGGCACGGGTCAGCGGGTCCGGAATCTTTCCGTGCTCCACCAGGTCAATCAGTTTGGCAAGAATCATAAGGTCGCGGGATCAGTTAAGGTTGTCAATGAGGAACACTCAGCCCAAAACGAGTGCGGCCAGCAGTCCAATCAGGCCTCCGAAGAAGCCCCCCCAGACCACCAGCCAGCCGAGGTGCTCCCGGATCATGTCTTCCACAATCTCTTTCACCAGCTCCGGCGTCAGCTCGTCCAGACGCGCAGCCACAATCTGATCCACCCGTTCCAGCAGGTGGCTGTGGCTCAGGTGCTGCTGCAACGCGTCCTGCAGCTCCTCCTTTTGCGCCACCTGCACCAGGTGGGCTCGCATCTTCTCCAAAAACGGCTCCTTGAGGGGCTCAAGCGCCTGACGGCCTCCCACCATCGCCAGCATTGGACCAAAGGACGATCCCTCAATCACGCCCACCAGCGACTCAAAGGCGTCTTCCAAATCCAGGTGCTCCAGCAGCCCCTCCAGCGGGGGCGGTCCGGCGTCCTGAAGAAAACGCTCTAGGTTCTCCTCGGTGAAGAACTGCCGCATCACCAGATCGTGAATGCCCCGCTTGAAGTCCTCAAAGTGCAGCGGAATCACCCCGGTTCCGTAAAGCCCCGGAATGCGCTCAAAGAGCATGGTGATCGCCAACCAGTTGGTGAGGGCACCGGAGAGGGCAAACAGCCCCGTGTTCAAAAAGGCCCCCCGCCAGGGCTCCTCCAGCAGCAGCCCCGTCAGGGCCACCAGCGCGGCCAGGAAATTGGTCCCAAACCGCTTATTCCAAATGAAGTCTGACACAAGCGTGATCGGTCAAGAGAAGAAGCATGAGGAAACAGTCATCTTGCCAAAGTACCGAATTTTCCAAAAAGGAACAAACGGAAAGGCCACTCCTCCGCCTCTGCTCAGGACCCGAATCCCTCTATTCA
>CBFIGY010000047.1:0-17643 GCA_965662235.1 uncultured bacterium
CCTTGGCCTCCTTGGCCGTAGGCGTGGCCCTGCTCCTCTACAGCTACCGGGCTCTCCAGAAACGAGCCCTGACGCAGCATCTGCTCCTGGCGACCATTCCAGTCGTTTTCCTCATCAGCCTGAATGTGTTTGTGGAGCGCCCGGAGGCTCAGCAGGAGCTGGTCCGCTACCGAGATGTGGTGGATTACTTGACCCGGCAGCCTGCCGTCGACCTCAATGCGGTTTTGACTGAGACGGAAACGGGCGTGGAGGAGCGTATCAAGGAGCTGGGGGCTCAGTACGTCCGGGTCTCGTTTCGGGTGGAAGAGGTGTCGGCTAACGACTTCCTGACCCTCTCGTCGGACTACTTCGTTTACAACGTGCTGGGAACGCTGGAGGAGTTCAAGGTAGACGCCCAGCTTTACACCCTCACGAAACTCGACCTGTCGCAGCCCCCTCGTCAGATGACACTCAAGGGCCTTTTGCGCCATCGCCGCATTTGGGGAGAAACCCATCTCACTCTCGATCAGAGCGTCGCGCTCGAGTGACCGCGGAAAAAAACAGCCCCTCCCCCCACCTCTTTCTGGTCCTGAGAAAAAAGTCGTCTTTCTCACAAGAGTCCCCCACACTGTCTGGAGTCCAGTTTAAGGACGCTTCCTTCAGGAGGCGTCAGCATCCGTCATCCGGGGCAAGCCGTGTGGCTCAGACTGCTTCTTGCTGCTGAGGAGTGGCGTGCTCCCTTCAGATCGTTCTGCTTTTCGGGAAAAATCAGATGAAGGTCAATAATGAGTGGGAGGCAATGATGGTCCTGGTGGACCTCATTCAGGAATCCGATGCGCTTCCGGCCAAGGAGCGATTGCGGGTGGACAGTAAGGTCAAGTGGGTGCTCAAGCAGCATGAGCAGATTACGGACTCCCAGTGGACGATTTACCACCGGAAGTGGAAGGCCTGCGGGAACCACGAGGAGTACTTTTCCACCGCCATTGAGTGCTTGAAGCCGCTGCCCCCGGAATTTCGACAGCGGGTCTGCGCGTGGATGTGGGTGGCTGCGGTGGCCGCAGGAGGACAGATGGGTTTGGACGAGCGGAACGTGTCGGCGAAGGAACTGCGCCTGATTCAAGATGCCCGGAAGCAGCTGGGCGTGTCCTTATCCCAGCAGTACCTCGCTTTTGGCGGGCTACCTCACCTGCAGCTGGAACAGATCTACGCGTCTCCTCAGGCCGCGTGAGGGATCACTCCGTAGCGTACTGATTGAACTTGCTACGCTCCTGCCAAGCGGAACGGGCTTCTTGCAGGTGCTGGTAGTATCCAGGCCCGAGCGGGATCTTTGCCTTTTTTGGGTTTTTCAGTCCAAGGCTGAGTGCTTCCGGACGCGGGGGAGGTGGCTGAGCAGCTTGCCGCTTCGCCATCTCCATCACCCGAATTGAGATGCTGGCACTGACGTTATCCGGAACGGGTTCCTGAGTCTGACTCTGGGCGGGTGCCGGCAGCAGCATCCAGCTGGCCAGCATCAGCGCAACAAGCGGGAATCGTTTTTTCAGGAACACCAAAATCAGTCCTCACCTTCAAGTTATCAAGCCGGGCTCTTGAATCCTCACTCAAGGAGGCATTGAGCAAGGATCGGGTGAGTATCTTACCCCATCACACTCCGAGGTCAACGCCTGTTCTCGGAATTTCCCGATCGTCCCCTCGAGTCTTTCCACCAACGTCGGCTGAATTTTCCCCGAGACTCCGCGTTTTTGCATCCTCTGTCTCATCGTGTATGCTGAGGCAAACCGGCTCCCCACCTTCAAGCAGGCGGGGACCATCCGATCACGTCCCGCCAGTTGTTCTCAACCTCTTTTACGAAAGGAAGCGTCCCGTGTCTCAGATTCAAGCCGCTGTCTGTCACCACTTCAACGAGCCCCTGCGGGTGGAAACCATTGAGCTGCGGGCGCCGCTGGGCCGGGAGGTTGAGGTGACCCTTGGCGCAGTTGCCATCTGTCACTCTGACATCGCGTTTGCGGAAGGTGGGTGGGGCGGCACCCTGCCAGCCGTTTATGGACATGAAGCCGCAGGCGTGGTGACGCGTTGCGGAGCCGCCGTGCAGGGGCTTGCAGAAGGAGACCGCGTCGTGGTGACGCTGATCCGGGCCTGTGGGCACTGTGCGTCCTGTGCCTCTGGGGCTCCGACCCTGTGTGGCACCACGGTCGCAGACCATCCAGAGCCGCTGACGACCCTTTCGGGAGAGTCGCTCCATCAGGGCATGGCCTGTGGCGCCTTTGCTGAAAAGGTGGTGGTGGACCAAAGTCAGGTGGTGCGGATTCCGAACACCCTCGCATTTGAAACCGCGGCACTGCTGGCCTGCGGAGTTCTGACCGGAGTGGGGGCCGTGGTGCATGCGGCAGAGCTGCGGGCGGGGCAGGACGCTGTGGTCATCGGATGCGGAGGAGTGGGCCTCAATGCCATCCAGGGCGCTTTCCTCGCAGGGGCCCGGCGCATTGTTGCGGTTGATCGAGAGGTGGAAAAGCTGCAGGTGGCCCGGGAGTTTGGCGCAACAGACACCGTTCTGGCGACGACCCCTGAGCCCTGGAAGCAAGCACAGCAGGCGTTGGGTCGTGGCGCGGATGCCGTTTTGGTGACCGTTGGGGCGAGTTCCGTTTACGATCAGGCTCCTGCTTACCTCGCTCCCGGGGGGCGGGTGGTGATGGTGGGCATGCCTCAGCACGGGGAGCTGGCCCAGTATGACCCGGCAACCCTGTCATCGGTGAGCCAAGGAATGGTGGGATCAAAGATGGGAAACGTGGTTATCCAGCGGGACATTCCGTGGATGGTGGACCTTTATGAGCAGGGACGCCTGAAGCTGGATGAACTGATTTCGGGACGCTGGACGCTCGACACGATCAACGAAGCGCTGGCCGATACCAAGACCGGGAAGGCCAAACGAAACGTTATCCTGTTTGACCTCCTCGAGGGAGGGGGACCGGCATGAGGATTCAGGACCTAGAGGTCATTGTAACCGCTCCTCCTGCACCAGGCTGGGGCGGACGGTACTGGATTCTGACCAAGCTCACCACGGACACGGGACTGGTTGGCTGGGGCGAGTGCTACGCCTCCAGCGTGGGTCCGGACGCCATGAAGGCGGTGCTGGAGGACCTGTTTGACCGTTACGTTGAGGGAGAAAGTCCGGAAAACCTGGAACGCCTGTTCCGGCGGGTCTATTCGTCAGGCTTTACCCAGCGTCCGGACCTGACCGTCATGGGGGCTTTTTCCGGGTTGGAGATTGCCTGCTGGGACCTGCTGGGCAAGGCGCGCGAGCGTCCGATCTGGGCCTTGATGGGGGGCTTGCTCAACGAGCGTCTCCGGGCCTACAGCTACCTGTATCCGCTGGCGCACCACGATCCGGTCGCCTTCTGGACGGTTCCGGAGCTGGCGGCAGAGAGTGCGGTCGCCTTGGTTCAGCAGGGGTACACCGCCGTCAAGTTTGACCCTGCAGGTCCGTACACGATGCGCGGGGGACACATGCCGGCAATGAGTGACCTTTCCCGGTCCGTGGC
The DNA here is from genome assembly GCA_965662235.1 of uncultured bacterium. Taxonomy (GTDB): domain Bacteria; phylum SAR324; class SAR324; order SAR324; family NAC60-12; genus JAYPUA01. The sequence continues at coordinate 3,516 of CBFIGY010000047.1, forward strand.
CTTCTGTCAGGCCATCCGGGAGGCTGTGGGAGACCGGGCAGACCTGCTTTTTGGAACACACGGACAGTTTTCCACAGCGGGCGCCATTCGGCTGGGGAAGGCGCTGGAGCCTTTTCAGCCCATGTGGTTTGAGGAGCCGATTCCTCCGGATCACTTGTTGGAGTTTGCCAAGGTCGCCCGGGCGGTTTCTCTGCCGGTGGCAACGGGGGAACGTCTGACGACCAAGGCCGAGTTTGCGTTGCTGCTGCAGCAAGGCGGCGTGGCCATCGTCCAACCGGCTTTGGGACGCGTTGGGGGGCTGTGGGAGGCCAAGAAGATCGCCATTCTGGCAGAGGTCTTCAACGCACAGGTGGCACCGCACCTGTACGCCGGGCCCATTGAGTGGGTCGCAAATCTGCATTTGGCCGCGACCCTGCCGAATTTCCTGATTGCGGAAACCATTGAGACGCCGTTTCATCAGGCCCTCATCCGCGGAGGAGTGGTGGTGGAAAACGGATACGTCTGTCCTCCCACAGGCCCTGGGTTGGGCATTGAGGTGGATGAGGCGCTGGCCCGAGCGCATCCGTACACCGGCCACGCCCTGCACCTGCAGATGCAGGAAGCCCCCTGCCAGTATCAGGAGCCCAACACATTTCAGGGAGGAGCCGCTCCTACAGAAACCCCGTAACCAAGGGGCTGCCGCGGCAGTGAGAGGGAACCGCGGATTGGGGCGAAGGCAACTTGGGACAAAAATCGGGTGGATAGGGTTGTGTCCCACGCACCTCATGTTACCATTGGGGCCCATTGACCGCTGGAGCCTTCAGGAGCCGGAAGCCTTCAGCCGGAAACCTCTCATTCTTCTCGCTTGTCACCGGACTCACACCATGCTCAACGCTGCTGCAATCAAGGTTAGCCTAGAGGAGCCGCAGGAGAAACTCCTGGCCATGGCAAACTTCATGAAGGGGCTGGGCACCCGGAGGATCAAGCTCCTGCACGTGCATGCCGAGATGAAGGACCGGGAGCGGGCCCAGGTGGAGGCCACGCTGGGGAGCATGGCTGCCGCCCTAGAGGCTGATGGGCTGGAGGTCGAGGTGCACCTCAGGCAGGGGCAGCCGGCGTTGGAAGTCTCTCGGGCCGTCCGGGAGCTGGAGGTGGACTACCTGAGCCTGTACTGGATGCCCAAGGGAACCCTCCACAACCTCCTCCTGGGTAGCATCGATTCCGACATTCTGCGGATGACGGACCTGCCGGTGTTTGTGTACGACCGGGGGTGGTTCACCGATGACCTGCAGTCCGTCCAGAGTGCGCTTTATGCCACAGACTTTCAGTTGACGGACCAGCGGGTGCTCCCGTACCTGCGCAGTCATCACTTTCAGGCCAAAACCCTCTACCTGCTGCATGCGGGGGAGCGGGCGCCTGATCCGCAAACGGAACGCCTCCGGCAGGAGCAGGTGGAGGAGAACCTCCAGCGCCTGGCAGATGCCTGCCGTGAGTCATACGAAGAGGTGCACCTGCTGCAGGTGGTGGGGCATCCGCAAAAAGAGATTGTCCGCCAGGCCAAACGCCTCAAGGTGGACCTGATCCTGATCGGCAAGTCCGACAAACCCAACCCGATGGCCCAGCTCATGGGCTCCAACGCAGAGGTCATTCCCCGTCAAGCACGCTGCAGCGTCTTCATCATTCCCGGGGCCTATCAGACCTCCTGACACCCAAGAGGCTTGCCGTGTTCACGTTTTCCCATCACCTCGTTTTCTTCCTTTCGCTCTCCATTGTTGTGGTCTTTGCTGCGTGTGGAATTTTCCTTCCGGAGCAGCTGGACGCAGTTTCTTCCGTTCTGCATGAGAACATCATTGACCACTTTGGGTGGGGATACCTGGTGGCCGCGTTTCTGTTTCTGGGGTTCAGCCTGTTTCTGGCCTTCAGTCCATTCGGAACGATCAAGCTTGGGCAGGATCATGAGAAGCCGCAGTACTCCTACTTTGGCTGGTTCAGCATGCTGTTTGCGGCCGGAATGGGAATTGGGATGATCTTCTGGGGGGTGGCAGAGCCGATGAGTCACTACCTGCACCCGCCGGAGTACCTAGAGCCGGGCTCCCGGGCGGCGGCACGCTTTGCCATGACCTACAGTTTCTTTCATTGGGGGCTGCATCCCTGGGCGATCTACATTGTCATGAGCCTGTCCATCGCGTACTTTTCCTTCCGCAGGGGCATGCCGCCGTTGATCTCAAGCTGCTTCTATCCGCTCATTGGCGACCGGATCTTCGGCGGCTGGGGGCGTGCGATTGACACACTGGCGGTGCTGGCGACGGTGTTCGGCATTGTCACTTCGCTGGGACTGGGGGCCATGCAGATCAACAGTGGCCTGAGTCAGGTGTTCCACTTCACCCCGACGTTTCAGACCACGTTGGTGGTGATCGCCGTGGTGACGGTCTTGTTCATGATCTCCAGCATGACCGGGCTGGACAAGGGGATCCAACTCCTCAGCAAGGCCAACGTCATGCTGGCCATTGTGCTGCTGGTCTTCATGCTGCTGGTGGGCCCCACCACCACAATTGTGAACATCTTCACGAGCACCCTGGCCGAGTACTTCTCCTCCCTGTTCAAGATGAGCCTTTCCACGCACCCGTTTGAGGGATACGAGTGGACCAAGTCCTGGACGCTGTTTTACTGGGCGTGGTGGATTTCGTGGTCGCCGTTTGTGGGACTGTTTGTGGCCAGCATTTCGCGGGGACGGACGGTCCGGGAGTTCATCAGTGGAGCCTTGATTGTTCCGACCCTGCTGACCTTCCTCTGGTTCAGCGTCTTCGGGGGGGCAGCGTTTCAGCTGGAGCTGGAGCACTCGGAGGGCATTGCACAGCAGGTGGTGTCGGACATTTCCACCGGGCTCTTCCATCTGTATGAGTACTACCCGCTGACGCCGGTGCTGACTCTGCTGACGGTGCTGCTGCTGATTGTTTTCTTTGTGACGTCTGCGGACTCAGCCACCTTTGTGCTGGCGATGATGACCTCGAACGGAGCCCTGTTTCCGTCAACGTTGAAGAAGGTGGTGTGGAGCTTCACGGTTTCCGGGACCGCGGCGGCGCTGCTGTTTTCGGGGGGACTGGAGGCACTGCAGCGCATGGCAATTGCGGCAGCGTTGCCCTTTACGGTGATCATGCTGTTGCTCTGCTCAAGCCTGCTCAAGGGGCTCCGGTACGAGTTCAAGGCCAGCCGCTTTCAGGTTCCTGCACCGGAGGCGGTTCCTGCGAGCGTGGCCTTGAGTCAGGGAGGGGCTCAGCCTCCGTCTGCTTCGGAGTAGGCCTCAGGCCTTGCCCCCTTTGAGGCGCTTCAGCAGCAGCGGAGCAAGCAGGCTCAGCAACGCCATGCCCCACAGCAGCAGGCAGATGGTGGAGTCGAAGAAGATGGAGAAACTGCCGTCGCTGTAGATCATCGCCCGGCGGAAGTTGGTCTCAATCAAATCGCCCAGCACGACCCCCAGAATCAGAGGCGCCAGCGGGAAGTCCGCCCGACGCATCGCGTAGCCGATGAGGCCAAAGATCAGCACCAACAGGACATCGAACTCACTGCCGTTGATGGTGTAGGCGCCCACGATGCAGAGCATGGTGATGAGCGGCATCAGCACCCAACGAGGAGTCTGAAGGATGCGGGCGAAGAGTCCTACGAGTGGCAGGTTGAGGAAGACGAGGAAGAGGTTTCCGACAAACATGGACGCCGTCAGCCCCCAGAAGACTTCCGGATTGGTCTCCAGCAGCAACGGACCCGGGGTGACGCCAAAGCTGATCAGCCCACCGAGCATCACCGCTGTGGTTTCACTTCCGGGCACTCCCAAAATCAGGAGCGGAATGAAGGAGCCCACGGATGCCGAGTTGTTGGCCGACTCCGGAGCCGCCACCCCTCGGACGTCCCCCTCGCCGAAGTGATTGGGCTGCAGGATCTTCTTCTCTGTCGCGTAAGCAATGAAGCTGGCAATGGTGCCTCCGGCTCCCGGAAGCACTCCCACTAGGAATCCCGAGACACAGCTCCGCAGAATGGTCGCCAGTGAGCCCATGATCTCCTTGAAGGAGATGAGCAGACTGGTGAGGGGCTGCATCGGCGTTTCCTGCTCCCCGGAGTCTCCGAGCATGAAGAGCAGCTCGCTGACGGCAAAGAAGCCGATCACCACCACAATGAAGTCCACCCCGTCATAGAGCTCCATCAGCCCAAAGGTGAGGCGGCTCACCCCGGTGGTGGAGTCGATGCCAATTGCGGCAATGGAGAGTCCCAGAAAGGCGGACAGGATGGCCTTGAGCATGCTGCCCTGGCTGAAACTGGAAAGCGCCACAAAGGCAAAGACCATCAACACCGTGTACTCAGCCGGCCCAAAGCTGATTGCCAGATTGGCCAAAATGGGGGCAAAGAGGGTCAGGAAGAAGATGGAAAGCGTGCCGCCGCCAAACGAGGCAATGGCCGACATCGCTAAGGCTTTTCCTCCGAGCCCCTTCTTGGCCATGGCGTATCCGTCAATGGTGGTCACCGCTGCAGCAGAGGTGCCGGGAACATTGAGGAGGATGCTGGAAATGGAATTGCCGTACTGGGACCCGTAGTAGATGCCAGCAAAGAGGATGAGGACGGTGGCCGGAGGCACCTCAAGGGTGTAGACAATGGGAAAGAGCACCGCAATGGCGTTGACCGGACCAATGCCCGGGAGCATCCCAATGGTGGTTCCGAGAAACGCGCCCAACAGCACAAACAGAACGTTCTGCAGCGTGAGCGCGACAACGAAACCGTCGAGGAGGTGAGAGAAGGAATCGATGGAGCCTCCTTCAGATGAGCAGTAGGCCCCGTCCCAGCGAGATCCCGAGCAGGACCTCAAAGAGGACAAGGCAGAGTCCGGAAAGCGTCACGGCACACACCACCGCCTGCTTCCAGGTGGCTCCAAACAGCCGGGAGACCAGGATCATCAGGCTGATCATCATGATCAGGAAGCCGAAGTACGGAAGCGCTTCCGCATAGACCAAGATCGCCCCGCACAGAGGCAGCCGCTTGCGCCACGCGTTCCAGGACTCGGATTCGGGCACAAAGGCGGTGGGCTGCAGAACGAGCCAAAGGCTGAGAACGGCCAGCACACCAGCCACCCCATAGATCCAGTGCTGCGGCCCCACGGAACCGTTGTAGAACCCCACCTGCACCTGGCTGCCGCCCCAACCATAGAGGGCGGCAAAGATCAGGAGGATGAGGGCATACAGACGGTCATAGGCGCCAGTGCCCTGGAGGTTCATTGGATGAAGCCAAGGTCTTTGGAGATCTGCGCGACCTTGCTGATCTGAGAGCCAACGAAGCCCTCAAAGTCACTGCCGAAGGAGGCGAAGGGCGCCAGGCCGTTCTTGGCGGCGAGGTCCTTCCACTGGGAAGACCCCGAGACCTGCCGAACCATGTCCACCCACTCGTTGTAGCGAGCGTTGGAGATGTTCTTCGGCACATAGAATCCCCGCCAGTTGGCGCCAATGACGTCGTAGCCCTGCTCGCGGGCGGTCTTGACGTCCGGAACCGCAGGAATCCGCTCGGGGGAAAGGATGGCGAGCACGCGGACGTTGCCCTGCTTCTGGTACTCAATCACTTCGGAGATGTCTCCGGTGAAGGCATCGGCACGACCGCTGATGACCTCGAGCATGGCGGTGCCGCCGTTGTCAAAGGAAATGTAGTTGATGGCCTTGAGGTCGGTGACGCCTGCGGAGTCTGCGAGGATCAGGACCTTCAGGTGGTCCCAGCCACCGGCGGCACTTCCGCCAACAATGGCCGTCCGACGGGGATTGGTCCGCATTGCCTCCACGAGGTCCCCAATGGTCTGGAATTCAGAGTCGGCTTTGACGACAATCGCACCATAGTCAGCCCCCAGGGCACCCACCCAGCGGACGTCATCGGCCTTGAAGCCGGCGAAGACGTTTTGTCCCAGCCGAGCAGCCGTGGCCATGCTGGCGGCAACGATGAGGTTTTCATCGTCTCCTCGCTTGGTCACCACGTGGGCATAGGCCTTTCCGCCACCCGCGCCAGACATGTTGGTCACGGTCATGGTGCCGTCAATGAGTCCCAAGTCTCCCATCACCTTTGCTGCAGGCACCCGGCAGGTAAAGTCCCAGCCGCCGCCGGCGCCGGCAGGAGCAATGCACTCCGGGTTGCTGGGCTTGGCGAGGGCCAGGGTGGCGACGGAAGCGGTCGCGACCAGAGCCACCGCGAACTTGCTCCAGATGCTTGAAGGTCGTTGTTTCATGTTTCTTTCCTCTTGGTCAGTTTTGAAGAAGTCCAGAGCACACTGAGTCAGCCCGCCCGGTTCCGCTCTGTCAGCACGGAAACAGAACCGGAACGCCTTGCTGAACCAGTCCTCTCTGAATGAAGCAGATCAAGCCTCGACCATCCCTTCTTCTTGGTCAAGCAAAAAGTTTCAGGATTTTCTGAGGGTTACGAACGGGCCTTTTCTCAGAGAAAGGCAGGGCCCAAAAGGGTTCCGGATCACCGGGAAGGTCGACCTTCAGGCGGCTGGTTGCCACCAGTCACTTCCGGCATGACGCCCCGCCCTTTGCCGAGACGGATCATGAAGGGCTGTTTCCGGGAGCGGTTCAATGTCGAGCAGGTACCGGTGCGCCGGGGACAGGCGCTCGTAGAGGGCCTCTGTCAGGTGCTCCCGCTGCACCAACTGCTGCGGTAGGTCACGCCGCGTGTAGGTCAGGTGCAGAACCCGACGCCGGGCTCCGCTGGTGTTCAAGGTGCCGCCGTGCCACAGCGAGGAGTTGATGACGATCAGGCTGCCCTTGGGACAGCTGACGTGCACCTCGCCGGGGTAAGGCGCCGCTAGGTCTTCCGGAACCCGAGCCTGCTCCTCAGGTGTGAGCGGGGTGGGCTCCCAGTCGTGGATGTTGACGTGGGCGACGTTGAGGGGCTGCCAGTGATGGGAGCCGGGGATTACCCGTGGGGGGCCGTTGTCAGGGGTGATGTCGTCAAAGGCAACAATGGCATTGCAGACCCACCAGTCGTCGGCAAACTTCTTGGGAACGTCGGTGTGCAGGTTCTGGTGCCCTCCGTTGGGCAAGGGTTCCCGCAGGTTGGCGCCATGGACCTTGAACTCGCCGAGCAGCTCATGACAGGCCTGCAGCAGGGCCGGAAGCTCCAAGCAGGGGTCAAAGGCGGCAGACTTGTTGAAGATGTTGGAGATCCGGGCGGCATTGGGTTCAATGTGCACCTCGTGGCCTCCCTGGTCTCCCTCTAGGGCATGAAGCCGGTCGAACTCTGCTGCCATGACTGCGCAGGCGTCTGCCGAGAGCGCGTCTTCCACCACAAAGAAGCCCTTCTCCTCAAGGGAAAGGCGATACGGTTCCGGGAGCGCCTCGTGAATGCCGAGGGCCCGGAGGGCGTGCTTGCTGTACATGAACAACCTCCTTGAGTCAGAACAGGCCGAGCAGCCTCCGGAAGCACCACCTTCCCAAGGGCCCGGTCCAATCACCTGCTGCCGGCAGGTGCCCCCTGCCGGACAGCTGGATCCGGAGCGTACGCGCACCTGCGCAGGACTGCAAGTCAGACTCGTCCGGACCCGCCTCTTGAACGCTTCGGGTTTGAGTTTGAAAAAGAGAGGGGGTACATTCGCACTTCAGAATTGCAGGTTCCTGAGTTCTCCTCTTATTCCTCCAGCCTCCACGCGCTCATGCTTTCCGAGTCCCTGAAGAAAAGGGCCGACTCTTCTCCTTCCCACAAAGAGGCCTCCACCACGTTTCTCACGAGCGATCTGCTCCTGAAGGGGCTGGACGCGTCTCCGGTACCAATTGTGGTGGCGGAGCCGGCAGACGGCCTTGTGGTGTATGCGAACCCTGCAGTGGCGCAGCGGCTGCGGATTCCTGTGGCAGAGCTGCAGGGCCAGTACACCCTCCACGCGCCGGAAGCCTCGCTCGAAACCCCCTCCGGAACCCCGGACACCGAGGGAACGTTGTCGTCCTCTCTGCTGCGCTTGCAAGACCCGCACGGACGTGTCCTGGAGCTTTGCGGAACCGCTCAGCAGGCGGAGCTGGGAGGACGCTGCTGGCTGGTGGGCTCGCTGGATGAAGAGGCGGTGGCACCAGAGCCTCCACGCCCCCACGCGTCTCAACGGGAAACTGCACTTCTCTCCATTGCTGGCGACAGCGCCCGGCTCGGCTGCTGGTCCTGGAATCCCCGTCAACAGGATGGGTGGAATGATGAAGCCTTCAATCAGCTGTTTGAGATTGATTCAAGCCAACCCAGTCCGGAGCGCTTCCTGAAACGCGTTCACCCAAAGGATCGTGAGCGAGTGAGGCTGCTGATGCGTGAAGCGCTCACCGAAGGAGCCCAGCAGTTTGAGTTTGAACTGGAGCTGCCCAGCGGCACCCGCAGAGTGATTCGGGAAACCGCCCGGTACGTGGAGGTGGAAGGGGAGTGGCTGCTGCTGGGAGCCAGTCAGGACATCACGGCTGACGTCGTTAAGCAGGAGCAGCTTGAACGGGAGCTGGAGCTCCGGGCACTGGCGAATTCAAACTCAGGCATCTGCTCGTGGTCCTGGAACCCGGAAACAGGTGCCGTGTGGTGGGATGACTTTCACTTTGACCTCTACGAGATTCCGCGAGGAACTCCGGTGACGCCGGAGCTCTTTCTCAGCCGCGTGGCTCCAGAGGACCAAGAGGCGATTCGGCAGTCGGAGGCTGCGTTCCTGACTTCAGACATCCGGGAACACACGATTGAGTATGAGCTGGTGCTGCCGAGCGGGACCCGTCGGGTGGTTCGGGATCAGTCCCGCTACCTGAAAATCGGCAGCGAGTGGCTCGTCTTGGGGACCAGCCAGGACATCACGCAGGAGGTGCAGAACCGCGAAAGCCTGGAGCGGGAGATTCAGCTCCGGAACCTGGCCAACGAGAACGCCCGGACTTGCTCATGGTGGTGGAACCCCCGGACGGATGAGGTGTGGTGGGATCCGTATCACTTTGACCTCTACGAGATTCCCCGTGAGGCATCAGTGGATCAGTACCTGTTCATGAGCCGCATTTATCCTGAAGATCACGCCCGCCTAGAAGCCGCCAAGCGGGAACCGATTCAACACGGACGCTCCACCATTGAGTATGAGCTGAACCTGCCCAGTGGCACCCGAAGGGTCGTCCGCAGCCACGCGGGTTACTTCCAGGTTGGCGGCGAGTGGCTGGTGCTGGGTTCCACACAGGATGTCACCGAAGACCACCTCATTCAGGAGATGCATCAGGAACAACTGGAGTGGATGCGCATGGCCTCTGAGCTGGCCCAGGTGGGATTTTGGTATGAAACCGAGCCCGGACAGGAACACTGGGATGTCAACATGCGGCGCCTGTTTCAGGTGGGAGCCGACGAGCCAACAGGCTTTGAAACCTACAAATCGCGGCTTCATCCAGACTTTCCTCAGCAGCTGCAGCGCATTGAGCACAACGACCAGCAGGCCCGGGCGGGACACGCTCACAATGACATCTTTGAGCTGCGGCTTCCCGATGGAACCGAACGCCTGGTCCGGGACTCGGTGGGCTTCTATGAACGCCACGGCGTCCGGCGCCTGATTGGGGTGGTGCAGGACATTACGGAGCAGGAGCAGGTCAAGCGCTCCCTGCAGCGTGAGAAGGAGCTCCGGAACCTGGCCAGCGAGGGCATTCACCTTTGCTACTGGAGCTGGAAGCTGGGCACCGATGAAGCGTGGTGGGATGATCTGCACTATGAGCTGTTTGAAGTGGAGCCCGGCACCGAGGTCACCCCTGCGATTTTCCTGGCCCGTGTCCATCCGGAGGACCGGGACCGGGTGTCACGAGAGATGCGGCTGGCCATTCAAGAGGGCGTGCACACGTTGGAGTATCGGGTGGATCTGCCCAGCGGCACCCAGCGGGTCTTCCGGGACTTCTCTCGGTTGGTGCAGTTTGGAGAAAGTTGGCTGGTGCTGGGAACCACCCTAGACGTGACCGCCGAGGTGCGGCTCCGCGATAAGATGGAGGAGCAACTGGCGCTGATCAATGCTGCTGCAGAAGTCGGGCAGCTGGGCTTTTGGTCGGAAGACCTGCAGGCCGGTTCTGGAAACTGGTGGAGCGACGGGTACCAGAAGATGATGCAGTTGGGCAAGGAGGAGGTTCCTTGCTTTGACGCCTTCCTCCGGCGCCTGCACCCTGAGGACCAGGCCTTTCAGGAACCTGTCGCGTGGGAGGTGGACCAGAAGGCACGCAAGGGAGGGAGCCACACGCGCCTCTATCGACTGCAGTTGCCCGATCAGTCGGAACGCTGGATCCGGGGGTATGTGAGTCACCTCGACTTCAAAGGGCGCCAGAGGCTTATTGGCGCGGTGCAGGATGTCACCGACCAGGAACGTCAGCGGCAGGATCTGTGGGAAGAACTGCAGCTGCACCGGATTGCCAATGAGGCGGCTCAGGTGGGGTACTTCAAACGAGACCCGGCCACCAACCAAACCTGGATGGACGAAGTGCAGCGGGATATCTTTGAGGTGCGGGGACCGGCGTGGTTTGACTCCGATGCTGTCCTCAGTCGGCTGACTCCGGAGTCAGCTGAGAAGGTGCTGCAGAGCCGAGAGGATTCCCTCCGGTCCGGGATGGCAGAAGTGGAGCTGGAGGTGGTCTCTTCAACAGGAAACCACCGTTTCATCCGCTCGTACCAGCGTTTCTATCCGGGGCAGGGGCGCCCCTTGATTCTGGGGGTCAGCCAGGACATCACCCAGCAGCTGCAGAATCAGGAGATCATGCGGCGTACGGAGCGGCTCTCAGCGATTGGCCAGCTGGCGGCAGAGATCACCCACGACATGCGGCAGCCCCTCACGGTGCTGGAGATCCGGTTGGGAATGCTGGAGCGGTCGCTTTCCAACAAGCGCTTTGGTGACCAAAAGGAGCACCTAGAAAGCGCGCAGGAAGCGGTGCGGCATGCTGCGGCCATCATTGACCGTTCCCTCTCCTTGGTCCGTCCGCAGGTCACGCCTCAGGCGGTACGGATGTCCAAGGTGGTGCAGCAGACCCTGCAGCTGTCGCACAGCCTTTTGGGCGGAAACAACCTAGAGCCTGTGTTTACCAATCCGTGGGAGGCACTCCCGGGTCAGGAGCCTTCGGTTTATGCAAAGGACATTGAGCTGACGCTGGTGGTTCAGAACCTGGTGGTGAATGCCAAGGAGGCGGTGGAAGCCCGCCGGGCGCAGGAACCGGGTCCGAATGCTCTGGAGACCCTGCACCTTGTGCTGGAGTCCGGCGAGCCCGGGTGGGTACGCCTCCGGGTGGAGGACCCGGGGGTGGGCATTGCCGAGGAGCAGCTGGCCCGACTCTTTGAACCCCTGTTTTCCACCAAGCTGGGGCAACATGGAACCGGCCTAGGGTTGTCCATGAGTCAGCGGATCATTGAAGAACACGGGGGGCGGATCTGGGCGGAAAACCGGACCGACCGCTCAGGGGCTTGCTTCTTTCTGGAGCTGCCCACTCTGCCAGAGTAACGCTTCATCAAATTGATTCAACGGGGAGGAAAACCATGTCCGAGCAGTACGAAGCGTTGGTGGCGCAGTACCACCAAGGAATTCCCATCATTCTGGACAGCGGCGTCTCGACGGAGCTGGAGCGGCGTGGCGCAAAAATGCGTCAGGGGCAGTGGTCGGGCTGTGCCTCCATTGACTCCTATGACACCTTGGTGGAAACGCACCTGGCCTACATTGAGGCAGGGGCCGATGTCATTACGGTGAACAGCTACGCGAGTTCCCGGCTGATGCTGGAGCCGGCCGGGTTGGGAGCGCAGGTTCAGCACATCAATGAACAGAACCTGGCGGCGGCGTTTGAGGCCAAGGCGCGGGCGCAGGCATCGGTGGCTGTCGCCGGATCGCTTTCGCACGTCATCCCGTTTGTTGATGGCGCGGAAGGGGCGTTCCAGCAACCTCCGATCCCCGATCATCAGCTGACGTCCTGTTATCAGGAGATGATCGATTTGTTTGAGGCGGGTGGCGTGGACCTGCTGCTGCTGGAAATGATGTCCCTTCCTGCTCGGATGATCCCGCTATTTGAGTGTGCGCAGTCGTCAAAACTGCCCGTTTGGTGTGGGCTGGCGGCAAAAAGAGCGACTCCTGACGGAGCATTGACGTCGTGGCACGACCCTTCGGTTTCCTTTGAGGATCTGGTGAAGATGGCCGCGTCCTACGGCTTTGAAGGACTGGGCATCATGCACACTTCCGTGGATGCGATTGCTGCGGCCCTGAGCCTCATCAAAGCGCATCACAACGGAATCTTGGTGGCCTATCCCGACAGCGGATTTTTTGTGGCGCCGAACTGGCAATTTGAGGCCATCATTGCCCCGGAACCACTGCTCCGCCTGGCCGAGCACTGGCAGGCCCAGGGCTGTTCCGTCTTCGGCGGCTGCTGTGGCCTGGGGCCGGAACACACTGAAAAATTGAGTGAGCTGAAGCAGCCGCGTTCTTAGGAGGAAGGTTCTCTTTTTCGCCTTACGGTCGTGCTGACTCCGGACCCGGAATGGCCACCCGGAAGCCTCCGGTTGTGCTGGGGTCCTTCGCTCCGAACTGACGACGTCCGGTGCAGCGGAGCAGGCTGGTGCGGCCATCCTTCGTCATCCAGCTTCCCCCTCTTCCGTAGCGCATTCCCGGAAAATCCTCGATCAGGGGATTGTCCGTACGGTCCAGAACCATCTTGTAGCCCCATCCGGAGGTGATGCCGTCATAGGTCCACTCCCAGAGGTTCCCGGTCATGTCATACAGCCCGAGCGCGTTGGGGGCAAAGCTACCGACGGGAGAGGTCTTCATCTTGCCGCCATACTGAGCCTCCTGCTGGGTGAGCCGGTCCTTTCCGGTGCCATAGCGCACGCTCTTTCCCCCCTCACGGCAGGCGTACTCCCACTCTGCTTCCGTGGGCAGACGAAAGGCGTGTTGCCCCTGATGAGATTCCTGCAGGCGCTGCATGAAGACCTGGGTGTCCTCCCAACTCACCAGCATCACCGGAAGGTCCGGGCCTCGGAAAACCGGAGCCATGACCTTGGCCTCTTGCTCCATGATCTTCTCCCACTGAGCCTGAGTGACCTCCGTGGTGGAAAGCCAGTAATCCCCCAGCGTGACCTGCCGGCTGGGACGTTCCTGAGGTCCCCCAGATTTGGAAACATCCCCCATCTCGAAAGTACCCCCAGGAATCCGGACAAACGTCAACCCCGTGTTGGGCTCCAGCCACTCGGCTCCCAATCCGGAAGCCGTGGTTTCAGCAGCGGGCTCTGCCGCTGAAGCTGCCGCTGCCACGGACGGCTGAGCTGAGGAAGGTGCTACTGAAGCTCCGGAGGCGTTCTCCGCTCCGCCGTCCCACGACTCGAAACGCTCCTGCGCCTGAGTCCTCAGGTCTTCGTCTTCCAGCGAGTACGGATTGTCTTCTGCAAAAGCGCTGAGAAACCTCCCCCAGGCCTCTGCCTTCAGCGCGGTTCGGGCCTGCTTTTGCTCAAAGGCCTGCACCTGGGCAAAGGCGGACTTCATCTGCTGCTGATAACCTTCCCAGTAGCCTCCTTGCTGGGCTTCCTGGACCGCCTGTGCTTCCAGGTCCTCAATGGAGAAGGCGGGCGGCTCTTGCGCCTGAACGACCTGAGCAAGGAGCAGGCTGAGCATGAAGGTTTGCGAGAAAGACGTGAGCTTGGACATATAAGCCGTGCCAGTTGTTGTAAGGGTGGTGTCAGGATGGGGACGCGACGTTCACTTCCTCTGGATCGAGGAGGACCGGGACCCCTTCGACCTGAAGGTCCGCCTCTCCCACTGTCAGGGAGTCGAGGAAAAAAACAAGGGCTGAACCTTGCCATATTCTCAGGGGACGGGCAAGTCTGGATTGTCCGTGGGACTGAATCTAGTTGTCATTATAAATTTATTTTACGGAAAAATTTTCCGTTGAGCTTTACTGCGAAGATGAAAATGGGTCGGGGGAGTTCCGGACAATCGGAAACCTGATGGTCGGAGAGCTTCCCCCATGCTTTCGCTTGGGCTTTGCTGGAAAAGGTCTTTGTTTGGGTAGGTATCCGCGGACAGTGACTTTGACGCGGTAACGGGCGCCAGACTGGCGTTTGCGAGGTTCAATGTGCCTGACATTGCCTTGAAGAGGGGTTTGAAATCTTCAAGCAACCCAAGCGATCTTCAGTGGTGACGTTCCCC
>CBFIGY010000048.1:0-14112 GCA_965662235.1 uncultured bacterium
CACTGCAGGGTCCGTTCATGCTTAGGAGACCAGTAATCGGTTGTTTTATAAAGAACCTCCGCAGCATTAGACACCACAAGGAAACCATGCGCAAACCCTGGGGGGATCCATAACTGCTGACGGTTGGTTTCAGAAAGAACGTGTCCAGTCCACTTACCAAAGTGCGGGGAGTTACGTCGGATGTCCACGGCAACGTCGAAAATCTCTCCGGAAATCACCCGAATGAGTTTGCCCTGGGGCTGCTGAACCTGAAAGTGCAGCCCTCGGAGGACTCCCTTTTTCGAACGGCTATGGTTGTCTTGGACAAATGTATAGCGGACGCCAAGTGCTTCTTCAAAGTCACGCTGGTTGAAGCTCTCAAAGAAGAAACCTCGCTCATCTTCAAACACTTGGGGCGTCAGGAGCTTCACCTCCGGAAGCTCAGTTGAGGTAACCGTCAGACCCACTACTTCTCAACCAGTTCAAGGAGGTACCGGCCATAAGCCGTTTTAGCGAGCGGTGCTGCAAGGCTCTGAAGTTCTGAAGCATTAACCCAACCATTGCGGTAGGCAATCTCCTCCGGACAAGAAATCATCAGGCCTTGACGTTTCTGTAGAGTCGCAACGTAACTGGAAGCCTCAAGGAGGCTGTCATGCGTTCCGGTGTCCAGCCAGACGTAACCTCGCCCCATTCGCTCCACCTGAAGCTGGTTCTGCGCCAAGTACAACTGATTCAAGTCTGTAATTTCTAACTCACCTCGAGCAGAAGGACGGACCCGCTTGGCCAGTTCACAAACCTGCTCATCATAAAAGTAGAGCCCGGTGACCGCATAAGAGCTTTTCGGGTGAGCCGGTTTTTCTTCCAAACTAATTGCTCGGAAGTTAGCATCAAACTCAACAATTCCGTAGCGCTGAGGATCATGTACATGATGGGCAAAAACGGTCGCTCCTCGCTCACGTGAAGAGGCTTGCCTCAACAGCTTGATCCAGTCGTGTCCGTAAAAAAGATTATCTCCCAGAATCAGGGTGCACGGACTTCCGGCAAGAAAGGCTTCTCCGATCAAAAACGCTTGGGCCAAACCATCAGGTGACGGCTGCACAGCGTAGCTTAGCTGCATGCCCCACTGGCTTCCGTCTCCCAGTAGCTCAGAAAAGCGAGGCGTGTCCTGCGGCGTACTGATGATCAGCACCTCCCGGATGCCTGCGAGCATCAGAGTCGCCAATGGGTAATACACCATCGGCTTATCATAGATCGGAAGCAGCTGCTTGGAAATCGCTTGGGTCGCAGGATAAAGCCGAGTCCCGGATCCCCCTGCGAGAATGATTCCCTTACGCGTCATGAGCGTTTTAGAAAAAGGAAAAACGTTTCAGTGAAATGCAGCAGATGTCCTGCTTACGGAGCCAGCCAGCCCTTGGAGCGTCCCACGGCTCGGGACCACTCGTCCAACCGAGTTTGGGCCTGCTCCGGAGGAAGTTCAGGATGGAACCGGCGATCCTCTGCCCACAGGGCCTGAATCTCATCGGTACTTTGCCAGACACCCACCCCTAGTCCTGCAAGAAACGCCGCTCCCATTGCGGTGGTTTCAATGATTTTGGGACGAGTCACCGCCAAGCCTAGGAGGTCTGACTGAAATTGGCAAAGGAAGCCGTTGGCGGAAGCGCCTCCGTCAATCCGAAGTTCCTGGAGCGTCAACCCGGTGTCTTCTGCCATCCCCTGCAGGATTTCGGCGGACTGAAAGGCAATGGCCTCCAATCCCGCTCGTACCAGGTGGTTTCGGTTAGTGTCTCGGGTGAGTCCAACGATGGTTCCTCGAGCATACGGGTCCCAGTGAGGCGCTCCCAGCCCGACAAACGCGGGCACGACAAAAACGCCTCCGGAGTCGGCAACGGACAGGGCCATTGCTTCTGTCTCTGCAGCATCGGCAAACAGTCCCAAACCATCGCGAAGCCACTGCATCAGGGCTCCGGCAATGAACACGGACCCTTCCAACGCGTAGGTCACCTCGTCTCCAATCTGCCACCCGATGGTGGTCAGGAGCCCTTGCTGGGAAGCCACCGGTTCACTTCCGGTGTTCAGCATCATGAAGCAGCCTGTGCCATAGGTATTCTTGGCCATCCCGGGAGTGAAACACGCCTGCCCAAACAAAGCGGCCTGCTGGTCTCCGGCAATGCCGGCAATTGGAGCCGAGCTGCCGAACAGGCTGGGGTCGACCTCTGCAAGAACGCCACTGGACGGCCGAACCTCCGGGAGCGTTTCCCGGGGAATGCCAAAACGTGCGAGGATTTCATCATCCCAAGCGCACTGGTGGATGTCGTAAACGAGGGTCCGGGAGGCGTTGGTGATGTCACAGAGGTGCTGCTTTCCGCCGGTAAGCTTCCAGATCAGCCAGGAGTCAATGGTTCCAAAACACAGCTGTCCGGCCTGAGCACACTCTTGTGCTTCTGGGATGTTCTGGAGGATCCAGCGCATTTTGGTTCCGGAGAAGTAAGCATCCGTGACCAGTCCCGTTTTTTGCCGGAGCACCGCGTCAAACCCTTCAGCCTTCAGCTCATCACAGAAGGCAGCGGTGCGTCGGCACTGCCAGTTGATCGCAGGGCCCAGGGCCTGTCCAGTCTCCCGGTTCCAGGCGATGGTGCTTTCACGCTGGTTGGTGATGCCGATGGCGGCAACGTCTGCGAGCGTCACTCCGGCTTGCTCCAGTGCCGACTGCATCGTTTGGCGCTGGCTCTCCCAAATCGCTTCCGGATCCTGCTCCACCCATCCGGACTGGGGGTAATGACACGCGACTGGCATGCCTGCCATGGCCGCAATGCTTCCGTCTTCCCGAAAAAGGATGGTCCGGGAGCTTGTGGTCCCTTGGTCCAAGGCCATTACCAATTTCGACATCATTCCTCCGGTCAACTTTGGGGAGCAGGGCTCAGTAAACCCCGGCCCGTAGAATGGGATAAATCTGCACAATGCCTAACGGGCAGCGTTGCTCGTTGGCGACCACCAGACAGGTGATGGAGTGGGTCTCCATCAGGTGCAACGCCTTCGCCGCCAATTCGTCTGGCGCAATCAGCTTGGGATTGTGCGACATAAACTGGGCAAGCGGCAAGTCGAGAAAATCTTTTTGGGTCTCAACCAAGCGCATCAGGTCTCCGGTGGTAAAAACACCGGTTGCCTGTCCCTCGGCATTTAAAGCAACGACAATGCCCAAATTCTTCTCAGAAAGCACCCTCATTGCTTCTCGCATGGAGTGCGATTCCAGGACTGTGGGAAGGTGTTCGCCTTGGGTCATGACGTCCTGAACCCGGATGGTCAGCTTCCGGCCCAGGCTGCCTCCAGGGTGAAAGAGAGCAAAGTCTTCTGCCCGGAAACGTCGTTTCTCGAGCAGGCACATGGCCAAGGCGTCTCCGAGTGCCAAGGTCGTGGTGCTGCTGGCCGTCGGAGCGAGGTTGAGGGGGCAGGCTTCTCGACTGACAGCGACGTTCAGGTGAACGGTGGCTCCTCGGGCTAGGGTCGATTCCGGATTGCCGGTGATGGCAATCAAGGGAACTCCGTAGGCCTGAATGTGTCCCACCATCTGCACCACCTCTGCGGTTTCTCCGCTGTAGGAGAACGCGAGGACGACGTCATGGCGCCGGATGATGCCGAGGTCTCCGTGCGCGCTGTCGGCAGCATGGAGGAACAGCGCCGGCGTTCCGGTGCTGCTCAGCGTTGCGGCAATCTTTTGAGCAACAAGGCCACTCTTCCCCAGTCCGGTCAAAATGACCTTCCCTGAGCACTGAAACAGAATGTCGATGGCCTGCTCCAGCTCCTCTCCAAGCCGGTTCGATAGCTCCTGCAGGCCTTCCATTTCAATACGGAGGGTCTCCCGTGCGCGCTCCAGCAACGCTGTCATGCCTCTCCTTGTGTCCGGATCACGTGCTTCACTGAACCCGTCTCCTCAACCGTATAGAATGCCCTGCTTCTTGAAGTGCCGCAGGGTCGCGGAGTCACGGAGGTCTCCGGATTTGAGGATGATGGCATCCGTGTGGTGCGATCCCGTTTTGCTGGGCAGGGTTCCCCCAACAGCCAGACGGTAGGGCGGAATGACCGGAATGAGGAAGGTTTCGTCACCAACCACACACTCCAGTGGCGTCACCAGCTCGCCGGTGTCCTCGTCAAAGATCCGCTTTCCTGAAGCCATGACCACGCCACTGGCAACAATGGAGCCCTCTCCGATGATGCCGCAGACCTCGCACATGGCGCCGATCTTTGCGTGATCTTCCACAATTGACGCCAAGCGTCCGGCAGGCTCCAGGATGCCTTCGATGCCGGAACCGGCTCCGAACTTGACCCCTTTGCCAATCTGCGCACAGGACGCGACACGGGTGCCACCGTCGATCATGCAGCCGCCACCGGCAATGTAGGCGCCGATGTTGACAAAGGCCTGGTTCATCACCACCGTCTGCGGACCAATGTAGGCTCCGGTCCGGACCACAGCGCCGGGTGCGTAGCGGACCCCGCCTTGTTCAAACATCTCTGCGGTGTAGTTGGCGGTCTTCAGCGGAATCTTGTCGTAGTACCCGCCTTCCAGAACCTCATTGGGGTGAGTGCCAAAGTAGTTGAGGACGCCGTCAATGGTGTAAGTCTGCGGCTCCCAAACCCCCTTCACCTTCTCTGCGGCACGGACCTTTCCTTCATTGAGGAACTCGATGAACGCGTCACACTCCTCCCGGGACGCCTTCCGCTGAGAAATGACCTCGAGCAGGTTGGGAAAGGAGCTCTCCACCCGCTCCACCCGGAGGGCTTCGGTGTTGCGGAGCCCCAGCAGCATCTCAATCTTTTGGTGCCGTCCCGGGTGCTGACGAGCGCTCTCAACGTACTCGCCAAAGATCCGGAGTGCCTCTTGGGCGGCCGTGAAGTCAAAACGTCCCTGAGCATCTGCCAGGTGGTGAAAGACCCGCAGGGGGCCGCACCGCCCCGGAAGGTTAGGCAACAGGGCAACCAGCTCGTCCTTGTCATAAACGCGCAGCAGGACGACGTTGGAGGCTTCCGGGATCGTTTTGAGGTTCTCTTCGAACGTGCTCATGGATTCAAGAGGAGGAGTGTTGCAAGCGGGCAGAGCCCGCTCAGGTTAAAAATGCTTCAGCGGTGACTTTCCCAAAGGGAACACGTTGAAGCCCATCTCAAACAGGGCTTGATGGTCCAAGTGGTTTCGTCCATCAAACACAAACGCCGGATGCGTCATCTTTTCCAGAATGCGCGCAAAGTCCAGGTTCCGGTACTCCTGCCACTGGGTCACCAGGGCAAGGGCGGCGGCTCCTTCGCAGGCGTCATAGACGTCGTCGCAAAAAGCAATGTCGCCGTGCATGGTGGCAAGGTCTTCCTGAGCATGCTCCTGCGCCTTCGGGTCGTGAATCCGGACCACTGCGTGCTCACCGAGCAGCTTGTGACAGAGCGGGATGGCCGGTGAGTCACGGGTGTCTCCCGTGTCGGGCTTAAAGGCGAACCCCAGCACCGCGACCTTCTTGCCGGCGAGGGTGTTGAACTGCTCATGGAGGATTTTCTGGAAGAACCGGTCGGTCTGCCACTCGTTGATCCGAACCACGCTGGCCCAGTAGTCTGCGACCTCGGGGAGTCCGTAAAACTCACAGAGGTAGGAAAGGTGAAGGATGTCCTTCCGGAAGCAGGAACCGCCAAATCCCACGCTGGCCTCAAGGAACTTCGCACCGATCCGCGAGTCGGCTCCGATGGCCCGGGAGATCTCAGAGACGTTTGCTTCGGTCCGCTCACAGAGGGCGGAAATGGAATTGATGGAAGAAATCCGCTGCGCGAGCATGGCGTTTGCCACTAGCTTGGAGAGCTCGCTGCTCCAGACGTTGGTCAGGAGGATGCGCTCACGTGGCACCCAGTGGGCATAAAGGTCCGCGATCGTCTCTGCCGCCTGGCGTCCGGAGTCGGTTTCGGTGCCTCCGATGAGCACGCGGTCCGGATTCGCAAGGTCTGCCATCGCGGTGCCTTCTGCGAGGAATTCGGGGTTGGAGACGACGTCAAAGCGTGTGGTGCTGCTTCCGGATTTCAGGATCTGCGCCATTGCTTCAGCGGTCCGGACAGGGAGGGTGCTCTTTTCCACCACCACCACCTCAGGTCGGCGAGCATGCTGGAGGATGTCCCGAGCAGTTTTTTCCCAATACTGTAAATCGGCGGCCTTTCCAGCGCCTTCGCCAAACTCCTTGGTCGGGGTGTTGACGGAGACAAACAGGATGTCTGCCTCTGCAATGGCTTGAGGAATGTCGGTGCTGAAGAAGAGGTTCCGGCCTCGGGCTTCCTGAACCACTTCCAGCAGTCCGGGCTCATAGATGGGGAGGTCGTCGGTGTTCCAGCGGTCGATGCGGGCCTGGTTCAGGTCGACCACCGTGATGGTGTGTTCGGGACAGTGCTTCGCAATGGCGGCCATGGTGGGGCCACCAACGTATCCAGCACCGATGCAGGTGATGTTGGCCATGAGAAGTAGAAGAGGTAATGGGTCAGTCAGGGTTTGACCTGCAAGGCAGGTCCCACAGGCTTCCTCCCCAGGAGCCTGTGCGAAGGATGCCAGCCTGGGGCTGACGAGTCAGTCCGCAAACAGCGGCGGTGCAACGTCGTCCGGGATGGCCTGTCCGAGCAAGACAAACTCGGTGGCCACCACGTGACTCAGGTTGTTGTTGTGCTCTGGACCATAGGGCTTGAGCTTCCACGATCCGTCATACTGCGGATCAAAGATCACCAGAGGCACCGGATTCAGAGAGTGCTTGGTGCTCGGCTCCCAGGCGCCTTTCTTGTTCTTGACCTTCATCTCATCCGCGTTGCCATGGTCCGCGGTCACCAGCATCAGACCGTTCAGGTCCCGGACGGTCTCCATGAGTTTGCCAAGGCACTCGTCCACCACTTCAACAGCGGTTGTGGCCGCATCAAGGTCTCCGGAATGCCCAACCATGTCCGGGTTGGCAAAGTTGATGAGCCCAAATGGATACTCCTTGGAGTTCAGCAACGCGATGCCCTTTTCTGTGATCTCCCGGGCTTTCATGGCCGGCTTCTCAGAAAAGGAACGGACGCGGTCGGACTCAATGAGGTGATACTCCTCCAGGGCCGGATCCAGCGGTTCCCGGCGTCCGCCGTTGTAGAAAAAGGTCACGTGCGCAAACTTCTGCGTCTCGGTCAGGCGGAACTGCTTGAGCCCCCGTTCTAGGATGCGGCGACCGAAGGGATTCTCCACAGAGGCTGTACCAACGAGGTAGTCCTTGGGAAAAGCGTTGTCCTGGTCGTACTGGGACATGCCTGCAAACAGGACATCTGGGCGGGTGCGTTCGAAGCCGGTAAAGTCGTCCTTCAGCAGCGCCTCTGCAAACTCAATGGCCCGGTCGGCCCGGAAGTTGGTAAAGATGACGGAGTGCCCAGACTCAATGGGCCCGACGGGGCGTCCCTCTCGGGTGATCACAAACTCCGGAAGGTCCTGATCCACCAGGTCCGGTTGCTGCTCCCGGAAGAAGGCAATGGCGTCTCCAATGCTCGGAAACTGGTTTTCGGACTCACCAAGCACGTGGACCTTCCAGCCGGCCTCAACCTTGGCCCAGTTCTGATCCCGGTCCATGGTAATGACCTCGCGTCCTCCGCCACTGGCAAAGGCGTAGTCGAGCTCCGGACGTTGCTCCTTGAGCTGGTGGAAGACCTGCTCCAGCCGCTCCGTGTAATCGGTGGCGGACTGAACGGGAACGTCTCGTCCATCAAGGAGGGCGTGGACGTAGCAGCGTCGGATTCCTGCCCGGAAGGCGTGCTCAATCAGCGCAATGGTGTGATCGATGTGACTGTGAATGTTGCCGTCAGACAGGAGGCCAATCAGGTGCAGCGGAACGTCGTTCTCAACACAGTTCCGGGTCAGCTGAACCAGGACTTCGTTTTCGAAGAACTCCCCGGAACGGATGAGCTTCTGAATCAGCGTCGGCCCTTGCTCCTTGACCTCACCGGCACCCATGGTCATGTGCCCCACTTCAGAGCCACCCAGGTCCTTCTCTCCGGGAAGGCCAACGTAAGGACCATGAGTCCAGAGCTGCGTGTAGGGAAAGTTGTGGGCCAGTTGGGTCCAGTGGGGAAGGTTGGCGCGGTGGATGGCGTTGAAGCCGTCCTCGCGTCCCACGCCCCATCCGTCGAGAACAACGTGCAGGAGGGGGCCGCGTCCGCGAAACTGCTCAGCGAGTGCGTTTAGGTTCATGATGGTCTACGATTCCACCCGCAACAGGCAGCCGGAGGGAAGCTGTTCCGTGAGTCGGGTGGTGGCTTCTTCCAGTTCGTCCAAACTGCGGGATTCCAGGGTCAGTTTAAGGGAGTACTCTTTATTCCAAAGGGCCGGGTAGGAGCCCAGCATCAGGCTGGGGTAGGCGGCAACCAAGGCGTCTAGGGTGTCGGCAACGCGGCCTTCCTCCACATTCAGGAAGAGCTGCTTGAGGTGAATGGGGTCGGTCCGGAAGCGTTCCTTGAGGACAGAAAAGCGTTGCTTGAGCAACTCCGGAACCCCCGGGAAGACAAAGATGTTGTGGAACAGGAGCTGCGGGGAGCGCATTGAGGGCAACTCCAGCAGTTCGGCTCCTTCCGGAATGCGGGCCATCCGCAGGTGGGCGGCGTTGGTCTGGTCTCCGTAGTAGCTGCGGATCAGGCTTTCCATCTGCGCAGACACCACCGTCTGGGCGCCATGAGCGGCTGCAACGCCTTCGATGGTCACGTCGTCGTGGGTCGGTCCGATGCCCCCGCTGGTGAAGACCCAGTCGCAGTGATCGGAAAGAGCACGGGTGTGCTCGGCAATCACCTCCACCTCGTCTGGAACCGTCACAATGCGCCGGACCTCCACACCGAGGAACCGCAGCTCCTTGCAGAGGTAGGGCGAGTTGCAGTCCTCCACCTTTCCGGAGAGGACCTCGTTGCCGATGATGAGGATGCCAGCCGTGACTGGAGTGTCCATGACGTTGCCGACCAGAGGTTACTCGACGCGCTGAATCACATGAAACCCAAACGGAGTTTCCACCACGCCACTGACCTCTCCGGGCTTCAGGAGGAAGGCGGCGGCTTCAAACTCGGGAACCATCTGTCCACGGGGGAAGCGTCCGAGCATGCCACCTTGCGGAGCCGAAGGGCCGTCGGAGTTGCTCTTGGCCAACTCTTCAAAGTTTTCTCCTCCCTGCGCACGTTTGGCCAGGTCTTGGGCCAGAGCCAGAGCTTCATCCCGGGAGCGGGACTGAGTGGCGCGGGCGGCTCCTTGGTACTGAATGAGGATGTGCCGGGCGGTGATCAGCTCCAGCGGGACACGGTGGAAGACGATGTAACCAAAGGGCGTGTCCACCGGGTCACTGATCTGACCTTCCTTGAGGGTGAACACCGGCTGGAAGAATTCTGGAAGCTGCGGGTCCTGACGGGCCAGCATCGGCAGCTTGGGCTGCTCCGGAAGGTCTGTCAGCTGCTGAGACAGCTCAGCGAAGTTGACGCCTTCGCGACGGGCAAGGTCCGCGATCTGAGCGGCGACCTTTTGCGCCTCTTCCTTGTTGTAGTAAAGGTTGGAGCGCGGAGAGCGAGACCCCTGGTAGGCAATGACCAGCAGCTCCAGAGACACTTCATCCACCTGTGGTTGTCCGGACTCCGGGACTTTCTTGGGGTCCAGCTTGCCGGTGGCCTCCGGAAGCGTCTTCTTGTTCTTTTCTGCCAGCTTGCGCATCGCTGCGGCAGCGTCGGCTTCAATGGCTTTCGGGTCAAACGCCTCAGCGTCGGCGCCCACGGCCTCAATGGTAACCTTCTCAATCAGATCACCCTGGGCAATGGCGTTCACGACGTCCATGCCCTCGACGACCTCTCCGAACACGGAGTGCTTGCCATCCAGCCAAGGGGTGGGAACGTGGGTGATGAAGAACTGGCTTCCGTTGGTGTTGGGGCCGGCGTTGGCCATGGAAAGGGTTCCGGGCTTGTCGTGCTTGAGCGTCGGGACAATTTCATCAGCAAACTGATACCCCGGTCCTCCGGCGCCGGTGCCGAGCGGGTCGCCTCCCTGAATCATGAAGTTGTCAATGACCCGGTGGAAGCTGAGGCCATCGTAGAAGTTGCTGGTCTTCGGTTGCTTGGTGATCGGGTCCTGCCACTCCTTGGTTCCAGAGGCCAGGCCGACAAAGTTGGCGACCGTCTGGGGGGTCTGCTGGTAGAACAAACGGAGCACAATGGCCCCTTTGCTGGTTTCCATTCGCGCATAAAGGCCGTCCGGAAGAGCGGCGCCTGCCGGACCTGCTGAGAGCAGCGACAGGGTCAAAAGGGCGAATAGGGTCAGGAAGGGACGCAACCGAAGCATGAGAAATTGGGGGGACGGAGGGTTGTCAAAGGGGGTGGAGGGGTTGCTCAGGGGGAGCAAGAAGCCCCTGAGAGCCAAGCGCGACATGAGAGTCGAAAATCAGCAAGGTGCAGAGCAGGCTAGGTTGAGCAAGGTTCCACAAGAAACGTTGAAGAATTTCCTACCATAAGCAGCCTTGCCGGATCACACAAGCCTTTTTGTCTCAAGGGGGAGGAAATGAGGGGGCGGAGGGCCCCCTGCTTGGGGAGGGAAGAGGAGGCCTGATGCCTCCTCATGGTCTTCAGCGGAGGATGTTCTTGAGGGTCTCGATTTTGCGGACCATCTGCCCATCTCCGGCATAGCGTTCAGCAAAGCGAAGCTGTTGGGTCAGCTCGGCGCTCAGGTCTGCCGGCAGCATGCCGTCCTGGCTTTTTTCCAGAATCTGCCGCTGGGCATTGTCCACAACCATTCCCGGAAGCACCTTCAGCAGAACATCGCGCTGCTTGAGGGCCTGAGAAAGCTGGGCATCGTTCGAGGCCCGCAGGGAGGCATCCTGCAGCGTCTCCAGCGCCGAAATGTAGGTCTGGATCTTCAGGTGCTCGTCCTGCTGCCGTTGGGCGGCCCGGATCTGCTCCACCGCCTGCAGGTAGAAGCGCTCAAACTCGCTCTCCTCCCCACTGGAGGGAATCACCGAGCGGGGGACGTTGAGGGCAGTGGGGGCATCGAGCAGTTGCTGTCGCCGCGCCACACTCTGGTCGGTGACGCTGTAGAAGGACACAATGACGGAGTTCCGGTCGGTGATTTCCACAAACGGCGGAAGCTCAAAGATGTCTGGATTGATCTGCGCCCGCAGGAACACCCGCTTCTGGTGCTCAACATCGGTCACCAGCTCGACAAAACGGAGGTACTCCAAAGACCGGAAGCCCGGGATTTCGCGGAGCTTTTCGGCGTTCGGAATGACGACCTGGACGTAGAACTGGTTGCGACGCATCCCGGTCTCCGGATCCCGCATGCTCTGCTCAACGACCTGGAACGGAAACATGTCCGGCGTCAGCGTCATGGGACGGTCAAAGAAGACCTCAATGCCGAAGCGGTAGATGTTCCGCAGCTCATCTTCTGTCTGGCGGGGGATGGCGACCATCTCCCGGACCTTGAAGGTCTTGCTGTGAATGACGTCCCCCGGCAGGGGCTCGGGGCTCAGGGCGCCGTTTTGCAAAAGCCGGTAGGCCATGGGGTACGTGAGCACCTCCCGCATGCCGTTTTCCAACTCAATGACGTAGCGGTAACGGTTGCCGTTAGTGTCCGTGGCAAAGCGACTTTCTTCTCCCGGAAGCAGCAGGCGGAAGCGGCTGATGGCCAGCTTGACGCTGCGTCCCTCGAGCATGTCGTGCTCATCAAAAACCTTGGTGTAAAACTTGGCCCGGAGCGCCTCCTTGTGGAACTCGTTTTTGTCGAGAACCGCAAACTCGGTGCTTTCAGAGGAGGGGAAGATCAGGGCCTGGTTCCCGGGAAGCCGGAGCTGATCGGTGAGGGTCCATTCATAAATCCGGTCCATCAACCAGTCTCGGGTGGAACCATCGTCCAGCAGGGCCTGAAGGTAGTACTCGGTCTCCGTCCGGCTTTTGACAAAGACGGCGTTGACGCGGAAGGTCTTGAACTCCCCCCGGTTCAGCACATTGGCCAAGCGGATGGCGTTTTCGCGACTCGTGTACTTAGGGAAGGCGAGTGCGGTGGTGGTGAACCCAACCAGAGCCCATCCGAGTGCCAGCAAGATCAGAAATCGCTTACTCAAAATTTTCTCCCACATAAATTTCCACATCGGTGCCCATCTTGTTGGTCCGGCTCAAGGGCATGGGTTCCACCACCTGCTCCCCGGGGATCAACTCCGAGAGCGCTAGGGCGGCCTTGAGGAAGTTCGGACGGAAGTAGATCTTGGTCTTCATCAGGCTGACCTCTTCCCGGACCGAGGAGATGTTGAGGATCTCCAGCTTCATGCCCAACCGGTCTTCCAGAGCACGGCGCTGCTGCCGTTCCAGGAGGATCGCCAGGCGTTGAGCGCTGCTGACGTGCGGGGACGCGTTCAGGATGGAAAGGTTCAGCTGCAGCGGTTGCTGGTAGGCAAAGAGCGCGGCCACCGGGTGCAGCAACACCGCCTCCCGGGCGCTCAGACCCGGCTGCGCCATACTGGGCAACGAGCCCTGCTCCACCAAGGAGTTGTCCTCACTGGCCACCGGAATGTCCGGCGTCTTGCGGGGAACCTCAACAAGGGCAAAGGCCAGCTGCTGACCGTTGGAGCGTTCCGGATCCACCCGAACCGTGGCCTCCTTGTTGGAAAGCAGGTCCAGCTTCACAATGAACTCCGGACTCCCTTCTGCCGTCCGGTCAATGCTCTCCTGAATCTGAAACTCCCGGAGCAGCCCCTCGGCGGGGAACTCCTGAAACTCCCGATCCGGAAGCATCACACTGTTGACAAAGGCCTGCGGAATGGTGATGACGCTCCGCTCAAACGCATCATCGGTTTCAATGCTGATGCGCTCAAACAGCGCCGGGTCAAACTGCCCCTTGATGGTCAGGTACGACTTGGGGAGCCCAGCGACATACTCCACCTGGTCCAGCATGTGTCCGGTGGTTTGGGCGTGGACCAGCGAGGCCCCTAGCGTCAGCCCGATGACTCCTGCGAGAATCCGGGACCAAAAACGTTTCATTGCAGCGGTTCTCCTATGAGGCGGCACATGGTCCGCCAGTTGCCTAATCGTGAAGAGCAGAGGACTGCTCCCTCTCCGCACCGAAATGCAGAAAATGAGCCAGCCCCCGGAAGCCTGCGGGGTCCGGTCCCTTAATGAACCCCTGTGCATTTTTTCATTGACTCTGTCGCTTCAGTTTTTACAATAGTGGTTTGTGCAGCGGGAGTAGCTCAGTTGGTAGAGCATCAGCCTTCCAAGCTGAGGGTCGCCGGTTCGAGCCCGGTTTCCCGCTCCAACTCGTCAGTTGGCGTGGCACAATTCCTTCCGATCGCGGGGTGGAGCAGTCAGGTAGCTCGTCGGGCTCATAACCCGAAGGTCACAGGTTCAAATCCTGTCCCCGCAACCATTTAATTCCCCAGTACAATTCAGAAACTCAGGTTCTTTGGGTCTGCTCCTCGTTCCGGGCTGATCTCGGCTCCTTCTCGTGCGCCCTCGTTACTCCATAGGCCAGCATCCCCCTGTTCAGCGACTCAAAGGAGGCGCCGCGGGCAAAGTCGCGAAGAGGACGGGGAAGATCTGAGTGCACGTCATGGAAAAGGGGCTCATTTTCGACCGCAAAATCCCCGCATCTGGTAGCTAAGTCCCTGATTTTTCAGTCCCCACCCCTCAGGGAATCCCCCCTATTTTTGACCGCAAATGAGGGCCCTAATCTATTGATATTTTGTTTTAAATGCCTTGAGGGTGAACTTTGGGGGGAGTAGCTTGAAGCAAAATTGCTACTCCAGCAGTTGCGCAGGTATTCATGGAGAAGTGGTTTCAGGCCTCTCTGTGGGGGCTGCCCGGTGCGGCAACCCCTGTCTTCTTCAGCATGATTTCTGTCTTCGATCTCAATCGGAGCCCCGCAGGCTGCGTAGGGGCACGCCAGCAGGTGATCCACGATGCGATTTCAGCCTTCAGGGCCTCGTTCTCTGCTCGCAAGGTAAGATCTTTGTCCAAGGAATCTATATGTACCAGATTAGCCGTGAAACCAACGACATCGTCCAGCTTAAAGAGCGACTTTTCAGTGAGCTGGGGTTTCGTGAGCGTGAGCACTTACAGGAGTGGATAGCTAAGAACCCTGAGGTGCTTGGCGAAGAGCTGCTG
>CBFIGY010000049.1:0-13858 GCA_965662235.1 uncultured bacterium
TGCTAGGTCAGCCAGCTGCTGCGTGGGCGCATACAGGGCTCCGTAAGAAGCGTGTGCTTCTAGGCGCTTTACCAGCTCTCCGGCTCCCACAGCATCCGCCCAGCGGAAGATGCCCCCCCGGAACGGCGGAAAGCCCAAGCCATACACTAGGCCCATGTCCACCTCTGTGGGAGTTTCCACAATGTTGTCCTCCAGGCACCGGGAGCTTTCGGTGAGCATCGGCAGCATCAAGCGGTCAATGATGTCCGCATCGCTGATGCCGGAGCCATCGCCCTGAATGAACTCCGCCAGCACCGCGTCCACGTCCTCTGCCCGGACCTTCACGGGTTTTCCTTTTTTGTCGGTGCTGTGGTGGTAGAAGCCCAGGTTGTTCTTCTGTCCGTAACGTCCCTGCCGGAACATGAACTGCGCAATCGTCTCTGATTCGGAGTGCATGCGGTCTGGGAAGCCTTCCGCCATCACCCCTTCTGCGTGGCATGCGGTGTCAATGCCCACCACATCGAGCAGAAACGCAGGCCCCATCGGCCACCCAAACTGCTTCTCCATCACCTTGTCGATGCGTTCAAAGTCAACCCCGTCTCGGATGAGGCTGTTGAAGCCGGCAAAGTAGGGAAAGAGGACTCGGTTGACCAGAAACCCCGGGCAGTCGTTGACCACAATCGGACTCTTCCCCATGGCAGTTGCGTAGGCGACGGTCGTGGCCACAGCCGCATCACTGGTCTGCTCCCCACGGATGACCTCAACCAGTGGCATGCGGTGGACGGGGTTGAAGAAGTGCATTCCACAGAAGCGTTCCGGATTCGGGACTCCTTCCGCAAGCCGAGAGATGGAGATCGTTGAGGTGTTGGAAGCAATCACGGCCTCCGGACCCAGTACTTCCGCTAGTTCCTGATACACCTGCTTCTTCACGGCCTCTTTTTCCACCACGGCCTCCACCACCAGGTCGACATCCTTCAGAGGCTCATAGGTCAGGGAGGGCAGGATGCGGGTGAGGGTTTCCGCCATTTTCTGAGGCGTGGTCTTGCCTCGGTCAATGCCCTTTTGCAGAATCTTTGAAGCCTCCCGCAGTCCCAAGTCCAGCTGCCCTTGCGCAATGTCCTTCATCACAATCGGAATGCGTTTGGACGCACTCTGGTAGGCCACCCCACCGCCCATGATCCCGGCGCCCAAGACACCTGTCCGTTCCACCTTCTTGCCCTGTTTGGCCCAGCCCTTGGCCCGCTTCTTGACCAGCTGATCACCGAGGAAGATGCCCACCAACGAGGTCGCCACCTCAGTTTTTGCCAACTCAGCAAACCCTTCGGCTTCCACCGCCAAGGCGTCCTGAAGGCTCATCCCGGCACATGCCTGCACCACCCCCACCAACGTGAGGGGAGCAGGGTAGTGCTTTCCGGCTTTGGATGCGATGAAGGCCCGGGCGGTTTCAAACGCCATCAGCCCTTCATTTTCATTGAGCTGCAGCGGCCCCCGGAGGTTCTCGCGACGGGCTTGCCAGTCCAGCTCTCCATCCGCAAGACGGGTGAGCAGCGAAAGCGCCGCGGTCCGGACCTCATCGGGCTCCACCACGGCGTCCACGGCGCCCTGCTTCAGCGCGGCCTCACCGGCGTAGTCGCCACCAGCCGCCATCCACTCGAGGGCATTGTCCACCCCAATCAGTCGCGGCAGCCGCGACGTTCCGCCGAATCCGGGAATCAGGCCCAGCTTCACTTCCGGCTGCCCCACCTTTGCCTTAGACGACATCACCCGGTAGGAACAAGCTAGGGCCATTTCGAAGCCACCACCGAGCGCGAACCCGTTGATGGCCACGACCGTCGGGACCTCCAGATTTTCAAAATCGGTGAACACCTGCTGCGCCTTCATCACCCACTGCTGCAGCTCCGCCTGCGGCATCTGGAAATGCGTCAGGAATTCCGTGATGTCAGCGCCCACAATGAAGACGTCTTTGGCGCTGGTCACCAGCACGCCCCGGACGTCTGAAGCCGCTGCCAGTTGCTCAACGACCTCCCGGAGCTCCGTCAAAGTCGCCTGGTTGAATTTGTTGACCGACTCACCCTGCAGGTCAAAGCAGAGTTCCAGCAGTCCGTTTTCGAGTGGGGTGACGCGGAGCGCCTTTCCTTGATAATTCATGTGCTTCCCTTCGTAAGCGATCCAAGGCGGATGATTCAGAGTTAGAGCAGGATGTCCAGCGGGTCGTAGTTATGGTGCTTGGCGCCCGTCAGGGAGGCCTCGAACTGAGGCACCACGCCTTCCAGGAAGAACCGAACCGTCTTGAGCTTGGAGTGGTAGAAGCGAGCCTCTTCGTGTTCCTGGAGGAAGGCCGTATCGTCCGGATCCGCGCCCTGGGCCTGCGCCAGCTCGTCCAGCCGATCGGAAGCAATGCGTCCCTGCTGAAGCAGGAACCAGGAAGCCGTGACCGCCGAGGTGAACATCAGGAACGGAGTGGCGTACAGCGCAACGCCTTCCATGCCCCGAGACTGGATGACCTTCTGCGCACTCAAGGCCAAGTCGGAAAGGTTGCTGCAGGAGGCCTCCCAGGTTTTGCAGAGCGGCCCCAGTCGCGGGTGCGAGTGGTTTTCAGCAATGAACTCGCCGAAGCGGGTGAGCAGGTTCATGAAGAGCGCCCCGTTGTTCATGGTCATCTTACGCCCCACGAGGTCAAGGGCCTGAATGTCCGTGGTGCCTTCGTAGATGGCCGTGACCCGAGCATCCCGGAAGAGCTGCTCCAGCGGGAAGTCCTGCGTGTACCCCACGCCTCCCAGGACCTGAATGCCGATGTTGATGGTCTCAATGCCGGTTTCGGTGCAGAAGCCCTTGCACATCGGTGTCAGCAGCTCCACCAGGTCCTGATGCGGCTGAGCGGCTTCCGGAGTCGCTGCGCTGCGCGCCTGATCCAGCTCAAAGGTGGTTCCATAGAGCAGGGCCCGCATGGCCTCCACCCGGGCTCGCATCTGCATGAGGTTGAAGCGAACAGCCGGGTGTTCCACAATCGCCACCCGTGGAGCTTCCGGGTTCCGCATCTGAGAGATGTGGGCGCCCTGGAGCCGCTCCTTGGCATACGAAAGGGCATTCTGATGAGCAGCGCTGGCCAAGCCGAGTCCCAGTGCCGATGTGGCCAACCGAGCCTCGTTCATCATCTGAAACATCTCAGACATGCCCTTGTGTTCCCGCCCCAGCAGCCACCCTCGGCAGGTGCCTTGCTCCCCAAAGTTCATCACGCAGGTGGGGCTTCCGTGCAGGCCCATCTTGTGCTCAATGGAACCGACCCCAACGTCGTTCGGCGCTCCCAGCGAGCCATCGTCCTCCACCAGCACCCGCGGCACCAGAAACAGGCTCAGGCCTCCGGTTCCGGGACCCGCCCCTTTGATCCGTGCGAGCACCGCATGCACGGTGTTTTCCACGAGGTCGCTGTCCCCGTTGGAGATCCACACCTTGGTCCCCTTGATGAGGTAGGTGCCGTCGTCCTGAGGCTCCGCCAGGGTCGTCGATGCCCCAACGTCTGAACCCGCCTGCGGCTCACTGAGGCACATCGTGCCGTTGAAGCGTCCGGACAGCATGTGCGGAACGTACTTGCGTTTCAGCTCTTCGGTGCCAAACGAAAGGATCAGCCGGGCGCACCCTTCGGTGAGGCCAAAGAAGGACGAAACCGCCTGGTTGCCTCCGATCAGGCCTTCATTGACCGCCAGTCCCAGGCTAGAGGGAGCTCCCTGTCCTCCGAAATCAGGGTCGCTGGTGATGGAGCCCCAGCCCAGTTCGTAGGCCTGCCGATACGGCTCCCGCATGCACTCTGCCACCTTGACGCGGCCGTCTTCCATCCACGCGCCCTTTCGGTCGGTTTCCTGCCGGGTCGGCGCCACCACGTCCGTGGCAAAGGTTGCGGCCTCCTGGAGCATCAGGTCCACGGTCTCGGCATCAAAGGCCTGGAAGCGTTCCTGCTCACTGAGTTTCGCGACCTTCAGCCACTCATTCAGCACAAATCGGATTTCCGGAAGATCCACAACAAGGTCGGTACTGCTCATGCTATCCTCGCAAGATGAGATGTCAGGAAGGCGGATTCCTTACAGGGAAAAGTGAGACGGCATCAGCCTAACGCTCCGCCTCAGCAAAGGCAATCGGGGAGCGTTGGTTTACGCGGGATGCTCTTCCTCTCCGTTGGCATGACGGGCAAAACGGTTCGGGCTTGAGCCATGGATGGGGTCTGAGCGGTCCCACGGCCAGCCTCCGAACTGCGTCCGCTGGTAGTCCCCAAACGCCTGCTGGATCTCCGCCCGGGTGTTCATGACAAAGGGGCCATACTGCGTCACCGGCTCTCCGATGGGACGTCCCTGCAGAAGGAGCAGGCGGGAGAAGCCTTCGCCGTTGGTCACCGACAGCGCTCCTTCCGGGACTTCCGCGAGGTGGCTGACCGGCAACGACTGGTTCTCTAAAGTCACCGTGTCTCCTTCATAAAGGTACAGGCGCCGACGGACTCCGGAAGCCACAGCAGGCAGGGTCCAGGTGGCATTCGGTTCCAGTTCCAGCACCCAGATCGCTACTTCGTTGACCGGGTCTGCCGCCCAAGAATCTGGAGGAGGAGCCAGCGCCGGTGTTTCCTCAAAGGCGCCCGCGTACTGCGTGATCGTGATGCTCCGCCCAAATCCATCCTGCAGCCGGTGCACCGGAATCTGGTCGCGCCAGAACATCTTGAAGTGCGGCTCCGCCATCTTGTTGCGGCCCGGAAGGTTTACCCAGATCTGAAACAGCTCCAGAGTGTTGGCGCCAATGCGTTGCAGCAGGGGGAACATTTCAGAGTGCTGAATGCCGGCTCCAGCCGTCAGCCACTGCACATCTCCACCCCCGTATCGCCCCGCAGCGCCCATCGAATCTGCATGATCCACCAGTCCCTTACGGACGACGGTCACGGTTTCAAAGCCACGGTGCGGGTGCGCAGGGAAGCCCGGGACCTTTTGTCCGTGGTACATCCGCCATCCGTCAATGCCCGCAAAGTCCTGCCCCATATCCCGTCCCTTCAGGGAGGCCTCCGGACCCAACTCTGCGTTTCCGGCAGGATAGAAGTCCAGGTGGTAGACACAGAACAGGAACGGATCCGCGGTTTGCCAAGGAAAGCCTAGGGGTTCGATGCGAATGGGGACGGACGCAGACATCAGTAGCCGTGTTGTTTGGAGGAATCAGGAAAAAACCAAGAGCCCCTTCCGGAGTGCGGGGCGCCCGGGGGTTGACGTGCTGAAGAAAGAACCGAACTGTTCAGAAAAGGATAACCCGCCTCCGGGGAAAGTCAATTGAGCCCCGGCTCGCCTCCTAGTGGGAAAAATGAGAACAGCGCTAAAGATTTGTCCGGAGATGCCGATGTAAGGGGAAACAAGGCCGCAGTGAACAGCAGCCTGATACGAACTATCCAAGGCATGGATGTCCTATGATCATCAAGAACAACCCGTTGGCCCTGAACGTCCTGAGGCGTGCGAATGAGCAGCATCAGTCGGTTCAGAAGACCATCGGCAAGCTCAGCTCTGGAGAAGAGGTGACGAAGGCCATGGACGGACCTTCGACCTTGATTGCCTCTGAAAAAATGAGAGGCCGGATTTCAGCTCTGAACCAAGCCAGTCGCAACAATGAGGCTTCGGTTTCCATGCTGCAAACTGCCGAGGGGGCCCTGTCTGAAATCAGTGGCATCCTCACCCGCATGAAGCAAATCACCATTCATGCCGCCAACGAAGCGGCCAACGACCCGGACACGCTGGGCGCTGATCAGATGGAGCTGGAGTACCTGATGGGCTCCATCAACAACATTGCGCGCAGCACCAGCTTTGGTGAAAACAAGCTGCTCGACGGCAGCCGTGGCGTCAACGGCGTCACTGTGGGAGACCACCTTACCTTCTTGGAGGCTTCTGCTGAAACCGGAGTCTCGCCCGTTCAAGGGTTCGAGATCGACATCACTCAGGTCGCATCCAAGTCCTACATGGTGGGCAAGCAGCCACTGACCCTGGAGAGCATTGGGGACGGTTTCCAGATCACCATTCAGGAGCAGGGCAAGGTTGCTGAAATGGACACCCGTCGTGGAGAAGTGGGCCGGGAGCTGAAGAGCATCCTGAGCAGTTACTACGACAACCCGGACAACTATGACCCGGAGAACGTCTCGGAGCAGATCCGCTCGGTGGTGGGCGTGCACCTTCAGAAGTCTCTGGATGAAGCCGGAGTTCCTGTTGACACCTGGTTCAGCGACAGTGGCCTGCTGGTGCTCCAGCACAAGCAGTATGGCAGTGACCCCCGTTTCAGCGTCTCCTGCACACAGCCCGGACTGATCACCGACAAGGTCAACATTGCCGACCGCTGCATCCTCGGAAAGGATGTTCAGGGCACCTTCGATGGCGAACAGGGCATGGGCAAGGGCCAGCTGCTCACCGGCGGGACGGGCATTGAGGCCGAAGGAGCCGTGGTGCGCTTTGACCTCGACGTCGGCTTTGAGGAGCAGTTCACCTACGATGACAATGGCGCGGTGACCTCGGTCACCCTGGCTCAGGTTGAACCTGAAGGCATCCGGCCAGGCGACGTGGATGGCTACCTGCACATCTCGCAGCAGTCCCCTCAGTTCCTGCTGGGCTCCAAGGAAAAGCTGACCACGTACTCGCTTCCAGACGTCCGGACCAACCGCATGTCGCTTGGAGTGGACAACAAGAGTGGCTTCCGGAGCCTCGCGGACATTGACGTCACCACCACACAGGGAGCGGTTGACGCAAGCCGGATCATTTCCAAGGCCATTGATGAGGTGGCCGAGATGCGGGCTGATGTGGGAGCATTCCAGAAGAACCGCGTTGAGCGGACCTCCAACCTGATGCAGGTGACCAATGAGAACTCCGTCCGGGCCGAATCCGGACTACGAGACGCCGATGTTGCTGAGCAGATGTCCAACCTGGCCCGGGAGCAGATCCAGCTCTCAGCGAGTCAGGCGATGCTGGCTCAGGCCAACCAGCGCCCTCAGTCGGTCCTCCAGCTCATCCGCTAATTTCCTCTCGATTCCGGTCCCTGCGCGGGACCGGTTTTCCTTTCCCAGACGCTTTCCTTTCTGCCGTAGCCTCGCCGTCTTTTTTCGGTGGCCCTTGTTTTCTGCTCAAAAACCGGTTTATCTTGAGAGCGTTACCGCTATTCATGACCTCCAGGTGAACCTATGACTTCCATTGAACAATGGATTGCCGAGCACAAGATCAGCGAAGTCGAGTGCCTCATCCCTGACATCACGGGCATTGCTCGCGGCAAGATCATGCCCGCCCGCAAGTTTCTCAAAAACGAAGGCCTCCGGCTTCCAGAAGCCGTGTTCCTGCAAACCGTTACCGGGCAGTGGCTCGATTACAACGACCTCTACCGCGTTGATCCGGCAGAGATCGACATGCAGCTGCAGCCGGACCCAGAGACCATCTGCCTTGTTCCCTGGGTTGATGAACCCACGGCTCAGGTCATCCACGACTGCTTTCACCACGATGGCATGCCTGTGGAGCTTTCCCCCCGGAACCTCCTGCGACGCATCCTCCGGATGTATGAAGAACGCAACCTCCAGCCGGTCGTTGCCCCTGAGCTTGAGTTTTACCTGACCCGAATCAACAAGGATCCGGACTACCCGCTCTCGCCACCCGTCGGCCGCTCCGGACGTCCAGAAGCCACCGGTCAGTTCTACGGCATTGACGCGCTCAATGAGTTTGACCCGATCTTTGAGGACATGTATGAGTACTGCGAGGCGCAGGAGCTGGAAATTGATGCCCTGACGCATGAAGCCGGAAGCGCCCAGATGGAGATCAACTTCCTCCACGGGGACCCGATGCGGCTCGCGGATCACGTCTACCTCTTCAAGCGGACCATGCGGGAGACAGCGTTCCGGCACAAGGTCTATGCGACCTTCATGGCCAAGCCCATGTCCGACCAGCCCGGAAGCTCGTTGCACATCCACCAGTCGGTGGTGGACAAAAAAACTGGGAAGAACCTCTTTTCCAAGGAAAACGGGAACAACTCGCCGGAGTTCCTTTCCTACATTGCCGGGCTGCAGAAGTACCTGCCTCAGGCCATGCCCATGCTGGGCCCCAACGTCAACTCCTACCGACGCATCTACCCTGACAACTCGGCGCCCATCAATGTGCAGTGGGGAGTCGACAACCGCACCGTCGGCCTCCGGGTTCCTGTCAGTGAAGCGGCCAATCGACGTGTGGAAAACCGGCTTGCCGGCGCCGACGTCAACCCCTACCTCGCCATTGCGACCAGTCTGGGATGCGGGCTGATGGGCATCATTGAAGGCCTGACGCCAACGGAGCCTGTCCGGGGCAGCGCCTATGAGTTTGACTTCGAATTGCCACGGAGCTTAGAGGAGGCGCTCCGGGAAATGGAAGACGCCGAGAAGCTGCAGGAACTGTTTGGGGAGAAGTTTGTGAAGGTCTACTGTGCCATCAAACGCACCGAATTTGAGGCGTTTTACAAGGTCATCAGCACTTGGGAGCGGGAGTACCTGCTCCTGAACGTTTAATCCCGCGGGCAGGGATACGTTCCAGGGGGAATGACAAGTCCCGGCTCCAGAGGAAGGGACTGGGTCTGGTCGTTTTCAAAGTACACGATCGCCTGCTGAGCACTGACCACAACCATCACCGGGCGGGTCCGGGTCCAGGCTTGGTTCTGGTCATAAGGCTCCGTGTAGGCCAAGCGGCAGAGGTACGACGCTTCCCGCAGCGGCTTGTACGGATAAAGAGGATCCGGTGCTGCAGACGGAGCGCAGGCGGTCAGCCCCAGCAGAGGCACCCCCCACCAGACGCTCAGGCGCATTCTGCTTCAGAGGCTTCCGGCTCCGAGGCTTCCGGAGGCAGGAACAGCAGGCGCTGGCAGTGCGGGCAGTTCTTCGGGGTCTCCGGATCGGCAATCATCTCATTGACCAGCTGCGGCGGAATGACCATGTTGCAGCCGGTGCAGCCCCACTCGCCTGAAGCCCCCTTCTTGGTGGGGTCCGACTTCGAGACGGCGCAGATCGGTTTGGTCTGTCCGCGCTCCAAAAACTTCTCATAAAATTTGCGGATGCGGCCGGGGATCTTCTGCAGCAGAGCCTGCTGTTGCGCCTGGAGCTCGTCCAGCCCAGCTTGCAGGGCATCACGCTGCTGCTGAAGCTCAGCGGTCTGTCCTTCAAACTCGGCTTGCATCGTCTCGGCGGTGCTCCGGAGGGTGCTGAGGCGCTCAGCAATCTCTTCACGGCGGATCTCAATCTCCAGCTGCACCTCCTCAATCTGTCCGCGGTGCTTGCGGCCTTCTTCGAGCTGCTTCTTGCTGGCAACAAATTCCTTCTCGTTGCGGATGAGCGGAACCTGCGTTTCCAGCTTGTTGATGAAATCATCCTGAAGCGCAATCTTGCCCTTCAGTTCCGTGCTCTGTTGCTCCAGAGTGTCATGCTGCTTTTGCAGGTTTTCACACTCACGGAGTTGCTGGTCAAGGGCGGCGCGGGCGGTGTCGATCTGAAGGTCCAGCTGACGGACCTGCGAAAGGGTCTGGTAGATGCCCTGATCCGTGGTCGCAAGGTCGATGAAAGGGGAAATCGGCGAAGACATGCGTGACTCCATGGGAAGGGCCTATACGGCGTGAGCAAAATAATCAATTATGCCGATGCGTTTGAGAAGTTGCAATCTGAGAAACCAGATTTTCCCCCAACGCCCATCCTTCTCCAGAAGCCAACTCCTCCGCCTCATCGAGACGTGTTCTCCGGCGGGTTCCGAAACCCCGTCTGGACAATCCTGTGGCTCCTGCTAGCATGGGAAACCAGTATCGTTTGCAAGATCCAATCGTGAATTGAGGAATCAACCCATCCCATGACAACCATCCTCTGCGTCCGCAAAGACGGGCATGTGGTGATGGCCGGAGACGGTCAGGTGACGCTGGGCAACACCGTGATGAAGCCCACTGCCCGCAAGGTGCGCCGCACTTATGATGACCAGGTGCTCGCCGGATTTGCCGGTGCCACGGCTGATGCCTTTACCCTCTTTGAAAAATTTGATGAGAAGCTCGACCAGTACAATGGCAAACTGGTCCGGTCAGCAGTGGAGATGGCAAAGGAGTGGCGCACCGACAAGATGCTCCGGAACCTCGAGGCCTTGCTGGCGGTTTGCAATGCCGAAGCGTCTCTCATCATTTCTGGAAACGGAGACGTGATTGAGCCCGATGATGGACTCATCGGCATTGGCTCCGGGGGCATGTACGCCCTGGCGGCGGCCCGGGCCCTGATGGACTCCTCGCTCTCTGCCCGTGAAGTCGCGGAACGCTCCATGCGCATTGCCGCAGAAATCTGCATCTACACCAACTCCAACCTCGTCGTCGAAGAACTGGAAGTCTGATGGACGTTTCTAATCTGCCGAACCAAACGCCTCGGGAAACCGTCTCCGCCTTGGACCAGTACATTGTCGGGCAGCAGGAGGCCAAGAAAGCGGTCGCGGTCGCCCTCCGGAACCGCTGGCGCCGCCTTCAGCTTCCGGACGAATTGAAGGATGAGGTTCTGCCCAAGAACATCATCATGATTGGGCCCACCGGCGTGGGGAAAACTGAAATCGCCCGGCGCATTGCCCGCTTGGTGGCAGCCCCGTTCATCAAGGTCGAAGCGTCAAAGTTCACGGAAGTCGGCTACGTCGGTCGCGATGTTGAGTCGATGATCCGGGACCTTGCCGAAGCGTCTGTCGTGATGGTCCGGCAGGAGCAAACGGAACGCAAGCAGGCTGAAGCGGAAGCCGCTGTGGAAGAACGCCTCCTTGACCTGCTGCTGCCTCCTTCCGGAAGCGAATCCGACGAAGATGCTCCGAATCCCACCCGGGAGAAGTTCCGACAGAAGCTCCGGGACGGGGTACTGGAAGACAAGCTCGTCGAGTTGGACGTTCCGGAAACAGCGCGCGGTCCCATCATGGAGTTCATGCCGCTGTCAGCCAATGACAACATGGACATGAACCTCCGGGACATGCTTTCCAACCTGATGCCGAAGAAGACCAAGCGGCGCAAGATCAACATTGCGGACGCCCGGAAGGTGCTGCAGCAGGAAGAGGTGGGCAAGCTCATTGACATGGAAGAGGTCACACGCGAGTCCGTCCGACGGGTGGAGCAGTCCGGAATTGTCTTCCTTGATGAGGTGGACAAGGTCGCGGCCCGGCGAGGAAACTACGGGGGCCCGGACGTTTCCCGAGAAGGCGTCCAGCGTGACCTGTTGCCCATTGTTGAAGGTTCCACCGTCAACACCAAGTATGGTCCCATCCGGACGGAGCACATCCTCTTCATTGCCGCAGGCGCGTTTCACCTCGCTAAGCCGTCGGACCTGATTCCGGAGCTGCAGGGCCGGTTCCCCATTCGGGTGGAACTGGAGGCGCTGACGCAGGAAGACTTTGTGCGCATCCTCACGGAGCCGCAGAACGCCCTCATCAAGCAGTACACGGAGCTGCTGAAGACGGAAGGGGTGACCCTGGAGTTTACGGATGAGGCGATTCAGACCATTGCTGAGATTGCACGGAGCATCAATGAGGAGTCGGAAAACATCGGAGCCCGCCGACTCCACACCATTTTGGAACAACTTTTGGAAGAAGTAAGCTTTGAGGCGCCGGACCTCTCCGGGCAGACGATCACCATCACCCCGGATTACATTCAGGGGCGCCTGAAGGACTTACTCAAACACCAGGACCTTAGTCGCTACATCCTCTGATGGAACGAACCCGGGATCAGGGCGTTGATTACGCCACGATGGTGCTGCATCTGGAGAACCAACTCAACTGGCTCCGGAAGCAGGGTTGTACCCACCTCAACCTTGAAGAGATGCCCCAAGCGGAGCTGCACAAGCTCCTCGAAGGCGTCTACCGCATTGTCCCGGAGGGCAAAGCGGCCGAAGCGCCACAGCCACCGCAGCAGCCTGAAGCCCTGCAGGAGCAGATCCGGGAGTTGAGCGAACAGCTCGGAGTGGAACCTCAGCCCACGCCTCCTCCGCACGATGACCTCCCTGCTCCCCCGTTTCTGTCCGCCTCCTCTTCCCCCGAGCCTCCGGCTTCCTCAACGGCGAATGCCACCACCCTTCAGGCCCTTCAGCAGTCGTATCACAACTGCCAGCGCTGCGCCTTGGGTGGAACCCGGACCAACCTCGTGTTTGGAGAAGGCAATGCGCGGGCGCGTCTGCTGTTCCTAGGAGAAGGTCCCGGCGCCGACGAGGACGCCAGCGGGCGCCCGTTTGTGGGACGCGCGGGGAAGCTCCTGAGCAAGATGATTTTGTCCATGGGCATCGACCGCCCGGACGTTTACATCACCAACGTTGTCAAGTGCCGCCCTCCCGGAAACCGGAACCCCGAGGCCGGGGAAGTCGCCAAGTGCTTTCCGATCCTTGAGCAGCAGATTGCCTTGATCAACCCCGCCCTGATTGTCACCCTCGGCAACGTTCCCACACGGGCTCTCATTCCGGACATCCCGGGCATCACCAAGGTCCGCGGCAAGACCCTGAGCTACCACGGACGCACCGTGCTGCCGACCTTTCACCCGGCCTACCTCCTCCGCAACCGCAGCGCCTTCGAGTTGGCGTGGCAGGACTTCCGGACGGCGGCGCAACTTGCTTTCTCTCCCTCCAGTCCCGCATGAGTTCTGTTGACCTGCAGCCTGTAAAGGGCACCCGTGACTTTTACCCCGACCAGATGCGTCTGCGGACTTGGCTCTTTCAGGCGTGGCGCAAGGCTGCCGAACAAGCGGGATTTGAAGAATACGACACCTGTGTGCTGGAGCACGAGGACCTCTACATCCGCAAGGCTGGAGATGAGATCACCCAACAGCTCTACAACTTTGAAGACAAGGGGGGACGGCGCCTGAGCCTGCGTCCGGAGATGACGCCCTCACTTGCACGGATGATTCTTCAGCACCAAAAGTCCCTGACCTTTCCTCTGAAGTGGTTCTCGATCCCGCAGTGCTTCCGGTAC
Organism: uncultured bacterium; assembly: GCA_965662235.1. Lineage (GTDB taxonomy): Bacteria > SAR324 > SAR324 > SAR324 > NAC60-12 > JAYPUA01. Next base: position 12,936 of record CBFIGY010000049.1, read on the forward strand.
GAACGGATGACCAAGGGCCGGCGACGGGAGCACTTTCAGTGGAACTCGGACCTCATTGGCGAAGCCGGACCAAGTGCCGAAGCGGAAATTTTCCTGCTCCTCATCAGCGCCTTTGAACAACTCGGACTCGGCGCCTCTGACATCCGCATCTTTGTCAACGACCGCCGCATCCTCAACGGCATTCTCGCCCAGTTGGAAGTTCCGGAAGCAAGTCGAGACGCCGTGCTGGTGGTGCTGGACAAACGAGACAAGATTTCGGCACAGGCTCTGGCAGACCTACTTCAGGAGCAAGGCCTGAATTCCGGACAGATCACGGAGCTGCAGACCTTCTTGGATTGCCCCACACTGGAGGCACTCGCTGAACAATTGCAGCATCCGGAGGTGCTGGAGCCGCTTCAACAGGTCCTTGCCCTGATGCAGGACACCGGCATGGGCGCGTACCTGCAGTTCGACATTTCCATTGTCCGTGGGCTTTCCTACTACACCGGGACCGTGTTCGAGGTCAACAGTCCAGACAAGGCTCACCGTGCCATTTGTGGCGGAGGGCGTTACGACTCCCTGCTGTCCACTTACGGCGGTGAGACCATTCCCGCGGTGGGCTTCGGTTTTGGAGACGTCGTCATTCTGGATGTGCTTGAGGCACAGGAAAAGCTTCCGTCTCTGCAGCAGTCCCTGGACGCGATGATCCTCCCCTTCTCTGCAGAGCAAACTGGGCTGGCACTTCGACTGGCGACAGACCTCCGGAGCCAAGGCCTTCACATTCACTGCAACCTCGCCTTGAAGAAGATGAAGCGGGCTCTGCAGCAGGCGGATGAATCCGGAGCGCGTTACGCCATTCTCCTTTTCCCTGAGGAGCTGGAACGGGGAGAAGTTGTCGTCCGGGACATGAAGAGCCGGGAGCAAGCAAACGTCGCTCAAGCCGA
>CBFIGY010000050.1:0-13405 GCA_965662235.1 uncultured bacterium
GCTTGAGCTCCTGGGCCTGCCGGACCAGGTACCCTTCGTATTTGGACTCCACCTCCACCTGATGCCGGACGGCTTCCGGAAAGGCGTCCCAGTCCACCCCTTCGGCCAGTCGGGTCGGAATCAATCGCTCAATGTTCAGACGAGGACGCTTCAGCAACTCCGTGAAGGTCACCGGGTGCTTCAGAGGCGGCTCCTCCAGCTTCTCCAGCTCTGCCTGCACCTGTGCATTGGGCAGAATCCGGTGCTGCTGCAGGGTGTGCCCCAGGGCGAGGATCTGGGTTCGCTTTTCCTCAAACTGCTGCCAGCAGGCATCCGAGAGCAGGCCCAGGGCGTGTCCCTTTTCACACAGGCGGAGGTCGGCGTTGTCTTCCCGGAGCTGCAGGCGGTGCTCGGCACGTGAAGTAAACATCCGGTAAGGCTCGGTGACGCCTTTGGTGATGAGGTCGTCAATGAGGACCCCGATGTAGGCTTCATGGCGCGCCAAGGTGAAGGCCGGGCGTTTCTGCACCTGCAGCGCAGCATTGACGCCTGCCATCAGTCCCTGTGCTGCGGCTTCCTCATACCCGGTGGTTCCGTTGATCTGTCCGGCCATGAAGAGGCCGCTGACCACCTTCAGCTCCAGGGTGGGTTTCAGCTGGGTGGGGTCAATGTGGTCGTACTCAATGGCATACCCCGGACGGATGATCTCAACCGCTTCCAACCCCTCAATGGTCCGTAAGAACTGAAACTGCACGTCTGCCGGCAGGCTGGTGGAGAGGCCATTGGGGTAGATCATCAGGTTGTCCTCGGCCAGCCCGGTGGGCTCCAAGAAGATCTGGTGCCGGTCCTTGTCGGCAAACTTGACGATCTTGTCCTCAATGGAGGGGCAGTACCGGGGACCCACGCCCTTAATTTGTCCTCCGTAGAGGGCAGAGCGGCTGAGGTTGTCCTGAATGATGGCGTGCGTCCGCGGGTTGGTGTAGGCAATGTGACAGGGCACCTGCGGCAGCTTGATCGTGGTGTCCCAGAAGGAAAAGCGCCGAGGAGGCGTGTCTCCAGGCTGCACCTCCAAGCGGTCCCAGTCGATGGTGTGCTTGTTGACCCGTGCCGGGGTGCCCGTCTTCATGCGACCGAGGGTCAGCTTCCGCCCCGCAAGGGAGAGGGAGAGGTTTTTGGACGGAGGCTCGCCCACGCGTCCGGCTTCCTCGCGCTCGTCTCCACGGTGGATGAGCCCGTTGAGGAAGGTTCCCGTGGTGACCACAACGGTTGCGCTGAAGTAGTCAGCGTCCGGAGTCCGGACCCCCACCACCCGGTCGCCGTCAAACAGCAGCTCCTCCACCAGTCCCTCCAGGATCGTCAGGCCCTCTTGCTGCTCCAGCACCTGCCGCATCTCCGACTTGTACGCATACATTTCCGACTGACACCGAGACCCCCAGGTCGCAGGACCCCGGGACGCATTGAGGATACGGAACTGGATGCCGGTGGCGTCGGCCACCTTCCCCATCTCTCCTCCCAGCGCATCAATTTCCTTCACCAGGTGACCCTTGCCAATGCCACCAATGGCAGGGTTGCAGGACATTTCAGCGATGGTCTCACGTGACATGGTGACCAGCGCGGTCTGGACACCCATGCGAGCTGCCGCCAGGGCGGCTTCACATCCGGCATGACCGGCGCCAATGACCAGCACATCGTATTGCGTTGCCGTGGACATGTTGGTTCGTCAGAAACAGTGAACAGAGTGGGGAAGGGAGGTGCGTGATGCGGGACCTTCCGGAAGGATCAAGAAAATCAACAGATCATTTTAGAAAATTCTGCTTCCGGGTACCATATTATTTTTGCCCTTCTGCCCTTTGGAGTCCTGTGAAGCTGCCCATTTACCTGGATTACAACGCGACCACCCCGGTGGATCCGCGAGTGGTGGAACGGATGCTGCCGTACTTCACCACCTGGTTTGGAAATGCTGCGAGCCGGAACCACTCGTTTGGCTGGACCGCAGAGCGGGCGGTTGAGACGGCACGGGATCAGGTGGCCACGCTGCTGCAGGTGCCCTCTCAGGAGCTGGTCTGGACCAGTGGCGCCACGGAATCCTGCAACACGGCCCTCTTTGGGGCGGCGGCACGCTGGCGGCACAGGGGGCGGCACCTGATCTCTACTCCCATTGAGCACAAGGCGGTTCTCGACCCCCTCCGGAAGCTGGAAGAGCAGGGCTGGGAAGTCACGTACCTCAGCGTGGACGCCGATGGGCAAATCGACCTGCAGGAGCTGAAGCAGACCCTGCGTCCGGACACCGTCCTAGTGTCGCTGATGGCCGCCCACAATGAACTGGGGACGCTCTACCCGCTGGCGGAAGCAACTGAGCTGGCGCACCAGGCGGGAGCGCTTGTGCATACGGACGCAACCCAGGCGGTGGGCAAGGTTCCGTTGAACCTGCAGGAGGTTCCGGTGGACCTGCTTTCCTTCAGTGCCCACAAGTTTTATGGCCCCAAGGGCGTGGGGGGCTTGCGGGTGCGGCGGGTAGCAGGAGCGCCCTGCATCGATCCACTTCTGCTGGGAGGTGGGCATGAAGCCGGTTTGCGGTCCGGTACCCTGAACGTTCCGGGAATCATGGGAATGGGGAAAGCGGCGGAGCTGTGTGCCGCCGAGCAGGAAGCCGAAGGAACGCGGCAGCGGAAGCTGCTGGAGCAGGCGCAGGCGACGTTGACGGAGCAGCTGGATGGAGTCCTCCTCAATGGCCCGGCCTCTGCGCGGTTGCCCAACACCCTGAACGTGAGCTTCACAGGGGTGGACGGCGAGGCGCTGCTGCTGGGCATCAGTGAGCTGGCCGTGGCTTCCGGATCCGCCTGCACGTCTGCAGACATAAGTCCCTCTTATGTGCTGCAGGCGATTGGCCGGTCAGAGGCACTGGCCCGGGCCTCCCTCCGCCTCAGCATCGGTCGGATGACCACCGCTGAGGAAGTCGCTTATGCCACCCGTCGGATCATCGAAACCGTGCAGCGCCTTCGGGCTTCGGGTTAGTCGAAGATCTCGGGGTTGCAGGGACGGACACAGAGGTTGATCTCCTGCCGGTCCTCCAGTTCGCGACCATCGTCGCCCACCAACTTCAGCGTCACCCGGATGGAGCGGGGCAGGCAGAAGCTCTCCTTGTTTTCCGGGTCCGTGCAGTCTCCTTCCTCCGAATCCCACACTCCGGCCCAGTCTTCTTGATTGGACTGGTCTCCAGAGGCCAGTTGAATCTCCCGGAGGCGGAACTCGACCAGAAAGCCGGTGACGGATTCGGAGAGGACGATCTGCCGCCCCTCCTGCCGTCCCTCCCGCAGGTTGGGATCCAGGTAGTAGTCCTCGCGCTTCACAAACTGCCAGACGTCCTCAGTGGTGTTGAATTCCAGGCCATAACCGATTTCGTGCAGGTGCGGGTCCAGGCCGTTCCGGACCTCCTCGGTGTCCTGAAAGAGGCTGGAGGGGCGGTCGGTGTGGAAGGAAATCCGGGAGGCTTCAATGTTGTCAGGACCCAGAACCTGTTCGGCAACGAGGCCGCTTTCGTGCTCCCTCGGCTCGGCGTCCACCCACTGCTTGAGGTAGCGGGTGGACTGAAGGTCATCCAGCACCATCTTCATCAGCAGCCGCAGCTCCTGCTCTCCGGAGAGGGTGGCCTGGACGGAGCGTGCCGAGTTGGACGCCTGAAAGAACGCCCCATACGCCAAGGCGGTGATCAGGCCGAGCAGAACAATGGAGAAGACCAGCTCAATGAGGGTGAAGCCCCGGACGCGCGGGGCCGGGTTACTGGGCACGGACATAGAGGTCGGCATCAAAGCTACGGGTGTTGCCCCCCTGCTGCCACTCCAGGCGGTAGTTGACCCGACGGACGGTGATTCCAGGGAGCGGATCAATGTCTTCCACGGTGAGGAACCAACGCCACCCGGCCAGTTCATGGTCGTTGGGGAAGGTGCCCTGATTGACAGAGACCGGAGGCGGGTCCTTGGAACGTTCCCAGAAGAGCAGGCGTTCCTGGATGTAGGAGTTGGCCCGACGCAGGTTCTGGGTTTCGCCCAAAATGAACAAGGAGCTGGACTGGCTCTGGAAGACGGCCAAGAGGCTGACCGCCAGGATGGCCAGCGCAATCATGACCTCCAGCAGCGTGAACCCGCGCCTCATCCCTCCTCTAGCTGCAGCTTGCCCATCAGCGTCCGGTTCCGGAGCGTCCGCCGTTCCTGTGAGTCCGAAAGTTCCAACTCAAGGGAAAACGGCATGATGGCGCCCTGAGGCAAAATGGAGATGTCCACCTGATCGGGAGGCGAGAAGGAACCACCGTTCTGGTTGGCTTCAAAGGCGTTGAGGAGGAGGAGGCCCTCGGGCACCCGTAGGAGCGGATCCAGTCCCCGATCGGTCATGACGACGTTGTCCTCGGGAATGCCTTCAAAGACGATGAACCGCTGGTTCTGGAGGTCGATCCGGAAGGTGTACGACTGCGCCTTGAGGACCGCGTCGTTGCGGAGCATCCGGAAGGCCCGCGAGAGGTTCTGCTGCAGCTGCCGGTCCGGAGGCTCAAAGAACGCAAAGAACTGAGGCACCACTGCCCCCAGCAGCAATGCCATGAGGGCCAAGGTGATGACGACCTCAAACAGGGTGAAGCCGCGACGGGAGGGGGCCTTAGAGGTCGTTGGAGCTGATATCGGCATCAAGGTCGGCCCCGCCCTCTACGCTGTCGGCTCCTAGGGAGACGATCTCATAATCCTGCCCATCTCCTCGGTAGACAAAGTCCGTATCCCACCCATCCTGAGGCAGGTTCTTGCTCTGCAGGTAGGGGCCATTCCAGTTCTTGGGAATGAGGCCCACCTCGGGCTTCGTCAGCAGGGCCTTGAGCCCCTGATCGGTGCCAGGGTAGCGTCCGTTGTGCAGGCGGTAGAGGTCCAGAGCGGTTTGCAGCCCCCGGATCTGAGTCTTGGTGGAGTCCACCTTGGCCTTGGCCAGTTCATTGAAGAGGGTGACGCCGACGATGCCGGAGAGCAGGCCGAGGATGACGATGACGACCATGACTTCAATGAAGCTGAAGCCACGGCGCTTGCGACGGGAGGAACGGACAGAGGGAGACGTCATGAGGCGTTTTGTGCCATAGGGTTATGCGAGAAACTTGCAGCCCTGCAGAATTGGGATACACTCAGAGGCGCTGAAGTTGGATACACGATCGCTGGCCTGCATGCAGGCTGGAGGAAAGTCCGGGCAGCACAGGGCTGGGTGCTGGCTAACAGCCAGGCGGCGCGAGCCGATGGAAAGTGCAACAGAAAAGACACCGCCGATGGCCCGTCAGGGCACAGGTAAGGGTGAAATGGCAGGGTAAGAGCCTACCGCGCTTCCGGTGACGGAGGTGGCAGTGTAAACCCCACCCGCTGCAAGTCCAAATAGGATCGCATTCAGGTGGCCCGCCTGGCGGTCGGGTAGGACGCTAGAGGCGGTCGGTAACGACCGTCCCAGATAAATGATCGTGGCCCTACGGGGAACAGAACCCGGCTTATTTCCAGCTTCAGCCTTTGCCCGCTTCCTGGCGATACTGCTTTAAATAATCCTCTGTAACCTCAGTCACGGGCAAGTCCAAAGCCCGGGCGTAGCTCTGCAGGTACCCCTTGAGGTACACCTCTGCGGCAAAGTCCCCAAAGCGTTCCTGCTCAATGGCCGTGAGCATCTGCACCCGCACAAACGTCACCTCCGAAAGCTCCTCCAGCGAAACCTCCCGCAACCGACGGATCTGAGACAGGACGTTTCCGTTGAAGACCCGAGCCTCTCCCAGTGCGCTGAGGAACTGCTGGACGTTTTCCTGAGAAACCTGATTCTTCTGTCGAATCGAAATCAGCTGCGAGCGTCGCATGCTGGCCAAGGAGCTTTGGACCTCCTCTAGGCTCTGCATCTTGCTCTCCGGTGTCTCTGGGGCAGAAGCGGGAGCCGTTTCCAGAGGCGCCGGTGTTTCCTGGGGACGGAGGTAGATGACCTTGTTGGTCGGCGGAGACGCCGGGGGACGCTCCTCACTCGTCGGAGGAGCCTGGCTCCGGAGGCGTTCCAGCAGCCGGTCGTGCGCCTTGCGGGAGCTGGGATTCGCCAACTGCATGTAGGCGTGGCTGATGCGCTGGATCTCCAGCTCAGTCTCTTCTGGAGGCACCAAGGAGTAGCCGGCGAGCGATTCGGCCCGGATGTCGTAAATCAGGCTCTCGTAAGCGGCGCGGATGGTGTCGAGGTCTGCGGTTTCAGAGACGCCCAGGATGGCGTAAAAGCTTTCCGACGTCTCGGCTTCCGGAGAGTGCAGGAGGGGCTGGCTCATGGCAAGACCATTGATTCGGAATGACGTTCTCGGGTCAAGGGTTTCCCTAGGATCTCCCCACCAACCGCCAGCAGACGCTTGGCTGCATTGGATCCCGGGTGATCAAGGAGGACCGGACGACGCTGCAGGACGGACTGCCAGACGACTTCATCGTGTTCAATGTGACCAATGAACTGCAGCTTGAGCCCAAAGTACTTCTGACAGGCGTTTTCCATGGCGTTGCCAATCCGGGTGTCGTTTTGATGACGGACCTGGTTGAGGATCATCTTCGGACGGAACGATTCGACCTGCTCATCAATGAAGCGTCCAAACTCCCCGCCCCGTTGTCGGAGGTGGGCGATCAGCTCCTTGGGAGTGCGGATGCCATAGGGGTTCCCCACCCGCAGCATCTCATCGACTAGGTGCCGCAGTCCTGCCGTGTCACTGTTGTTACGCAGCTGGCGGTAGAAGGAGTTCTTGATGAAGCGGTAGGCGTTTTCAATCGACGTCGGCTCCGGGACCACAACCAGCAGCTGGGTATCGGCAAGGAGGAAGAAGTCGATGGTGTTGTAAGCCGTCCCGGCCCCCAGATCGAGGAGGACGTAGTCCGTCTGCAGCTGCTTGAGGGCCCGGATGAAGCGGAGCTTCTGGGTGTGCTTGAGGTTGGCAATCTCCACCCCATCCCGGGCGCCGCTGATGAGCTTGAGGCGGGGGATGTTGGTGGGCAGCAGCAACTGATCAATGCGCTCCACCTGATGGGCGACAAACTCAGAGAGTCCGCGTTCAGGATTGTTGACGCCGAGCCACGTGTGCAGGTTGGCTCCGCCGAGGTCCATGTCGGCGAGCACCACCCGGTAGCCCTTCTGAGCCAGCATGACTCCAAGGTTACTGGTGAAGAAGCTCTTCCCAACTCCGCCTTTACCGCCTCCTACGGCCCAAATCTGTTTCATAAAGCTCTCAGGCTTCGGTTCCAATAGTGATGAACATGCAATTCATGCCGGGTTTTTGGGGTCCCGGTAGGTCTGCCTTGCCGGAATCTGCACCAGTCGTTGCTCCGGGAGTACCAGGGCGGTGAGGGCGCCCCCGTAGACGCAGCCGGTGTCCAACCCCCACGCAAACGGTCGCTGAACCAGTCCCTGTCGGGCCCAATGCCCAAAGATGACGGTCTCTGGGCCCGTGTGGACCTCGAACCAAGGGGGATCTGTTTCGTGATAGAGGCGCTCCCCCTGTCCGTCCCAGGTGCGAATTTGTGTGAGGAGTCGCACAGGTGTTTTTGCATAGGCCATGCCCGGAGCGATTCCCGCATGGACGACAACGTAAGAAGTGGCCGATTCTGGGGCCTCCAGGGTGAACTTCAGCATCCGGGGCCAGGTCCGGATCCACGGGCGCCAGTCGGGCAGTTTCTGGTCCAACTCTGCAATCAAGGCCGCGGTGTCGGCACGTCGAGGAGGCGTCCGGTACGCCTGAGCCAGCAACGCCAGTTCGTGGTTGCCGACCACCGCCTCGGCCCGGAGCGTCTTCAGCAGCTGTAGCACCCGGCAGGAGTCTGGGCCCTTGTTGACCAGGTCTCCGACAAAGATCAGCCGGTCGCCCCCGGGGGCATACTGAACAGCCTCCAGCAGTTCCTCCAGCTCCACGTAGCATCCGTGGACGTCTCCAACGACAATTGTGCGACTCATCACTCCATCCGGCTCAAGTTTTGCCGTCTCATGCCGATAAGGAAGCTGAAGAACTCATTTGATGCGCTGTTCTGACAGAGGAAGCTTCATGTTTTGGAAAAACGGCCTTGCCTTCATCATGCTCCTGACCCTCCTCGGAAGCTGTAGTGCTCCGGTGTGGCTGGAGCCCCGACCCTTCACCAGTCGTCTGGGAGAAGGGGATCGGTACCTAGGATGGAGTTTGAATTATTTTGACAGCTGGCGGGTCAATCGACAACCCCGCTACTTGCGGTTGGCCGAGGAGAACACGGTGGAGGCGATCCAGACGTTTGCGCGGCTGGAGACCGACACCTCGCCACGGATCAACGAGTACTACGTGGTGCGGGAACGCCGCATTCGCGGATGCCGGCTTCTGGCGGAACTGCAGTTTGAAGCCGACAGCTATGGAGTGCAACTGGGGCAATCAACCCCGGATGGGTGCTTTTACTGACGTTCCTTAAACCCGCTCAGCCCGGAGCTTGAGGTTCTCCTCATAGTACTGCCGGGTGGCTTCCAAATCCCCTCGCTGGTGCGAAAGCGTCCCAAGTCGGTCCAGCAACCGGCTTTCTCCCGGACGGTCCTGCAGCAGCTTCTTCAGTTCCCGGTGCTGCTTCAGCAGGGCAATCAGCTCCTCTTCGGCCCCCAGGGCTTCCAGCACGGACGTCAGCCGCTCATAAATCCCGTCGGCTTCCCGCCACTGCTTCTGTCCTTCATACACCTCCAGCAATTCCCGGAGGATGGGCTGCACCTCTTTGTACGCCTGCTTCTTCTCCAGTGAGGCCGCAAGGTCTTCCATCAGCTTCAGAGACTCCGCCTGATTCGAGGACTCTCCTCCGGAACGGATTTCCCCAATTGAGGCCTGTGCCTGCTGCGTGTCGCCCTGCATGAGGCTGATCTGGGTCTGCAGCTCAAGGGCTTCTGAAGACGGCTGGGCTCGGAGGCGTTTCAGCAGAGAACGGTAGCTTTCTAGGTTGATGCGGGCCTCATCCAACTGCTGGGCCTGAAATGCTCGCTTGGCCGACCGGAGCAGGGATTCAGCGTCCTCCAGGCGCTCTTCGCGACTCCGGGACTTGGGGGTGCTGCTCCTAGGCTCAGGGACCGAGGGGCCTGCAGGCATGGGAGGCGTGGTCTCTGGCAACCGGCTGGGCTCTTCGGCAGGAAGCGTGAAGCGGGCGTCGGCAAAGAGGTCATCGTCGTCCTCATCCCCAAACAGGTCATCTTCTGAAAGCTCCACCAGTTCTGGAACCACCGGAGGCTCCGCTGGGGGTTCCGGTTCTGCGGCAGGAGCCGGCGGTTCCGGGGGCCGTTCTGCGGCAGGTCGGGTGGCGGCTGCGGCTGCGGTCACAGTGGCCAGGGGTTTGGTCGGAGGCTCCGTCGGAGGCAGGGGTTCCGGAGTGGCCTCTGGTTCCGGCGTCGCCTGAGGCGCCGGGGCGGCTGCCTGAGGTTTGGGTTCCGGAGCGGGTGGTTCCGGTTTCACTTTAGGCTTCGGAGGAGCAGGAGGCGGAGGGGCCACGACCTGTGGTTCGGGCTCGGGCTCAGGTTCCGCGTTGCTCAGCATGTCGTCAAACGGAGAAGCCGGTTCCGGCTCCGGAGCGGCTGCTTTGGACTGCAGGGCTGCCCCCAGCGGGTCATCGTCTCCAAGGGGCTCGGCAGGCACCTCATTCAGTGGCTTCGCCTGCGGTGGCGGAGACGTCTGACGCTCCTTAGACGGGGGCAGTTTGTGTTGGCTGCGGAAGCGCTCAAAGATGTTGTCAGCGGTTGCCGCGGCACCTCCCGTAGCGCCTGCAGCCGCTGTGGCTTCAGCAGGCACCAGCGTGGTGGCGTTCCGGAGGATGAGGGCGAAGCCGCCCACCGTGACCGTTAGGCCCAGCAAAAGGAGGCCGATCTCCCAGTTGTAGAGTCCCACAAACACGAAGATCCCAGCGAAGGCCGACAGGCCCAAGAGGCGGTTGATCCACTTGTTGGGCGCCTGAGGCGTGGGGGACTTTTGAGACGCGGCAGGCTTAGAGGCCGCCGGCTTTGCTGCTTTCTTTGGAGTCTTTTTAGTCGTAGCCAAGGTCTTTCAGGTAGAGAGCGTTGTTCGTCCACTGCTTCAACACTTTCACATGCAGTGCCAAAAAAACCTTCACTCCCAACAAACGCTCAATTTTCTTCCGGGCATCGGTGCCCACGGCCTTCAGCATGGCGCCCTTGTGCCCAATGACGATTCCCTTCTGCGAGTCCCGTTCGACACAAATGACGCAGTGGATGCTGACCTGCTTGGGGGTCTCGTCAAACTGCTCCACCTGCACCGCAATCGAGTACGGCAGCTCCTGTTCCAGGCGTCGGAAGAGGGCCTCTCGGACAAATTCTGCAGCAAGGAAACGCTCACTGGCGTCGGTGATCTGGTCGCTTTCAAAGTAAAACGGAGACTCCGGAAGGTGCTTCTTCACAATGGGGGGCAGCGGCTCTAGGTTGTCGCCCCGGAGCGCTGAAATGGGAACCACCTCTAGGAAGGGCTCGCTCTGAAAGTGGGCAATCGTCTTGAGCACCTGCTCCTGGTTGGCTTGGTCGATCTTGTTCAGCACCAGCACCGTCCGGTCCAGCTGCGGTCGGAGCAGCTCCAGCACCTTGAGGTCTTCAGGACGGGGCTGCTCCTTGCCTGGTGCAAACGGGGTGGTGAGCCAGAGGTTGAGGTCATGTTCACGCAGCGCGTCCACGGCATACTGGTTCATCCGTTGGTTGAGGGCCTTGGACCCTTCATGGATGCCGGGCGTGTCCACATAGATCGTTTGCGTGTCGCCTTCGGTGCAGATGCCAATCAGGCGGTTCCGGGTGGTCTGTGGCTTGTGGGCCGTAATGGAAAGGGGACGTCCTGTGAGCCGGTTCAGGAGGGTGGACTTGCCCACGTTCGGGCGCCCAATCAGGCCGACAAATCCACAATAGGTGACCGGTTCAGCAGGAGGCAGCGTGTTCATGAAGAGATTGCATTGAGGTTGGAGGGGGGCTTGCTTATGCTGTCAAGCATCCCAAAGTATGGGGGCTGAGCGAGGGGTTTGCAAGGCAACGCTTGATCCCCCTCTGGAGCCTGCTCCCTGGGACCTCCCGCCGAGCCGTTTTTTTGTGAAGGGCTCGCCATGTCGGCATCGACCTTTCCCCATGAAGACTTTCTGCAGCTGATTTGGAGTCAGCAGGCCTTTGCACGTGATGCGCTGGTGACCCTGGAGGGGGAGCCGGTGACCGTGGACTTCCCCGGGTGGCGGAACCAGGGGGAGGGGCCGGACTTCAAGGAAGCACGCCTGACGCTGGGCTCCGGAGACACCAGCCGCCGCTGTCTGGGTGCCGTGGAGGTGCACTGGCGCAGCTCCGGATGGACCGCCCACCGGCATCATGAAAACCCAGCCTACAACGCGGTGGTCCTGCACGTGATCCTGTACGGGGACCCCCGGCGTCCAACCTACCGAGAAGATGGTCAGTCGGTGCCGCAGCTGGAGCTGGCCCCTTACCTCAGTCATCAGCTGGAGGAGCTGCAGCAGCGCCTTCCGGAGTGGCGTGAACAGCTCCGTCAGCAGGACACCCTGCCGGGTCGATGCGGGGCCTCGCTGCGTCCCGGACAGGAGGCACACCTGCGCCGCGTGGTGGCCCATGCGGCGGAGCAGCGCTTGCTCGCCCGAGCCCGGCGGCTTCAGGAGCGGTGGACGGAAGAGGCGCCCGAGGAGCTGCTCTTTCAGCAACTCTTCAAGGCACTGGGACAAACCGCTCACGCGGCTCGTTTTGAGGAACTTGCCCTCCGGTACCCGCTCCGTTCGCTGGAAAAGGCGTTGGCGCAGCCCTGGCGGACCAGCCGTCCGCAGGTGCTGTCGGTGTGGTTCGGGGCCTGTGGACTTCTTGAGGGAACGCCTCCTGAGGGGGCGGATCCAACGCTGCGACGGGAGTTTCTGCACTGGAAGATGCTGTGGGAGGCGCATCCGAACCCGCAGCCCGTGCAGGCGCCCAGCCAGCGGTACCGGCCTCAGCATGCCCCGGAGCATCGGCTGCTGGCCCTCTTTCACCACCTCCAGCACACCCAGCGTACCGGCCTCCTCCGTGCCTGGCTCCAGGTGCTTTTGGACCTGAAGCCTTTTGCGGCCTCAGCAACCCTTCGGACAGAAGCTCTGGCCCGGACAGCGGCTCTGTGGACGGTTCCAGACTGGGAGCCCTGGAATCAACGTCGGGGGACCTCCGGACAGGCTGGGGGCCCGGTGGGGCGAGACCGGCAGGTGCTGCTGTGGGCCAATGCCCTGCTGCCGTTTTTTGTCGCGTATGCACGGGAGCGGAAGGAGGAGGAACTGGAGCGCTTGCTGTTTCGTCTGTTCCTGGCGCTGCCGGGAGAGGCGAGCAACCAGAAGCTCCGCTTCATGCAGCACCGGTTGCACCTCAGCCAGTTTCCCACCCTCAAGCTGGAGGGACTGGGGGAGCGTCAGGGACTGCTGGAGCTGCACAAGGACTTCTGCCACAACTTCCATGAAGGATGCCTCCAGTGTCGGCTTCCGGAGCTGCTGGACTGAAGCCGTCAGGGCGCTTGACCCAAGGCTCAGGAGCAGCCCGGCGCTTCGGTTTGGCAGTCGGTGTAAAACTCGGTCCCTTTGTGACGGGAGCGGAAGATGATGAGGACACGGATGATTTCTCGCGAAGAAAGTCGCTTAGGCATGAAGTTCTCCAACCATCAGGCTGCCGATTGTCCGGAACTCCCTGAACCCGTTTTCATCTTCGCAGTAAAGCTCAACGGCTTCTTTCAGGTTGCTCAGTGCCTCCTCTACGGTGGTGCCAAAGCTGGCAACATTGACGTTCAGGCACTGAGAGACATAAAATTCGTCTTCCTGATAAATCACATACTTGAAGTGATGCATCAATCGTCCTATTGGAAGGGTTAAACCCGAAACACCTTCATCACCTCATCCCCGAGGTGGTTGATCACCTTGACCGCAATGCGTTCTGAAGACGGTCGGCGAAACGGTCGGGACGTGTTCCTGCGCAGAGACGCCTAGGCCTCCTTGTCGATCTCTGCCTTCAGGCTGGCCTTGAAGGGATGATTGGGTCTGTAGGCTGCCGTTCCGAGTTAACTACAGCCCCATAGGCCGAATCAAGCTTTTCGGGGTGGTCTCTCAATCAAAAGGATGGTCTGCCGGTAGGTCAGCTATAACACAAAATTCTGATATTATTTAGCTTTCTCACGATGAGAAAGGCGCTACCCTCCGCGCCTGCCGCTCTTCCCTCAAAAAACAGAACCAACCCATCTTCAATGCGCTTGAGAGCCTCTTCTTCGGCCAAGAACTCCTCTTCAAGTCCGCTCCTCTGCTGAACCGTTACCACAAATGTTATATTGTAACATGATGTATGGAATGAGGGGCTCATTTTCGACCGCAAAATCGCCCTCTCTTGAGGTTAAGTTACTGATTTTTCAGACCCCACCCCTGAGTGAGAC
>CBFIGY010000051.1:0-12590 GCA_965662235.1 uncultured bacterium
TTTTAGGCTGCTGAAATCGGTGTGGAATTAGCGAAGCAAGGAATGACAAGCCCGTGTGTCGCAGGATGGAAAGTCGCCCTGCAGGGAGGTGGTCCGCAGGTGACCCACCTTCAGGAGGGGAGGAATTTACTGGGTGATCGGCGCCCGGGCCAGGACCTCGATCTGGAGCGGAGAGAGGGTATGCTGCTTTAGCCCACTATTCCGGGAGGACGCGCTGAAGGGCGTCCAGAACATCAAATTGGTTCCATCAAGCCCAGCACATTCCTCAGCACTCATCTGTTGGTTCTGGTCGAGGTCCTGTGAATCCGGACATTCAGGCGTGTCAGACAGAGGGTCAAACAGCGCCCCACCACTTTCGCTGGTGTGGAAGAGCCCCAGAAGGTGCCCGCTCTCATGAGCCACCGTTTCTGCCAGCAAACTGTCGTCTAAGTGCTGGTTGACCTCGTGTCCACTCAGGCTGATGAGCACCCCATTGAAAGCGCTCTGAACGCCGATCGACCCCGGAATGCCTGCAGCCTTCCCCAGCAGACCTGACAGGCCGTAGCCGTCCAAGTCATCCACAAAGAACAGGTTCACCGCATCGGCTCCGCCTTGACGGACCATCTCAGACGTCTTGGCGGTGTCAAAATCCCCAACGCTCGTGTAGAGAGGATCCAGCACCACGGTAGGTTCCAGAATCACCTGCACGCCAGCGGCTTGAAAGATCCCCTGGGCGACCTGGAGGCTGGTCGCTAGGTCGGTGGCCTGAAACTGAGACGAAGCCAGGAATGGCGCCAACCGCAAGGTTGGAGAGGCGGATTTCGGAGTCGTCCGCAGCACCGCTTTCAGGGTGGTGACGTTGACGGTAGAAACCTCCCAAGCGCCGGCATCCCACGTAAACTCCGGATGCACCTGCGTCCCCAGGCTTGAAAAATCCCCTAAGTTACTGTCGGACCAAATGAATTCCTGCAGCGCAGCAGTCGCTTCCGGCTGGCTCTGAGGAAAGAAGTTTTCCAGGGCCACTAGGCTTGACTCTCCAAACCCATAGAGCGAAAGCGAGGTCATGGATTCCGGCACGTTCAGGCAGGCGGTGCCCTTCCAACTGCGGGTGGGATCCGTCTGCTGCAGGGGGAGAAGCGTCACCCCTTCAGAAAGGGTCACACAGGCATCGGAGTTCCCTGTAGAGGTATTGTCGCTCTCAGGCGTTTCCGAGCCTTCGTTCTCGGTTGTCTCTTCTGTTGAGGAACCCGGGGCGCTCACTAGGTTGATTTCGCGGTCACTGCACCCAGCCAGGAGCCCCAGCAGCAGGAGCCCCACCATCAGGATCCGCATGTTCCCTCTCCGATCAGACGCAGGCGCCAGTGCTCCAGGGTTCCGGTGTCTTCGGGCAGGCCGTCCACCAGCTTCAGGGTCCAGGTCCCGCTTCCTGATTCTCCATAAAAAGCGTTGCTCAAGAGGGTCATCCCATTGAGGTTTTTGTCTAAAAAGCCATTGGCCACATTGAGGAGCACGCTGCGGGTGCCGCTGGGGCTCTCCAGCTCCACGCCAAGGTCTCCGATGTGGGTGTGCGACGCCGTTACTTCAACCTGCACCCCCTCCACAAAGTGCAGGGCGTCTGGAACCGTCAGGGCGTCAGCAGCTCCCACAACCGAGTGGTCCGGAATGGGGAGCCCCACGGTTCCACTTGAGCGCCAGGGGCACACCTGCATGGGCGTAAACGTCCGCAGCGTGGACGAGAGTGACGCCTCAATCGCCGCATCGGCATCCACGGCTCCAAAGCCGTACCAGTTGTGGAAGGAGAATCCTGCCGCATTGACCTGCCATCCGGGCTCTGCGAGGTACGTTCCTCCTGCGAGCGACAAGGAGACCCCCGTGTTGGTGGGGTCCACCTGCTGAGCCGTTTGCGCCAGCACATGCTTGACCTGCCGAGCCGTCAGGTCCGGATTTGCCTCAAGCATCAAGGCCACCACCCCACTGACAACCGCGGTGGCCGCCGAACTGCCGTTGAAGGTCGAGGTGTAGTTGCAGCGGCGATTCAGGGCGTGTGTTCCCGCATCAAAGGCGTTGGGAGGATCCACCGCACTGGATTGAGTGCTGAACCCGGCCGAACAGCCTTCCTGATCGGTGGTGACCAGTGCTGGACCACAGAAGCCAGGCTTCTCGTTGCAGTCCCAGAGGGGCTCATTCGCTTCCAACAGGGTTCCGTCGTGGCCGTAACCTCCGCCAGGGGCAGAAATCCACAGGTTCGATCCACTTGCCGAATACCCGGCATGCCGCCCGTTGGCGTCCACGGCGCCCACCTGCAGCACATACGGAGTCACCGCGTAAGGAGACATGTTGGTGTTCTGACACGCCAAACCGGCGGAACGCGCCGGACCACAGTTCAGGACCACAGACTCAAAGAATCCGTTTCCTCCCGCCTGCAGGTAGATGGCGCCCTTGCCCCCACGCAGCTGCATGAAGCCGTCTCGCAGGGCCTGGATGCGTAAATTGTCATCAGTATACTGCTGATCCTGGGACAGTTGCAGGCCAAAACTCATGTTGAAAATGTCCACAATCGCTGAGTTCGGTTCCTTCGTCGATCCTCCAACCGACTTGATGAAGCTGCTTTCCCCCTGCGCCTTGAGGTAATTGTACCCCACCAGCTGAGCCCCGGGCGCCACGCCTCGCCCGCCGATTCCGTTGCCGTTCACCGCAGCAATCACGCCAGCAACGGCGGTCCCATGATAGCCATCGGAGGCGCTCGGATCCGTATCGCCCTCCCGGAAGTCCCAAGAACCGCCAGGCACCAGATTGTCCTTGAGGTCCTCATGCTGCAGGTCCAGTCCATTGTCCACCACGGCCACCATCACTCCGCGACCGTCGTAACACGAGGCCTGTCCCTGCAGGTGGATGTCGGCTCCGGGGGTGCCGTACTCGCTGGAAAACGCCTTCTGGCCCGTGTTCTTCAGGTACCACTGGTGGACAAACAGGGGATCCGACGAATCCGGAATCCGTGGAAGGGCTTCCACTTCTGCGGACAGGTCGCTCTCATCATCTGGACCGGTGGCCTGCACCCGAAAGAAGCGCGCCTGACAGTTCACCAGCTCCGTCTGCGTAAAGCCGGTCCCCTGGGTGGAAGCCTGCTTGTCGTCAAGGGTGACCCCGCTGGTTGATGACCAGTAAACCCGGTAACGGGTGGCTCCGGAGACCGGGCTCCAGCTCAGCGTCACGGCACGGTTGCCCGCAGTCACCGAGACGTCTTCCGGAGGAGGGAGCCGAGGCGTGGCCTCCACTTCAGCCGAGGAAGCACTCTTGTCACTCCCGGCCAACGCCTGAAGACGGTACACCACAGCCTCCCCGTTGGTCAGGCCCGTGTCCACAAACGACGTTGTCTCCGGAGATGCAACTGTTTCCCAGACCAGGTTCCCGCTCCGACGCTCCACGCGATAGGCCTCTGCTCCAGAGACCGGACTCCAGCTCAGCGTCACGGCGCGGTTACCCGCGTCGGCTTTCAGGCCCTCCGGCGTCGCCAGAGGAACCGACGACACTTCCTGAGAAAACGCACTGCCCCCAGAGGCGTTCCAACTCCGGACCCGGTAAAAACGTGCTTCTCCGTTGGTCAGCCCCGTTTCGCTCCACGACGTGCCTGACGAAACGGTCACCGGCGTTTCCTCCACCTCTCCCCCTGGAGCCGAGGCGCCAGAGACCGTGTAGGAGGATGCTCCAGGAACCGCCTCCCAGGAAAGGGTCACCTGTCCGGATGCCGACTGAGCCTGAACCACGGGCGCCCGTGGAAGGGCTGCGGAGGGCTGCACCGTGACCGTTTCTGAGAAGGGTCCCGGGAGACCGGCGCGTAAGGCTCGGACGGCGTAGGACACCGAGGCCCCGTTTGCGACCGGTTCCTCCAACCAGCTGAGCCCCTCGGTCACCGCGATGGCTTCTCCTGAAAAATCAGGTGGATGGACGAAGGAACGGTGCACTTCATACTGTTCAGCGCTCTTGACGGCCTTCCAGGTCAGGCTCACCTGTGCATTGCCGGCAGTGCCCTGCAGCCTCTCCGGTGCCCCCAGAGGCGTCGCCTGGACCGTGTCTGGCGAGCTACTGCCCGTCGAGTTCAGGGCAAAGATCTGGTAAAAGTACGTCACCCCGGCCTCGACCTCATCGTGCACAAAGTAAGGCACCTCCACCACCTTGCTCTGCACGGACGCGTCCTCAGAGGTCGTCCACTGCAGCTGATAGTGTTCGGCGCCAACGGCCTCCTGCCACTGCAGCTCCACCTGCTGCGTACTGATCTGCACCTCCTGCACCTTGGGAGACTGCAAGGGAATGGCAGGAATGCCGAGGGAAGGATCGCTCTGGCCCGTGGGATGCGCGGCCCGCACCCGGAAGGAGTAGGTTCGGCCGTTTTCCAGCCCCTCGAGCACCTCATCCTCCCCGGTCACCGTTTCCGGGAGCGGCTCATAATCTCCAGAGCCATTGTCGGCTTCCACAACGTATGCGTGCGCCTCCGGAACCGGATTCCACTGCAGCCAGACCTGTCCGTCTCCAACCGCGACAGACAGGTTATCGGGCGTCTGCAGCGGAGTCCCTGGAACTTCGGGCGACCAGGGACTCTGATCCTCGCCATGAATTGCAGCTACCCGGAAGGAGTACGTCCGACCGTTGGGCAGGCTGCCGTCCCAGTGAGCGGCCTCCGTGTCCACATCGACCCACTGAGCGCCCTGGCTGCCGTTGTCGTGTGCGAGGCGGTAGCCTTCAGCCCCGGTCACAGGGTTCCAGCTCACACGCACGCGCCCGTCTCCAATTTCCAGAGGCTGCAGCACCGGGGACGTCAGGGGCCGCACCGAGAGCAATGGCGCCGCATCACTTTGGTGCCGGTCGTAGCAGGCACGGACGGTGTAGGTGTAATCCAGACCCGCCTCGACGCCTTCGTGCACATACTCCGTCTCGCTCAGGTTTCGGAGCACCTCTTCCGCTCCTTCGGCATTGGACCACGAAAGCTCATACGACCTAGCTCCGGCCACCGCGTCCCAACTCAGGTGCAGGGCTCCGGCTTCAAAGGTG
This sequence comes from uncultured bacterium, assembly GCA_965662235.1. Classification (GTDB taxonomy): domain Bacteria; phylum SAR324; class SAR324; order SAR324; family NAC60-12; genus JAYPUA01. The sequence goes on from CBFIGY010000051.1 coordinate 5,026, forward strand.
GCCTGCAGGTGAGCGGGCGCCTCAAGCGGCACCGCCTGAACCGGCGACGAGATGGGGCTCGACTGGTCACCGGAAACAGCGGCCACCCGGTAGTAGTAGATCAACCCGTTTTCAGAGGGAAGGTGCGTGTAGGTCGGTTCCTTCAGGTCGTAAACGACCTTGCTGGCCCGAGCAGAGGCCGTGAGGGACCAGTAGATGGTGTAGGAATCTGCAGCTTCAACGGGGTCCCATTCCAGAACCACCTTTCCAGAAGAAGCCGTCGCCGTCAGGTGCGAGGGAGGAGTCAGTTCCAGCACCTCACTGGAGGCCGACTCGTTGTCAGCAGAAGAGGAGGTCGAATCGGAAGGCGGCGCCTCGCAAGAAGCCAGCCCCAGCAACAGAAGCACCAGGGCCAGCCCCCGCAACAGGAGCGAAAAATTGAAGAGAGCGCCGATGACGCATGAGAAACGCGTGAGAAGGGGGCTCCGCTTGGTCCCCCAGAAAGGCGACAGAAATTCGGACCCTGGGTCCACTGCGCCTCCTGCCTACTGAATCCGGAACACGTAGGCGGCGCCCGCGTCAGGCGCTTCATCGTTACGGGTTCCCTGTGTACTGATGGACGCTTGGTCACCGTCTTCAAAGGGAGCCCCCACGATGACCGTCACGTTGTCCACGGCCACTGAAGAGCCAAACTTGTCTCCAGTATTCGTATTGTCCGCCTTGAGGTAGGCATACTGACGGATGTGTGTGCCGTTATCCTTGAAAACGTAGGCGGCGCCGGCGCCCGGGGAAGAGATCGCATTGCTGCCGTAGGCGGTCACATAGGTCTGATTGGACGCCTCTTCCGGAGCGCCTACGACGATGTGCTCGCCCTGAATGTCCACCGAGCTGCCAAACGCGTATCCAGATCCAGGATTGTCCGGCTTCAGGTAAGCATAAGGCCCGAGCCCACTTCCGTTGTCCTTGAAAACGTACACGGCGCCGGAATCCGCGACCCCGTTGTTGGTGCTGCCGAGCGTGCTGCGGTTCTTACTCGACAGGGTCGCCAGGGTGGTGATGGAGGTTTCATTCGAGTCCTCCTTCGGAGCTCCCACCACGATGGTGCCGTTGTCAATGGCGACAGAGAAGCCAAACGCGTCTCCCGCCTCCGCGTTGTCCGCCTTGAGGTAATAGAGAAGGCTGCCGTTATTAGCAAAAACGTACACGGCGCCGGAGCCTTCGCTGCTGTCATCCGCATCAGCCGCCTGCTGAACACCGGTCGTACTGGAGTCCTCCTTGGGCACCCCAACTACAATCCAGTTTCCGTCCGTCGCAACCGCGTGGCCAAATTCATCCCGATCAGACGCGTTTGAGGCGGACACCGAGACTGAGGTGGTAAAATTGGCACCTGAAAACACCAGAGCCTTGCCCGTTTTATTATCCTCAACTGTCAAGGCTCCGGACACGAGGAGCGAGCCTGAAAACGCTGTGGCGTACCCCAGGTAATCACCCGTTGCTCCGGAACCATCCGTCACCGACGTAGAGCTGGTGAAGCTGGATCCTCCATCGCTGAACACATGGACGGCTCCGTTGTTGGTCGCCGAAGGGTCATCATAGGGGGCTCCCACGGCCAGGGTCTGCCCGTCCAGTGACGTGGACCAGCCAAAAAAGTCTCCGGCATTGCCTCCCCGCAGGACCGTCGAATCCTGCGAGAAATCCGTTCCATTGTCCCGAAACACGTACACGGCTCCGGCATTACTACTCGCCCCATCATCAGCAAAAGGAGCCGAGGCAACTAGGGTTTCTCCGGACACATCAACGGCGTACCCGAGCTGGTCCAAGGTCGCTGTGCCGTTGGACTTGAGGTAGGCGACCTGCATGGCCGGAGGGCGCATGAAGCCCACTTGCTGGGAGTAATCGGCTTCCATGAGGTTTCCGGCATAATCCGTCACCGTCTGTGTGACCTTGACCCGATAGGACGTCCCCGTGACCAGCGGATCCGCAAACTGAACCGTAAAGGTTTGGTTGTCCGGAGTCGAGGCCTCTGCAGCGGTCATTGGCATGCAGGTGCTGAATCCGTCTCCAGAGACCTGCAGGTTCCCGGAACAGGCCGTGGTCGTGTTGGTCGTGAGCAACACCGGATCCATGCGTTCGCTGAAGGTGACACTCACCGAGTTCGTCGAAAGTCCCACCCGGGCATAGTCCTTGGGGGTCACCTGAAGCACCGCAGGAGGTGTGGTTTCCACCACCACAGCACTTGGGAAACTCGCGTTGTCCGATTCATTTCCAGCAAGGTCCGTTTGCCGCACCAAAATCTGATTCACTTGGTAATTCGCCACTGGCAGCGTGAACTGTGTGCCCGTGCCGGCCGACCAGTTGCGTCCACCATCCGCGGAATAGCGCCAGGTGGTCGCATTGTCGGTTAAAACCACGGTCACCTGCCCGCTCCGGGAGCGCTGATCGTCGGCGTCAGCCCCAAGGTCTTCCAGCTGCAGAACCGGCAGAGAGGTCGACTGATCCACGCTGATGAAGGCCAGCAGGCGTGGCGCCGAGACGTTTCCCGCCACATCAGTCTCACGTAACTGAACTTCACCGGCCGCATACGTTCCAACGGGAATCACAAAGGACGTTCCGGAACCGGCGGTCCAAGTGGTGCCATTATCCAGTGAGTAGGACCAGGTGGATCCGGTTTCCTGTAGCGTCACTTCCAACTGACCGTTCTGGGTCACCTGATCGTTTGCGGAACTCCCTGTGTCCACTGAGAGCACACCAGCAGGAGGCGTGGCGCCCTGATCCACCACGAGGGTGCCCAGCTGAACAGCTTCTGAGGGATACCCCAAGTCATCCAGCTGCCGGGCCTGAATCTGTCCAGCAGCGTAACGTCCCTCCGGAACCTGGAACGCCAAGGTGCTGGAACCGTTGAGCCAAGAAGTGCCCTGGTCATAGGAGTACTCCCAGCGGGCGGTTGGGTTGAGGTTGGCGATGGTCACCTGACCTGCAAACGTAATGTTGTCCGAGGCTGAGACGCCGGTGTCGTTGTCCAACGAGAGGTAAGGCGGAGGAAGAGGCGTGAGGATCAACGTGTCCGGGAGGCTTCCCACTTCTGAGCGGTTGCCGGCAAGATCAACCTGACGGGCCTGGATCATTCCGGAAGTGTAATTGTCCGGGGTCGCCTCAAAGCGGGTGCCTGTGCCTCGGGTCCAGTTGATGCCTTGATCCAGGGAGTATTCCCAGTAAGCGCCCAGCTGTCGTTCAAAGGGCTGCACCAGTCCAGCCACCAGGATTCCGCCACTGTTGGTCACATAGTCTGAAGACGACGGGCCGTTGTCTTCCTCAAGGCTCAATTCTGGCGCCGAAACGGAAGCGTCGTACTCCCAGGCTTCCACCTGGGTCACGGGAGAGACGTTCCCCTGGGCGTCCTTTTGATACACCAGCACCTCGCCGTAGCTGTAGGCCCCTTCCGGAACCGTAAAGCGGTTGCCGGAACCGGCGGTCCAGCTGCTTCCACGGTCTAGGGAGTAGAACCACGTGCTCTTCAGCCCCACCCCACTCACTTCCAGGGTGCCCACGCGGGTCACCCGGTCGGTGGCTGAGGCCCCCGTGTCTTCCAGAAGCGACACGACCACCGCATCAGGAGGCTGGTTGTCCTTCAGTTCACATCCTCCTAACGCCAAGAGCGTCAAAAGGATCAGCCAGTAAGGGAGCAGGTACGGTTTCATAGGAGCATCCAGGCTTATTCAGTAGCGGCTTCAGCATCATAAATGGCTTTGATCTCTTCTTCAGACAAAGCCTTGCGGTAAATGCGGATGTCGTCCAGACGTCCCTGGAACGCATCCAGCCCCGCTCCGGGATAGAGGGAGTCAATGGGATCATCGCTGTTGCGTCCTAGGTAAATCTGAGACGAGGTGACGTTTTGTCCCACACGGATCTGGCCGTCTGCACCAAAAGCCGTCTGAGTCGTTGGGTTGAATTTCCCGGCCTTGACTCCGTTGATGTAGCCCCGCACCATCTCTCCCGACTTCGAGATCGCCACATGCACCCACTGTTTGGCTGTAATCTGGGCTGGGAAGCGGTAGTTGTTGCTCTCCGCCACATACGTCAGGCGCCCTGTTCCGTCAATGAGCATCGCCGAGCGCTGGTTCACCTCGCGGGTGCCGGCATCGACAATGCTCATCGGCTCACCAATCCGGTCCACATTGATCCAGGCCGTGTAGGTGACATTGATCTGATCGCTGGAACCAGTGGGATGCGGATGGAAGTAGGTTGCACTGGTGTTGTCCAGGTAGAGGCCATCTGACCCTGAAGGCCCTGACAGCTTCAACGCCCCTTCGATCCGACCAAAGCGATCCGTCACCCAGGTGCCGCCCAGTAGCTGAGCAGACGCCCCTTGGGTGGAATTGTCCCAGATCAAGGATGCATTGTCGGGGTCAGGCTCCAGCGGGTAGTAGGCGACCAGGTCAGATTGTTCAGCCTGATAGAGGGCTTCGACCTCCGCCGCATCCAGCGCTCGGTTGTAAAGCCGGAAGTCGTCCAGCTGTCCCTCAAAGGGGTCGGCGCTGAGGTTGAGGTCCTCATAGTCGATCAGGCTGCGACCTAGGTTGAGCGGGACCTTGTTGGAATTCGAGTCCAGTTCCAGGTTCAGGTCCCCACTCAGTGTGAGCGTATCCTTAGACTGACCATTCACATAGACCTTCAGGGTCGAGGCGTTGTCTTTTGTCAGCACCACATGAGTCCAGTACGTTTCAGGAATCACCGCATTGGAGAAACTCCCGGCGTCACTTTCACCATCCCGGAACAGCAAGGAGCCATTGGATTGGATGAGCAGCTGCGAGCGTTGGCCATCGGCTTTGCGCTTTCCAGCATCCACTAGGGACATGGCGGCACTTCCAGCTTGACGGGCCACCCAAAGCGAGTAGCTGAAGGCTCCGTTTTTCGAGGGATGCCCCGAGCCGGCAATGGATACAAAGTCCGTATCTGCGGCACTGAGGGCCAAGGAGCCGTTGTCGTTGAGACTCCGGTCCAGCGTCGGCGTCGGCGCTGGGGTTCCCATCAACTTTCCATGCGCAAACTGGTCGCTCAGGTCCTCAACGTCACCGTTCAGCTGGTAGTACCCCACCAGACCGTCACAGATCGTCCACTCACACGTGGTGCTGGAAGTGGCGGAGGTCGTGTCAGCACCTCCGGTGTACTCGTAGGCCAAGTCGAGGATGGGGATCTTGAAGTCCCCCAGCTTTTCGGCCAGCGCCGCTGCCACCGCCCCAAAGTCCACCAAGGTGATGTCGAGCGGAATGCCCACCTCTCCAATGAAGGGCACCGTAATCGTCGCCCGCAGGAAGAACCAGATCTTGCCAGCAAAGGGGAGGAATTCGACTGGAATGTAGAGGCCAAAAACCGCCTTGGGCACGGCAGGGACAATCTGCAGCGAGGGATGAATCCCCAGCTTGACCGCCAGCAGCTGAATCTCAGCCGCAAGGCCCAGCTTGGCTTTGGCAATGCCAATGTCGGCACCTAGGCCCGCAGAAATGTAACCGTCTGCAGACACCTGAGCCGTTGGAGTAAAGCTGATCTTGTTGCCCGGAAGCAGCAGCAGTTCCCCAGTGAAACCGTACTTGGCGCTGAAGCCTCCGTTGATGGCAATGGGCACTGGTCCAATCACCGCACTGCCGTTAAACGAGGGTTCGGTGTACCACCGGAAGCGCTGCTCTGGATCTCTGTGTCTAGGGTCGTCCAGAGGGTCCACTGCTGAAAATCCGTTGTCCGAGCCGTGCAACCGGTTTCTGTGTCACAGGTGTCCCAGAGCCCTTCATTTGGGAAGGAAAGGTTGTACTCCATGACCTTCATGTAGTACTCCACGGCGCCTGTTGGCTCCCGTCGCTTGGCCGGAAGGGAGAGGTAGTAGTAGAAGTAGCTGTTCGTGATGTTGTTGATGTTGAGGTCAATTCCAAGGTCGAACTTGAACAGGTCCGTCTGTTTGCCATTGGCGACCACATAAACGCTGTCGTCCTGCTTGCTGTAGAACATCGCCGGGACGCTTGAGTTGGAAAAGGTCTCGTAGTTGGTGTCCGAAAAAAAGTGGTAACCGGCCTTCCACTTCTCTACTCCCAAATCCTTCTGCGTCTCAAAGGAAAGAATGTCCTGACAGTAGGGGCCCTGCTCCAGAGCCTTGCATTCGTCCGCAGTCGCGGCAGCGGTTCGTGCGGCAGGCGTGGCCGGTGCCAGGAAGATCACTGGAACTTCCAAGACGTTGTCCTGCTTCAGGCTCTTCCACTCTGGGATTTCTTGGTCCGGATCCAGCTGAACGACCAGCGTTCCTATGACGTCCCGTGTCTGCTGGCTGAGGGCTGTGGTGGCTTCTTCCGTCAGGTACAGTTCAAAGCCACGACCCACGGCGGTTTGCCGGAATAGGCTGGCGCAGACCTCCTCCGGAGTTCCGTCATACGAAGGCTCCACCCCGGGAAGGTCCAAAATTTCGGCGCCGTTTGGCGCAAACTGCTTGCAGTGCGTCGGGTAGGTGTACCGCTGCTGCAGGCGCGTCAGGGTCTGTGCCTGCCCAGACACCGGATCCACTCCCTGCTCCGGCGTGTTCTCGGTCAACAGAAGCGGGAAGGTTCCCACCCCGGGGAGGTCCAGCTGAAAGTCCACCACCACCGGATGCTCGGTGTGCAGGCCCATCGACTCCACTTCCAGATTGACCAGCAGGGCCGGATCTTCATGAGGTCGAGGCGTTCCCGCCTCATCAAAACGGGGCGCCGGTAAACGTGGCAGCTCAAAGCTGTTTCCGCCCACGCCTCCCATCGAATGAGAGACAAAGCGCAGATTGGGCAGATTCGGGGTTCCAATCAAAATGGAACCTGGCGCCTTTGCCACCTGTTTGGGAAATTCCCCGTTGGGATCCTCGTAACGGACCGTAAAGACTCCGGCATAGAGGTCCTCTGGAATCTGATGAGGCACCCGGAATTCCTGGGAAAGCGAAAGCGTCTCCCCGGGTTCAATCCGCGGGATTTCCTGATACGCAGCGAGGTAATCGGGGACAAACTCTGGATCAGAAACATCCAGGTTTTGCACCGAATCCTGATCCAAGCGGGCAAGGTCAAAACGAACCCGGACGGCCTCCAGGGGCTCCAGACCCGTGTGCGTGACGGCATAACGGATGGTTGTTGGCATTCCAGCCACCGCAACATCCTCCACCCAGACGTCCTCAAAGACGAGGTCTCCTGCCTGGAAGCCGGGCACGTAGGTGTCGTCTCCCGGGGTCACATTGTCCACATCAGAAACCAGCGAGCCTCCTTCCGGAGACTGGTTGCAGCCCACGAGGAGCATGCTGAAGAGGACTCCTGCCAGCATCAAAGGCGCCAGGTGCTTCATGATTCCTCCCCTTGATAAATCGCCGTAATCTCGGCATCACTGAGGTTGCGGCGGTGGATCTGAACCTCATCAATGCGCCCATCGAAGGTCTCCAACGAGGCGCCCGGATAGACCGGGTCGTTCGGGTCATCCGTGTTTCGTCCAATCGCGATGACGGTCGAGGTCAGGTCCTGGCCACTCCCTAGGGTTTCCTTGCCCACAAGTGTGCCATTGACGTAGGCCTTCACCAGCGTGCCGACCTT
>CBFIGY010000052.1:0-12353 GCA_965662235.1 uncultured bacterium
AGATTCCGTTGATCCGGGAGACGTTTGTTGGGTTTCAGCGGGAGTTGTACTTAAGAGAAGAAATGAAGTGGTAACCACCACTTGGGGAGCCATGCCTTCACCCTCTCATTCTGCGAGCGCCTCAAACCACCGGCTCTGCGTGAAGTCGGAGGGGGTGCTACTCTTCCTTGACGGAGCAGTCGGCGCGTTTTTGCTGGGCTTCGAGGATGGTTTGCTGAATGCGGGGGTCGCGTTGGAGGGTCTCGATGATCTGCTCAAGGTTGCGGTACTCTAGGTACCGACAGAAGATCGAGAGGTAGAGGCGGTTGATGCGCTGCTCCGGATAAGGCTCCACACCGGTTTCCACCTCAACGATCCGGCGGGCCAGGTAAGGAATCAGCCAAGGCTGCGTCTCAATTTTCCTCCGGAAGCTGCCAAAAATTTCCTGATTGAAGACCTCAATCAGGGCCGTGGAGAACTCATCGTTTAGGTCTTCCGGGGAGATGCCATAGTGCTCGCTGACCCGGGCCTTGAGGTGCTCTAACATTCGCCCCTGCAGCATGTTGGTCAGCAAGTGTCCCACAGGACACGTGGAGTCAATCTCCTCGGGTGGATCGTCCTCCATTGCAGAGAGACAATCGCACATCACCCGCGTGTACGGGCTGAGTTCCGGCATGTTGGATGGCCAAAGCCGAGACACAGATGCCTCGGGATTGAGTCAGAAAGGGCGAACCGTTTACGAGTTCCCTTTTTAACAAATTTGTCCAGAAATCTACAAGATTTTCCGTCTCATTGTCAACGAGATGACTCAAGCAGAGTTCATGCCGCTTTCAGTTCCGGGAACGCGGATTCCTGTTTCTGGATCTGAGCCAACTCGTCCGAGTCCCACGGGCGACGCTCCCACTGCACGGCAAACGCCTCCGCCAGGCTACTGAGCAGGAGGCCTCGGATGGAGGCTTCCGGGTGCATCCGCAGCCCTCCACAGGTCTCAAGGGAGTGCATTTCCTCCCGAAGCTGCGCCTCGGAGGCATGAGGAAAGATCTGGTGAAGCAGGGGGACCGAGTCGGTCAGAGGCAAGGAGCCGTGCTGCAGGAAGACCCGCTGAGGACCGCCTTCCGTCCGGACGGAACGGACGCGCTGGGCGTTGCCGATGAGCTTACGTCCGTCCACCAAAATCTCATAGGCCGCAGGGTCGGTGAAGCAGATGTGCGCATCGCTGTCCTTGCTGAGCCGCTCCCCCTGCAGCTCCGGCTGAAGCCCCAGGGCCTGAAAGAAGCGTAGGAAGCCCTGGGCAAGGAAGCGGTAGTTGTCCAAAACCCCGCCCGCAAACTCCGGATGCAGCACCGCGCCACTGACCGAGTAGGTCAGGTCAAAACCGTGCAGCACGGCTTTTCCTCCGGTGGTCCGGCGGATGACCGGGATGCCCAGTTGCTGCAGACGCTGGGGATCCAGCAGGTCGTCCAGCGCCTCGTTTCGGCCAATGGAGAGGGTGGGCTGCTGCCAGGAGTACAGGCGCAGGGTCGGCAGGGTTTCAGGCGTGCAGGCTTCCAGCAGCACCTGATCGGCTGCCATGTTGAAGGGGCCTGATCGCGGCCCGTCTTCAATCAGTCGCCACTTCCGCACAGTCGGTCAACTCTGGTTGCCGCCCCCGCCCCCCGGAAAGCCTCCCGGGAAGAAGTTCTGCAGGTTCAGACCACCAGTCATGTTGCCAAACTGCTGCCCCAGCATGCTCTTCATGCGCTCCTGAGCCTGGCGGATGCCTTCGTTTGCCGCCGAGCGGATCAGGTCCTGAAGCGTCTCCACATCATTGGGGTCCACCACCTCCGGATCAATGGCCACCGCCAGCAGCTCCATCTTTCCATTGAAGGTCATCTTGACCATCTCGCCGCCCACCGACACCTCAAAGGTCTCCTGCGCCAGCTCTTCCTGCTTCTGCTGCATGGAAGAAGAAAGCTCTTGGGCTTTTTTCATCAACTCGTTCATGTCAAACATGGCAACTCCTCAAGGCAAAGAAAAAGATAGGGAGGCTACGTGAGCCGGACGGTAAAATGACTTCCGGGAAACACCTTCAACAGCGTCTGGACCAAAGGCAAGTTTTCTGCGTCACGACGCTTGCGATCCTGCTCCTCACGCTCCAGAAACTGCTGCTGCTCACTCAGGGTCCGCCACGACGACGGCTGCGCCTGCTGCACCAGAGACACCGGACGAGAAAGGAAGGTGCTGGCGACCTCGGTCAGCGTCGTGAGGTGCTGAGCGGTGAGCATCTGCTCCAACCCCGGCTGACGAAACGCTAGGTGCAGCACCCCGCCTTCCAGCGCATCAGGCAACGCGTTCCGGAGCATTCCTCCCAAGCGAGAGGAGTGTCGCCCCACTTCCTCGACAAACCGAATCCAGAGGTCTGGAGGCGGTTCCGTAGGGGCCTCAGGTTCCAAACCGGTGGGCGCAGACGCAACCGGCACGGAAGCCGGAGCCGCAGCGGCAGAGACCTCAGGGGAGGACGGTGCAGACTCGGCAACCGATTCCGTCACCCCAGGCTCCGGAGCAGCAACCGGTGCGGAAACCGGAGCCGCGGCGGCAGGAGGCACTTCTGGAACCGCCGGAACCGACGCGGGCACGGAAGCGGCCGTTGACGGAGCCTCTGCCACACGTGCCGAAGACTCGCCTTTGAGCACCGACGTAATGGACCGGGCAGGGGAAACGGAGGCGCTGGACGCCGCCGGAGCCGCTGAAGGAGGCGGTCCCGGAGGTGGACCTGAAGGCGTCGGGGGACGGGGCGGACCTGTCGCCGGGCTTCCTGAGGCAGAGGGGCCCCCCGGTTGTGCCGGGAGCGCCTGCACCTGACGGATCAGTTCCGGAATGCCAATGAGCGGGTGCACCGAAGCCAGCTGCAGAATCGCCATCTCAAAGCAGATCCGGGCGTAAGCGCTGCGCTTCATGCGTTCCTCCAGCTCCAGGAGGATCTGAAACATCTGCTGCAGTTCGTCAGCAGAAGCCTGAGTCCCCAACTCCGCCAACGCGTCGCGTTCCTCTGTGGGCAGGTGCTCAAACAGCCCAGGGTCCGGCCCCAGGGTTTGCAGGAGGGAAATGGTCTTGACCGCGTCCAGCAGCTCTGCCAGGAGGTCGTGCAGGTCGTGCCCACGGGCCTGAATGTCCTGGAACACCCGCATCGCCTCAGCGGTGTTCTTGCCCATGAGGGCGCTGAGCAACGACAGCCGGCCCTGCGAGTCCATCAGTCCCAACGCCTGGGCCACCTCTTCTTCTGAAGCCGAGGTGCCGACGGAGCTGAGCACCTGATCAATCGCCGTCAGCGCATCCCGCATGCCTCCCACCGAGTGCCGGGCAATGAGCTCCAGGGACTTCCGGGGCAGGTCAATGCCTTCGTTGTGCACCACGCCTTCCAGGTAGTCTGCCATCTTCTGCACCGGAATGCGCAGGAAGTCATACCGCTGGCAGCGTGAAACAATGGTCTGCGGCACCTTGTGGGGATCCGTGGTGGCAAGGATGAACTTGACGTGCGGCGGGGGCTCTTCCAGGGTCTTGAGCAGCGCATTGAACGACTCCAGCGTCAGCATGTGCGCTTCGTCGATGATGTACACCTTGTACCGGCACCGGGCGGGGGTGTAGTTGACGTTCTCCCGCAGCTCCCGGATGTTCTCAATGCCCCGGTTGGAGGCCGCATCAATCTCAAAGACATCCGAAGAGGCGTTGGAGGCAATCTCCCGGCAGTTGTCGCACCGTCCGCAGGGATCACCGTCTTCCGGATCCAGGCAGTTGAGGGCTCGGGTGAGGATGCGGGCAGCGCTGGTTTTTCCCGTTCCACGGGAACCGCAGAAGAGAAAGGCGTGGGCCACGCGGTCGTTCAGCAACGCGTTACGGAGGATCCGGGCCGTTGTCTCTTGGCCAATCAGATCAGCAAAGCGGGCTGGACGCAGCTTGCGCGCCAGGACGACGTAGGTCATGTGGGGAGTTTCTGGGAGACCGGGAGGTTGCGGCACATCTCCAAAATCTTAGTGCTGCTTCCGCTAGGACCTGACACGGTTCGAAATCTTCAATTGCGCAATTCCCGGCCATCAGGACAGAGCAGGCAGTCACCGGCTCTGCAAGGATCGGCTTCCGACCTCAAAGAAACGGGCTTCCTTTGAGAGGATTGACCAACAAGTATCCGTGGGACGCGTGGGCATTGCAAGCGGAATCCACGGTTCCTGGCGTCAGCCGCGCTCCCGGATCATCTCCTCCATGACGGTGAGGAAGTGGTGGGCGGCAATGGAGGGCTTGCGTCGCTTGGAGTGCATGATGCCAATCTTCATGCAAAAATCGACTTCCACCGGCCGGAAGACCAGCCCTGCGATGGCACTCTCGCCAAACTGGTCAAAGGGGAAAACCAGGGAAATGCCGGCACCGTGCTTGACGTACTGGTAGATGTCGGAGGTTGACCGGGCGGACAGCTTGAAGCGGCACTTGATGCGGTTCTTCTCCAAAAGCTCTTCCACCTGGTGCCGAACGTAGGTGCCCAGCGGGAAGGTCACAAAGCTCTCGTCGCTGAGGTCCTCCAGCACAAGCCGCTCCTTTTGGGCCAGCCGGTGGTGCTCTGGCATCACACACATCATGCTGACGTCAAAGGTCAGGCCCACCTGAATCTCGTTGCTGTCAATCGGCAGGTTCGCAATGCCAATGTCAAACTGCTTGGAGTGGATCCAGTCCACCACGACCGTCCGGGGGTGGCTTTCAATTTCCACATTGATGTCAGGAAACTGTTCCCAGAAGCGCTCCATGACGGTGGGAAGCATCAGGTGCGTGACCCCCGGCATGGCAATGATCCGCAGAACCCCGCGACGCAGTTCCCGGATGGAAGCGGCTGTCTGGGCAAGTTCCCGCAACCCGAGGAAGGACTTCTCCACCTCCTCATACAGCAGCTGCCCTTCCATGGTGGGGTTCAGGCCATTCTTCCGGCGCTCAAAGAGCTTGAAGCCCACCTCCTGCTCCAGCTCAAGAATCAGGCGACTGACCGCCGGTTGTGTGATGTAGAGCAGCTTCCCCGCTAGGGTCATGCTCCCGGTTTTCATGACGGCGTCAAACGCCTCCATCTGACGGAAATTCATCGGATCGACCTGAACAGCAAGAGCCCGGGCCGCCCGTTGAGCCTCCAGGAGGTCCCGGTCATTCCACTCCAGCCAGTTGAGCCAGAGTTACCGGTTTGATGGGGGAGCGAATGCGGAAGTACCCCACGTCTTCCGGAGACAGGCCCCGTTCGTCCGCAATCACCTCAGAAACCGTCAGGCCGCACATCCGTGCCTGACACGGGCCCATGCCGCAGCGAATCATCGACTTGACCCGGTCTGGGCCCTGAACCCCATGCTGCACCACCTCCCGGAGGTCCCGCACTCGAACCTCCTCACAGCGACACACCACGGTGTCTTCGTTTTCCGGCACCAGCCAGGGAGATGCCGGGGCAAAGAGCAGGTCGAGGAACGGGCGCACGGCCTTCTGCTTGGCCAGCTTGGCCTGTAGTGGGGCGGCCGCTTGATCACGCTGCTCCGGCGTGAGCTTCCCAAGCGCCCGGGCGGTTTCCAGAGCCGCTAGGTGCCCTGAGAGTTCCGAGACCGCTGCTCCACACACCCGTCCACAGTCTCCGGCCACCGCAACGTTGTCAAGAGTGGTGTTGCCCCAGTCGTCCAAAATGGGCTCCCAGTAGCGTTGTGGCTCGTACCAACGGTGCTCACAGCCCAACTGCCGAGTGATCTGGACATTTGGCACCACGCCATGGTGCAGCAGGAAGAGGTCGGCCGGCACCTCGTGCCACTGCCCTTCCTTACGGAACCGGACCGCTTGCACCTGCTCGGTGCCCACAGCTTCTAGGCCATCGACACCGGAATGCACCGGAATGCCAGAGGTGTAAAGCTTCCACAGCATCCCTGCCCCTTTGGTCAGGTACCCTGCAGCCTGCAGCGCTTCCGGAAACCGCGGAAGGGCCTTGAGCAGCGCTCCGCTGGGACTGGTGTCCAGAAAGGCTCCAATCGAGACTCCGGCGTCTAGGAGTCGGCAGGCAATGAGCAGCAGCAGCGGACCACTGCCCGCGAGCACCACCTGTCCGTTGGGCAGCAGCCCCGAGCTCTTGTACAGCACATCGGCGGCAGTGCAGGCCATCACCCCCGGTAGGGTCCAGCCCGGAAGCGGCATCGGACGTTCCATGGCCCCAATGGCGACCAGCAGACGCTTCGCCCGGCATCCGGACGGAACAGCGGTTCCCGAATCCACCAACCCCAGGTGCCGGATGGTGAGGTCCGGATCAATCTGCCAAACCGACCGGCCACTCAGGTACTCGGCGCCACACTGACGGAAAGCCCGGACCAGCTCACTCGCCGTTTGGTACTCGGGTCCCAGCTTGCGAAACTCCTCTGGGCGGTCGGACTCGAGGTTTTCGAGGTTCCGGAAGATCTGCCCTCCCACAGCAGGTTGCTCGTCCAGAACCAGGACCGACAGTCCCTGACGTCGTGCCGTGACCGCAGCCGCCATGCCGGCGGGTCCCGAGCCGATGATGACGTAATCGTATTCCGGATAAGGCATGTCACTCTCCAAAGGGACGGGATTGTCGTTTGATCTGCATGCCCTCGCGGATCAGGACCATGCAGGCCTGCTGGTTCGGGTGCCCGTCAATCTCCACCAGGCACTCAAAGCACACCCCCATCATGCAGTACGCGGCCCGGGGCGAGCCGCTGACCAGGGATTCCCGGAAGGTCAGGTACCCGGCGCCCATCAGCGCCGCTGCCACCGTCTGTCCGGCCGCGGCCTCGCAGGCCACCTCTTCAAAGGTGAAGTGGACAGAAGGCGCATGCGCCTCACGCGGCTTTTGGAACATCGAACCTCCTGGGGTGAAAGGCGTCAAAGCCGGGTTGCGTCCGGCCTTCCAGAATCCACTCCGGAAGGTGGCTCGAGTGCAGCGACGCTAGGCTGACGCCACTGTGACTGGTCACCGCGTAGGCGCCCGGGCAGGCCTCTGACTCCACATAAACGGGTTTTTGGTCTGGGGTGAGCACGCGCAGGGCGCCCCAGCTCCGGATGAGCTGCAGCTGTTTGAGGATGGGGAAGACCTCAATGGCATGGGTGGCAATCTCCTGCATCACCTCGTTGGTGGTCGCCAGGTCATAGCCAACATCTTCATGAGAGGCCCCCAGCATGAAGCTCCCATCGGCGTTCTGTCGGATGCGTCCTGTGGCAAAGGGGAAGATCGGCTCCGTCCGCTCCGTCACCAGCACCTGCCCACGCTGCGGAGCCACCGGAACCTGCATCCCCACCCAGCTGGAAAGCTTGGTGGTCGCCAGTCCGGAAGCCAGCACCAGCTTCGGGGTCACGTAACGGTGGGTCTCGGTTTGGAGGTCAAACTGCCCCGAGTCGTAGGTGATGGACTGCACGGTGTGTCCCGGATGAAACGCTCCCCCGTGGTCATGGAAGCCCTCGTGGAGCGCCTTGAGCAGGTGGAGGGGGTTCACAATGCCATCGTACGCACAGAAGGAGCCTCCGGACACCTTGGGGCCCAGCTCAATCCGGGGCATCTGCTGCTGCATCTCCTCCCGGGTCATCATCTCGCAGGGATACGTTCCCGTTGGGGACTGCTCCCGCATCTTCTCCAGAAAGGCCTCTCGTCGCTGAAACTCTGCTTCGCCCAGGCACATCTCAAAGCCTCCCATCTGGTGGTAGCTCAGGGAAATGCCCGTTTCGCTTTCCAGCAGCGCCGAAAACGCGGGCCAGCGTTCTGCGGCCTCAATGCTCCACTGCGCATAGCGGGGCATGCCAAACCCCTTGCTCTGGACCCACACGAGTCCGAAATTTCCCCGAGAGGCGGTCAGACGGAAGTCCTCTCGGTCCAGAATGATGACGCGGGCCTGGCGCTTGGCGAGGCCATAGCCCAGAGACGCCCCAATGACGCCTCCTCCAATGACGACGACGTCTGCTTGTTCCGGGTTCATGCCTTACGAACAGAAAGTAGGGTTAACGCTCAAGAGCCTCCAAGCGGTGACACGCAGCCTGATGCGGAAGCGCTGCCTCACGAGCCAGAGGAAGGAAGGTCTCGCGGCAGGAGGCATCCGCATACGGGCACCGGGGGGCAAAGCGGCACCCTGGAGGGGGATCGATGGGGCGGGACAGGTCTCCGGAGATGTTCGGCACCGGCCGACGCGTCCGGGGGTCAGGAACCGGGACCGCGTTGATGAGCGCCCGGGTGTAAGGATGCTGGGGGTTCCGGATGACCTCATGGGACGGACCAATCTCCATCGCTTGCCCCAGGTACATGATCATCAGCCGGTCAGCAATGTGCCCGAGGATGGAGAGGTCGTGCGAAACGTAGATGCAGGAAAAGTGACGCTGCCGGGCCAGGTCCTTGAGCAGGTCCAAAATGCCCGCCCGGATGGACACATCCAGCATGGAAAGCGGCTCATCCGCCACCACCATGCGAGGCTCCATCACCAGCGCGCTGGCAATCCCCACCCGCTGCCGTTCGCCTCCGCTGAGTTCATGCGGGTACCGCTCGGCGTACTTGCCCGGAGGCAGGCCAACGCTCTGGAGCATCTCTTCCGAACGACGCACAATCTCTGGCTCCGGCCACAGCTTCAGGGCGCGTGGTCCTTCGGCCACCGTGTCCAGCACCCGGAACCGCGGGTTCAGCGATTCATACGGATCCTGAAAGATCATCTGCACCTGGCTGCGGTACCACTGACGGTCCGCAGGCCCAAAGCCACTCAGAGGCCGGCCATCGTAGAGGATCTCACCAGACGACGGAGACAGCAGCCCGGCGATCATCATGCAGGTGGTGGACTTCCCACACCCGGACTCGCCGGCAATGCCCAGCACCTCATCTTCTGCCAGGGTGAAGTTGACGGCTTCCACCGCCTTGATCTTGCGGTCCGGCTGCCCCTGAAGCAAACGCCCCACCAGACCGGCCTTGACGTCAAAGTGTCGGGAAACGTCTTTCAGTTCAAGGAGCGCCACGTTGCTTTCTCGGTTGCCTGTTCTCGTAAAACGGGGGCCTCGGTGTGCCGGAAGCAACGGACCTCATGATGCTCCGCCAGTGCAGTGACCTCCGGCAACCCATTCCGGCAAGCGTCAATGCGGAAGGGGCAGCGCTCCTGAAACGGGCAGTGCGGCAGTGCTCCCAGCAGCGTGGGAGGCGAGCCGGGAATGGAGATCAGCTCCTGTCCTAGGTTCCGGATGGAGGGAAAGGCGTTCTTCAGGCCCAGGGTGTAGGGATGATGCGGAGCCTCAAAGAGGTCCACCGCGGGCGCCTGTTCCATGATCTGCCCCCCGTACATGATCGCAATGCGGTCGCTCATTTCCGCAATGACGGCAATGTCGTGGGTGATGAGGATGATGGAGCTCGCAATCTGTTCCCGGATCTCCCGGATGCGACGGAGGATGCGCTCTTGCACCAGCACGTCCAGCCCCGTGGTCGGTTCATCCATGATGATTAGCCCCGGATCCAAGGCAAGGGACATGGCGATCATCGCCCGCTGCCGCATGCCTCCGGAAAACTCGTGTGGGTAGCTGTGCATCAGGTCCGCCTGCAGGCCAACCACATCAAACAGCTCGGCCACCCGTTCCCGGGCCTCGGCTCGGGACTGACGAGAATGCGCCTGAATCGCCTCAATGACCTGATCCCCCACCCGGTAGACCGGATTGAGCGAGTTCATGGCGCTCTGTGGCACCAGCGACATCTTGGACCACAGCACCTGCTCCCGGAAGTCAGCATCTGAGAGGCGCTGCAGGTCCTGCTCCTCATACGCCATTTCCTGAGCCGTCACGGTCGCATTTTCCGCATGCAACCGCATCAGGGCCCGGATGAGCGTTGACTTTCCGCAGCCAGACTCACCAGCAATGCCGAAGACCTCATTTTCAAACACATCAAAGGAGACGTTACTGACCGCATGCACGGCGCCTGCTTGCGTCTGGTAACGGACGCTCAGGTCCCGAACGCCCAAAACACGCTTCCGGCTCATCGCTTCCTCAGGCGGGGGTTGGCAACCTCTTCATAGGCCCGGCTCACAAACACCAGTGACGTCACCAGCAAAACGATGCACAGCGACGGTGCCGTGAACCACCACCAGGCCACCCGGGTCTTGCCTGAAAGCCACAGCTCATACAGCATGCCGCCCCAGCTGATCGTTTCCCCGTCTCCAAAGCCCAAGAAGCTCGCGCTTGCTTCGGTGATGATCGACCACGCGATGTTGAAGGCTGCATAGAGCAGCAACAGCGGAAGGACGTTGGGGAGGATGTGCCGGTAGATGATCCGGAAGTCGCTGCAGCCACGAGCCCGCGCCGCCGCAATGAACTGACGCTGCTTGATCGAAATCGTCTGGGCCCGAATGACCCGGGCAGAGGTCCGCCAAATGATGAGCACAATGGCCAGGATGACAAACTCCAGCTCTCGGCCGAACAGCGAAATGAGGACGATGATGAACGGCAGAAACGGCATGCCGTAGAGGATGTCCGTGAAGCGCATCAGGAACTCATCCACCTTGCCCCCGTAGTAGCCGGCAATCAGTCCCACATTGGCCCCAATGAGGATGGAGATGCCTCCGGAGATCGCTCCGATGAGCAACGTGGTCCGGGTGGCCAGGATCAGCTGCGAAAACAGGTCGTACCCGAGGTGGGTGGTGCCGAGGGGAAATTCCCAAGAGGGGGGCTGCAGCGAGGCGAAGTTGCCTTCGCTGTCATAAAGCATCTCCCAGGGGTCATGAGGAGCAATCCAGGGCGCCAGGATGGCCACCACAACAAAGAGGACAATGAAGATGAATCCGGTGGCGCTGAGGCGGTTGGAGGTGATGATCCGGTAGTGCTCCAGCAGGCCGCGTCTGAGGTTTTTCCAAGAAGAGTGTTCAGCGGCTGCCATGATGCTCCTCAACCAGGTACTGCCGAATCTTGGCCTCATCCACCTGAACCCCCAGCCCAGGCGCGTCCGGAAGCGTCGCGGTGCCCTGGTCAATCCAGCTGGAGAAGTCGGTGACGTCATCGGCCATCCGGAGGGTCGACATGTAGGCGTGTCCGCAGTCCATGAGGCGGTCCAGGACACACCCCAGGTGCAGGGAGGCTGCTTGCGTGATGCCGAGTTCAATCATGCTGTTCATGAGAATGCGCTTCCCGTGCTGCGCCACAGCGGTGCCGATGGCCAAGCTGTTCTGGAGGCCTCCGTTTTTGGAGATCTTGATGCTGAACACGTCTGCCGCCTCGGCAGCCAAAATCTGTTCGACGCTGTTCAGGTCCTGGAGGCTTTCATCGACAGAAACCGGAACCACTCCCCCGGAGAGGTGCTGCAGGCCTTCCAAATCTTCGGCTGCGATGGGTTGCTCCACCAGAAGAACAGGCAGGTTCTGAATGCCGTCCATGAAGGCCTGCGCTTCATCTCGGGTCCACCCCTGGTTGGCATCGGCCATCACACGGACTCCGTCCGGAGCCGATGTCACCACCTGGCGGATGCGGGCCAGGTCTTCGGCAATGGGACGGTCGCCCATCTTGAGCATGAAGGTCCGGAAGCCCTGGGCAGCATAGTCTCGGAGGATGGCCAGGTCGTCCTCAGCGGTGCCGCTTGAGGTTGGCCAAAGGAGGTCGATGCGCTGACGCTTCTGGGACCCGAGCAGCTGCCACACCGGTCGCTCCGTCAGGCGTCCGAACGCGTCATGAATGGCGACATCTCGGAGGGCGCCCAACGTCCCTGTGTGGGCTCGTCCGTGCTGCTGCTCCACCCAGGTGGAAAGGTCCACGCCCAGCAGGTCGTCTAGGGCGCCGGCACGGATGGCTTCCATCACTGAGGTGGGGGTGTCGCCGGTGAAGCGTTTGCCTCCGGGGTCACCTTCTCCCCAGCCGACGGCGCCTCCTGCCGTCTCCACCCGGAGGAGGATCGAATCGCTATGGGTCAGGGTTCCATAGACCTTGGACAGGTGGTAAGGCGTACGGAGCGGAATGCGAACGCGGTAGGCCGAGTAGGCGTGCAGGGTCGTGGCGTGGGTCATGCGGGCTCCGTCAGGCGATGCCTTCTGCAGACATCTTGATCCTAGGGTCAAGGTAGCTGTAGAGGATGTCGGTGAGGAAGTTGAGGCCGATGACGAGAATCGCCAGCATCAGAAAGGTCCCCTGCGCCACAGGATAGTCATGGGCTGCCGCAGACTCCACCATCAGCTGTCCCATCCCAGGCCAGGAAAACAGGGATTCCACCACCACCTGTCCCCCGACAGCAAATCCGACCATGATCGAGGCTAGGGTGACGACTCCCAGAAGCGCGTTGCGGGCGGCATGCCGGAACATCACCCGGCTGGGCCGGAGACCTTTAGCACGGGCCAGCTCAATGTAATCGCTCCCGAGCACCTCCAGCATGCTGTCTCGCATCACCA
>CBFIGY010000053.1:0-9534 GCA_965662235.1 uncultured bacterium
AGTAGAGGGTCAGGTTCGGAGAAATCTTCCACATCTGAAACGGCGTCACCGAGAGAGCCACCGCAATGTTGAAGGCCTGCATCATGGCAAAGCCACAGATCATCCGCACCCCGTTGATGTCATTATTGATGCGCGAGATGATGTTTCCGGAGGGGTTGGCGTCGTAGTAGTCCTTCTGCAGGCCCATGAGGTGCTGGAACATGTCGTCCTTCACCTGGCACTCAATGGCGCGTCCCGGATTGAAGAAGAGCACCCGAGAGAGGGTTCGGACCACAATCATGCCCACAGCGAGTCCCAGCATGATGAGGAGGTACTCGGTGAGTTGCTCATGCTGCTGCTCAAGCTCCGACTGGATGAGGTCGATGCTTTTTTGGATGTAGTGAGGGATGCTGACGGCAATGGCGTTGGTCCCCAGAATGGCGAGGACCCCGATGAAGTAGGCGAGCCAGTGCTGCTTGATGTAGTGTGCTAAAAAGCGAGGGGTGCTTCCTGTAGGAGGGGCTGAGGCAACAGACACGGTTAACTGTATTCAGGTGGAAGTTCGCTACCAATGCGGATGAGGTGATGCATCTTGCGCTGCCGGACAATGCCTTCGGCGCCCCAACGGATGAGGATGCGGGTGTACTCCCGTCCGAAGCCCAGGCGTCCGCCGGCCCGGAGGAGGAAATCGATTTCCCGAACCCCTAGGACGTCATCGGCACAGACAACGAGCACAAGCTCTAGGAAGATCTTGGCGGCTTGGTCCCGATCGGTGCCGGGGAAGCGTTCCAGCTGCGGCAGGTTCTGATCCTTGACGGCCTTGACGAGGGCGTTGATCTGGTCTTCTGAGTCAAGGAAGGAAAGCGCCCGCTCCATGAAGAGGATCTCTTCGGGGGCAATGTTCCCGTCAGCGGTG
Organism: uncultured bacterium; assembly: GCA_965662235.1. Taxonomy (GTDB): domain Bacteria; phylum SAR324; class SAR324; order SAR324; family NAC60-12; genus JAYPUA01. Next base: position 896 of record CBFIGY010000053.1, read on the forward strand.
ATGGCGGTACAGATCGCCACTGCAAACCAGTACTTCTGTTTTTCGTCCATGGAGTCCAGCTGCAGGCCGGTGGTCATTTGTGCGATCATGATGCTGTTTGTGCCTCAGGGGGTTGACTGATTTCGCCGCTGAGCTGCTTGAGCTCAAGGGCAACGCGCTCCATCAATTCATCTCGTTGTTGGGCCGTGTATTCGGTCGCATCGATGGGAGCCCCAATGTGGATTTCCACCGGCTGCCCCAGGTGAAACTCGAAGGAGTCAGGGGGCATGACGCGGTCGGTCCCTCGGAGGCCGACAGGCAAGAGCTGGGCCCCCGTTTGAATGGCCAGCAAGAATCCGCCCTTTTTGAGCGGCAGCATCGTTTCTGTTCGGCTCCGGGTGCCTTCTGGGGCAATCCAGACGACAATTCCGCTCTCCATGCGGTCCTTGGCGACCTCGAGGGAGGCGATGGCTTTTTCCCGGTCGGAGCGGTCGATCTTGATGAACTCACCAATGCGGAGCCCGGCTCCCCAGATGGGAAACTTGAAGAGTTCCTTCTTGGCGACCATGCGCAGGCTGCAGTTGAGGGCCTGGTAGAGCACCGGAATGTCGTAGAAGCTCCGGTGGTTGCTCATCATCACATACCGGCGTCCGGGTTCAATCTGCACCTGGTGCGGGTTGTGGACGACACAGCGGATTTGCATCAGGTCGAGTAACTCATCCGACCACTGTTTTAGGTTCTGATCGGCCGCTTCACGGACCGAATGCCCCCTCCACGCGGCCCACGCTGTGGCTCCCACGGCCCGGAGGGTGCGCACATTGATCTTGAGGAAGAGCCCGAGGCTTGACAGTAGGGAGGCTTTCATGAATGATTCTGGCAAAATCCCAAGGCGTCTCAGGAGGGAGAGCAGGAGGCTTTTGGAGCGTCCGCACCCTTCCGTGTGAGCCTCAATGACTCAATGTGAGGGACACTATTGAATAATCAGCTCTCCTCAAAGTTTCAAGGTTCCCGTACTTTTCTTGTCGGACTCAGCCGGAACCTGAGCGTCTCTCCCAGCAGGGGCGCATGACCACCTGCGTGTATGTGCTAGACACCAATGTCCTCCTCTATGCTCCAGAGGCCCTGCAGGCGTTTCCGGAAGCCGAGGTGGTGATCCCCATCGGGGTGGTGGAGGAGATCGACAAATTCAAGAGCGAGATGAGCCAGACTGGGAACAGCGCCCGCGAGGCGGCAAACCGGCTGGACGCGCTCCGGGAGCACGGAAGCCTTGCCGACGGCGTGACCCTTCCGCATGGCGGCACCGTCCGGGTTGAGTTCCGCACCGGGGCACCGGAAAACCTGCCGGTTGCTCTGGATGCCCGCCGAGCCTCTAACCGGACCCTTTCTGTTGCGTGGGCCCTGCATCAGCACCAGCAGCCGGTGGTGCTGGTCACTCAAGACACCAACCTGCGCGTCAAGGCGGGAGCCATGGGCATTGCGGTGACGCAGTATGAGGGGTCTCGGACCCGCTCGTCTTTTGACGGCGTTCAGCATCAAACCGTGGACACGGAGACCTTTCGGCAACTCCGGAAGCGCCCCAGCTTTCCCTGGGAAGAGGCGCTGCACCCCAATGAAGGCATCATCTTCCATGACGCCGGTGATCCACGCTCTTCAATTGTGACCCGGTTTGTGGCTCGAGAGCAACAGTTGTTCCGGCTCGACTCCGATTTTTTGGTCTGGGGCATTCATCCCCGAAATGCAGAGCAGCGCCTTGCGCTGGAGCTGCTGATGGATCCGGACGTTCCCATTGTCACCCTGAGTGGTAAAGCTGGAACAGGAAAGACGCTGCTGGCGCTTGCCGCCGGGCTGCAGATGACGCTGGTGGACCGCTGCTACTCCCGGGTGCTGGTGTCTCGTCCCATTTTTCCGATGGGAAAAGATTTAGGGTACCTCCCAGGGGAGTTACAGGATAAGCTGGGACCCTGGATGCAGCCGATTTTCGACAACCTGGAGCAGCTCGTGGACGGGGGCTCCAACGGAAAAATGGGAGAGCTGCCGAAACGCTCCCGAAAGGGATACCAGGAGCTGCTGGACCAGGGAGTGCTGGTGGTGGAGCCGTTGACGTACATCCGGGGTCGGAGCATCCCGAAGCAGTACATGATTGTGGATGAGGCCCAGAACCTGACGCCTCATGAGATGAAGACCATTGTCACCCGGGCGGGAGAGGGGACCAAAATTGTCCTCACCGGCGATCCTCAGCAGATCGACAACCCGTACCTAGACACCACCTCCAACGGCCTGAGCGTGCTGGTGGAGCGGTTCAAGGGGCAGCTCCTGGCGGGGCATGTCACCTTCCAACAGGGGGAACGCTCAGCGTTGGCTGAACTGGCCGCAAACATCCTTTAATCGACCCCAATCTTGAGCGACTGATTCATGTCCGACTCGCACTGGAGCCTTACGCCTCCCAATGTGGCCGACCTGGCCGACCGCGCCGTTGCTCAGCGTGGCGAACGCCTGCAGGGCAAACGCATTGCGGTGATGATTTCCGGGAGCATTGCGGCCTACCGGACCCCGGACCTGGTGCGGGACCTGCGTCGAGAAGGCGCTGAGGTGGTGGTGTATGCCACCCGTGAGGCCCTGCGGTATGTGGCCAAGGAGGCGCTGGAGTGGACCTCGCTGCATCCGGTGATTGACCACTTCAGTCCGGAAGCCGAGCACCTGAGCGACTCCCGTCCAGTGGACGCGTACCTAGTGGCCCCGGCGACCTACAGCCTGATCAACAAGATGGCGTTGGGCATTGCCGACTCCGTTGTGCTTGCGACGCTGGCCACGGCCATCGGGCGCATGGAGCGTCAGCAGGTGCCGGTTCTGGTCGCCCCCGCGATGCACGGAACCATGCACAACCGCATCCTCACGGACTCGCTGAAACGGTTGCAGGAGCTGGGGGTGCACATCATTCCGCCACGGCAGGCGCATGGAAAGAACAACCTGCCGTCTGCAGAAGTCCTCGTGGGCTCCATCATCCGCTCCCTCTCTCAGTCTTCTCTGCGGGGCAAACGCCTGCTCATCACGGGCGGTCCGACTCCGGTGATGCTGGACAACGTTCGCCGCATCACCACCGTCTTCACGGGGAGCCTTTCCATTGAAGTCGCCACCGAGGCCTGGATCCGCGGGGCAGAGGTGGAGCTGATTTTGGGAAAGGGCAGTCAGGCACCTCCGGAATTTCTGGATGCGACCTTTGTGCACACGTACGAACAGTACCGGGAAACCCTCCTCCGGAGGCTGAAGGAAGAGCCTGCGGACTGGGGCATCTTCACGGCAGCAGTCGCTGATTATCAGCCGGAGCAGTCGTTCATCGGTAAGCTCGCCAGCGGTAGCCAGCCGGTGAGCATTAAGCTGGTTCCCACGGCGAAGGTCATCCGGCAGGTCCGTGACCATTTCCCGGAGCTGAAGATGGTCACCTTCAAGTACGAGGAACTGGTCAGTCATGAGGAACTGATCCAAATCGCCCGCAGCCGCTTGCAGGAAGGCCAGTATCAGCTCGTGGTGGCCAACCGGGGAGAGGACTTTTCTGGAGGCGACCAAGTGGCGTGGCTCGTGGCCCCGGACCGAGAACCGGACCGCGTGGAGGGCAAGCCCCGGATTGCCAAGGCGATCCTGGACCGCATCAGTGAGTCGCTGTGAAGCGGAAGTGGCTCCTCGGAGGTTTGCTGTGGCTCGGACTCTGTGCCCCCGTCAGCGCCCAGCCGGCAGAAAAACCGTCTCCGGAGACGTTGACTTCAGAGCAGATTCAGCAGCTGGATGCCCTTACCTGGCAGACCCTGACCTTTGGGGCGCCTCCGGAGCCGGTTTCCATTGCCCGCGCCAAGGTTGCCATTGAGGGACGGACCACCCTGCTTCTCAGCTCGGAGCAGCAGTGGGTGGACTTTTCGGACCCTCTGGCGCTGCAAACGCCTTTTCTGCACCTGGAAATGTGTGGACCTCCTCCGGTGAACGGATTGGAGGAACAGCTGCGCTGGCGGGACTTTTTTAACCACGGCGGGACGCTTTTTCTGGACGTATGCTCCGACGTGGAGGACGCTTCTTCCGAGTCCTGGAAAGACTGGGGCCGGTCCCTGTTTCCCCGCAGTAGCTGGGCGCCCCTCAATCGGCAACACACTCTTTCCTTCAGCTTCTACCTGCTGGAAAAACGGATGCTGTTGGGTCCGGGAGGAACCCCCATTCATCTGCTGGAGGAAGGGGACCGTCCGATCATGATCATGAACGATTCCGCCAAGTGGAGCTGGTCTCGTTTACGGGACTCACCTGTGCGGGTGACGGGAAATTCGGCGGATGATGAAGTTCGCTTGCGGCTTTACGTGAACCTGTTGATGCTGGTGCTGTCCGGAGACTACAAGAGCGATCAGCTGCACCTGCCAACCATTTTGCTACGTCGTCGCTAGCCCCGTTTCCGAACCCATTCTTCCCGCTCAAATCAGGCTTTTAGGATGATGAATGAGTGCCGCAGTCGCTGAAATTCTGAAGACACTGAAAACAGAAGGCCAGGCCCGTTACGGAGAAGACGTCACCGTTCTGCAGCACTCCCTGCAGTGTGCGTTTTTTGCCGAGCAAGACGGGGCTTCGGAGGCTTTGATTCTGGCGGCACTGCTGCATGATTACGGACACCTCATTCATGGGATGGGGGAGGACGCTGCAGACCGCGGGGTGGACACCGTTCATGAAGAAATTGGAGCCAATTACCTGAGTCGTTTTTTTCCCAAAGAGGTCACGGGGCCCATTCGCTTTCATGTCCTCGCCAAACGTTACCTCTGCGCCCAGGAGCCGGGTTACCTCAACGCACTTTCGGAGGCGTCTGTTCAGAGCCTCCAGTTGCAAGGCGGTCCCCTGACGGTAGCAGAGGCCAAGCGTTTTCAGATGAACCCACATTTTGAAAATGCCCTGAAGCTGCGGCACTACGACGAGTTGGGCAAGGATCCGGAGCAGACGGTTCCAGACTTGGATCACTATCAAGGGCTGCTGGAACAATGGGTCTCCGAAACGGTCTGATCCTGCTAGCCGGGGTCGCTCTGATGCTGGGAGGGTGTTCGTCTGAAAGCACTTCCGGGCTTTCCGGGAGCGATGGCTTTGGCCAGGTGAGCACGGATCCGGAGAGCCTCTGTCCGTCCAAGAGCTCCCCTCTGCCGCACGTCGCGACGGCCCGCTCCGTTACCACCGTTCGCACCACCGCCCGGAGCACTTCCTTTACGATTCCCGCTGGCACTGTGTCCTTTTCGATTGCGGTGCTGGGCAGTTCAGCGACGCTGACGAAGCTGATTCAGCCTTCTGGACAGGACCTGTTTCGCCAGACCTCTCCCAACTGCGATGACACGTTTGGCGCCTTTGAGCAAAACTGGGGGGGCTTTTCGGCCTTTCCGCTTCCGGTGACAGAAGGAACGCTTCCGGATGCAGGAACCTGGAGCGTGGAGTACTGGGGAGATTCGGAGCCCATGGTCTTCACCCGGTCAGCGCCCCTCCGTTCCCGGGCGACGGTCACGGTGCGACCGTATCTGACGGGAACAAATTATGCGGCAAGTGACCTGAACAATGCCTTGGAAGTACTGAAGCGTATTTTTGCGGACAATTCCATTGACGTTGATCTCAAGAGCGTGACCTCCTTGAGCGACAGCCGCTTTGCTTCAGTTTCCTCGTCTTTCCAGAACAGTGACACTGGTGACCTAGTAAGCGAAGGGAAGGAGGACGCGGTGAACCTCTTCTTCATTGAAGACTTCAGTGACGCCAGCTATCTGGGAAAGTCCTCTGGCATTCCGGGAACTCTGGGGCTGGCCGGAAGCTTCAACGGCGTTTTGATTGCGTTGGGGGCACATGATGCTCCGTCCTCCGGGCTGGACGCGCAGCTGCTCGGAGAGAGCGCGGCCCACGAAATGGGGCACTTTTTGGGACTGTATCACACCTCAGAAAGCAACGGGTTTGAATTTGACCCGCTCTCGGACACGCCAGAGTGCGCACGAGCCTCTTCAGGAGCGAGCGCTTGCGAGACGGCTGACGGCAGCAACTTGATGTTCTGGGCGTCATACAGCTCGCTGGACCGGAGCAATGGTAAGGTCCAAGAGGTGCTCTCAGCGCAGCAGCAGTTTGTCCTCAGGGCCTCTCCTTTAGCCCGTTGACCCACGCACTTTCGGAACATCTATTGCAATTGCCTAATCATTCCTGAAGCCGGCTGGGCGCAAAGCACTTGTTACTTCAGGAAATGCTGTGGTAGTTTTGCTCGCCTTTTATGAACCTGATTTTTTGTTACGCGACTCTGCATGAGCTCTCCAGAAGCCTCCCGTCCTACGCACTTCATCCGCAACATTGTTCAAGAAGACCTCCGATCCGGAAAGCACGCGCAGGTCGTGACGCGTTTTCCTCCGGAGCCCAATGGGTACCTGCACATCGGGCACGCTAAATCGATTTGCCTGAACTTTGGGCTGGCCCAAGAATTTTCCGGGAAGTGCTTCATGCGCTTTGATGACACCAACCCGGTTAAGGAAGATGAGGAGTACGTTCGTTCCATTTTGGAAGATGTTCGCTGGCTTGGGTTTGATTGGGACGATCGCCTGACACATGCCTCTGATTACTTTGAGGACCTTTACCAGTTTGCAGAGGCACTCATTGAAAAAGGGCTGGCGTATGTAGATAGCCAGACGCAGGAGCAGATCCGGGAGCAACGCGGAACCTTGACGCAGCCAGGAGTGGAAAGCCCTCACCGCAGCCGGAGTGTGGACGAAAACCTGACGCTGTTCCGGCAGATGCGAGCAGGAGCCTTTGCCGACGGGGCGCATGTGCTCCGGGCCAAGATCGACATGGCGTCTCCGAACATCAATCTGCGTGACCCGGTGCTGTACCGGATTCGTCAGGTGGTGCACCAGCGGACCGGAGCAAAGTGGTGCATTTACCCGATGTATGATTACACGCACTGCCTTTCGGACGCTTTGGAAGGGATCACTCACTCCCTATGTACCTTGGAGTTTGAGGATCACCGCCCGCTGTATGACTGGGTGTTGGAGCATCTGGAGGTGCCCTGCCATCCGCAGCAAATTGAGTTCAGTCGCTTGAACCTGCAGCACACAGTGCTCAGCAAGCGTCGCCTCATTCAGTTGGTGCAGGAGCAGCATGTAGCCGGTTGGGACGACCCCCGGATGCCGACTCTTTCCGGGTTGCGCCGTCGTGGGTACACCCCAGAAAGCCTCCGTCTGTTTGCTGAACGGATTGGAATTTCCAAGGCGGACAACCACATCGACATGACGGTGCTAGAGGACTGTGTGCGAGAAGATCTGGATCCGAAGGCCCCGCGTGCCATGGCGGTGCTGCATCCACTGAAGGTGACCCTGACCAACTGGCCGGAAGGACAGGTTGAGGAAATTGATGCGCCGGTGCACCAAAAGTTTCCGGAGCGAGGACGCCGCAACGTTCCGCTCACTCGGACCCTTTACATTGAGCAGAGTGACTTTGAGGAAGACCCGCCAGAAGGATTTCAGCGTCTGGTTCCCGGAGGCGAGGTGCGTTTGCGAAACGCCTATGTGGTTCGCTGCGACCGAGTGATCAAAGATGCTTCCGGAACCGTGACGGAGCTGGAGTGCTCCTATGATCCGGATACGGCACGTGGAAAAAAGCCAGCTGGCCGGAAGGTCAAGGGCATCATCCATTGGGTTTCTGCAGAGCATGCTCGCTCTGCGGAGGTGCGCTTGTACGATCGTCTGTTTCACAGCGCCGCTCCAGGGGCTCAGCAGCCGGACAAGGACTTTTTGAAGGATCTGAATCCTCACTCCATTGAGGTTCTGACAGAAGCCAAGTTGGAGCCAGGGTTGGGAGACGCCCAGCCCGGAGACGCCTTTCAGTTTGAGCGGCTAGGGTACTTTTGTGCAGATGCCAAGGACCATCAGCCGGCCCGTCTCGTTTTCAATCGCATTGTCACGCTGCGTGATTCCTGGGGGAAGTAGCATGAGTCAAGAACCGGTCTTACAGGCTCCTTTTGCAGGACTCAAGGAGTCTGCCACGCTCAAGATCAATCAGCTGGCCAAGCAGTTGCGAGCAGAAGGAAGGGAGGTGTGTCACCTCGGTTTTGGCGAGTCACCCTTTCCGGTCCCGGAAAAACTGGTTCAGGCGCTTCGAGATGCGGCTCACGAGAAAACCTACCTCCCTGGGCTCGGACTTCCGGAACTTCGGGCGGGCGTGGCTCGTTTTTTTACTCAGGAATTTGGTTATGACGCCCACCCGCATCAAGTAATTGTGGGGCCAGGGAGCAAGGAGTTGATCTTCAACCTCCTGTTTTTACTGGAAGGACCGTTGCTCATTCCGAGCCCCAGTTGGGTCAGTTATGGTCCTCAGGCCCACCTGCTCAGCAAGCCGCAGCACCTCGTGCCCACTGATCGAGCGCACGGGTACCGGTTGCAGGCAGAAGCGTTGGACGCGGTGTGTCAGGAGTTGGGCTCCGGACAAAAACTCCTCATTCTGAATAACCCCAGTAACCCGACCGGCAGTGTTCATTCTGCAGCAGAGTTAGAGGCGCTGGCTGCCGTGTGTCGTCAGCATCAGGTGTTGGTCATCTCTGATGAAATTTATGCGCTGGTGGATTACAGTGCGTCCGGATTCGTGGGGCTTGCTCAGTACTATCCGGAAGGATGCATTGTCACCAGTGGGCT
>CBFIGY010000054.1:0-8715 GCA_965662235.1 uncultured bacterium
AACGGGGGGCTGGGGGATTACGCCGGAACACAGATCACGATTGCTCGACAGGGGGACGCTGCAGCGGAAGATGTGCTGGCCCTGGACCCTGCAGGAAACGGGTTTCAACTGGCAGGCACCTCTCTGCAAGCATCAGGAGCCTCATTCGGAAGCTATACCCGCGGTGCCGGATCGCTGGTGCTGAGCTTCCAAAATGGTGGCGCCGTTCCCACTCAGGAACTTGTCAACGCGGTGCTGCGGAGCGTGACCTACGAAACCACCAACAACGCGCCCCCGGACTCGGTTCTGCTGGAGTGGCGCCTAGAGGCACAGGGGTTGACACAGCAGGAACCCTTCACGGTGTTCATCACGCCGGTGAACGACCCCCCGACGCTTGATGTCCTGGCCGACCAGACGATTCCGGAAGACAGCCCCACGCAAACGATCTCCCTGACGGGGTTGAACGATGGCGGAGACGGGAACGGAAAGCTCTTTCTGGATGTGGCCGTTGACCGCCTGCGTAGCGTCTCCAGCGTGACCGTTTCTCCAGCGACCCTCACTCCGGGCGCCCTTGACCAGACGGCGACCCTTTCCTTCACCCCGGCTCCCAACGCTTTTGGTCCTGTAACCGTGACGGTGACGGTGGCGGATGACGGCGCTGCGACGGCACCTGATGACAATCAGACGGCGCGGACCTTTGTGCTCCAACTCAGTCCGGTCAATGATGCGCCGGAACTCTCGCCGGCAACCCTCGACAATGCAACTGAAGATCAGCCCTACCTGATGGAGCTGACAGTGTCGGATCTTGAAGGAGACCGGCTGAGCGTGTCTGGAACCACGCTCCCTGCGTGGCTGAACTTGGGATGGAGTGAGCCGCAGGTGTCTCATTTGATTGGGGGCGAAGGAGACGCGCCAAGTGCTTATGACAACGGAACCTTCACGGGATCTGGAAGCTTCTTCTTCAATCCGCAGGGGCTGGCGCTGGGAAAGGACGAGGCCTTGTATGTCGCTGACACCGACAACTCCTGCCTCCGGAAGATCGACCTGACGACCGGGGTGGGAGAGAAGTTTGCGGACGCGTGCAGTGACCCCACCAACACTCCGGGATTCCTGAAAGCACCTTATGACCTGGCGCAGACGGAGGACGAGCAGTGGTGGTGGGTCGCTGATGCCGGTTTCCATCAGCTGGTGCAGGTTTCAGCATCTGGAGCCTGGGGAGGCGCTTGGGGCACCCAGGGAGTGAGCGGAACGCGGGACGGCAGCGCCCCCCGGTTTCAGGCACCGGAGGGAGTTGCGGTGGGAACCGATGGCTCCGTGTATGTCGCCGATACCGGAAACGCCTGCGTACGGGTGATCTCACGGGCGCTGTATGATCCGGCACTGAGCCTAGGCACCCCAACGGTGAGTGTCGCCGGAACCAGCGTGAGCAATCCATCGGGGGTGCAGACGCTGCCCACTCAAGCCGCAGGGACGTCGGTGAATTACAGCATCAGCGGAGTGGGGGACGAAACCTGGTGGGCCCTGTACTACGGCACCGGCCTGGCGCTTGATGGAAGCAATGAGCTGCCAACGGGGAGCTATTCCAGCGTCGTGGGTCAGGGAGCCGGATCTGGAACCGTGACCCTCGCACGCGGTGCCGACCGCTTCTTGCTGGTGACGGGAACCGTCACCCTCGCAGGGATGTGCGGGACGCCTGCAGGAACCGCCGATGGGGTCTCCGGACGCTGGAGCGAGGCCCGTTTCAATGAGCCTGTTGATGTGGCTGTGGCTCCGGACGGGACCGTTTATGTCGCCGATGGCGATGACGTTCACCAGATCTCGTCCACAGGTGAGGTCACGCCTCTGAAAACCAACCTCGGCACACTCAAGGCCGTGGCCTGGCATCCGGAGAACTTCCTGTACCTGGCAGCAAGCGAACGGCACCAATTGCTCCGAGTGGACTTGCTGAATCCCGGGGCCGTTGCGACCCTTCCGGAGGTGTATGCCGGTTCGGGAGCCTATGGTGCGGCAGAGGGCAACGCTTCTGAAGCAGAGATCGGCATTCCCACGGCAGTGGCCCTTTCGGCCCCCGGAACCCTGTATGTGGCTGAAGCTGGGTACGATGCGATCCGGAAGGTGCAGCCGGCGAAGGTTCGGCTGAGTGGAACCCCCGGAAACAGCGAGGTGGGTACCCACACGGTGGTGCTGCAGGTTACCGATTCCGGAACCCCTCAGGCGGCCAGCACATCGTGGACCTATCAGCTGGAGGTGCTCAACGCCAATGATGCTCCCACTGTTGCTCCTGTGACCGCTTCCACCACAGAGGAAACCGCGGTCGCGTTTTCACTCACCGGAGTCGACATTGATCCGAGTGAAGCCCTGAGCTTCGAGCTGGTGCGTCCTCCCAACTACGGAACGGCCTCTTTGACCAATGCCGTCACCGGAGCGGTGACCTACGTGCCTGAGTCGGATTTTACGGGAACGGACTTCTTCACCTTTCGGGTACGGGACCGCTCTGGAACACCCTCGGCAGAAGAGACCGCGACGGTCACGGTTTCTGGTGTGAACGATGCCCCCTACTTTGTGACAATGCCGCTGACGGATGCGGTGGAAGATGTGCCGTATGAGTCGATGCTGATCACACGGGATCCGGATGGTGATGACCGGCGGGTGCAGCTTTACGCGCGTCCCAACTGGATCAACCTGACCTCTGTGACCGGCTGGAGCCTCGCGTCCTTCTCGCGGAGCGGCAGCTGGCTGAGCCTAGAACGCGTGGACAACTGGACCACGTCGCTGGGCTTTGGAGGAAACGGACAGGGGGCTCTGGATGGCACTGCGGCAACCGCTCAGTTTGATACCCCGTGGGACAGCGCCTTTGCGCCAGATGAGACGGCGCTTTATGTTGCCGATCAGCACAACCACCTCCTCCGTGTCATTGACATGAGCACCGGCGTTGTGACCACGCTGGCAGGCACCGGGAGCGCTGGACAGAACGATGGAGCGGGGGGGAGTGCTTCTCTGAACCAACCCCGTGGGGTGGCCATGGCATCAGATGGTGTGCTCTACGTGGCGGATTCCGGGAACCACTGCATCCGTGAAGTGGACACCACCGTCCAGCCGGCGACCGTCACCACGCTCGCCGGCACCTGCGGAACCCTAGGAACCGCCGATGGAGCTGGAGCTGCTGCACGCTTCAACACGCCTTCAGACGTTGCACTTGATGCCACAGAACAGTGGCTTTATGTCGCAGATACGGAAAATCACTGTGTGCGGAAAATCACCCGGGCTACAGGAGTCGTCCTCACTCCTGTAGGCGTCTGCTCCTCAGCAACGCCGAATCAGCAGCACGTTGACGGGCAGGGGACCGCGCCGCGGTTCCGAGCCCCGTTGGGAGTTGCGGTGGATGGCTTTGGAAACGTGTACCTAGCGGATTCCGGAAACCACCGGATCCGTCGGCTGAGCTGGGATGGGCAGGTGACCACCGTTGCCGGAGGAACGGCTGGTGCCGCTGACGGTTCAGCAGCAAATGCTCAGTTCCGGAACCCTACAGCAGTGGTTTGGGACCGCCTCCAGGGGCTCTTTGTCAGTGATGCGGAAAACCACCGGGTGCGTCGCATTGACCTGAACGTGGCGCCGACGAGCCCGGAGTACGTCACCACCCTTGCGGGAGACGGCACCTCAAGTCAGCTGGCGGCTGGAAATGCGCTCCTGAGCTCCCATCCTCGTCCTACCGGAATGGTTCAGGACGCACGAGGCTTCCTGTGGGTGGCTCTGCGTGAGTGGCACCGTTTGCAGAAGCTGACGCCTCCGGGGTACCGCCTTCATGGCACTCCCCGGAATGAACATGTGGGCCAGCACACCCTGGAGCTGACGGTGGAGGATTCGCACATCCCCTTTGCTGATGAAACCCGCCTGACCATCATCACGGTTCACAGCACCAACGATCCCCCACAGGCCGTGGCTCAAACCGAGAACACCGACGAAGACACGGTCCTGAGTCTAACGCTGCAGGGGACAGACAACGACTCATCTGAAACCCTCTTCTTCACGATTCTGATCCCTCCGGGAAACGGCACCGTGAAGGTGGATGATGCAGCAACCGGAGCCGTCACCTACACGCCCGATGCCGACTTCTTTGGCTCGGATTCGTTTACCTGGTCGGTCACGGACCTCTTGGGGCAGCAGGCGACGGCGGTGGCAACGGTGACGGTGGCTCCGGTCAACGATCCGCCGGTGTTCCGTTCGAGTCCCAAAACCGGCGCGACCACTGGGCAGCTCTACCGCTACGTCCCGGTGGTGCGGGACCCTGAAGGAGACGTGGTGTCCTTCCAGGGAACGGATCTGCCGTCTTGGCTGTCGCTGGATGCAACGACCGGTGAACTCTCTGGAACACCAGGAGCTGGAGACCTGGGCGCCACCGAGGCCCTCACCCTGACAGTGGCCGACAGCCAAGGCGGAGAGAGCCGGGACACCTTTGTGATCCAGGTGGTGGCCGGAAACCGTGCTCCGGTGGCGGAGGCTCAGACTCAGGCGACTCATTTTGCCCTCAACCCGGTGCAGGAAGACACCCCCCGGATCATCACCCTGACCGCCTCGGATGCCGACCCAGGGGACACTGCTTCGTTGACGTACACCGTTGCCAGCGCTCCCACCCACGGAACCCTCTCTGCGGTGAATGGCTCCACGATTACCTACACGCCCAACGAGGAGTACTTCGGGCCCGACTCGTTCTACTTTACCGTGCAGGATCCCCAGGGGGCCTCGGATAGCGCCGAGGTGTCCTTTGTGGTGCAAAACGTCAATGATGCCCCCGTGATTCTCACACGCACGCTGGAGGAGGCGCTGGAGGGCACTGCGTACTCCGTGGCGCTGCAGGCGACCGACCTCGATCAGGACAACCTGACCTGGGACAACGCGACAGCGCTTCCGTTTTGGTTGAGCCTGTCTCCGGGGGGAGTGCTGTCAGGGATGCCAACCAATGGGGCTGTGGGCGCCAGCCGGTTTCAGGTCCGGGTGCAGGATCCCAGCGGGGACAACGACACCCGTCAGTTTAGCCTGGTCGTGATCAACCGAAACGACCCTCCGGTCGCGGACAATCAGAGTGTCACAGTGCTGGAAGATGGCACCTTGTCTGTGACCCTGACCGGTGACGACCCGGATCGGTTTGACCTGCTGAGCTTCTTCATTGCTCAGGAACCGGCGCACGGGACGCTCTCGGGGACGCCGCCTCATCTGCTTTACACCCCAGATCGTAACTTCTTCGGCAGCGACACCTTCCAGTTCCAGATCAGCGATGGCACCGTTGACTCCACCCCTGGGACCGTGACTGTGAACGTGACCGCTGTTCCGGAGCCACCGGTCTTTGAGTCCCTGCCGGTCACGCAGGCTCAGGAGGATCAGGCCTACAGTTACACGGTGGTCACTTCTGATCCGGACAACGATTCCCTGACCCTGTCGCTGGCGGTTCAGCCGGGGTGGCTGACCCTGACGGGGGACCAGCTGACTGGCACACCCACTCAAGCGGAGGTGGGGCGGAACCGGGTCATTCTGGAAGTCACCGATGGCAGCCACACCGTGCAGCAGCCCTTTACGATTTCGGTGGCCGACACCAACGACCCGCCACGTCTCGATAACCTGAGTCTGACGCTGGGAGAGGACCAGTCTGCGCCCTTCAGCATCTCGGCTGAGGATGATGATCCGGATGACACGCTGACCTTCCGAGTGGGGCGGGCTCCGAGCTTCGGGTCCATCTCAGGGACGGCACCAAATGAGTTGGTGTACTGGCCTGAGGCAGACTACTTTGGCGCCGACAACTTCACCATGGTGGTGACAGACGCAGCAGGGGCCTCTGCTGAAAACGAAGTTTCTGTCACCATTTTGTCCCGTAACGATGCGCCCACGTTTACTTCGGATCCGGTGACTGAGGTTGATGAAGATGCAACGTATCAGTACGTTCTTGAGGCTTCCGACCTAGAAGGGGACAACCTGACCTTTACGCTGCTGCAGGGCGCCAGCTGGGGACAGGCTTTGACGTTGGTGGGAAGCCAACTCTCCGGGGTCCCGGCCCAGCAGGACGTGGGGCTGCACCCGATCCGGGTGTTGGTCAGTGACGGGCAGGACAACGAGACTCAGAGCTTTACCGTCCTGGTGCACAACACGAACGATGCGCCGGTGACGGACAACCTGAGCCTGGTTGGGCTTGAAGATGAACCTCTGGACAACATCACTCTCTTTGCTGCTGATGTGGACCGTGAAGACAATCTGACCTTTACGGTGACAGAAGGTCCGGCACACGGATCCCTCTTTGGAACTTCCCCCCACCTGGGCTACAGTCCGGAAGCAAATTTCAACGGCTCCGATAACTTTACCTTCACGGTTTCGGACGGAACGGTCTCCGTAGCGGGACGGGTTGAGCTGACCATCCAGGCCGTCAACGACCCGCCTGAGGTCCTTTCGCAACCGGTGGTGCAGGCGACCGAGGATCAGCTGTACGAGTACGCTCTTGTGTTCGAGGATGTCGACCTGGATCCGGTAACGGTGACGCTGGTTCGTCCTGCTGGCGCCAGCTGGCTGCAGTACGACAACACCACAGCAACCCTGTCTGGCACACCTGCTCAGGCGGATCTTGGGTTGCACTCGGTCAAGCTGGAGGTGACCGACGGCCAGGAGGTGGTCTTTCACCAGTTCACCATTGCAGTGGCCAATCAAAATGACCCTCCTGTGGCAGAAGCTCAGAGCCTGGTTGGGCTTGAAGACCAGCCCCTTTCCCTGGCCTTGACGGGCAGTGACGAGGATCCGGAAGACACTTTGACCTTCCGGCGCCTGAGCGAACCGACCCTGGGGACGCTTTCAGGAACCTTCGACAACCTGACGTACACGCCGGACCTGAATGCCTTTGGCTCCGATAACTTTTCCTTTGAGATCTCTGACGGCACGGTTGCGTCCAATGTCGCTTGGGTGCAGCTACAGATTCAGCCTGTCAATGACCCTCCGGTCTTCACCTCCACACCTGATCTGGTTGCGCTGGAAGATGCTCCTTACGTCTATACGGTGACTGCAGAAGATGTGGACAACGACTCCTTGAGCCTGCAGGTGCTGGAGGCTCCGGGGTGGCTCAGCTGGAATGGCACAGACCTCGGAGGCACGCCCACCCAGGCGGATCTGGGAGTGCACTCGGTGGAACTGCAGGTCTCAGACGGCACCGATAACGTCACCCAAACCTTCTCCCTCACGGTCCGGAACACGAACGATGCGCCGGTGGCGGATTCGCTGACCTTCACGACAATGGAGGACGAGGTGGGCTTCTTCCGGCTCAGTGGCAGCGATGAAGATCCGGACGATACCCTCACGTATGAACTGGTGCAGCTGCCTTCCCGGGGCCAGGTCACCTACGACGCCCATTCCAGCACCGGCACCTACACGCCCGATCAGAACTTCAACGGCCACGATTCCCTCACCTTCCGGGCCTGGGACGGACAGGCGTATTCCCCTTCGGCTCTGGTGACACTGGTGGTGAGTGCGGTTAATGATGCCCCGGTGGTGACCTCGGTTCCGGAACTGACGGTGTGGGAGGATCAGCCTTACTCCTATCAACCCACGTATGAGGATCTGGAGGGCGACAATGTCACCTTTGAGGCCCTGGAGCTTCCTGAGTGGCTGGAGCTGGATAACGTCACCGGAGAGATCCGAAGCCTGCCCGGGCGGCCCAATAACGGGGACGTGGGACGCTACGTCCTTTCGTTTCGGTTGACCGACACGCCAGGAGACAATGCGACCCAGGACTTTACGCTGGAGGTCCTGAACACCAACGACGCGCCACAGGCCGCTTCCTTTGAAATGGCGACCATGGAGGAAACGCCGGTGACCTTCCTGCTGCCGGTGTCGGATCCAGACCTAGGAGACCGCTTCACCTACTGGATCACGGATCCTCCGGATAATGGAACCCTGACCCTGGACGCGGGTACTGGGGATGTGCTGTATGTGCCACAGGACAATTTCAGTGGTGTGGATGGGTTTGTGTACAAGGTCAGTGACGGGGGAGACAACTCCACTGGAACCGTGACGCTGGTGGTGCACAGCGTCAATGACCCTCCGGTCTTTTCCGCCAACCTTGTGACCACCGTGTTGCAGGGAGACGTGTACCTGACGGAAGTGACGGCTTCAGATGTGGATACCGCGGACAATGACATTGTGAAGGTCAGCCTGGATGAAGACAACAGCCCCGACTGGCTGTTTGCCACCGGGTATCCGCAAAATCCCACAACCTACAGCCTGATTGGACAACCGGAAAACGCAGACGTGGGCCTGCATGCCGTGGTCCTGCAGGCAGTTGATGACAATGGCTCAGGGGTGAAGTCTGTGACCAGCCTGACCTTCATGCTGGAGGTGGTGGACGTCAACGATGCGCCTGTGGCCTTCAACCAGACGCTTTCCACTCCAGAGGAGCAGCCGCTGGCCTTTCAGCTGCTGGCGGAAGAGGTGGATGCGGCCGATGTGCTCACCTACGTCGTGACTCAGGAGCCGGACAATGGAACGCTGACCTATGATCCGGCCTCGGGCGCTGGGGTCTTTACGCCTGAAGCGGACTTCTACGGACGCACGAGCCTGCAGTTTTATGCAACCGATGGGCTGGCTCAATCGGACAATGCGACAGTGGTCATCAACGTCCAGCCTGTTCAGGATCCTCCACGCTTTACCTCGACCCCCGTCCTGGACGCCTACGAGGACCAGGTCTACACCTACACGGCAACCGCAGAG
>CBFIGY010000055.1:0-8134 GCA_965662235.1 uncultured bacterium
TCACTGTGTGAATGCGCCCGAGAGGTGCGACTGCCCTCAGGTTCCTTGCGCCCCAAAGCATAATGGCGCACATGGAGGATTTGTTTCCGCACCTCAACACGCAGGATTTCCTTGATGTCGTCAAGTGTGAGTTCTCGCATCCCTCTCCTGATGACGTCAAAGAGTTCTTCTGAGATGTGCTTGAGTTGGTAGCACAGATAGCGGGCACTCTTACTTGTAACAGAACTCAGGGAGAGATGGAACTGGCGGGTATCCTGAAAATGCTGCCTCAGGTCCAGAGGGATGGTGCAACGGAAAAACGGATACTGCTTGGAGCGGACTTTTCGGTAGGTCAGGTAAGACGGCATGGTGAACCCCAAAGTGCAACAAAAAGTTCAACAAGGCGGCAAAGGGGTTCATATTGGTGAGAACACCGAATTACAAGTATTTGATTTTATTGGTTTTTTAGAGGCAGGTGGTCGAGGTGAGAGGATTTGAACCTCCGACTTCTTCGTCCCGAACGAAGCGCGCTACCAGACTGCGCTACACCTCGGCCTGATAAGGAAATTAGTCTATCAACCTCTGAACCAGATTGCAATATCGAGAGTGCACCTGAGCCTTCTGGGGTCACGATGCCATCTTCCAGAACATCCGGAGGGCCATCACCACGAGGAACACGGCAAAGAAGCGCTTGAGGGTCTTCTTCTCCAACCGGTGGGCCAGCTTGGCTCCTTGAGGCGCAAACAGGGTAGTCATTGGCACAATGCAGGCGAGCCCGACCAGGCTGACGTATCCAATGCTCAACGGAGGCAACCCCTCGGCACCGGCTCCCACGGCCATGTACCCCAAGGCTCCCGGCAGCGCAATCATTAAACCGAGGCTGGAAGACGTCCCCACCGCTTTCTGAATGGGCACATTGAAGGCGCTCAGAAAGGGCACAAACAGCGTCCCGCCTCCAATGCCCATCATCGCAGAGAGGAAGCCAATCAGTCCCATGCTTCCCGAGGTTTTCGGCGCCGAGGGCAGTTCTTCTCCCAGAATGATTTCCTTGGTCCGGAACAGATTGGCCGCCATCAGCAACGCAATCACACCAAACACGGCCTTCAGGACATCACCTCCTACGCCTCCGGCAACCCAAGCCCCCAATACGGAGCCCACCATGACCGCAGGGGCTAGGCGTTTGAGCAGGTGCCACTCCACGGAACCTCGTTGGTGATGCGCCCGTGTTGCGGAAAGGGCGGTGGGGACAATCGTGGCCAATGAGGTCGCCACCGCAAGGTGGGTGGTCACGGCAGGGTTGTAGTGCAGAAAGTCAAAGGCGTACAGCAACGCCGGGACAATGACCACGCCTCCCCCGACTCCCAAGAGCCCGGCAATGACTCCGGCAAACGCGCCAGAGACCAGGAGAATGCCAAGGAGTGGAAGCCACTCCTGTATGTTGAAACCGTCCATGTTGTTTCTCGTCTCAAGTCAATCGGTCCAGCCTCTGCTCTGTGCGAGGGGCTGTTTTTTTCCAAAGAAGCCCGCCGGCCACCAGCAGCACAGTGTAGTAAACGCACACCTCAGCCACGGTTCCCTGACCCGGGAGGCTCACCTGAGCAAACCCGGGAACATGCAAGGCCTCCAGCAGTCCCACCCAGCCCCGCAGCAGCGTCTCAACCACCGCAAAGGTCCCCTGCTCCAGCCACCCCTCCGGCGGCTGCCCAAGCGCCCCAAGGCTCACCAGCAACGCAGCAAGACACGCAGGGAGCACCACCAGCGCCAGCACAGGAATGAGCACGAGGTTCAGCCACACCGCTTCCAGCGTCACCTTCCCGAACGCGTGGAGCAGCACCGGTCCCACGAAGAGCAGCACACACACGGTCACCCACACGCTGTTCCAGAGCATTGCCCCAACGCGAGCCCAACCACGTGTCGCCAACCAGTGCCCTGGGAGTCCCCATAAAATCCCCAAGACGGCCAAGAAGGAAAGCTGGAAGGAGAGGTCCTGCAACAGAGTGGGCTGCTTCAGCAGCAACAGCGAAGCCGTCAGCATCAGGGTGTGGAAGACGGGGGTCTGCCAGCCCAGCCACTGCGGCAGCACCCAAAGGGTCAGCATCAGCACTGCCCGGAAGGCCGGAGTGGGGTTCTCCAGAAACAGCACATACCCCCACAGCAACAGCAGCGTCACCCCCTGAGTGCCTGGCCGGAACCACCGCTGCTGCAACAGCCAGGTAGATCCACGTCCCAGCCCCCGGAAGACCCGGAGCAGCAGTCCATACAGCAGCCCCATGTGCAGACCACTGATGGCCAACAGATGCGCCATTCCAGACTCCTGAAACAGCTGACGCAAGGCAGGAGAAGCGGTACGGAGGCCGAGGGTGAGGGGAAGGAACACCGCCTGTGGCGGGCCCTGAAGGTAGTAGCGGACACGCTGCTCGAGCCGCAGCCGCAGAGACGCCAAGGTGCGACGCCACCCCACCAGCGGTTCCTCGGCTGTCCGGAAGTAAGCCTCCTCCCAATCGACCTGAAGCTGCAGGTCCCGGACGGTGATCGTCGCGTTGCGGCCATCCAGCTGCAGAGGCCGGTTGGGGTAAAAGTGCGCCGAACGTCCCTTTGTCGGAAAGGACACCCACACCTCCGGGACCCTCCATTCCTGCTGCGGAGACGCCACCTGTCCCTCCAGGAGGTGAAGGAAGAAGCGTCCGTGGTGCTCAACCGCTTCCTGCAACCGCCCCCGGATCCACAGAGGCCCCGAAGCTGTGGCACGCAAGGGCGATTGCAGCAGCGGAAGCTGGACATAGGACCACGCGGCCCCAATGGTTCCGAGCAGCAGCAGCGCACTCAGCAGCCGATAACGCTTCCACAGCAGCCAAAGCGCCCAGCCCAGAGGCACCAGCAGGCCCCACAGGGAATGCAGTCCGGACCCGACGTTGCTCAGTTGCAGGGTCCCGTCCGGCATTCCTCCTCGTTACAGGTCGATGTCGTCGATGTGGTCGTTGTAGCTCATGCGCCCCAGTGCGAGGCCGGCTCCAGCGATCACCGCGGTCAGCAGGCCTCCCAGCAGGTACGACACTAGGACAAACCCACCGAGGGTCGAGTAACGCACAAAGCGATTGCTCTTCAACTGAACCAAAAATTCTTCCATCATTGACTCTTTTCAGGGGCCTTACAGGCAGGCTTCCAGGGGACTGAGGTTCGCATTTCGGATGACCCGCGCCTGATGCAGCGCCCGGGGCAACACGCTGTAGAGGTAGAACTCGGTGGTCTTGAGCTTGTTCCAGTAAAACTGAGCTTCCTCGCTTCCGGCCAGCACCTCCTGAGGGTCCTTCCCAGCGACAAGGGCCTCCCACTTGGTTTGGGCCACTGCCGACTGCTTGAGTAGGTAGAAGGCACAGAGAACGTCGCCCATCAGCGCCAGGAGGTTGCTTGCATAGAGGATGTATCCGGGCTTGCCTCCTCGCTCACCGAGCGTGCGCAGTCCGGCGATGCTTTCCATCATCAGGTCCCGGTAGCTTTCCCACTCCTCCACCTGCTGCGTCAGGGCGGCAGGGGCGGGATTCTGGTCAAAGTACGCCAGTTCCTGTGCTAGGGACTTCACCAGAGCGCCATCCTTGATGGTCAACTTACGCCCCACCAGGTCCAACGCCTGGATGCCGTTGGTGCCTTCATAGATGGACGAGATCTTCTGGTCCCGGACGTTCTGTTCCAGCGGGAAGTCCTTGAGGTAGCCCACGCCCCCCAGCACCTGCTGTCCCATGACACCCACCTCAAATCCCTGGTCGGTGGCAAAGGACTTACAGATCGGAATGAGCAGGTCTAGCAGGTTCTGGTAGTACTCGCGACTTTCTTCCGGTCCCTGATGCGCCCAGTCGGTGTACCACGAAGCCGCATAGCACAGGCCCCGGAGGCCTTCGGTGACGCCCTTCATGTGCATCAGCATCCTCCGGACGTCCGGGTACTCAATGATCAGGGCCTTCTGTCCCGGCTGTGCCTCCGGACGCGCCGAGGGGCCTTGCGGACGTTCGTTGGCATACGCCCAGGCGTTCTGCAGCGCCGCCGCGGCACCACCGAGTCCCTGAAGGGCCACAAACAGGCGAGCCTCGTTCATCATCTGGAACATCTGCGCCATCCCGGCATTCTCGGCTTGGAGCAGGTAACCGTAGCACTCTCCCTGCTCCCCAAAGGACAGAGCACACGTGGGGGAGCCGTGCAGGCCCATCTTGTTTTCCACATGAACCAAGGTGACGTCATTCGGTGTGCCGTCTAGGCGAACCTTGGGCACAATGAAGAGGCTGATGCCCTTGGTTCCGGCAGGACTGTCTGGGGTCTTGGCAAGCAGCAGGTGGACGATGTTGTCCGTCATGTCGTGCTCACCATAGGTGATGTAAATCTTGTTGCCCTTGATGAGGTAGTGCCCCTCTGGCTGCGGCGTTGCAGTCGTGGTGATGTCTCCCACGGCGCTCCCGGCCTGAGGCTCGGTCAGGCACATGGTTCCGCCCCACTCGCCTGAGAGCATCTTCTCACAGTAGTCCTTCTTCTGCTGATCGCTCCCAAACGTCAGGATCAGATTGGCGGCCCCGGTGGTGAGGACGTTGGCAATGCAGAAGCCCTGGCTTGCCGCAATCTGCGTTTCCCGCGCCGCAGTCGTCACCAACTCCGGAAGCCCCTGTCCGCCGTGTTCCGGACTCAGGTTCAGGGCCAGCCAGCCCCCTTCCCCCATCTGATGCCACGCCTTTTTGAAGCCCTCTGGCGTCACAACCTTTCCCTCCACGGCCTTGCTGCCGATGCGATCCGCGTCCTGGTTCAGAGGCGCAATGACCTGTTCGGAAAAAGTAGCGGCTTCCTTGACCACCATGTCCAGCATTTCGGGGTCAAACTCCTGATAAGCGGGAAAGGTACAGAGCGTGGAGGTGTCGTAGACCTCATTGAGCATGAACTGCAGGTCGCGACGGTCGGCACGGTATTCGGTACTGCTGCTGTGCATGGAGTTCCTTATGTGGAAGGGGAAAGTGGCAGGGACGCCGAGCTGGTGGAGCCCGGCGGTTCGAGTCTTACTCGCTGTACTTCCGGAAAATCACGGAAGCGTTGGTGCCCCCAAAGCCAAAGGCGTTGGACATGGCGGTCGTCAGCGGAACGCTGCGTCCCACATTGGGGGTGACGTCCAGGTCGCACTCGGGGTCGAGGTCGTCAACATTGATGGTAGGCGGGACAAAATCAGCTTCTAGGGCCTTGATGCAGAACACCGCTTCAATGGCCGCTGCGGCCCCCAGCAGGTGTCCGGTCATGGACTTGGTGGAGCTGATGCTCACCTTGCGGGCGTGGGCGTCTCCCAAGGCCAGCTTCATCGCCCGGAGTTCATTGATGTCTCCAGCCGGGGTTGAGGTGCCATGCGCGTTGACGTAATCAATGGCTTCCGGATCCAGGCTGGCGTCCTTCAGAGCCAGTCGCATCGCGCGGGCCGGGCCTTCTGTTGACGGGGCCGTGATGTGGTGGGCATCAGAACTGAAACCGTAACCGATCACTTCTCCGTAGATGCGGGCGCCCCGGGCTTTGGCAAATTCGAGTTCCTCCAGAATGAGGATGCCCGAGCCTTCGCCCATCACAAAGCCATCTCGTCCTTGGTCATACGGACGGCTCGCCTTTTCCGGCTCATCATTTCGGGTGCTCAGGGCATGCATGGCGGCAAAGCCTCCAATGCCCAGTGGGGTGATGCTGGACTCAGCGCCTCCGGCAATCATCACCTTGGCGTCTCCACGTTCAATGGTCCGAGCCGCGGTACCAATGGCATGGTTGGAGGAGGTGCAGGCTGACACGGAGCACGCGTTGTAACCCCGTGTCCGGAAGATCATCGAGATCTGTCCCGGCGCCAGGTTGCTCAGTGTCATGGGGATGAAGAAGGGGCTGATGCGTCCGGGACCGTTCGCCGCAAGGACTTCCGAGTACCGTTCAATGCAACCCAGGCCCCCAATGCCGACCCCCAGTGAAACTCCTGCCTCTTCCTCAAGGTCTTCCGTGATTTCCAGGTTGGCATCCGCCAGAGCCTCTTGGGTTGCCCCAATGGAGTAGTGGATGAACAGGTCCATCTTCTTGGCTTCCTTGGGCGGAATGACGCTAGGAAGCGTGAAGTTCCGGACCTCCCCGGCGATCTGGGCGCGATAGGGTTCAGGGTCAAAACGGGTGATCCGACTGATTCCGGAGCGTCCGTTTCGACACGCCTCCCACGCCTCGGGCACACTGTTACCCAACGGCGAGACGCAGCCGACCCCGGTCACAACAACGCGTTTACGCATGGAAGAACCTTGAGGGAAAGAATGAGGTGGGAGTTCAGGACATCTTCTGCTTGATGGCGTCAATCGCGGAGCTAACGGTGGTGATCTTCTCCGCTTCCTCGTCCGGGATCTTTACGCCAAACTCTTCTTCAAGAGCCATCATCAGTTCCACGGTGTCCAGAGAGTCTGCATCAAGGTCATCGACAAAGTGGGATTCCGGGGTGATTTCGGACTCATCTTTGCCCAGTTGTTCGCTGATGATCTTGATGACTTTAGCCTGAATGTCGTCCATAGTTGCTCTTTTCTGAGTTTGGTTGAGGTTACAAAACAAGAACTGAGTTTTTTCCTTCAGAACAGCGGAAATGTCAAACTCAATTGCGGTTGGGCTGGTTCAGTACATGCCTCCGTTGACGTGCAGCGTCGTCCCAGTGACGTATCCCGCCTGAGGGGACGCCAGGAAAGCGACCGCCTGAGCGATGTCCTCCGGAGAGCCCATGCGTCCCAGCGGAACCTGCTGGAGGATCTGCTGCTGCTGCTCGTCGTTCAGTTTATCCGTCATCGCCGTTTCAATGAATCCTGGCGCAACAAGGTTGACGGTGATGCCTCGGGAACCCACTTCCCGGGCAAGGGATTTCGAAAAGCCCACCAGGGCCGCCTTCGTGGAACTGTAGTTCACCTGCCCCGGATTTCCCGAAAAGCCCACCACCGAGGAAATGCTGATGATGCGTCCGGAACGTTGCTTCATCATCGGACGAACCACCGCCTTGGTCATGTGGAAAACGGCATTCAGGTTCACATCCAGCACCTGTGACCACTCTTCGGGCTTCATCCGCATGAACAGGTTGTCCCGGGTGATGCCGGCGTTGTTGATGAGGATGTCGATCTTTCCCCACTGCTCCAGAAGGTCTGACACCATTGCATTCACCGCGTCCGGGTCCGTCACGTTGGCCTGGTAGCTCAGGCAGCGGCGTCCCAAGGCTTCGATCTCCTGACGGGTCTCTGCATTGATGGCTTCATCAAGGTCGGTAAACGCGATGTCAGCACCTTCTTGTGCCAGCAGGAGCGCAATGGTTTTGCCAATGCCACGTCCCGCACCTGTGATCAGAGCAGTTTGGTTTTCAAAACGCACAGGGAGCCTCCGGAATGAGTTAGCGAACTTTGAAGTAGATGATGATTGAGATGACAAACAACCAGATCGACTTCAGGTGGACATGCCAGATCACCCGGCTGTTCACCTCATGGGGATTGAGCAACTTGTTTTCATCAGGCACCGGATTGATGCCGATGCGCTTGAGCAGGAGCAGCCACACGGATTCCACATCCTGCTTGTCCGAGTAGGTCCACAAGCGCTGCAGGTGGTGGTGGTAAGGCGCCCGCAAGAAGAACCGGTAGCGCTCTGCTGCCGAACGTCCCTTCAGCCGAAGCATCAGCTTGAAGAACCCTCGCTGAATGAGGGTCGACAGCGCAGCAAAGACAAAGATGCCTCCGACAATCGGCAGAAACAGCTCGGCCTTCACAAAGATGAACATGGCCGAAACGAGGCTTCCCAACGCCAGCGCCCCCAAGTCTCCCATGTAGATCAGCGCAGGAGGCGAGTTGAACTTCAGGAACGCCAGCCCGGCACTTACCACACCGGCGGCCAGGATCGTCAGCTCCTTGATGTCGTGCGTCAGGTGCGGAATCCGGAGGCGTGTGGCAAACTCCTCATCTCCACCAACGTAGGCGACCGCGCCGACAAACAACGCACAGGTGATCAACGGAACCGTGGCCAGTGAGTCCATCCCGTCCGTCAGGTTCACCGCGTTGGCGCCTCCGACAATGATGAACACCATCAACGGAATGAACACGAACCGAGGAAGGTACGGGTACCAGGTTTTCATGGGGACAAACGGAACCGAAAGGTG
>CBFIGY010000056.1:0-7465 GCA_965662235.1 uncultured bacterium
CATCCCGTCCGTCAGGTTCACCGCGTTGGCGCCTCCGACAATGATGAACACCATCAGCGGGATGAACACGAACCGAGGAAGGTACGGGTACCAGGTTTTCATGGGGACAAACGGAACCGAAAGGTGCCCGTCAATGTCCACGAACAGGTACAGCCCCATCACAATGAGCAGCGCCACCGCAAACTCGGCCCCTAGGCGAAAGCGCCCACTGATGCCGTCGGCCTTCTCCGCGTAGCTCTTTTTGCTGACGCCTCCGGAGTCAACCTTGCGCCGGTGCCCCACCTTGGCCCAGTCATCCAGCCCGCCAATGACGGCAAAGCTGACCATGATCGCCATCAGTGCGACAATGTACTGGTTCAGGTCGGTCCACAGAATCGTCGCCACCAAAATCCCAAACACGAGCATGCTTCCTCCCATGATGGGTGGCGCGCCCGTGTAGGGTTTGAGCCCGGGAGTCGCGGTTTTGAAGTCCGAGGTCATCCCGCTTTGACGCAGCTGATGGATGAGCCAAGGCATGCCCCAGATGACGACCCAGTACACCGTTAAGAAGGTCATGCCACTGCGGAACACAACCGACTTGAAGATCTGATAGGGAAAGAGGGAGTAAAGGAGCGTCGCGAGCATCCGCTTAGTCGTTCATCAGCTCCTGTTCTTTTTCCGAAACCATGCTGTCCACCTTGGCGACATGGTCATCCGTCACCGACTGCACCTTGGTCTGGGCGCCCTTCTCTTCGTCTTGAGAGATCAGCTTCTCCTTCTCCATTTTCTTGAGCATGTCGTTGCCGTCACGGCGTACGTTCCGGATGGCGATCTTGGCGTCTTCGGCCAGCTTCTTCACCTGCTTGACCCGCTCCTTGCGGCGCTCCTCCGTCAGCGGAGGCATGGAGGCCCGGATGATGTTGCCATCATTCGACAGGCTCATTCCCAGGTTGGCGCCCTGCAGGGCCCGCTCAATTTCCTTGAGCATGCTCTTCTCCCACGGACTCACCACCAGCATCTGCGGCTCCGGTGCCGAAACGTTGGCCACCTGAGTGATCGGGGTGGGGCTTCCGTAGTAATCCACCTTGACCGTGTCAAGCAGCGACGGGGTCACCCGTCCCGCGTGAATGCCACCAAGGTCACGGCGCAGGTTGTCCAGCGTGGAGTCCATCTTGTGCTGGACGGTTTCATGAACTTCTTCAATGGTTTCCGGATGCATGGTCTTTCAGTGAATGAGGGTTCCTACCGGCTGACCACAGACGGCATTGATGACCGAATCGGGATTGTGGATGTCTAGGACCAGAATCGGCAGTTTGTTGTCCTTGCAGAAGGCAATGGCTGTGGAGTCCATCACCTTGAGGTTCTGGCTCAGGACCGCGTCGTAGTCGAGGGAATCATAGCGGACGGCCTGCGGGTTGAGATGCGGGTCGCTGTCGTAGACGCCATCGGTTTTCGTCGCCTTGATGACCACCTCTGCGCCCATTTCGGAGGCTCGTAACACAGCAGCCGTGTCTGTTGTGAAGAAGGGGTTTCCGGTGCCTCCGGCAAAGATGACCACCCGTTTCTTCTCGAGGTGCCGGTCTGCGCGGCGCTTGATGTACGGTTCTGCGACCGTGTTGAGTTCCACAGCAGAGAGGACCCGAGTGGGGATGCCCCGCTGCTCAATGATCTCCTGCAAGCAGATGCTGTTGATGACCGTCGCCAGCATGCCCATGTGGTCTCCCGGGACCCGACCAATGTGGCCCTGCGTGCTGCTGGCGCCCCGGAAGATGTTTCCACCTCCCACGACCACGCCGATCTCCACCCCAAGTTGGTGAACGGCAATGACGTGGGCGGCAATGCCCCGAATGGTCTCGTAATCAAAACCATAGCCCTTGGCTCCGCCCAGGGTTTCGCCACTGAGCTTGAGCAGGATGCGTTGGTAACGAGGTTCCGCGGCCATTAGAACTGGTACTTCACAAATTGGTCGAAGGTGATGGTCACTCCTAGGTCCTTGCCCTGCTGAGCCACCAGCGCCCCAACCGTCACCTGCGGGTCCTTCACAAAGGGCTGGGTTTCCACACAGACCTCCTTGAGGAACTTCTGCACGCGTCCACCGATCATCTTCTCAATGATCTCTTCCGGCTTTCCGGACTCACGGGCCTGAGAAGCAAAAACCTCGCGCTCCTTCTCAATGGCGGTCTGGTCCACCTGGTCGGCACGGACCGCTTCGGACGGAGTGGCGGCGATGTGCATGGCAATGTCCCGCGCAGTGGCGTTCAGGGCCTCGCTGTCGCACGGCTGATCCGTGTCCAGAGGCACCAGCACTCCCACCTTGCCGGTCATGTGGATGTAGCTGCCAATGGTTCCGTTCTGCACGGTGACGCGCTTGGCGTCCATCAGCTGCATGTTCTCACCCAGCTCTGCAATCTTGGAAGTGATCAGGTCCTGAACCGTTCCGGAACCCATGGACTGCTCCAGCACGTTTTCGTCCCCGTTTGCCAGGACGTGCTCGGCAAGCTGCTTGATGAGGGCCTGGAAGTTGTCGTTACGGGCCACAAAGTCGGTTTCACAGGACAAACGGATCAACGCGGCCTGGCGCTGATCGGCGGAAATGGCGGCATACACGGCGCCCTCGGTGGTTTCCCGAGAGGATTTTTTCAGCGCCTTGGCCTGTCCTTTTTTGCGCAGGAATTCCTTGGCGGCTTCCAGGTCTCCGTCACATTCGACCAAGGCCTTCTTGCAGTCCATCATTGCCACACCGGTGATTTCGCGCAGTTCCTTCACTGCGGCTGCGGTAATCTCTGCCATCTTATTCTGGTGTCATTAGGGTAAGTTGAGGGATTCCGGAAGGCGGTGTGGACCGCGTTCCGGAGGCACACGCCCGGCGGGCCGGGCGGCTGATGAGAAAATTGGGGGTTACTCTTCGGAGCTGGCGGCGTCCTTGGCCGGAGCCTCGGCTTTCGGGGCCGATTTCAGCCCAGCGGCGCCTTCACGCTGCGCGCGTCCCTCAAGAATGGCTGAGGCGATCACGCCGGCGAAGATGCTCACGGCACGAGGGGAATCGTCGTTGCCCGGGATCGCAAAGTCCAGCTCGGTGGGGTCACAGTTGGTGTCGGCAATGCCCACAATCGGAATGCCCAGGCGACGGGCTTCCTTGACCGCTAGGTGCTCCTTCTTGGCATCAATCACAAAGAGGATGTCCGGAATGGCCCGCATGTGCTTCACCCCACCCAGAGAGCGCTCCAGCTTCTCACGCTTGCGCTCAATCCGGAGGGCTTCCTTCTTCAAGAGGCCTTCGTAGTTGCGCTCCGGACCGGCGAGCTCGTCGAACTCGTGCAGACGGGAGATGGACTGCTTGACGGTGCTGAAGTTGGTCAGCATGCCACCGAGCCAGCGGAAGTTGATGAAGTTGCTTCCGCAGCGTTCGGCCTCTTCCTTGACGATGCGCTGGAGCTGAGGCTTGGTGCCCACAAACATCACCGACTTGCCTTGAGCCGAGGCCGCCTTGACGTACTCATAGGCTTCCTTGAGGCGGGCCAGCGTCAGGCGCAGGTCAATCACATGGATGCCAGCTTTGGCGCCATAGATGTAGGGGGACATTTTCGGGTTCCAGCGCTTGGTCTGGTGACCAAAGTGGGCGCCCGCTTCCAGGAACTGTTTCATTGAAATGACAGCCATCGTCAAACTCCGTAAGGCTTAAAGGGATGTTCTGGGGAACAGCAGAACAGAATCGTACCGGGTTGACCGATCCCTGCAAAGCCTTGGTTCCGGCAAGGCAGACTCAGCGATCGGGGCTGGGAATTTCCCAGGATCATGACAAACTGATTTTTATAGAGGGTTTCAAACAAGGGCTCAAGTTTTTTCTGGAAATGGCTTGGCAAGCAGACGTTGCTTCGCCTACCCTATAGACACTTTTCCACCCCTTGATAAGGTCACCTGACACATGCACTCAATTTGGGAACACCCCCGGTTCCAGGCCATTGGCCAGGGACGTCCCGATGCCACTTTCGTCAAGTTCGTCCTCGCCGTTTGCGTCTTGCCGCTCCTAGCCTCCCTGTGGAGGGGAGAGGGCTTCTGGGTCGCGTTGATCATTGCCCTCAACGCCGCTCTGCGCCTGCTCTTTCCGAGCTCGTATGTTCCCCTGACGCAGGCACAGCCGGGCTGGTTTTCCAGTCCCCTCACGGCACGTGCTTTGGCAACGGTGGCGGAGTTGATTTTTGTCCACTACCAGGCCCGCTACCTGGGGCTTCCGACATTTTCCTGGCTGTTCTGGTTGACGGTGGTCGCTGAAGCCTGGTCCTGGGCGGCGGTTCGGTTTCAGAGCGAGGTGTTCAACAGCCTAGAAGACCTCTTCTGGACGGGGGCTCAGTCCCTTGCCCTCTTCACTGCGCCTTCGTCAAGCAAGTACCTCATTTGCTTGCCCTTTGTGGCGTACATGGTGTTCTTCCACCACCCACGGATGCTCAAGCGCCCGCACCTTCCCATCTTCCGCATCAATCCCGGTGTGCGCTTGGCCCCCAACGAGGTCGATGCCCTTTCTTGGCAGGTTCCGAGTCTCCTGCTGATGCCTCCGGCCTTTGCGCTCTTTTTGCTGGGATGAGGACGAGTACGGACTGGGCGCTGCTGACCCCGGCAGAAGCCGCCACGCTGGATGCCGCCTGCTTCTCCGCAGGCTGGACGCGTGAGGACTATCAGGAGTTAGAGGAAAACTCACACTTCCGGGTGTGGGGGGTGGGGCTCCCAGGCGATCACAGCTGGGGGTTTGTCGCCATCATGCAGCTCCCTCCGGAGATTGAAATTCTCCGGCTGGGGGTCGTTCCCGAGTACCGTCGCCGTGGACTGGGAGGGCGGCTGCTGCAACTGCTGCGGGCTTACGGACAGGAGGAGCACTGCCGGACCTGCTGGCTGGAGGTCCATGAGACCAATCAGGACGCTCAGGCCCTTTATCACCGAAACGGCTTTGTCACGGTGGGACGCCGCAAGAATTACTACCGGAATCCTCCCGGAGACGCGTTGCTCCTCAGGTGGGACTGGGACTGAAGCCTCAGGGAGCCAAACGTTCCCGGAGCCAGGCCCCTGACGATTCACGGCGATAACGGATGCGGTCGTGCAGCCGATTCGGACGTCCTTGCCAAAACTCCAGGGTTTCCGGAACCACCCGGTAACCGCCCCAGAAGTCCGGAAGCGGCACCTCGCCAGCGGTGAACTTTCGCTTCAACTCAGCCAGCTTCAGCTCCAAAACCGAACGGGACGTGATGACCCGGCTTTGCTGCGACACCCAAGCTCCGAGTTGACTTCCATGCGGACGGGACACAAAGTATTTGAGGGACTCGGCGGTGCTGACCTTCTCCGCCCGGCCCTCCACCAGCACCTGGCGCTCCAGTCCGTACCAGGGAAAGAGCAGGGCCACCTGGGCATTCCCTTCGAGTTCCTGCGCCTTGCGGCTGGTATAGTTGGTGAAAAACACAAAGCCCTGAGCGTCAAAAAACTTCAGCAGCACCGTCCGGAGACTGGGCTGCCCAGACGACGAAACCGTACTCAGGCTCATCGCGTTGGGCTCCAGAAGCTCCGACTTGACCGCCTGCTCAAACCACTGCTCAAACTGCTTGAACGGATCCGGATCAACCGACGACTCATCCAAGTCCGCCTGCGTGTACTCTTGACGAAGGGCTCCAAGGTCCATACAAAGTGACTCACAAAAGGTTCACGGGGGACGTTCCCCAACAATCGCCACCATCGGCGAGGCTTCAACTGGTTTTCATCCCACGAGTGTAGCATGCCCGCATCGGCTTCCCAATCCTCTCCGGCGCCTGCCGCCTCTTCGAGTCCAACGCCTCAACCGCCGAAGTGGCTGCTCTGGTGGCTGGCGTTGCGTCCCAAAACTCTTGGGGCCGCAGTGGCTCCGGTTTTCATCGGCACCGCCATGGCCTTTTCCGACGGTTTTGGAAATGCGTTGGTCGCCTTTGCCGCTTTGGTTGCCGCGATCCTCATTCAGATCGGAACCAACTTTGCCAACGACTACTTCGACTTCATCAAAGGCACAGATAACGAGGAACGTCTGGGGCCTCAACGCGCAACAGCGTCCGGGTGGATTCAGCCTGAAACAATGAAGCAGGCTTACCTGCTAACCTTCGGGGCCGCGTTTGCCGTTGGCATCTACCTCGCCGTTGAGGGGGGCTTTCCGATTGTCCTCATTGGCCTGCTGTCCATTGCGGCCGGCATCGGCTACACCGGAGGCCCGTTTCCCTTGGCTTACAACGGACTCGGAGACGCCTTTGTGCTGCTCTTCTTTGGACCAGTAGCCGTCGGTGGCACCTACTACGTTCAGGCCCATGACGTCACCGCCACCGTCCTCATCGCCGGACTCGGCCCCGGCCTGATTGCCACTGCGCTGCTGGCCGTCAACAACCTCCGGGACGCGGACACTGACGTCAAGACCGGCAAGCGGACCCTTGCTGTGATCTGGGGAAAGGACTTTGCGCGCTACGAATACGTCCTCTGCCTCAGTGGTGCTTTTCTGCTTCCACTCTTCCTGGTGCTGGAGTCCGGAACCCACTGGCTGGCGTTGCTCGCCCTCGCGACCCTGATTCCAGCCCGGACGCCACTGAGCCAGGTCATCCTCCGGACCGAAGGCGTTGCGCTCAATGAAACCCTGGCCCTGACCGGGAAGCTGCTGCTGCTCTACAGCGCCCTGTTCTCCCTTGGCTGGCTCATCAGCTGACGTGCCGGACCTGCTGCACTGGGCGCTCTACCGCTACCAGATTCCCTTCCGCAAGCCCCTCCGGCTGCTGGGCTCAGAGTATGCCGGACGTTCCGGGTTGCTGCTGCGCCTAGAAGCCTCTTCCGGCGCCTCAGGGTGGGGAGAAATCGCTCCGCTGCCAGGGCTCCATCAAGAGCCCCTCTCCGCCTGTGAGGCGTTGGTCCCGCAGCTGTTTTCCTCCGCTGTTCCCCCACTGCCTCCTTCCGTTGAGTTTGGCCTGAGCACCGCTCTGCAGATGCTAGAAGCTCAGTCACAGCAACAGCCCCCGGCATTCGGGCTTCCTGAGGCTCGGCAGGTCCTTCCCCTCAATGGGCTCCTGACGGACTCCGGGGCAGCTGGGCTTGACGAAAAACGGCAGCTGCAGGACGCCTGCACCGTGTTGCAGGAAGAAGGATTTACCGCGGTCAAGCTCAAGGTTGGGTGGCGCTCGGGAAGAGAGGACGCAAAGCGGGTGCACTGGGTGCGGGAAACCCTCGGTTCAGACGTGGAGCTGCGCGCAGACGCCAACCGTGGATGGACGTGGGAAGAGGCCCTCACGTTTGCAGAGCATGTTTCCGATGCAGGGCTGGCCTACTGTGAGGAGCCGTTGCAGGAGGCTTCGCGGCTTTCCGCGTTCGGGGCCGCCACACAACTGCCCCTCGCCCTAGACGAAACGCTGTGGCCCAGCCTAGGAGAGCCCTTTCCGGAGCCGCTTCCGCAAGGGGTCGTGGCATTGGTGATCAAGCCAGCGGTCTTGGGAGGCTG
>CBFIGY010000057.1:0-7243 GCA_965662235.1 uncultured bacterium
GTAGGTGCGACGACCTGAACGAGCCCTTGGCTGGCAGAACGGAAGCTGCGTTTGAAGGGATTGTTGCGGCAAGCGTCCAGGATCACCAGGTTCATGCCGTTGCCCGCGGCTTCCATTTGCCCCAACAGTTTCCCGACAGGGACCGCATCGTATTTGATGTCTGCTTCGGTTTTGGGGTCAATGCCCACCGGGAGCAGGAAGTTCTCTCCGCCCACCTGCATCCCGTGCCCGGCATAGTAGAACAGCCCCACCCCTTCGTTCCGACGCAACGTCTCTCCGAAGCGAGCGATCTCTGTTTCCATTGTCCGTTGATCCGCATCGACCAAAGCCGTCACCGCAAAGCCTAGCTGCTTGAGCACCTGACTCATGGACTGAGCGTCGTTGGCCGGGTTCCGCAGAGGACTGGTGTGCAGGTAGTTGGAGTTGCCGATGACCAGGGCCAGCCGTTTGGCGGCACGGGAGCTGGATGGAGCCTTTGAGATGCCGCGTTCCTGGCCCCAAGCCAGAGAGACGGTCAAAAGCAGCGCAACCAACAAGCAGAGTCTTTTAGGCATTGGGCCTCCTTCAGAATTTGATGATTCGATTGAACCCTATCCTCATTGGAGGCAAGGGTCAAATCCAACAATCTTTCTGAAGATCTTCTCTCCCAAGTGAGGGCTTAGGGGGAAGCCCTGAGGCCATGCGGAACTCGAGCCGCCGAAGCTGGCGCTTGATCTCACCCGACTTCAGCTTCACCTCCATCTCGATCCGTGCGACAGGGGCCTTCTTCGAGATTTCGATGCCCTCGAGGTAGAGGTAGGCGTTGGCGCCGGCGAGCCCGCGGGTCTGGATGCCGCGCACCGCGATCTTCTTCACCAGTTTCTGGTTGTAGGCGTCCAGCGCCTTGCGGCCGGGGTCGATGCGGTAGGTCAGGCCAGAGGTCAGGCCAGAGGTCATGGGCTGGCCGGCGAAGCAGTCCACCACGTCGTTGACGGCATTGGTCTGATAGGGCTGGACTTTGAATTTGAGCTTCATCGCGTCTCTCTATCTGTGTTCATACCACTTGCCGTGCCGACAGGATTTCCCGAAAAGTCACATAAACTATTGTTTTAATTGTGAATTTACTCTTGTTAGCATGGGCCGGGATCTGTCGCCATGGCGTAGTGGCGACTTCTGATGGCCCCGCGTTCGTAGCGTCCAGACTACTCAAGCCCATTATCGTAGCCCAAAAACCAATATAGACTACGAAAATAAGCTTGTCGCGCACAGAGGCTACGCAAGCCTTCACAGCACACGCCTGCCTTCCGCGAGATTGATCAGCCGCGGAAAGCAGAGCACGGCAGGGCGTCTGCCGGAGCGGGCCTGCATCTCGTGCAGGATCCCCGCGGCTTTAAGCTGCCTGAGCAGCCCCGGTGTGGTCTTCTCGTGTACCGCGTAATCCCGCTTGAGCTGCTGCGCTAGGTCTGATGACCGAAAGATCGGTTTGCTGAAGATGGCATCCAGCAAGTGGACCGAATACTGGGAGTGGGTGGCTTCCTGAATGGCCAGCTTCATCTCCTCGTACAGGGTGCGGATACTCTGGACCCGCTGGCTGTTCTGCTCAGCCTGGCTATTGACGCCCTTCAGAAAAAAAGCAATCCAGTCGTTCCAGTTGCCTTCTGCCGATATGGCCTTCAGGCGCTGGTAATACTCCTCCCGATGCTCCTCGAGGTACTCCGACAGGTAGAACATGGGTTGAGACAGCGCACGCTTCTGGTAGAGGAAGAGCGGGATGAGGATTCGCCCGATCCGGCCATTGCCATCCTTAAAGGGATGCAGCAATTCAAACTGTGCGTGAACCACCGCGGTCTGGATCAAAAAGTCGATGTCGTCACTGTCGAGGTAACGCTCCCAGGCGCCCAAGTGGTCCGGGAGCTGAACCGAGTTGGGTGGCACGAAGATGGCCTCTTCGATCGAGCAGCCCGCGCGGCCAATCCAATTTTGATCGCGGCGAAACTCGCCCGGCGCCTTATCCTGCCCACGCACGCTGTCCATGAGGATGCGGTGCAGCTCGCGAACGAATCCGAGGCGTATCGGATACTCCTCAAGATGCTTTCGCGCGGCAAAGAGGGCCGTGCGGTAGTTGGAAATCTCCTGGATGTCTTTGTACTTCTCGCCTTCCTTGATCAAGCCGGCTTCCTGCTCCAGCACCTCGTCAACGGTCGCTTGTGTCCCCTCAATCTTTGAGGACAGTACCGCTTCCTGAGTCGTCAGCGGCGACAGCATCACCGCTGGATTGGGGATGCCCTGCAGTAATCCGTCGTAGCGCGCCAGCGCTGCATTGGCCTGCCCAACCAAGGGCAGGAGCTGCCGAAAGTCCAGATCGGTAACCGGCAACGCGTCTGGCGTGTAGGGCTGCATCCGCGAGTCCCTCAGAGGCTTTTGACTTCGGTGGTGGGCGAAAGCTGGCGGAAGATCTGTTCGACGTTGATCTTCACCGCGTCCGAGACGAAGCCGTTGTCGCGGAAGACAACGCGCAGCGGCTTGTACCCGGCCAGCTCCTTCACCAGCTCCTCCGTGATGCCGCTCTCGAAGCAGGCGACGAGGGCGTTGTCGTCGACGAAGAACACAGACTTGCCCTGCCCAGATGCGTCCTTAATTACCTCGCGGATGAAGTCTTTATCTTTGCTCTCGTTCACGACGAACGATGCAAAGTGCTCGATCAACTTTGTTGGCTTTGGGAAACCGAAAACGGGAGTCTCGAAAAGCTCCTTCTTCGAGAGCTTGGACTTTAGGGCTTCGAATGCATAGATCGAGAAGCAGGCCGCTGCGATTCGCAGACGCGTCCCGCGGCCGACCGAAGCCTTGAGGTCATCTCCTAGTAACTGGGAAGTGTTATCGATAATCTGCATCAATGGCCTCCTTGTTGAGAAGCACGATCTGCTGATCTTGCGGCTTGCTTGTCGCTGGATCGGTATTGAGCCCGAGCCGTCTTAGCGCGTAGTAAAGGAGGGCGCGCCTGACCTTATTATCGAGCTGGTTGCCACCGCATCCCGAAGTCGAGCGCAGTCACCTTTGCCTGAGCTCCCGAAAGGTCGGGGCGTGGTCCAACTTCCAGAGTGGTTTCAGAACGCCCGTCACAGTCATCGGCAGCAGATGCTTCGCTGTCGCGCGATCCACGGAGCTCGAGAATTTTGATAAAGCGGGAAGCCTTTGACGTTCGCGTCCGTCTGGCAAAAAGCACGCATGTGCCAGCGGGAGCTGTCGAAAGCTATGGTGTCGGGTACGATCCACCGCCAGCGTGGTTCCGGGGTCGGCAGGGACTGGTATTTCACCTCAATCTCTTGGGCGCTGCGAATGGCGCCGACGACAGAGCGGAGCATTTCAGGCTTCACACCACGAAATTGTTCTCGGAGTTGAGGTAGAAGATGGAATGAGACATAACAAACCTCGCATCGCCTTAAAGATAGGGGTTTCTAAGGCAGAATATACCCAAGAAAAGCGAAGTCTGTCAAGGGGTTGGGTTGGTGGCGGAGAGAGAGGGATTCGAACCCTCGGTACGGTTGCCCGCACACATGATTTCCAGTCATGCACCTTCGGCCACTCGGTCACCTCTCCACACTGGAACTAGCTAATCTATCCAGAATTCAGCAGGATTGCAAGCAGAAGCCGGGGATTTCCTGAAAAACCTGGTGGTGGGCCGTCCCAACCCCTGAGAGGAGGAGGCGGACCCCGTCCAAAGGCCCTGAAAGAGCGTCTGTTCCGGGGGCTGAGGCGGAAAGGCTTTTGCCCCCTCCTCGATTTTGAGATAGATTAAAAACAGGTCCCCCACACTGGGGGCTGACGGTTCATCCCGCCCTGACCAACCCCTGATCCCAAGAGGCCCATGGAATTCATCTTGATTGCTCTGCTCGCTGGAGGAGGAACGTTTCTCTACCTTCATGAACCGGCGCCGGTGGCGCTCAATCCGGGAGCCGAGAAGCTGGCCCTCGTCCGCAAGTTTGAGCCGAATCCGGAAAACCCGCTTCAGGACCGTCCGGTGCTGTCGGCGGCGTACAAGGCGTTTGACGAGCGCGTCAAGCGGGGTGAGTGTGAGCAGCGCATGAATGGGGACATCACCGGCGACTGGCTGGACTACAACTTTGCCACCAAGTCCAAGGCCCTTGACTGGTACGAAGCCAACGCCCGCAACACCGCCTCTCGGACGCCCGGGGTGACCGATGTTACCTACGAGTTTTCGGTGGAGACGGAGCGCGGTTTCCTCTACTTTGGCTTCGAGTGCCCCTAAATCCCCTGAACCCGCCTTCCCCCTTCCGGAGAACATCATGAATCACCCTGCTGCCCCTCCCCGTCCGGAGCTCAAGCACCCCGTTCGCTTTGTCACGGCCACCAGCCTCTTTGATGGGCACGATGCGTCCATCAACATCATGCGTCGCATCATGCAGACGCTGGGGGCCGAGGTCATTCACCTAGGACACGACCGCGGGGTGGAGGAGATTGTTGAAGTGGCCATCCAGGAGGATGCCCAGGGGATTGCCGTCAGCTCCTACCAGGGCGGGCACAACGAGTACTTCCGGTACATGGTGGACCTCCTCCGGGAGCGAGGCGCTGAGCACATCCGGGTCTTTGGCGGCGGAGGTGGCGTCATCATTCCCCGGGAGATCCGGGAGCTGATGGACTACGGCGTCGCCCGCATCTACTCTCCGGAAGACGGGCGCCAGCTGGGACTGGAGGGCATGATTGCCGACATGGTCACCCGGGCTGACTTCTCCACGCTTGCCGATGAGTACCTCCCGGAAGCCGGCGAGCTGGCCCCGGGTCGCAAGCAGGCGGTGGCTCAGGCCATCACCTGGATTGAAGCCCACCTTGAGGAACGGGAGCTGCTCGAGAGCGTCATGGGGCGTCTTCCGGCTGCCCCTCAGGTTCCCGTGGTGGGACTGACAGGCACCGGTGGCGCCGGAAAGTCCTGCCTCACTGACGAGTTGATCCGGAGACTGACCCAGGAGTTTCCTGACCTGCAGATTGCGATTGTTTCTGTGGACCCCTCCAAGCGGAAAACCGGTGGTGCGCTGCTCGGGGACCGGCTTCGCATGAACGCAGTGCACCATCCCAACGTCTTCATGCGCTCGGTTGCGACCCGTCGCTCGCACCTGGCGACCTCTGAGGGCCTGCAGCACATCATTCACCTGCTCCGGGCGGCGCAGTTTGGACTGGTCCTGGTGGAGACCGCGGGCATTGGTCAGAGCGATTCGGAAATCACGGACCTGGTGGACTTCAGCATCTACGTCATGACTCCGGAATTTGGGGCGGCCACGCAGCTGGAGAAAATCGACATGATCGACTTTGCTGATGCCATTGTGGTCAACAAGTTCGACAAGCCGGGCGCGGAAGACGCCCTCAACGCGGTCCGGAAGCAGTACCGCCGGAGCCGGATGCTGTTTGAGGCCGACCCCACGACCTTCCCCGTGTTTGGCGTGGTGGCCAGTCGCTTCAATGACCCGGGCACCAACTGGTTCTACAAGCTCAGCTTGGACCTGCTGATGGAGAAGAAGGGGCTGAACTGGACCCGCTCCTACGATGCGGAGCCGGCGGTTTCCGCCTCCACCGAACTCATTCCTGCTGAGCGCAAGGACTACCTCCGCCGCATCGCAGGAACCGTCCGGGACTACAAGGCGGCCGTGCAGGCGCAGGCCACGCAGGCCCGTGAGCTGGATCAGCTCCACGGCACCCTGCGGCAGCTGCAGGTGCTGGACTCCGATGCGCCCACGCCTGTTGCCGAGGCCGAGCTTCCTGCAGGAACGCAGGCCGTGGCTCAGCTTTACAATGAAAAACTTCAGGCGCTTCCGGATCCGATTCGTCAGCAGCTGGCCTCATTTGCGGAGACCCGGCAGAACTACCTGAACGACGTCTTTCAGTACCAGGTCCGTGACCGGACAATGGAGGTGCAGAACCGGCGAGAAAGCCTCTCCGGCACCCCGATTCCCAAGGTGGCCGTTCCACGGTTTGAGAGCTGGGGCGAAATTGTTCGCTGGCTGGGGCTGGAAAACTTTCCTGGGAGCTTTCCCTACACGGCAGGCGTGTTTCCCTTCAAACGGGAAAATGAAGACCCCACCCGCATGTTTGCCGGGGAAGGAACCTCTGAACGGACCAACCGTCGCTTCCATTACGTCTCCAAGGGGCAGCCGGCCACCCGTCTGAGCACAGCGTTTGACTCCGTGACCCTCTATGGGGCTAACCCAGACCGGCGTCCGGACATCTTTGGGAAAATCGGCAATGCCGGGGTTTCGGTCTGCACCCTAGATGACGCCAAGCGCCTCTACTCGGGCTTTGACCTGGTGACGCCCAACACGTCGGTCTCCATGACGATCAACGGACCGGCGCCCACCATTTTGGCTTTCTTCATGAACGCGGCCACCGATCAGCAGGTGGAGCGCTACCTACAGGAGTCCGGGAAGCTGGAGGCGGCCCAGAAGACGATTGCCGAACGCTGGCAGGCCAAGGGGCTCCCGGCACCACAGTACCGCATGGACCTTCCGGAAGGGCACAACGGGCTGGGGCTGGGGCTGCTGGGGCTTTCTGGTGCCGAGCTGGTGGACGCGGAAACCTACGGACGCCTCCGGGAGCAGGTTCTGCAAAACGTCCGGGGAACCGTCCAGGCAGACATCCTCAAGGAAGATCAGGCGCAGAACACCTGCATCTTCAGCACCAACTTTGCCCTCCGGATGATGGGAGACATCCAGGCCTTCTTCACGGAGCATCAGGTCCGGAACTTCTACTCCGTCAGCATTTCGGGGTACCACATTGCAGAAGCTGGGGCCAACCCGATCAGTCAGGTCGCGTTCACTCTGGCGAATGGCTTCACCATCATCGAGTACTACCTGGCCCGTGGCCTTCCAATTGACGGGTTTGCTCAGAACCTGAGCTACTTCTTCAGCAACGGGATGGACCCCGAGTATGCCGTCATTGGACGGGTGGCCCGGCGGATCTTTGCGGTCACGCTGCGGAACCTCTACCGCGCCAACGAGCGTTCCCAGAAGCTCAAGTACCACATCCAGACGTCTGGGCGGTCGCTGCACGCCATGGAGATCGACTTCAACGACATCCGGACGACCCTCCAGGCCCTTTACGCGATTTACGACAACTGCAACTCGCTGCACACCAACGCCTACGATGAAGCCATCACCACTCCGACGCAGGAGAGCGTCCGGCGGGCCCTGGCGATTCAGCTCATCATCAACCGGGAGCTGGGGCAGGCCTTCAACCAGAATCCGCTTCAGGGGAGCTT
>CBFIGY010000058.1:0-7015 GCA_965662235.1 uncultured bacterium
CGGTGCAGACTCGGCGTCCCTTCCGGATCCGCGCTCTTCCTGACGTCCCTCTTCGGTGTCACGACGATCGTTTCCTTCGCCGTCACGGTTGCGATCTCGGTCATCTCCGCGGTCCCTTTCACCGTCTCGGCCATCGCCACGAGCTTCCGTGTCACGACGATCGTTTCCGTCACCTCGATCATCTCCACCCTCCCGAGTCCGTTCACGAGACGTACGGGAGCCTCCGGCGTTGCCAACTTCCTTATCGTTGCCCTGATTGCCCACTGAGCCGCTCACCGTGTTCTCATTCTCGTCCGAACCACCCGGTGCAGAGTAGGATTCATTGGAAAACCCAACCTGCCCTTCGGTTGTGAGCACGCTGGTTCTTCCGTTGGACACCCCCAGGGAAAATCGGGTCCCGCGCACGCCCACCAAGGCGTGGGCCGTCCGTACCTGAAACCGTCGCCTTTGAGCAAGACGCGCATTTGGCTTCGCAGTAAAGCGAGCCTTCCCTGTCAGCAGTTCCACCTGAGTCTGATCCGGAGTCACATCGAGCAACGAAAGGTAGGCCCGGGAGCGCAGCTCAATGACATCTCCTGACGCAAACAACGTTACCTCGGCTAAGGTTTCCTTTCCGGTCTGGATCCGGTCAGTCCGCTTCAGTTCCTGAGTGAGGTTGCTGCCTCGGAGCACCACCGATTCCTCTTCGGTTTTCAGACGCAAGGCTCCAAAAACCAGCTTCACCTCTCCCACTACGTCAGCAGGCTCCCCTCGGAGGGGCTGCACCCCCAACGCTCCCCAAAAGCCAATCAGAATCAAAATCCAGTAGTGCTTTACCATACGTATCCCAAGCTGATGGCGTACCCCACAGGAAACTGTTGGGTGATGACGTCTTGATCCGGTAACCGGAGCCGTGGCTTCAGGGTGGTGAGAAAGCCCTCCACGCCAAGCTTCCACCCCTCCCAAACCTCCCAAAGGATGGGAAGCTCAAGGAAAGCGTCCTGACTCACACCGGACGCGTCTCCGCTGACCGTCTGTTCATTGGTGAGGGAAAAGGCATAGCTCACCTGATACGAGACCGCTCCTAGGGCCAACCGCGGCTTCACCGAGACCGAACCTTGGGAGAACCGCCAGGCGACGGATCCGGTCACCGCTGTGGCCTGATACTTTGATTGAAACTGCGTGTCCGGCAAAAACCATTGCT
Organism: uncultured bacterium; assembly: GCA_965662235.1. Lineage (GTDB taxonomy): Bacteria > SAR324 > SAR324 > SAR324 > NAC60-12 > JAYPUA01. Next base: position 1,184 of record CBFIGY010000058.1, read on the forward strand.
GCAGCGTCATGGCATCTGTAATCAGGAAGGCATTGTCGACTGAAAACAGCCGCAGCTGCACCCCCAAAACCGGCCCCTTTCTGAAGAACCACTCAAAGGACGCGGTCTGGTAGCTGCCGTCTTGTGGGTCAATCGGACGCTCTGTTTCCAGATGCTGATACACCCCGGAGACGGCGCCATAGCCCACACGGAATTCGTAAAAGATCAGGGGGCCCATCCACTCTTCCAGAAGCCCAGGGGGAGGGGCCGTTTCAAGCGGATCAGGGCGCTCATAGACCTTGGTGATCGACAGCAGCTTCACTTCAAACTGATCCGAGATTTCATAAAAATCGGACCGGTTGTGCAGGTCCCCTTCTTGCCACCACCGGTTGATGTCCTCAATGGACTGCTCGGTCTGGAACCCAAACCCAAAGATTTTCAACGACGTGTTGGAGGGGACAATCAGGCTCAGAGAGTCTTCGCCGCGACGGAGCGGCTGTAGCGCAATCACGCGAGAGGAGACTCCGGGGCGTCCCAGCTCGGGCTCGGGGGTGTCTCCCGGCACCACCACAAACCACTCTTCCACCAGCCCTTCCCGTTCCGGAGTTTCTAGGGTGTAGGGAATGGCCACCTCACGGAGTTGGTTCTCTTTCTTGACCTCGGTGACTTCCTGAGCGCCTCCTCCGCGTCCCATGACCAACGCCAGCAGCAGCAGCAAGGCACGGCCTCCCGTCTGCAGGGCCGTCATGAGCGCTCGCTTCGCGGACGCATCAGCACCACCTCCACGCGTCGGTTCATGGCATGTGCGGCCTCCGTGCGTTCCTGAGAAAGCGGACGTTCCTCGCCAAAGCTCAGGGTCTCGAGCTGAGCCTCGGGAACGCCCAGCCCCATCAAGTAGGCCTTGACCTCCTCAGCGCGCTCGCTGCCGAGTCCTAGGTTGTATCCATTGGAGCCGCGGTCGTCGCAGTGTCCTTCCAGCAGGGCCCGGACGCCCGTCTGCTGCAGCATCAGGGCCAGCTCACGCAACCCGGGTTGATACTCCGGCTTCACCACCGCCTGCTTGTAATCGAAGTGCAACCGCACCAGAAAGGGAGAAGAATCTTCAGGAGCCACTTCCGGAGCCGCTGCGGCTTGCAGGGACTGAAATTCTTCCAGAGAAAGTGACTCATCCTCAAAAAACTGCTGCTGCAGGAAGGCTTCTCCTACCAGCGGCAAAGCCGACTCCTGAGCCACCTCCGAACGCTCCACCGGTTGCTGGACCGGCAGAACCTCTTTCAATGGAGCGGGCGCTTCCGGGGGAGGCTCCTGAACCAGCCGACGGCGCACAGGCATTTCGGGTGTTTCGGAAGCTTCAGGCGCTGCCAAGGCAGCCAGCGCATCAAGCTCCTCCCGGCTCATCTCTCCTGCTTGCTGAATCGCCTGTTCCTCCAAGAGGGCCACCTGCTCCTCCTCTTCAGAACGCACCACCTGACGGCTCTTCAAGGAAATCAGCGGACGGAGCTGCTTGGCCGTGACCTCCAGACGTTCCGAAGCCCCCGGGTTGGGACGGTGCGGACCTGAAGCACAGCCTCCGCTGAGCAGCATCACGCCCCCAAGGAGCCCCCACAAAAACCAGTGCATGCTTGAGAACAAGGGTTAAAAATTGTTAGTGGTGAAACGGCGGACGATCGACTCCACGTCCCCTCCATACTCGTCCCGAGCCGAAACCTTCCAGAAGTACGTGGTATTGTTCTTCAGGCTCATCTGCAGGGTCTCAATTTCGCCGGTTTCATACTCCAGCGTCTGCACGGCAACGTCATCGCCGCACCCCCAGAGGAAGAGCAGGAGGAGAAACAGCAACCAGCGTCTCCGCAACGCGCTCCCTAGGAGCAGACCTCCCAGCAGCATCCCCCACAGGACGTCTTGCCATCCGGAGGCGGTGGGGAGGGAACCGTCCTGAGCGTATGCCTGCCGTCCCCCACTCCAGCGGTGAGGAGTCTGCTGGGCGCTCCGGAGCTGCACCGAAGAGGCGTTCATTTCCACCTCCTCGCAGTCTGCAAACTCATCGTTTTCACAGACCCACAACCAGTAACTCACCGGGTCGCCATCCGGATCCGCAGAGCGGTTCCAGCTGACCACAAACCCATCTTGACGAGCGAGGACGTCATCCACAGGCGTCACCAGCTCCGGAGGAGAGGGGCTGCGGTTGATGATGACGGAAATGTTGTCTCGCTGCGTTCCGCCATACACGTCCACGGCTTCAAACGTAAACGTCCCACGTCGGGTGGAAAGGGAGTTGTTGGCTTCGTACTCGAAGGCGCCGGTGACCGGATCCACAGAAATCACCTGTCCCAGGGTTCCGTTGTCCACCACATGGAAGGTGATGGCGTCGTCTTCAGGATCGGTTGCCTGCAGGAAGCCGCGGTAAACGCTTCCGGGCGCCACTTGGAAGCCGTCCTGAATCGGGTCCGGGTTTTCGTTATAGGTGATGCGCATGGTCCCGTTGTCCGCAATGCCCGTGTCGGTGTCCAGGACCTGGAAGGTAAAGTTGTCGGTTCCGGATGCGGTCCGCTGCGCCCAAACCGTGTAGGTCCCCAGGGTGGCGTTGTCGATCTGCACCTGACTTTCCTGAGGCGCCTGCACAATGGAGTAAACCAGGCTCAGGTTGTCCAGGTCCGGCCCCCGCAGGGTTCCTTGGTAGCTGCCTCCCACAGCCACCGTCAGCCCTCCTCCTGCGGCCGTCATCAGCTTGGGCGCACTCCAGTAGTTGAGGTTTCCGTCGGTCACCTGGAAGAGGAAGGTGGTGGTGGCCTGGTCGCCGGGGGTGAAGCGCAGGTAGCCGGCCTCCAGCTCCGCCTGTGTGATTTCCTCTCCCACTGAAACCGGGATCCAGCTTCCTCCGGCAAAGCGTTCCAACAGGCCCGAACGGGGCAGCGTGGCAATCCGGAGAGCGGTCAAGCTTTCATTGTCCGGATCGTTGTAGATGAAGTTGTTGCCTCCAGACACCCGGACGGTGCCATCAGTGATGCTCGCAATCCCGTCTCCCGTCTCCGGTGGGAGGTTGAACTCAATGGACACCAGCCCTTCAGCCACTCCACCCCACGGATCGCGAACCTCAAAGGTGAAGTTATCCCCGCCTGAAGCATTGTCCTGTGCGGTGTAGCTGAAGATGCCGTTGGTGGTGCTGAGCAGCGTCAGTTGCCCCTTGACCGGTTCCTCTACAATGGAGAAGGTCAGCGGGTCATTCTCTTCATCAAAGGCGCTGAGGAAGCCCAACGCGGGCACCGAACGGACAACCTTGATTGTCTGATTATCCGGCTCCGGGGCATCATTGACGTTGCTCACCAGAAGCGTAAAGGCCTGGTTGCTGCTCAGGCCCTGCGCATCCGTGGCGGTGAAAACAATGGAGTAGCGTCCCACTTCCTGCACCGTCGGGGTCCCAGAAAGCGTGGGCGTGGTGAAGGTCAACCAATTTCCCGAGGGCAGACGGGTCGCCACCGGAGTCAGCGGCCCGTCTTCTGGGTCCTCAACCGTAACGGTGTACTGATAGAGCTGATCCTCAGGGGCTCGTGCAAGAGGCGTTGAGGTAAACCGGGGCGCATCATTGATGGGCAAGACGGTGATCGTCACCGTGCCCACCTGCGCAGACTGCGTCAGGGCATCGGAGGCATAGAAGGTCAACTGGTCGGTTCCAAACCAATCCGGATCCGGCACATACTCCAACTCCCCGGTGGCATTGTCCTTGAGCACCACGGTTCCGTTGTCGGGCAGAGACGCGAGGGAGAAGGTGAGTTGGTCCGTGGGGTCCTCATCAAACGCACTCAGGTAGAAGGTCCGCGGCGTGTCCTCCGGTGTGGTGATCGTCAGGTTGTCTGGAACCGGAACATCGTTGACGTTCAGGACCGTCAGGTTGTAGATCCGAGGGACCTGAACGGGACCGTCGTCCGCCTGCAACCGGACCGCGTGCACTCCCACATCCTGCTGACGTGGGGTGCCGGAAAGTTGCCCTTCGTAGCGCCCAGAGGTGGAGGTGCTGGTGCTCAGCTGCAGCCAAGAAACATTCGTTCCCAGCGTGACCGTGAGGGTGTCGTTGTCGACATCTGTGACCGTGACATTGTCGGTAAAGGACTGATCCTCCCACGCGATCAGGGTGGGCAGCCCCTGAAACGCAGGAGCATCTTCCGTGTTGATGATGCGCAGCGACACCAAGCTGGTCCCAGAGGTCAGGGCACCGTCACTGACTTCATAGGTAAAGGAATCGGTGCCATAGTAGTCCCGGTTGGGCTGATAGATCAGCTCAGGTGGGGTGCCTTTGAGGACGCCGAAACGAGGCGAAGCCGTGACCTGATACTGAAGGATCGTCTGCGCATCCTCATCAAATCCGCTCAGTCGAATGGGCGCTGGAAAGTCTTCCAGCAGACTGATGCTGAGGTTATCGGCAACCGGCGCATCAGGAACGTTCCGGACCTGCAGGCTGATGTTCTGATACGCCACATCGCCATCCAGATCCGTGGCCTGGATCCGGAGCTGATGCGTGCCCACGTCGTTCTGCAGCGGTGTTCCTGAATAGGTGTCGGTGCTGGTCGCATACGTGAGCCAGTTGGGCGCTGTCACACTGACCAGGTTGGTGAGGGGCTTCGGATTCAGGGGCGTGTCATCCACATCAACAGCAGACACGGTGTAGGTGTAGGGAGCATCCTCATCCGTAAGGGTCTGCGGGACAGACGTGAAGCGAGGCGGATCAGCAACGTTGTGAATCACCAAGGACACCACCCCTGCCTGCGCCGAGGAGGCGTTGTCACGGTCTGACACCTGAAAGCTGAAGGAATCCGCGCCATAGTAGTCGGCCTGAGGCTGGTAGAACAGGTTCGGCAGAGTCCCCGTCAAGGTCCCGTAAGAAACGTTGTCCACCAGTGTGTAGGTCAGGACCTCATTGAGGTCTTCATCGGCAGCGCTCAGTTGCACCGGCACCGGAAGCGAGTCCTCCGGGAGCGACACCGTCAGGTTTTCTGCCACCGGCGCATCATTGACATTGGACACCTGAACTGTGAACCGCTGGAAGGTCGAGTAGACGCCATCTGAGGCTTCTAGCACAACCGCCTGGCTCCCGAGATTCGCCTGTAGCGGCGTGCCCGCCAGGACCTGAACCGGTAGCGGTGTGACCGCGTTCAGCCAGCTGCCCACCGGCGCTTGCAGCGAGACCGTCACCGGGTCATTGTCCGGATCCTCAACGGTGATCGTGTAGCTGTAAGGAGAATCCTCGACCGCCGTCACCACCGGAGTCGAGGTGAAGCGGGGCGGGTCCGGCATCGGAGTCACCACCAGATTCACGGTTCCAGAGGAAGTGGCGTTGTCGCGATCCGCCACCTGAAAGGTAAAGGAATCGGTACCGTTGTAATCGGCCTCCGGAGTGTAAGAGAGGTTGGGAAGGGTGCCTGAGAGACGCCCATGAGTGGGTTCGGTCAGCACTTCATACCGCAGTTCGTCTCCGGGGTCTTCATCCGTGGCACTTAGGGTCACCAGCGCCGAGGTGTCCTCAGGCAGGGTCACGGTTCGGTTGTCCGCCACCGGCGCATCATTGACGTTATGGACCTGAATGACAAAGTTCTGGGTGGTGTTGTCCAAGCGGTCCGTCGTTTGAAGAACCACCGCCTGGCGCCCAACGTCTCCTTGCTCCGGAGTTCCCTCTAAAACGTAGATGCCATTGACAAGAGGAGGCCCAAAGTTCAGGGTCAGCCAGCTCCCCTGCGGAGCAATCAGCTCAATGTGGGTGTAGTTCCCTAGGTCCGGATCCTCTGCGGTTGCCGTGTAGGTGTAGACCTGGTCCTCGTAGGCGTCCAGGACGGGGGTCGAGGTAAAGCGTGGAGGATCCTG
>CBFIGY010000059.1:0-2243 GCA_965662235.1 uncultured bacterium
CGTCTGCAGCGCCCGCACCTCCTGCAGCAGGGCCGGGTCCTGAAACTCCATCCACCCAAGCGGGTGCAGGGTCAGCAGGTGCAAAGGGGGGGCTTGGAGGTTTCCGGTCAGGGCATGCCAGGCCAGGCCCATCAGCAGCAGCCGATCGCGCTCCTGCAGCGGAACATGAACCCTTTGCTCCTTCCCGGTTTCTCCCACCAAAAACGCTGTATCCGGTGCCACCGGGAGGTCCAGGGCCTCCGAGTACCGGGGGGCATTCTGAAAGGACTCCGGAACCGACTCCAGCTGCTTCTGTAGGAGGGCCGGTGAGCCGGCGTCCTGCAGCCAGGCCTGGAGGTAGACCTTGCGGTCAGACTGGTTTCCCAGTGCCAGCTCCTCTGGAGTCATCCACAGCAGCTGCTCAGAGGGGCTGCTCTGGACCTTCCGGCAGAGCTGCTTGAAGCCCTCGGGGTGGAGCTGAATCTGGTAGCAGGAGATGTCGTAACGGGTGAGGGCGTGGTTGGCCCCAGCACCTTCAATCTCCTGGTAGGGGTGCTGGAGCGAGGAAAACGGGTGGGCGGTGTAGTGCTGGGGCAGCAGTCCCAGCTCCTCCCGGAGCTCCCGTTCCAGCGTCTGACGGAGGGCTTGCTGAACCGGAGCCCCTGGAGGCGCCTGCTGGAGACGGACCAGCGCAGGACGCGAGAGCTGGGAGCCTTCGGCATTGAGGTCGTGCAGGTTGAGCTTGCCGCCAATGAGGACGTAGTTGGGGCGTCCGGTCCGGTGGATGTCTTCACGGTGGTTGACAAGGAACCGTCCTTGGAGGCGGATCAGGCCCCAGGCCACATGGACCTGTCGGATGGGAGGGGCCGTCTGGGGAGCAGTGGCCAGGCGCTGGGCTTCGGCACGCGCCAGCCAGTTGCGCTGTCGGTCTTCTGCAAAGCCAGGTGTCCAGAAGCCTGACTCCAGCAGCGCCGGGTGGTGCTGCGAGAGGCTTTCGAGCAGGGAGCGCGCCATCAGGGAAGCTGGGAAGCTTTGAAACTTCCAGAGGGCTTCCTGGAGGGCAAAGACGTCCAGCAGTCCCAACGCTTCCCAGAGGTGCTGGAGCAGCGTTAGGGTGCCCTGAACCCGTTCCTCAGCAAGCCCGGTCTCTAGGGTCACCTGTTCCAGCAGGTGCTGCACCGGAACCTCTTCGGCAACAAAGGTTTCCTCGGAGTGGACCGGCAGGAGGGGCTTCAGGGCCGTGAGGATGAGCAGCAGTTGAGCGGTTCCATGAGTCATGAGGCGTCCTTCAGTTGGAGGTCAGCGGGGCAGGGCAATCCAGTCTCCGAGCGCTTCCTGGAGGGATTCCGGAAGCACCGGGCCGTTCAGAGGACCGGTCAGACACCACTGGTCAAAATCGGTCTTCTTCAGCTTGGGGGTGCACCGCAGCGCCAGAGGGGTTTCTCCCGTCACCCGCCAGTGGAGCACCAGCATCGGACGGTCGGTGTCTGTCCGATTAACTCGGAGGTGTACAAGCAGGCCTTCCGGACTGAGGAGCCGAGGCCCCAGACGGATCATCTCCTCCGGACGCCGCAGCGCTAGGTGAAGGCGGTGCTGCTCGGTCCAGACGTCCACCCCAGAGTCGATCAAGGAAGCCTTCTGGACAATCCAAGAATGGAATCCCAGCTCCGGACTCCGGAAGGCGGAGGGACCAAATGAGACACCATCCCAGGCCTGCTGCACCCACGTCGGGAGGTCCACCTGAGCCTCATATCCGTTGGGGCCAACCCACCCCTGTGCTGGAAGCGGCCGTGGCACCTGCTCAGGCGAAGGACAGCGGGCAGGGTGAAAGGCCCAGGCCTTCCGGGGTCCCGAGTGCGGACGGGCGTGGGCGAGGCGTTCCATGAAAAAGTACTTCAGGTTGCTGGTGAGGACAAGCCCCCCGCGGGCTTCTGGATTGAAGGTGCTGTTGATCCAGACCCGGGACTGCCGACAAGTCTTCGAGAAGGCGAGGCGGGTGAGCCAGACGGCCACCTGGCGGTTGGCGTCATCCAGTCGAAAGGGCTCCAGGGCGGTTCCGGTGAAGTGACAGAGCACGGATTCGACCTCAGCGATGGAGTAATGGGGGCCGCTTTGCTCCACCCAGGCGTCCAGGGCCTCCTGAACCTGCGTCCGAACCGTGGCCTCAGGGTGATGGAGGAAGGTGTAGAAGAGCAGGGGCAGGGCTCCGGTGGTGGGAAGGACAGCTTTCATGATCGACTCAGAGCAAGGCGTTCAGGGTCTCC
>CBFIGY010000059.1:2253-6943 GCA_965662235.1 uncultured bacterium
CGTAACCGACCACACGCCGGGCCAGCTTCCGGGCTTCCTGCATCCTGAAGCAAGGCGCTGTGCCAGTTGCTCAGTGGAAGCCGGCTGTGCCCAAAGCGGAGGTTCTTGACCTGCCACACGCCGGCTCCGTGCGGCCGGAGGATGAGGCGTTTCATGGGTGCACTCCGGCTGCTTGCAGCTGGGCCTGCAGGGCCTGAGCCTCCTGAGGTTGGGTTTGGGCGAGGAAGTGAATCAGGCCAAGCAGCGGCTGGTCCTCTAGGGGGCGTCCGTGCCAGAACACCGGACGTCCCTGAACCCGGTGGTGCACGGCCGCCCGGAGCTTGCGACGCAGGGGCTTGGCCCAGTTGGGCTTTTCATTCACCACCAGTCCGGTCACACACTGTCGCCGGCCTCGGCGGAAGAGGTTGGTCTTCTTGGGATCCAGCTCGTAACCCTGGTCCCGGAGGCGTTCTTCAACAAACGGGAGGATCTCCACCGCCCCCCTTCCAGAGGAGGAAAACGTCAGGTCGTCGGCGTAACGGGTGTACGTCACCCCGCGGCGAGTCGCCACAGTGGTCAGGGCGGCATCGGTGGACCGGAGCAGTTGGTTGGCCAGGGCGGGACTCGTGGGAGCCCCTGTAGGAAGGGCCTGCTCGTAGCTGAGCAGCGTTGCCAGCAGCCGGATGGCACGTGGACGGAACCGACCAGAGAGGCGCTGGCGGAGCAGCTTCAGAACCTGCGGGAAGCGGGTGTTGGGGAAGAAGCCCTTGATGTCCACATTGACGACAAGGGCCTGCCCACAGTGCCGGCGGGCGTTCTCGACAATGCCGATGCCGGGGCGAAATCCGGTTGCGGCGTCGTGCAGCTCCCAGGTGTTCAGCTCCTGATCCAGCACGGCTCGCTGGAAGCGCTTCAGGGTAGGGTGGGGGGCCGTAATGATCCGGGTGCCTCCGGAGCGCTTGGGAAGCGGGTAGGTCCGGTACCACCGGTTGCACTCATCTCCTTGCACCTGATCGTCTCGTCCGAGCGCAAGCTTCTGGGCCAAAGCGAGGAGGAAGGGCGCAAAGGCGAGCCCAAAGTGAACCGCCAGCTCAAGGGCCGCCAGCTGGTTGGGACCATAGTGGTCCTGCAGGGCTTCCAGGGCCTGAGGCAGGTCCGCTGGACGAACGGCGTCCGCGAACTCTGAGCACAGCGTCCCCCGGGCGACAACCTGAGGGATCAGCTTCCACCACGGTGCCTGACGCTGATAGGGCTTCAGGAAATTTGGAGGGTCCTGCTCAAAGGCGTGCCGGAGGAGGTCCGGGTGGGCGTCAATGAATTCCAGAAGCTGCGGAGGAAGGGGCAGGTCGCTTTTGCCCCAGGCAGAAAAGGGGAAGGTCTTCAGCTCCTCCAGCACCTGCGGGTGCGTCCAGAAGTCTGGCCGGGGAAGCAGCAGCGCCCACTCGGTGACCGTCCAGTGCGTCCGGGGAAGCTGCTGCCGCCAGATCTGCAGGAGCTCCGGGGAAAGGCTCCGGAAGCGCTCTTGCCACTCGGGTGACGCCTCTCCTAGGTGCTCCCGGAGGGCAAGCAACGCCCGTCCCAGCAAGGCCTGATGCTTCGGACCTCCGCGGAGCAGGCGCTTGAGGCGCCAGGGCTCGAGCCACTCCGCCGCCGAAACCCCGGAGGGTCGCTGTTTTCGGAGGGCCGGCAGGTCCTGAGTGGTTCCTCTGAGGGTCCAGCTCAGGGCGGAAGGAGCTTGGAGCTGAGGCAGGTCCGGAAAGCGGGGGCTCCAGCGGTTCCAGTTGCGCAGGAAGGCGGCAGAGCGATACGGATCCCGCAGGGCCTTCTGGAGAACCGCCCGGGTCAGAACCTCCTTGAGCAAACCTGCAGCCTGAAGGTCCTGAAGCCACTGCTGGGACGCGCGCAGCTGCTGGGCGGTCGGCAGGGCTTGGGGCGCGGGGGCCGACCTAGAGGCCTCTCCGGCACCGAGGAGCTGTTGCTGAAGGTGCTTACGGACGCTGGACAGGAGCGCGTTGGGGGCCGGCGGTGACGGACGCTGGAACAGCAACTGACGCTTCAGGGACCCGGAGGTGCCAAGGATCAGGAGGCTCCAGACGACGGGCTCATGCCGCCAAGGTTCCAGGAGCAAGCGTACCTCTGGGCTGATGTTCAAGGAGAGGAGGGACCTGCTGGATACCCCCTCCAGGAAGGTGCGGAGGACCGGCAGGTGGGCCTGGAAGTCGCTGCGGTAACGGAGCCAGAAGCGCCAGGGACCCGCCTGGAGCTGCCGCTCCTGCAGGTCCTCAAAAACCTGGTCCCGGTGCTGCTTCAGCAGGTGCCACTCCGGAGTCTCTGGAAAGGTGTGAGGGGCCCCCTCCACGGCACAGAGGAAGGAGGTTTCCAGCAGATGCTGGCGGTACTCCTTGCGCAGCACCTGACGCTGCAGAGGTCGCTTGAGCTGCCGGAACAGGGTTCTGGAGAGGGTTCCCCGGACCCCTCCGTTCTGTTTCAGCAGGACCAGTTCGTCAAGGAGGTCCTGGGGATGGAGGTCGAGGTGCCGGAGGGGAAGAAGGAGCTGCCGCAGGGTGCGGCGTCGTGGAGGAAGTCCCTGGAGCAGGGCCTGAAGTGGAACGCCCTTGTGGCTCAGGCGGGCCTGACACAGCACCTCCCATTCAGGCACGTTGGGCGCCAGTGCTAGGTCCCGGTACAGCGCCCAGGCCCCTTGGGGCTCGGGCAGTTGCGCCACGGCCGCGGCCTGCACGGTTCCCAACGAGGGAAGCCCCTGGGCCAGTTCCCATTCCAAAAAGACCCGCCACCCCATCAGGTCCTCCGCGTGCAGCACCTCCTCCCGAAGGGCATCTGCCAGAGGCGGGGCTTCGGGGGCTCCGGTGAGCTCGGCCTGGAGGCGCTTCCGGAACTGCTGCAACGGGTGCTGCACCTGCTGGTGCGCCTGTCGCCAAACGTCCGGTTGGTCCAGAGGAAGGGTGCAGAGGAGGCGGAGGACGTGGTCCAGTCCGTTGAGGCTGAGTTCCATGGGGCTCCTGTGAGGGGGGACCAGGAAAGCAGGGAGCAGCAACCGGATTACTGAAAAGCCGAACCTCAGTCGACACGACGCTAGAAAGTGAGCGTCGCGAACCCGAAGGAGGGAGCTCGCGCGTGGATTCGGGTAGAGCGAAGCTCACTTTCTCAAGGAGGGGAGGCCCCTGAGTCCATGATGTCACCCCTCCGGCGAAACGCCGGATCGATCCTAATCCGGTTGCTGTAAACCCCGAAGGGTCATGCAGTGAAATCGGTGTGGCTGCACAGAAGCCCGGAACGGCCCCTTTGCGGGGCCTCAGGTGTTCCGGCCTCTGTTCTGCCTGATGCTGACCCTCAGTTTACGCCCTCCTCATGAAGACGGGAGGGGGCTGAGGGGAGCAACCAGGTATCCGTCCTGCCAACGCTCACTCCAGCGTGAGGGAGAGGGTCAGCTCCACCTGCCGGAGGGCGCGGTAGAGGCTGACGCTGTCGTCTTGAGGAAGCGCCGTGTCAACATCGCTGAACAGCTGGGAGGCAAGGTCACTGGAGGAGACGGTGAGGCTGGTGTTGTCGGTGCTGGCGTTGTCAAACGACCAGGTCAGGGTTCCGGTGGCTGAGCCACCCCGGATCACCCCATCCATCAAGTAGTCGGCTGGTGCACTGGCAGCGTAGGCAAGGAGCAGGCGCTGGTAGCTGAGGTTGACATCGTGTGACACCTGATGGGTGAAGGTCTCCGTCTGGTTGTCGAGGGTGACCTGGGTAACCACTTCCACAGTGGAGGCGGTGGCGGTGGGGTCGATCACAATCCCACTGAAGTAGTCACCGGTCAGGGCGCCCAAGGAGCCGGAGATCGCCTGAGGCAGCTTCTGGGCATTGGGAGAGGCGTCAATCATTGACACCATGGTTGCCGGGATCACCGGCTTCTTCAGCTGTCCTCCGGACTGGGTGAAGGCGTGCGCAAAGGCCAGCCAGAGGCCTCCTGATGAGTAGCTCAGGGTGCCATAGGCGCCCAGTCGCCCCAGGTCACCTGACAGGTCGAGCACCGCCACCGTGTTGCCCGGTTGCAGCAGCGGCTGCAGCACCGCGTTGGGGTTCCGTTCAGAAGACGGGCGCCGTGGGGGAAGGAGGGCGGCGAGGGTCCGGTAGGGCAAGGCGCGTTCCTGAGCGGCAAGCGTGCTCAGCGTCTCCCGCAGCGTCATGGAAGACCCGGCCATGCCCAGTGGCTGGAAGCCTGCTCCTGCAGCCGAGGTCCTCTCCTGACGGAGGCTCTGGCGGGCGGCCTGAGGCCTCTGGGGCAGGGTCAGCAGGTCTTCAATGGCCCGTGCAGCAAAGAAGTGCTTGTTGTCCGCCCATCCGTAACACAGGGCGGCCACCACCCGACCCTCGGCATCCAGCACCGGAGAACCGCTGTCGCCGGCTCCAATGATGAGGTCCTCTGCTGTGGAGAGCAGCACCAGGCGTTCGCCAGAATCATAGACGGAGTCAAAGGCGACGGTGTACTCGTCCACCTGCGTCCCCCTTCGGTTCAACCGGAGACGCAGTTCGGTGCCGGGCTCCAGACCGGAGAGGGTGGAAAATGAAGCATACCCTTCGGAGGGCGCCGCCACGTCTTCCTGAACCAGAGACGATGACGGGCTGCTCAAGCTGGAGGTGCTGTCGTTGGAACAGGCAGGAAGGAGGAGCAGCAAGAAGGCTCCAAGAGCCTGTAGGATAC
>CBFIGY010000060.1:0-6931 GCA_965662235.1 uncultured bacterium
GAAAAAACGGAGATCTGGAAGGCGCTTCATCGTAGGCTTATTGGTAGATCACCCTTTTTCTTGAGCCCTCCTTCAGGGAACTGGGGAGGGGAGCTGAACAAGCACTAAAGTAGATGGTAAGATTTTTTCATTATAAGGAGACGTCATGTTTAAAATGAAAATTACTATTTTAATAATTATCTCTTTTTATATTGTTTCTTGTTCGCCTGCAGAAGAGGAGAGCAACAGCGTTGTTGGGTTGGGAGATGCTGTTGGGGATCCTTCAACTGCTACAGGATATGATTATCGTGGTGACGCTGATGTTGAGGTTACGATTCAGCCTTACACAAACGGATTTAAAGTTGTTTTTACCCCTGTTTCAGTAAAATTTATATGTTCATTGGGAAATTACGTTATCCAAACAGATAATCAATATAATTTTGATGTTGCGGATAATAAAGGAGAATATGACGACCTTCCTAGCTATTATGAAGGTTATGTCGAGAGCGGGAATTTTGACAGTTGTGGAGATTATGCTGTAAAAACGACTTGGCTTGTCTTTGCTGATGAACTGGGGTTTGATCCTAGTCAAGCCTACAGTGTAACCATCGATGATGCTGATAAGGCAGTTCTGAATATAATTCCTTATTAGTTGTAATTGTTCAGCGCATCAAGTACGGCTTGTACTTTCGCAAGTAGCACCTACCGGCAACCGTTGGAAACGATCTTGATCCTCCTGCTGCACAAGCTCGCTGGGTAAGCGAACGAGCGGTTGCGGGACTACTTCCCCCGCTAGCGGACCTCTGCGCGGGCGGGGCTTCCCTGTCTGAATTTCCTCGACGTTTTCCCCTGACCTGGGGTTGACCCCCTCCTGAGAGCACGTTATAACCAAAAGCCTGACACCGGGTGCTGGAGGAGGAATCCTTCTGCGCCCAAGGCTTCCCCCAACCCCTCCCTCCGCATCCCTCATGAAAGTCGAAGTCGCAAATTTCTGGATTGGCATCAGCTTCCCTCACCACCCGATGACGGGTTCCGATGAAGAGAAGGAGGCGCAGCAGGTCCGGATCCTGGAGTGCCTTCAGGAGGCCAAGAGCTGGTTTCATGAATTCTGTTTGGAGCATCGGCTCTTTCCCGAGGTCATGCGTCCTGGGCCGGAACCGTTTGCTCCGGAGCGGTCGGTGGATCCGATTGCCGTCGTCTTCAACGGCTTCCGGAGCCTGGAGGTGGAGTTTCCGCTGGAGGTGCTCAAGGACAAGGAGCTGGAGCTGGAAACCACAGAGGCGGATTGGCGGATTGCCTGCTCGGAGATGGAGGTCGAGCCTGGGGGCGTTTGGGAGCTCCAGGGGGACTGGACCTACGACTCTGTGATTGAGGACATGAGGAAGGGGCGCTCGTAGGGAGCCGGAGGCGTGGGCCAGGAGGGACTCGAACCCCCGACCTAGCGATTATGAGTCGCCAGCTCTAACCAACTGAGCTACTGGCCCACCGGCAAAACCGCCATTATAGAAGCACTTCCTAGGTTTGGAAAGCAAAAGTCGCGGTTACCGGGACTTCGGGGGCGGAGGCTGCTTGGGAAGGGTCACCCGGAAGAGGGCGCCAGGCTGTCCGTCAGGGCGAGAATGGACGCTGAGGGTGCCCTGATGGAGGTGCACCAGGTCCCGCGAAATGGCGAGTCCGAGCCCGGTTCCCTGGTCTTCAGGTTTAGTGGTAAAGTCGGGCTCAAAGATCTTCTCCCGCCAGGCGCTTGGGATGCCCGGGCCATGGTCTGAGATGAGCAGTTGGACCTCGGAGGGGGCGTCATGGGTGTGCCACTCAATGACCTGCCGTTCAGGAGGCAAGTCGCTCATGGCATCGGCGGCATTGTTGGTGAGGTTCATCAGAACCTGCTGGATCTCCACCTTGACGAGGGGAAGAACGAGGGGCGTCTCGGGAAAGTGAGGCAGCAGGCGCACCTCCCGTAGTGTCGGCTCAATGAGGGCCAGGGTTTCGCGGAACAGGGCTCCGACCTCAATCCACTGGGGTTCTGGGCGGGAGGCTTCTTCCCGGACGTAGTGTCGGAGGTTGTCGACGACCTCGGTGATGGTGGCCGTGGCCTGCTCAATGAGTTGCACCGCCTGCGGATCAGTGGCCTGAGGACGAAGGAGGTCCACCCCCATGGAAATGGTCGCCAGGGGGGTTCGGAGGTCGTGAGCGAGCTGCCGGACCAGGAGCTTGAGTCCGTTGATGCGGTCGAGGTGCATGAGCTGAGAGCGCTGCTTGCGCAATTCCTCCAGACGCGCCTGCTCTTCCGTAATGTCTCGTGTGATGCCCACCAGAATCCGGCGACCTGAGTGCTGCATCCAGCGGGCATGGCTTTCCACCGTGATGCGCTTGCCGGAAGGCAGGTTGAGCCGGAAGGTGCTCTGCGGGTAGTCGTGTCCCTCCTTCATCTGCTCGCGGATGAGCCGGTCCTGCTCCTCATCTTCAGGGGCCAGGCGTTGGCACCAGGCCTCTCCGTAGTCCTCATCAACCTCAAGCTCCAGCAGTCGGCGCTGAGACTCAGTGTAGGTGGTATGGAGGGTATGCGGATCAAAGGTGAAGATGCCAAACCGGTTGGCCTCCTGAGCCAGCCGAAGGGTTTCCAGCTGTTCCTGAATCTTCTGTTCCTGTGCCTCTTCCGCCTCCACGTCCCGGTAGGTGGAAATCAGGGCCTGCTCGCCTCCGTATTCAATGCGCTCCGTGTTGACCCGGACGGGAAAGCGCCGCCCTCGGAGGTCCTGAACCAGAATCCGGTAGTTTTTGAGACGTCCGGTGGTGAGCAGCTGCTCCAGCATCTTCTGCCGGTCTTCCGGGTGCTGATACAGGTCTGGAACCGGGTGTCCGGCGAGGTGCTGACGTGTGGTCCCGGCAAGACGTGCCATCTCTTCATTGGCAAACAGAACCTGTCCATCGGCCTGCCGTGTGATCATCAAGGGCTGGACGGAGCATTCTAGGGCAGCCGCTAGGCGAGCATGAGTGAGCTGATTCTCCTGCACGTCCTCTTGGTGCATCTGGATCAGCTCCTGAACGTCCTGCTGATGAATCTGCAGCACCTCCAGCAAATCCGCATAGGGGCTTCCCTCAGGGAGCTGAGGCAATGGCTGCGCGAAGGCCTCTTGGTCCAGGGTCCAGCGCGAGAGGGATTCGTGGATGAGGTTGAGGGCCTTGGACTGCGAGTTGCTCAGCGGCTCAAGGTGCGGGAGCGGCGAGCGAGGACGGTGCTGCAGCAACTCCAGCAGCGCGGCCTCGAGGTCTTCAATGATGGCAATCTTCTGCTTGAGCGGTTCAGGCGTGGCCAGCAGAACCCCTTTGGCGATCCACTTCAGGTTCGGAGGCACCAGGGCGGCATAGGCTTCCGCTTCTGGGAGGATCCGTTGCAGGCGTTTGAGGAACTCCCAGCGTCCACGCAGCGTGGAACCCTTGAGCTGAGAGAAGTCGCTGAGGTAGCTGACGGCGCTTGGCAGGGTCTGGCGAATCGCCCACTGCAGCTCTCCCACCGCCTGAGTGTCTGGACCTGAGAAGAACCCGGCCCCGCGACTGACAATGAGGGTGTCGTTGAGGACCACCAGGTCCGATTGAGAAGCGGCCCCCCGGAAGCTCCACTCCTGCTCCCGACGGACCCAGACAAGGGTGCCGGCGAGGCGGTGTTCGTGGACCCCGTAAGGGCTTTGAAAAATCGGGTCGAGGATAGAGGCTTCGGGCAAGGGCGTGCGAACGGTAAAGGCGGTCCCGCGGGAGGGGCCGGGCGCGATAGAGGGCAGTCGCCTGATCTGCGCTAAGATACGGGTTTCCCTAGAGCCGTCAATTAGGGGATTCACGTAGTTTCCTGCTTGACTTGGAGACCCAAAAGGAGTTGGCTTGACAGAGGTTTCACCTTATGTGTTTTTCCGTCATTTTCCTTGACCCATCCGAGAAAGTTACACCATGCCCAGCCCCCACAGCGCCAGCAACAGCATCATCGTCCGACTCAAGTTGGAAAACGAAGTCGGCGTTCTCGCCAAAGTGACCCAGAAGATCTCCGACCTCGGTGGCAACATTGGAGCCATCGACCTGGTCCGTCCGGAAGCGAACTACCTGATCCGGGACGTCAACATCTTCACGCGTGACGTCGATCACGGACGTTGCATTGTGGACGCGCTCAAGGAATTGGACCATGTGGAGTTCATCAATTTCTCCGACCGGGTCTTCCTGGCGCACCTGAAGGGAAAGATGGAGATTGCCCCACGCATCCCCCTCAAGACACGAGATGACCTTTCCATCGCCTACACCCCCGGAGTGGCCCGCGTGTGCATGGCCATTCATGAGAATCCAGAGGACGCCTACAAGCTGACCATCAAGGGCAACACGGTGGCAGTGGTGACGGACGGAACCGCGGTGCTGGGGCTGGGCGACATTGGCCCAAAAGCCGGAATGCCGGTGATGGAGGGCAAGGCCATGCTCTTCAAGCAGTTTGCTGGCATCGACGCTTGGCCGATCTGCCTGGATACTAAGGACCCTGAGGAGATCATCCGGACCGTCAAGGCGATTGCCCCAGGATTCGGAGGCATCAACCTCGAAGACATCTCGGCTCCGCGCTGCTTTGAGATTGAACGACGCCTGCAGGAAGAGCTGGACATCCCGGTTTTTCATGACGACCAGCATGGAACCGCTGTGGTGACGACCGCTGCGCTGATCAACGCCCTCAAGCTGGTGGGGAAGGCTGCTGAGGACGTCAAGGTTGTGGTGTCCGGAACCGGAGCTGCCGGCACTGCGTGTGCCAAGATGATCTATGGCCTTGGCGTCCGGAACCTTGTGGGCTGTGACCGCTCTGGCGTGGTGCACGCTGGACGGGAGGACATCACCGATGAGGCCAAGCACTGGTTCGCTCACACCGCGAATCCTCATCAGGAGACGGGCACCCTGAAGGATGCCATTGTTGGTGCCGACGTCTTTGTGGGCGTTTCGGCTCCGGGTGTGCTCAATGCGGAGGACGTCCAAAAGATGGCCGACAAAGCCATTGTCTTTGCCATGGCAAATCCGACCCCGGAGATCATGCCCGAAGAAGCGCTGCCCCATGTGGCGGTGATGGCCACAGGGCGGAGTGACTACCCCAATCAGATCAACAATGTCCTCTGTTTCCCCGGAATTTTCCGCGGGGCGCTTGATTGTTTGGCAACGACCATCAACATGGAGATGCAGCTTGCTGCAGCTCATGCCATAGCCGAAACCATTGAGGAACAGCACCTCAGCCCGGATTACATCATTCCGAGCGTCTTCGACCCCTCCATTGCGCCGAAAATTTCGGCAGCCGTGCAAGAGGCGGCGAACCGCACCGGAGTGGCTCGCAAAGCGGCAAATTCGGAGTTCTGAGCCTGTTCCGTTTCCTTTACAATCGACTCAGGATTTCCATGTTGAAGCTCAAAATGCTGTTACTGGCCGGACTGGCCAGCGTTTCCTTTGCCTCTGGTCCCCTCTTGGCCAATGATGCTGAAGCGGTCATTAAGTACCGCAAGGCGGTGTACACCTCCATGAAGGGACACATGGGAGCCATTGTGGGCGTGATGAAGGGACGCCTGACGGACTACGAGGGGCACCTAGCAGACCATGCCGCTGCCATTGGCAATGCGGCCCGGATCATCCCTGCCCTGTTCCCTGAAGGTTCCGACCAGGGAGACACCGATGCCAAGAGCAACATCTGGAGCGACCGGGCGGGTTTTGAAGAAGCCGCGCAGCGCCTAGAGGCGGCCAGTCAGGAACTGCTGACCGCAGCTCAGTCTGGAGACATGCGGGCCGTCGGGAAAGCGGTCGGTCAGGTGGGAGGCTCCTGCAAGGGCTGCCACGACACCTATCGTCAATGAGCCCCTTCATGGCGCACCGTCTGAAAGAGGCGGTGCTGCTGTCCGCCTGTTGCTTCAGCCTACTGGCGCACGCCCGGACTCCAGATCCCATTTCTGGAGAGCAGGTGTTTCATGCCGCCGGAGGCTGTGGGTGTCACACTGACACCGATCAAGACGGCGCCCTCCTTGCTGGGGGGCGTCCCATTCCCACCCCCTTTGGCCTCTTCTACTCCACCAACATCACTCCGGATCCGCAGACCGGCATCGGAGGCTGGAGCGATGAGGACTTCCTCCGGGCCATGACCGAAGGGGTCGGCCCTGATGGGACTCATTACTTCCCGGTCTTTCCCTACACCTCCTTTAGTCAGATGACTCGCGAGGACCTTTTACACCTGAAGGACTACCTCGATACCCTTCCGGCGGTGAATCAGCCCGACCGTCCACACGAGGTCCCCTTTCCCTTTAACCTGCGAGTGGGAGCGTGGTTCTGGAAGCTGGTCAACCACCACCCTCGGCCACTTGAACCCGACCCGACGCAAACGGCTTCTTGGAACCGAGGACGCTACCTGACTGAAGCGGTGGCTCACTGTGGTGAGTGCCACACCCCTCGGAACCTGATGGGGGCGCTGCGGACGGACCTGGCCTATGCAGGCGCCGAGGAGGGGCCTGAGGGAGAGTCGGCTCCGAACATCACTCCGGATCCGGAGACGGGCATTGGGGACTGGTCAAAGGCGGATCTGGTGTATGCACTGGAGGTGGGCATGCTTCCGGATGGAGACTTTGTCGGCGGGCTGATGGGGCTCGCCGTCAATCACTACCAGCAGCTGCCTCCGGAGGACCTGGACGCGATTGCTGAATACCTCCAGTCCCTGCCCCCCATTGTCAATCAGGTTGGCCCCCGGAAGGAGGCCACAGATTCGGCATGGTAAGCGCCTAGGGCTCCTTCTGGGGCCTTCTGGCTTCTGCAGCCTCCTCCTGCCCTCTTCCAGTTCCTGGCTCCCGAGCCCCTTCTGAACCTCCTTTAATGCGGGACCTGCTGCGGAACTTCAGCGTGGAGGAGGTCGTTATGCTCTGTGCACGATGTGCGTGGGAGTGGGCCAGGGGATATCGTTGATTTT
>CBFIGY010000061.1:0-6674 GCA_965662235.1 uncultured bacterium
ACCTTTATTTTATCTGAATCACAGCTTGAGCGGTGTAATTCAATGAATTTCATCATCCAAAAATTGGACCACCCAGAAATCGAGCGGAAGGTTCGCGACCCCCACGGGGGCCGAGATGACTCTGGGAGCACAGAAGGAAAAGAGGTGCGGAACGCGGCGGAGATGCCGTCAACTACCGACAGGCTTCCGGAGGGATTTCGGTGACCACGGTGCCATAGACGTCACAGAAGACCCCTTCTGGCGCAGGGTTCGGAGGGAGGGTTTCGGAGCCGTAACGTCCTTCACGGGGGAGCGGCGACGGGGGAGCGGTTGGAGGCGGCGCAGAGCAGCTCACCAGCAGTCCGGTCACCACCAGGAAACCACTTCCCCTTCCACGCAGCAATCCGGGGCAGCGGAACCACCGGGGCAAGAACGACGTCATCGCGCGGAGAGGGGGGAGAGGAAGACCGTTTGCTGGGTTTGGGTGGCCTGACGAATGGCCTCGGTCACCTGCAGGTTCAGGAGGCCATCTCGGACGCTCACCCTGGGAGGCACGGTTCCTTGGATGACTTCGGCAAAGTGCGCCATCTGTTTCTGCAAGGGGTCCTCTCGGTCGAGGGGAAGGGTGTCTTGGGCAAACTCCTCCCACCAGGAGCGTCCTTCGGGGTCATCGTACCAGTGCATCCGCATGGTGGGAATGGCCAGGCTTCCTTGAGTTCCCGCCAGGAAGTAGCAGTCCTGATCCGGGTGCGTGGGATAAGCCGGATTTTCCTGGCTTGTCTGTTCCCAGCTGCGGGGGCTTGCAGCCGTGTCCGAGAGTAAGAAGCTGCCCAGGGCCCCGTTTTCGAACATCAGGGTAATGGCAACTGTGTCTTCCACATCAAAGCCTCGGGTGCTGTGACTGGCCATTGCCTGGACGGCCTTCACCTCGCCACAGAGCATCCGCAGGTTGTGGATCTCATGAATGAGGTTGATCAGAATCGGACCGCCTCCTGCCTTTCGTCGCCAGGGTCCTTCCTGAAAGTAGTGGTCTGGCTTGAAGAACAGGGCGCTTCCCTGCACCGTCACCAAGCGTCCGAGCTGTCCGGATTGCACTGTCTCAACCGCTTTGGCCATGATGGAGCTGTGGGCCCGGTGGTGTCCCACTAGCACCCGAGCCTGATGCGATTCCACCACTGCCATCAGCTGCCGCCCCTCTTCCAGAGACGTTGCCACAGGCTTCTCCAACAGCACCGCCACTCCGGCATCCACACAGTGGAGGGTTTGCGCCACGTGCAGGGCATTCGGTGTCGCCAGGACAATCCCATCCGGGGGTTCCTGCTCCAGCAACTCATTGAGTCCCGCATAATGCGCCACCCCCCATTCCTGAGCCAGTGCTTCGGTTTCAGGAGCCGGGTCAACTAGGGCGCACAGCTGCAGGCTCGGATTTTTACGGATGATGCCCGCATGGGTTCGGCCAATGCTACCCACACCGGCGACAGCAAGACGAAGCGGCACGTTGAGCATGATTCTGGTACTGAAGGAGGAATCAAGGTCCCCTCCTGATGCCCCCTCGGGGGCTTCTGACAAACGAGGGACCTGAGAGGGAACCATAGCGGGATTCGCACGACATTGCCAGCGCGGAACGCTTGATCCGGAAAAGGGCTTTATTTTTCAGTCAGCAGGATGACGCCCCCCCAGCCCTCCGGAGGAGGCTGCACCTGCCAGTTTTGACAGAGCTGCAAGAGGAACCGAGCGGCGCCGTCTTCCGGAAGCTGCTTGAGGCACTCCTGAAGCATCACCTGCGCCTGCAGCCACTTGCGCTCCTGAATGAGGTGCTGGGCCTGCTGAAACTGGGGCGCCAGCTCCCACTTGGCCTCCGCAAGCCTCGGCTCATCCGCATCAAGCAGTTCATGGATCTCAATTGGACGCAGGTGCCCCTTGACCTGATACTTCCCCAGGAAACGCCAGCGGAAGGGTTCCGCGGCAACCAGGTTCCGAGTGGCTCCGGAAGCCAGGGCCCGTGCATCAAAGTACTTCGTCAGCATCTCTAGGCGAGAAGCCAGGTTGACCGAGTCTCCGAGCACCGTGGTCTCAATGCGCAGAGAGGTCCCCATGGTCCCAATGACCACGGGTCCGCTGTGAATGCCAATTCCAGAGACCAACCGGGGAAAGCCCTGCGGCTCCCATTCGGCATTGAAGGCCCGCCGCGCCGCATGCATGTCGATGGCAGACCGGACGGCACAGAGCGCCTCGAAGAAATCACTCCGCTCCGGCATGTCAAAGAGCGCCATCACCGCATCGCCAATGTACTTATCCACAAATCCGTAATGCGGCCGCAGCGGGGCACAGACGCGCTCCAGGTAGGCATTGACAAAGTTCAGCAGGGCTTGGGGCTCCATGTGCTCCGAAAGGGTCGTGAAGCCACGGATGTCGCTAAAGAGGATGGAGATGAAGTCGCTGTTGGCTTGCCCAATGCGGATGTTCTGCACGCCCTCTTCGGCCACTCGGCGCTGAAACTGGAGGGGGACGAATTTTTCAAAGACGCTGAGGGTCTCCCGGAGGTGCTCATTCTGCTGCTGAATGACGGTCCGCATCTCCAGGTTTTTGAGATTGGCGACGGTGATCCGGGCCAACGTTGAGGTGAAGTCCTCAAGATGCGGGCTCCGGGGCAAGGTCTTCACAGGCCCCGAGAAGTTCATCACGCCCATGAGCTGCTGCTGATCCAGCAGGGGTACCACAATCAGAAACCGAGGCTCTCCGCCTCCTACGTAAAACTCACAGTGAGCCGTGTCCGGAATCAGCAAAAGGGTTTTGCTCTGTGCACACTGCCCCACCGCCCCCTCTCCTAGAGCAAAGGAGCGCGGAGTGGGACGAGGGCGTGGGAGCTCAGGAAAGGAATCGGACAGCACCAGCTGCTCCAGAGCTGCGTCGTACCGGTAAACGGAACACCGCTCCACAGGCAGATGCTGCTGCACCACCTGCACCACGGTGTCGAGCGTCTCATGCTGAGAGACCTTGGAGGCCAGCTTCTCGGCCGTTTCATTCAGTAAACGGAGGTCATCAATCTGTGACTTGATGGCCACCCGCATGGCATCAAAGCTGTGAGCCAGCACCCCAAGCTCATCTTCACGGTGCAGGTCGATGGACGCATTGAGGTCTCCGGAAGCAAGCTCACGGGCGGAGCTGATGAGCTTGGAGATGGGGCGTTGTACCAGCTGACGGATGAGGATCCACTGGGTCAGGACCGTGAGGAGCACGATTCCTGTAGCCGCGAGGAGGAGTTGCTGGAGGGTGCTGCGGAACTGCTGAGATGCGTTTTCTCGGGTCACCGCTAGGTGGACACGCCCACTGACCTTTCCGGCCCGTCCCAGCGTGGTGTGGAGGTGGATCCAGTTGTAGCGTTCGGCCGAGTGAATCAGCTCCTGATGGGTGAGCCCCTGTGCCGCATTCCGCATCTGCTCGTACAGGACGACATCTTGGTGCTCCACCACCAGCGCCATGAAGTCGGGATCGGTCATGAAGGCGCCGACAATGGCCTTCACCTGACGCTGTTGCTGGTTCCACACCGCCTCATTCAGGGCCATTTCAGCCGTCCGGAGGGTGTCCCAGGCTTTTTTGTTGAGGGCATCTAGGGTGCGTTGATAAGACAGCCACGACACCCCCAGAGCGCCGACTAACATGCCCGCCACGACCACCATTAGGGTGGCCACATTGATGCGGGTGACAAGGCTATGGGCGAGCAGGTGTTTCATCAGATGGCACAGGAACTCATTCAATCAGCAAGCAGGGCCTCCTCAAACAAGAACCGGTCTCATCGGACAGCGTTGGAGGGTGACAGCAACCGGATCAGGCGTCTTCCGGAGGCTCCTCCTCCTCGTGCCGCTTCCGATTCCACTCCTCCTTCTGTTCATGGAACCAATCAGTGAGCTTCTCCGCGAGTTCCGGACGCCCCAATTTTTCAGCAGCGGCCAGCATCTGCTTGTAGAGCTCCGTCCGGGGCTCAATGTTGATCGCCTCTTCATAGAACTTGAGGGCCTGAACCGCATCGCCAATGGCCATGCGCTTCTCAGCATCCTGAACCTTCTCCGCAATGAGCTTAGAGCGTTCCTTGGTCTCAACCTCGTCCAGGACCTTCTTCAGCTCGCTCACACGCTTGTCGTTCTCATCCTTGGTGTAGAGAACAATCATCTTCTTGAGGGAAACCTTGTCCCGCTTGATGGTCAGGGCCTGCTCCAAAAGCCCTGCGGCTTTTTCCAGATCGTCCTTGCTGATGGCATTTTCAGCCTCTTCTGCCAGCACTCGGTGCATCTGGTGACGGGCCTTGATGACCTCCGGAAGACGTGGCGACAGCCGAGCCGCCCGTTTGAGCGCCTGGAGGGCCTCGTCATAAACCTTGTTTTCTAGGTGCAGCTGACTCAGCTGAAGCAGCAACGGCGCTTCCGTCAGCTCATCCACCAGCGGTGTCAGGAGCTCTCCCGCCTTCTTCTTGTTGCCCTTCTCCAGCTCCTCCTTCCCTTGGTTGATGACCCGATCCAGGCTGTAGTCTCCCTGAGAATGCTCCAGCAACCGCGCCAGCTGAAAGAAGATCACTCGGGCCTGCGAACTCTTCCCCTGGCGACGCAGCAGGATGCCGTAGTTGACCAAGCCGTACCGGTGGTTCGGCTGCGCCTGCAGGAGCTTGCTCATCAGCTCCAAAGCCTTGTCCGGATGCCGTAGCTCGGCAATGGCACAGAGCAGAAAGCACCGCAGGTCCGCGCTGTGAGAGTCTTGCTTGAGCAGGTCTTCAAACAGAGCACGGGCGGTTTCATAGTCCCGCTCCTGCATGCAGTAGATCGCCAGGTTGAGCAGGTAGAGGGGAATCCGTTCCGGCTCAGGCGCATACTCCGTCACCTGTTGCTTGAGCACCTGCAGGTCAATGCCTTTGGTCTGAGCCGACTTTGGTGTTGCAGGAAGCGGCTCTGCTTCCGGCTCCGAGGGCGTGGCGGCGCCTTCCGGGGTTTCTGAGGCGTCTGGCTCTTCTTTACTCAGAATGCTGTCCACAAACGAAGGCCCTCCTCCTTCATGGGGTCCACCTTCGGTTTGAGCATCTGGTTGTGGCTGAGCGGCCTGATAGATTTCCTGCAAGCTTTCCACGGCCAGTTCCAGCGCCGGGAGCTTGAAGTCCGTCATCTCCTCAAAGGGCTTGACGGCAGAAACCGCGTTGCTGTCCTCATAAGGGGTTTTGGCAATGGTGGCCGCCAGGTTGTAGGTCGCAA
This sequence comes from uncultured bacterium, assembly GCA_965662235.1. Classification (GTDB taxonomy): domain Bacteria; phylum SAR324; class SAR324; order SAR324; family NAC60-12; genus JAYPUA01. Next base: position 5,217 of record CBFIGY010000061.1, read on the forward strand.
ACTCATTCTTCGGATCCACCTCCAAGCCGCGCTGGTACAGCTTCTTCGCCTGCTCGTAGCTTTCCTGCTTGCGGTAGGCGTTTGCCAGCAGGTTGATCAGCTCCACATTGTTCTGGTCAAATGAGAGCAGGTTGGTCCCCAGCGAGATCAACGCCGAGGGGTCTCCAGAAGACTGGCTGTAAATGTCCATGATCACCGGCATGGCGATCTCCTGGTCGAGGTCCAGCGCCTTCCGGAACTCTACCATGGCCCGGTCGTAAAATTTTCCCTCCAGCAGCTTCCGACCACTGCTGAGCGCCTGCTCAACTTCTTCGTTGGAGTCCATGGCAAATAATTTTTCCAGCATCTTCAGTCTCGGAACGCTTGGATCAGGTCTTCAGCAACAGGGCCTCTCAGGTGCCTCCCTCGCCATGAGGCACCGGCCCTTTTTTAGGAACAGTGGACTTTCTGCTTCAGCGCAGAAGTCCTTACCCCTTCAAGCCTAGCAGAATCCCAAAAATCATGCAGTTTTCAAGCCTCGATCTTGGCAAGGCTTGGACGCAAGCCTGGAAGCGGTTTGGGGACTTTAAGCGTTCTGATGCCGTGAGACGTTCACCCGTAGGGCGCACGTTCTCCGTCTTCACGTCGACGTCAGTAAAAAGGGGGAGTTGCTTTGCTTGAGGGGGGAGTTATTCGGCGACCACCCAAAGGTCGTCTTTTTCCAGCTGACCATAAAGGTCATACTTCTGGATGAAGCCGGTGATGCGCTCCAGCAGGGTTTCTTGGATGTGTTCCTCATCCTCGGTCGTCAGATCCGCGTTCAGAGGAAGCGTCACCGAGAACAGGCCCACCACCTCGTTGAGGCTCTCCACCGTGGTGGTAAAGAGCATCGTCTCCGGCTGAAACTGTTGGTTCTGAACCAAAAGCTTCCCAGTCGCATTGGCAAACACGCCCGGGAGCGGATCCACGTCCCACACCTTTGAAGAACGTCCCACTTCCTGAATGGCCAGCAGGACGACCAGGAAGAGGTCGTGACTATCTGGGGTGCCAAGGGGGAGTTCAAAGTTGAAATCGATGGATTTTGCCATGAGGGTCTCCTGCAAGGAACAAAGGATTCCTGCAGTTTACCAAGAGTGGATGGGGAAAAGAAAGGGGAATGATTGAAGAATCTGAAAGGGGAGGGTGGTCGGGGCGGCAGGATTTGAACCTGCGACATCCTGCTCCCAAAGCAGGCGCGCTACCGGACTGCGCTACGCCCCGAATGCGCTGGTGCCGAGAGGGGGAATCGAACCCCCACGAGGTTTCCCTCGCCAGATTTTGAGTCTGGTGCGTCTACCAGTTCCGCCATCTCGGCCGGGCATTCGCGACCCATAAAAAAAGCCTCAGATTGCCTTGAATGGGGCGGCGCCGACCGACTCTCCCGCCGAGCTTCCCCGGCAGTACCATAGGCGCATAGGGACTTTACTTCCGTGTTCGGGA
>CBFIGY010000062.1:0-5586 GCA_965662235.1 uncultured bacterium
TCTTCCTCCGAAAAATGTCCTAGTTCGTGACCTGATCGGAAAACAGCCCTTCACCTGACCTCACCCCATTCCGAATACCTGATGTGCTTCGGCTTCTCTCACCGACTCCCAGAGTGAGACAGCGTTTCACTTTCATGCTACAAATCTTTTTCTGTCTGTTAGCGGTTCTGCTCCACCTGGCAGCCCAACCGTCCCTCTTGGTTTCTGCCCCTCTGACTGTGGAAGCCCCCGTGGGACAGCTTCCTCTCGGTCCCAGCCTGCAGGTCTGGCAAGACTCCAGCGGCCAGGCGTCTTTTGAGGAGGCTCAGGAGCAGTTTCAGCAAGGCGCTTTTGCCAAGAGTGAGGTGTCCACCTTCCGCTACGACTGGACCCCACAGGTGTCCTGGTGGTACCTGGAGTTGGACTTTCAACGCTCGGGAGACTGGGTGCTGCTGCTGGACTACCCACTCATTCACGGCATCCAGTTCTTTGTTGCCACTCAGGGGGAAGCCTTTCAGCAAACCTTTGCCGGAAACCGCATTGACGCCTCGGAGCGTCCCTTCCACTACCGGCTCAACGGACTTCCCCTGAACTCTACGGCACCTGAGAGGCAGCGGATCTTCATCCGGGTGGAAACACAGGGGCAAGCCGCCATCGCCCCCTACCTCGTGGACCTGAACACCCTGCGCCAAGGGGAGCAATCGGAGTTGCTGCTGTTTGGAGCGTTTTTTGGGTTCATCTTCATCACCGTCATCTACCGTTTGGGACTTGCGGTCGGCGGCACGCATCAACGCAGCAGTGTGCTCTACAGCCTCCTTGTCCTTGCTCAGGGGTGGATCTACTGGCTGTACTCCGGACTGGCCTTGCAGTTTGACCTTGCGGGATCTCCAGAGATGTTCCGCTACAGCCTGTACCTGTCGGTGCCCCTGGCTGGCGCTTCCCTGATTGGTTTCGTCGGTTACTTCCTCCGGGTCTCCACCTGGAGCCACGAGATCACCCGCCTGCTGCAGGGGCTCCTGATGCTCCTAGGCCTCCTCATCGTGGGCAACCTCTTGCTCGAGAACCGCTTTGCCCGGCTTGTCTTTCCGCTGCTCACCCTGACCTACCTCGTCGTTCAAGCCGTTGCGCTCTATGCCTTCTATCGCAAACGCCCCTTCGCCTTGGCAACCTTTCTGACCTTCCTTGGGCCTGCGATTGGAGCAGTGGTGGCCACGCTCGGGGTTGAGGGGGTGCTGCCCAATAACTTCTTTGTCTTCTATGCCCACCTCTTCGGGTTGCTTGCGGAAATCATCATCCTCAATCTGCTTCAGGCGCGGCGGACTCAGTGGCTGGCACTGTCTGCGCTGGAACGCAAGCAGCAACTGCTTGATGCCGAGCGTCGACTTTCCGAACAGCTTCAGGAGTCCAACACCTTCAAGACGCAGTTGATTCAACGGGCCTCTCATGAGCTGCAGACGCCTCTCAATGGAATCCTCGGCCTGCTCGAGGCGCTTCAGGAGGAGGTCCGCAAGCAGGCTCCTGCCCTGCTCGAACGCCTCCAGCTCATCCGGAACAACGGCTGGCGCATGGCACGCTTGATTGCAGAATTGCTGGACCAGCAGCTGCTCAATGAAGGACGCGTGAACCTACAGCTTCAGCCGGTGGACCTCGGCACACTGGTCCGGGAAACCGTGCCGTTGCTTCAGGAACCCCTTTCCCCAAACGTGTCCTTCACCCAGGAGCTGCCTCCGGGGCTGCCCCTTGTCCATGCTGACCCCGAACGCCTGCAGCAGATCTTCCTCAACCTGCTCAACAATGCGATCCGCTACACCGACTCCGGAAGCGTGGTCCTCAGGGTGCAGGCACTTGATCCGGAGACCCTTGAAGTGGTGGTGGAAGATACCGGAACCGGCATTTCCCCTGCAGATCAGGCACGGATCTTTGAACCGATGCAGCGAGGCCAGGCCGCTCGCGGTGAAGGAATGGGGGTGGGACTGAGCATCACCCGAGAGCTAGTGGAGGCGCACGGAGGCACCCTGAAGCTGCAGTCAACCGTGGGCGAGGGCACCTGCTTTCAGCTGACCCTTCAGGTTCGGCCTTCCGGTCTCATGGAAGCTGAGCCTCTTCCGGCTCCGGAGCCTTCGGGCACCTCTCCCCTGCGGTCCCTGAACCCGACCTCTGTCCTAGTTGTGGATGATGAGTGGATGAATCTTCGGGTGGTGCAGGAGCTGCTGGAGTCTGAAGGCGTGGAGCTGCACCTCGCTCAAAGCGGCCCCGCGGCCCTGGAGTTTCTGGAGGGGGCCCGTTCCCAAAACAAGCTTCCGGCTCTGGTGCTGCTTGACGTCCGGATGCCCGGTATGGATGGGCTTGAGGTCTGTGAACGCATCCGGCAGCAATTCACCCGAGACGAGTTGCCGGTGCTGCTGATGACGGCCCTTCGAGGGCTGCAGGACTTTGAAGAGGGCTGGGAGGCCGGCGCCAACGACTACCTCACCAAACCCCTCAACCGGACGGAACTTCTGGCTCGCCTGCACAACTGGCTGTACCGGACCTCCGGAGACGCTCAGACGGAGGCTGCTGCGTCAGAAGAGCCTCCTCCTCCAAGCCCCAACCGAGACCAGGAGCTCCGGCTCCTCGCCGTCGAGTTGATGAATCGGGCCCTCAAGGTTTGGGAAGCCACCATGAAGGTTGGCGCCATTGACCTGGCCCAGCAGTCGGGCATCTGGGGATGCTACCAAGATGCTCAGACCGGAGCCTGGCGAATTCGTTCCCTGAAGAACTACCTGGACCTCGATTCTCTGCCGAACAACCCCCGCTGGGGACGGATCACCCGGACCATCCAGTATGTCGCCGAGCGTTGCCGTCCGGCTCCAGAAGCAGCAGAGTTGGCTTCCGGATTGGATCAGCTCACCCGCCTCCTGCAGCAACTGGGACGCAAGTACTGATCACAGGATCCAGATCAACGTTCCGCCCCAAGTCCACTGCTCATAAACCGCATTCTCTAGGTTGGAACGGTTCACCTCTGAAGCCAGTTGAAACTTGACCTTCAGGGCTTTGGAAATCGACCCATTGGCCTCCACCGAAGTCCGGTACCGAACCGATTCCTCAGGAGTTGGCACCGTTTGCACCGCCTCCGCGATGCGTGTGAGTCCGGCCCGCCAGCTCCAGTCTGCAGAAGCCTTCCAGCTCCAGGCGTTTTCCAGCGTCTGCGCCTGCGTGTTGCCATCCGGAGCAAAGGGCTGCTCCCGTGTCTGCAGGGCGACCTTTCCTGTTGTCTGCAGGCGCCGGCTCAAGGTCCACTGCCCCTGAAACGCGTAAATTGCCTCTGAGAAGTCCTGAGCCGGGTCGTCAAAGACGCCTCTGTTCAGGGACACGCGGCCCGTGACCTCAGTACCCTTGGGCTTCCAACGGACCTCCCCCAGCCAACTGAGTTCGGTTCCAGACGGACTCAGGGCGGTTGCCTCTGCTCCAGACCATCCTCCCTCCGTCTTCAGCCCCCACCGGGGCAGGTCCCAGTTCCACCCTAGAGACAACTGGTTCCGGAGGGTGGACTTGGCCCCATTGACGGCGACTTCCTGACGCCCCAATTTTGTCAACCACTGTCCCTCTTCCGGAAGCCCCTGCTTGGCCTCGGCACTCAGCTGCAGCACCTGTGACTCATACGGATTCAGCGAGGCGTCGTCAAATTCATTCTGGGTCAGAACCCCCTGCACCACCACCTCCGTCCAGTACGTCAGGCGGTACGACCAGCGCGGCACCAACGTCAGGCGCCACTGCGCCCCGTTGCGGACCTCTCCACTTTCTGGAGCCTTCGAGACATTGGTGTCCCACGAACGTTCCAGCAGCGTGATCCAGTTCCAGTGAGACCGAGGCCCCCGAATGTAACGAACCTCCTCCGTCTCACGGAAGATGGTCCAGGTCTTCTGATAAAAACCGCTCTCGCTCCACGCCTCAATGACAAATTCGTTCTCACCCGGCTCCAGTTTCAGTCGGACGGTATAGTCCACCTCATCGGAGCTCAGCTGCGGCTGTACCAGCGGCACCCCATTTAAGGAAACCCGGTCAATGCGTCCAAAGGCACTGACCTTGAAGCGGAAATCCACCACCTCCTGCTGAGTCACGGAGGCATCAAAGACAACCACCACCACTTCATCGCTGCCCACCTCCACCGTTGTTTCCGCCCACATCAGGAACGGACTCATGAGCAGCCACAGCATCAACCCCGCCCACTTCATGGCGTCCTATCGTCGTAGTCCAGCAGGTAGTCGCATCCGCTGACCTGAAGGTGCGTCCACCCATTGGTGTAGGTAAAGGTGGACTCAATGGGGGGCTCCAGCACCGCTCCGGAGGCGCTGCTCAGTGCCGCTGACACCGTGAGGGTATAGGTGCCATTGTCCGGATGGGCCCAGTACTTTGGCAACGTCTGACTGGCAAAGGTGTCAAATGGCGCTTCGCTGTTGAAGTTGCTTGCATCCGGCGCCGCTGCAAAATCAAGAAAGTTCAGGTCCTGGCACACCCCGTCCTTACGGAGCACAATCGTGTCGTTGTCCTGACACGGCTGCGAGGTCGCCATTGTCACCGTCTGATTGTCTAAACGTTCCGAAAACAGCAGGATGATGGGAATGGGGTTCAGCGCCTCATTGTCCTCAATGGAACAGCCAGAGAAGTAGAAGAAGCCAGAAAAGGTTTCCACAGGCTCCGGAGGGGCAGTGGTGTTGTCACTGGGAGGAGGCGTGGTCGTGTTGTCCGGCACCGGCTCTTCCACCTCGGTTAGATAAACCACCTGCGTGTTGACGCCTGCCGTCAGAGAAACCGGATCCGAGTAGTAGCGACTGCGGAACCGTCCCTGGGCGACGTCATCAGACGCCGCTGCCACAGAGTCCTGGACCGTTTCAAAGTCATAGGCCAGGATGCGAATGGGAACATCATAAGGGGCGTCCAGCTTCACGGTGCTGTCTGCCTCCACCAGCCCCACTCCGCCTTCCAAAGCATCCGCGAGCTCAAGTGAGGCAACGGCCTCTCCGGTCTCCAGCACGGCAAACGCCACCGCAGACTGAGCCGTTCCGTCGATGAGGCTCCGCCCACTTTGCCGCTTCAGCAGGTCTCCCAGTCGCAGCGTGGCGGTCCCCATGCGGTAGTGTCCCGACGGGGTGGGATCCGAGCTGCAGCCTCCGGTGATCAGGAAGATCAAAATCAGGCTCCAGAGCCTTCTCGCAGGAAAGGTCATCGGACCTCCAGAATCAGTTGCATTTGCTCCTGAGCGGTCTCCAGAGCTTCTGTGGTCGCTTCACTCACCGTTGCATTCACCTCTTCCAACAGGTCGTCCAGCAGGTCCTCCTCTAGGGGAAGAATCTCAGCAGAGTCCGGAATGGGAGGATCCTCTGGAAGTTCTTCTGCGTCTGGAGTCCCCTCCCCTGAAGGTTCCTCTAGGGGATCCACACTCACACGTGCCGACGCGGCTTCAGGCAACTCCGGAAGTTCGCCAAAGTTGACCGTATTGGTAAACACTTCAGGGTCATCTGAAGCCTCCAGCGTTTGCTGCAACTCCAACGGAACCGTGACAGGCGGAGTCGCTCCCCATCCGGCCACTACGGTAGAAGCCTGCCCTGCAGAAACCAAAACCTCATG
>CBFIGY010000063.1:0-4207 GCA_965662235.1 uncultured bacterium
GGCCTCTCTGTGGAGAGGGATGACCTGTGAGAGCAAGGTGTCGAGGAGGTTGAGTCCTCGACGAAACGCCGACTCGCGAGGATGTCCGTCCTTCTCATTCTTTTGAGGCTTGAGCGCCTGGACTGATGTGTCAGTACTATTTTTGCAGAGGATTCACAATACGCCGGCACTGTGTGGCGACGATCTTTTCGATGCGTTGTAATGCCGGATAGGCGCCATAACGTGCCTCGAAGGTTTCCCGTGCCGTCCCGAGACTCTCCAGCAAAGCGGCCGCGGTTTCACGCACCAGATTGCCGAGAAATTGCGGTCGCACGTCGCACGCCCTGGCAAGTGCCTCCCAGTGGGCTGAAGTGATCACACTGGGATTGCGTTCGCCGCCGACATCGAAGGCGAGATGGTAATCGATGCGCTTGATGGCGCGTGTGCACACCAGGTCATAGAACGGTGCCAGGCGGGTTGCGTCATCAGGCAAATGCAACAGGGAGAGGTTCTTGGCGTGGCCGTCTGAGTTGCCCGCCAGCACATTGAAAATCTTCCAGCGCAACAGGTGTTGCACATCGATGGCCGGCTCGCTGGAGGCCTCCTGCACCAGGCGGTAACACTGCGCGAAGGACGGTCCACCGTGTTCCTGATATTTCTTCTCGTGCCCGTAACCCAGGGCCTGGCAGAAATCCTCCTGGTGCAGTCGCTGCACCTCGCCGCGTTCATCCCCAAGCCGATCGTAGCGCGCTATCTGTGCGTACCGGGTTTTTCCAATGGACCGCAAATTGATATCTACCACCGGCAGGCCGATGGCCGCGGCCAGTTGGGTGGTGAAGGTCTCGTAGGCGGGCAGATGACGGTAGTCGGCCAGCTCGAACTTCAGGATATGACTGGAAGGTGCTTCGCCCTGCGGCAGAAAAACCTGATCGTCGCGTACCAGTACCGGGCACTTGTCCTGGGCGCCGGCGAGCGACAATCGCGGGCGCTCGTTCGCCGGCCAGACCGCGTAGATTTGTCCCCGGCGCGCCGCCAGATCGGCCAGGTCCTTCTCCGTCAACGGACGGTACTGCCGCCGGCCCGATGGTTGTCGGTCCACGGGCAGAATCGACAGCGCGCCGGCGCACTCGCCGCCGATGGCGCTTAGCAGGTCGAAATCCGTATTCGGCAGTTTGAGGTCGCGGACGATGTGTTCGCGCACCGCCCCCTCAGGCAACAGATTGGCGAACCAGCGCTGGGCGGTGCCTTCCTCCGGCGCGAACTCCCGGGCCGCCAGCGGTAGCGAGCGGGACATGGCGAAGCCGCCACCGGCGATCCACGCGGGATCGTAGCGAAATCCGATGGCCCCGGTCGTATTACGCCAGAGCTGACCGACCAGGCTTTGCTCATGCCAGACGTTGAGGATGTCGGGGTCGCTCATGGGGTCTCCTCACGGGTCTTGCCGGTACGGTGAGCCGGCGTCGCCCGCCCGCGCGGTTGGATGATGACCTCCAGACCTAAGGTGCGCAGTGCCTTCAGGACCTTGCCGATTTCTGCCGTCTCTTTGCCCCGTTCAAACTCTGAGAGGAAGCGCGTGCTCAGGTTGCCGAGCCCGGAGACCGTCTCCAGCGTCAGGCGCCGGTGCTTGCGATGGGCGCGCACCAAGCGGCCGAGTTCCTCGGCGGTCTGGACCGCGCCGTAAATGCTGTCTTCCTCTGTCATGGCCGTGCCTCTAAAAAGATATCGTACGGTAAAAAATAACAACTCGATCGGCCAACGGCAATAAAAAGTTACCGCACGTGATAAATATAGGCGTGCAAGCGGCCCATGCGGGGAAAACATCACGCACGATAAAAAATAGTGGGGATCACTAGGCGCCTTTCGGTGATGCCTCCGCTGGACAACTACGCTCAAAAGTAACTGGCGACGGAGACCCGCTGGCGCAGTCCGAGAGGCGGGTCAGCCTCCCGAGAGAGGAGCCCCCCGGAGGACGGAGGGCGGAGATAAGGAGGGTTAGCGCAGGTGATGCACTTCCTGGAGGCCGTAGACGGGGGTGGAAATGCCTTCCATCCGGGCCTTCAGCTGTAAGGAGAGGAACTGGGAGTAGTGCCGGGACTGGTGCAGGTTGCCGCCATGAAACCAGAGGGCATCCTGCTGCGTCGGCTTCCACATGTTCCGCTGCTCCCCTTCCCAGGGGCCTGGATCCTTCGTTGTATCAGAGCCCAGCCCCCAGACCTTGCCGACCTTGTCTGCGACTTCTTGACTGATGAGGTCAGCCGCCCAGCCATTCATGGAGCCGTATCCGGTGGCATAGACAATCAGGTCGGCCGGCACCTCTTCCCCGTTGTCCAGCTTCAAACCGTTCTCCGTCACCTCGGTCACCTGTCCGTGCTTGATCTTGATCTCTCCATCAATGATCAACTGAGACGCGCCGACATCAATGTAGTACCCGGAGCCTCGGCGGAGGTACTTCAGGAAGAGTCCGGATCCGTCGGCCCCCCAATCGAGCCAGAAGCCCGCTTTTTCCAGTCCCTCATAAAACTCCTTGTCCTGCTCCTTCATCTGATCATAGAGCGGAATCTGGAAGGTATGGAGGATCTTGTACGGCAGAGACGCAAAGATGAGGTCGGCCTTGTGGTGCGTGATGCCATTCCGGACTGCCTGCTCGGAATAAAGCGCCCCTAGTCCAATGTCCATGAGGGTTTCGGAGCGGACGATGTGCGTGGAGGACCGCTGGATCATGGTCACCTCTGCGGCGTCCCCCTCCCAGAGCGCTGCAGCAATGTCGTGCGCTGAGTTGTTCGAACCCACGATCACCGCCCTCTTGCCCTTGTACGCGTCTGGCCCCGGGTGCCGGGAGGAGTGATGCTGGTCGCCCTTGAAGCGGTCCATGCCAGGGAAGTTGGGGAGGTTGGGCTTTCCAGACATTCCGGTTGCCAGCACCAGTTGCTTTGGCCGGAGCACCACCTCTTCCCCATCGCGGTTCACCACAATGGTCCACTCCCCCTTCTCCTCATCATACTGAGCCGTCTGAGCTGTGGACTTGGTCCAGTAGTTCAGCTCCATGACCTTCGTGTACATCTCCAGCCAGTCCCCAATTTTGTCCTTCGGAGAAAAGACCGGCCAGTTGTCCGGGAAGGGAATGTAGGGCAGGTGGTCGTACCAGACCGGATCATGGAGGCAGAGGGACTTGTAACGCTTCCGCCACGAATCACCCGGACGTTCGTTCCGCTCCACAATGATTGTGGGGACGTTCAACTGCCGGAGCCGTGCGCCCAGAGCGATGCCGCCTTGTCCTCCACCAATGATGACCACGTAGGGCTGCTCCGTGTAGCCCAGCGACTTCATCTCTGCTTCACGCTCCTCACTCCAGGTCGGACGGTGCTTCCCATGTCCATGCTTGGCGCCCAGAGGACGCTCAAAGCCCATGGGCTCTTCGTGCCCCTTCAGCTCTGCCATCGTCGTCAGCAGCGTCCAGATCTTTCCCTCCAGCAAACGAACCAGCCCGTATCCCCGGGAGACGCCTGTCTCAAAGGTGAACCACGCGGTAATCACGCCTCCGTCATCAGTGGCCACCTCATTCGGGTCCAGCGCCCAGTTGCTCGGGCTGACGTGATCCAGCTGTGTCGTGAGCATGTCCCGAATCTGATCAGGACCTTCCATGGTGCGGATGTTCCACGTGAAGCTGACCAGATCCCGCCAGTAGCTTTCCTCAGCAAAGAGGCTGACGGCTTTCTCAATGTCCCGAGCCGTGAGCGCCTCATCGAGCTGCCCAAGAACCGCTGCAGCAGTGGAGTCCGGTGTATGGTCAAACATGATAATCCCCCTTGAAGAGTTGAGTCGATCGCCACCCCTGAAGAGGCTGGCGGCAGAGCTGCCCAGAGTCTGACCCGATGGCCGCAGGGCAGGGTGAGGTGACCGTTCCCGTTCAGGAAGGGCGAGGTCCCTCTGAACAGGGTTGGGCTTCGCGTAGTTTTAATCACCTGCACAACGAATGTCAAATCGGATGAACACTTGTCGCCTGCAAGGGCGTGGCGATGTCCCACACCCACAGAAAGGGCTCTGGCTTTCTCCAAGCACTCAATGGGCGAAACAGGGGCGGTCGCATGGCAGGAAGTCGGGAGGCACAGGCTCTCCACGAAAGTGGCATGACCGCGCCTGCAATGCAGGGGAAACGGGGAACAGCTGACGGCACGGGCTTCCGGAACCTGTAAGAAGGAACCGCGTCCGCAATGCCGGTGCTAGACAA
>CBFIGY010000064.1:0-4108 GCA_965662235.1 uncultured bacterium
TCAACCAAGAGACTATCACACTAATAGACTCCTCATTACCACTAATAATCCCAGGGTTTTCTCCATTTAGTATTAGCAAACGATGCTTACAAATTTTGTTTTTTACTCCAGCAGGACAAGAACATTTTGCAGAAATCTCCCCATCTCTATTAAAAAAACAACTATATATGGATCAATTGACGACCCTTTTACCTCAAAATTGATTTCATTCATATTGTTCCTTTTTAATTTTTTAAATTAGTATCACAACCCTCTACGAAAAAATTATTTTCCTCATCAGACTCTCGCATGGATTTCTGAGACAATGAATCCCACTTTCTGCTTCCCCGAGAACTTCGCCTCATCAGCATCCCACAGGATTTGCTCCAGGATATCCGCTCTTCTCTTCACTTTGTCCCAAATTGTCTTCCTCAAGTATCCCAGACTCCTGTGTTCTGCTCCCCATCGCCTCATCCAGAACATCCAAGCGCCCAAGGGGACCTCATCCCGCAATGAGAGATAGTCAGCAAAGGATATCACGGGTTCTCGGACTGGTCCATCGGGTTGATTTAGTGAAAAGTGACAGAGACCACCTGAGACTCAGAGTTTGCTCCAATCAACCTTCAACCCACTGAAGTCAATCCTTCGCCCTCTGGAAGTCTCATAGATCAGATTCTTCATACACTTCTCATGAAGGACTTCTGGATTGTATGCCTTTCCATAGCGATCAAGATCAATGTTGCCCTGAGAGTGCCCCAGCAGTTCATTGATGAAGTGTGGTTGGACTCCTGCTTGTTTGAGAGTGTCCGCAACCGTGTGGCGGAAGGAGTGGAAGTTCAGTTTACTGTTCTTCACACCCAACCGCTTGAGGTAGATCTCGTTCCAGAATCGGGACACCTTGCGGGTGAAACTCCCGTGAACGCAGGTCAACTCTTCAAATAGTTGCTCTTGCTTCGGGTGCTGCTGCTGAGTGACCTTCAGGAAGTCAATGAAACCCAGTTCAATCAGAGTCTTGTGAACGGGGATGATTCTGCGTGATGCCAGATTCTTCAGACGCTTCTGGGGACGATGCTCCTCCTCCAGGATATCAAAGCACCACAGGGATTCACCACTCTTCCCCTGTATCTGCCGCACATTATCCAGATACAACGAACAGATCTCGTTCAACCTTGCCCCAGTGAAGAGACCGATCAGAGGAACCCAGTAGTTCGCAGAGTGTTCCTTGCTGGGTTTGGTGCGTGACAGATATTCTTTGGGATCAAAGAGTTTCTTGAGTTCCTGCTCTGTGTAGCGATCCCTCTGCTGACTGGCACGGACCCTCTTCTCAACCTGGACCTTCATGCCAGCAAACGGATTGAGATCCAGGTATCCGTTTCTCTGGCACCAGTCTGTGAACGAGGAAACCTTGCTCAGGATGTTGTTGACCGTGCTCGTCGTCATCAAATCCCCTTCAGGGATCTTCTGTTTCAGCACTTCATGGAATGACAGATCCCGATAAGCAGGCATCTTCAGGCGATTTTTGGGCATCTTCCGCAGATGCGATTTGAAGAGATTTGCCTTCTCTTTGTCTAACCTGCCGATGGGAATGTCTCCGAAGTCCTCCATGAGCAGGCAGAGGATGCTGGAGACAACCTGCTTGGTTCGGATGTTTGAGTAGTTCTTCTCGTCCAGATATGCCTCAACGCACTCCGAGAGTGCCTTGGACTGAAGGGAATTCAGAGAGGGAGCAACCAGAGCAGGCACTGCTTCCCGCTCTTGCGGAGGAGGTGAAGTTGGTGTTGGTGGCAGTGGAGTGATTTCCTTAGAGGCACTCAACTCAGGAAACAGGTCCATGCCCAGTTTCTCTTCTGCCTGCTTCTGGAAATCAGCATCAGTCTTGCCCGCTTTGTCTAGCAGGGAACGAGTCCACTCGTATCGGAGCAGATGAAGATCAGTGAAGTGCCTGCGGAGTTGCTTGTATTCCATTGATCTCTGCTGGACCTCAATTCCGAGACTGCCTAGGATGCCTGTCAATTTGGTATCCAGTTCCTTGTTGTGCTCCTTCTCTCGTGTTGTGACCTTCTCCAGATACTGCTCTTGGTGAGTCGTCACTTGTTTGAGACTCTTGGTGCGCTTCAGCAGGTCAAACGGATTGGTCCCCAGATCAACATGGTGGGCGTAGCGGATCTGCTTGCGGACCTCAAACCGCAGGATTTCCTTGATGTCTTCAAGTGTGAGGTCCTTCATTCCCCTCCTGATGTCCTCAAAGAGTTCTTCCGAGATATTCCTGAGTTGGTGCCCTAGAAGGCGGGATTGCCTAGTTGTAGCAGACTTCAGGGACAGTTCAAACTTGGTTGTGCCCTGGAAGTGCTCTCTCAGGTCCAGAGGAATGGTGCAGCGGAAGAACGGATAGAGGGTGGATTTGACTCGTCTGAGGGCAAGGTAGGTAGGCATGGTGAACCCCAAAGTGCGACAAAAAGTGCGACAAGTGGGCACAGGGGTTCAACACAGGCAGAGGTGCTGCACTCTAGAAAACTGATTTTACTGAGGAATTTTTGTTTGATGGTGGGCATGGAAGGGATTGAACCTTCGACCTTTCGCGTGTGAGGCGAATGCTCTCCCACTGAGCTACATGCCCGAGATCGGGGATGGGAACTGAGATCCTGGTGAGGAGGGGACCAGAAGGGAGCGCTTGCGTTTCGTGGCGGGGTTGACGGGACTCGAACCCGCGGCCTCCGGCGTGACAGGCCGGCGTTATAACCAACTTAACTACAACCCCGCGATACGAAGCGATTCTCTTTGGTGGGCGATACAAGGTTCGAACTTGTGACCTACGGTTTGTAAGACCGCCGCTCTCCCAACTGAGCTAATCGCCCAGGAGAATTAGCTATCATAACGGGATCCGCTGGGAACGCAAGTGAATTTTGAACAGGCTGGAAAAAAGATCAAAAGCCGTCATACAGCCCAGGCTGTCCCGGAGGGCGGGTCCGCCAGCGCCGGTGCATCCAGAAGTACTGTTCCGGATGCTGACGGATCCGTCGTTCCAATGCCTGCTGGATCCGAGCCGTGAGGACGGGGACGTCCTGGTCGGTGACACCGGAGGCCGAGAAGGCGATGCGTTCAAAGGTGATCTCCACCCGGGACCCCACGTAGGCGCAGGTGAACAGAACCACCGGGCTCTTCTGCAGCAGGTGAAAGGCCGCCGCGCCGCGACTGCTGGAAGCCGGGTGCCCGAAGAAGTCGACAAAGACCCCAGAGCTGCGTTCATCCTGATCAACCAGCATGCCCACGGCACGGTTGTGACGCAACGCGGCCATCAGGTCACTGGTCGCGGTTCGCCCCTTACCGATGGTCTGGATGCCGGAACGCAGGCGCTCCTCATTCTGGAGACGATCGGAGAGGGGATTGGTTTGGCGCCCCACGTACATGGTGGTTGCGTACCCGCGTTCGCTCAGGGCAGGACAGAGGTACTCCCAGTTCCCAAAGTGCCCTCCCACCATCAGCACCCCCCGTTGCTCCTCCAACGCCGCGTCCAGGACGTCTAGGTTGGTGAAGTCCACCCATTCATTGGCACGGCCCTGCCAGGCTCCCATCTGCAGCACATCTAGGCTGAAACGAACAAACCACTGGTAGTTCTGCCGTGCCAGCTGATTCCGTTCGGCGACTGACCACTCGGGAAAGGCCAGCTCGAGGTTCCGGTCGACCACCTTACGGCGGGCCTGACTGTGCCAGAGGAGGGCTTCCAGACCCTTCTGCACCCACCGACGGGTCCGTGGATGTGCCTGCTCCGCCCAGCGCTTCAGTTGCTGAAAGAGCCAGAACTCCACGCGGTGCCGAGGACGGATGGTGCGGTTCTCAATGGAAGGGGCCTGCAGAGGCGGTGCCTCCGGAGCCTGTGAAGGAGAAGCCGCAGGGGCTGACGCTTGGGGAACCGGTGCAGCGGGCACAGCGACAGCCGGCTCGGCAGCGGAGGACGGCGGCTGAGCCGGAACGGGTGCAGACGGCTCTGGAGCGGACGGCTCTGGAGCGGACACCACCGGAGTGGGTGCAGAAGGCGTCACCAGCGGCCGTGGAGCCCCTGAAAGACGCACCGGGGGGGCTGCCGGTGAAACCGGTAAAACAGACGAAGGAGGCGCCACACGAGGCGCTC
>CBFIGY010000065.1:0-4098 GCA_965662235.1 uncultured bacterium
CACCCGATTCCTTGGACGTGGTGTCCCGTACGACGAGCACTCCAACGGTATCATTGTCCGTGGCGATCAGACCGGTCAGGTTATCACTCACGGCTGTGCCGTTGTCTCCGTTGTAGCGTGCATCAGCGCTCTGGATGCTGCTGACCGAGAGGGTGAAGGTCTGGTTGTCTGCGCCGGCGCTCCCTTCGTCATAGGCATCGTCATGCGCTGCAAAGCTTACCGTCTGTGGACTGCTCCAGTTTCCGGTGGCCCCGGTGAAGGTCACTTCGGTTGGAACATTGAGTCCCAAACTCAGGCCTGAGGTGTCGTTGTCCTGGAAGGAGAACGTGACGTTGTCCAGAGGCTGACTGTTGAGCTGGACGGTGAAGCTGCCGTTGTCCCCGGCTTCAGAAGAGGCGTTGTCGCCATAGCCCAAAACGACGCCAGCGGAATCATTATCCGTAGACACAAACGAGAGGTTGTCGACTTCGCTGCCGTTGAGGATCAGGCGCGTTGCGGTCAGGTTGTCATAGAGGGTTCCCGACGAACCATTGTCCGTGCTGGAGACTAGGTGGACCAAGAAGGTTTGATTGTCAGAGCCCCAGTTTCCTTCATCAACGTGATCGTCCCAAGAAAGGACCGACACCGTCTGCGGAAGGCTCCAATTGTCGTTTGCCCCGGTGAAGGTGAGGAGTTCTGGAGAAACATGAATTCCTAGGTTGTCTCCGTTGGCACTGGTCGCATTGTCCCCCTGCACCCTTAGGGTCACCGTGTCGTATGGTCGACTCTGGAGTCGGACGGTGAAGGTCGCATTGTCTCCTGCTTCTGTGGACGTGTTGTCCGTAATGGAAATGAGGACACCGACGGTGTCATTGTCCGTCGAGACCAGTCCCGTCAGGTTATCACTCACGGCTGTGCCGTTGTCTCCGTTATAGAGAACATCAGCGCTGACGACCTGAGCCACCTGTGCGGTAAAGGTCTGGTTGTCGTCTCCCTTCTGCCCTTCATCAATGGCATCATCTTGGGAGCCAAAGGTGACGGTTTGAGCCGTTGTCCAGTTGTCACTTGAACCGGTAAAGATCAGGTTGCCCGGAGCAAAGGCCAGCCCCAGTCCCAAGCCGGAGGTGTCATTGTCGCTGAGCGTCACCGTGACGTTGTCCAGAGGCTGACTGTTGAGCCAGACGGTAAAGCTACCGTTGTCTCCGGCCTCAGAAGAGTCGTTGTCCCCAGAGGTGACCCCATACGCCAAGCGGATCCCGACGGTGTCATTGTCCGTTGAAACAAGGGAGAGGTTATCCGTGAGGGCACCCACGGTGTTGAGGTTCAGGTTCTGCTGCGCTTGAGTGTCGTTGTCGTAGAGCGCGTCCTGTGAGCTGGTCACATCAACTTGGCGGAGCCAGGTGAAAAAGGTCTGATTGTCAGGACCCTTTGCCCCTTCATCAACGGAGTCGTCAATCGATTGGACCCACACGGTCTGCAGGTCGCTCCAGGAGCCATTGTCGAAGTTCAATGAGACCGAAGACTGCGTGAAGCTCGTGTTGTCCGTGGAGAGCCTCAGGCCCGTGACCACCGAGGTCCCATCAAAGAAGGAGTGGGTTCCATTATCCGCTTCAAAGACCGCGGTGAGGTTATCGTACGGTTGGCTCCGGAGGCGGATTTCCAAGCGTCCCAGCGTCCCGGACTCCGTCGAGGCATTGTCGGTTGCAACCACCACGATCCCCATGGTGTCGTTGTCCAGACTGAAGGCGGTGAGGTTGTCCACCAGGCTTCCGAGCTGGACCAGCTGTCCAGCCGCTGAGACGTTGTCGACAAATTTCGCGTCTGCAGCGTGACCCGCCGTGAGGTTGTCCAACGCTAGCGCAAAGGTCTGGTTGTCTGCGCCGTAGGCCCCTTCATCAACCGCGTCATCGATTGACGTCACCTGAACCGTTTGGGCGGTGCTCCAGTTGCTCGTGCTGTTGTCAAAGGTCAGCTGAGACGGGGTGAGGGTGAGGGCATGATCCAGACGGGATGCCAGCACCTGCAGGTTCACGTCAACGGAACCGAACGGCCGGCTCTGCAGGCGCAGGACCAGGCTTCCGTTGTCCGACCCGTCTTCTGCTGAAGAGTTGTCGTAACTCACCACCACCACACCGGCGGTGTCGTTGTCTTCCACCTGAATCGTGACATTGTCACTGTAGCGGGTGGCGTTGTCCCCATTGTAGAGGGCATCTGCACTTTGAACTGTCTGGAGTGAAACCAGGAAGCTCTGATTGTCTGGACCCAACGCCCCCTCGTCATAGGCGTCGTCTTCTGGAACCAGCGTCATTGTTTGTTCGGTGCTCCAGTTCGCCGGACCAAAGGTGAGGGTTGACGGATTTGTGGCGTCGAGGTTGAGTCCGATCAGAGTCAACGTGGAGTTGTCCTGCACAGAGACGGTCACGTTGTCGTAAGGTTCGCTCTCCAAGCGGATGGAGACGGTCGCGTTGTCACCGGACTCCTTGGCGTCCGACTTGGTCACGGTCAGGCGGATTCGCGCAGTGTCGTTGTCCAGGCTGAAGGCGGTGAGGTTGTCCACCAGGTTGCCGTTCCTCACAAGCTGGCGATTCTGGGTGACGATCACGGAATCGTAGTACTTCGCATCCTCAGTCACTCCCGAAGTCACCGTAATGTTGTCGAGGGCCAGCACGAAGGTCTGATTGTCAGAACCGCGAACGCCTTCATCAACCGAATCGTCGGTCGAGGTGATTTGAACCGTTTGTCCCGTGCTCCAGTTGCTCGTGCTATTGTCAAAGGTCAGGGTCGCTGGAGACAGGGTCAGGCCCAACCCGGCTCCAGACGGTTGGAGGGCGAGGGTCACGTTGTCAAACGGCCGGCTCTGCAGGCGCAGGACTAGGCTTCCGTTGTCCGACCCGTCTTCCGCCGAAGAGTTGTCGTAACTCACCACCACCACACCGGCGGTGTCGTTGTCCGTGGACGCCAGAGAGAGGGTGGACTGATCCACCCCTTGGTACCGAAGCGCCGTGACGTTGTCCGCATACTTCTGATCCGTGCCCGTTCCTGTCGCATTGTCAATCCGGACTAGGAAGGTCTGATTGTCCACACCGAATTGACCTTCATCGAAGGAGTCATCAATGGAGAGGACCTGAACCACCTGGGCGGTGCTCCAGTTGCCGGTACTGTTGTCAAACGTAAGGGCCACCGGTGAGAGCGTGATGCCCCGTCCAGAGGCATTGTCCGCCCACAGGTTGACCGTGACCGTTCCCTCCGGTCGGCTCCGGAGCGTGATGTCCAAGAGCCCCGGGGTGCCATCCTCCGTGGAGGCATTGTCCAGAGCGCTCACAACAACTCCGGCGGTGTCGTTGTCTGTGGACGCCAGAGAGAGGACGGACTGCTCCACCCCTTGGTACCAAAGCGCCGTGACGTTGTCCGCATACTTCTGGTCATTGTTGCCCGTAGCGGTTCCCGTCAGGACTGCTGTGACCGAATCCAGCCAGACGTCAAAGGTCTGGTTGTCTCTGCCATAAGCGCCCTCGTCAATGGAGTCATCCTCGGAGAGGACCTGAACCACCTGGGCGGTGCTCCAGTTGTCAGTGCTGTTGTCAAAGGTCAACGTCGCTGGAGACAGGGTCAGACCACGCAGTTCGTCCAGGAAGGAGGCGTTGTCGGCCATGAGGTGCAGGGTGACGTTGTCGAAGGGACGGCTCCGGAGCATGATTTCCAAGCGTCCCGGGTTGCCATCCTCCGTGGAGGAGTTGTCCAACGCCGTCACCACAACTCCAGCCGTGTCGTTATCCGTGTTCCATAGAGAGACGGTCTGGTTGTCGAGCGCCCCAGCCGCGTACTTGGCGTCTTGGACAGCACCATACTGATTGACGGTTGCAAGCACCTCAAAGCGGTCGCTCTCTAGGTACTCCTGATCGTTTCGCCCCCAGCTTCCTTCGTCAAAGTAGTCTGCTTTCTTTCCCTTGATAGGCACTGAAAAACCAGTCGACCAATCCTGATCGTTAATAAACCGGATTTTCATGGTGAGGTTATCAGGACTTCTCACGTAATTATCAGGGTTGCCACCTGATGGGGTATAAAAGTAAGCTTCCTCCGGATGCTGAATCGTCAGAATCACTTCGGTTTCTGCCACCA
>CBFIGY010000066.1:0-4073 GCA_965662235.1 uncultured bacterium
TGGGGACCTACAGCTATGCGCAATCGACGCAGACCCGCTCCAGTATGCGCATGGGAACCCTGATCGCTATGACGCTGGATGAGGCAGGGAACCTCTGGGTCACAGATGACACGTATGGAAAGATTCTGCGGGTGCCAGAGACTGGCTATGTGCAGGAGTGGAAATCTGGCGTACACCCCCAGGCCCTCGCGGCAACGGCTCAGCAGGTTTACTATGCCGATTCCGGAACCCTGTACCGCCTTGATGAGCCGGGAGACAACGCAACCGCGATTGTCTCCAGCCCTCAGGACGTGTCCGGACTCACCTGGGGCGCTGATTCATCGCTGCTGTGGATGGCAAGTGCCGCCGACCATGGACTTTATCAAGTGGATCTGACGACCAACCAGCAGGTCCTCTACGCCGGAGCGGGTTCAGGTTTTCAGGATGACCTGATTGCGCAGGCCCGGTTTCAACAACCGGCAGGCATGACCTGGTCCCCGGACGGAATCCTCTATGTGGCTGATGCCGGAAATCAGCGGGTGCGCCGGGTCTTCCCCTTTGGCATTAAGCTTGTGGGCACCCCAGGAAATGCAGATGTGGGCGACCATACCGTTGTCATCCGTGCCACAGATGTCCCGGGCGCTTCGACGGAACAGACCTATGTTGTTTCGGTGAGCAACGAGAATGATGCTCCTGCGGCAGAAGCCCAAACGGTGACGCTGGACCAGGATTCCTCCTCTGTGCTGACGCTGCGCGCGCAGGAGGTGGATGTGAACGACCAGGTCCAGGCCTTTGAGGTGGTAACAGCGCCTCGAAACGGCACCCTGGGACCTCAGGGAACGCTCGCAGCGAGCGGGTCCGGATGGTTCACGGTCTCACTGCGCTACACCCCCAACGCGGGCTTCTACGGCTCCGACTCCCTGACCTTCCGGGCGCAGGACCGGCAGAGCAACGCCTGGGGCGAGCCGCAGACCGTTGTTCTCACTGTGGAACCTCTGCCGCAGGTGTACTTTGGCACGGCTGCTCAGGCAGTGGTGGATAACGCCAGTGAACCCCTTTCCTTTGGAGACACCACTTCCGGAAAGCTCTTTTACCATGCGGGCCGCCCATACGTTTCTGGAAATGATGCCGAAGGGGGCACCCGCGTGTACCGACTTTATGACAACCTGAGCGGCTCCGACCTCACCTTTGCCGTGTCGGCTGGAATGAGTCACACGCTGGAGCTGGATGCCGCGTCAGAGCGGTTTCTTGGGGGACGGCTTCAGGACCTGCAGGAAGACTACGAATTCAGAAGCCTCTCCGGCACACTTCTGCTTCAGGGCACCGACTTCAACATCTGGGAATCGGCAAACGTGCTTCCGGAACTCCTGGGGCTGGCCGTGGCGGACAACCAGACCTTCTTTGGGGTCGGTTTTGCGAGTTACACACGAAACGCCGATCAGCTGGTTGTGTCGCGTGTGACAGAAACCGGAGGCGTCTTGAACTCGGAACGGATCTACAGCACGACCCTGAACGGACATCAGGGGCGTGTGGGACAGGTGGTGGAGGACCTGCTGCTGGTGGGAACCGGAACCACGCAGCTCGGGGTGATGGCGTTTGACACCTCCTCTTTGGCGGAAAGGGGCGCGCAGACCTACGGGGCCTCGGGAGCCGCACAGGTGAACGACCTGCTGCTGCGCCCTGATGGAACCGTGCTGGTGGCCGGTGAAGACGGCACCCAGGGCGGAGTGCTCTTTGTGCTCCATCCCGACAACCTCAGCCTCAGCACCGACTTCCATTCCGGACAGCTCCTCTATCAGGCCGGAGAGGCTTTTCAGGTGGTGGCTCAGCAGGCCGATGGAAAGCTCCTGGCGCTTTCCTCAGCGCGTCCTCGCCTCTACCGCTACACGGCTTCCGGAGTCCTGGATTCCTCATACGGACACGATCAGCAGGGCTTTGCCGACCTTCAGTCAACGGGTGTTGCCTTTGATGAGGTACTGGACCTGGCTCTCGATCAACGCGGAGATGCGCTGGTGCTCGTCAGTCGGACGCAGGGAACCGGAGCCGAGTACGTTGTGCTGCGGGTGCATCAAGACGGACGCTTGGACCGACGCCTCAATCCGGAGGTGATGAGTTACCTGGAAAACGGAGGGCCGCAGTTTCTCAGTGAGCAGGTGCAGCTCTGGGACGCAACCTTGACCAACGCCCAATCCGGAGCCGGAGACTACTCCGGAGCAACGGTGACGTTGAGTCGTGTGGGGGGGCCGAATGCCGTGGACGTCTTTGCCCTCGACAACCAGAGCGGTGGATTTTCGCTTGCAGGAGCGGCGCTTCAGGACCAGGGAGCAACCTTCGGGACGGTGGATGGGTCGACACCGGGGCAGCTTCGGCTGACCTTCAGCAACGCGGGTGCGGTTCCGACCCAGGCGCGTGTGAATGCGGTGCTCCGAGGCATCACATATGAGAATCAGAACAACAATCCTCCTGAGACGCTGGAGCTCAACTGGGCGGTGCAGGTCGGAGGCGTTACGGGGAATCGGGCCCTTCTGGTAGAAGTGACGTCGAGCAACGATGCCCCCACGCTGGACCCGCCTGCAGATGTCTGGGTGGCCCAGGACGCAGGTCTGCAAACCCTGACCCTGAGCGGTTTGACGGATGGAGGCGACACCGGGCAAACCCTCACCGTGCAGGCGGTTTCGGGAAATACCCTGCTGCTGCCGGATCCGGTGGTGTCTTACACCAGTCCTGCTCAGACCGCGACCCTTTCCTTGACGCCAAACGCGGGCCAGTACGGCGAGGCTGAGGTGACCGTGGTGGTGGAAGACAGTGGGGCTGCGGCTCCTTTCCCCAACGACAACCGCAGCACCCAGACCTTCCGGGTCACAGTGGCCCCAGGGCCTCAGCTCAACTTTGGCACCGGAGTCGCGGTGTTTGAGCAGCCGATGACCCCTTACCGACTGTTGCCCACCCCAGATGGTCGGCTGGTGGGCTTTGGCAGCTGGGACGCAACCGCCTGCGACGGCTGTCCCTATGCGATGGTGCAGTGGGAGGCGGATGGTCGCCTGAACACCTCGGTGGTGGGAACGCCCGGAGGACCGGGCTACCAGCTTTCCAGTTCCTGGATCGGCAGCGCCGATGGCACCCAAGGCTGGGGCGTCCAAGATGCTTCCGGAGCCCTGATTGGTCTGCGGAACTATGAGTTGCGTGGAAGTTACGGACCAGTGATGGACGCGTGGGACAACCTGACTCAGCTGAAGGTGGGGGGCAACACGCAACCGGCGGTTTCCTTTGTGGCCCCCTTTCAGGCGGTCACCGGAGCCGACTCCAGTCTGTACTTTGGAGGAAAACCCTTCCTCGGACGGGTCGAGTGGACGGGGACGGGCTTTGAGAAGAAGTGGGAGGTCTCTCTCGCTGATGACTACGTCCATGAGGTGAACAGCCTCACTGTTCTGGAGGAGGAGCTGATTTGGGTGGGGCAGGTGGTGGAAGCCGGCACCGCCGAGTGGGTTGTTGGACGTCACGATCTGGAAACCGGCACCGCTCTCGCCGAGCCTCAGACCTTTGCGGTCGCGTTTGCGCAGGCCGGACTCACAGGCGCCTCCCGTGCTCAAGATGTCTGGGCGCAGGATGGAGCCATCTGGGTGGTGGGCTCCGTGGGCACCAATGCTGTGCTGCTCAAGCTGAACCCGGACCTGAGCCTGCAGGCCGACTTTGCTCAGAGCGGATTAGCGTCTGTGCCGTCAGGTGCTTTCCAGCAGGTCGTGAGGCAGCGAGACGGAAAAATTGTGGCGATGGGGACCAAGGATCAGGGCGTGTTTGCCGCCCGTTTTCAGGAAGACGGCACCCCGGATCCGGATTTTGGCAGCAACGGACTGCAGACCTGGGACAACGAAACCTGGGTCAACGGCTACCGTCTCGACTCCATTGCTGATTTACGCTTGGATGCCTCCGGACGAGTGGTGGCTTTGGCTCAGGCACGTGACGCTTCTGGAGTGGCCCACATGGCCGTGCTGCGTCTCAACCAGCATGGCACTCTGGATGAGGCTTTTGGCCCCTTCAACCAAATTGCCTACACGGAAGACCAGGGCCCGGCACCGCTCAGTCCCAAGGCCTCG
>CBFIGY010000067.1:0-3833 GCA_965662235.1 uncultured bacterium
GGATCAAACCTGGTCTGGCTCCGGGATTATGAGCTCCTACAACTGGGCGACGGGGGCCTCCGATGCCGACACAGTAGACAGCTCTATCACCTACGACTACCTCGGGCACAGCTATTCTGGAACAGGGGCTGGCGGCTCCTTGAGCTTTACCACGACCAAACCCAGCCTGACCAACGCGCTCTCCGGAGGAAAAAACATTGGGGTCTCAGATGAAGGCACCTACACGTTTACGGTCCGCGCAACCAACCAGTCTAGGGATGACTCGATCACCTATTCCTTTGATGCTGTGGTCACCAATGCCAACGACCCTCCAACGGCCACGAATCCGACCGTCACGGCTTATGAGGACCGGCTCTACACCTTTACCTCAAGCTCCTGGGGGTTTGCGGACCCCGACTCTGGCTACCTTTACAACTCCTTAGCGAAGGTTCGCATTGAGCAGCTCCCTGCCCACGGAGACCTGCTGCTCAATGGCTCTCCTGTTTCGGCAACCGGGACCGAGGTGGTCCTGGCCGATTTAGATGGCGGGTACTTTCAGTACCTGAGCGATTTGGATTACAGCGGGTCAGACAGCTTCCAGTTTCGGGTCTCTGACGGTCAGGACTACGCGCTCAGCGCCAACACTCTGACTCTGAATGTGACGGCCATCAACGACACCCCGACCCTGTCGTCCCTCAGTGACATGAACATTGATGAGGACAGCGGAACCTACACGGTCAACCTCACCGGGGTCTCTGTTGCCGCAACCGATGCTGCTGAAGCCGCCCAAACGCTGACGTGGAGTCTGAGCACTGATCCCGCCAAGATCACGCTCGGAAGCGTAAATTACACTCCGGGGGCTGCTACTGGAACCTTTGACTTCACTCCTGTGAAGGACGCCTTTGGCACCACCGCCATCACGGTGCAGCTGCGGGATGATGGAGGCACGGCCAACGGAGCCCAGGACACCGTGACGCAATCCTTTGCGATTGAGATCAATCCCCTGCCGGACTCTCCGGAGCTCAGCGGCACCTGGCCGCTGCAGAAAACGGTGGCGGAGGACTCTGACAACAACTCCATCGCGTTTGTGGCCTCTGATTCAGATGGCGACCCAATCAGCTTCATGATCAACAACCCGCCTAGCTCTGGAACGCTGGAAGGACCCGTGGATGACAATGGCACCACGTACTACTACTACACCCCCAATCCTAATTTTTCGGGCGCTGACAACTTTACGCTCTACCTGAGTGATCCCATTGGAGAAACCTCAAGTGAGGTCTCGGTGGAGTTGACCGTGACGCCGTCTCCAGATCCTCCGTTTGCCGACAATCAAACCCTGGTGGTGACTCAGCCTCAGGCCCGTACCTTTGGTCTGGACGTCTATGATCCCGATGGGGACAACCTGACGCTGGAAGTGGACAATGCCTCCTGGACGGGGGGGCCGGTTTCACTGACGCTGGGAACCCTGGAAGGGAGCATCGACAACCTGACCTACACCCCAAACGATCCCACTCTCACGGGGACAGAAACCTTTTCCTTTACGGTCCGTGACAATAGCAGCGGGGCCGCTTCTGCAACCGTGACGCTGCACCTCCGTACCCAAAACGCGCTTCCTGAATTTACCTCGACAGCGGCCACCAGCAACCTGACCCACTGGGATGCGAACACGGCTTCCGGCGACCTGGAGGAAGGCACGGCGTTCACATACGTTTTGCAACTGACGGATGCGGATGGGGACACGCCTCTGGTGCAACTGGATCCGTCCAGCAGCGCTGCCGGGTGGCTGCAGGTCGAGAGCGGAATGACGGTGAGCACGGCTCAGAAGAACGCCGTCCGGGAGTGGAATCTGCCCAAATCGCCTTACGACATTGCAGAAGGTCCCCGAGGACAGATCCTCATTGGGGCCAATAGCACCGTCTTCAGTGCAGATCCGGAAGATGCTTACCTCGGAGGAGCCAATTCCTCGGCGTATTTTTCAGGAATGGCCTTTGTTTCAGCACTTGCTGTGCAGGGCATGCGGACCTTTGCCGCTGATCTGGAGCAGAACTGTGTGGTCCTGCATGAAGGCAACCAGAATGAAGCTGTTGCCGGATACTGCAACCGCAAGAGCGGCAACAGCGATGGTCCGGAGTATGACAAGAAGCGTAAGGACTTCGCACAACTGAATGCGCCCCAAGGCCTGGCGGTGCAGGCTGGAAATGAGGAGGCGCTGTGGATCGCTGACACCGGGAACCACTGCATCCGCAAGGTGGACTTCACCGTGGATCCGAGCGACCCGCAGCGCATCACGAAGGCCTATGGCACCTGTGGCCTCTCCGGGTTCCGTGATACCGCAGGCGGGCTGCGTTTCAGCTACCCCACCAAGATCAAGTTCGACCGCAGCGGACGCCTCTACGTGGTCGACTCCGGAAACTACCAGGTGCGTCGCATTCTCGCCGATGGACGCACCGAGACAATCTACGGGAGCGGCATTCGGACCCTCACTCCAGTAAGCATTGCTCTGGACGCCAAGGACCAGATCTATGTCTTTGATGATGCCCAAAACAAGATCTTCCAGATCGACCCTGACACCCTAGCGGTCCGTGAGTGGGCGGGCAGTGGCGACAATGAACAGCGCGATGGGCCTGCTCAGGAAGCGGCCTTCATTCAGCTGCAGGGGATGACCTTTGACACCAAGGGGAATTTTTGGGCCGTGGACCCCTACGCGTTGCGGGTGCGTCAGGTGGGGCGCGGTTACCAGTTGTCTGGAACCCCTACGAGCACGGATGTCGGCACCCAAACGGTCACCCTTCAGGTCACAGATGCTGCTCATCAAAGCGGCGCCGGAGACTTCAGTCAGGCCAACACCCAGACCTTCTCCATCAACATCAGCAATGTCAACGACCCTCCGGAGGCCCTGGATCAATCCGTCACCACCGCAGAAGACACAACGGTGCTCATCACGCTTCAGGGATCCGATGAAGACCTGGGGCTGGTTGGGAGCACGGAACAGCTGCAGGTCGACAACAGCACCGGCCTCACAGCCAGCCACGGAACCGTCACTCTGCTCAATGCGACCACTGGCGCGGTCGAGTACACCCCTGCAGCCAACTACTCGGGCCCTGACTCCTTTGTGTTTCGGATGGTGGACCAGGCCAACACGTATTCCGACAATGCAACGGTGACCCTTTCGGTGACGGCGGTGAATGATCCTCCGCAACTGCCGGATGTGCTGGACAATGCGACAGAAGATGTCCCTTACGACCGCGTGTATGGCGTGACCGATCCGGAAGGAGACGCAGGAACCGTGACAGTGGTATCCGCGCCAAGTTGGCTGACTGGAACCACTGGCGCCGTGGTGGACACCTTTGCCGGAACCGGTGAGGCGGGTGCTGCCCAAGGGGATCGCCTGAGCGCGACGTTCACGAACCCGCAGGCGGTTGCCGTGGAGGCCTCTGGAATGGTTTATGTGCTGGACGCTGGAAACCACTGTGTGCGACAGATTGCTCCCTCAGGAGAAGTGTCGACTCTGGCAGGCGCTTGTGGCACCTCCGGAAATCAAAATGGAACGACCACCGCCGCCCGTTTCCAGGACCCTACTGCGCTGGCGCTCCGGTCTCCGTATCTCTATGTTGCGGACTCTGGAAACCGGGTGATTCGGGCGATTGACCTCGTTCAGCAGGAAGTCACGACGTATGCGGGCACAGGGGTGCTGGGGACCTACAGCTACGCGCAATCGACGCAGACCCGCTCCAGTATGCGCATGGGAACCCTGATCGCTATGACGCTGGATGAGGTAGGAAACCTCTGGGTCACGGATGACACGTATGGAAAGATTCTGCGGGTGCCAGAGACTGGCTATGTGCAGGAGTGGA
>CBFIGY010000068.1:0-3601 GCA_965662235.1 uncultured bacterium
AAAGGCACCTTCGCTGGCAGGAATGAGGAAGGGCTCGTTGTAGTCGCCGTAGGAGAGGCCGTTGATGCGGTACGTGATGCGCTGAATGGCCACATGGGCATCTTCGGCCATGAGGCGAATCTTGCTGCGAGGCGAGACGTAGGAGCGGCTGCCCTCTTCGTAAAAGTCGCCCTCAATGGCGTGAGAGGTTTCCGGACCGGTGCTGTCGAGAAAGTACTGCACCTCTTGGAGGGGTTCCAGGTTACCGACGCGGTCCTCTGCTTGAAAACGGAAGGTGTGGTTGCCCTCTTCGAGTCCGGTAAAGGCGACGCTGCGGTTGAGTTCAACTTCCCGGAGTGGCTCGTCGTTCCACTGATACCAGGTTCGCTGCACCCCGGAAAGCTCATCCTGGCTCTGGATGACGAGGGTCGTTTGCGGGCCCACGAATCCGGGCGCTGTGACGCCTCCGACTTCGGGCTCGCTTTGCGGGGGCGTGAGGTCGAGAACGAGGTCGCTGATGCCGACATCGGAGACCCAGCCGACCCGATCAAGGGCGTAGTAGCGGAGGTGGTAGCGTCCTTCTCGGGTGAGGTTCAGGTTGCTGGCAGGGGTGAAGGGCTGTCCGTTGAGGGAGAAGAAAACCTGCTCCACAGAAGAGCCTTCATCGGTGGCCTGCAGGCTCGTTTGAATGCTTTGGGCAAAGTAGGCCTTGCCTCCGGACTCGAAACGGTTGGTGCCGTCAACGTTGAGCTGCACCTGCGGGGGCACGCCATCGGAAAAGAAGCGGTAGAGGGTTTCTTCCTTGGTGAAGTAGTGGAGCCACCGCACGTACTGGTTGCCTGTGATTTCCAAACGAATGCCCTGCGTCCGGTAGCGTTCGGACTCTTCCGGAGTGCTTCCGGGCATGCCTTTGAGGAGAAGGTTGTCCTCATTATTTTCAGGAGACGTTCCCAGCCAGATCCAAACGGCTTTGTCCTGCGGCCAGTAGATGTCCCCTTTGCTGTCAACGTAGGGCTTGTGGGCGTGCTGGGGAACAGGGGCCAGCTGCAGTTGGGCTTCCGGGCGAATGGGGTCTGCCGATTCGGTTCCGAGCGTTCGGAAGCTTTCTTGGGCGAAGGCCGAGCTGAAGGAGCATCCGAGCAGGAAAACGGTCAGCCAGCGAGCAGGGGTGAGGGTCATGGTTCGTCTTGCTTGTGAGTAGGTACGGGGAGGGGTGATGGGTTCCCATTTCCCCTACAGGTTGTCCCTTATTTTTTCCAGATTGTCAAACGATCCAGCAGGGGAGACGGTTGCCTCCAGGCAGGAGCGGGGGCTGCTTCCCGGACCCAGAAGGAGGGGGGCCTCTACCCCGGAGCAGGGAGGCACTCAAGAAATGGGCAAAAAACCGGATTTGTTCGTTTTTTTTGTGTTGAATCGATTTAGCAAACGCCTAGAATGAAACGTTTCCTTGAACTGTTAACTGTCAACAATGGAGCCTTGTGAAAAACCGTATCATTGGGGTGCAGGCCCTCGAAATTCTTGATTCACGTGGAAACCCGACTGTTCGGGTGAAGGTTTCTCTGGAAAATGGGATGACGGCATCGGCGTCTGTGCCGTCCGGCGCTTCCACCGGAGAGAACGAAGCCCTGGAGCTGCGTGATGGTGACGCCAAGCGCTTTGGAGGAAAAGGCGTTTTGCGGGCGGTAGAGAACGTGAATGCTGAAATTGCTCCGGAGTTGATTGGAGCCAACCCGCTGGACCAGGCGTCCATCGACCACACGCTGTTGCGTCTGGACGGAACGGAGACCAAGAGCAAGCTGGGCGCCAACGCGCTGCTGGGAGTTTCCATGGCTGTGGCCACAGTGGCGGCAAAGTCACTGAACCTGCCGCTGTATCAGTACCTTGGCGGTGTCGGAGGTGTTCGGTTGCCGGTGCCGATGATGAACATCATCAACGGTGGGGAGCATGCGGACAACAGCGTTGACCTGCAGGAGTTCATGGTCATGCCCACGGGGGCCCCAAATTTCCGGGAAGCCCTGCGTTACGGCGCAGAGACCTTTCATGCCTTGAAGAAGATTTTGCTGAAGAAGGGCTATGCCACAGGAGTTGGGGACGAGGGGGGCTTTGCGCCGAACCTGAAGAGCAACGAAGAGGCCTGTGAGGTGATTCTGGAAGCGATTGAAGCGGCAGGGTACAAGCCCGGCCAAGACATTTCCCTAGCGTTGGATGCCGCCGCGAGTTCCTTTTCGGAGCAGACGACGAATTACAACTTCAAGAAGTCCGGGGGCGGCACGCGGAATTCAGGGGAGATGCTGGACTTCTACAAGAACCTCTGCAAGCAGTACCCGATCATTTCCATTGAGGATCCGATGGATGAGCACGACTGGGATGGTTTTGCCGCAATGACCGAAGCACTGGGCGAGTCTGTGCAGATTGTCGGTGATGACCTGTTTGTCACCAACACGAAGTTTGTGGAAACGGGTATTGAGAAGAAGGCCGCCAACGCGGTGCTGATCAAGCTGAACCAGATTGGCACCGTCTCCGAAACGGTGGCCACCATTCAGCTGTGCCAGAAAGCCGGGTGGAACTACATCATCTCGCACCGTAGCGGTGAGACGGAAGACACCTTCATGGCAGACTTTGCAGTTGCGATGAGCGGAGGACAGATCAAAACGGGTTCGGCCTCTCGCTCGGAGCGAATTGCCAAGTACAACCGCTTGCTGGAAATTGAACAGGAGCTGGGAGTCGCTGCTCAGTTTGGGCGCTAAGGAGAGGTTTCCGGGGTCAGGGTTTGTGCGTCAGTGACCTGAAAACGCTGACCATTGACCTCGACCCGGTGTCCTGCCGGAGCGTGTACCACCAGCTTGTTGAGCAAGGTGGGGACGCTCCACTCCTCACACTCGATCTCCTGAGTTCCCTCCTCCACAATCAGTCCCCCTCTTGCTTCCAAGGCCACGTCCAGCGAATCATACGGTCCTGCGAGCTCTTCCGTCATGGACGTGTACCAGTATCGTTCCTCCCACTGATAGATCAGCTCGATTTCGGCTTCCACGCCTCCGGAACCCGAATAACGGCGAAAAACAGGAATTCCCTCTTCCAGAATGACCTCCAATGCTTCAAACTGGAGGGCCTCTTCGTCATCCAACAGTTCCTGAGGAAGTTGCTTCAGAAATGATGAAGGTAGGGTATTTACGAGGTTTGTCATAATCATCAGCAACCATGAAGGTACTACTCATCAGCGTCCGGGATGATGGCGGGGGCGCCAAGCATCTCTTACAGATTCTAACTCACCACCAAAGTGACATTCAATTCTATGTGGCGGCGCCTCTCAAGAATCCACTAGGGACGGAAATCCAAAAGCGTGCCACCCAGTTCGTCGAGATCCCCTTCCGTCGTTTTTCGCTTCTCAGCTACTTCAGACTGGTCTCCCTCTGCAAGCGTCATCAGATCACAACCGTTCACTCCCACGGGAGGGGCGCTGGGTGGTACTCCCGTGCAATGAAGATTTTTGGACTACGTGTGATTCATACGCTGCATGGAACTCACATCGAAGCAGGATTGATTAATCAGGTGAAAGTGGCAGTTGACCGGCTTCTTGTGTCGGTAACAGACACATTTATCTGTGTATCAAATGGAGAAAAAA
>CBFIGY010000069.1:0-3327 GCA_965662235.1 uncultured bacterium
CCCCCAGGGGGCGGGGCCCGGAGGGCTTCCAGAGCGGCCTCGAGGTGAGGTGCCAGAAGGACCCGGGAGCCGGATTTTTTTAATTCCTTGACCCAAGGGGGAACACCGTCCGCCAACGGGTGAATGAGCAAAATCTGTTTCATGCGGGGAAGAGGTGATTTCATTGGTGGACCCGAGCGTAACAAAGGTGGCGGCGGAGTTCATGCAGATAATAGGTACCGTTTTTCAGAGGCTGGTTTTCCTGCAAGAGGTTGATCTGAAAAGACTCTTTCGTCTTCCGGTACTTCTGGAAGCCGGGAGCCGGTACCCGTTTGATGCAGGAGCCGGTACCGGAGTCATGAGGTTCCACTCTAACGGTTGGAACGGAGCGGGAGGAGGGAGCTGAGGGGAGTTGGAAGGCGCCTCTGGGGGCACCAAGCTTGTCTCCCCTCAGCTCCCTCCCAGACGCCTGCAGGAGTGGTTAAGGTGTCTTAAGAAAGACTGCTTGTAACCGAATCTGACAGGAGAGACGCATGACCCCGACACGAGTGACGCAGGTTCTGGGACCGCTGCTGGAGAGCCGATGGCCGGTGTTCCTCTGGGGACCCCCGGGGGTGGGAAAAAGCTCGGTGGTGCAACAGGTCACCGAAGCCCGGGGCTGGGAACTGCGGGACGTCCGGGCGTCGCTGCTGGATCCGACGGACCTCAGGGGCATCCCTTATGTGGAGAAGGGGCAGGCGTTTTGGGCGCCTCCGGCGTTTCTGCCCCATGACCCTGACTCAGAGGGGGTGCTTTTTCTGGATGAACTGAATGCGGCTCCGCCGCTGGTGCAGGCGAGTCTCTATCAGCTGACGCTGGACCGGCGCTTGGGGGAGTACACGTTGCCGGATGGGTGGCGGCTCCTGGCAGCAGGAAACCGTGCAGAGGACCGGACGGTGGTGTTCCGCATGCCGTCTGCGCTGGCCAACCGCTTCACGCATCTGGACTGCGAACCCGACTATGACGACTGGCGTCAGTGGGCGCTGGATCAGGCGATCCATCCGCTGGTGGTGGGCTTCTTGGGCCTCCGGCGGGAGCTGCTTTCGCAGGCGCCAGGAACGGCACCGGCGTTTCCTTCACCTCGTTCGTGGGCCATGCTGTCCGATCACCTCAAGCGGGTGGGAGACTCGCCGCTTTTTGAGGAGCTGGCGGTGGGAACGGTGGGGGAAGGCGCTGCGCTGGAGTTTTCAGGATTCCAGCAAGACGCCCTCTCTGAGGCGCAGGTGCAGGCGCTGCTGGAGCACCCGGAGACGGAGCCGCTGCCGGAGCGGCTGGGCGACCAGTATGCCCTGATCAGCCACCTCTGCAGCCGCGGAGCCGAGCCCCGGGTCCAGGAGGCGGCAGGGGTGCTGCTGGGACGTCTGCCGGTGGAGATGGGCGTCCTCCTCACCCGGGACCTCCTCCGCAAGTTCCCCGGCTTTGCAGCGCACCCGCACTGCATCCGCTTCTTCAAGCAGCAGGGAGCCTTGTTGCAGTGACGTCCTCGCTTCCTCCCAGGGTCCTCCGGGCCCGCCTGCAGCTGATGCTGCAGCACCCCTACCTGGCCTCAGCCTGCGTCCGCTTCCCCCTCACCTTGGCCTCAGAGGCAGAAGGTGTTTCCACCCTAGCGACCGACGGCTACCGGATTTACGTTAATCCCGACTTTGTCACCGGTCTTTCTGAAGAGGAGCTCTTGGGCACGCTGGCGCATGAGCTGCTGCACAACGTGCTGGGACACCTGGAACGTCGTGGAACCCGCGACCCGGTGTGCTGGAATGAGGCCATTGACCATGCCACCAACCTCATGCTGGAGGACCTAGGCTTCACGCTTCCGCAGCCCCGACTGAGCCACCCCCGGCACCGAGGGAAGTCGGCAGAGGCGATCTACCAGTTCCTTCAGGACAACGGTCCCGCCTATCCGAACCAACGCAACTGGGACGTGCACTTGCCTTCGCTTCAGGGGCCGCCACGGTTGGACCCGCTTCCGACCCCCTGGGAGCAGCAACGCCTGCAGCAGCGTTTGCATCGGGAGCTGCAGCAAGAGTTCCGCCGGTACTTCGGAGATCCCCTCCCCGGACGCTTGTCTGGCACCTGGGGGGTGGAGCTGAGCCGGGCCAAGGAGGCTCAGGTGCCCTGGCAGTCGGTGCTCGCCCACTTCATCTCAGGCCTCCGTCGGAGTGACTACCGGACCTTCCCCTTCAACAAGAAGCACCTCTGGCGGGGCATGGGCCTGCCCTCACTTGGGGTCCCGGGCCCCGAGCTTCTGGTGGTGGCCGTGGACACTTCCGGCTCCATGAGCGACGCCCTGCTGCGTCAGATCCTGGCAGAGGTGGACCAGCTCCGGACCCTCAGCGGGGGCGCCTTGACCCTGCTGGAGTGTGACAACACGTTGCAGCGAGTGACCACTTGGGAAGCGTGGGAAACCAACACCCCAGCGTTGCAGCACTGGACGTTTCAGGGACGTGGAGGCACCTGCTTTGAACCCGTCTTCAGGTGGCTGGAAGATGCGTCTTCCAGCGGAGGGAATCCTCCGGATGCGCTCATCTACCTCACCGATGGATGGGCCCCGTTTCCGCCTCATCCCCCGCAGATGGTGCCGCTGCTGTGGGGCGTTCCAGAGGGGCAGCAGCCCCCTGAGGCGTTCCCGTATGGAGAGGTGCTGCGGCTCCCTCAAACGCCGTAACTCCAGCTCCTCCGAACCCCGGAGGCCACAAGGGGAGCAGGGGATGACTTTCGATTGACTTCCCCACTTGAAATCAGCCTGCTCATTTTCGACCGCAAACAGCGCATCCAACTTATTGATATTCTGATTTAAATACCTTGGGAATGAACTTTGGGGGAGTAGCTTGAGGCAAAATCGCTATCCCAATGGAGAGCATGTACTCATGGAGAATTGGGTTTGAACCCTCTCTACGGGGGACTGATCCAACTGGGAATCAGGGCGGAGGCTACCCGATGCGGTACCCCTTGTCTTCTTCAGCATGAATTGAGGTCTTTTGTCGCTGGAAGCGAAGACCCCCACAATTAGGCACCTCTCACGTTTCGATTATGGAGAACTCAAGCAGGCCGCCTAAGCGCTGAGAAAATTTCTTACGGAAAAGTGTTGCCACATCAGTCTTCAAAGTCAGATCGCTTCAGCCCGGATTGCTGCACGATCGAAAGGTAGGTTCCCACGGGGATTTCCGACTTGGGCGCAGGGACAATCACGGTGTGTGCGCCGCTTCGGTATTTCTGATGACTTCCTTTTTGCGAAACCAGTTCAAAGCCGTGAGTCTTGAGGACACGGATGATTTCTCGCGAAGAAAGTCGCTTAGGCATGAAGTTCTCCAA
>CBFIGY010000070.1:0-2850 GCA_965662235.1 uncultured bacterium
CTGCTGGGCGAGACGCTGGAGACCTTCCCCGAGAACGAAAACACGCTCCGGGACCTGGTCGCGACCCGGCAGTTGGATAACCGAGTGAAGCGACGCATCTACCACCACATCGTTCCTCAATGAGGCGCGGTTTTTTCTGTCTGAGGATTCACATGCATGCTCCTTCCGTTCGTCAATTGATCTTCCTGCTTGCGGGTAGCCTGGTGCTGCTCCTGTCCGCGTGTGCGGATGAGGGAGGAACGGTGACGGAGGTGACCGTTCCCCGAACCACTGAGCCGGCGAGCTATGCCTACCCTGCCTACCAGGGCACCGAAAATACCTTTGACCTGGTACGCGGAGGCTTCGACCAGCCCCTCATTGAGGTGGAGGTGGGGAGCCAGACCTTCCGGTTGCTCCTAGACAGCGGATCCAACGCGCTTCTGGTTTTTGAAGACCGGGTTTCCTCAGACAACACCGCCATCCGTGCCAGCACCCAAGAGGTCACCAAGGCCTTCTCCAGTGGGGTCCGGCGTGGGGTCGTGGCCTATGCTCCTGTGCGCTTGGGGGCGTATCAGGATCCCGAGATGGCGATCATGCTCATCCAGTCACCCGATTCGCAGCATGACGGTTCGTTGACGGCCAAGGAGGCCGACGGCATCCTCGGCATCCGTCGAACCGACGGCCTGGCTCAGAGTCTGGATGATGTGCTGCTGGACGTTCCCCTTTCGGAGCTGCACCCGGCCATTGAAACGATGGAGCTCAACCTCCCGGAAACCGGGACCATGACCTTTAGCCTGGGGCACATGACGCAGCTCGATCAGGCCAGTGACGCCCTCCTCTTCCGGGCCAAAACCTACTCCCTGCTGGGCACCCGGCAGGATGTGGTCGGACAGAGCTTCACGGACCTGCAGGTGCCCTTTCACCTGAAGAGTCGGGTGGGCGAGCACACCACGTCGGACCTCGACATCCTCTTTGACACCGGGTCCGTCAGCTCCCTGAAGATTGATGAGGAAACCGCAGTCAAGCTGGGGTACGACCTCATTCAGGACCGTTGGCTGCTGGGCGACAACGACACCATTGACCTCATCCTCCAGGGGCCAGATCAGTCGCTGCAGGTGCTCCCCAGCTTCCGTCCTGATGAAGTCAAAGTGGTCCCGTATGGAGACTTCCCCATCACCTTTGAGGCGGTGCTGGGCATTGACCGCATGCGGAACTACGTGATCGGGTTCCACTCGGTGGACTATGCCTCCGGAGGTCCAGACGGAACCATTGTGATGATGAACCGGGAAGATGGAGCGAGCCTGTCCGCTTCGACCGCCCGGACCCTGCCGCTGTTTACCTCGGAGTTTCCGGAAGTGAACACACTCGCTGATGAGCGCTTCCCCACCCTAGACGATGGCGCTGAGCGGCTGGCCTACCAGACGAACCGAAACAGCGGCTTGGGAGGCTGGGACCTGGTGGTCTGGGAACGGGGCGTGGGCGAATGGGACCTCCCCCAACTGAACAGCCCGGCTGATGAAGGACATCCCTCGCTCAGTGGCGACGGCCGCTACCTGGTGTTTCACTCGAATCGTTCCGGAAACGATGACATCTACCTGTACGACCTCCAGAACAAGGAATTGCTCGACCTGAGCGGCCTCAACAGCTCCAGCCTGGATCGCGACCCGGTGCTCAGCAACGACGGAAAGTGGATTGCCTTCCATTCTGATCGCGCCGGTGGGGTGGGAGAAACCGACATTTACATCTACGACTGGACGACTCAGCAGTTTCTGGCCACCCCCAACCTCAACAGCCTGGCGTCGGACTTCTCCCCCAGTTTCAGTGCCAATGGACGGTTCCTGACCTACCACCTCAACTCCGGACGCGTGGGCAACACGGTGACTCGGGACCTGCGGGTGTACGACCTGCAGGCGGGGCAGCCGGTGTCGCTTCCGTCCTTTGTGAACACGAATGCCGATGAACTGACAGCCGCGCTGAGTCCGAAAGGGGATTACTTAGTCTATACCTCCAATGGCGAAAACCAGGGGCTTGGCCAGTATGACCGGGACCTGAAGGTGGTGAGCCTTGCCGAAGGGATGCCGCTGCATCTGCCCATGCTGAGCAGCAGCCGAGACGAAACAGCACCCGTGTTCAGTGGCAACGGCCGCTGGCTGGCCTTCCACTCCCAACGACCCGGCGGAGCGGGAGGTTCAGACCTCTACCTGTTCGACTTTTCCCAACCCCGGACCTGTTGTGACCCGCTGGAGTACCGTTCACCGACCGATCTTGCGGCCGAAAGCACCTGGAATGGGCTGGCCCGAGTCTCTGGAACCCTCCATCAGGAACCGTTGAAGCTGCTGGTGCACTCTGCTCAGGTGGGATTGGTGCTGTTCAAGGACCGGGTGGACCACACGCTCTACACGATGACCGTTGAGAGCGCAACGCTGTCTCAGCCTGGGAAGTCCCTGAGCGGAGACCTGGTCGAAGTGGATCAGCTGCAGCTGGGAACGCATCAGGCGTCGAACCTGACGGCGCTGCTGGTGTCATCAGCGGACTATGAAGCCTTCCTCGGAGAGAGCCTGCCGGGGATGAGTGGAGTGCTGGGGCTCCGGACCTCTGCCGGTGCAGAGGACCTTTTTCCTGCCGGCGCCCTGACGGCGTTGCCTCAGGCGTTGGGGGTCCATGAGCTGGCGCTTGACCTGACGACCGGCGGACGCGTGGGACTGACCCTTGGCGAGGCGTCACTGGTACGGACGCTCCCGGATTCAGCTCGGATGGACCTGCTGACCACGGGACAGGGGCACCCGACTCAAGTCGATCAGCGCCTTCCTGCAGACCTCAAGGGTCCGGTATCGGCCTTTCGGGTGCTGGACAACGGCACCCGCCTCGAGA
>CBFIGY010000071.1:0-2056 GCA_965662235.1 uncultured bacterium
CCCGGTTCCGTAAGGAATCTCATCCTCAAGGCTGATCCAGGAAATGCGGGGTTGCAGCATGCTCGGGTAGTCTGTGTACATGCACTGGCCCTCGAACTCCTTGATGAACTCAGCAAAATCCGGGTTCCCAAAGGGCGCCCAGCTCTTGCCCCCGTTCAGATCTTGGCAGGCGTTGTCAATCAACGAGTTGAGTCCGGAGATCTTATCGGTCCAGTCAGTATCGATCACCGGGAGGCTGGCAGCGGTGCGGCGACCTCCCGAGCCGTCTCCCGTATCCAGCTGCACGCCCTGTCCACCGGAGGTGTCAAAGTACGTTTCTGGGAAATTCAGTTCGTGCTTGCCCACCATCATGTTGACAGGACGGGTCGTTCGGCTGAGGGCTGGAACCCAGACGTCGTATTCAAAGTAACTTCCCAAGATGTTGTCCAGGTTCAGATCCAGGTCCACATCGAGGTTGAAGATTGAGATCCGCATGTCGTTGGCGGTGACCCACACCTCATCCTTTTGCTTGGTGTAGAACGCCCCTGGGATCCAGCCTTCCCACTGATAGTTGGTGTCCGAGTAGAAAACGTAACCGGCATTCCAGGCATCTACCCCAAGTTGCTTGGAGGTGTCAAAGTAAAGGATGCTCTCATCATAGGGGCCATTGAACTTCAGGTCGGCGGAACGTCCCTGCTGACGATCGGTCGGCGCCGGAGCCGGCTGCAGGAACATGACCGGCAGGCGCAGCTGATTGTCGCTCTTGTTGCCTCGCCACTCGGTCACCTTGTTGCCCGGGTCCAGACGGACAACCAACTCCATGATCTGGTCCTTCTGCAGCTGATAGAGCTTCCGGACCACCTCTTCCGTCAGGAACACCTCATAGACGCGTCCGGTGGGGTGCTGTCGAAAGAGTCCCGCACAGACCACCCCGTCGTCTCCTGGCTCCGGAGGCGTCCAGTCATGAGCCACGGCTCCGTTGGCATCAATGCGTTCGCAGGTCTTTTCATAGACCCCAGTGCGCCGCAAACGGGTCACCGTCCGAGCGGCCCCTGAGGCGTCCACAGCCTGCTCCGGAGTGTTGTCAGTAAAGAGCAGGGGGAAGCTGCCCAGCCCGGGGATCTGCAGGTCCATCTCCAGCTCCACCGGATCCAGCGTGTGCTGAGCCATGGACTCGACCTCTAGGTTGAGGATGAAGGCCGGATCATCAGGGGGACGAAGTGGCTGTGCCTCTTCCACTGAAGGCGGTTGCTTGCGGGGCAGTTCAAAGCTGTTGCCGCCTCGTCCTCCCAAGGAATGGGAGAGGATGCGTAGGTTGGGCAGAGTTGGTTGACCAATGATGATGCTTCCGGGAGCAGCGGCCACAGACTGTGTGGAGCTACGTCCGTCACTGGGTTGATAGATGACCCGGAAGACTCCGGCATAGAGGTCTTCCTCAACCTGAGGGGGCACGGTGAAGGTATGCTGGATGCTTCTTGTCACCCCGGGCTCAATCGTCTCCAGCTCCAGGTAGGCTCCCAGGTAATCCGGGACAAAGCCGTCGTTGTTGACGTCCAGGTCCAGGGCATGTCCCTCGCTGAGGCGCTTCAGGTCAAACCGGACCTCAATGTGACTGATGTTGTCAGAACTGGTGTTGGTGATTTCAAACGCAATGTTTGTCTCCATCCCGGCCTCGGCCGTGTCTTCCACCCAAACGTTCTCGAACTGCAGGTCGCCTGCAGAAAAGCTAGGAACGTAGGTGTCGTCTCCGAGTGGCTGCGGGTCTTCTTCCACCTCAACCACACGTGATCCAGGGTCTTCGCATCCCACCAGCACCAACCCGGTCAGCAGCACCAGCAGCAGCACCAGCAGCAGCTGGAGGCTCCGATGGGTCAAGGGATGCAGGCGCTCAAGGAGTTTCATCAGTCGGCTCATTGATCCCGTTGGTAAAGATACAGGTCGTACCCCCCTCTGCCGTTCGCTCGCTTGGAGTGAAATAGGAGGAAGCGCGCTTCATTCGACAGGGCAGGGGCTCCATCCTCCAGCCGGCTGTTGAGGCCAGGGAGGTGCAAAGAGGTTTGGGCGTCGAGGTCGTACA
>CBFIGY010000072.1:0-1953 GCA_965662235.1 uncultured bacterium
CTGCTGGAACCAAGGTAGCTGCACTGCTTCCCGACGGTTCACCGCTCCCGGAATGGGTCGAGTTTGATCCTGAGACAGGTGCGGTTTCCGGGACTCCTCCGGAAGGCTCGCCTGGAGTGAACCTGGTGGTGAGCATCCCGAATGCTGACGGCTCGGTTCGCAAGATCGGAGTCCAGTTTGGCACCACCAACTAAGGGGACGCCACTCAAGCAGAAACGCCTCTCTGAGAGGAGGCGTTTCCCCGTCTTCAACCAATCTCACCCCTTCCTGTCGTTAGCCTGGGCCGTCCAGCGACTGCTATTGTGGCAGGAGGAGACCACTCCTGCGCGTTGTTGGATAACAGCTCCGTAAAGTGTTGGGGGTATAACTGGCAGGGCATGTTGGGCATCAATAATGTGACCGACATGGGTACCGGAAGCACGGGGGCCACCATGGCGGACCTCATCCCGGTCATTGACTTGCTGAAGCTTTAGCCGCGGACTCCTTTTGTGGGAGCAACTCTGCTGGAAGGAGCCGCCCCCCTCACTCCCGGAATGCGGGACCGGCAAAGCGGAGCGCTTCCTCAGGGTGAGGCTCTAGGAACTGCCGACCTCGGTTGGAGACGCAGTAGTCGTTCATGATGAGGTGCTCCTCCCAGTAGCGGGAGCACTCCTGCTGGTACTGCTGGGCCTGGGCCTCTGGAAGCTCCTGCTTCTGGGCGCGGATCTGCTGGAGCCATGCCTGGGTCTCCGGATGAAGCCGATAGTGCCAGTCGTACCGAGTGGTGGAGGGCGCAGGCGCAGTGGTGCAGCTGCTCAGGGTCCCCAGTCCGAGGACCAGCAAGAAGAAGAGACGCATGACGGAATCAAGCCGCTGGAGGAGAAAAACGGTGCCTTCTTGAGGGCGACGGAGCTCCGCCGACCCTGTTGGGCAAGGTGTTGAGACGGGAAAGCAACAGCTGTTCCCGATCGACAGCCCCTTCTGCTCCTAGGTGGGGTTTTTGCCCCTGAAGCCGTCACCGGCGGCTGAGGTCATTTCCCTGCAAACGCCTCTGGAGCGTCCGGGCCTTCTGCTGCGGCAAAAAAAGACGAGGGCGGTGCAAATCGGAATGTACTTCTGAGCGCTTTTCGTCTATCTATAGACAGCTTCGCAAAACAGAACGGCCAGCTTCCCTGTGCCGAATCAGCGAGCCTCTGTGCCGGGGCCAGACGGGCCCAGGAGTGGTTGTTTCGGTCGATTGGGATGCCGTGCTCCCCACCCCTGCCTCTTGCCGGCGCGTCCTCTTGTCGTCAATCCACATGAGCGTTGGTAAGTTAACGGGTCCGAAGAAAGCGGCCATCCTCCTCCTGGCCATGGGAGAAGAAGGGGCTGCGGAGGTCATGAAGAACCTGGATGAGCAGGAAATTCAGCAGGTCGGGTACTTCATGACCCGCTTCACGGACGTGGCTCCGGAAGAGCTGGATATTGTCCTGGAGGAGTTCTACCGGAACTCTGTGATGCAGGAGGATGGGGTTTACCTCGACAACTCTCCGGACTTTGTCCGCAACGCCCTCATCAAGGCCTTAGGGCCCGACAAGGCGAAGGAACTGGAGGGGAACCTTCGGTCAGGGAACGAGGAAGGAGGCCTGGATGCGTTGCGCTACATTGAGCCGATCATGATCTCCAACTACGTCCGGGGCGAGCACCCGCAGACGATCGCGTTGATCCTCTCTTACCTCACCAATGTGGAGCAGCAGGCATCGGTGCTGCGTTCCCTTCCAGAGAACGTTCAGTCCGATGTGGTCTACCGCATGGCAACCCTAGAGAGCATTCCCCCTGGCGTGGTGACCGAGCTGAACGAGGTGCTGACGGAGGAGATGAAGGTCGCAGGCAGCAGCGCCACCAAGGCCGGAGGCATTGCCCCGGTGGCTGAGATCCTCAACGCTGTGGACAAGGCGACGGAGACCCGGATCCTGGCGACCATCGAAGAGTCGA
>CBFIGY010000073.1:0-1571 GCA_965662235.1 uncultured bacterium
GGAGTCGTCCAATTGTCCGAAGTGAACACCAGCGTGTCAGAGCCTGAGAACTCAACTCCGGCAGTGGTATTGTCCGACTGGAGCTTCACCGCCACCCGGTAAAGAGGCTGCGAGGTCAGCGCCACCTGGACGGTGCCGGTGTTGCTGGCGTTGTCCTCGGAGGTCGCATTGTCCGGAGTGGTCAGGACCACGCTGGAGGTGTCGTTGTCGACCTTGATCAGGTTGACCTGTCCCTGGAGGGCATCACTTCCGCCATACAAAGTTCCACCAGAACTGGAGAAGGTAATGGCAAGTGATTTGTTATCCAGATCAAACTGTTCATCGTTTGCTGAAACAATTACAGTTTGAGGAGTTGACCAGGTACTCGTTGTAAAGCTCAGCGAATACCTATCCAAAGAGAGTTCTGGATTACCTGCCGTGTCATTGGCACGGTAAGTTGAATTATCAACAATCTCGAAGTTCAGGTTGACCGTTGTCGTCGGTTTTGACCTGAGGACAGCCGTGATGGTGAGGTTATCCGACTGGTCCTCCCTCACAAGATAGGGAGAAGCCGTACCATTGTCGAAGACCTGGATGGTGTGATTGTCCAGCGTGAAGGAGTCTCCAGCGATGGTCACCGACAGCCCTCGGGTGTCATTGTCCTCCACCAAGTACGAAGCCTTGCCGATGGTGCCGCCGTAGGTAGTGATTAAATTATCATCATTGTATTTACTATCAGCACCCGATGAGCTGTAAGAGTTTTTAACAGCAGCAGTAAAGGTTTGGTTATCCGGTCCAACCACACCCTCATCGATAAGGTCATCAAATGCGCTGATTGTAACGGTTTGTGTTTGATTCCAAGAACCATTATCAAACGTCAGGTCAACGCCCTCTGAGCCATTCAAACGGATCCCATACTTACCGTTCTCGTTAGAGCTCTGATTAGCATCTATGCCGTACAGCTGTACCGTAATGGTCTCTCCAGGCCATGGCTGGCTATTGAGGGTCACTGATAAAGTTCCGTTATCCAGACCGTCTTCAGAGGTCGTATTGTCCGTGGCCACCAGGTTGATGCCGACTGTGTCGTTGTCAACTGCAGTGAAGGTCAGGTTGTCCGTCTCAGTTCCCGTGAGAACCACTTGACCAAGCGCGTACTTGTTATCTCCAGACGTCGTGTTGTCAATGCGGATGACAAAGGTTGTGTTGTCTCCAGCCAAATCATTCCCGTCATCCACAAAATCATCGGTTGCCA
The DNA here is from genome assembly GCA_965662235.1 of uncultured bacterium. Lineage (GTDB taxonomy): Bacteria > SAR324 > SAR324 > SAR324 > NAC60-12 > JAYPUA01. The sequence goes on from CBFIGY010000073.1 coordinate 1,232, forward strand.
CAATGGTAACCGTGCGAGACGCGCTCCAATTCCCCGGACCAAAGATCAGGGTCTCTGGGATCGCGCTACCGCCGTAGGTAACGTTGTCTGAGTTGAAGGAGACCGTGACATTGTCCTGAGGCTCACTGTTGAGCGAAACAGTCAGGGTCGCATTATCCGTATGATCCTCTCGAACCACTCGGTCCGACGCCGCCACATTGAGCCCCGCCGTATCGTTGTCCAGTGAGGCAACCTGGAAGGTGTTGTTGTCGAACGCAGCCTTCCAGCTGTTCAGGCTGAGGAAGGCGATCGTCGTGTTGTCATAAAGAGCATCAGCAGTGTCATTGTCGACAGCAATTGA
>CBFIGY010000074.1:0-1515 GCA_965662235.1 uncultured bacterium
GCCCTGCAGCGCCGTCCGTTCCCGCCGGAGTTCCTCCATCTGCCCTTGAATGACCTCGTCCTCTGGTTGGCGTCGGAGCTGGTCCACCCGGGTCTTCAGCTCCTGAATCTTCCTCCGGAACTGGTCCCGGTCCTCATTCAGCTTCTGCAGGTGAGAGAAGAGACGAATGAGCATTCCATCCTCCTCCCCTTCCGGGAACAGGTACGCCCGCATGCGGGTCTCCACCTCCGGCGTCAGGTGCTCCCCCAGCAGGTCCAGGAAGCGCTGCAGCAGCATCTGAGCCTCCTGCTGCACAAACTGCTGGAAGTGCCCTGGGAAGCGGTCGGACACATTGTGGAGCAAGGCGTCCAGCGCCTCCTTGGTCTTCTCAGGAAAGGCGTTGGGGGGAAGCGTCTGCTGGACCCAGTGGTCGAGGCAGAAGGCAAACAGCTGACGCCGCAGCACCTCTGCCGCCTCCAGGAACACCCCGGGGGGTTCCACCGGACCTCCCATCATCTCCTCAGGCTCGGCAAAGAAGTAAAGGTCATGCGAGCTGCCTCCATCGGCCAACGTCAGCGCTAGGGCGTTTCCATCTCGACGCCCTGCTCGGCCAATCCGCTGCAGAAAGTTCGCTTGCCCCGGAGGAACGGAGCAGAGCAGGACTGAGGACAGGCTGCCAATGTCCACCCCCATCTCCAGCGTCGGGGTGGCCGAAAGCAGATTTTCAAACCAGGGTTGCCGCTCTTTGGCCTTGAAGCGACGCTCCAGCCGTTCCCGGGGCTTGCGCTTCAGCAATCCCGTGTGCTCTGCCGCAAAGATGCGTCCCAGTTCGCTGCGTTCCAGCCGTTGCTCAAGGCGGTGCGGCAGAGGCCGGATCTGCGTGTAAGCCGCCTCTCCGTCCAAGCAGGGCATGCCCTGCAGCGCCGGAACCAGGGGTTCAGGGACATTCAGCCAGTACTGCCCCTGCTGCGACTGCAACTGCACCGGCTGCGTCCACAGCATCAGGGCCTCCGGACGGAGCAGCACCACGTCTCCCAACCCGTCATGAGTCACCCGGGTCAGCACCTGTGCCTCCTCAAGCCTGCGGATGGCCACCTGATACGCCTCCTCCACCTGCCCTGGATCCGAGAGCACCAGGAAGCGCTGCATCCACTGCTGGTACCAGGTGCTCCCCTGCGGGGTCCGCAGCCGATCCTGATTCCGGTGCGACCCTAGGCTCAGAAGCACGGGATGGTGGGAACGCTTGCCCAGGCCGGGCATCCAGGATTCATTCGGTCGCGTCAGCGTAAACAGGTTGCCGCTGCGCGCGTATCCCTGCATGACCGGATGCAGCACCGCACCCCGCTGCCGCAGGTGGTCCAAAAACCCCCACACCCACTGAAACAGAGCGGGAGGCGCCAGTTCCAGGCCCAGCTGCTCCCGAAACGGCTCCTGAAGCGCCAACGCCACCGTCTCCACAGTCCCCGGATCAACAGCCGCCAGCAGCAGGCCCTGACGCTCTAGGCTCCGGCCTCGGCGACTCAGGTAGGTCAGCTC
>CBFIGY010000075.1:0-1466 GCA_965662235.1 uncultured bacterium
GTCTCACTTAGGGGTGGGGTCTGAAAAATCAGTAACTTAACCTCAAGAGAGGGCGATTTTGCGGTCGAAAATGAGCCTATTTTCTATGAAGCACACTCAGATCTTCCCTGTCTTCCTCTTCACGATTTTACCAGCGGCGCCCCCTTTCAGGGGTGACTAGCTTCCAGTCTGGGGGTGCATCACCGCACTGGTCCTTTCAGCTCAGTAAACAGACTGTAAGTCGGTAGAAAAACACCATTCGCCTCATATATTATGTTACAATGTAACATTTAAAAATACTTCTTCAGCCTAAAGTCAGGAGAGAGATGTTTTCACGGAGAATTTACAGAGGCAGGCGGAAGGTCCTGAACGCCACTATCCACGGTGAGATCAAAGACAAGCTTCAGCAAATCGCCCAGGAGAACCAGATGAGCGTTTCTGAGGTCGTTGATGAGTTGCTTTACAGGGGGCTCATTGCTTCTGGAAGGATGAAGGAGTGAGAGGAGGGGCTTTCAGTCCACTAGCTCAACCACCTGCCCAATGAACCGGCGGATCTTGGCAATCTGAAACTCCTGGTCGGGCCGGTCATGATAGAGATCCCTCCTCCACTCCAGCATGATGGACTGTACCCTGGGCTCTTGATGATAATGCTTCAACGGAACCAAGCTGCCAGCAAATGGAGTATCCCTCAAAGTCTGAAAGCCTGCATTTTTCGCCAGATCCTCCAACGCTTCGGCCAGCTTTTCAGGTGTGTGGAAGGGGTCCGTTCCCAAGCACAGCTCCGGACGGTCTTCTGGCCCCTGCTCATAAGGGAGCCGGTCTTTTGGGTAGCTGTGGAGGTCGATCAGCAGACAGCGCCCATAGTCTTCAAGAGCGTGCTCCACTGCCCTCTCCAGTCGGTCGTGGTGACCGTCATAAAGCCTCTTGAGCGTCTGAAACGCTTCCCCACTCACCTCTTGGCGAATCACCTGTAGATCACTACCTGAGCGATACAGAGCCCCCATACCAATCCGGGACATGGGTTCCTCTTCTTCTTCCCAAAATCGTTCAACGTCCACCAAGAGCCGGCTGTAGGGAAAGCGGATCGTACGGACTCCGCCAGGGACCATCAAGTCCGTGCTGTGATCGGTCAGCTTCTCCAGCTCCAACGCCAACTTATCATCAGACACGCAGAACTGGCTTCTGAACTCATCCGGGATGGAGGTGCTGGAGTGCGGTACGTGTACAACAACAGGACTCAAGAGCGGCTCCTCCTATTTCTCAGCGTAGATGATGCTGCCAAACCACTTTTCAATCCCCATGGAACTAGCTGTCCAGGTTTCACCATGATCGTTTGAGGTGACAACTGTTCCGTTGTCGCCAACCACTAGGTATCGACTGTTCGCATACACTGCGTGGAAAAGAGCATTGTTGGTGACTCCCGCCCCTGTGACCGACCAATCCTTCCCATCAATGGATTTCAGAATGAGTCCGGATTGCCCTACGGC